>NZ_CP087196.1:4800000-6000000 GCF_024749285.1 Pseudomonas sp. B21-015
CCAGCGACAAGCTGACCGTGATCTGGAAAGGTGCCAGCGATGTCCCGACGGGTTCCTACATCAGCCCGCAACGCCCGGTCAGCGCCGGGCTGGAAATTGCGGTGCCCCGTTCGATGCTGGCCTACAGCCTGAACAAAACCGTCACCGTCAGCTATGTCATCGAACGCAACGGCAAACCCTCCACCTCACCGCCCCTGAATCCGAACATTCTTGCGCTGTCGCCGACCGCCTTGATTCCACCCAAAATTCTTGAGGCCGATGCCAACAACCTGCTGGACGTGATCGCGCTCGGTACTGCAAACGCCACAATCCATGCGTTGCCTTGGACGCTGATTGAAGCAGGCCAACCGTGCTGGCTGAGTCTGGAGGGCCATAGGGTGGACGGTACGGCGCATAACTTGCAGCTGTGGAATGGCCTCCCGGCACAGGTCAATGCAATGTGGGTCAACCAGGGATTCTGGCCCGCAGCACTGGCCAGCAACTACCTTAAGCAACTCGGGCCGGGCTCCACGCTGACGATCAAGTTCAAGGCGTCGCTGGACAAAAGCAATGACCCGGCCAAAGCCACGGTGTTTCCGGATCGCCTGTACACGATCAAGGCTCTGCCGTGGGTGAGCCCGACCATTACCTCAGTCAAAGGTGGTTCTGCCAGCGGCCCGGAGATTCCTCACGGCACCTCCACCCACCATACAACGCTTGTGTTGAAAGGCAGGGCGAGCGCCAACAAGAAGATCGATCTGTTCGACAAGGGCGCTTTCAAAGCCACGGTCAACATTGGCCCGACGCAAGAATGGACGCATACACTGACCAGCCTGGCGCAGGGGGATCATGGTTATTCGGTGACACCCAACTCTGCCAATCGGCCGGGATCGACAGCGAGAACGCTTAAGATCTTTGTTCCACTATCGGACGAGGTGACTCGGTTCAAGAACGGCCTGAACGGATGGGAAATCGGACCTGCCGCAAGAGATCCTAAAGATATTGCCCTTGGTACTTACCATGGGCGTACCGGGTTGACTAACAGCACGCATACCAATAATTGCGCTGGAGTGGTTTTACACAAGTCATTTTCAAACCTGATCATCGGCCGGACGTATGAATTCAGCATTCTGGCTGCCAATGGAGAAGGGCCTCACCTGGCTGTGTTTTCACTGCAGACAAATGCGGGGACGACAACCGGGCAATTTACGCCTCCCCGGCACACCTGGTCACCTTACTCAGTCAGGTTCACAGCTCAATCATTGCCGATAACATTGTCAGTGGTCAGTCATGTGGCGACGAGAGACGCAAATGACTATTTCTTGACTGAGCTGCGGATAAAGGCTGCGTGAAGAAGGACCGGGCTTCACCAGATCAATCAAAAGATCGCAGCCTTCGGCAGAGACTGACTGCTCTTCTTAAATCGTGCACTACCTGTCAGATCTGACAGTAGCCAGTCTTCCCAGCCTGATATGTGATACCCGCGTCCCGAGAGGACTCAGGACTTATCACTTTCCAGGAGAGCAGGATGGATATCCAATCCGCCGCGTTGAACGAATTTTTTGTGCTGTATCCCGTAATCATCCAGGGTTGGGTGTCCCCGGTAAAACCTGCCGACATCGCTCACGGCGGCATTCCCAAAGCCCTTTACGACGGCCAGGCCCAGGGCCTTGAATGCCTGGTCGATCCCTGGACCGAGCTGCAGCTGCGCTCCTGGATCATGGCGGCCGATGATCGCGTGGATTTGTATGTCAACGGCGATCCCACCCCCGTGACCGGCAAGACTATCGCTTCGGGGGAGGAGCAACTGCGCGTGCGTCTGTACCTGCCGCACGGTTACCTGATGCAGGGCGTCAACCGGCTGCATTACAAAGTCACCCGACCCGGTGGCAACGTCGAACCGTCTCGGGATTTGAATGTGTTGTACCACCTGCGGCCTGCGGACAACCTGGATCTGGTGATCCCGGCCGACGTGCTCAAGGATGGCGTCAGCGCCGCACGGGCGGCGCAAGGGGTAGAGTTCGGGTTCACCTATGCCAACCGGCGCAACCATGACCGCATCGAATTTCTGCTGGGCGACACCCAGGTCAGGTTCGACGTTCCCGACGGCACCGCGCCGATCACCCACACACTGTTCACCGACACGTTCCAGAAGGCGGGCGACAACCCGAGTGCTGTGGCCGAGTTCTATGTCGTCGACCAGTTGGGCAACCGGGTCAAATCCCCGGAGAAGCGGCTGGACATTCATCTCGACCGACTGGACCTGTCGGCCCCGACCGTCAAGGGCCAGACCGGTACCAACTTCAGCCCGACCCAGCCGGAAGTCCGGGTGCTGGTGCCGCAGGGCTCATTGTTGCCCAGCGACAAGCTGAGCGTGATCTGGAAAGGTGCCACCGATGTACCAGCGGGGTCATACCCCAGCCCGCAACGTTTGGTCAGTGCCGGGCTGGAAATTGCGGTGCCCCGTTCGGTGCTGGCCTACAGCCTGACCAAAACCGTCACCGTCACCTATGTCATCGAACGCAACGGCAAACTCTCCCCTTCACTGCCCCTGAATCTGAACATTCTTGCGCTGCCGGCGACGGCGCTGACCCCGCCGAAGATCGTCGAGGCTGACGCCAACAACTTTTTGGACGTGATGGCGCAGGGCAGCAAAAACGCGACCATTCACGCTCTGCTCCACACGCTGATCGAAGCGGGCCAGCCATGCTGGTTGAGTCTGGAAGGCAAGAAGGCGGACGGCACGGCGCACAACCTGGCGCTGTGGAACGGCCTCCCGGCCCAGGTCAACACCACCTGGATCAACCAGGGATTCTGGCCCGCCGCGCTGGCCAACAGCTATCTCAAGCAACTCGGGCACGGCACCACGCTGACGATCAAGTTCAAGGTGTCGCTGGACAAGAGCAACAACCCGGCCACGGCCACGGTGTTTCCGGATCGCACCTATACCATCAAGGCCGTGGAGCTGGTGGTGCCGACCCTCGACAACGTATTGGACGCCGGCAACAAGGAAGTGCTGCAGGGCGGGCTCACCGTGAGCACCACGCTGAAGCTGAAGGGCACCGCCGCCAAGGGTCAGCCCGTCGAGATTTTCGACGGCAGCGGCGCGAGCGCGGTATCCAAGGGCACGGTGAGCGCCAACCCGACGACAGGGATTTGGGAACACACGATCACCGTTCCGGTGGGCGGTCGCCGCTTGTATGCCCAGTCGCGGTATCACCCCACCTCCGTTTATTCCAACGTGCGCACCCTGACCGTGACGGCGGTGGTTGCACCGACTATTTCCTCAGTCAAAGGCTCCCCGAGCGGGGTCGAGATCCCCAATGGCGGCACCACCGTCGAAACCAGCGTGACCCTGACCGGCACCGCGAGCAAGGGGCAGTCCGTCGAGATCTTCGACGGCAGCGGCGCGAGCGCGGTGTCCAAGGGTACGGCGACTGCCCATCCGACGACGGGGGACTGGGAGCGCACGATCACCGTGCCGGTGGGTGGTCGCCGCTTGTATGCCAAATCGCTGTATCACAGCACCGCGACCTACTCCAATGTGCACCTGTTGACGGTGGTCGCCGTCGTGTCGCCGACCATCACCTCAGTGAAGGGCGGCTCCGCCAGCGGCCCCGAGATTCCCAATGGCACCTCCACCACCGCGACCACGTTCGTGTTCACTGGTAAGGCGAGCGCCAATCAGAAGATCGAACTGCGTGACAAGGGCGCAGAGAAAGCCACGATCCCCGTTGGCCCGACAGGCAATTACTCGCATACCCTCACCGACCAGGCGCAGGGGGATCACAGCTACACGGTTAAAGCGACTTACGGGGCGTTGCCGGAATCAGCGGCCCGGACGTTGAAGGTAGTGGCAGGACTGTCTGCCGGTAATGATAGAACGCTTGTTCTTTCCGGCTTCATTGTTGCCCAAGATCGCGCACCAAGAAACTTTCCAGCAGCCGCTATCTTTACGCAACAAGCAAGTGGCGGCCTGAGCCCATACAAGAGTTACACGTCGAACAATCCGAGCGTCGCCAGTGTGACAAACCAAGGTACAGTCACCTGCAAAGCCAATGGAACTGCGACCATTACCGTTACGGATTCCGCCAATGCCACAGCAAGTTACATTGTGCAGGTCAGCGGAATCAAAACCATGCTTAGAAATGACGCTACCTGGCGCACATGGCCAGAAGCCTATAACTACTGCCAAGCCAGGGGCGGCCGCTTAGCCACACTGAGCCAAATGCAGGCGTTCTATAACCTCTATGCCCGAGAAGGAGGGAATGTCGCAGCGTTACTGGGGTGGCCGCTCATACAAAATCACCCCAGTGCGTTGTTTGGCGCTTGGGTGGCGGATGGGGGTGGAGGTTCACATTATTTTTTCAACCTTACCGGAACTCTGGCCCACGGCTATAACGCTCCATATGGTCCCCATGGTGACGGCTATAGACGACCGGCGTTGTGCCTGATTGGTTGAGTATCAGCCAACCACTCTATCGACTGGAAGTCTATGTAACAGCCCATAGAAAACCCGCCCTCCCGTTTAACCGGGAGGGCGGGTTTTGTCTTTTCAGCTGTCAGTTCACACGGTATCCACCTTCAACGAATGGTCATTGAGCATGCCATTGATGATGGTCGCCGTGTCGTGGCCACCCGCAACCACGCCACCCGCCCCCGGCGTGACGCCGTAGTGACTGGCCAGGTTCACACCGGCCAGGTCGATGGTCTGGCTCGGCGTGGCGCCGGCCATGGCGCTGACGTCGATGCTGGTGACCAGTGAAGCGCCGCTGCCGGTGACTTTGAAGTGCAGGTAGTCATCCAGCGATGCCGCGGTGCCGTTTTCCCCTTGCAGCAGTTGCGACAAGTCGAGTTTATCCGCGCCTGGGGTGAAGTCGGTGATGACGTCGTGGCCGCTGTTGCCTTTGAGCCACTCGAACGTGTCGGCACCGCTGCCGCCGGTGAGGGTGTTGTTGCCCAGGCCACCGATCAGGAAGTCGTCGCCGCCCCCGCCGTTGAGCACGTCGTTACCCAAACCGCCGTTGATGACGTTGCTGTTGTTGTCGCCCGTGAGGCTGTCGTTGAAGTTCGAGCCGGTGAGGTTTTCGATGCCGGTCAGGGTGTCGGTGCCGGCACCAACAGTGTTTTGCGCGGCGAGCTGGCTCAGGTCGACGGTGACCCCGGCGGTGGCATGGGCATAGCTCGCGGTGTCGTTGCCGGTGCCGCCATCGAGCAAGTCGTTGCCCGCGCCACTGAACAGCAGGTCATTGCCGGCGCCACCGTGCATTTCGTTGTTGCCGGAACCTGCGGTGAGCACGTCGTTGCCGTCGCCGGCATTGATGACGTTGTTGCCGGTGCCCGCCACCAGCACGTCATCGCCCGAAGTACCGGTCAGCGTATGGCCGTCCTGGTAGGTGATGTTCACTGCCGCGCTGTCGCTGCCACCGTGGTTGTCGTTGGCGGTGTAGGTGCCGTGGAAGTCCGGGGTGCTGTCGTGGGCTCCGGCATAGTTGACGGTCATGGTCAGCTGGTAGTTTTCCGCCCCCTTCCCGCTGTTGCCCGGCCCGCCGTCGTCGATGTTGGTGATGTGGATCTGGTACGTGCCGTCCGCCGTGGCGGTGATGGTCTGGCCGTCGGCGAGAGCAGTGTAAGCACCGCCGTTGACCGAGTACTCCATGGTGACGTGGCCGGCTGCCAGGTTGTGGTCCAGGTTGAGGGTTTCACCTTGTTTGAGGTTGACGGTGATGCGGTCCTCATCGTTGGTATTGTTGGCATTGACCGACCCCAGTGCCCCGCTGACCACCAGCACCGCCGTCATGGCCGCGGTGTTGGCGACGAATGCGCTGCGGGCGATGGTCACGGCCCGGACGTTGTTGCCGGTGAAGCTGAAGTTCGCGTTGGTGCCGGTAAAGTCCGCGCCCTTGGCCGTCCAGCCGGTGTTGAAGGTGGTCGGCGACGCGGTGAGCGGGTCGCCATTGACGTCGGTGTCGTTGGCCAGCAGCAGCTCGCCCGGCAGTACGATATTGCCCGACAGCACGTTGGTGATGACGTGGTCATCGACTGCCACCGGTGGCGTGTTCGCAATCACGTTGACCGTCAGTGTCGAGCTGGTGAGGTCGCCGTCGTTGTCGCTGGCGGTGAAGCCGATGTTTTCGGTGATCGTCACGGCCGTGGTTTTCTGCGAGGTATAGGTGTACTCGCCAGTGTCGAGGTTCACCAACAACGTGCCGCTGTTATTGGTGGCGATGCTCAGGGTGTTGTCGGCGGTATTGAAGGTGCCATGGTTGGCGCCGCCGCTGAAGTTCAGCGAGCCCTGATTGCTGTTGCCTTTCGGGTCATAGGTGTAGGTGGTGCCGTCGATCGTGAGGGATTTGATGAATCCGCCATCGGCGCCGAACGTACCGCCCTCGCCCAGCAGCGAACCGGTGACCGGCGCGCCTTGCACGGTGCCCGAGAGCACCGAGTTGAGTTGATTGAGGTCGGTCACCACCACGGCGTTGGTGTCGGTGTGCGTGCTGCCGTCATAGGCCACGGGATCGAGGCTGACGTTATTGACGCCACTGCCCAGGCCGATGGCGTAGTTCTTGATGCCATTGGCGTCGAGGAAGGCTTTGAGCGCGATCTCGTCCGCGCTGCCGATGTCGCCTTCGTTGGGTTTGCCATCGGAGAAGAAGTAGCCAACGTTCTGCGCCCCGGTGAGTTTGCCCGAGGTGTCGAACGCGGTTTGCATGGTTGCCACGGCCGCGTCGTAGTTGGTACCGCCGCCCGCCGTCAGCGTGGCGATGAGCGACTTGGCTGTCGCCACATCGACCCAGATCGACGTCTGGTCGGAGGCGCTGCTGCTGAAGGTGACGATCTGTACCTTCACGTCGCCGAGGTTGTCGTACTTGTCGAGCAATGCGCTGATCGCCTGCTTGGCCAGCTCCAGTCGCGACAGGCCCGATACGCCGGAGGGGTCGTCCATGCTGCCGGACACGTCGATCACCAGCAGCAGGTTGGAGTCGATCTGCACCGCAGACACCGAACGGTCCGAGGCGACGGCTTTGGGCACGTCATCGACAATGCTGACCACAAGCGTGCCGGTGGTGCTGTTGCCCACCGAATCGGTGGCTGCGTAGGTGAAGCTTTCGTTCAGGGTGTTCGCGCCGTCGTTGGCGTTCGGCGAGGTTTTCGGCGCCGAGGTCAGGGTGTAGGTGTAGGAGCCATCGGGGTTGAGCAGGATTTGCCCGTAGGTTCCGGTGGCGTTGCCGACCAGGGTGTAAGTGATCGCGCCAGTGGCACCGGTGACGGAGCCGACCAACGTCCCCGAGCCGGTCTCTCCCGTGTTGCCAGGCTCGCTGCCGATGACCGTGCCCGCCGCCAGATCCTGCCCATCCTTGGTCAAGTCCAGGGCTTTCTCGTAGATGGTTACGTCGGTATCGGTGGTCGCTACGAGGCAGCTGTTGGACACGTCGATGGTGAGGGTGGTGGTGCTTTCATCGCCGTCGGCATCGCGTACGGTGTAGGTGAACACATCCGTGGCGCCCGGCTCGCCGACCGAGTTCGGGTTGCTGTGGTACACGGCGTTGCCGCTCGCACCCAGTGTGAGATAGCCGTAGGTGCCGTTGATTTGCGCGTTCAAGCCACCGATGGCCGAAGTCGAGGTGTCGCTGCCGGCACGCACGCCGACCACTGCACCACCCAAGGCCGGGCCGTCAGCACCGAGCACATCGTTGCCCAGCACATTCCCGCTGACCGTCCCGCCCTCCACCACCGAGACAACATCGACGTGAGCGGTGGGCACGTCATCGACGATGTTGATCTCGATGGTATTGGTGACACTGTTGCCCAACGAATCGGTGGCCTGATAGGTGAAGCTTTCACTCAGGGTGTTCGGCCCATCGTTGGCGTGAGGCGTGGTCGTGGGTGCCGAGGTCAGGGTGTAGGTGTAACTGCCTTCCGGATTGAGCAGGATCTGCCCGTAGGTTCCGGTCGCGCTGCCGACCAGGGTGTAAGTGATCGCGCCGGCGCCGCCGGTGACGGAACCGGCCAGCGTACCGGAGCCGGTTTCGCCGGCGTTACCGGGATCACTGCCGGTGACCGTGCCCGCTGCCAGGTCTTGGCCGTCCCTGGTCAAATCCAGGGCTTTTTCGAGTACCGTCACATCGCTATCCGTGGCTGCTACGAGGCAGCTGTTGGACACGTCGATGGTGAGGGTGGTGGTGCTTTCATCGCCGTCGGCATCGCGTACGGTGTAGGTGAACACATCCGTGGCGCCCGGCTCGCCGACCGAGTTCGGGTTGCTGTGGTACACGGCGTTGCCGCTCGCATCCAGCGTGAGATAGCCGTAGGTGCCGTTGATTTGCGCGTTCAGGCCACCGATGGCCGAGGTCGAGGTGTCGCTGCCGGCACGCACGCCCACCACCGCGCCACCCGACGCCGGGCCGTCAGCGCCGAGCACATCGTTGTGCAGCACATTACCGCTGACCGTACCGCCCTCTACCACCGAGACTGAATCGCAGTGAGCCGTCGGCACGTCATCGACGATGTTGATCACGATGGTGCTGGTGACGCTGTTGCCCAGAGAATCGGTAGCTTGATAGGTGAAGCTTTCGCTCAGGGTGTTCGGCCCGTCGTTGGCATGGGGGGTGGTCGCGGGGGCCGAGGTCAGGGTGTAGGTATAGGAACCGTCCGGGTTGATCAGGATTTGTCCGTAGCTCCCGGTAGCACTGCCGACCAGGGTGTAGGTGATCCCGCCAGTGGCGCCGGTGACGGAGCCGACCAAGGTGCCGCTGGCGGTTTCACCGGTGTTGCCCGGTTCGCTGCCGGTGACAGTGCCCGCTGCCAGGTCCTGGCCGTCCTTGGTCAGATCCAGCGCGTTTTCGTGAACCGTCACGTCGTTATCGGTGGTCGCGACGAGGGTGCAGTTGGACACGTCGATGGTGATGGTGGTGGTGCTTTCATCGCCGTCGGCATCGCGCACGGTGTAGGTGAAAACGTCGGTAGCGCCAGGGTCGTTCACGGCATTTGGATTGCTGTGATAAACCGCGTTGCCGTTGGTATCCAGGGTCAGGTAGCCGTAGGTGCCGTTGATTTGACTGTTCAAGCCACCGATGGCCGAAGTCGAGGTGTCGCTACCGGCACGCACACCGACCACCGCGCCCCCCAAGGCCGGGCCATCAGCACCGCCGATGTCGTTGCCCAGCACGTTGCCCGAGACCGTCGCGCCCTCGGCCACCGTGGCGTGGTCAGGGTTGGCGGTGGGCAAGTCGTCGACGATGTTGACGTTGATCTGGCCCAACGCCGTGCTGCCGTCGACGTCGGTGGCGACGACGTTAAGGTTCTCGGTGATGCTGTTGGTGCCATCGGCGTTCGGGTGGGTTTCGTTATCCACCAGGGTGTAGCTGTAGCTGACCACGCCGGTCGCACTGTCGTAACCGGTGATGGTCAGCGTACTGCCGAGGGGAGTGACAATCGATTGCGGGAAACCTGCGGCCACACCACCGGAGACCACCGCGATGCCACCCACGGTCAGGGTTTGCAAACCGTCGAGCGCGGTGACGCTGAAGGTGCCGCTCTGGGTCAGGGCCGGTGGGTTGGGGCTGGTGCCGTCGCTGAGGTTTTTTTCGTAAACAGTGAGTTCGCCGCCGTTGACGTTCAGGCCATCGAGGGTCACCGGGTCATCGTTGTTACGGATGTTCAGCACCAGCGTCGCGGTGCTGGTATCGCCATCGGAGTCGGTGAGGGTGTAGACGAAGTTCTCGGTGCCGTTGCCACCGCCATGCAAGGCTTCGAAATCGGCATCGCTGGTGTTCAGGGTGTAGGTGTACGTGCCGTTGGCGTTGAGCACCAAGGTGCCGTAAGTCCCATTGAACGTGCCTCCAATGATCGGCCCGCTGTCGGGGCCGGTGGCAATGCGGTCGGCACCCTGAATGTCGTTGGGCAGCACGCTGCCGGTCAGGGTCAGCAGAGTTTCCGACGCGGTATGGGCGTTGCTGTCGTCCACGGCCCGAGGCAGGTCATCGTAGATTTTCACATCAAGATTGCCATTGGCGGTGGTGCCGTTGTCGTCCACCACGGTTACCGTAAATTGTTCGGAGAGACTGTTGATGCCGCTGGCATTCGGATGGGTTTCGTTATCCACCAGGGTGTAGCTGTAGCTGACCACGCCGGACGCGCTGTCGTAACCGGTGATGGTCAACGTGTTGCCGAGGGGCGTGACGGTCGATTGCGGGAAGCCCGCCGATACACCGCCGACCACTACGTTGATTCCGCCGACGCTGAGGGTTTGCACGCCGTCCAGCGCAGTCATGCTGAACGTGCCGCTTTGGGTCAGCGCCGATGCATCGGGGTTGCTGCCGTCGCCAAGGTTTTTCTCGTGGACGATCAGCTCGCCACCTTCGGCATTCAGGCCACCGATGATCACCGGGTCGTCGTTGTTGTGAATCTGCAGCACCAGGTTCGCGGTGCTGGTATCGCCATCGGCGTCCGTCAGGGTGTAGGTGAAGGTTTCCGTGGCGCTGCCACCGCCATGCAAGGCCTTGAAGTCGGCATCGCTGGTGTTCAGGGTGTAGGTGTAAGAGCCGTTGGGATTGAGCACCAGAGTGCCATAAGCCCCGTTGAACGTGCCGCCAATGATCGGCCCGCTGTCGGGGCCGGTGGCAATGCGGTCGGCGCCCTGGATGTCGTTGGGCAGCACGCTGCCGGTCAGGGTCAGCAGGGTTTCCGAGGCGGTATTGGCATTGCTGTCATTGATGGCCTTGGGCACATCGTCGGTGATATTGACGTCCAGTGAACCGGTCGCGGTATCGCCGTTGCTGTCGTTCGCGACCACAGTGAACTGTTCACTGAGGCTGTTGGTGCCGTCGCCGGCGGGGTGGGTTTCGTTGCCGACCAAGGTGTAGCTGTAACTCACCACGCCGGTGGCCGGGTTGTAGCCGGTGATTGTCAGGGTGTTGCCCAGTTGAGTGGTGATCGACTGCGCAAAGCCTGCGGCCACCCCGCCACTGATCACGTTGATCCCGCCGATGCTCAGGCTGGTCAGCCCGTCGGGAGCAGACACGGTGAAGGTGCCGTTCTGGGTCAGCGCCCCGGGGTTGCTGGCCGAGCCATCTGCCAGGTTGGCTTCATTGAGGGTCAGTTCGCCCCCCGCCACCGACAGGCCGGTGAGGGTAACCAGGTTATTCGGCGCCACGGGAGCAACGCCTGCCCCCCCCGCACTGCCTGCACCGCTGTCGCCGTTGTCCGGGTCCCGGCGCTCGAGGGGAAATTCGGGAATACCGTTGAAACCGGCCGTGGGGAAACCAATCGTGGGATCGACCCGGCCCGCCACTTCCTCCAGCAGCACAAAATTGTGGCCGCCGCCCAGTGCGCCACCGGGTGCGCCCGTTGCGCCCGGCCCGGCGGCGGTAGCTTCACCGGCCTGGGTCGGGTCGGCCCCTGCGGCAATGGCTTTTTGCAGTTGCTCGACATCGGTCAATTGCGCCTGGCTCGGCGTCACCGCATCGGCGGTCTCCACATGCGGCACCTGATGGGCGAGTAACTGCCCGGTCATTTGCAGGCTGCTGTCCCGCCCCAGGGTCAGCTCCTGGCCGTTTTGCAAATGGACCGCCACCGCGCCTTCGGCCCCGGTGACCAGTTGCTCGCCAGCAAACAGCCGATCACCCTCGACCAGGGTACGTCGGGTGCCATCACCCGCCACTGCGAACACCTGACCGATGACCTTACTGACGATACCGATGAGCGTTGCCATGTGCATTTCCTCCGCTGCCAACTGCTGTTGGCGTCCTGTGTGCGCGAAGAAGTGCTCATGGTTCAAGCAGGCTGCCTGGCTGCCGGGACGCGTTTACCTGAAAGTAAACCGCTGCCTCCCAACACCCTCGCCAGACGCGTCGCTCGCAAGGAATTGTCTGAAACAGGATAAAACCCTCCGCAATCAATCGCATCAGGATCCACGTTCAAAACAACCGCCCTGCGGACAATGCGTAACGGTTTTGAATCACCAATATGACAAAAAATTGTCACCCAAAAACCGTCTCGCCTCTCTCCCCTCCAGCACTTCTTTGCTCTGTGTCTAAAAGTAAATAGAACGTTCCTAAAACCCCTTGAAGCTCCGTAGAGCTTATAAAACAAAGGTTTTCTGATTGAACAATGTGCTGGATTTTTCAGAGCGCATAAGTTTTTTTCAGCATAAGCCTTATGAGAAATTCTTCTAAGCTTCCCGTCAGAATGTTCTTAGCTCTGTTGTAACAAACGTGAAACGGTTTCACTTAAAAATAACGCCAAATATTTGGCGATCAGCTAAGTACCATCAGGAATCAGGGAGAGGCATCCATGCGCGTTTTACCCCCCCTCTGCGGCGCGATTTTGCTGGCCATGGCCTGCACTTCTCAAGCTCAGGCGATGTCATTGACCGAGGCGATCCAGAGCACCATCGCGACTCACCCGGAACTGGCATCGCGGGTCGACGCCCGGCTCTCGGCCGACGAGCAGGTTAAGGTCGCCAAAGGAGGCTTTTATCCATCGGTGGATTTGAACGCCGCCTACGGGCGCGGCTACAGCGATAACACCACCACTCGGTCGCAGGGCAATCACCACACCGAAATCCTGACCTACACTCAGTCGGAACTGCGTCTGCGGCAGATGCTGTTCGACGGTTTCAATACCTCCAACGAGGTCGCGCGCACCAAAGGCGTGGTTAACTCGCGAGCCTATTACGCCCAGGGCACCGCCCAGGACCTGGCCCTGCGCACCATCGAGGTTTACCTCGAAGTGCTCAAGCGCCGCGAACTGGTAAGCCTGGCCAAGAACAACCTGCAAGCGCACATGCGGGTCAACGATCAGATCGGCCTGCGGACCCAGCGTGGGGTCGGCAGCAACGCCGACTCCGACCAGTCCACCGCTCGCCGGGCACTGGCGCAAAACAACCTCGACACCGCCGAAGTCGATCTGGCCGATGCCGAGGCGAATTTCTACAGTGTCGTGGGGCGCATGCCCGATGAACTCGAAGCCCCACCGTCGACCCGTGGCGAATTGCCCGCCACCCTGCCGGAAGCCCAGCAGAGCATGGTGGAAAACAACCCGTACCTGAAATCCGCCCAGGCCGACGTGCAATCGGCCGAGAGCCAGTATGAAGTCGCCAAGTCGCCGTTCTACCCGCGCTTCGACGCCGAAGCAGCGGTGGGCGCCAATAACAATGTGCAGGGCGATGAAGGCCACGACAACGAATGGCGAGTGGGTGTGGTGATGAACTACAACCTGTTCCGCGGCGGCAGCGACAAGGCCCGGCTGGCCTCCGATGCGCACCAGATCAACCAGGCGCTGGACATCCGCAACAACGCCCTGCGCCAGCTCAACGAAAACATCCACCTGGCCTGGAACGCCATGGTCAACGCCAAGAAACAAACCCCGACCGCCCGTGAATACGCCGAAACCACCACCCGTGTGCGGGCCGCGTATCAGGATCAGTTCGGCCTCGGTCAACGGACCCTGCTCGACTTGCTCGACAGTGAAAACGAGCTCTACAACGCCAACCGCCGCTACACCGAAGTGCGCTACACCGAGGAGTTCTCGATGTACCGCGTGCTGGCGAACATGGGCCAGTTGCTGAGCAAACAACGGGTGGTGCTGCCCGCCGATGCGATCGCCTCCACCGAAGTGAAAAACGAAGCGCGCTTGCCTGAACTCAAATGAAATAACCCGACGTGACCAATTGTGGCGAGGGAGCTTGCTCCCGCTGGGTTGCGCAGCAACCCCGAACACCGATTGAAGATGAAGACAGTGTGAGTGCTGCGCACTCAAGCGGGAGCAAGCTCCCTCGCCACAGGCAGTCAATATGACCAGCATGGAAACCGGCAACACGGGTGTCGATCCGCGGCTGAGCTTCGATGATCCGTTACTCGACGGCCTGTTGATTCTCTGCAAACTCCATGGTGCGGCGGTCAGTCGCGCCAGCCTGAGTGCCGGGCTGCCAATGGCACACCAACGCTTGAGCCTGGACCTGCTGCCGCGCGCAGCGGCCCGGGCCAGCTTGCAGGCGCGTGTGTTGCGCCGTGAGCTGGGGCAAATCTCCGCGCTCAACCTGCCGGTGATGCTGATCCTCAACCATGGCCGCTGCGCGATATTGCGCCGCTTCGGCGATGACGGTCAGGCGCTGATTCTGCCGAGCGAAGCCGACGGCGGTGAACAATGGGTCAGCACGGAAGAGCTGGCCGCCAGCTACAGCGGTCAGGCCTTGTTCGCCCGGCCGCGACATGAGCTCGAAGACTTGCGCGCGCCGCTGATACCGCGAGTCGAGGCTTGGTTTCGCGACACCTTGAAGTTGTCGAAGTGGCTGTACAGCGATGCGATTCTGGCGAGTTTCCTGATCAATCTGCTGGGCCTGATGGTGCCGCTGTTCGTGATGCAAACCTACGATCGGGTGGTGCCGAACCAGGCCACTTCGACCTTGTGGGTGCTGTCGATCGGCTTGCTGATCGGCACCGTTTTCGAACTGGTGCTGCGGGTGGTTCGCGCGCATTTGCTGGACACCGCCGGGAAGAAAACCGATGTGATTCTTTCGGCGACCCTGTTCGAACGCATCACCGGCATGGCGATGAAAGCGCGGCCTGCGACCATCGGTGGTTTCGCCCAGAGCATTCATGACTTTCAGGGCCTGCGGGAGTTTCTCACCGCCGTCACGCTGACCAGCCTGATCGACATGCCCTTCGCCGTGCTGATGCTGGTAGTGATCGGCCTGCTCGGCGGCTGGCTGGTGGTGATTCCCCTGCTGGCATTCCCCATCACGATCCTCTTTGCCATGGTGATTCAGGCGCGTCTGCGCGACACCGTGCAGAAGAGTCTGAGCCTCGGCGCCGAACGCCAGGCCTTGCTGATCGAAACCCTCGGTGGCCTGGAAACCCTCAAGGCATGCAGTGCCGAAAGCGAACGCCAGCACAAATGGGAAAGCACCCACGGCGCCCTCACCCGCCTCGACAGCCATGCGCGCAACCTCTCGGCGCTGGCCACCAACGGCACGTTGTTCATCCAACAGTTCTCCGGCATGGCGACCATCGTCGCCGGGGTCTACAGCATCATCGCCGGCAACCTCAGCGTTGGTGCGCTGGTGGCGACCTACATGCTTGGCAGCCGCGTGCTCGCGCCGCTGGGGCAGATCGCCGGGCTGATCACCCGTTACCAACAAGCGCAACTGACCATGAAAAGCACCGATGCGCTGATGTCGCTGCCACAAGAGCGCGACGCCAAACAACGACCGCTGGAGCGCACACAACTGCAAGGTGCACTGGACGTCAGCGGCGTGACTTTTCACTACAACGGCCAGAACGCTCCGGCCCTGGCCAACGTCAGCTTCAGCATGAAACCGGGCGAGCGGATCGGCATCATCGGCCGCAGCGGATCGGGCAAAAGCACATTGGCGCGACTGGTGATGGGGTTCTATGCGCCGGAAGAAGGCCAGCTGCTGCTCGATGGCCTGGACCTGCGGCAACTGGACGTTGCCGACCTGCGTCAGCAAATCGGTTACGTCGCCCACGACCTGCCGTTGCTGGCCGGCAGCTTGCGCGACAACCTGACCCTCGGCGCCCGTTACATCAGCGATGCCCGGATGCTTGAAGTTGCCGAACTGACCGGCGTCACCGAGCTGGCTCGCCAACATCCCCAAGGCTTCGATCGGCCAGTGGGCGAACGTGGTCAGTTGCTGTCGGGCGGGCAACGCCAAGCGGTATTGCTGGCGCGGGCCTTGTTGCTCGATCCGCCGATCATGCTGCTCGACGAACCCACCAGCGCCATGGACAACAGCAGCGAAGATGTCCTGCGCCAGAAACTCCACGGCTGGGTCCAGGGCAAAACCGTGCTGCTGGTCACCCACCGCACCTCGATGCTCAGCCTGGTGGATCGCTTGGTGGTGCTGGACAACGGGCGGATCGTCGCCGACGGCCCGAAAGAAGCGGTCATCGATGCATTGCGCAAGGGCCGTGTCGGCTCTGCGACTGTCTAGGGGCGCCCACTCGATGCCAATACATCACCTGTGGCGAGGGGGCGGGAGCAAGCTCCCTCGCCACAGGTTTGTGTTCAGCTTTATTTCTCTTAACTGACGGGTATCGCCCCATGTCTGCTCAAACACCGGATTCAGCGGCCCGAAGCTACTTCGGCAGTTTCAGCAAAAGCGCCGAAAGCGAATTCATGCCGGAAACCGCCGGCGCCTCGTTGCAGGATTCACCGCGCTGGTCGCGGATCACCGTGTGGCTGGCAGCGGCGCTGCTGATCACCGCGCTGGTCTGGGCCAAATTCGCCGTGTTGCAGGAAGTCACCATGGGCGAAGGCAAGGCGATTCCGTCGAGCAAGATTCAGGTGATCCAGAACCTGGAAGGCGGCATCGTCACGGAGATCTTCGTGCGCGAAGGGCAAATGGTGAACAAGGGCGACACCTTGCTGCGCCTGGATGACACGCGATTCCTGTCGAACAAGGGTGAAAGCGAAGCGGACCGGTATGCGTTGATCGCGCAGGTCGAACGGCTGTCGGCCGAAGCGGAAGGCCGGCCGTTCAAGCTGTCCCCGGAAGTGATCGCCAAAGCCCCGCAAGTGGCCGAGGACGAACGCTCACTGTACGAACAACGTCAGCGCCGATTGGCCAGCGAGCAGCGCACGCTGACCGAACAACTTCGGCAGAAAACCCAGGAGCTGGCGGAGTTCCGCTCCAAACAGGGCCAATTCAGTTCCAGCCTGGCGCTGCTGCAACAAGAGATGAACATGTCGGCGCCACTGGTGGGCACCGGGGCGGTGTCACCGGTGGAAATCCTGCGGCTCAAACGCAGCGCGGTGGAAATCCGCGGCTCGCTGAACGCCACGACCCTGGCGATTCCCCGGGCGGAGTCGGCGATCAATGAGATCAAAAGCAAGATCGATGAGTCCGAGCAATCTTTCCGTTCGGACGCGGCGAAAGAGCTGAATGAGAAACGCACCGACCTGTCGAAAATCACCGCCACGAGCATTGCCATCGACGACCGGGTGACGCGCACCACCGTGGTGTCGCCGGTTCACGGCATCATCAAAGTGCTGAAGGTCAACACCATCGGTGGCGTGGTTCAGCCGGGCAGCGACATGGTGGAAATCGTGCCGCTGGAAGACAACCTGCTGATCGAAGCCAAGGTTCGCCCTCAGGACGTGGCGTTCCTGCACCCAGGCCAGAAAGCCATGGTCAAGTTCAGTGCTTATGACTACACGATTTATGGGGGGTTGAGCGCCAGGCTCGAGCTGATCGGGGCAGACACCATCACAGATGACAAGGGCAACAGCTTTTACCTGATTCAGGTCAGGACCGATAAAAATCACTTGGGCGGGGATGTGAAACCGTTGCTGATCATTCCGGGAATGGTGGCGACGGTGGACATTATTACCGGGGAGAAAAGCGTGCTCGATTATTTGCTTAAACCGGTGTTGAAAGCGCGGACCGAGGCGATGCGGGAGCGGTAGTCATTCTCCGAAGGAGTGATCGTTCCCACGCTCCGCGTGGGAATGCCGCCCGGGACGCTCCGCGTCCCTTCCCGGATGTGACGCAGAGCGTCACTGGATTCATTCCCACGCAGAGCATGGGAACGATCATCGCCCGTGATTCTTCTGATAGGTCTCCTCCCCCATCGCCGCAATCTGCCCCTCGATCAACGCCTCGAACGGCTTTAACAAGGGCTCGAAAGTGCTCGGCGCTTCGAGGGTCTGCAACGCCTGCACAATCGCCTCCACCGTCGACAACGCCCCCGGCCCCGGAGCCTTGCGCAAGCGATAACGCGACACCCCGCCCTCGGCCAATGTCACTCTGGGCAACGCCGCCAACAATGGATTGAGGTGCAGCATTTTGCGCGCCTTGCGCCAGGTACCGTCCGGGACCACCAGCAGCAGCGGCTCATCATTGGCGGTGTAGACCTGCATCGGCTGCGCCTCCTCACCGGGAAACAGCAACCGTGCCTGATAACCCGGTCGATTCAACAACGCCGGTAAATCCTCGAACACCTCGCCAACAATCAACTCGGCATTCTTCAACCCCAGCGCAGCCAATCGCGCGGTGTTCAGCGCATGGTTCACTTCGCTCGGATGCTGCAGCAGCAACACCCGAGTGCGGCTATCCAGGCTTGGGATCAGTGGGCACAGACAATGAGTTTGCGGACGCAGACAGCGCGGGCACTGGATTCTGGACATATTCTTAAGCCTGATTGAGCTGTGCTTTGAGCAAATCACGGAAAGTCTGGATCAACGGTTCGCGGCTACGGCCACGGCGCACGATCATCGAAAACGGTGCCTGATAGCCAAACGTTGCCGGCAGCAGTACACGCAAATCCCCCTTGTCGGCCCAGGCCTGGGCGTAGTGCTCCGGCAGGTAACCGATGTAAGCGCCGGACAGCACCAGAATCAGTTGGGCCTCCATACTTTCCACGGTCGCCGCGCTGTGTTTGAAACCGTGGCGCGCCAGTTCGGCCTGGCTCCAATAGCCGCGACCGACCATGCGCTGTTGGGTGATGACTTGCTCGGGAATGCGCCGCTCGGTGAACAGTGGATGACGACTGCTGCAATACAGCCAATGTTGCTCGCGGTACAGCGGCATGTAGACCAGACCGCTCATGCGCGTGGAAAAGGCACCGATGGCCAGGTCGAGACGGTTGTCCTGCACACCGAGTTGCAGTTCGTAAGGGCTCATGACCGACAGATGCAAATGCACCGCCGGGTGTTCCTGGCTGTAGGCGCCGATGGCTTCGGCGAACGGCAAGGCCTTGTCGCTGACGGTGGAGTCGATCACCCCCAGGTTCAAAGTGCCGCGCAGCTCGCCTTTGAGGGCGGCGGCGTATTGTTCGAAACCTTCAAGTTCGGCCAATAGACGCAGGGTTTCCTGATGAAACAGCTCACCCTTGCTGGTCAGGCTGAAACCACCGCGACCACGATGGCACAGCACCAGGCCGAGGGCCGCTTCGAGCTGGCTCATGTAAGTGCTGATGGCCGAAGTCGAGAGGTTGAGCTCGTGCTGGGCGTTGGCGAACCCCTGATGGCGGACCACGCTGACGAAGATGCGCAATAGTTTCAGGTCGGGTAAAGCGTTGGCCATGGGCGACTCCAAGCACCTAGATCGTTCCCACGCTCTGCGTGGGAATGCAGCCCGTGACGCTCTGCGTCACATGCAGGAAACAGCTGGACGCGGAGCGTCCGTGGATGCATTCCCACGCAGAGCGTGGGAACGATCACGCGTAAGAGTCTATCGCTGCCCTCGCCATTAGTTTAGAAAAATCTGAACTAAGTATTTACCCGTAGCGATTCTTCCCGGCCACTGCATTTCGCAGAATCGGCCCACAGCGGTGCCCGTCTCTCCCCGAACGTGCAACCGACATAAATAAAACAACGACGATGAGGCCTTACCCGTGGACAAGATTCTTCACCAACCACTGGGCGGCAACGAAATGCCGCGCTTCGGCGGCATCGCCACCATGCTGCGACTCCCCCATATGCCATCCGCTGCCGGCCTGGACGCCGCCTTTATCGGCATCCCGCTGGACATCGGCACCTCCCTGCGCCCCGGCACCCGTTTCGGACCACGTGAAATCCGCGCTGAATCGGTGATGATCCGCCCGTACAACATGGCCACCGGCGCCGCGCCGTTCGATTCGTTGTCGGTTGCCGACATCGGTGACGTGGCGATCAACACCTTCAACCTGCTGGACGCCGTGCGGATCATCGAAGAGGCCTACGACAATATCCTCGAACACGATGTGATCCCCCTGACCCTCGGCGGCGATCACACCATCACCCTGCCGATCCTGCGTGCCATCCATAAAAAGCACGGCAAGGTCGGCCTGGTGCACATCGACGCTCACGCCGATGTGAACGATCACATGTTCGGCGAGAAGATCGCCCATGGCACCACCTTCCGTCGCGCGGTAGAAGAAGGTCTTCTGGATTGCGACCGTGTGGTGCAAATTGGCCTGCGCGCTCAGGGTTACACCGCCGATGACTTCAACTGGAGCCGCAATCAAGGCTTCCGTGTGGTTCAGGCCGAAGAATGCTGGCACAAATCCCTGGCGCCGCTGATGGCCGAAGTTCGCGAGAAAGTCGGCGGCGGTCCGGTGTACCTGAGTTTCGATATCGACGGTATCGACCCGGCTTGGGCACCCGGCACGGGCACCCCGGAAATCGGCGGTCTGACAACCATTCAGGCGATCGAAATCGTGCGCGGCTGCCAAGGCCTCGACCTGGTCGGCTGCGATTTGGTAGAGGTCTCGCCAGCGTACGACACCACCGGCAACACCTCGCTGCTGGGCGCCAACCTGCTGTACGAAATGCTCTGCGTACTGCCAGGCGTGGTCCATCGCTGAGGATCGGTCATGAACGAACGTGATCAGGTACTCAACGCCGCCGCCGAGCTGGTGTCGGCCTTTGCCCGTAACGATCGCGAAGCTTACTTCGGCGCATTCAGCGTTGATGCCAGCTTCGTGTTCTACACCCTCGAGCAGCCCCTGCTGTCGCGCGATGCCTATCAGGCGCTGTGGGACAGCTGGCGTGCCGAGGACGGCTTCGAGGTGCTGTCGTGCACTTCGAGCAACGCCTTCGTCAGCCTGCAGGGTGACGTGGCGATTTTCATCCATGACGTGGCCACCGAGCTGCGCATGCAAGGGGAGCAACACTTCAGCCAGGAACGCGAGACGATTGTTTTCAAGAAACAAGCGTCTGGCCAAGAACAACAAGGCCTATGGCTGGCCTGCCACGAACATTTATCCGCAATGCCGGAAGGGCTGCCACCCCCTTAGCCAAACAGGTGACGCTCACGCACGATGAGCGCGCCTTTATGATCGGAGCAGATCATGAATAACAACAACAAAGACCAAAGCCTTACGCACATTGAAACCTATGGGGTCGAACAGATCCCGGACAACGAACGCACCGCAGGCCCGACGGACTTGTTCCGGATGATCTTCGGCGGTTCCAACACCTTCGCCACCGCCGTGCTCGGCAGTTTCCCGGTACTGTTCGGCCTGTCATTTCAGGCGGGCGTCTGGGCGATTGTGCTGGGTGTGTTGCTGGGCTCGCTGATCCTCGCACCGATGGGCCTGTTCGGCCCGATCAATGGCACCAACAACGCCGTGTCGTCCGGTGCGCACTTTGGTGTTCACGGGAGGATCGTTGGCTCATTTCTGTCATTGCTGACCGCCATCGCTTTCTTCTCGCTCTCGGTGTGGAGCTCAGGCGATGCGTTGATTGGTGGCGCGAAACGCCTGATCGGCCTGCCGGAAACCGACCTGACTTTGGGTCTGGCCTACGGTCTGTTCGCGATCCTGGTGCTGACGGTGTGCATCTACGGCTTCCGCTTCCTGCTGTGGGTCAACAAGATCGCCGTGTGGAGCGCCAGCCTGTTGTTCCTGCTGGGCATCTTCGCCTTCGCCGGTCCCTTCGATGTGAACTACGCCGGCAGCGTCAGCCTCGGTCAACCGGGTTTCTGGGCGGCCTTCATCGGCGCCGCGCTGGTGGCCATGAGCAACCCGATTTCCTTCGGCGCGTTCCTCGGCGACTGGTCGCGCTACATCCCGCGTGACACCTCCAAGCGCCGGATCATGGCCGCCGTGGTGATCTCGCAGATCGCGACGTTCATCCCGTTCCTGTTCGGCCTCGCCACCGCCACCATCGTGGCGATCAAGGCACCGGACTACATCGCCGCCAACAACTACGTGGGCGGCCTGCTGGCGGTATCGCCGAGCTGGTTCTTCCTGCCGGTGTGCCTGATTGCGGTGATCGGCGGCATGTCCACCGGCACCACGTCGCTGTATGGCACCGGGCTGGACATGTCCAGCGTGTTCCCACGGGTGCTGTCGCGGGTCAAGGCAACGCTGTTGATCGGCGTGATGTCGATTGCCTTCATCTTCATCGGGCGCTTTGCGGCGAACCTGGTGCAGAGCGTGTCGACCTTCGCCGTGCTGATCATCACCTGCACCACTCCGTGGATGGTGATCATGATCATCGGCCTGTTGGTACGTCGTGGCTTCTACTGCCCGGATGACCTGCAAGTGTTCACCCGTGGCGAAAAAGGTGGCCGTTACTGGTTCACCCACGGCTGGAACTGGCGCGGCCTGGGTGCCTGGATCCCGAGCGCGCTGGTGGGTTTGTGCTTCGTGAACCTGCCGGGGCAGTTTGTCGGGCCACTGGGGAATCTGGCAGGTGGTATCGACATCAGCCTGCCGGTGACCCTCGGTCTGGCCTCGGTGGTGTACCTGACATTGCTGAGCCTGTTCCCGGAACCAGCCGCGGTGTTCGGACCCAGCGATCCACGCAGCAAGGGCGCAAGCACCATGGCAAAACCTGAAATGCGTCAGCCAGCCTGACACCGCCCCCCCTGTGGGAGCGAGCCTGCTCGCGATGACTGCGGCACATCCGACATCGATGTGACTGATAAATCGCTATCGCGAGCAGGCTCGCTCCCACAGAGACCTGGCCCACAGAACCATCTTTGCTTCACCATAAAAAAGACAATCGGAGACACGCCATCATGGCTTTGGATTTATTCGTCGTACTCATCTACGCCGCCGCGATGCTGATACTCGGCTACTACGGCATGCGCAAGGCCAAGACCAACGAAGACTTTTTGGTCGCCGGTCGTAACCTCGGCCCGAGCCTGTACATGGGCACCATGGCCGCGACCGTTCTGGGTGGCGCGTCCACTGTTGGCACCGTGCGCCTGGGCTACGTTCATGGCATCTCCGGTTTCTGGCTCTGCGCGGCCCTCGGTTGCGGGATCGTGGCGCTGAACCTGTTCCTCGCCAAACCGCTGCTGAAGCTGAAAATCTACACCGTTACCCAGGTGCTGGAAAAACGCTACAACCCGATGGCCCGCTCGGCGAGCGCGGTGATCATGCTGGCGTATGCGCTGATGATCGGCGTGGTCTCGATCCTGGCCATTGGCACCGTGCTGCAAGTGCTGTTCGGCCTGCCGTTCTGGCTGTCGGTACTGCTCGGCGGTGGCGTGGTGGTGATCTATTCGGCGATCGGCGGCATGTGGTCCCTGACCCTGACCGACATCGTCCAGTTCATCATCAAGACCGTCGGCCTGATGTTCATCCTGTTGCCAATCTGCCTGTACCGCGTCGGTGGTTGGGATGAGTTGGTGTTGAAACTGCCGGCATCCGCCTTCAGTTTCACCACCATTGGCTGGGACACCATCGTCACCTACTTCATGATCTACTTCTTCGGGATCCTGATCGGCCAAGACATCTGGCAGCGTGTGTTCACCGTCAGGAGCGCCAAAGTGGCTCAGGTCGCCGGTACATTCGCAGGCTTCTACTGCATCCTTTACGGACTGGCCTGCGCCCTGATCGGCATGGCCGCTCATGTGCTGATCCCGGACCTGGACAACGTCAACAACGCCTTCGCCGCCATCGTCAAACTGTCCCTGCCGGACGGTATCCGTGGCCTGGTGATCGCCGCGGCCCTGGCGGCCATGATGTCCACCGCCAGCGCCGGCCTGCTCGCCGCTGCCACCACCCTGACCGAGGACCTGCTGCCAAAAATGCGCGGCGGTAAACAGTCGAGCCTGGGCATCAACCGCCTGTTCACCCTGCTGACCGGCGTCGCCGTGCTGGGTATCGCGCTGGTGGTCAACGACGTGATCAGCGCCCTGACCCTGGCTTACAACCTGTTGGTGGGCGGCATGCTGATCCCGCTGATCGGTGCAATCTTCTGGAAACGTGCAACCACCGCCGGCGCTATCGCCAGCATGGGCCTGGGCTTTGCCACCGCGCTGCTGTTCATGATCAAGGACGGTATGGATTCCAACACCCCGATCTACTACAGCCTCGGCGTGGGCCTGGTGAGTTTCGTGCTGGTCAGCCTGCTGTCCCGTCGCCCGGCCGTGGTGACGAGCGCCGCCTAAGCTTAAACATGACGACTTGATGCTTTCTTCGACGGGTGTGGCGTCGGTTGCCACACCCGTTTTTTTCGTCTGGAGAAAATCGCTCATGAAGATCGTCAGCCGCGATCAGTGGTTTGAGGTCAAACAGCTCAGCGACGGCATCCGCCTGATTCACGAGCCTTACATTCGGCCCTTTTACCGCTGCAACCTCTGGCACATTCAGGGCCGCGACAAGGACTTGCTGCTGGACAGCGGTTCCGGGCTGGTCAGCCTGCGCGAGCAATTGCCGTGGCTCACCGAACGGCCCTTGGTGGCGGTGGCCAGCCATTGCCATTTCGACCACATCGCCGGCCATCACGAATTCCCCGAACGGCTGGTGCACCCGGCCGAAGCACAGATCCTCGCCGAACCCGACGGCGACAACACCCTGAGCAAGCTTTTCGTCGGTGATGGCATGTTCGAGGCTCACCCCGACTGCCCGTTGTGCTACGCCGAATACCGGGTCAAAGCCGCACCGGCCACGGGTTTTATCGAAGAAGGCGACGTGCTCGATCTCGGTAATCGGGTCCTGCAAGTGCTGCACACGCCGGGCCATTCACCGGGCGGCATCAGCCTGTTTGAGGCGGCGACCGAAACCCTGTTCAGCGGCGACATCATCTACGACGGGCCGCTGATCGAAAACGCCTACCACTCCA
This sequence comes from Pseudomonas sp. B21-015, assembly GCF_024749285.1. Taxonomy (NCBI): domain Bacteria; kingdom Pseudomonadati; phylum Pseudomonadota; class Gammaproteobacteria; order Pseudomonadales; family Pseudomonadaceae; genus Pseudomonas; species Pseudomonas sp. B21-015. The sequence continues at coordinate 4,824,505 of NZ_CP087196.1, forward strand.
ACCTCGACGACTACGCCCGCAGCCTGCAACGCTTGCGCGCGCTGCCGATCCGCACGGTGCACGGCGGGCATTTCGGGAGTTTTTCCGGGGAGTATTTACGCACGATGATTGACGAATGGCAGCGCCGGCACGCCTGAAGCCTGCTGTACTCAGCATCAGGGACCTCATAACGCCCTCGAAGAAGGATCTCATGACAAGAGCCGCCGTTCGTGCCGCCGTACATCACTTCATTCGCCGCCTGCTGGAAAATCAGGATGACTTCGACGACAACACCAACCTGGTGCAGTTGGGGTTGGATAAAGAGGATATTGAAGAGCTGATCTTCCATCTGGAGGATCAGCTGGGATTGACGGCGTTTACCGCCGAAGAAGACCGGATGCTCAAGACTGCCAGGACGGCAAATGATTTGACGCGGTTTTTGATTGAGATCGGGCGGTATTGAAACGGATTGCTAAATACATTCGATGGGCCGAATGAACCTCTGTGGCGAAGGAGCTTGCTCCCGCTCGATTGCGCAGCAATCGCAAGCTGCACTCGCGCTCAACCTGCCCCACCTGAGTGGCGATGAATGGGGCCGCTGCGCGCCCCAGCGGGAGCAAGCTCCCTCGCCACAGGTGATTTGCCAGACTTACCGGCGGCGCTGCTGGCGGCGACGTTGTTCGTCGTCCGTGCGAATAGGCACGGGTTGCAGAGGCGGTTCAATCAAACCGAGTGCGACACCCAGGTCATGCAGCCAGTTTTGGATTTTCTCTTTCATGATGCCCCCCTTCAGGGTCGTGCCGAGCGGCTGAAGTTCCGTAGCCCCTTCGCACTGATAATAGTCCTAAGTCCTACGCAATGCTCGCCCAAGATCGCAATGATCTGTTACTAAATTGATCTAAATCCTAGTACGCCCGTTCAAGCAAATGCCTGGGCCTGAATCGCTGCAGACGGATACACCGCCTGCTGCTGCTCGATCCATGCATTCAGGTTGGCCCCGACCATGCCTTTACGCCACATCAGCCAGGTAGTGGCGCTGGCGAACGGCTCGACCAACGGGTGCACCGCCACGCTTTCGCGCCCCGGCAGGCTGGCGAGCATCGACTCCGACATCAGCGCCACGCCGGAGCCGGCAATCACACAAGCCAGCATTCCCGGATACGACTCGATCTCCATGGCCCGGCCCATGGCCGCATGGTCATGGGCGAACCAGGCTTCCAGACGCATCCGGTAGGAACAGCCCTGGCGAAACGTAAACACCGAACGCCCTTCGACATCCAGCGCACTACGCACCGGCGGATGATCGGCCTCGCTGATCAGCACCAACCGTTCGTCGCACAACGGCACGCCGTCGAGCCCGGCCAGTTCCAGCGGGCCGTCCACCAGCGCCGCGTCGAGGCGCCCGGTGAGCAGGCCTTCGAGCAATTCGCCGCTGGGCCCCGATTGCACTTGCAGGTTCACCGCCGGGTAGCGGCGGTGATAACGCGCCAACAGCTCTGGCAAGTGAATCGCGGCGGTGCTGTACATGGTGCCAAGAACAAAATCCCCGGCCGGTTGCCCGCCCTGTACCGCCGCGTGGGCTTCGTCGTGCAAGGCGAACAGCTTGGCGGTGTAGTCCAGCAGGACTTTTCCCGCAGGTGACAACTGCAAACGCTGACGCTCGCGCACGAACAGTTCGACGCCAAGTTGCTCTTCAAGCTGTTTGAGCCGGGTCGACAGGTTGGAGGGCACGCGATGCAGGCGTTCAGCGGCCCGGGTAATGGAGCCCTCTTGCGCCACCGCCTGGAAAATCCGCAATTGGCTGAATTCCACGTCATTCTCCAAATCAGAACAAGTTTCTCACTATTATTCATTTTTAAAGAAAGTCAATCAGTCCTAGCCTGACGGTCATTGATCCTCGAAACGGAACTCAGACCATGTCCCCTCTGATTCGCTTAACCGCCAGTTTCATCGCCCTGATGATGGCCATGGGCATCGGGCGTTTCGCCCTGACGCCGCAACTGCCGCACTTGCTCAGCGAGGGTCAGATCGACCTGACCGCCGCCGGTCTGATTGCCGCCGCCAACTACCTCGGCTACTTCGTCGGCGCAGTGGACGCGATGTTCGCCCGTCGTCCCGATCAGGTTCGTCGGCGCCTGCTCGGTGGTTTGTGGCTCTGTGTGCTGCTGACCCTGGCCTCGTTCTGGGCCAACGGGTTCTGGTCGCATCTGGCGCTGCGTTTCGGCACGGGTGTGGCCAGTGCCTGGGTGTTGGTGATGATTACCGCGTTGAGCCAGCCGCTGGCAGCGGCGGCTGGTCGCCCGCGGCTCGGTGCCCTGGTTTTTGCCGGACCGGGTCTGGGGATTTTTCTGACGGGCTTGCTGGCCTTGGGCTCGAACCTTCTGGGTCAGACGTCTGCAACGTTGTGGCTGGTGTATGCCGGTGTCGGGCTGGTCATGCTGCTGGGGATTCTGCCGTTCCTGCCGCTGTCGGCCGGCCCTTCTACGGCAACACCGCCTGCCACCACGTCGGGTGCGCAAGGTGTCGGACGTTTACCGGTGATCTATGGGTTGTACGGTTTGGGCTACATCATTCCGGCCACTTTCCTCTCGCAGATGGCCAGCGCGCAGTTTCATGGACAATGGCAAGCCGATCTGTTCTGGCCGTGCTTCGGCCTGGCGGCGGCGACCGGGGTCGTGTTGGTGAGCCTGCGTCGGCACAACCCGAATACCACTCGTCATTGGCTGATGGCAACGTTGTGGTTGCAGGCGGCCGGGGTCTTCGCCTGCCTGTTGGGCAGCGGTGCCGGCCTGGCGCTGGGGGTGATCCTGTGTGGCGGGCCGTTCCTGGCCTGCATGCAATTGGTGATGCAGCGCTCCCGGGAACTCGCGCCCCACGCCACCCAGCGCAACGCCGGGCTACTGACCGCGTGTTTCGCCGTGGGTCAGCTCAGCGGGCCGTTACTGGCGGCGCTGAGCAGCCATTTCAGCGGTGGTTTGCAACCCGCGCTGGTGATCGCCGGCAGCGGCTTGATCATCGCCGGCGGTTTACTGCTGCGCCCGGTCAGGGTTGCCCAAGTGCTTTGCGTAAACGACGGCGAACCCACTGCTCTGCGCTCACAAAAGTGATCCCCAGCAGAACCAGCACCGCGCCAACCACGAAGTTCAGGCTCAGTGCTTCGCCCAGCAGCACCACGCCGAACGTGACGCCGAACAACGGTGTCATGAACGAAAACACCGCCAGGTTCGCCGCCAGATAACGGCGCAGCAGCCAGAACCAGGTCAGGTAACTGAAGAACGACACCACCAGCCCCTGAAACAGCACACTGGCCACCGCCACCGTGGTCAGGCTGACATGAGTGACTTGACCGCTGAGGATCGCGATCAACAGCAGGCCGACGAAGCCGACGATCAGTTGATAAAACAGCGTCAGGGTCACCGGCGCTTCCGACAGGCGCGAGGCGCGCACCACCACGGTGGTCGCGCCCCACGACGCGCCGGCCAGCACGCCCAAGGCATCGCCCATCAGCATGCGGTGGTCGAGGTTGTCCCAGGACACGCCACCGGCAAACGCAATGGCAATGCCGATGAAGGCGAGAACAATCCCCAGCCACTGGACCGGTCTCAAACGCTCACTCGGCAGCAGCCAATGCACGCCCAACGCGGTGAAAATCGGCGCAGTGTAGAGAAACACCGACATGTGTGCCGCCGTGGTCAATTGCAGGCCTTCGGCAATGAAGAAGAACTCCAGGCCAAACAACGCGCCGGCCAGCAAACCGCCGCGCCAGGTAGCGCCGACTTGATCCCAGCCACCCTTCCAGCAGATCAACAATCCTACGAGCAACGCGGAAATTCCCGACCGCCCCGCCGCCTGCATGACCGGCGCGATGTCAGGTGCGGCCCATTTGATCATCACCTGCTGCACACCCCAGATCAGGCACAACCCGACCATCACTTGCAGGGCAAACCCATCGGCGCTACGCCGGCTGACGCTCACCGGAACACCTCGATAACACAATCCATGGCAGTGACTCGACAGTAAAAGCAAAGCCCCGGCCTTCTTGTTGAACAGAAGGCACCGGGGCGAAAAATGATGCTGTCGATTATTAACCAGATGGCCAGTAAAAGGTGCCTGCAAAAGACCTTTGAATCGTCGCGTGCGTCATCCCGCGATGATCAGCGCCGCCGATTGCTGTGCCTGCTCGCGCTTGGCCAGTGCGAAGTACAGGACGCCACCGAGGAAACAGCCGGTAAACCAGGCGAAGTTGGCCATCGGTTGGAGCACCGGGGTGAACGTGATCGCAACGCCCGTCAGGGTGGCCGGAATCAGTGCCTTGACCGCCGTCCAGTTGATCCCGCCGCTGTAGTAGTAACGCCCGCTCGGGCCGTCATTGAACAGCGCATCGACGTCGATCTGTTGCTTTTTGATCAGGTAGTAATCCACCAGCAGAATCCCGAACAGCGGGCCGATGAACGCCGCCAGCACGTCGAGGGTGTAGTGAATCACTTCGGGGTTGTTGAACAGGTTCCACGGGGTGATGAAGATCGACGCCACGGCGGCGATCATGCCGCCGGCGCGCCAACTGATTTTGCTCGGGGCGACGTTGGCGAAGTCGAAGGCCGGGGAGACGAAATTGGCGACGATATTGATGCCGATGGTCGCGGTAACGAAGGCAAAGGCGCCGAGCAACACCGCCACGCTGTTGTCGATACGCGCCACGGTGGCGATCGGGTCGTGAAGCATTTCACCGAACACCGGCAAGGTGCCGGAAACGATCACCACGGTCACCAGTGAGAACGCCAGAAAATTCACCGGCAGCCCCCAGAAGTTGCCGCGCCGCACGTCGTTCATGCTGCGGCAGTAGCGACTGAAATCGCCAAAGTTCAGGGTCGGGCCGGAAAAGTACGACACCACCAACGCCGTTGCCACGATCACTTGGCCGAAGGCTTCCCAGCCAGACAGGGACTTTTCCGCCAGGGTGAAGCTGATGTTGCTCCAGCCAGCCTGCCAGACGATCCAGCCGGCGAGCAGGAACATCACGCCGTACACCACGGGACCGGCCCAGTCGATGAAGCGGCGGATCGACTCCATGCCGGTCCAGAACACCAGTGCCTGGACGAACCACAGGCTCAGAAATCCGAACCAGCCGAGGTAGGACAAACCGGCAAAATGCGGTTCGGCGTAGGCCGCCATTGAAGGAAAAAACCGCAGTACAACGATGATCAGGGCACTGGACGCCAGGTACGTCTGAATCCCGTACCAGGCCACCGCGATCAGGCCGCGGATAACCGCAGGAATATTCGCCCCGAACACCCCGAATGCCAGTCGGCAGATCACCGGGTACGGCACCGCCGCCTGCTGACTCGGCTTGGCCACCAGATTGGCGATCAACTGCACGATGCAAATCCCGCCCAGCAAGGCGATCAACACTTGCCAACTGGCCAGCCCAAGCGCAAACAGGCTGGCGGCGAACACATAGCCGCCGACGCTGTGCACGTCGCTCATCCAGAAGGCGAAGATGTTGTACCAATTCCATTTCTGCGGCAGCGGCCCCAGGTCCTGGTTATACAGGCGTGGGCTGTAGCCATTGGGCAATTGCTCGGTCATCGCAGGGCTCCTCGTAAGTACAGGCGCAGCCCCCGGAATTGATGCGGCGACCACACTGCGTACGGGAGCCGGCATGGTTTGTATACGAGTTACTACGCAGAATGCGTGCCATACGTTCGAAAGATGCGACAAATCTGGCTTTCAACCCTGTTCAGGGCACAGCCTCCAAGACGTAGAGGGGGTGATAACGCCCATGAACAGGGCGTCCGCGCCTGCAAACGGTGCAGGGCGTTATGTATACAAAGAGATGGAGGGATTAGCCTGGAGTTTTGCGCCCGGCGCCTATCGTAGGAGCTGCCGCAGGCTGCGATCTTGATCTTTTACAGTCAAAAGATCGCAGCCTGCGGCAGCTCCTACAGGGGCCGGCGTAAGGTCAGCTCAGTTCAATGCGATCAGCATGAATGACGATCTGGCCGTTCTTGTACAACGCACCGATGGCCTTTTTGAAGTTGCCCTTGCTGACGCCAAACATACTGCTGATCAGCGTCGGGTCGCTCTTGTCGCTGACTGGCAGGGTGCCGTTGTTGTCGCGCAACTTGGCAAGAATCTTCGAGCTCAGACTGGTGGCGGCTTCTTCGCCCACCGGTTGCAGGCTCAGGCTGATCTTGCCATCGGCGCGGACTTCTTTGATAAAGCCCTTCTCTTCTTTACCGGCGCGCATGAACTTGAAGATTTCGTTCTTGTGGATCAGGCCCCAGTGCTTGTTGTTGATGATTGCCTTGAAACCCATATCGGTCGCTTCGGCCACCAGCAAATCAACTTCCTGGCCCGGGGTGTAATTGGCCGGGGTCTTGTCCAGGTAACGGTCCAGACGCGCTGTGGCGGTGATGCGCCGCGTGTGTTTGTCGAGGTAGACATGCACCACGACATACTCGCCGGCGGTCATCTGGCGCTTTTCTTCGGAATACGGCAGCAGCAGATCCTTCGGCAAACCCCAATCCAGAAACACGCCGATGCTGTTGACTTCAACGACTTTCAAACTGGCGAATTCACCGACCTGAACTTTCGGCTTTTCGGTGGTGGCGATAAGTTTGTCGTCACTGTCCAGATAAATAAAAACGTTGAGCCAGTCTTCATCTTCGCTGGGAATATCTTTAGGGATATAACGATTAGGCAGAAGGATTTCACCATCCGCGCCACCGTCCAGATATAAACCGAAGTTAGTGTGTTTAACCACTTGCAAACTGTTGTAGCGCCCGACTAAAGCCATGTCCAATACCCTCATTGCGTGGGCGGCATTCTACCCGGTTTTGCGAGCGGCGTTCGGCGGCCGGCCCGGTGGTGCAAGAAAATCCTCTGCAAGCCTTAATTTTCCTGGGGTTTGCCGGGTGATTCTGGCCGCTCGTCAGGCCGTTCGGGTGGTCCGCCCCTTGGCCAGCCCACCCGAAAAGCGCTATTTCTCCAGCGAGGTTTTTAGTTAAAACAGCAGCTTAGGGGACTATTCAAAATAGTAACTTGCGAATATTCGCGCGCCTGCCGCGTGTATTTCGGGAGGATATTTACCAAGCAATTGTCAAGTATTTCCTGTACGATGCCTGGCCAAGTTAATTTTCTACAGGTTAATGGCCGCCATGCGTGTAAAAGCATCCAACAGCAAAGCAAAGCCAGCTCCAGCCGTTGAAACCAGCGAATCGATCAACAATCAGATCGCTGCGTTCCTCAAGTCCGGTGGCGAGATCCAGCAAATTGCCAAAGGCGTCAGCGGCCAGACGTTCGGCCCGTCCAAGCAGATCACGCTGGGCAAAAAGTAATTCCCCCGCTTTAACTGGTCCCTAAGCGCTTTGAGCTTCGAAGCGCTTGGACTGGAACCCTCCCGCACTACCCCATCAAACAAATCAATATTTCAACAATCGACGAACGGCCCTCGATGCCGAACATTCGCCGGTATGCTTGCACGTGTCTGGATCAAGCGTTTCAGCAGATTTTCAATATCTGCTCCTCGCTGCTCATGGAGTGACGCATGTTCAAGCCCTCTCTTTTCCTGCTCGGCAGCCTGCTGTGGTGTTCGGGTACCGATGCACAAGTCTTCCAGCGCGAATTGGGCGACTTCGATCTCAAACTCGCCACCACCCCTAGCCGCAGCATGGCCCAGGGGCTGGTCAAACCCTCGACAACCGGCTCGTTCCACGGAGGCCTCGACCTGAGCCACGACAGCGGCTTTTACGTGGGTCAATGGTCCCCCAGCATGGGACTGAGCCCTTCGAGCAACCTTGAAGTCGATTCCTATATGGGCTTCAAACAGCCTTTCGATCAATCCCTCGGTTACGAAGTGGGCATGATCCAATACAGCTACCCGAAAGTGGACACCCTCGACAGCCAAGAGCTTTTCGGCGGCCTGACCCTGCTGGGTAGCCGCTTCGGCGCAGCCTTCAGCAACGACCCGGACAAACAGAACAGCACCCTGTTCGCCGACCTCAGCGGCAATCAGCCCTTCGGCATCGGGGTCAGCCTGAAATACACCACCCACCAACTCAACACACCGGTGTCCGTCGACGGTGGGTATGTCGGCAGTTTTACCGACTGGTCAGTGAAATTGTCCCGGCCGTTCATGGGCATCGATCTGGACTTGATCTACAGTGACTCAAGCCTGAGCGGCAGCGATTGCTCCGCCTATTCCGGCCACAATAGCGAGTGCGATGGCCTAGTCACCCTCAAGGCCGCACGCGCCTTCTATTGATCGGCTGAGCTGCCGGGCTCATCCAGCGATCACATAAGAGAACCCAATAAGAAGCCAGATCTTCGCAAGGACTCGCCATGTCGCACTGGTGGAAACAGATCACCGTCATCCTCACCCTCAGCCTCACTGCCGCCGCGTGCAGCCGCGTGGGTCTGGCTTACCGCAACCTGGACGTGATCATTCCCTGGACGCTCAGCGACTACCTGGACATGAACCACGAGCAAAAAGACTGGTTCAACGAGCGCCTCAAGGAACACCTGAACTGGCACTGCACCACGCAATTGCCCGGCTACCTCGACTGGCTGGATCGTTTACAGACCATGGTCGAGACCAACCAAATCACCGACGCCGCGCTGCAAACCCGTACCCAGGAAGCCAAACAGGCCATCGCCGAAACCGCCCAGGAAATCACCCCGTCAGCCATCGAGCTGTTACAGGGGCTGGATGACAAGCAAGTCGCGGAAATGAACGACGCTTTCGCCAAGGACCAGCGCAAACGTCAACAGGACTACCTCAAGCCGTCGCTCGAGCAACAGATCAAAGAGCGGAGCAAGCGCATGGTAAAACGCCTGAATGACTGGCTCGGCCCGCTCACTCCAACCCAACAGCAACGGGTATTGGCGTGGTCGAATGCCTTGGGTGACAAGAACAAGCAATGGGCTGCCAACCGCGCCCATTGGCAACAGCAATTCAGCGCGGCAGTCGCGCAACGGCAGAGTCCGGATTTCCCACAGAAAATCGAGACGCTTCTGGTGAATCGCGAGCGTTTGTGGACACCTGAATATCGTGAGGCCTACACCAACGCCGAAGCCCAGGCTCGGGCGTTGCTGCTGGACTTGATGGCCGAGCGCACACCGGTTCAGCGTGAACAGTTACTGAAGAAGATCGATGGCATGCGCAAGGATTTCACTGATTTGAAATGCCTGAAGGCGGCGCGGCAGAATTAAGCGGACCACCACAATCCAATGTGGGGGCTTACTCGCGAATGCGGTGTGACAGTCGACATAGATTTTGAATGTTGAACCGCATTCGCGAGCAAGTCGGATCGCCGCACCGCCGCCCCCACAGGAGGTAAGCGTGATCTTCAGGCAATCTGCGCCTTCGACGCCACGTCATCAAACGTCAGCTCATCCAGTGCATCTTCCTGCTCATCCAGCACCTGCCGCGGATGCTCATTCCCCGGAATGCAGCTGTCGATCAGGCTCAACAAACTCGAGCCCCGAGGCGTCAAAATGTAGTTCGCGCCATTGCCGCCCTGATCCGCCGGTCGAGGCTCGATATAACCCCGTCCCAACAGTAACTTTTCGTACTCACCCGCCACCGTTTTCAGGTGATCCAGATTCTCGATCGCCTCGCCCGCGGAGGCTTTTTCCGCAACATACTGCTCGGCGTAGGGCCGTGGAGTGAAACTGTGGCCAGCGCCGTTCTGCACTTCATGCAGCAAGCGTTCAATCAAATCCCAGTTATAAGTCGTCATCCTGATTCATCCTCCAAGCCCGAGAGTGAAATGTCCTTCATAGGTTGTGACCAAGCGGGAGGGCAGCCGTTCAGCCGAGGTATTTCGCCCTACCGACCGGCGGCCTGTCGATTTGAGCGCAGGCCAAACGACTAGGCTGTGTAAGACGGTTTAACCCGCAGCGCGGCTCGGCCTCACCGAAGCCTCGCAGGAGAAATCACCATGAACATTCAGGATCATCCGGTCGTGTCCCGGGAAGAATGGCTCGCTGCTCGTAAACAACACCTGGCCCACGAAAAAGCCTTCACCAAGGAACGAGACAAACTCAGCGCCGAACGCCGTGCTCTGCCTTGGGTGAAAATCGACAAACCCTACCGCTTCCAGGGCCCCAACGGCGAACTGAGCCTGGCCGACCTGTTGGGCGGCCGCAGCCAATTGATCATCTACCACTTCATGTTCGCCGCTGGCTGGGACGAAGGCTGCCCCGGGTGCTCGTTCCTGTCCGACCACATTGATGGCGCGAACCAGCACCTGGCCCACCACGACGTGGCCGTGGTCGCGGTTTCCCACGCACCGTTTGCCGAATTCCAACCCTTCAAACGGCGCATGGGCTGGAAATTCGACTGGGTCTCGTCCGAAGGCTGCGACTTCAACTACGACTTTGGCGTCTGCGCCCGAGCCGAAGACGTCGCCGCCGGAAAAGCTACCTACAACTACGAAAAATCCGACGGGGCTGAAGAAGAACTCCCAGGGCTCAGCGTGTTTTATCGCAACGAAGCGGGCGAGATTTTCCACACCTATTCAACTTATGCGAGGGGTCTGGACCTGCTGGTCGGCGCCTACAACTACCTCGATCTCACGCCCAAGGGGCGTAATGAAGAGGAGATCATGGATTGGGTGAGGCATCACGACCGGTATGAGGACAAGGCACCGGTTAGTTGCTGTCATGGGGGGTAGACCCTCAAGGATCGAGGCTCAGCCATCGGGGGCATTGGTCCAGGCTGGACACAGTCCCCATGAACACCACAACCCCCCTGTGGGAGCGAGCCTGCTCGCGATGACTGACTAACATTCAACATTGATGTCGACTGATACACCGCTTTCGCGAGCAGGCTCGCTCCCACGAGGTAGCGTGGCGTTCTGTAGGTTGCGTCCGGTTGACTGACTACAACTGCGGCAAATGCCCTACAACAACCTCGGAATCAGGCACCTTGCACCGCTGGAACGATGAAGCTTATAGTCCGCCCGTCGCCCAAATGGCGACCGGGTTTGGCGACCCGACCACAGAGAGTCCTCATCAATGACAAGAGACTCCACCCATGGATAGATACATGCCCCTTACCGGAATCGACCTGATCCCGGCTTCCCTGCTCATCGACACACAAGCCCCACTCGACGTCCTGCAAGCCATGGCCGACTACCGCATCCGCACCGTCACTCAGGTACTGGAAAACATCGCCTTTCGCGCCGAGATCGGTTGCGACATGGTTGTGCTTTCCGACTTTTCAAAACTGCTGGCCATACCGTTGCGTGATGGCTGTGATTTGATGGATGTGATTGGCAGGCGATTGCGGGCGCAGGCTGCGGAGTAAATGTAAAAGGGGCGATCTATGGGTCGCCCGTTTTACATAGGGAATTCAAATAGCTGAGCGTCCTTTACGCAGAAGGTACGCTCGTCACAGGAATGCGTTCCTGAGGCTGAGTTATATCGTAGACACGCTGCTCACAGCGGCTACCAACAAACTGGAACTCCACCAAATAGACCTTGCTTCTTTCTGGTGTGAAAGTGGTTTTGATCGGGCCGCAGCTATAGATACTCCCAACACCCGCGCCATTCGAATAACCCGACACCTGGAATGGCTGATCGACATCCGCCTGCACTTCCAACTGCGGGAAGCGTTTAAGCGTGGCGCTGTTGGCCGCTTCGTTGAGTTTGGCGATCCAGCCGAAGACCTTGCCCTGACCTGAATCCACCACAGTTCCAAGCACCTCCATACGCTTGTCGGGATCCGCTGCGCGAAGGATCGAGAACTCTACCGGGGTAGTGCTACCTGATGCTTTCATGATGACCTTGGCGTGTTGCGCATCGACTGTCACCTTGTTCTGGTGCAGCTGGACACCGTCTTTCAACAGGCTGGGGGAAGAGTCCCGGACGTTGGAATGGCAGCCTGGTAATGCCAGAATCAGGGTCAGTGCTAGTAGTGTGGTTTTTTTCACGTCTGGATGTCCTTAAAGCGTATGTTCGGCTGATGAGAAAATATCTGTCAAAGCGGCGCATCATAAATGCTGAGTTCGCTATAGGGGGTCTGTCAGGCCCAAGCGCGTATAGCGAAAAAACAGGGCTAATTTATTAGCCAAGATAATCTATAAGTAAATTCGTTTATTTACTCCCTTCCTTCATCACTCATAAACTTTCGCCGCACAAAATATTTTCGCAAAAATTTTTCAGCTTGGCGTAACCACTTCCCAAAAAGCGGACTGATTTATTTTCTGGTCACCGCATAAAACCAAACAAATAAATCCGTCCCCTTTTCTCATATCCCTTTCCAAGCAAATACCCTCCACTTCTCTTACACCCCCCACTTCAAAGCCACTAAACTCCGAAGGCCAAACCTCCTACCCAGCCCAACTCGTCGTTTCCGGTTCGGCAACGCAGAAACCCACAGAGTCGAGACAGATTTATTTCTAGTAAACCAACCTATAAAAAATCCGTCACTTTAGCCCTTTTACCCCATCACTCATAAACCTTTGCCGCACAAAGTATTTTCGCAAAAGTTTTCCAACTTGGTGTAAGCACCTCAGCATCACCCATATTTTTTGCATAAGAATCAATAACTCTTACCCATGCTTCCATGGCCTCTAAAAAATCCTCCAAAGTTTTATTCTCCCACTCCTGCGGTGAACGCAACAACTCCGCCTTCAACTCCCCTATAAAATCCGCAAGATGCTCCTTTGTTTGTACCTGATCAATATTTGAAGTCATTTCCAAAACCCTCTATCTACATACGCCTCGAATACAAATTATCGAGCCATTATTAGGAGTAGTCATTTTCCAACCTTCCTTGGCAATTTCCGCAGGAGTCGCTGGAATTATTTTCACTGGAACGCCCGCAGCAGAAGCAGCAAGTAGCCGCCGATTATCTAGACTATAGACCAATCCATCCTTCTCAAAAACACGAATAGGTGGAATATCGTTTGGAGATATGCGCCCAGACTTCAAGCCATCTATGGTCGAATACAGATCCCCTCCATCCGCAAATGCATTTTTAATGCTGTCCTGGGTAAATCGGATATCTTTTGGATTAGCCAGACCACTTAAATTATCTGGTAACTCAGAAGGCATTTTATAGAGACTAGTCCCCACCCCCTTGCTTGGACCACTATATACGGAGCCAGCCAAACCCCAAGCATTTAAAAGAGCCTCTACACCCCATATTACCCGCTCGGGACCTGTTGCAGTCTCCCCTGTTATAGGATTCGCTCCCCCAAAGGCCGTGTAGAGTTGGCACCCGACACCAACGATCCCCGCTCCGCCACAGCCCGCCATGAAAAGCTCGTTGGATACGCCATCAAGACGAGCCTTCAGTTCTGCGTCATGCAGTTTTTTTTCATTTTTCCCTATGATCGACTGCTCATAAGAAGCAGGTTGCAGGATCCACTCCTCGCCTTGATCCGTTGTGATCGACTTATCAGTGGCAACGCAATAACCATTCGCCGACGTAACGCAGGAGACGATATCCCCAGGTTTGGTACTGGAAGCAAAAGCACGCGTGAAATCACTCTCCTCTACGATTCTTTCGTCCTTGAGCACGCTGGACCCCTTGGCGATAAGGTCAGCAATATCGCTGGATAGTCCTTCACAGTAACTTGATGTAACTCCGGTACATGCCGCCTCGTACTCTCTCTGCGCTACACGAAGCGAGTATTGTTCAACCACGCTCAGATGATTGTTTTCTACAGCATTTTTTGATGTCCAGGCACCCAACGCCGCTCCTGCGGAACTCCCGGTAACCATAGCCCCAGCCAACCCACCAGCCAGCGTGGACAGAGCCGAAACCGTCTGTTTCTCCGACTCAGTCAGCTGATCACTGGTCTTGTCCGGATAAAGCTGTTTGGCAATCAGCTCACCAATAGTCGCTCCCGCAGCGCCGGCCAATGCGGAACCACCTTGCGCTTTCGCAAGCACGGCCCCCAGGAGGGCATGCGCCATCAAGTTGGCCGCGTCATCGCCCTCAGTCATTTGCTTCACGGCTTGAGCCAGATAAGGCGCAGATGCACCGGCCAAGGCACCGAGGATGTTGCCGCTCAACACTCCTTGCACGATTGCACTTACAGCCTTCGAGGCTTTTTGGAAGCTGCTGCCCATGCCGTAATCTTGCTGAACTTGCTGCGCAATTTGTTCAGGAGTCGGGTCGGCAATGCCTTTGTCGTTAAGCTTCTGCCTTGCAGCGTTGGATGCGTCGCTGTTTAGATCGTTGGCTTCGTTGATTTTTGCAGCGGCGATGGCGTCACCAATGCCCTGCGCCAATTGCATCGCGCTTTTTACAAGCTCGATGCGTTCGTCCATTGCGTGCTGGTCTGGCTTATCAAGCTGTTCATTGGCATTGGCGGTGTCGCGATTCAGGCCAACCAGATCGTTCGCGCCTTCTGGGTTGCGAACGATGATGGTGCCTTCACTGACGGCGCTACGGGTTTTGCTTTGGTCTGAGTCATTAAGTGCAATGCCATACAAACCACCGACAGAGCCACTCCCGCCACCTGCACTGCTGAAACTGGCCGAAATGCCAGCGGACTGAGCCTCGATTTCACTGACGTTCTTGATGTCGCTGACAATAAGTCGGTCGGTGATCAGCAGGTTTTTATCCGGCGTCGCGTCACTGGCAATAACCCCACCGGTCAGGGTGGTGTTCTTACCAACATCAATGGTGTACCCGCCCGAGCCGGCAAACAGCCCGGTTTGGTCAGTTACGGCCCTGTACTCGCTGTTCATGTTGCCAGCGGCAAGATTTGCCGAGCCGCTAACTGGTACGCCATAGCAAAATGGAGGAATGCAAATGCTGGCGCCGAAACCACCGCTACCTTGCTTATTCTCCTGGATCTCTACGTCTTGACGGGAAATGATGTTCAGGTTGCCGTCAATCAATGCATTAATGCTGTCGGCGTTGACTTGAGCGCCCGCAAGGGTGGTGTCGCCTCCACTACGCAAGAGGAGCGAACCTGTGTTCAGTGTGCTGTTAACCTGCGTGATGGATCTGCCGGTCCCGGTGCCTTTCGCGCCCGACGCACCGAGATCCAGGGTAAAACCGTTTTGTTGCCCAATGTTGAAACTGGCACCGATGGCAGTTTTGTTGCTGGAATTGTTATTGGCCCATTCAGCAGTGTTTTGCGCGCTCTCCAGAATGATGTCGTTTTTCGCGATCAAGGATGTATCGGCGGCTTTTAAGGTACTCCCGATGACATGTATGTCGCCGGACTCACCCTCCGCGTTCCCCGTGGCGATGATCGAAAGCGTGCCGCCAGCATTTACAGAACTCTGCCTCGCAGTCTGACTGTTGTACTCACTGGTGCTTTTGCTGTGAGTATTGGCAAGCTCAGTACCAATTTTAATCAGCGACCCATTGTTGGAAGTACCGCCAGTCTTGTCTTTGAAACCAGTGCTGTTCGCCTCCGCATCACCCGCCATTCCGCCGAGGTTATAAGCCGCCAATGCAGCTTGTGCCAGCTTCACGGCTTTTAGCCGTGGGTCTTCAGCATCGTTCGCTGCCTTGACCGCCGTACGAATGGTGTTAACGGTGTCAATGATCGCCCCGCCAATAACACGCCCTACTGCCAGGCTATTGGATTGATCGGCAGTGCTTTGACTTGAGCTTTCCATGCCCGCCGCAATAGTGACGTTAGTACCGCGCAAGCTCATGTTTTTGGTACTGATCAGATCGCTGGCGATAACGCTCAGATCCCCCCCGGCCACAAGGCTTACATTGCCGTTGCTGGAGCCAATGGTGCTGCCGGTAAGGGTCGTTTGCGACATCGTGCCATTGTGGCGTTGGCCACTGATGGACAGATGTTGGTTGCCAGTGATGTCATCGACGCCAAGGTTGTTGGCCGTGAGTACACCGGTCAGGTCACGGTTCTTTTCCTTATGCGATTCGGTGCGGGTGTAGGTGTTTTCAGCGGCGGTGATGTTCAGGTCGCGGCCGGCGCGAACCGCCAAATCGTCAGTACTGACCAAGGCAGAGCCGGTAATTGCCACGTCTCGCTTTGCGCTCACTGCGATGGTGTTACCCGATATCAGGCTACCCACTGCAGTGGTTTGAGTCTCCGAGATGTTGTCTTGGACTTTGCTCGATTTCAAACCACCCCAGCTGCTTTTGCTTGAGCTGCTTTCAAAGCGTGCGCTGGTTGAATCGGTGACGGCAACGATCTTCACATCATTGCCAGCAGCCAGACCGACGCCACCTTTCTCAGAGATCACATTGCTCCCTTCGATCAGCAAATCGTTGCCGGCGGACAGTACAGTTTTACCTTGAGCAGTCACCGAACTCCCGACATTGGTCGTGCTGGAAATCTCCTGAAGCTGGCTCTTTTTTCCCGACGAGCTTTTCTTGGTCTTGCTGTAGAAGCTGTAGTCTTCGTCTTGTGCTGCTCCTACCAATAGATCACCGTCGGCAACTAGATACGCCTCTTCCCCGGCGCTCACCCGGCTGGCAATCAGGCCCAGATCTTTACCCGCTTTTAGCGAGACGGTACCGCCCGCATTAACAGTCGTAGACACCTGCCTGACATGGTCTTCCTGACTGGTGAACTTTTTGTTTTGGCTAAAGGAGTGCTGTTCATCCGCCGCCGAGGCCAACGTCAGGTCGCCAACGGCGCTCATGCTGACGTCACGCTTGGCATCGATCTGACTGGCGATAACGGTGAGATCCCGACCAGCATTAACCTTCAGGTCCCGCCCCACATCCACGTCTGAACCATATTGGGTGATGGTTTGATCACGGTGTGTGCCCACCTCATGGCTGACGATCTGTTCGGCGGAAGCGATGTTGACGTCACGACCGGCGTTGATCGTGGTGTCGGCACCGCTTTTCAGCACGCCACCGGTGTTGTTGACGTCGCGCCCGGCGTTGAGGGTCAGCGCGTTGGCGGCTTCGATGCGGGCGGCGCTGTTGACGAAGTCCGTGCGCTCGTTGGTGTAACCCGTACCACTTTCATGAGTGGTGACGGTCCGCTCGTTGATCACATCGCCCCGGGTGGCGGTCAGCGTCACATCCCGCCCGGCAATGATCCCCCCCGCCTTGTTGGTCAGGTTATTGGTGGCGAGCACCTTCAACTGGTCCCCCGCCTCCAGCAACCCACTGCTCACCAGATCATTCTTGGCCGTCGCATCCAGGTTCTGGCTGGCGCGCAGGGTGCCGGCGTTGTTCAGGTCTTTACCGGCGATCAGGGTCACGTCGCTGCCCTGGATCAGCGCGCCGTTGGCCGCGAGGCGGTTGTTGGCGTTGGCCAGGTACAGCACCGGCACCAGGACTTTTTCGCCATTCACTTCGTGCTCTTCGAGCCAGACGATGTCGTGGGTCAGGGCCGCGACTTGCTGTGACGTGAGGGTCACGCCGAGGCTCAGGTTGAGTTGGCTCTTGCTGGCGATGGCATTGTTCATCAGGTACTTGAACAAGCCTTCGTCGGTGGTCTGGCCATCGATGAAGCGTTGGCCGGTACGAGCGACCACGGCTTGCTGGATCAGGCGTTGTTCGTAGAGGCCATCGCCCAAACGCTTGGCGCTTTTATCGGGGTCGTAGCCGAGGCCAGACAGCAGGTAGTCCGAACTCATGAACTGTTTGAGGTCGGTGAGTACCGGGTTGGTTTCGATCAGGTATTTGTGCGGTTGGGATTTGCCGGCGTTGCTCGGCAGGCCTTTCACGCGGTTGAGGGTGATCGGCGGCGCATTGGTGGGCGAGGTGACGCTGGCGCCGGTGAGGGTCCAGCTTTGCGGGCCGGTGGCGGTCGGGGTGGTGCTGCCTTCCTGGCTCAGGCGGAACAGGCCGTTCTGGCTGGTGGGCAGGCTGAAGCCGGGAAGCGTGAGCGGGTTGACTTGTTGCTGGGCCAGATCGGGGGCGAGTTGCTGGTTGATCTGGATCGGTGTCGAGTAGCCGCTGCCCGCGCCCGTGTCGGTTTTGGTCCGACCCGCCGCCACATAGGCATAGAACGGGCGAACCACGCTGTTGTTGATGTTCTGGGTGGCATCGAGGGTGACGTTTCCACCCGCCTGGATGATGGCATCCAGAGACTCGCCGTTGATGACGCGGCTGCTGGTCGGCAGTGTTTGGCCCATCCAGGCCAGAAAGTTGCTCATGTCCTGTTCGACGGTGGCCGAAGGGGTCGGGTTGTTTCGTTGGGTGAAGAGGTCAGCCATTGCAATGGCCGAGGCGGTTTCGTTGACCCAGCTCACGAATCGTCGGGTGGTTTCGATGTCCTGCTCTTGCACACCTTTGTTGTTGATCGTCGAAGCATGGACAGCTAAATCGCCAGCAGCTGTCATGCTACTGCTGGTGTTGTTCACTTCTCCCGCATTAATCAACAGGTCCGCGCCACTGTTGATCGAGGCGGCTTCAGAATGAAGCGTGATCTTCAAGCGATCGGTTTCGGCAATTTCCCAAAGGCCGTTGATGCGACCACCGCCACGGCTGTCACATCCATACGAGATCAGCGTGCACGACAACTGAGTGATGGTCGCGACACTTTTCTCATGCTCGGTGTACTGCAACACATCCATGACGTTGTTAACCGTCGTGGCGGCGATCGTCAGGTCGCCGGTGCTCTCAATCCCACCAGATCTGTTGTCCAGCAGATCAGCCTTGGTCCCTTTTTTATCCCTGGCAATGAGCGTGCTGCCCAGGCTGTAGACCTGCCCGTAGTAGTTGGTGAAGCTGGGGCTCAGAAGCTGCATGTCTGCGCCACTGAAGATCAATCCGCGGTCGTTGCGTAATGCGTCTGTGGTCAACGTCAGGTTCTTGCCGGCGCCCACGGTGCCGGTGTTGTTGACGCTACCGGCCGTCAGGGTCAGGTCGGCAGCCGAGGTCAGGCGACCTGCGTTGCTGAGCTGTCCACCCACGGAAATGGTCGTGTTGCCGCCACCGGCGAGGCTCGATGCGGCATTGAGGTTCAGTTGTGCAGCGCTGAGGCCAAACGTTCCCAGGCTGCTGACCCGGCCACTGCCCGAGTACGTGCCACCGAGCGTCAGACTCAGGCTGCCGTCGCTCGCGATCAGGCCATCGTTATTCCAGTTACCGCCGTTACCGGTCAGTGTGCTGGCGGCCAGCAGTTGACCAGCGGCCGTCTGGTTGAGGCTGTTGATGTTGACGGTCAGGCGATCGGCCTGGATCACGCTGCTGTTGGTCCAGCTGGCGGCGGTCAGGGTCAGGCCACCACGGGTGACGAAGTTGCCACCGGCGCTGCCCAGTTGGCCGGTGGCGATGTCGAAGAGGCCGGTGCCGACGTGCAGCACGTTGCCGCCGACGTTCAGCAAACTGCCGGCAGTGAGGTTCAGGTTGGTGTTGGCGGATTCCACGGTGCCATTGCGGTTGTCGAACAGGCCGCCGAGGGTGAACGCGGTTTTACCATTGTCGCCCAGTGCGCGAAGTTGGCCGGTCTGGTTGTCGAGGCTGGCGGCGGAGATGGTCAGGGTGCTTTCGCTTTCGATGATGCCCTGGCGGTTGTTCAATGCACCGCGCAGGCTCAGGTCGATTTGTTGCCCGCCGATCTGCCCGTCGTTGTCGCCGCTATTGTCGAAGTCTTTAGCCGTGACGCTGACCAACCCCTTGGCGTAGAGGCCGCCATTGCGGTTGTCGAAGTTGCCGTTGGTGCCGGTGTCGACGATGGCGTCACCGGTTTGCGCGGTGATCCGCCCGCCGTAGTTGTCGATGCCGGCCAGTGCCTTGAGGTTCAGGCTCTGGGCCTGAATGATCCCGCCCCGACGGTTGTTGTTCAGGTCATAGCCGTTGCGCAATACACCCGTGATGTGGCTGCTGAAGGCGCCTTGCAGGCTGGAGAGCACACCGCCACGGCTGTCGAGGCTGGCGGCGGTGATGTCGAGGTTGCCGCCCTTGGCGACGATGCGCCCGCTCTGGTTATCGATGGCGCCGCTGGTTTTTACCGTCAGGTCGCCCTCGCTTTGCAGGGTGCCCTTGGCGTTGTCGAGGCTGGCGGCGTTGAGCGTCAGGCCGGCGTTGTTGCTGAAGACCTGACCGCCCGCGCTGTTCTGCACAAAGCCACTGGCCGTGAGCGTCAGCAGATCGTTGGCCACGACAATGCCGCCATTGCGGTTATCGAGTCCGCCGGTCAACAGGCTCAGCAAACCCAGACTGGCCAGTTGGCCGCCCTGGTTGTTGATCTGCACCGCGCGCTGAATGACCAGCGGGCCGTTGCTCGCCAGTTTGCCGTTGGTATTGGTCAGGGTGCCGAGCAGATCGAGGGTGACCGCGCCAGTGCCGGCCAGGGTACCGGTGCTGTTGTTCAGGTCGGTGCCGGTGAAGCTGATGTCCTGCTGGGCGTTGATGGTTGCGTTGGTGTTGTCGAGCGCTTTGGCCCGGATATCCAGAGCGGCGCCACTGTCGATCAAACCACCTTGGGCGTTATTCAGTGTTCCGGCGATGACGAAGGTTTGCGCACCGACACTGGAGAGAATGCCGTTGTCGCTGTTGTCGAGGCTGGCCGCCGTGACCTTCAACGTGCCGTTACTGACCAGAGCGCCGGCATTGCTGTTACGCACGGCGCCGGTAAGGTCCACCAGCACGTCACCGTCGCGGCTCGACAAGGTGCCTAGATTACGGTTGTCGAGGCTGCCGCCCAAAAGGCTCAGGCTTTGCCAACCGGAAATCAGACCCTTGAGGTTAGTGGTGGTATCGGCGGTGAGATCCAGTTGCTGACGGCTGATGAGCTTGCCGCCGCTGTTGTCCAGGTTGCGTGCAGTCAGTGCATAGCTTTGGCTGCTGGAGATTTCACCACTCTGGTTGTTCAAATCCCGCAGGTTGCGGATGCTCAGTTGCCCGGTGGTGGTGATCAGGCCGTTGGCGTTGTTCAGGTCGCCCATGGCGCCGCTGAAGTCGATGACAATGGCGCTGCCAAGCAACGAGCCGCCGTTCTGGTTGTTCAAACTCGCGGTGTTGATGGTCAGGTTGTCGGTGGCGTTGATCAGGCCTTGGTCCTGATTATCGAGTTGGCCGGTAACCCGAAGGTCGAGGCCGGTGCGACTGGTGAGGGTGCCGCCGTTGTTGTTCAGGCTACCGGCCTGTACATCGACGCTTGCCGCCGCGATCAGGCCTTTGATGTTGGTCAGCACCTGCTGTATGCGTAGGGTCACTGCCTGATTGCCGAGCAGTTTGCCGTTGCTGTTGTCGAGGCTGTCGGCCGCCAGCGTGAACGCCTGCGCACTGGAAATTTCGCCGTTGCGGTTGTCCACCTGTGCGAGGTTTTTCAGCACCAGCACCGGGGCGTTGATCAAACCGTTCTGGTTGTTCAACTCGCCGTGATTCAGGTCCAGGGTCAGCGACGTGCCACTGGTGAGTTGCCCGCCATCGTGTTGGTCGAGGCCGCTGACACTGGCCGTCAGGGCCTTGTTGCTGGCAATCCGGCCCTTGTTGCTGTTATCGACCGTGCCGGCAGTGAGGCTCAGGCTGTCGAGGCTGGTCAGTTTGCCGCCCTGGTTGTTCACCGCACCCGTGGCGGTGATGCTCAAGGCCTGACCGGCGTTCACCAGTCCCGCCACGTTATCCAGAGTGGCCATGCGCAGCGTCGCGCTGGCCAGGCTCGAGAGTTCGCCATTGCGATTGTTCAGGTGGCCAAGGGTGGCGCCGAGATGACCGGTACTGGTGATCAGACCGTTGCCGTTAAGCACCTGACTGGCCGTGAGATTGAGGTTGCCGCTGCTCAACACCCGGCCCTTGTTCTGGTTGTCCAGGGTCCCGGCGGTGATGTTGGCGGTTTGCGCGGCGCTCAACGTGCCGCCCTGGTTGTTCAGGGTCTGGCTGGTGTTGACTGTCAGGTTGCGGCTGGCCACCACGCTCTTGCCGACGTTGTTGAGATTCTGCGCACTCAGGCTCACATCGCCGCTGGTGTTGCGGCTGGTGTCGGCGTTGACTCCGGCTTCGATGATGCCGTTGTTGGTCAGTACACCGCCGGCGCTCAGGGTGATGCTGTCCCGGGCGGCGAGCGTTTGCTGGTTGGTCAGGTTGCCTTGGGTTTGCACGTTGACAGCGGTGCCGGCATAGACCGGGCCGCGAGCATCGAGGCTGACGGCTTTAACGTTCACTGCGCCCGTGGCCGACGCCTGCGCGAGGCTGAGATGTCCGTTGGCATCGAGCTGGATGTCACCGCCACTGGCGGCCAGGTTACCGTCGAGTTTCACCCCGACCCCGGCTTCGGTGCCCACCAGTTTGATCGCCCCGGCGTACATGCCGCCCAGGGCCGAGGAGTCGATGGCCAGCCCCGGTTTACCGCTGCCGTCATCGGCGCGGGCGGTGGCGTTGAGGCTGTCGGCGTTGACGTCGTTGCGGCCGGCGACGATGGTCAGGTTTTTCGCCTGAATCTCGGCGTTGATCTTCGCGCTGCGAGTGATGATTTCGAAGCGGTCGACGTTGTCGGCGTTCAGCCCGGCGCCGTCGATGGTGACGCTGCCCTGATCGACCTGGAAGCGATCGAGCCGGCCGTTGTCCAGCACCGGTTTGCCGGTGGTGAGGGTCACACGCGGGGTGTTGATGAAGCCGCAGCCGTTGCAGCTGATACCGTAGGGGTTCGCCACAATGACCCGCGCCGACTGCCCCGCCACTTCGGTATAACCGCGCAGCTGACTCGGGCTGCCGCCGATTACTTCGTTGAGGATGGTTTGTGCGGCGACCCGGTTGGTCAGGTTGGGGTTGCCGACGATGATCCCGCCCAGTTGCGTCGCGCCGGTCTGGTTGGCGACGTTGTTGAGGATCACGCCCTGGGTGCCGACGTTGTAATCGTGAAACTGGTTATGCGACAGCCCTGTGCCGTTGGGCGTGGCGATGTTGACGATCTGCACGCCATTGCCGGCCTGCCCGAGGCTGGTGCCCGGCGAGGCCACCACAATTCCGTCCGCCTGGGCCCACATCGGCTGCCAGAACATGACGTTGGCCAACAGGAACGCCAACCCGCGCTTGGGCATGCCCCAGAAGTACTCACGGTTATTGATGGCAGCAGAAGGCTGACCAGCCAGAAGGGCCAGTTGACGAACGTCCATGATTTGAATCTCGTTAAAGCAGAATTTAGAGGAAGAAATCCACGCGGAAATAGATCGGCGCTTCGCGCTCGGTCAGCACATCAGGGCGTTCCAGGGAATGGGCAAAGGTCACGCTGGCCGCCACATGCTGACCCCGGGCGAACAGCTCCAAGGAGTTGCTGGACATGCGCCCGTGCTGATCGCCGTTGTACCGGTCGCCACGAATCACGCCCTGGTCGTAACCGAGGCTGGTGCCGTACTCGGCGAACACCGGGCGCAGCCATTCCAGGGTGATCGGATGGCTCCAGCGCAGGTCGTTGCGCCAGTAGCCGCCGCTGTCGCCGGATAAGGACTGGTCTTTGTAACCCCGGATCGACGACTGCCCGCCAAGGCTGGTGCGCTGCGGGCTGAACAGCACATCTTCGCTGCGCTGGCCGGTCATCAGGCTGCTGAACGTGAAGGACTCGCCCCACAGTTTGAACGGCTGCAAGTAACTCGCGGTGGCGGTGTATTTGCGGTAGCGCGCATCCGGCTCGCCGGGGCCTGGATCACCGTTGCCCTGCGCGTCCAGGATGCCGATGCCTTCCTGCATGCCCAGGTCAAGGTTGACGAACGCACTGCCAATCCGCCGACCGTGGTTGATGCCGAACTGCGCTTCACTGATGCGGTTGCTGCTCAGCCTGAGTTTGCTGTCTTCGATGAAGTTGTTGGTGCGCAAGTACGAGAGACCGGTGCTGAGGGAGGTCTTGCTCAGGGCGTCGCGATGGATCACCCGCTCGGCGCGTAGTTGATGGTTTTCGCTGTCGCCGGTCTGCTTGAAATTAAAACCGTTGGCCTGAGCTTGCGCGCGGTACTCGCTCTGGCTGTAGGTGTAACTGAAGTTCCACCAGCCCCACGGCAGGTTGTAATTGAGCATGGCGTTGTTGGAGGTGTGCTGGTGGTCGGTCATCGCATCGTGACCGCCGCGCAGCATCAACTGATCGGCCAGGCCCAGCGGGCTGTCCCAATCAAACGTCGTGCCCCACTGCTGCTCACCGGTGCTGCGCTGGCCGTCATTACTGCGGGACAACCCGGCACGCCAAGGCTTCTGCGGCATGTTCTTGACCAACACTTCGCTGCCACCGACGTTCTTGCCCGGGGACAACTCCATCTGCGCCTGATTCGACGGCAAGCGGTTCAGCTGATCCACCATCTGCTCGATTTCCCGCAGATTGACCAGCTCACCGCTCTTGCCGGGAAACGCCATCCCCAATTCGCGGTCCGACAGCTTGCTGCCCTCCGCCCCCTTCAACCCTTCCAGCCGGCCCTCGACCACCAGCACCTTCAGATGCCCGCCGGACAAATCCTGCTGCGGCAAGTAGGCACGACTGGTGACCAGGCCTTTCTCGATGTAGTGATCGGTGATGACTTTCAGCAGCTCGTTGAGCTGCGTGACACCCAGGCACTGGCCGATATAAGGCTTGAGCAGACGATTTTTCTCGCTGTCCGAGAGACTGTCGGCGCCTTTGAGTTCGATGTCCTTGATCGGGAAACAACGGGCGTCGGCCGGAGCCGTCGGTTGCACGGGTTTGGCTGCCTTGCCGGGTAATTCCTTGAGTTCCTCGAGACGCCGACGTTGCTCTTCGAGCAAGCGATCCTGACGTTCGCGGATCAGATCGGTTTCACCGGGGGTGGGGGCGGCGTGAGCAAGATTCAGCGGAGAAAGGCACAGCAAAGCCAGGCACAACCTCGCCACGAGGGCGGGTGGGTACATGTTCGATCCCTCGAATGGAGAGTGATGGCACAATAGTGGCGCGATATTAGATGGCCACTATTTTGGCGTCAACAAATTGATCCATTCGAGAAGGTTAAGGGACGCCTTGTAATGGCTAAATCGGGCGCTTCCGACGAGAGCGCAGGACATTTCCTGATGTGGTGTAAAAAAAATGCTCACAACGCCAAGGCGCTGCAATCAGCAGAGAAAAAAGCCGAGCGCTAAACGGCTGCGATCTTTTTTTACGTAATAAAAAACCCGGACACTGTCCGGGTTTTTATTGGGTCGCTACGGCGCTTTATTCAGCAGTCGGTGCTTGCGGCGGGAGCACTGCTCCTTCTTCAAGAAAAACGTGGTCTGTCCCCGTTTACCGCCCGGGTTGATACAGGGAGATGGAACCCGGCCAGGATTCACCTCCCCATGAATGCACAACGCGCCGGAGTGCGGCGCGTTGTGGGGGTCAGATCAACACCAGGCGATCAGCGGTTTTGTACGCGCTCGATGGCCGTGTCATATACCGGGTTGGCCTTCTGCGCCTTGGCTAACTGGTAATGACGCAGGGCGTCGGGGAACTGACCGGCCGCTTCATAGATACGGGCAATGTTGTAGTAGGAACCGGCACGCACGGTGGCAGCCGAATTGCCGCTGGCCAAGGCAATGGCCTTGCGGTTGGCCCAGATCGACTCGGCGGTGTTACCGGCCTTCTGATACGCCAGGCCCAGGTTGCCGTAGGCCTGACCGTAGCTGTTATTCAGATCGATCGCCTGACGGAAGAAGTCGATTGCCAGCGGCAGATTACCGGTTTTGTAGGCCGCCTCGCCTTTGGTGTTCAGGCTTTTCGCATCGGCCTGTGCCGAAGCGCTGACCGCCACCGCCGTCAGGGCAACGCTGTCATCCAGCAATGGCGACACTTCGTTCAACACGTTTGCCGCATCGACCCTGGCACCCGTAATGCTGTTGATGTCCTGGAAGTCGCCATTGCCGGTCATGCGGAACACGGTCCACAGGTTGCCGCTGCGGTTCTGCGGCACGTAGTAGGTGCGCACCAGCGACTGGCCCATGTACACGAACACCTTGGCCTGGCTGTTGGAGAGATCGCGCGAACCCGGCTCGCCGCTATTGCTGTAGTCATGCACGGCGTAGACGTAACTTTCGCCGTAGTGCTTCTTCTCCAGGGTGATGGTTTCCGGGCCATAGCTGGTGGTGTCGTCGACATCCAGATTGGCATCGTCACCGCGCTGTTTTTGGAAATAGATGTTGTTACCGGGGAAGATCATGTGGGAGTCGAGGTCCGACGGGGTCGCACCCCAAGTCAGCACCACGCGCAGACCATCGAGGTTCTGCATCACCGGGCTGATGGCATAGGTCATGCCCTTGCATGGGCACTTGACCACCAGATTGGAGTAGCCAGGCTTCTTGATGATCAGCAGGTTGCCGGCATCATCGGCAAACTCGGTGGTCAGGCTGACCTGGCCCTGAGCATTGGTGCGACCCACCACGTTTTGTGCGCCGTTGCGCTGCAACAGCAGCTCGGCGTCGGCGATCTTCTGGTCCTTGACCACCGCACTCAGCACTTCGATCGGCAGTTGCTCAGCCTGCACCGAAAGCGCCGCCGCCCACAACGACAACACTGAAGCCACGCGAAAAAATCGCATACTTAATTCCTTTAAGTGAGAGTAACGGACATAGCGAAATGTCCTACAGATTTTGGCGCGAACCATACACAGTTTTTGCGTCCGGCGCCCGACAATCGCATAGGAAATTTATTCACTAAGGGAGTCGCTGAAAAAACCAGGGAAGTGCGTAGGAACAAGGCTTAACAATACGTAAAACCCCTAGTAGAAATGCGGAAAAGCCGAGTGCTAAACGGCAAGATCAAAAGATCGCAGGCTCCTACAGGCGTATACAAAACCCTGTAGGAGCTGGCGAAGCCTGCGATCTTTTGACGTAAAAAAAACCCGGACACTGTCCGGGTTTTCATTGGGTCGCTACAGCGCTTTATTCAGCCGCCGGCGCTTCCGGCTTGCGGCGTTTCAAAGGCGCCATGCCGTCTTTGCTGACCAGCGACAGGGCGTCGGTCTTCGGGCGGTTGGCGATCTTGCGTTTGGTCGGGGCCTTGGCGCCGGTTTTCTTTTTGTCGCCCTTGGCGTCGACCTTTTTCTTCTTCACGCCAACGGCTTTGCCCGAGGCCTTGACCTTTTTCGGCCCGCCGTAGGTGCCTTTGACTTCCTTGATGGTGCGGCGCTCGAAGCTCTGCTTGAGGTAGCGCTCGATGCTCGACATCAGGTTCCAGTCGCCGTGGCAGATCAGCGAGATGGCCAGGCCATCGTTGCCAGCGCGACCGGTGCGGCCGATGCGGTGAACGTATTCGTCGCCGCTGCGCGGCATGTCGAAGTTGATCACCAGGTCCAGGCCGTCCACATCCAGGCCACGGGCGGCGACGTCGGTGGCCACGAGGATTTTCACGCCGCCCTGCTTCAGACGGTCGATAGCCAGTTTGCGGTCTTTCTGGTCTTTCTCGCCATGCAGGACGAACGCTTTGTATTCCTGCGCCACCAGGCGGCCGTAGATACGGTCGGCCATGGCCCGGGTGTTGGTGAAGACGATGGCCTTCTGGTAGGTCTCGTTGGCCAGCAGCCAGTTCACAATCTGTTCTTTGTGCTGGTTGTGGTCAGCAGTAATGATTTGCTGACGGGTGGTTTCATTCAGCTGGCTGACCGCGTTGAGCTGCAAGTGCTCAGGGTTGTTCAGCACCTTGGCGATCATCTCGCGCAGGCCCGAACCGCCGGTGGTGGCGGAGAACAGCATGGTCTGCTGGCGGTTGGTGCACTCGTCCACCAGACGCTGCACGTCTTCGGCAAAGCCCATGTCGAGCATGCGATCGGCTTCGTCGAGCACCAGCACTTCGACTTCCTTGAGGTCGAGGTTGCCGGCGTTCAGTTGCTCGATCATCCGGCCCGGCGTACCGATCAGGATGTCCGGCACCTTGCGCAGCATGGCGGCCTGGACCTTGAAGTCTTCACCGCCGGTGATCAGGCCGGACTTGATAAAGGTGAACTGCGCGAAGCGCTCGACTTCCTTGATGGTTTGCTGGGCCAGCTCGCGGGTCGGCAGCAGGATCAGGGTCTTGATGCTGACGCGGACTTTGGCCGGCCCGATCAAGCGGTTGAGGATCGGCAAAACGAAGGCCGCGGTTTTGCCGCTGCCGGTTTGCGCTGTCACCCGCAGGTCACGCCCCTGGAGCGCCAGCGGAATAGCCGCTGCTTGCACAGGCGTTGGCTCGACAAATTTAAGCTCGGCCACGGCTTTGAGCAGGCGTTCGTGCAGGGCGAATTGGGAAAACACGGGTGCTACCTCGAAGAAATACAAAAAAACAGCTGCATAGGGTAACGGTTTCGAGCGCGAAGGCCGAGTTTCTTTATACAAACGGCTGCAAACAGTGGTTTTTTTGTTGCCTGATTTGTCTCAAAACGTCATCCGTAACGTCTTAAATGCTCTAATCGCCCCGTCGCGTCCTACAGAAGAACCGTTTTCGCCCATGGATATCAAACAGCTCTGGCTCAACGCCCAAGACCTCTGGGGTGCCCTCGATCAGCACCCGCTCCTGCATTCCACGCTCGCGCTGATGTTGCTGCTGGTGGTGGCGCTGGTGCTCGGACGAGTGGCGCGTTACCTCATTCTTCATGCGACCAAAATGCTCGGTCGCCAGCCGGCGTTGCACTGGATCACCGATTTTCGCCACAACAAGGTGTTTCATCGCCTGGCGCAGATGACGCCCTCGCTGGTGATCCAGTTCGGCCTGCACCTGGTGCCGGAGTTGGGCAAGACCAGCCTGAACTTCCTCGGCAACGTGGCGCTGGCGTTCACCATTCTGTTCCTGGTGTTGGCCGTCAGCGCGCTACTCAATGCCCTGCTGGATATCTACGCCCGCACCGAACATGCCCGTACCCGCTCGATCAAGGGCTATGTGCAACTGACGAAAATGGTGTTGTTCGTGTTTGGCGCGATCATCATCGTCGCTACGTTGATCGACCGTTCGCCGCTGTTGCTGCTGTCGGGTCTGGGCGCCATGTCGGCGGTGATCCTGTTGGTCTACAAAGACACCTTGCTGTCGTTCGTCGCCAGCGTGCAGCTGACCAGCAACGACATGCTGCGGGTCGGCGACTGGATCGAGATGCCGCAAGTCGGCGCCGACGGTGACGTGGTGGACATCACCTTGCACACGGTCAAGGTGCAGAATTTCGACAAGACGATTGTGTCGATCCCCACCTGGCGCTTGATGTCCGAGTCGTTCAAGAACTGGCGCGGCATGCAGCAGTCCGGTGGGCGCCGGATCAAGCGCAGCCTGTTCATCGACGCCAGTGGCGTACGGTTTATCCGCGATGACGAAGAGCTGAAGCTGTCTCAAGTGCATCTGCTGACCGACTACATGAGCCGCAAGAAAGCCGAGCTCAAGGCCTGGAACGAAGCCCAGGGCAACGTCGCGGCGATGTCGGCCAACCGCCGGCGGATGACCAATATCGGCACCTTTCGCGCCTATGCGCTGGCCTACCTGAAGAGTCACACAGAGATTCAGCCGAACATGACCTGCATGGTTCGCCAGATGCAGACCACCGCTCAGGGCATTCCGCTGGAAATCTACTGCTTCACCCGCACCACCGCGTGGGCCGATTACGAGCGGATTCAGGGGGATATTTTCGATTACCTGTTGGCGGTACTGCCAGAGTTTGGCTTGAGCCTTTATCAACAGCCGAGCGGTGGTGATCTGCGGTCCGGGTTGCTCCCGGCGATGTTGGGCGCGAGCCACATCCCCGAGCCCGAAAAACACATCATGTAGCACCTCAGCACTGATCGTTCCCACGCTCTGCGTGGGAATGCATCCGGTGACGCTCTGCGTCACATGCGTAGGGACGCAGAGCGTCCCGGGCGGCATTCCCACGCAGAGCGTGGGAACGATCATGCGATGACAGGCCTACGCATACCCAACCGACTAATCCACACTGCCATCAGAATCACCATCCCGCCGAACAACAACCGCCCCAGCTCTTCATGCTGATTCCAGATCAGCAAATTGATCAGCAACCCCACCGGCACATGCAGGTTGTTCATCACCGCCAACGTCCCGCCATTCACCAGGCACGCGCCTTTGTTCCACCAGTACAAACCCAGCGCGGTCGAGACCAGGCCGAGGAACAACAGCACGCCCCATTGCAGCGGTGCTTCAGGCAAGAAGTTCTGTTTGCCGAACAGCAGAAACGCCGGCAATGCCACCGCCAACGCGCCCAGATAGAAGTAGCCGAAACGCCGGTAATGCGGCAGATCACTCGGATGGCGAGCCACCAGATGTTTATAGAGCACTTGCCCGGCGGCGTAGGTGAAGTTGGCCAGTTGCAGCAACAAAAAGCCCATGAAGAAATCCGGGTTGATCCGGTCATAGCGAATCACCGCCGCGCCCGCCACCGCCACCAATGCCGCGATCAAGGCCCACGGATTGAAGCGCCGGTTCAGCGCATCTTCGATCAGGGTCACATGCAGCGGTGTGAGAATGGTGAACAGCAACACCTCCGGCACCGTCAGCACTCGAAAGCTCAGATACAGGCAGACGTAGGTCACGCCAAACTGCAACGCGCCAATCAGCAACATGCCACGCATGAACGCCGGCTCGACCTGACGCCAGCGTGTCAACGGAATGAACACCAGCCCCGCCAGCAGCACCCGCACCAGCACCGCGAAGTAACTGTCGACATGCCCGGCCAGGTATTCGCCGATCAAGCTGAAGGAAAACGCCTGGATCAGCGTGACAAAAAGTAGATAGCCCATGCTCGCCTCATTTCGAATGGCGGCGACGATAGCGGTTTTTTCCTTTCATCGCGAACAGTCAGGCAATACACAAATCCACTGTGGGAGCGGGCTTGCCCGCGAAAGCGGTGTGTCAGTCGAATTCAATGCTGCCTGACACACCGCCATCGCGGGCAAGCCCGCTCCCACAGGTTTATGTTGCGCTGACAAAATCGCAGGCAAAAAAAAGCCCGATCTCGCTAATGCGTTCAATCGGGCTAGAGCACTCAGGAGCAACAAGTGCAAAGGGAGGTTCGATGCGCGTGCAGTCTTGAAGGGTTGCACCAGGTCACTAGACCATCCAGCGATTAGCTGGCGATTAACGGCTCAGGCGACCTGGGAAAGCTTGGCGTTGGCCTGGTTCAAGCCTTTCTCCTGGAAGTCACCGCCCAGGTTCATGCCTTCGGCGTGAATGAACGTGACGTCGTGGATGCCGATGAAGCCCATGACCTGGCGCAGGTACGGTTCCTGATGATCCGCGGTGCTGCCGGCGTAGATCCCGCCGCGGGCGGTCAGCACATAAGCACGCTTGCCGTTGAGCAAACCTTGCGGGCCCGTTTCGGTGTACTTGAACGTCACGCCGGCACGCAGCACGTGGTCGAGCCAGGCTTTGAGGGTGCTCGGGATGGCGAAGTTGTACATGGGCGCTGCCATCACCAGTACATCGGCGGTCAGCAGTTCGTCGGTCAATTGGTTGGAACGTTCCAGGGAGGCCTGTTCGATCTCGTTGCGTTGTTCGGCAGGTTTCATCCAGCCGCCCAGCAAGTTGATGTCCAGGTGCGGCACCGGGTTGACGGCCAGGTCACGGACGGTGATCTGGTCGGCCGGGTGCGCGGCTTTCCATTGGCTGATGAAGGTCTGGGTCAGTTGGCGGGAAACCGAATCTTGCTGACGGGCGCTGCTTTCGATGATCAGAACGCGGGACATGGGATGTAGCCTCCATCTGAGAATGCTGTAGGTCGATGGAGTGAAGGTTAAACAGAGTCATATCGATGAAAAAGCGCAAATAACTGCTATAAAGCATCGATAAATTCGTTTATAAGCGAGACATGCCCTGTGGGAGCGGGCTTGCTCGCGAAGGCGGTGTGTCAGGCAAAATTGATGTCGGCTGACACTCCCTCTTCGCGAGCAAGCCCGCTCCCACAGGGTTGTAACGTTATTTCGGAGTGCAGGTCAGGTCGATACGCAGCTTGATGATGGTGCGGGTGAACTTGGCCGTGGCATTTTTGTGTTTGCCGGCGGGTACGTCGATCTTGCGGGTGCGTGGCGCTTCCGGGCCGTTATTGAAAACCACCTTGCAAGACACATCGGTGTCGCCGTAGTTATTGACCTGAATGGAGCCGATATCGGCGTCCGTGTCGTAGGCGTTGTAGTCGACCTTCAAACCATTGAGCTGTTTAGTGACATCGATCGGATAGGCAAACGCAGTCAGCGGCAGCATCGCCAACACCGCACAACCCGCCACCACACAACAAAGTTTTTTCATTCGGCAGTCTCCAATAAGGACTGCCAGCTTAGGACAAGAGGAGCTCAACATGAAAGCGCCCCGCGTGACCCTTGATCAATGGCGAACATTGCAGGCCGTGGTCGATCACGGCGGTTTCGCCCAGGCCGCCGAAGCGCTGCACCGCTCGCAATCGTCGGTCAGCTACACCGTAGCGCGCATGCAAGACCAGCTCGGCGTGCCGCTGTTGCGCATCGACGGCCGCAAAGCCGTGCTCACCGAGGCCGGCGGCGTGCTGCTGCGCCGTTCCCGGCAACTGGTGAAACAGGCCAGCCAACTGGAAGATCTGGCGCACCACATGGAACAAGGCTGGGAAGCGGAAGTACGGCTGGTGGTCGACGCCGCCTACCCCTCCGCCCGCCTCGTCCGCGCACTGACCGCGTTCATGCCGCAAAGTCGCGGCTGCCGGGTACGTCTGCGCGAAGAAGTATTGTCGGGTGTCGAAGAAGTGTTGCTCGAAGGCGTGGCCGATCTGGCCATCACCGGCTTCAGCATTCCCGGGTATCTGGGCGCGGAATTGAGCGACGTCGAATTCGTTGCGGTGGCCCATCCTGAACATGCCCTGCATCGTCTGAACCGCGAACTGAGCTTCCAGGACCTTGAAAGCCAGATGCAAGTGGTGATCCGTGACTCCGGCCGCCAGCAACCGCGCGACGTCGGCTGGCTCGGCGCCGAACAGCGCTGGACCGTCGGCAGTCTCGCCACCGCCGCGACCTTCGTCAGCAGCGGCCTGGGTTTCGCCTGGCTGCCCCGGCACATGATCGAGCGCGAACTCAAGGAAGGCACGCTCAAGCTGCTACCGTTAGACCAGGGCGGCAGCCGCAACCCGAGCTTCTATCTGTATTCGAACAAGGACAAACCCTTGGGCCCGGCGACGCAGATTCTCATCGAACTGCTGCGCACCTTTGATACCGCGCCGCTGGATGCGCCCTTCGCCGCCCCCGAACAAGCCTGACACGGAGTGTACCGATGGCCTATTTCGAACATGAAGGTTGCAACCTGCACTATGAGGAATATGGCCACG
This sequence comes from Pseudomonas sp. B21-015, assembly GCF_024749285.1. Lineage (NCBI taxonomy): Bacteria > Pseudomonadati > Pseudomonadota > Gammaproteobacteria > Pseudomonadales > Pseudomonadaceae > Pseudomonas > Pseudomonas sp. B21-015. The sequence goes on from NZ_CP087196.1 coordinate 4,857,553, forward strand.
GCACTCCATTGCTGCTGGTTCACGGGTTGGGTTCCAGTACCCTGGACTGGGAAATGCAGATCCCGGCGCTCTCGGCCCACCACCGGGTGATCGTCCCGGATGTGCGCGGCCACGGGCGCTCCGACAAGCCCCGCGAGCGCTACAGCATCGCCGGGTTCAGCGCCGACCTGATCGCGCTGATCGAGCACTTGAACCTCGGCCCTACCCATCTTGTGGGACTTTCGATGGGCGGCATGATCGCCTTTCAACTGGCGGTGGACCAGCCGCAACTGCTCAAGAGCCTGTGCATCGTCAACAGCGCGCCCGAGGTCAAAAGGCGCAGCCGCAACGATGACTGGCAGTGGTTCAAACGCTGGAGCCTGATGCGCGTACTGAGCATGGGCACCATCGGCAAGGCCTTGGGTGCCAAGCTGTTCCCCAAACCGGAACAGGCTTCGTTACGACAAAAAATAGCTGCACGCTGGGCAAAAAACGACAAACATGCTTATCTCGCCAGCTTCGATGCCATTGTTGGCTGGGGGGTTCAGGAACGACTTTCCAGGGTTTCCTGTCCAACCCTCATCGTCAGCGCCGACCGTGACTACACCCCCGTGTCGCTGAAAGAAACCTATGTAAAACTGCTGCCCGATGCGCGGCTGGTGGTGATCGCCGATTCACGCCACGCCACGCCGCTGGATCAACCCGAACGCTTCAACCAAACGCTGCTCGAGTTTCTCACCGCAGTCGACACCACCACTCAGGATCACTGACCCATGCTGAAAAAAATCGCCCTCGTCGCCGGCTCCGTTCTGTTTGCCGCCAACCTGATGGCCGCCACGCCCGCCAAGGCGCCGCACGTGCTGCTGGACACCACCAACGGCCAGATCGAAATCGAACTGGACCCGGTCAAGGCGCCGATCAGTACCAAGAACTTCCTTGAGTACGTCGACAGCGGCTTCTACAACAACACGATTTTCCACCGTGTAATTCCTGGGTTCATGGTCCAGGGCGGTGGTTTCACTCAACAAATGCAGCAAAAAGAAACCAAGGCGCCGATCAAGAACGAATCCAAAAACGGTTTGCATAATGTGCGTGGCACGCTGTCCATGGCCCGTACTTCCGTCCCGGATTCGGCCACCAGCCAGTTTTTTGTCAACGTCAAAGACAATGACTTCCTGGACCAGGGCGACGGCTATGCCGTGTTCGGTAAAGTCGTGAAAGGCATGGACGTGGTGGACATCATCGTCAACTCGCCAACCACCACCCGTGGCGGCATGAAAGACGTGCCGGCCGATCCGGTCTTCATCAAGTCGGCCAAGCGCATCGACTGAGAGTAAGCTGGACAGGGAGTTTTGAGCGGCCGCCGGTTCTTCCGGCGCCGCTCATATCGTTTAAAGGAGAGCCCGTGCGCGGGCGGAGAACTGATGCTTTATCGCCGTTTTGAAAAACTGATCGACATTTTCCGCGATGCACCGACGGCGGCTCCGCCGAGCCGGGTTCTCTCCTTCTATACCTACTACCTGAAGCAGGTCTGGCCAATCTTCGCCGTTTTGTTGGTCGTCGGCCTGTTCGGCGCGCTGATCGAAGTGGCGCTGTTCAGCTACCTGAGTCGCATCATCGACCTGACCCAGGGCACGCCCAACGTCGATTTCTTCAAGGTCCACGGTGTGGAACTGGCCTGGATGGCGGCGGTTGCGCTGATCCTGCGGCCACTTTTCCTCGCCCTGCACGACATGCTGGTGCACCAGACCTTGAGCCCCGGCATGACCAGCCTGATCCGCTGGCAGAACCACAGTTACGTGCTCAAACAGAGCCTGAATTTTTTCCAGAACGACTTCGCCGGGCGCATCGCCCAACGCATCATGCAGACCGGCAACTCCCTGCGCGACTCTGCCGTACAAGCGGTGGATGCACTTTGGCATGTGCTGATCTACGCGATCAGCTCGCTGGTGCTGTTCGCCGAAGCCGACTGGCGCCTGATGATCCCGCTGCTGATCTGGATCGCCGCCTACATCGGCGCGCTCTACTACTTCGTGCCGCGGGTGAAGGAGCGTTCGGTGGTGTCCTCCGATGCACGCTCCAAACTCATGGGGCGGATTGTCGATGGCTACACCAACATCACCACCCTCAAGCTGTTCGCCCACACCAACTTCGAACAGCAGTACGCCCGCGAAGCCATCGCGGAACAGACTGAAAAAGCCCAACTGGCCGGTCGCGTGGTCACCAGCATGGACGTGGTCATCACCAGCATGAACGGCCTGCTGATCGTCGGTACCACCGGGCTGGCCCTGTGGCTGTGGACGCAGTCGCTGATCACCGTGGGCGCGATTGCCTTGGCCACCGGGCTGGTGATCCGCATCGTCAACATGTCCGGCTGGATCATGTGGGTGGTCAACGGCATCTTCGAAAACATCGGCATGGTGCAAGACGGTTTGCAGACCATCGCTCAACCGGTCAGTGTCACCGACCGCGAACAGGCAAAACCCTTGGCGGTGGCCCGTGGCGAGGTGCGTTTCGAGCACGTCGATTTCCACTACGGCAGGAAAAGCGGGATCATCGGCGGCCTCAACCTGACCATCAAACCCGGCGAGAAAATCGGCTTGATCGGCCCGTCCGGTGCCGGCAAATCGACGTTGGTCAATCTGCTGTTGCGCCTGTATGACGTGCAGGGCGGGCGGATCCTCATCGACGGCCAGAACATCGCCGAAGTCGGCCAGGAAAGCCTGCGCGAACGCATCGGCATGATCACCCAGGATACCTCGCTGCTGCACCGCTCGATCCGCGACAATTTGCTGTACGGCAAACCCGACGCCACCGACGCCGAACTCTGGGAGGCGGTGCACAAAGCCCGTGCCGACGAGTTCATCCCGCTGCTGTCGGACTCCGAAGGCCGCACCGGTTTCGATGCACATGTCGGTGAGCGCGGGGTGAAACTCTCCGGTGGCCAGCGTCAGCGGATTGCCATCGCCCGGGTGCTGCTCAAGGACGCGCCGATCCTGATCATGGACGAAGCCACCTCGGCGCTGGACTCGGAAGTCGAAGCGGCGATCCAGGAAAGCCTCGAAACCCTGATGCAGGGTAAAACCGTGATCGCCATCGCCCACCGCCTCTCGACCATTGCCCGGATGGATCGGTTGGTGGTGCTGGAAAACGGCAAGATCGCCGAAACCGGCAGCCACGCCGAACTGCTGGCCCATGGCGGCTTGTATGCGCGGTTGTGGCAGCACCAGACCGGCGGGTTTGTCGGGATCGATTGAGTCTTGCGATCAACACCGACCCTGTGGGAGCGGGCTTGCTCGCGAAGAGGCCGTGTCAGTCGATATCAATGTTGCCTGATACACCGCACTCGCGAGCAAGCCCGCTCCCACATAGAACTGCGATAACCGCCAGAGCCCGTCAACCACGGACTCTGGCGGTTTTTTATGGCCACTGGAATTCCATAAAAACCCTGCTGTACTCAGCCAAGGTACTGGAGATGGTTCTGTAGTCCATCTACTGGATGCACAACGACAGTGGTATCTCGACAGGGAAATTCGCTATGTCTTTGTTCAAACGTTCAGCTACAGAATTGGTAGGTACGTTCTGGTTGGTGCTGGGAGGGTGCGGCAGTGCGGTGCTGGCGGCAGCATTTCCAAACGTGGGGATCGGTTTGCTGGGGGTGTCCCTGGCATTTGGTTTGACGGTGCTGACGATGGCCTTCGCCATCGGCCACATCTCCGGTTGTCATCTCAACCCCGCAGTCTCGGTCGGGCTGGTCGTCGGCGGACGATTCCCAGCCAAGGAACTGCCCGCCTACATCATCGCCCAAGTGCTTGGCGGGATCATCGCAGCAGCCTTGCTGTACTTCATCGCCAGTGGCAAACCCGGCTTCGAACTGGCCAGCGGCCTTGCATCCAATGGCTACGGCGAACACTCGCCAGGCGGCTACTCGATGGCGGCGGGGTTTGTCAGTGAACTGGTGATGACCGCGATGTTTATCCTGATCATTCTCGGCTCTACCGACAAACGCGCCCCGGCCGGCCTGGCGCCCATTGCCATCGGCCTGGCACTGACCCTGATCCACCTGATCTCGATTCCGGTCACCAACACCTCGGTCAACCCGGCCCGCAGCACGGGCCCGGCGCTGATTGTCGGTGGTTGGGCGATTCAACAACTATGGCTGTTCTGGCTGGCACCGCTATTGGGTGCCGTCATCGGTGGCGTGATGTATCGCTGGCTGGGTAAAGAAGACAGCTGACAAACGACATAGCGCGAAGATCAGCCTTGTCGGTAGGGCAAGGCGGTCTTCGCTTCTTCTGCATACCCCAGGACCCCGACCCGCTCACGCTCAAGGAAATCTTTCACCGCCGACTTCAAGCCCGGATGGCGCAGGTAATGCCAGGAATGGGTGATCACCGGTTCAAAACCGCGAATCAACTTGTGCTCGCCCTGAGCGCCAGCGTCAAAACGTTGGAAGCCATTGGCAATCGCGTAATCCATCCCCTGATAGAAACAGGTCTCGAAGTGCAGGCGATCGAACTCCGCCAGGCAGCCCCAGTAACGGCCATAAAAACTGTCGCCACCGACCAGACTGAAAGCCATGGCCACCGGTCGTGAGCCTTGCTTGGCCAGCACCACGCGAATCGATTCCGGCATGCGCTCGGCCAACAGACTGAAAAACTCCCGCGTCAGGTACGGCGTTTGCCGACGCACCGCGTAGGTATTGGCGTAGCAGGCATACACAAAGTCCCACTGCACCTGATCCAGTTGGCGCCCTTGCAGCCATTCGAAGTCGATGCCCTGCCCCGCCACTTGCTCACGTTCCTTGCGCATTTGCTTGCGCTTGCGCGAACTGAGGGCATCGAGGAAGTCCTGAAAGTCCCGATAACCGCGGTTCTGCCAATGGTACTGACAGCCAATGCGCTGCAACCAGCCAGGCTGTTCGGCCAATGCCGCGTCGGTGAATGGATCAGTGAAGTTGATATGGGCGCTGGAGAGTCCTTCGATCTCCAGATAACCCGGCAGGCTCTGCAGGAGCTCGAAACCGTCCTCGATCGTCGCCGCCAGCAATCGCGGCCCGCTGACCGGGCTGAACGGCACTGCCGTCAACAGCTTGGGGTAGTAGTCGATGCCAGCACGCTCGCAAGCTTCGGCCCAGGCATGATCGAATACGTACTCGCCGTAGGAGTGCCATTTGCGGTAACTGGGCAGCGCGGCGATCAGGCGATCACCTTCAACATGCAGCAGATGCTCAGGCTGCCAGCCGGAATGCGGGCCGAGGCTGCCGCTGTCTTCCAGCGCACCCAGAAAGGCATGGCGCAGAAACGGCTGAGTTTCCGGCACCAGCGCGTCCCAGGTGTGCGGCGCGATTTCAGACAGACGTTCCAGACGTTGCAGCGGCATCAGTATCCCCGACCATCATTCTCTACAGATGGGGCGAGTATCGCTTATCTGATGCTCCAAACCGAGACAAAAAACCCCGCCGAAGCGGGGTTAAAACGAGAGGAGCTTTAACGGATGAAGAAAGAGCTCGTACAGGGTTTGCTGCAATTTAGAACACGTATTGAGCGCGGACCACGAAGCCGTCACCGCTGTCATCACCGGTACGACGTGCCGGGGTAGTACCGCTGGCAGCCGTGGCATTGGTCACGTTGTCAGTCTTGGCCTTGAGGTAGGCGGCGGAAATTTTCACCGCTTCGTTGGCATACCAGTTGACGCCCAGGGTATGCACCTGAGCTTCGGCATCGCCGACATCGCGGGTCAGGCTGGCGGTGGTGATGTTGTCGTCTTCGACGGTCAGGCTGTCGTAGCGATAGAACAGCTCCCAGGCACCGATGGACTTGTTGGCTGGCTTGATCGCGTCGAACTTGCCGACTTTATAGCCACGGGCTTCACCGGTGAGGGTGTAGGCACCCTGAACGTAGAAACCGTGACCTTTGATGTCCTCAAGGTTACTGGCATCGGCCTTGGTTTTGCGGGCGATGTACTCACCCTGAATCGAGGCCGGGCCCATGGCGAAAGCGGCTTCCAGGCCGACAGCGTCGTCACGGTCATAGGAGCCGGCAGGCGAAGTGGCGCTGCCGCCCAGCACCGGACGGTTGCCGTTGGTGCCAGCATCGTTGCCGCCGAGGGTATCAACGCCACGCATGCCCATGCGGGTGCGATAGCGCGAATCGAAGGCGGTGTCGGAGACATCACGGGAAGCCACGTTCACACCGAAGTGCAGCACGTTGCCGGCGTCATGCAACGGGGCGAATACAAAGCGGCCGTTGACCTGTTTGACGCTGTTGCCATCGGTATCGTCGGTGTCTTTGCTGAACACGCCGGCGGAAGCGTAGAACGAATCGGCGAAGGTGCTGGAGGCTTGCAGACCCAGGCCATTCTGGTGGCTGTTTGCCCAATCAACCATGTCGTACGCCATGTTGCGCTCTGGCGCGGTGACCCACTTGGAGCTGGTGGCCTTTTCCAGGCCGAAGTCCGGGTCGAAACGACCGACTTTGATCGAGACCGGTTTGAAGCCGTTGTAGGCCAGCGACGCTTCGTCGAAGTAGCCGTTGTCGGAGTCACCGGTGTTATGGGAGAAGTCGTAGTTGATGGTGTAAGCCCAATCCGTGTACAGCACACCGGACAGTTCCAGGAACGCACGACGGAAGTAGGCCGCGTCGGCGGTGTCGCCGTTTTTGGTGTAGACACCATCGAACTGGCTGTAATCGGCCTGCAAGCGTCCGCCGAGTTTGAAGCTGAATTCTTTATCGGTGGTGGCGACCTCGAGGCCGCCCTTGGTTTTGACTACGATATCAGCGCCGTCAGAGGTGACGGTGCCAGCGAAAGCCTGGGCGGTTACTGCCATGGCCAGTGCGCTGGCGGCAAAACCGGCGAAGTGCTTACGGATCATCGAAGAGTTCCCCTAATTGGTGGTCTTGGCGTAAGAAACACGCGGGGCTGGCCCGCTGGTGTTGGGAGGGGATCTTGGCGATGGGGTATTTCAGCCGGGTTGCTGGTAGATAAAGATTTTATGACAGGGGAACTTTCTTACTTCGAATTGAAATAACGCGAGGACAGCGGCAAGCGATGAGCCGCAAGCCGCAAACCAGAGCGGATAAAGGGGGTACTGCCGGGGAGATCAGGATTTGTTCTTCAGATGTTCTTTGGCAAGTCGGTCAGCCAGCGCATCAAGATCAGTCACAGGTGGCTCAGGCATCACCTTCAGGGTGGCCTGGATCAACCGCATCTGCCGAATGAACCGCCGGCAATTGGGGCAAAACATCAAATGATGTCGCATCAGCAGCTTCTCGCGAAAACTCAATTGCCCATCGAGATAATCACTGGAGCGCGCCACTTGTTCCTTACAGGTCAGCATTCGCCGGTTTCCTCAAAATGTTCTACGGTCGCAAAGACCTTCAAGCGTGCCCGATGCAGCAGCACACGAACATTGGAGAGCGAGATTTCCAGAAGATTACAGATCTCCTCCAACTCCAGCCCCTGGCGCTCGCGCAACAACAAAACGCTGCGTTGCAGTTCCGACAGGCTGAGCAACGTGTGCTCCAGGCATTCGCGTAGCTCGCTTTCGATCAACAGCGCCTCTGGCGTGTCCTGATGCCAGGCGAACGGCGCCACCAGCCAATGCCCATCGCTCGATGAAAAACGATCGTCATCCACCGTGCCGTGAGGCGACGGCAGGTCATCGAGCAACACCTCCCGGCGGTTCTGCTTGTAGCGGTTCTTGGCCGAGTTGGCGGTGATGGTCAGCAGCCAGGTCTTGAGGCTCGAACGCCCCTCGAACCTGCCCAGGTTACGCACAACCGACAGCCATGCATCTTGAACCACTTCGTCGGCGTGCCGGTTACCTACGATAGCGTAGGCCACGGCACGCATGGCGCTCTGATAGGTGCTGACCAACTCTTTGAAAGCCTTTTGCTCACCTGCCAGCAAGCGCTCGAGCAGTTGCGCGTCGTCAGCCGCCATTAACAAACCCCTTGTCTTGACCTCGAAAATGAAAACAACAGGACTTCGCTGTAGGCGTCGTCCTGCTGGCATTTCCGAAAATTACAGCGTCCTGACTATTTCGAATGTAGGAACAATCCTCACAAATCGCAGGAAAGAACGACAGAAGTTCCGATCATCAAGAGCTCCGATCAACAGGAGTTCCAATCAACGCTTGCGCAGAATCACGCAGCCAATCGAGTAACCGGCGCCGAACGAGCTAAGCACGGCCAGCGAACCACTGATCAGATCGTCCTGATTCTTGTGAAACGAAATCACCGAACCGGCGGAACTGGTATTGGCATAGGTGTCGAGAATCACTGGGGCTTCTGCTTCGGTGGCTTCGCGGCCCAGCAGCTTCTTGACGATCAGGTGGTTCATGCTGAGGTTGGCCTGGTGCAGCCAGAAGCGCTTCACGTCGCTGACGTTGAGCTGGTTTTCTTCCAGGTGCGTGGCGATCAGCTCGGCGACCATCGGACAGACATCGCGGAACACCTTGCGGCCTTCCTGGACGAACAGCTTGTCGGGGGCACCGATGCCCTCTTCCGCCGCGCGGTTGAGGAAGCCGAAGTTGTTGCGGATGTTGTTGGAGAACTTGGTCAGCAGTTTGGTGCTGACCACGTCGAACTGATACTTGGAGGTCGCCAGATCGGCGCGCTCGATGATCACCGCGGTGGCGGCATCGCCGAAGATGAAGTGGCTGTCACGGTCGCGGAAATTCAGGTGACCGGTGCAGACTTCCGGGTTGACCATCAGGATCGCCCGCGCCTGGCCCAGTTGCACGCTGTTGGCGGCGGCCTGGATGCCGAAGGTCGCCGAAGAGCAGGCAACGTTCATGTCATAACCGAAACCCTGGATGCCCAGCGCTTCCTGAACTTCGATGGCGATAGCCGGGTAGGCGCGTTGCAGGTTGGAACAAGCGACGATCACACCATCGATGTCAGCAGCGGTCTTGCCGGCGCGCTGCAAGGCTTGCTCGGCCGCGCCGATGGCCATCTGGCACAGCACCGACCACTCGTCGTTGGAGCGCTCGGGCAAGCGTGGCGCCATGCGCTGCGGGTCGAGGATGCCTTCCTTGTCCATGACAAAGCGGCTTTTGATGCCGGACGCTTTTTCGATGAACGCTGCGCTGGATTCGGTCAATGCCTGGATTTCGCCACGCTCAATGGCCTCGGCGTTATCGGCGTTGAACTGTGCGACGTAAGCGTTGAAAGACTGCACCAGCTCTTCGTTGGAGATGCTGTTGGCCGGGGTGTAAAGGCCGGTGCCGCTGATGACGACGTTATGCATGGTCGTTTCTCTAATCTATTCAGGCAGAAAGCGCTGGCACCGACGTACCAACACACAAAGGGTCTATTCCAGGTTCCAGACGCAAACCTGGCATCGCTTTATTCCGATCCGCCCGGGCCCGTGGAGGCTCAAAACCGCGGGGCCGGCGTTTATAGGCGCGAAGTTTGCCATAAACGCTGGCTTTTGGCCCCTTTTGCAAGAGCAACAGCCTATCCAATGTGTGTGGGGCTTGCCCGCGATGAGGCCATCACATTCAACATCCATGTCGAATGATAGACCGCCATCGCGGGCAAGCCCGCTCCCACAGGATCAAGGTTCGACCTGGCTCCATTGCTTATTCAGGCGCTTGTCGGAGATCGGCACCTTGGTCCCCAGTTGCTGTGCGAACAGCGAGACCCGGTACTCCTCCAGCCACCAGCGATAAAGCTCCAGCTGCGGATCGCGTTTGCCTTCCTGGGCGTGTTTGTTGGCGCGGGTCTGGTATTGGCTCCAGAGGCCAGACAATTCTCCGCTCCAGACCCGGTCCTTCTGCACCTGAGCGCCGAGTTTCTCGAAGCGCTGCTCGACGGCCTTGAGGTAACGCGGCAGCTCCTTGAGCCACGGCATCGGCGTTTCACGCACGAACCCTGGATACACCAGATGGCTGAGCTGCTGCTTGATGTCGTTCAAGGCCACGGCTTGCGCCAGGTCGATCTTGCCCTTGAAGCGTTTTTGCAGGCCGTGCCAGTGCTTGAGAATCTCCAGGGTCAGCCTGGCCAGACGCTCGGCGTGCTCGGTCCAGGCGCCACGTTTGCGTTCGGCCAGCGACGCCAGGCCAGCGCCATCACGGGGCAACGGGTCTTCGCCGTCGAGGATGCAGCTGTCGAGACTGGCCAGCAGAATGTCTTCCACCAGGCTGTCGATGCGCCCCAATTCGCGGTACATCAGGCCCAACTCGGTCAGCCCCGGCAACTTGCCACGCAGGAACTTCGCCGGTTCCGCCAGTTGCTGCATCAGCAAGCGCTGCAAGGCCCGGCGATGCTGGAACTCGGCTTCGGCCGGCGTCGAGAAACGCCCTTCCTTGACCGTCCCGGCCTCTTCCACCAACGCCGGATACACCGTCATCGACAGCCCGGCGATCTTCTGTTGGGTTTTCTCGGCGACCGCCGCAAAGACTTTCGCCTCCACCGGCTGCTGACTTTTTGCAGTTTGCGGTACGGCTAATGCCGCTTGGCTGGCCTCGGCAAAGCGTGCGGTCAACTCGGCCAGATCGCGCCCTTCGCCAAGGAACTTGCCCTGGCCGTCGACGATTTCCAGGTTCATCCGCAAATGGCTTTCGACCTGCTGCGACGCTTCGGCCCAGGCCTCATCGCTGACCCGCGCCCCGGTCATGCGCAGCAACTCGCGGCCCAGCGCCTGGGGCAACGAGCCCTCGGCAAACGTGATGCGCTGCAACGCGGCTTTGACGAAGTCCGGCACCGGCACGAAGTTCTTGCGCAGGGCCTTGGGCAGGTTACGGACCAACGCGATGCACTTGGCCTCGATCACCCCCGGCACCAGCCATTCCAGACGCTCCGGCGGCAGCATCGGCAACAACGGTGCCGGCACGCGCAAGGTCACGCCGTCACGCGGATGGTTGGGCTCGAAGTGATAACTCAGCGCCAGTTCCAGATCGCCGATGTGCAGGGTGTCCGGGTAATGCGCGGCGGTGACTTCACTGGCTTCGCGGGCCAGCACGTCTTCTTCGCGCATGATCAGCAGCTGCGGGTCTTTCTGGCTGTTGACCCGGTACCAACTGTCGAAGGTGGCGGTCTGGTGAATCTCTGCCGGCAGTCGCGCATCGTAGAAGGCGAACAGGGTTTCTTCGTCGGCCAGAATGTCGCGACGACGGGCCTTGGCTTCCAGTTCGTCGAGCTGTTCCAGCAACTGTTGGTTGGCCGTCAGGCACTTGGCCTTGGATTGAATCTCGCCACGCACCAAGGCTTCGCGGATAAACAACTCGCGGGACACCACGGGGTCGACCGGCCCGTAATGCACTGGCCGGCGTCCGACCACGATCAGCCCGAACAGGGTGATTTGCTCGAAGGCCACGACCTGCCCACGCTTCTTCTCCCAATGGGGTTCGAAGTGGTTTTTCTTGATCAGGTGCCCGGCCAGCGGCTCGATCCAGTCGGCGTCGATCTTGGCGACCATCCGCGCGTAAAGCTTGGTGGTTTCCACCAGTTCGGCGGTCATCAGCCATTGCGGACGTTTTTTACCAAGCCCGGATGAAGGGTGAATCCAGAAGCGCCGCTGACGAGCGCCGAGGTAGTCGCCGTCTTCGGTTTTCTGACCGATCTGGCTGAGCAAACCCGACAGCACGGCTTTGTGCAGTTTCGGGTAATCCGCCGGCTCTTTGTTGAGGCCGAGCTGCATGTCGCGGCAGATCAGGCTCAACTGGCGATGGGAGTCGCGCCACTCGCGCAGGCGCAGGTAATTGAGGAAGTTCTTGCGGCACCAGTTGCGCAGCGGACTGGCCGTCAGGGCCTGGCGCTGCTCTTCGAAACCACGCCACAGATTGACCAGCCCGGCGAAGTCCGAGTCCACGTCTTTCCACTGGGCGTGGGCCTGATCCGCCGCTTGCTGACGCTCTGGCGGACGTTCGCGCGGGTCCTGAATCGACATGGCACTGGCGACAATCAGCACTTCCTGCAAGCTGCCGAGTTTGGCCGCTTCCAGCAGCATTCGACCCATGCGCGGGTCCACCGGCAGCCGCGCCAATTGACGACCGAGCGGGGTCAGCTGACTGTTGCGGTCCACCGCCGACAGTTCTTGCAGCAGGTTGAAACCGTCGCTGATGGCTTTGCCATCCGGCGGTTCGATAAACGGGAAATCAGTGATCTCGCCGAGGCGCAGATGGAGCATCTGCAAAATCACCGCCGCAAGGTTGGTACGCAGGATCTCCGGATCGGTAAATTCCGGCCGACCGATGAAATCTTCTTCGCTGTACAAGCGCACGCAAATACCCGGTTCGACCCGCCCGCAGCGACCTTTACGCTGGTTGGCGCTGGCCTGGGAAATCGCTTCGATGGGCAGGCGCTGGACCTTGGCGCGGTAGCTGTAGCGGCTGATGCGCGCGGTGCCGCTGTCGATCACGTAACGAATGCCCGGCACGGTCAACGAGGTTTCGGCGACGTTGGTGGCCAATACGACGCGGCGCCCTGGGTGCGACTGGAAAATCCGCTGCTGTTCGGCCGGCGACAGTCGTGCGTAGAGCGGCAGAATCTCGGTGTGCTTGAGCTGGGCCTTGCGCAGCATGTCTGCCGCGTCGCGAATCTCGCGCTCGCCGGGCAGGAACACCAGCACGTCGCCGGGGCTCTTGCGCTCACTGCGTTCAAACGCGGCGATTTCATCGAGGGTGGCGAGGATCGCCTGATCCACGGTCAGGTCATCCTCGACGCGGTTGCCCTCCTCGTCCTGCTCCAGGGTCAGCGGGCGATACCAGGTCTCGACCGGGAAAGTACGGCCGGAGACTTCGACAATCGGCGCATCGTCGAAGTGCTTGGAAAACCGCTCCAGGTCGATGGTGGCCGAGGTGATGATGACTTTCAGGTCCGGGCGACGCGGCAGCAGGGTTTTCAGGTAACCGAGCAAAAAGTCGATGTTCAGGCTGCGTTCGTGGGCTTCGTCGACGATGATCGTGTCGTAGCGTTCGAGGTAGCGGTCGTTCTGGGTTTCCGCCAGCAGGATGCCGTCGGTCATCAATTTGATCAGGGTGTTGGCATCGCTCTGGTCCTCGAACCGCACCTGATAGCCGACCAGCGCGCCCAACGGCGTCGCCAATTCTTCAGCGACCCGGCTCGCCACGCTGCGGGCGGCGATTCGACGGGGCTGGGTATGCCCGATCAGACCGTGCTGGCCGCGACCGATTTCCAGGCAGATCTTCGGCAACTGGGTGGTTTTACCCGACCCGGTTTCGCCGGCAATGATCAGCACCTGATGCTTTTGCAGCGCCGCTTTGATTTCATCGCGCTTGGCGGCGATCGGCAGGCTGTCGTCGTAACGAATCACCGGCAGGCTGGCGCGCCGCGCCAACACCTGATCACAGGACGCCTGCATGCGCGTCACCCACTGGGCCAGTTTGGCCTCGTCCGGTTTCTTGCGCAGCTCAAGCAACTGCCGCCGCAGCCGGTGGCGGTCGGCGAGCATGGCGTGATCGAGGTTTTTCAGCAGTTTGTCGATTGAAGGCGATTCGTCAGTCATCAGGTACGCAAAAGTCGTCTAGTGGCGCAGGGGGCGGATTGTCGCAGATTTGGGGCGCGCAGTGACGCGCTTTTGTGGCGAGGGAGCTTGCTCCCGCTCGGCTGCGAAGCAGTCGTAATCCTGCCAACGCGGCTTGTCTGAATCTCTGTGATGGATGGTTTTGGGGTCGCTTCGCGACCCAGCGGGAGCAAGCTCCCTCGCCACAGTGTGTTCACTCAGGTGGGCTACTCGTTATCAAGGCCCTTGCGCCGATACGGGAACACATCAATCACCTTCCCGGCCCGAATCGCTTCCTGCAGCCCCTTCCAGTAATCGGCGTTGTACAACTCGCCATGCAACTGATCGAACAATTTCCGCTGCCCGGAATCGGCAAACAGGAACGGTGGAAACTCCTCGGGAAACACATCCAGCGGCCCGATCGAGTACCACGGCTCGGAGGCCATTTCGTCTTCCGGCGTACGCGGTTGCGGGATGTGGCGGAAGTTGGCTTCGGTCAGGAAGCAAATTTCGTCGTAGTCATAAAACACCACGCGACCATGACGGGTAACGCCAAAATTCTTCAGCAACATGTCGCCGGGAAAGATATTCGCCGCCGCCAGCTGCTTGATCGCCAGACCGTAATCCTCCAGCGCCTCGCGCACCTGCGCCTCGTTGGCGTGTTCCAGATAAAGGTTCAACGGCGTCATCCGGCGTTCGGTCCAGCAGTGGCGGATCAGCACCGTATCGTCCTCCACCGACACCGTGGATGGCGCCACTTCAAGCAACTCCTCCAGGCATGCCGGCTCGAACTTGCTCAAGGGGAAACGGAAATCGGCGAACTCCTGGGTGTCGGCCATGCGGCCGACCCGGTCGACGCTCTTCACCAGGCGATACTTTTCGATCACCGTGGCACGGTCGACGTTTTTCGACGGTGAGAAGCGGTCCTTGATGATCTTGAACACGGTGTTGAAACCCGGCAGCGTAAACACGCTCATGACCATCCCGCGCACGCCGGGGGCCATGATGAACTGGTCGTCGGTGTTGGCCAGGTGGTTGATCAACGCCCGATAGAACTCGGACTTGCCATGCTTGTAGAAGCCGATCGAGGTGTACAGCTCGGCGATGTGCTTGCCCGGCAGGATGCGCTTGAGAAAGCCGATGAACTCCGCCGGCACCGGTACATCGACCATGAAATACGAACGGGTGAAGGAGAAGATGATCGACACCTCCGCCTCGTCGGTGATCAGCGCATCGATCTGAATGCCTCGGCCTTCGCGGTGCAGCAGCGGAATCACCAGTGGCCATTGCTCGTCCTGGGTATGAATGCGCCCCACCAGGTAGGCGCCCTTGTTGCGGTAAAGCACCGAGGAAAACAGCTCGACACTCAGTTGCGGGTCCTTGCAGACCCAGTCCGGCAGGTTCTCGCGCAATTGCGCTTCGAGGCGACGCAGGTCGCCGGGCAAATTGGCGTAGTCCTCACTGAAGCGGTAGTCGGCAAAGATGCTGGTGAGCATGCCCGACAACTGCCCCTGCGGCTTGTAGATGCGGGTTTGCGCGGCCCGGGCCCGGCGCAGGCTCGGCCGCGTGGTGTGGATGAACATGCAGCCGTCGCTGATCAGGTCGTGGCTGAACAGCCCGCAGAAAATCGAGTTGTACCAGGTCTCGGACAGTTCATCGTCGAAACGCAGGTCGATCAGGCTGATGTAAGCGCTTTTGACCAGCGGCCAGTTGCTGACGTCCATCAACACATCGGTGGCGAACGACGCATGCAAGTGCCCGACCGTTTCGCCGACCTTTTCTTCGTAGAGATTGATCCGCGCTGCCGAAGCGACTTGCGTCTCCTGCCACTGGGCCTGCTCGAAGCGGGCTCGGGCGCCATCGGTGATCTGACGGAAATGCTCGCGGTAATCGTCAAAGCCATCGAGGATCATTCGGGCGATGTCGGCGGCTGGCCATTGCTGCGGCATGGTGAAACCTCGGCGGCTGTTCTTATCGTTGGAGCCTGAGCTTAGTGGGCCTGTGTTACGCAACGCAAGCCATTGCCTTGTGCCCTGACAGGGGCGACACTTGCGCGCCAATCAAGGAAGGAAAGTGCTGTGAACCCCGTCGATATCCTGCGTTTGTTGTCACTTGCCGCCATTTGGGGTGCGAGCTTTCTGTTCATGCGCATTATCGCCCCAGTGATTGGCACAATCCCCACTGCCTTTTTCCGTGTGTCGATTGCCGCTGTCGGGCTGCTGGTGATCCTTGGGCTGATGCGCATCAGCTGGGATTTCAAAGGCAAACTCAAGACCGTGATGCTGCTCGGGCTGATCAACTCAGGGATTCCAGCGACCCTCTATTCCGTGGCCGCCCAAGTGCTGCCGGCCGGTTACTCGGCGATTTTCAACGCCACCACGCCGTTGATGGGGGTGTTGATCGGCGGGTTGTTCTTCCATGAAAAGCTCACCGGGGCGAAGGTCTGTGGGGTGTTTCTCGGCCTGTTCGGCGTCGGCGTCCTCACCCGTGCAGGTCCGGTGGCGTTCGACATGGAACTGCTGATGGGCGCACTGGCGTGCCTGATGGCCACCACCTGCTACGGCTTTGCCGGGTTCCTCGCCCGCCGCTGGCTCGATCAGGCCGGCGGCCTCGACAGTCGCCTTTCGGCCCTGGGCAGCATGCTCGGCGCGACCTTGTTTTTGCTGCCGCTGTTTGGCTACAGCGTGATCAGCCAGCCACCGGCGAGCTGGGGCGGCTGGAGCGTCTGGTTGTCGTTGCTGGGGTTGGGTTTGGTATGCACAGCCTTCGCCTACATTATTTACTTCCGTTTGCTCAGCTCGATCGGCCCGGTGAAGTCGATGACCGTGACCTTCATGATCCCGCCGTTCGGCGTGTTGTGGGGGGCGCTGTTGCTGGATGAGCCGCTGTCGATGGCGCACCTCTATGGCGGGGTATTGATTGCCGCGGCGTTGTGGCTGGTGTTGAAGCCGGCGGTGGTGAAACCGGTTGAGGTGGCTGCGCGGTAGAAGGTACGGCAAGCCAAAATAAAACAGCTGATCGTCATGTTTACCGGGTGCGGTATCTAGCTATCGGTGAGGCGCTGTGTAGATAATCCGCCCACAGCGCTGGCACCACTGAACCTTTCGGGGCAGGCACGCAAACTGCGTTTCAGATCACTCCCGAGGTGAAGATGAATTCCTGGATACCCCCATCCATCCGTCACCTCAAAGGCGACCGGTTTTTGATCGGGCTGTCGTTGTGTCTGACATTGAGCCTGAGCACCATCCTCCTGTTGCTCTGGTTGCCCGATCCGACTTCGATCCACCGTTATGCCGAACTGGCACTGATCGTCGAAACCCTGTTACTCGGCGTTCTCGGCGTTTCTACGCGGATACGTCAGAAACATTCCGGGGCCCGGTTCGAGGAACTGACCGCACAGAAAAACCAGATCAGCTTCTTGAACGCGCGCATCACCAACCTGATCAATGCCGCGACCCAGGTGGCCGTCATCACCACCGATCCGCAAGGGCGGATACAGGTGTTCAGCGAGGGCGCCCAGGCATTGTTCGGCTTCAGCCGCGAAGAAATGCTGGGGCGCAACAACGTCGAGATGCTCCATGTGCAGGAAGAGATCGATGCACGCCGTCTTGCCTGCGCCGACCCGGCGCTCCAGTCACTGACCGATAAACAACTGATCGGCCAGCTCTCCACCGATGACAACGGATCGAGCAAAGCCACGGAGTGGAGTTATCGGCGCAAGGACGGCAGCCGGTTCACCGGCGAGCTGCGCCATGCCCGGTTCACCGACACCCATAGCGGTCAGGTCGAGCACATCAGCGTGATCATCGATGTCAGCGAACGCATCGAGCTGCTCAACCGGATCAAAGAAAGCAAAGCCCTGTTGACGTTACTGACCCAACGCATTCCAAACGTGCTCTACCAGTACCACCTGCAGGGGCCTGGCGACGGTTTCTTTTCGTTTTGCAGCCGCAGCGTCGAAGACGTTTTCGAGCTCAAGGCCGAAGCGGTGGTCGGTGTCAATTTCGCCGGTAATCCACTGTTCCAGCGACTGCATCCCGAGGACCTGCCAATGATCCGGGCAGTCACCGCAAAGTCGATGGAAACCGCCGAAGGCTGGATGTGCGATTTTCGCGTGATACTGCCGGTCAAGGGCGTGCGCTGGCTGCGCGGCGAATCCTACGCCGAGCGCCAGCCGGACCAGAGCTGCGTCTGGTATGGCTCGTTCAGTGACATCACCGAGCTTAAGGACCGCGAGGAAAAACTGCGTACCCAGGCCATTACCGACGAGTTGACCGGTATCTACAACCGTCGTCATTTCATGAGTACTCTGGAGCACCTGGTGGACACCGGCAAACGTTACGCCGCCGGCTTTTCATTGATCATGCTCGACCTCGATCACTTCAAGTCCATCAATGACCGATGTGGCCATGATGTGGGTGACGCGGTGTTGAAGGAAACCTGCGCACGGATCCGCCAACGCTTGCGCACCAGCGACGTGTTTTGCCGGATCGGTGGAGAAGAACTGGCCATCCTTTGCCCGTTCACTTCAGAGGAGAATGCCGCACAGTTGGCCAACGTGTTGTGCCAGTCCCTGGCCAGCCATGACATAGCCATCGCCGGGCGCGTCACCGCCAGTTTCGGTGTCGCCACCTGGAACACGGATATCGCCGCCGAAGAGCTGCTGCGCCGTGCCGACCAGGCCAGTTATAGCGCCAAACAGGCTGGCCGCAATCGAGTGGTCAGCGCGTGAAGCCGTGGGTATGACCAACGGCTAGCACTCATCACGGGATCAAGCCTGCTTACGGAACACAAACACCAGGCCGACGATGATCAGCCCCATGCCAAGCAGGCTCAACACCGCCAGCCGATTGCCGAAAAACAGGTAATCCATCACCGCCGTCACTGCCGGCACCAGGTAGAACAGGCTGGTGACATTCACCAGATTGCCCCGGGCGATCAGTCGATACAGCAGCAGCGTCGCCAGCACCGACACCACCAACCCCATCCACAACACCGGCACGATGAACCCTGTGCTGTGTTCGATGTGAAACGGCTGGAATGGTACGAAAATCCCGCAGAGCAGCAACCCCGCCAGGTACTGCACCGGTAGTGTGCCCAGGGGATTGTCAGTGATGCGCTTCTGCATGATCGAACCGAACGTCATGCTCGCCAGCGCCAACAGGCCGAAGAGCATTCCGGCCAACGACACGCCAGCCAACCCGATGCCCTGATAAACCACCATGATCAACCCGGCCAAGCCCAGCGCCAGACCGAACAGCCGGCTCCAGGAACGCTGACGTTCCATCAGCACCACGGTGAGAATCGGTTGAACGCCCATGATGGTTGCCATCATCCCCGGCGTGACCTTCAGGTCGAGGGCCAGCAGATAGAAAATCTGATAAGCCCCCAGCAACACCACGCCCGTGGCCATCGCATACAACATCGGCTTGCCGCCCTTGGGCAGTTTCAGCTTGAGCAACGGCACCAGCAGCACCAACCCGCACAGAGCGATGGCGAAGCGAACCAGCAAAAAGGCAAAGGGTGACGCGTGGGCCAGGCCCCATTTGGAGAAGATCGCCCCGCTGCTCCACAGCAGAACGAACAGGCACGTGGACGCCGCCGCAAGCGCGGACTTTTTCGAAAGGACAAACATGAATACCACCTGTAGTCAGGCAAAAAGCCAACTCAGCCGAAGCTGAAATTCAGTAGTTTTTTCAGGCGGGCAAAGGGGGGAGCAGCGGAAAAAGCTGATCAGCCCAAGAAGCCAACGCCCGGCGGTGATACGACGGCGCACACCGGCGTGCTACTGACAGGTGGGGGGTAATGACTGATCTGCGCAGGCTGCTGATTCCCGCACGGCACGACGCCAGCGTTGACCGCTGAATCGACTACCGCGTTGATGAGGGAAGCAGGCATGGGCTGATCTTTCTTGATGGGTGAAACGGTGGCTCAGGAAACCACCGAGCGCCGACTATAACCAGCGCGTGACATCGATTGCAATGACTAAGCGTCTGGCACGATCCCTGTGGGAGCGGGCTTGCTCGCGAAAGCGGTGTGTCAGTCGACATCAATATTGACTGTGCCGCCGTCTTCGCGAGCAAGCCCGCTCCCACAGGTTCCGCGCCTTGACTGAGCAGCATTACTTCCGAGGAACTGATTTTGTTCCGGGGTCGGCCTCAACCAAACAGCCAATACCCCAACAACGTCAACACCACCACCGCCAGCACCGGACGCAGGACGCGGTAGGCCTTGGGGTTGCGACGCTTCCATTGTTTGATCACGCCGCTGAATTTGTCGCTGAATTTTTTGCTCCAGGCATAGGCCTGGTTGATCCCGCCAACGCGTTCATCATCAAGGTTCTGCGGTGCAGTGGCACGGCCCAGCAAGCCGCTGATCCAGCGGTTGATGCGGGTCATGAGGCGGTTGCTCAAGGGGCGTTCGATGTCGCAGAACAGGATGACCCGGGTTCGCTCGGTTTCGTTCTTGACCCAGTGCACGTAGGTTTCATCGAACATCACGTCTTCACCATCACGCCAGGCGTAGACCTGACCGTCGACAAAGATGCGGCAATCGTCGGAGTTCGGCGTCGACAGCCCCAAGTGATAACGCAGGGAGCCGGCAAACGGGTCGCGATGCGGGTTGAGGTGACTGCCGCCGGGCAGCAGCGCAAACATGGCGCCTTTGACATTCGGAATACCGCTGACCAACGCCACGGTTTTCGGGCACAAGGTTTCGGCCGACGGCAGCGGTTTGTCGTACCACTTGAGGTAGAAACGCTTCCAGCCCTTTTTGAAGAACGAACCGAAACCGGCGTCGTTGTTCTTTTCGGCGGCGCGAATGTAGCCCTCGTCGAACAGGTGCATGGCTTCGTCGCGGATAACTTCCCAGTTGTCCCTGAGCACGTCCAGTTCCGGGAACTTGCTGCGGTCCAGATAGGGTTTGGACGGCACGCCAGAGAACAGGTACATCAAGGCGTTGTAAGGCGCGAACAGGGCCGAGTGGTTGACGAATTGACGCAGGACCGGCAAACGCGCCTTGCCGCGCAAGTGCACATAGAGCGTGCTGCCGAGGAACAGCAGCAACACTGACGCCTTCGCGACAAAGGAAAAGCTCATCTACGACTCCTTGAGAATAGGAAACTCCGCACAACGCCATTTACCCGACGTGGCAGTCGGCCATGATAAACACTCCCGGTCTCGGGAAACACCCGCATAGTTCAACATTCAACGTTAAGGATTACGCAATAAACACTTATTAACACAAGGTTCCTGAACGGGGGCTGACCTGCATCAACCCCCTCTCTCTCCAGATCAAAAACAAGATCAAAAGATCGCAGCCTTCGGCAGCTCCTACTGCTGATTTTCCTGGTCGGTAAACAGATCGCTGAATAGCATGCTCGACAGGTAGCGCTCGCCAGAGTCGGGCAGGATCACCACGATGGTCTTGCCTTGCATTTCCGGGGTTTCGGCCAGCCGCACAGCCACCGCCATGGCGGCGCCGCAAGAGATGCCGCTCAAAATCCCTTCTTCCTGCATCAGGCGCAGGGCCATCGCCTTGGACTCGTCGTCGCTGACCAACTCGACCCGATCGACCATCGACAGGTCGAGGTTCTTCGGCACAAACCCAGCGCCGATGCCCTGGATCTTGTGAGGGCTCGGTTTGATCTCTTCCCCGGCGATCGCCTGGGTGATCACCGGAGACACCCGCGGCTCCACTGCCACCGAGAGAATCGGTTTGCCCTGGGTATTCTTGATATACCGCGAAACGCCGGTGATGGTTCCGCCCGTTCCGACACCCGCCACCAGTACGTCGACTGCGCCGTCGGTGTCGTTCCAGATTTCCGGACCGGTGGTTTTTTCATGGATGGCCGGGTTGGCCGGGTTTTCGAACTGCCCCGGCATGAAGTAGGTGGACGGGTCGCTGGCGAGGATTTCGGCGGCTTTCTCGATCGCGCCTTTCATGCCTTTGGCCGGCTCCGTCAGCACCAGTTCGGCGCCCAGGGCCTTGAGCACCTTGCGTCGTTCAATGCTCATGGATGCAGGCATGGTCAACATCAGCCGGTAACCACGGGCGGCGGCAACGAATGCCAGGCCAATACCGGTATTGCCCGAGGTCGGCTCGATGATGGTCATGCCTGGCTTGAGTTTACCGCTGCTTTCAGCCTCCCAGATCATGTTCGCGCCGATCCGGCACTTGACCGAATAACCGGGGTTGCGTCCTTCGATCTTGGCCAGAATGGTGACACCGCGCGGGGCGATACGGTTGATCTGCACCAACGGCGTATTGCCGATGGAGTGGGCGTTGTCAGCATAGATACGGCTCATGGCTGGGTCCTTATACCGCGTTGAATTAGCCCTCCACGGTATGCCTGTTACTCGTGGTCGTCCAGTCAGTCGAACGTCCGCCCACCACCGCAGTCAATCGCTTTACACCGCCAGAGATTTACCGCCATGAAGCGTCGATACAGCTGGCCCCTGGGGACCCTCGCCGGCTTCGTTTTGCTGCTGGTTGCCCTGCACATCGCCCTGCCCTACATAGTGCGCGATTACCTCAACGAGAGACTGGCGAACATGGGGGACTACCGCGGGCAGATTACCGACGTGGACCTGGCCCTGTGGCGCGGCGCCTACAAAATCAACGGACTGAAAATCGTCAAGGTCGACGGCAAGGTCCCGGTGCCTTTCGTCAACGCGCCATTGATCGACCTCTCCGTCAGCTGGCATTCGCTCTGGTACGACCATGCCGTGGTGGCCAAGGCGCAGTTCGACAAACTCGAGGTGAACTTCGTCGACGGCGGCGCCAACAAGAAAAACTCCCAGACTGGCCAGGGCACCGACTGGCGGGCACAGTTAGAAAAATTGCTGCCGATTACCCTGAACGAAGTGCGGATCAACGATGGCCGGGTCACCTTTCACAACTTCAATTCAAAACCGCCCGTGAACCTGAACGCTACTCAGGTGAATGCCAGCATTTACAACCTGACCAACGTAGTCGACACCAAAGGCAAACGCGATGCCCGTTTCGATGGCAAGGCGCTGTTACCGGGGAATGCACCGCTGGAAACAACGGCAACCTTCGATCCGCTGAGCAATTTCGAAGACTTCGAGTTCCGCCTGCGCGCCAGGGACCTTGAACTCAAACGCCTGAACGACTTCGCCGCGGCCTACGGCAAATTCGACTTCAATGCCGGCCATGGCGACGTGGTCATCGAGGCCAAAGCCGACAAGGGTCAACTCACCGGCTACATCAAGCCACTGTTGCGGGACGTCGAAGTGTTCAACTGGCAACAGGACGTGGAGAACAAAGAAAAAGGGATTTTTCGTTCCATCTGGGAAGCACTCGTCGGCGGCACCCAGAATGTGTTGAAGAACCAGGCGAAAAACCAGTTCGCCACTCGAGTCGAACTCAGGGGCAACGTGCATCAGCAAAATATCAGCGCGTTCGAGGCTTTTTTACAGATTTTACGCAACGGCTTCATCCAGGCGTTCAATGCCCAGTACGAACGCTCCAAGCCGGATTCCGGTTAAGATTTGCGTGTGACGGTGTAACGACCGGTTTCTTCCGCCGCCCGCGCCGGGCTCAATTGTTGCTGCAAAAAGTCCCAACCCAGACACGCCAGCGCCAACGACCGCGGCACGGCTTCACGACCGCTGCTATAGCGACTGATGCTACGAGCACTCACACCCAACGCTTCGGCCGCCTGATTCAGCGGCAACCCAGTGCGAGCACGCCAATCGATGAAAATACGGGTGTTTTCATCTACCGCATTTTGCGCAAGGGCATCCAGATACAGCGTGTTTGCGCCAATCTGGATATCCAGTTCAGGCCACTCCACGCTCCAGCCATCGTCACCCAAGGCTGCTCCTTCAAAAGCACGGCCCTCCAGCAATGGCTGCAGCCCCGAATATGAACGCAGGTCGCGACTTAAATCGAGGCTCAGCTGCTGCCCATCAATAAAAGTCAGCGCCAGCCTGTATTCCGGCAATGCCAGCACGGCCGACAATCGTGGTCGTTTCATGGGTAACATCGTTTCCAATCCTCCAGCAATTGCACCTGATGGGCCCTGACCCACTCCAGCGCTTCCTTGATAATCAGCGGCGGCGCCTTGCCCATCATCACTTCGACGGTTTCCGGGCTGAGCATAACGTCCAGCCCGCCACCGGTCAGGTGGACATGGGGCGGCGGATGATCCTTCTCGCGCAACTGAATACGGTACTCATCGCGAAATCGATATTTAGTAGACATGTCTCGCAAGCTATCGCCAGAATGGCGATACCTCAATACTGGCCAGCAGCCGAGACTGAGTCAAGATGTGACGCCCCATTCAGAGACTGAATGACCCGTCTGCGTTCACAGTCGACCGGGCAGCGCGTTATAGTCGGACATTACAACTATTGCGCCCCGCCCTGCCCCGTTCAGGTCGGCGTTACCGTTCGAGGATTAGCAGATGAAGTTCGAAGGCACCCAGGCCTACGTCGCCACCGATGACCTGAAGCTGGCGGTCAACGCCGCCATCACCCTGGAACGGCCACTGCTGGTCAAGGGCGAGCCAGGCACCGGCAAGACCATGCTCGCCGAGCAACTGGCCGAGTCCTTCGGCGCCAAGTTGATCACCTGGCACATCAAGTCCACCACCAAGGCGCATCAAGGCCTGTACGAGTACGACGCGGTCAGCCGCCTACGGGACTCGCAGCTGGGCGTGGACAAGGTTCACGACGTGCGCAACTACTTGAAAAAGGGCAAGCTCTGGGAGGCTTTCGAGTCCGAAGAGCGGGTGATTCTGCTGATCGACGAAATCGACAAGGCCGACATCGAGTTCCCCAACGACTTGCTGCAAGAACTCGACAAGATGGAGTTCTACGTTTACGAGATCGACGAGACGATCAAGGCCAAAAAACGTCCGATCATCATCATTACCTCCAACAACGAGAAAGAGCTGCCGGACGCCTTCCTGCGCCGCTGCTTCTTCCACTACATCGCCTTCCCGGATCGCATCACGATGCAGAAGATCGTCGACGTGCACTACCCGGACATCAAGAAAGACCTGGTCAGCGAAGCGCTGGATGTGTTCTTCGACGTGCGCAAGGTGCCGGGCCTGAAGAAAAAGCCCTCGACCTCCGAACTGGTGGACTGGTTGAAACTGCTGATGGCCGACAACATCGGCGAAGCAGTGCTGCGCGAACGCGATCCGACCAAGGCCATTCCACCGCTGGCAGGCGCCCTGGTGAAGAACGAACAGGACGTACAATTGCTCGAGCGCCTGGCGTTCATGAGCCGTCGCGGCACTCGTTGATCCCTCTTTTCACAAAGTCGTAGGCGATCGCCATGCTGCTCAACCTGTTCAATGAAATGCGTGCTGCCAAGGTGCCGGTTTCGGTGCGTGAGCTGCTAGACCTGATCAACGCCCTGAAACAGCGCGTGACCTTCGCCGACATGGACGAGTTCTATTACTTGTCACGGGCGATTCTGGTGAAGGACGAACGGCATTTCGACAAGTTCGACCGGGCGTTCGCTGCCTACTTCAATGGCCTGGAAAAACTCGACGATCACCTTCAGGCGTTGATCCCCGAAGACTGGCTGCGCAAGGAGTTCGAACGCTCCCTGACCGATGAGGAGCGGGCCGCGATCCAGTCCCTCGGCGGCCTGGACAAGCTGATCGAAGAGTTCAAGAAACGCCTGGAAGAACAGAAGGAACGCCATGCCGGCGGCAACAAATGGATCGGCACCGGCGGCACCAGCCCGTTCGGTTCCGGTGGTTTCAACCCGGAAGGCATTCGGGTCGGCGATGCTGGCAAGCGTCAGGGCAAGGCAGTGAAAGTCTGGGATCAGCGCGAGTACAAGAACCTCGACGATTCGGTCGAACTGGGCACGCGCAACATCAAGGTCGCCCTGCGTCGCCTGCGTAAATTCGCCCGTCAGGGTGCGGCGGAAGAACTGGACATCGACGGCACCATCGACCACACCGCTCGCGATGCCGGGTTGCTGAACATCCAGATGCGTCCGGAGCGGCGCAACACCGTCAAGTTGTTGCTGCTGTTCGACATCGGCGGTTCGATGGACGCCCACGTGAAGATCTGCGAAGAACTGTTCTCGGCCTGCAAGACCGAGTTCAAACACCTGGAGTACTTCTACTTCCACAACTTCATTTATGAATCGGTGTGGAAGAACAACATGCGCCGCACCTCCGAGCGCACCGCCACCCAGGACCTGCTGCACAAGTACGGCGCCGACTACAAAGTAATCTTCATCGGTGACGCCGCCATGGCGCCCTATGAAATCACTCAGGCCGGCGGCAGCGTCGAGCACTGGAACGAAGAAGCCGGTTATGTGTGGATGCAGCGCTTCAAGGAAAAGTACAAGAAGCTCATCTGGATCAACCCGTACCCGAAAGACACCTGGGGCTATACCTCGTCGACCAGCATCGTGAGGGATTTGATTGATGACCAGATGTTCCCGCTGACGTTGCGGGGGTTGGAGGAAGGGATGCGTTTTTTGTCCAAGTAATCTCTGTTGTCTGGACTGACGCCATCGCGGGCAAGCCCGCTCCCACAAGGATTAGCGTTGTTCACACATTTTGTGAACACCCTCCACCCTATGGGAGCGGGCTTGCCCGCGATGCTTTAACGGCCTAAAAACCGGCGCAAATACTCGACCTGTTCCCGATGCGCGACATCCTGCACCACCGGTCGCAACCGCACCTTCGCCCCCGGCAAACACTGCGCCAATCGCGCCAACGCCAACGGTGTCAACGCTCCCAGCCGCGGATACCCGCCAATGGTCTGCCGATCATTGAGCAACACAATCGGCTGCCCATCCGGTGGTACCTGCACCGCCCCCAGCGGGATGCCTTCGGAAATCATCGGTTTGCCCTGGTACTCCAGCGCCATTCCCAGCAAGCGAATCCCCATGCGATCGGCACGGCTGTCGAGGGTCCAGGCGCTGTTGAACGCGTCAAACAGACTCTGCCCGCTGAATTCACCGATCTGTGCACCGAGCACCAGGTCCAGCGGTGCCGCGAGACTCAGGTCCGGTCGCAGGTCCCCCGGCAACTCCCGCAGCAGCATCACCGAGTTGCCCGAATAGCTCAACGACTGCCCCTTGGCCAACGGACGGCCCATGCCATCAAGACCGCCGAGTTCCTCGCGCACCACCGTCGCCCGGCTGCCCAGCACCTTGGGCGCATCGAATCCGCCCGGCGCCGCCAGATAGGCCCGCGCCCCGAGTAACGGCTGAGTGAATTGCAGTCGCTGGCCTTTGTGCAGCCTGAAACTGCGCCACGGCGCCAACACCTCGCCATCGATTTGCGCCCCCAGATCCGCTCCGCCCAGTGCCAGCACGCAATCCTCTTCGGCCATCAAGCTGAAACCACCGAGGGTAATCTCGATGACCGATGCATCCAGCCCATTACCCACCAGCCAATTGGCCCACGACATCGATCGCCAATCCAGCGCGCCGCCCTGGGTCACGCCCAGATGCCGCACGCCAAATCGCCCGGCATCCTGCAACAGGCACAACGGCGTACTTGCCTCAATCGTCAGTTGGCTCATGCCAGGGCCTCCATCGGCGTATCGTCACCGCCCAGGTTGATGAACTCGGCATGGCTGACCGCTTCGAAGCGCACGGTGTCGCCCGGTTGCATCAGGCTATAGCCGTCGCGCTCGCGGTCGAACAGTCTGGCCGGGGTGCGGCCGATCAGGTTCCAGCCGCCAGGGGACACCACCGGATAAGCCGCCGTCTGGCGTTCGGCGATGCCGACACTGCCGGCAGCCACTTTTTTACGTGGAGTACTCAGACGCGGTGCAGCCAATACCTCTTCCACCAACCCCATGAAGGCGAACCCCGGCGCGAAACCCAACGCGAACACCTGATACTCGCGTTCGCTGTGGCAACGAATCACCTCTTCCACCGTTAACCCGCTGCGCTGAGATAGCAAAGTCAGTTCCGGGCCGACGCTCAGGTCATACCAGACCGGCAGCACATGGCATTTACCCCTGGCCCGAGCGTTGGGCGACAGATCGATCAAGGCGTTAGTGATCAATTCCCGCGCCTGGCCCGGATTCAGTGCCATCAGATCGTAATGCACCATCAACGTCGTGTAGGACGGCACCAGATCGATCAAATGGCGGGCGAACGCTTCTCGCAGACGCTCGCTGGCCGCGAGCATCCACGGCATATTGGCCTCGCTGATGTCATCGAACAGGCGCACCATCAGGCAATCCAGCGCCACCACTTCTACCCGTGGCTTCATGATGCGCTCTGCTGATTCAAGGCTTCGCGAATGCGTCGCACGGCGGCCACCGAACTGGCGTTGTCGCCGTGTACGCACAAGGTATTGGCTTGCAGGTGCAAGGCACTGCCGTCGCTGGCCGTGAGGTTGTCACCGCGGGCAATGATCAGCGCCTGTTCGATGATTTTCTCTGGATCGTGATGCACGGCTCCCGGCAGTTGCCGCGAGACCAGCATGCCTGCGCTGTCGTAAGCGCGATCGGCGAAAGCTTCAAACCACAACGTCACGCCATATTCATCGCCCAGTTGCTGCGCGGCACTGTTGTCGCGGGTCGCCATCAGCATCAATGGCAGCGTCCGGTCGTAGGCCGCCACGCCCTGAATCACCGCGCGCAATTGCGCCGGGTTGGCCATCATGTCGTTGTACATCGCGCCGTGGGGTTTGACGTAACTCACCCGCCCGCCCTGAGCCCGGCAAATGCCGTCGAGGGCACCGATCTGGTAATGCAACAGGTCCTGCAATTCCTGGGCGGTGTAAGCCATGGATCGACGACCGAACCCCACCAGATCCTGATAGGCCGGGTGCGCGCCAATCTGCACGCCATGGCTCAGGGCCAGGCTGACGGTCTTGTGCATGATGCTCGGGTCGCCGGCGTGGAAGCCGCAAGCGATGTTGGCGCAGTCGATGAAGGGCATGACCTCGGCGTCCAGACCCATGGTCCAGTTGCCGAAACTCTCGCCGATGTCGCAGTTCAATAGCAGGCGGTTCACGGTGAACGCTCCTGTAGGCTTTTATCTTTTTAACTGAAGGACTTATGCCCCACAGATTATCAGTTACCGGATATCCGGTTTTTGAGCATCAAGTTGTTTGCCGCGGGTTTCCGGCAGACTCAACGCCGCCAGGATCACCACCCCGTAGGACACCGCCGCGAAGGCCCCGATTCCCACGCTCAGCGGCACCTTCTGGCTGAGCAAGCCGATCAGCAACGGAAACAACGCCGCCAGTGCCCGACCGATGTTGTAGCAAAAACCCTGGCCCGAACCGCGAATCCGCGTTGGAAACAGCTCGGTCAAAAACGCGCCCATGCCGCTGAAGATCCCCGAAGCAAAGAAGCCCAAAGGAAAGCCGAGCCAGAGCATCACACCGTTGCTGACCGGTAATTGGGTGTACAGCAGAACAATGGTGAACGAGCCAACGGCAAACAGAATGAAGTTCTTTTTACGACCGAGGATGTCAGTCAAATACGCGCTGATCACGTATCCAATGTAGGACCCGATGATCACCATGGCCAGATAACCGCCCGTGCCGAGTACGCTCAAGCCCCGTTCATTCTTCAGAAAAGTCGGCAACCAGGAGGTGATCGCGTAATAACCGCCGAGGGCACCGGTGGTCAGGATCGACGCGCGAATCGTGGTGAAAAGGATGCCAGGGGCGAAAATCTCATAGAACTTGGCGGGGTTGCCTGGCTCCTGTTTGGCTTTGGCTTCGCGGTAGATTTCCGGGTCCTTGACCAGGCGGCGGACGAAGATCACGAAAATCGCAGGGACGATGCCGAGAAGGAACAGTGCCCGCCAGGCGTCTTCCGGCGGCAAGACCGAAAACAGCAGCGCATACAGAATCGCTGTCAGCCCCCACCCCAACGCCCAACCCGACTGCACCATGCCGACGACTTTGCCACGGTCCTTGGCACGGATCACTTCGCCGATCAGCACCGCGCCGGCCGTCCATTCGCCACCGAAACCGAAGCCCATCAGGGTGCGTGCGATCAGCAGTTGTTCGTAGTTCTGGGCGAAGCCGCAAAGAAAGGTGAAGAACGCAAACCACAGCACCGTCAGTTGCAGGGTGCGCACCCGGCCGATGCGGTCGGAGAGAATTCCCGCCACCCAACCACCGATGGCCGAGGCGATCAGGGTGCTGGTGTGAATCAGCCCGGCCTCGCCGGTGGTGATGCCCCACATGGCAATCAGGGTCGGCACCACGAAGCTGAGCATCTGGGTGTCCATGCCGTCCAGGGCATAGCCGATCTTGCAGCTCCAGAACGTGCGACGTTCCTGCTTGTTGATGTTGTGGTACCAATCGAAGGGTCCCGGGCGAGTCGTAGCCTTAGGGGTATCGAGGGTGTCGGGCGCACTCATGGCAAAATCTCCGTGCATATTTTATTGGTATTGTTCTGAGCCCCGACGACGCCTATCGTGGGAACCGGATGGCCTGATTTTTGGACGCCTTGCCCTGCTACGTCCAACTAATAAAACCCCGCCCTAGACATAAGAAAACCTTATCCGACGGGCTGAGTCCCACGAGCAGACCCCATGAACCTGAAGTTTCTCGAGACCTTTGTCTGGGTCGCCCGACTCAAGAGTTTTCGCCTGACGGCAGACAAGCTCTTCACCACCCAGGCGTCGATTTCCAGCCGTATCGCCGTGCTCGAAGGCGAGCTGGGGGTGAAGCTGTTTCTGCGCGATTCTCGCGGCGTGAGCCTGACCCCCGAAGGCTTGAAAGTGCTCGAATATGCCGAGCAGATGATGGACACGATGCAGGCGCTCAAGCAGTCGATCGAGACGCGATCGAGCAAGGTCGGGCGGGTCCGGATCGGCGTCATGGACACCGTGATCCACACCTGGCTCAGCCCGTTGGTGGCGCAGATGATGGATCACTACCCGCTGGTGGAAATCGAGCTGGTGGCCGATACCGCGCTCAACCTCTGCGATCAGCTGCAAAAAGGCTTTCTCGATCTGATCCTGCAAACCGACCTGCTGCGTCAGGAAAGCGTGCGCAGCCTGGAGCTGGCCAGTCATCCGATGGGCTGGATCGTGGCCAGCAATTCCATCTACAACCGCGAGTATTCAGGTGTCGCCGACCTGGCGCGGGAGCGGATCATCACCTATTCGAAAAACTCCCGTCCGCACCAGGACATCTTGAGCCTGATGCAGGCCAACGGGGTCATGGCGCCACGCCTCAATTGCGTAAATTCAGTGTCGGCGATTACCCGTTTGCTGCGGGACGGTTTCGGCATTGGCGCGCTGCCACCGGTGCTGGTGGCCGAGGAACTGGCGCGGGGGGAACTGACCTTGCTGGCCATCGATCAGCGGCCACCGAATTTGCAGGTGGTGGTGTCGTGGCGGGTAGGTGTGGAGTGGGTCGAAGAAATCGTGGCGTTGTGTCAGCAAGTCGTGGAGCACTACGCGCAGAAAGTGGGCGAGCACTACATCGTCTTGAGCAAACCACAGGCCAGAATCTGAAGGAATTTTTTCAAAGTGTAAATATGAACCACTATCATTTGCATTAATTTTTCAAGGAGGTATCCTCTGCGCGCTTTCAGCTAATCAATTGTCCAGAAGGAGTCGGACCTGATGCGCGGCTACACGCAAAAACAGCAGCAATTGCTCGCTCACTGGAGCGAAGCGCTTGGCACTCAGGCTTTCCAGTCCCACCGCATCACGCTCGATCATTTGAGCAATGCGCTGGAGCCCGCCGCCCAGCGCTGTTTCCAACGCCTGATCCAGGCGCTGTTTCGTGAAGATCTGATCAACCCCGACGCCTGCGAATACGACGACACCAACCGTTGCTGGCTGCCACTTGGCGATGGCGTGCATCTTTGCTTCGAGCACTTGTCCGGCGCAAGAATGAACAGCTGGGACGTACGCGGCAGCATCGTCCTGCACACCCCCGACAAACTGCCCCATAAAATCCAGTTACCCAGCGAACTGCTCGCTCACCTCAGCACTCAGCTCAACCCGCCAGCCTCCCCGCAGGTACTGGAACGTCTGGCCCGGGAGCTGGATGACAGCTTCAGCAACGACACCCTGTGCCTGGCGTTTCACCATGGATGGACCGAGCGCCTGAGAGAGCAAATCGACACCGAGTACGACGACAATCTGCTCGCGTGGCTCAAAACCGGCCCCAATCACCAGAACCCGACGTCATTGCTCGAACAATGGGGCACGCTTGGCCATCCGTGGCACCCGAACTACAAGACCAAACTGGGCTTGAGCGCTGCTCAGGTCATCGCGTTCTCGCCAGAATTCGAAGCGAGTTTTCCGATTGTCCTGTGCGCCCTGCACCGCCAGTACGCACACGTCGAAGCGCTGGCTGGCACCACCGATTACTGGGACTGGTGGCAAGGTCACTTCCCACAGGCCGCCGAGCAACTGCAACGTCATCTGCAGCAGCTGGGTCTGGAAGTCACGGACTACCTCCCGCTTCCGTCGCACCCATGGCAAGCCCATGAAGAGCTGCCACATTCGTTCGCCAACGAGATCGCCGACAACCTGCTGATCGTCACTGACATCGTGGCTTTTACCGGCCACCCGACCATGTCCTTCCGCACGGTCCTGCCGGAAGCCAGCCGCACGGCACCGATGGTCAAACTGCCGGTGGCTCTGCGACTGACCAGCGTGCAGCGCACCGTGTCGCCGCGCTCCGCCCGGATGGGTCCGCGCATCAGCCAGCTGGTATTGGATATTCTCGATCAGGAGCCGCAGATTCAGCGTCTGCTGAACATCGTTCCAGAGCGCATCGGCGTGCACTACGCACCGCTGCCGACCGATGACGAGCGCTCCCGGCATGCTGCCGTACTGTATCGCGACAACCCGCTTACCCTCCTGCAAGAAGGCGAGTTGGCGGTGCCGGTCGGCAGCCTGTTCGCCGTCAACGAATTCGACCAACCGTTGCTGCGTGATTGGGTAAGACTGGCTCAGGGCAGTGACGACAGCGAGGCCATGCTGAGGTTCTTCGATGATTACCTGTCGATTGCCGTACCGAGTCTGCTGGGCATTTACTTGATGTATGGCGTGGCGTTCGAAGCGCATCAGCAAAACAGTTTCATGGTGATGGGTGCTGACGGGCAGTTGAATCGGTTGCTATTGCGTGATTTTGGCGACGTTCGTATCGATCGCAAAACCCTGCACGCCAAGGGCCTGGATATCCAGTTGCACGATCCGAAAATGACCCTGTATGACGATTCCGGCTTTGTCCGCGACAAACTCCTGCACACCACCTTCATGTGCCACCTCGGTGAGCTGACGCTGCTCTGTGCCCGCCACTGGAATGTGTCGGACAGTATCCTGTGGGACCGATTGGCATCACACGTTGCACAGTGCTTCGAGACCTTGCGCGAGCGTGTTGAACCGGCACGTTGGGAAAGCGAGCACCAGGCCTTGCTGGAACAGGATTGGCCCGCCAAATCGTTCATGCGCATGCGCTTGCTCGACAGTCATGCCGACATCGTCGGACGCCTGAGCAACCCGCTGCGACCCAACACCCATGCTCGCTGACGGTCGCGCCTTGCGACTGCTGATCGTCATCCAGTTTGTCTCCATGGGCGCAATGGAAATGAGCGGCCCGTTCTGGCCCTTGCAGATCCAGCATCTGCTCGGGCCGGAGGGCGCCAGCTACACCGCGCTGTTATCGGCGATGGTCTATGCCGGTCCGATGCTGGCGGCCATGCTCCTGACGCCCATGTGGGGCCGGTTGGGCGATCGCACCGGACACAAACCGATGATTGTTCGGGCGTTGCTGGCACTCGCACTGTGCCAAGGGTTGGCGGCAATCACCCTCGACCCGTGGCTGCTGGTGGGTATTCGCGTGATGCAAGGCGCATTGGCCGGCTTTCTCGCTGCCGCGCAAGCCTATGCCTTGGCCTGCTGCGACAGTTCCAGGCGTGGTCACACCCTGGCCCGCCTGCAATCGGCCACCGCCGTCGGCTCGTTGATCGGCCCGGCGCTGGGTGGCTGGCTGATGGACGTCTCGGGGTTTGCCTTGCTGTGTTATGGCGCGACGGTGATTTGCCTGCTGTGCGCACTGGGAAGTTTTTTCCTGCCGGCCGACAAGGCGCGAACCTCGAAGAAAAAACCTGTCGAGCCGGTTGCTCTGCCCAAAGGCTGGCTCGGTGGAATCCTGTTGGTGATCGTGTTGATTCAGGCCGCGAAGATGATGCCGCAGTCGTTCTACGCCCTATACGTCGCGAACATTCTGCATGCCCCAAGCTGGCTGATCGGTGCCACCTACGCGGCGAGCGCCGCGACCCTGGCCATTTCCGCACCGCTGTGGGGCCGCCTGTTCGACCGCTGGCAGCCGGCCTACACCTTGCGCGTCATCGAAGGCGTGGCCTGGCTGTGCGCCCTGACACTGGCGGCCACGGCATTGACCAACGAATGGCTGGGGTTTCTCGTCAGCCGACTCGTCTGGGGCCTCTGGCAAGGCGCCCTGCTGCCCGTCGCCTATGCCCTGATCGCCAACACCATTTCCATCACCCAGCAGGGCTTCGCGCTGGGCCTGGGCAACAGCGCGGCAAAAGCTGGTGCTCTGCTCGGTGTCGTCCTTGGCGGGATCGGCATGGGCCTGGTCGGCCTGGCTCACAGTTTCTGGCTGGTGGCGCTGACCTACGCCCTGGCCGCCATCGGGATCCGCTGGGTGCGGTCGTTCAACACCGCGCCTGACCGTTCGACCTTATCGCCCCACACTTATCACAACTAAAAAAGACCACGTCATGACCCGAACCAAACTCTCCCTGCTGATCCCGCTGCTCGGTACCTTCAGCGCCCAGACCTGGGCCGAGGATATCGAGCAGCAGCCCGGCACCTTGAACATGCAAGCCACCGTCGTCTCCGCCACTCGCAGCGAGGCGAGCATCGCCTCGATTCCGGGCTCGGTCCAGGTCATCGACGAACAGCAGATCCGTGAGCAGAGCGGCGCGGGTCGCCGGGTCTCCGACATCCTCGGGCAATTGGTCCCCGGCATTGCACCGTCCAGCGGCGGGATGAGCAACTTCGGCCAGACCCTGCGCGGGCGCAACATGCTGGTGTTGATCGACGGCGTCTCGCAGAACGCCACGCGCGATAACTACCGCCAGCTCAACAGCATCGCCCCGGCCAGCATCGAACGCATCGAAGTAATCTCCGGCGCCAGCAGTATCTACGGTGCCGGTGCTTCAGGCGGCATCATCAACATCATCACCAAGCGCAATCAGGGCCAGGACATTGCCTACAGCAGCAAACTGGGCCTGACCAGCGGCAATAACCTCAACCGCAAAGGCTTCGCCTACGAAGCCTTTCAGAGTGCGACCGGGCGCAAGGATGCCTTGGACTGGTATGTGTCCGCCGACCTGACCCAGCGTAACGATCAGTACGATGGCAACGGCAACCGCATCCCTCAGGACACCTCCCAGGGCAGCAACATGGATACCGAAACCTATGACCTGCAAGGTCGTTTCGGTTACGAACTGGATGCCGACAAAAAACTCAGCCTGTCGCTGCAGGACTACAAGGACCAGCAGGACACTGGCTACACCAAAGACCCGAAAAACCTGCAGCAAGCCGTGGCAGTCAAAGGGCTGCAACTCGACGACCAACCCTATACCCATAACCAGGCGGCCAACCTCAACTACACCGACAAGGACTTCTACGGTCAGGGCCTGCAACTGGAAAGCTACTGGCGCCGCGCCGATGCGCTGTTCTTTCCGGACCTGTCGCGAGGCAGGGCCGGGATCTCCGACAACAACAGCGTGCAGGATGTCTACGGTCTGCGCGCGGCCATCGACACGCCGCTGCCGGCGATCGGGAGTGCCACGGGTAATCTGGTCTGGGGCGCCGACTATGATAATGAGCGCTCCCGCCAACGGGGTGATCAATACACGCTCAATGGCCTGAACTACACCAAGACCGGCACCACTTACGAGCTGGGCCCGGACATCGAAACCACCACCAAGTCGCTGTTCGGGCAGATGTCCTGGGACATCGGTGACTGGACCTTGCGTGGCGGTGTACGCCGTGAATGGATCGAAAGCGACGTCTCCGACAGCATCGCTTATGGGCAGATCGTCCAGACCGGCATACGCGCAACGCTGCCCGGCGACACTCTGAAATACGATGCCACGCTGTACAACCTGGGGGCGGTCTACCACCTGAGTGAAAACCAGGACCTCTTCGCCAATTACAGCCAGGGGTTTTCGCTACCGGATATCCAGCGCTTCATGCGTGACGTCAGCAGCACCTTCGACATCCAGAGTCTCAACGCCCAGGCCATCAAGGTCGACAGTTACGAGCTGGGCTGGCGCGGTAACTGGGATCAGTGGCAGGCCGACGTCACCGTGTACGAAAACACCTCGGACGTGACCCAGTTCTACGATGCCAATGATCGCGTATTGCGCCTGATCAACCAGAAAGAGCGGGTTCGCGGTATCGAAAACAGCCTGACCTACCGCGCGACCGATCGCTGGTCGGTGGGTGGCACTTATGCCTGGGCCAAAGGCGAGACCGAGCAGAACGGCAAATGGATCGATCTGCCGGCTACGCGCATCTCACCGGCCAAGACCACACTGTTCGTCGGCTACACCGAAGACGACTACACCTTGCGCCTGCAAGGCATGCATTTGTCCAGTTACGACGCTGCCGCCAAGGACAACAACGGACGCGAGATCGAAGGCTATACGCTGGTGGATCTGCTTGGCTCGGTGCAACTGCCGGTCGGTCGTCTTGAGGGCGGCGTGTACAACCTGACCAACCGCACCTACCAGAACCTGTTCACCCAGGCCAACGCCAGAGCGCCGTACGCCAACGCCGAAGGTCGTACGTTGAGCATGAGCTACTCGGTCGACTGGTAAAAACAGGAGCCGGCTTGCCAGCGACGAGATCTGCCAGGCATACCGTGTCGCGGCAATCGCCGACAAGCCGGCTGTAGGAGCTGCCGAAGGCTGCGTCTTTTGATTTTTTTCTTACAAACCGCGCAAGTCCCGCTCTTCGATCGGCCGGCTCTGGCGCAGACGCTTGCCGCCCAGCACCACCCAGTCGATCAACCGGAACAGGCATTCAATACCGAACGACAGCAGCAACGCGCCGCTCATGCCCCAGATCATCGCTTCCGGCGTCAGCAGGATCTGGTAGCTGTAGCCGTTCCAGGTTTCCTTGCGAATATCCGGGTCGGCGGCCAGAGCTACCTGCAGGATTCGGATATACCACGGGCCTTGCATGGCCTGGAATTGCTTGTCGAGGGCCAGTTGACGGGTGAGCAAGGTGCTCAGGCTGTCGGCATCGCTGCGAAAGATCGGGTCTTCGCTGGCACGGTAATGGGCCACGAGCGCCTGCATATCCCCCTTGAAAAACTGATTGGCAGTGCCCTGAAAACCGCTCAAACCGGTCTGCGCCTCAATCAGATGCGCCTCGACTCGCTTGGCATAGTCACTGATGAACCCAGGCACCTGGACACCAATCAACAGGCCTGCCGCAAACAACACCAGCCGTAGATAACTGAGCAACATGAGGGAGAATCCTTATTCGGTCTTGCCCTGACTGACGCATTCACCGCGCCGCCAGAGGCTCCATTGGCCCGGTTCGTAGCGGGTCCAGGTTTCGTTTTCGGTCAAAGGTTCGGTGGCGATCACCGTGACCACGTCGTTGGGCGTGGTTTCGGCCTGGAAGTCGACGATCACATCGACATCCTTCAAGCGCGCCGGGCCGAACGGTGCACGGCGGGTAATCTGCGCCAATTTGGTCGAGCAGTAGCAGAACAGCCAGTCGCCGTCGCTGAGCAGGCAATTGAACACGCCTTTGTTGCGGTACTCGGCGCAGGCGGCCACCAGCTCCGGCAACAGTTCTTCGATCTCCACCGGCTCAGGGAACGCAGCGCGTACCCGGTTGAGCAAATCGCAGAAGGCCGCTTCGCTGTCGGTATCGCCAACGGGGCGGTAGAAACTGGCGGTCGGGTTGAAGTCGGCCAACTGGCCGTTGTGGGCGAAACACCAGTTACGCCCCCACAACTCACGCACGAACGGGTGGGTGTTGGACAGGCAGACCTTGCCGACGTTGGCCTGGCGGATGTGCCCGATCACCACTTCGCTCTTGATCGGATAGCGTTGCACCAGGTTCGCCACTTCCGACTCGCTGCTCGCCGCCGGGTCCTGGAACAGCCGCAGGCCACGACCTTCATAGAAAGCGATGCCCCAGCCGTCACGGTGCGGCCCGGTGCGACCGCCACGTTGCATCAGCCCGGTGAAACTGAACACGATATCGGTCGGGACATTGGCGCTCATGCCCAATAGCTCACACATGCTCGGACTCTCGACTCAATACAGGGGCACGGTTATAGACGCGGTTCGACCCGCAAACGCTGAGGGTTGCTTGGCACCGGTGGCCGGCCGTAACGATCATCGCCAGCACCGCCGAACGGTTGATCGTTTTCAGGTTCGTCGGCACGCGCCGCAACCTTCGCGGCAGCCGCCCGTTCCTTGCGAGCGTTGGAGGCGCGCTCGATGGGAAAACGGATCGCCACGAATACCAGGTAAATGCCGAAGGCAATCATGGCGTACATGAACAGGTCGGAAATCGCCCGCCAGGCGTTGTTGCCGACCTTGAACAGCAGATCGAGGGCGGTGATGGCGATGGCCGGGGCAACCTTTTCCTTCACCGGGTCGATGATGGTCGGGCTGAACAGCAACACCGCCACCAGCAGCCGCAGCGGCTCACGCAGCCAACGCCACATCCAGCGGGTGATGCGCATCCACACCAACAGGCAGCCTAAAGCAGCAAAGGCGTAGAGGCCCCAAGCGATCAGATAGTCGTTCTCGGTCATGGTGTCCATGGCAAGGCAGGCAAAGAGGCGCTTATAGTAACGACTTTTCGCACGTCAGGCTTGTCCCAATACCAGTTGAGCAAGACTCAGAGCCTGTGGGAGCGAGCTTATGTGGCGAGGGGACTTTTGTGGTGAGCGAGCTTTTGTGGCGAGGGAGCTTGCTCCCGTTGGGCTGCGAAGCGGCCCCAAAAAAGGAACTGCTGCGCAGTTCAGCGGGAGCAAGCTCCCTCGCCACAGAATAGCCCCCTCACCATAAGCCCGCCCCCACAGGTTGCGAAGCCCCTATTTCATACATTGTTCGAGAGCCATTCATGCCCTTATCCGCCAACGTCACCTGCGCCCCGATTGCCCACAAGGCCGACGGTTCTGACCCGTATGCCTGGCTGCAGGAGCGCGACACCGGCGCGGTGCTCGATTATCTGAAAGCTGAAAACAGCTATCAAGAGGCGCAAACCGCCGATCAGGCCGGGCTGCGTGAAACCCTGTTCGAAGAGATCAAGGGGCGGATTCTCGAAACCGATCTGTCGCTCCCCTCGCCGTGGGGCCCGTATCTGTATTACACCCGCACCACCGCAGGCGATGAATACGCCCGCCACTACCGCTGCCCGCGTCCGACCGACGGCAGCCTGCATATCGACGAAAGCCAGGAGCTATTGCTGCTTGATCCTAACGTGCTGGCCAAGGGCGGTTTCTTTTCCCTGGGCGCGTTCAGCATCAGCCCGGACCACCAGCGTCTGGCCTACAGCATCGATTCCAGTGGCGAGGAGATCTACACGCTGTTCGTGAAGGAATTGTCCAACGGCCGCGTCAGCGAACTGGAATTCCAGGACTGCGATGGCAGCATGACCTGGGCCAACGACAGCCTGACGCTGTTTTTCGGCGAACTCGACGAGACCCATCGCCCGCACAAACTGTTCCGCTATCGGCTGGACGGCACCGCGGCCGAAGAAGTGTTCCATGAGCCCGACGGCCGATTTTTCCTGCACTGCTACCGCTCCAGCTCCGAACGGCAATTGTTGCTGTCGCTGGGCAGCAAGACCACCAGCGAAGTCTGGGCACTCGACGCCTCGCTGCCGCATCAGGCCTTTACTTGCCTGGCGCCGAGGGTCGAAGAACATGAGTACGATGTCGACCACGGCAAACTCGATGGCGAGTGGACGTGGCTGATCCGCACCAACCGTGACGGTATCAACTTCGCCCTGTACCAGGCCGTCGATACCGGTGTCGCGCCGACCGAAGCCGACTGGCAGAACCTGATTCCCCACAGCGACACGGTGATGATCGACGGCATGAGCCTGAACGCCGAGGCCATGACCCTGAGCCTGCGTGAAGGTGGCCTGCCGATCATCGAAGTCCACCCACAGGACTTGGTACCGTATCGCGTGCAATTGCCGGACGCGGCCTACAGTCTGCATGTGCAAAACAGCCTGGAATTTGTCAGCGACAGGATCCGTCTGCGCTACGAAGCACTGAACCGTCCGGCGCAGATCCGCCAACTGACTCTGACCTCCGGCGAGCAGAAAGTCCTCAAGGAAACCCCGGTACTCGGCCCGTTCGACGCCGATGCTTACGTCAGCCAGCGGCTTTGGGCGACGGCACCGGACGGTACGCAAGTGCCGATCAGCCTTGTAGTCAAACGCGAATTCCTAGGTAAGCCGACGCCGCTTTATCTGTACGGCTATGGCGCCTATGGCGAAAGCCTCGACCCATGGTTCTCCCATGCCCGCCTGAGTCTGCTGGATCGCGGCATGGCGTTTGCCATCGCTCACGTACGCGGTGGCGGCGAGCTGGGTGAAGCCTGGTATCGCGCCGGCAAGCAGGAACACAAGCACAACACCTTCAGCGACTTCATCGCCTGCGCCGAACACCTGATCACCCACGGTTTCACCACCTCATCGCAGCTGGTGATCAGCGGTGGCAGCGCCGGTGGTTTGCTGATTGGCGCGGTGCTTAACCAACGGCCAGAGCTGTTTGGCGCGGCGATTGCGGAAGTGCCGTTCGTCGACGTGCTCAACACCATGCTCGACCCGGAGCTGCCGCTGACCGTCACCGAATACGACGAGTGGGGCAACCCGCAAGAGTCGGACGTCTATGAGCGGATCAAGGCCTACGCCCCGTACGAAAACGTCACCGCGCAAGCGTATCCGGCGACGCTGGTGATCGCCGGCTATAACGACAGCCGCGTGCAGTACTGGGAAGCGGCCAAGTGGGTGGCAAAATTGCGGGCGACCAAAACCGACACCCATCCCCTGCTGCTCAAGACTGAACTGGGCGCCGGGCATGGCGGGATGAGCGGTCGTTATCAGGGATTACGTGACGTAGCCCTCGAATACGCATTTGTTTTGAAGGTTTTGGGCATTGCCTGAGGAACTTGGCCCGGTGTCCTGGTCTTAACACCAGACACCGGGACCCGAGACAATACACATCCCCTGTGGGGGCGGGCTTGCCCGCTCCCACAGGGGATGATGGGTGACTGAAGGCCCGGAACAGACACAGACACAAAAAAAGACCGTGACGACATGTCAGAACCGACCTTACTGAACAAAGAAATTCGCGACTGGCTGATGGACTGCGGCCTGTTCGATCAACTGCTGCCGGCAGACTTCGTGGCGGCTTCGGGCTACTTCAGCATCAGTACCATCGCCGAAGGCGAAGAGATTTTCCATGAGGGTGATGCCGGCAGTTTCATGTGCATCATCCACACTGGTCAGGTTGCGGTGCAGAAGACCAACAGCGACGGGCAACGGGTCACCATGGCCACCTTGCGCAGCGGTCGGGCGTTCGGCGAAATGGCCGTGCTCGATGGCGAACGGCGTTCGGCCAGTTGCGTGGCCGCGAGCAATTGCCAGTTGCTCAACCTGGGCAAGGACTCCCTGGAGAAGATGCTCAATGACGCGCCGAAAATCGCCGCCAAGATCATCCGCGCCCTCGCCGTCTCCCTCTCCAAACGCTTGCGCATGGCCGACGGGCAATTACTCTTGCAGCAAGTTTAACCGCCCGGCGTTTTGATTTTGGTCGTGCTCGGTTCAAGACCCGGCAAGGTCTGGTCCTTGGGCGGATTGGGCATTTCGATTGGCGGCAACAGCGGTGCCCCGCCACTGCCGGAACCGGCCTTGGGCACGCTGGTCGGGGTGATTTGCGGGTACGGCGTCGGGGTGGCGGTGCCGGGTGAACCGGGCATCGGCGTGGGGCTGGTCGGGATGGTTTGCAGCTCTTGGGCCTGCACTGCAGTTATCGAGAGCGCGGCCAGGGCAATGGCCGTTAGAATGGTGCGCTTCATCAATGGCTCCGTTGGCCTTGTTGTCCTTTTGCAGGCTACTCCCAACTGCGCGTGTTTGCCTTCCTCCGTAGTCAATTTCTCATCAAGAGAGCCCCATGAAACGTTTCGTTCTGCTCGACACCACCCCCATTCCTGAAAACGGCGGTGCCCTGTGCCTGTTCGAATACGGCGAGGACTTCGTTATCAAGATACAGGGCGGCGACGGCGGGCAGTTGATGAACACCCGCATGCACGGCTCTGAAGATGCCCTGGCCGAAATCCCCTGCCGCAAGGTCGCCGGCCGGCCGAATTCGCGGGTATTGATCGGTGGCCTGGGCATGGGCTTCACCCTCGCCTCGGCGCTCAAGCATTTGGGCAAGACCGCTGAAGTGGTGGTCGCCGAACTGGTGCCCGGCGTGGTGGAGTGGAATCGCGGGCCGCTGGGCGAGAAAGCCGGCAACCCGCTGCTCGACCCGCGCACGGTGATCCGCATGGAAGACGTGGCCAAGGTGCTGCAAGCCGAGCCGCAAGGTTTCGATGCGATCATGCTCGACGTCGACAACGGCCCCGAAGGTTTGACCCAGAAGGCCAACAGCTGGCTCTACTCCGCTGGCGGCCTGAGCGCGTGTGCCAAGGCCCTGCGGCCAAAAGGCGTGCTGGCGGTGTGGTCGGCCAGCGCCGACCGGCAGTTTTCCGACAAGCTGAAAAAGGCCGGTTTCAAGGCCGAGGAAGTGCAAGTCTTCGCCCACGGCAACAAGGGCACCCGCCACACCATCTGGATTGCCGAGAAGCTCAAGGGCTGAGCTAAACTCACGTCATAACCGTCATTAGTCTTTTTACAAAGGTGAACCCATGAGTTCGTCCACCCCAACCAACACATCGAAGCTGGACCGCATCCTCGCCGACAACCAGCGCGACAAGGAAATGGGTTACCGCGACAAGGCCCTGAAGATGTACCCGCACGTGTGCGGCCGCTGCGCCCGTGAGTTCTCCGGCAAACGCCTGAGCGAACTGACCGTGCACCACCGCGACCACAACCATGACAACAACCCTCAGGACGGTTCGAACTGGGAACTGTTGTGCCTGTATTGCCATGACAACGAACATTCGCGCTATACCGATCAGCAGTATTTTGGCGAGGGCTCGCTGAGTACGCCGAAGATTGCCAAGGCGACGCATAACCCGTTTGCGGCGTTGGCGGGGCTGATGAAAAAAGAAGACTGAAGATCTTCAGCGCCTGCGCCTGCGCCGGCCCCGTCGCGAGCAAGCCCGCTCCCACAGTGATTGGCGGTGAGCACCGATGTTGTGTACGCCGCAGCCCCCTGTGGGAGCGGGCTTGCCCGCGATAGCATTTGTCCGGACACCACCAATCTACAATCTGACCACCCTCCCCCAATCCCCGTATAATCGCCGTTTTTTCCCCGAAGGCACCCCGCTCGTGGCAGACAAACGGTACAGCTGCATTGGTTTGTATAACCCCAAATCACCGGAGAACGTCGGTTCGGTGATGCGCGCCGCCGGTTGTTATGGCGTGGCGTCAGTGTTCTACACCGGCAAGCGCTATGAGCGCGCCGCCGATTTCGTCACCGACACCAAGAAAGTCCACTACGACATTCCGCTGATCGGCATCGACGACCTGAAGAAAATCCTGCCGCTGGGCTGTGTACCAGTCGCCGTGGAACTGGTCGACGGCGCCCGCTCGCTGCCGGAATACACTCACCCGGATCGCGCCCTCTACATCTTCGGCCCCGAAGACGGCTCGCTGGATAAAGAGATCCGCGACTGGTGCGAAGACGTGGTCTACATCCCGACCACCGGCTGCATGAACCTGGCGGCCACCGTCAACGTTGTGCTGTACGACCGCATGGCCAAGGGCAACAACACCCGCTCGGGGCCGAAATTCCGTTGAATCGCCGCACATCCGATGGAACGAGCCGCCCGCCTCGGCAGTCAGCTTAATTATCTATTCTTGAAGCCTGGAGACAGATCATGAGCGACCTCAAGCGCGTAGAGCGTATCGAATCCACCCCGTTCCAGACTCATTCCGACCAGAACGTCCAGGGTTGGGAGCGCATCGGTTCTGTGGCCGGCGGTGTGGTGATGGTCGGCAAGGGCCTGCGTCGCGGTGGCGTGTTCGGGTTGATTCAAGTGGCGATCGGCGGCGTGGCCCTGGCCCGAGGTATCACCGGGCACAGTTCGGCGAAAAGTTTTCTGGAAAAAAGCCGTCAGGACATGAATAACGTTCGGGCGAGGATTGAGCGTGCCGGGGATGAGCTGAGCCGCATGAGAGCCAATGCCGAAGCGGCAACCCGCACGGCGACCGTGACGGGTAATGATTCGTTGGACTCGCCGAAGGCCGGGGTCTGATCCGAAGTTGCGGTGAAGCTCCGGGCCTCTTCGCGGGCAAGCCCGCTCCCACAGTGATTGGCGGTGATCACAATTGTTGTGTACAGCGCAAACCCTGTGGGAGCGGGCTTGCCCGCGATGGCGGCGCTACTGAAGCAACTCGGTATCAAGCACCCTGGAAGACTCGCCAATAACGCTTTGCGCGAGCTGAATGAATGCCTTCGTATCCACGCTCTCCAACTGCATCGCCCCGCGCAACACATC
Source organism: Pseudomonas sp. B21-015 (assembly GCF_024749285.1). Classification (NCBI taxonomy): domain Bacteria; kingdom Pseudomonadati; phylum Pseudomonadota; class Gammaproteobacteria; order Pseudomonadales; family Pseudomonadaceae; genus Pseudomonas; species Pseudomonas sp. B21-015. Next base: position 4,901,643 of record NZ_CP087196.1, read on the forward strand.
ATCCAGCGAACGCTTGTTGCGGGTTTTCAGGCGAATCTCGCGATCCAGCTCCTGTAGCAACACCACCGCTTTGGCCACCTGCGCCGGGTTGATCTGCTCCCCGCGCAATGTGCTGACCTTCTGGCTTTCCTTGACCAACTTGCTCTGCAGGCTCTCATACCGCTCATCACTCATCCCGCCTGCGCGGCGCACCAGTTCGATGGCGTAATACTCGGCAAACCCTTCGCTGATCCAGTCGCTACGCTGGCTGTCATTGATCCGCCCGAACACCTGGGCCAATTCACGCACCAAGGCACTGGTACCGCTTTCGCTGACCAGCGGCAGGCGGCTATTGAGGTAGATCGATTCATGCGCGCCCAGGCTGCCACGCCACATCGGGTCGTTGGCGCCGACAATCAGCAGCTTGCTGGGGTGACGCGGAAAAACCGCCTGCACTTGCGGCCAGACAAAGGTCAGCAGTGTCAGCACGTCCATGCGATGCATGCCCTGGCCTTGGGGTGAAGCCACGGTGACTTCGGTTTCCCCCAACTGCGTGCGACGGCTGCCGAGGTGGCCAGCGAGCATCCAGCCAGTGGGACGGTCGAACAGGCGCGAGACGTTATCGATCCGGAACTTGTTTTTGCCGATCCTTGGCCAGGCGGTTTCGACGCTTTTCCAACCGGTGGGCAATTCGAATTCAAGGCGTGATACCAGCTCGATACCGTCCTGCTGATCGAGTCTGGCGGCGGGCACCAGGTCATCGCCACGCATCAGCGCCCACGTTGGCGTCATGCGCGTGTCGAAGCTGCCGTTTTTGCGCCCATGGCTGATGCGCACGCGGTAGGTCAGGCTGGCCTTGTCGGTGGCCGGGCGCCAGACACCACGGGCCTGCTTGCCCGATGTGAGCTGCCATTGGCCGTCGGCCTTGAAATCGCTGTAGTGACTGCCATCGCCCAAGTCGAAATCCAGACTGCGCACCGCCGAGCCCTGGGCCAGGGTCAGGCGCACTTCGGCCTGATCGCTTTGCGGCAACAGGCGCACGTGATAATCCAGATCGACTTTCTTGGCCGCCCACACAGGCAAACTCAGGGCCAGCAGCCCGACAGCCAACGCCCGCCGCACTCCCACAGCCATACACACTCCTATTGTGGCGAGCGAGCTTGCTCGCGCTGGGCTGCGTAGCAGCCCCAAATTCTTGTAATCACTGCCGATTATGTGAGTGCTACGCACTCAAGCGCGAGCAAGCGCCCTCGCCACACATTAACCCGCGCGGAAAATCAGATGGTCTTCCCAATCGTCTTCAGCCACGCTGCCTTCGGCGAGCATGCGCCCGGACTGGGAAATACGTTCGTGATGCACCGCATCACGATCACCGCACACCAGGTGATGCCAGAGCGGCAGGTCCTTGCCTTCACTGACCAGTCGATAACCGCAGGTCGGCGGCAGCCATTTGAACTCATCGGCCTTGCCCGGCGTGAGCTGGATGCAATCGGGCACAAAGTCGCGGCGGTTGGGGTAATCGGTGCACTGGCAGGTTTTGAGGTCCAGCAGTTTGCAGGCGATACGCGTGTAGTAGACGGCGTTGTCGTCTTCATCCTCGAGCTTTTGCAGGCAGCACAGGCCACAGCCGTCGCACAGCGATTCCCATTCCTCTTGATCGAGTTGATCGAGGGTTTTGCGTATCCAGAACGGTTCGACTTTGGCGGCCATGGCTCAAGCATCAACATCAGGTGGTGAAAAGGCCGCCAGTCTAGTGCCAAGGCACCGGCGGGCCAAGCATTGGCGACTGCCGGTACGCGGCACTTGTGAGTTTTTGCGCCGCCCGGTAGCTTTGCCAGTCGCAAGGAGCCCTACCCAAGTGCCATTAACGCTCAACCGCGTTGCATTCAGGTGAACGGCCCAGGCTCTCGGAAAACCCTATCGCTCAGCTCAACTGCGCCCACCGGTTTTTTCGACGCCCCTCACTTTCAACCGTAAAGGAATCTCTTGATGAGTGCTAACCCACGCGTTGCCGACTACGCCATTCACCCTCAGTTCACCGATCGCTGGTCGCCCCGCGCCTTCACTGGCGAAACCATTCCTGAAGAGACCCTGCTGAGCTTCTTCGAAGCCGCACGCTGGGCGCCATCGGCGTACAACTCGCAGCCTTGGCGGTTTCTCTATGCCCGTCGCGATACGCCGAACTGGGAGCGTTACCTGGGCCTGCTGAATGAGTTCAACCGCAGCTGGGCACAGCACGCCTCGGCGCTGGTGATCGTGATCTCGAAAACCACCTTCGTGGCACCCGGCGCCAGCGAAGAAACCCCGGCGCTGTGGCACACCTTCGACACCGGTTCGGCCTGGGGCCACCTGGCGCTGCAAGCGAGCATCAGCGGCTGGCACACCCACGGCATGGCCGGTTTCGATCAGGACCTGACCCGCAAGGAGCTGAACATTCCTGAAGGCTACGCACTGCATGTCGCCGTGGCGATCGGCAAGCTGGGCGACAAGGCGACGCTGGCCGAGTACCTGCAAGCGCGCGAAGAGCCAAGCCCACGTCTCCCGCTGAGCGAGTTGGCGGCTGAAGGCGATTTCACCCTCTAAGCCACAACATAAAGCCAATGTGGGAGCGAGCCTGCCCGCGATACCGGCCTGTCAGTCAATACTTATGGAGACTGATACACCGCTATCGCGAGCAGGCTCGCTCCCACATTTTGTTTGGGGGTGAGTTTAATATCCGCGTGCGAAATCCACTTCCCCACGCAATGCTTCGCCCGCCTGATACGCCCGCAAGTTCTCGATAAACAGCTTCGCCATCATCGGCGGCGAAGTCGGTGCCGAACTGTGACCGGTCAGCAGCAGCCCCCACGCAGTCCAGAATGGATGACGTTGCGGCAGCGGCTCCTGACGGCAGACGTCGATCACGGCCCCGGCCAGGTGCCCTTCTTTCAAGGCTTCCACCAGGTCTGCATCGACCACCGCCACGCCACGCCCGACATTAATGAACAACCCGGTCGCCTTGAACTGCTTGAACAGCGCGGCGTCGTACAGGTCATGCGTATTCGGGGTATTCGGCAGCAGATTGACGACGTAATCCACTTCACCGACCAGACGCGGCAAGTCGCTCAGTGCCCCCACTTCGACAAAAGGCGCCTGCTCCCGGGCAGTGCTGGCGATGCCATATAACTCGACGCCAAACGGCAGCAGAAACTGCGCCACCGCCTGACCGATGTCACCGGTGCCGACAATCAACACCTTGCGCCCTGCAAGGCTTTGACCCTGGCGATTGTCCCATTTGCGCTCGACCTGGCTGACCAGCCGCGCCAGCACTTCGCGCTCGTGGCCGAGCATGTAAGTCAGCACGTATTCAGCCATGACCTGACCGAAAATCCCTACCGCGCGAGTCAGTCGATAGTGCCGTGGCAGGCCGTCGGCCAGCAGCGGCGTGATACCGGCCCAGGTCGACTGCAGCCATGCAGGCGTGTGGCCCTGACGCAACAGCGTTGCCAGCAAGTCCGGCTGGCCGAGCCAGACCTGGCAATCGGCGGCCTGACGGGACAGTTCGGCGGAGTCACCGCTGGTCAGTACTTCCAGATCAGGCGCTGCCTGACGCAACAGTTGGGCATACACAGGGTGGTCGTGTTCAGCAATCAGAACGCGCATGGTTCAAACCTTTCAAAAACAGTGCAGACGACCACCGACGGAGTATCACTCCATCGTCGTGGCCATCGCCAAAATCATTCCAGTGTTTCTTTCATAAAGGCCCTGAATAGAGCCTGTCTGCGATCACATCGGGTCGTTGCGGCGCAGCAATTCTTCCGGCAAGTGTTCGATGTACTCGTCTTCGGCCGGCGGCATTTGCAGGTGGTAGCCCTGCTTGTCGAGGTTCTCCAGTACTACAGTAATGTCTTCGCGCGACAGCTTGCGCTCGGGGCTCAGCACCAGATCAAAAGCGTGGATGGCTTTGCCGAAAGCCGCCATCAGGGATTCAGGCACGCGCTCCAGTGCATCGCTCTTGAGCACATAGAGGTACATCTCGTTTTTCTTCGAGCTTCGATAAATGGAGCAAATACGTTTCAAGGCTGTTCTCCGGCGGTGGCCAGGCTGTCGAGCAGCGCCTGGCCCATCAATTCGCGGCGCCAGCCACGCAGCGAATCAGGCAATTGGTAAGGACCCTTGGGAAAGCCGCTCTTGAGCAGCGCTTCCAGGGTTTTCTTGCGCAGCATCAGCTCCGGCGCGATGTTCAGGCGCTCGGCTTCGGCCTGGCCGATGGCCCGCAGCTGTTTGACCAGCGCGGCGGCTTCCACCGGCAATGGCTCCGGCACTGCCGGCGGCCATTGATCAGGCGGCACACTGCCCGAGCGCTTGATCAGATCAAGCAGAAATTCGCCGTCCTGACGCACGGTACGCGGGTGCATGTCTTCGATTTTCGCCAACGCGCCAAGGTTGTCCGGTTGCGTGCGCGCCAGTGGCCACAGGGAATGTTCACGGACAATGCGGTTGCGCGGCAGATCACGGGCGCGGGCTTCGCGCTCACGCCAGGCGCAGAGTTCACGCAGCACGGCGAGTTGGGCGCGGGACAGTTTCCAGGCCAGTTTGGCATCGCGATAGACCTCATACGGGTCGACCTCGCGACGCAGATTGGCCACCAGCTCGGCACCGTCTTCCAGGACCCAGGCGTATTTTTCGTCAGAAAGCTTAGGACGCAGCTGTACGAAAACTTCCGCCAGGTGCAGGGCATCTTCGGCGGCGTAGCTGATTTGAGTGTCGGATAGAGGGCGTTGCAGCCAGTCGGAGCGGGTCTCGCCCTTGGGCAGGTCGATGCCGAGCACTTCCTGCACCAACCGCGAATAGCCCATGGAAAAACCCAGGTTCAGGTAAGCGCCGGCCAGTTGGGTGTCGAACAGCGGTGCCGGCAGGCTGCCGGTCAGGCGCAACAGGACTTCGAGGTCCTCGCTGCACGCATGCACGACCTTGACCACGGCCGGGTTTTCCAGCAACGCGGCCAGGGGCTGCCAGTTGTCGATGGTCAGAGGGTCAATCAGGTAAGCGCGTACGCCATCGCCGATCTGCAGCAGGCCTGCGATCGGATAAAAGGTGTCGACCCGCATGAATTCGGTGTCGAGGGCAACGAATGGCAGCTGCTGCCACTCGGCGCAAAATTGACCGAGGCTATCGTTGTCGCGAATCCAGTGAATATCGATGGCCACACGGCTCTCCCTTGAAGAATGGCGCGCAGTATATATCGCCCCCGGCGATTTCCGCGCATTCACTGAACAAGAGCTTTAGCGAAAATACCTGCCGGACAGCAAGAATTGTCTGATAGATGGTGACTAGGGGGCGCTCTCAATTAGTTTCCCCTCGGTGTGGAAACTAATTGAGAAAGCCCCCTAGCTGCCCTTACGCAACACGTAGACCCGCATCCTCGTGCAACCCGGCAGGAAGTCGTGATGACTGAGCAAGCGGAAACCCGCCTGCCTGAACTCGGCCTCAAGCGCGGCTTTGCTGGCTTGCGGCTGGATTTGTGCGCCTTCTGCGCCCAATCGCCGGAGCTTGAAATGCGCTTCAACCCGTACCGCCACAATCACCGTATCGCGGCTGACCCGGTGGAACTCGCCCAGCATGGCCAACCGATGCTCGGGACTGGTGATGTGCTGGAACAGTTGCAGGCAAAGAATGCAGTCAACCGCATTCGCCGACAAGCCGATGGTGAAGGCTGAACTCTGAAAGGTCTTGACCCGATCCAGCAGGTTCTGTGGATGGTGGGTGCGGGCGTGATCGAGCATGTCCTGAGACGGATCGGTCGCGAGGATCACCCGGTTCGCATGCTCGGCCAGTACCGGCCAGAAACGCCCGGCACCGCAGGCCACATCAAGAATCAATCCCGGTTCGCCCGCGACCTGAAGCGCGTTACGCACCAGTTGCTCATCGCGCCAGAACGTCAAACGCCCCGCCAGGCCACGCGGTCGCGGCTGCGAGCAGACGCGGGCGTGTGCCTGATCGTAGCGCCGGGCGAACTCAAGTTCGATGGCGGAAGGGGGTTGCGCGGACATGTGCAATGGCTCTGTTTGGACGTTCCAGGCGCCGCAGGTTAGCGGTCGCCACGTGAAAAAAAGGTCGAGCACTCATTTCTTGGCCAGCACACCGTCGATCACTGCACCGCGGCATTCGGAGAACATGTCCAGCCCCGGGCTGTAGACCTTGCTGTTGACCTCTAGCAGACCGAGCATCGAATGGAACAGGTTGTCCTGGCTCAAGGGCTTCTCGCGACTCAGTTGCAGGCAATGGGTGTCCACCGAGAACGACTTTTGATAGCTGTCGGAGAACCACGCCAGCATCGCGACGTGCTTCTGCTGTTCCGGCGCCAGCATGTAAGGCGTGCCATGCAGGAACAGGTTGTATTCGCCCAGCGATTCGCCGTGGTCCGACAGATAAAGCATCGCGGTATCGACTTTGTCCTGATTGCTACGCAACAGGTCGATCAGGCTCGACAGCACGTGGTCGGTATACACCAGCGTATTGTCGTAGCCATTGACGATGCTTTCACGGCTGCAATTGTTCAGCGCATTGCTTTCACACACCGGCGTGAAGTGTTCGTACTCTTTCGGGTAGCGCTTGAAGTATTCCGGACCGTGACTGCCCATTTGGTGCAGCACCAGCACCGTGTCTTTATCCAGCGTGTCGATGAAGTGCTGCAAACCTTGCAGGAGAATTTCATCGCGGCACTCGCTGTTGGCGCACAGCACCGGATCTTTCAGGTTACTCACGTCATCGACAGTGACCCGATCGCAGGTGCCTTTGCAGCCCGACTGGTTATCGCGCCAGATCACCTCGAGACCGGCGTGTTTGAGCACGTCCAGCAAACCTTCCTGGTTCTTCGCCTTGCTGGCGTTGTAATCCTTGCGGCCCATGTTGGAGAACATGCAGGGCACCGACACAGCCGTTTCCGTGCCGCAGGAGTGCACATCGGTGAAAGCAATAAGGCCGGCTTCCTTATTCAGTTCCGGTGTGGTGTCGCGGTTATAACCCAGGATGCCGAAGTTCTCGGCCCGGGCGCTTTCGCCCACCACCAGTACCGTCAGGGATTTACGGCCGTGGGTCTGCCAGACAGGATTTTTCCGGGCATCTTCACCCAGCTTGGCGAAGGGTTGTTGCGCAGACACCACTTGCTCACGCAAATAACCGACCGAGGCACCGATGTAGTTGCTCGGCACCACCATCAGGCGCAATTCATGGTGATTGCGAAACAACGACGACAGGCCTTGATAATTGACCAATGCGACACCGCCAATCACCGCAGCCGAGGCGACACTTACCAGCACTTTACTTAATAACTCACGGTGCCAGCGACGGTAATTAACCGGGATTTTCCACAACAACCACGACGGCAAGACGCCGAGCAGCACGATATAAACAAACAGTTTGAGCGAGAGTAAGTCGCGTACTTCCGTGGCATTGGTTTCTGCGAAGTTACGCAACATGCCGGCGTCAATCAGCACACCGTATTGACTCATGAAGTACGCCACACCGGCACTGATCAGAAAGATCAGCGTCAACAGGGGTTTCATCACGGGCCGGAATGCCAGCAACGTCAGCACAATGTTGAAGGCCGCCAGGATCATCACCCCGAACGCGACACGCATGACGATGCCTTTACCGTCTGCGGCGGTGATATCGAAGAGGTGTTGCCAGAGAACTAAATTGAACCCTGCCAATAGAAAGGCACTGGAAACCAACGTCACCCACTCGGGGCGCACGGCTTTGAACTTCAACATGTGATCGGCTGTTCCTGAAAAGAAGTGCCCGCGGCAAATGTGAAAATTTCATTGACCGAGGCGACACAAATCTTAAGCAGTCAACCATCAATTTTTCGTGAAAAAGAAGCCAACGAATAGTTGGCTCATGGCATTTGGCCAAAACTTTCAACACTGGAGACCCGTTTCAAGCCTGGTGCAGATACCAGCGCCAGTCCTGCTCACCGACTTCGCCCATGAACCGCCGGTATTCGGCACGTTTCACTGCCAGGTACACACCAAGAAACTCACAGCCGAATGCCTCCCGTGCCCAATTCGAACGTTCCAGCGCTCGCAAGGTGGTCAGCCAGTCGGTCGGTAACAGTTGCGTGGCCTGGGCGTAACCGTTGCCTTCTACCGGTACTCCAGGGTCAAGCTGCTCGCGGATGCCGCGATGAATACCGGCCAGGATCGCCGCAGCCGCCAGATACGGATTGGCGTCGGCACCACAGATGCGATGCTCGATATGCCGGGAGAATGCCGGCCCGCCGGGCACTCGCAAACTCACGGTGCGGTTGTCCACGCCCCAGGTGGCCGCCAGTGGTGCGTAGCTATGGGTCTGGAAACGACGGTAAGAGTTGGCGTTTGGACAGAACAGCAGCAACGAATCGAGCAATGTGGCGAGCATCCCGCCGACCGCTTGTTTGAGCAGCGGCGTGCCCTCCGGGGCGTCGCTGGCGAACAGGTTGTTGCCGTCCTTGTCCGCCAGGCTGACGTGCATGTGCATGCCGGTGCCGGCCAGGTCATCGAAAGGCTTGGCCATGAAACAAGCCGTCATCCCGTGCTTGTGGGCCACGCCCTTGACCAGCCGCTTGTAACGCACTGCCTCGTCCATCGCCTGCAAAGCGTCGGTGCGGTGTTCGAGAGTGATTTCCACCTGCCCCGGTGCGTATTCGGAAATCGCCGTGCGCGCCGGAATGCCCTGGAGCTTGCAGGCGCTGTAGAGGTCGGCCAGAAACGGTTCGATCTGTTCCAGTTCACGCAAGCCGTAGACCTGAGTCCCACGGGGCCGCCCGCCATCGACATCCCGCGCCGGCTGCGGCCGACCGTTGCTGTCGCGCTGCTGATCCAGCAGATAGAACTCCAGCTCCGCCGCCATCACCGGGTAATAACCGTCAGTCTGCAAGCCTTCGATGACCTTGGCCAACAGATGCCGTGGGTCGGCGATGGTCGCGGGCATGCCCTCTTTTGGATGCATGCTGACCTGCACCGCCGCCGTGGGAATCAATCGCCACGGCATACGCTGCAAACTGCCGCTGAGCGGATAAGCGCGACAATCGATATCACCCACGTCCCAGACCAGCCCGGAGTTTTCCACGTCATCGCCATTGATAGTCAGGCCCAGGATGGTACTCGGCAGTGGTCGCCCGCTTTCGTAAACCGCCAGCAGTTCATCGCGATGCAGTAATTTGCCCCGTGGCACACCATTGTTGTCGAGGATGAACAACTCGAACATCTCGATATCCGGGTTCTGTTCAAGAAACGTCAGGGCTTGTTCTTTCGTGGCGAAGGATGTCATGGCACAGTTCATGGGAATTCTCGTTTATCCGCGTCAGGCAAACGCACAGGCGCCGCCGGTTCGATCCCGGCGCACAGCGCGGGACCTGTCAGAACAATCAACGGGACATGCAAGAATCCGGCGGGCGCGCGTGGCGGCAGTGCCACAGCGCCCAGAAGGCCAGTTCACAGGGAAGTGCAGCAGGCCAACCATCCATAGAGAAAACCGCTGGAAACAGATGAGCAGCAGCGTCACACGGGTGCTCAAGTCGTTAAATCGGGATTTGAAGAACCTTGGGTTCGGATTGGCTAAACATTCACCAAGCTCTACCAAACACTACATCCCCCTGTGGAAGCGAGCCTGCTCGCGATGAAGCCATCACATTCAACATATCTGTTGGCTGTCACACCGCTATCGCGAGCAGGCTCGCTCCCACAGGAATTTTGGGGTGCAGTACGGTTATTTAATTTCTAAATACTGCTCCAGACTTTCTGATTTGCCGCCTCCAGGGCTCGCGTGCCTAATCGGCTCCTTGTTCCTGAAGGTCCGATTATGGAAAACGTTCGCGCAACCTCCCGTCCTGCCCTCTGGCTGATGTTCAGCATCATTCTCGTCGCCCTGAACCTGCGTCCGTCCATGGCCGCTGTCGGTCCTTTGCTGTCAGCCATTCGCGGTGACATCCCGTTGAGTTTCAGCCTGGCGTCGCTGCTGACGATGCTGCCGGTCATGGCCATGGGACTGGCGATGTTCTTCGGCATCGGTGTCAGTCAGCGCCTGGGCGAACAGCGCACTGTGGTGCTGTCGCTGCTGATCATCGGCCTGGCCACGGTGTCGCGGTTGTTCCTCGATTCAGCGGCGGAACTGATCCTCAGCGCCGTATTGGCCGGCGTAGGCATTGCGCTGATTCAGGCGTTGATGCCCGCCCTGATCAAGTCCCGTTTCAGCGACAACGTTGCCGTGTGCATGGGCCTCTACGTGACCTCGATCATGGGCGGCGCGGCAATCGCGGCGTCGTTTTCGCCGCTGGTGATGACCCACACCGGCAGTTGGCGAGTGGGGCTGGCGATCTGGGCGGCGCTGGCGCTGGTGGCGTTGCTGTTCTGGTGTGTTCAACGCTCGGGAATGCCGACACCGAGTGCTGAATCATCAAGCAAAGAATCCTTTTTCACCCATTCCCGGGCCTGGTTACTCGCGATCTTCTTCGGCCTGGGCACGGCGTCCTACACCTGTGTGCTGGCCTGGTTGGCGCCGTATTACGTGGAAAAAGGCTGGAGCGAACAACAGGCCGGTTTGTTGCTGGGCTTTTTGACCGCCATGGAAGTGTTGTCGGGGCTGCTGACACCCGCCATCGCCAATCGCAGCCGTGACCGGCGCCTGGTGCTGGTGGTGTTGCTGGCACTGATCATGGCCGGTTTTTGCGGGCTGATTCTGAGCCCGCAGCACCTGAGCCTGCTGTGGCCGTGCCTGCTGGGACTGGGCATCGGCGGCCTGTTCCCGATGAGCCTGATCGTGTCGCTGGATCATCTGGATAATCCTCAGCGCGCGGGCGGGTTAACCGCCTTCGTGCAAGGCATCGGCTACCTGATCGCCGGCCTCTCGCCACTGATGGCCGGGATGATTCGCGATCATCTGGGCAGTTTCGAATGGGCCTGGTGGTCACTGACCGGCGTCATGGCACTGATGATCCTGATGGCTTTACGTTTCGATCCACGGCATTACGCCAAGCACATTCACTGACCCGGAACCTCATCATGAAACGCACGGGTTTTGCTGCCGCTCACGTCGGCATGTTGCTCTGGGCGCTGTTGATTGCCGTCTCGTTTTCCGCGGCAGCCCAGGTGAGTCAGGCCATCGACCCGATTCTGCTCACCGGGTTGCGCCTGCTGTTTTGCGCCCTGGTGTTTTTGCCCCTGCTGCTGTTCAAGGGCGATACCGTCATGACCGTCCGTGGCCTGTTCGGTCATGCCGCGCTCGGCATGCTGCTGGCGCTGTATTTCGGCTCGTTGTTCGAAGCGCTGCGCTACACCTCGTCGGTCAACACCGGGACGATGTTCACCCTGGTGCCGTTGCTGACGCTGCTGTTCGAAGCCCTCCTGACACCCGACAGCCGCCTGAAACAACGCGTGTTGCCCATGCTGATTGCTGCGGCCGGCGCCATACTGCTGGTGTTGAAAGGTGCAGGCCCCGGCGAACTGCCATCGCTGTATGCGGTGTCGGTGTATGGGGTCGGCTGCCTGGCCATGGCGCTCTACTCGCCCCTGAGTCAACGGCTCAAGGCCAACAGCCTCAAAGGTCGCGGCCCGGTGGGCATGACCTTCTGGAACATGCTGTTCGGCGCAGTGTTTCTATTGGCGTTCTGTGGGTTCAGCGGCGGCTGGCGATCGGCGTCGTTGCTGACCGCGAGCGATCTTGGGTGGTTGATCTACCTGGCATTGTTCGCCACGCTGGCGACCTTCTGGCTACTGCATCGAGCCATTGGCGTCATCGCCCCTTCCTCGGTCATTTCCTACATCTACCTGAGCACCCTGTTCATCACGCTTTTCCACTGGTTCTGGCTACGCCAGTCGCCACGAGCCCTGGAAATCATCGGTGCATTACTGGTGGGCATCGGCATGTTGGCGCTGTTAATATCCAGCCACTTTGCGATATCTGTGCAGCCCTCAGCGGCAAAGGCTTCTGGCCAGGTTTCAGGGGATTGAACTCACAGGTCGTGTTCATAACACTTTCTGTCCCACAACTGACCATGAAACGTCCTACAAGGCATTCACTTGGCACCATCGTTCCGCTAGGATCGTTCGCACCCGTTTGCGCACAGTCAGCGCAAGGAGCACAGCGAGACAGAACGGATGCTGAACAGTAACTTGCTTAGAAAGCTCGACATGCAGGACCTCATGGTGTTTGTGGCCGTGTATGAGCAAAGCAGCGTCACCGGTGTGTCGGAGGCGCTCTGCGTCAGCCAGTCCACCGTGAGTTACTGCCTGAAGAAACTGCGCACCAGTTTCGAAGACGAGCTATTCATCAATACCCGCACGGGTATGCGCCCCACCTACAAAGCCAGCACCATGTATACCCATGTGCTGAAGATTCTCGAAAGCATCAACCTGTGCCACGCCGGGACACCGACGTTCGATCCAACCTTGCAACCGGTCACCTTCAATATCTGCGCGCCGGAATACTTCGAGCAGTTGATCCTGCCGCGTCTGTTGAAGAACTTAGATTTCGCTGACCTGCCGGTGATGGTCAACATGCACAAGTTCGAAACCGACATCCCGGCCGAAGAACTGCGCGACGGCAGTCTCGACCTGGTGATCTGTTTCGGCCCGAACTTTCATCGCAGCCACACCGATTTCAACTCCAGGAAGCTGCTGGAAGACGATCTGGTCTGCGTCTTCGACAAACGCGCCACGCCGCTGGAACCGCGCTTGAGCCTGCAAGCGTTCATTGAACGCCGGCATGTGTTCCCGACGCCCTGGACGTCTACCACCAACATGGTTGACGGTTGGCTGGCTCAACAGGCCCACAAACGGCAGATTGTCGCGCGTTCCAACAGCTACAGCGCGGCGCTGAAGATGATCACCGGCACCGACTTCATCCTGACCCTGCCCCGACGCATCCAGCAATTGCTGGCCAACGAGGCGATCTTCATTCACTGCGAAGCGCCCAACGGCTTGCCGGGCTTCACCCTGGACATGCAATGGAGTCAAAGCGTCGACCAGGACAGCGCCAACACCTGGCTGCGCGAGCAAGTGATCAAGGCCTGCTCCGAGCAGGAAATGACCTGAAACTCAGTGGCCGATGGCAGTCTTGGTGTAGGACTCTCGATCGATGTCGAGGATTTCCACACATAGCTGGACCTCAACGCCGACCGGCCATTCACACACATCCTGCACCACCGCCAGCAGGCTTTCAGACAACTGCTTCTTGATCTGCGGCGAGCGACCGCTCAACAGCGCCAGCTTTACATGCACGAACGCCCGCTCACCCGGTGCAGTACCCACCCTGAAAGTCTCGACCTTCACCGCACGGGCCTTGATGTCGAACTCAGCGCTAAACTGCCCGGAAGCGACCAGCGCATTATTGAGTCGCATCAACGCCACATCGGCATTCAGTTCGGACAGGTTAGCGGTGTATTCCATGTGCAGGTGGGGCATAACGGGGTTCCTGAGGATGGGTAGAAAGGTCGTACATATAACACAGAGCCGCCCTGTGCTCACTGTGACAGCGGAAGAGTCGGACGCTCACTCATGAACGCCTCCAGACGCGAGCGCAGCCAGCGTTCGGCTGGGTCGCTGTCGACATGGCTGAGCCAGACCATGGACAGGTCCAGCGTCGGCGTCTTGAACGGAAACGGCTCTTTGAACAGTTGGCCGGACGCAGCCATCGCCTCGGCCGTGTAATCCGGCAGGCTGGCGATCAGGTCGGTGCCAGCGAGCAACGCCGGCAATGAGCTGTATTGCGGGACGGACAGCAGGACGTGGCGTGTACGACCGATCTCCGCCAGCCATTCATCGGCATAACCACTGACGTTGGCAGTGTGGGACACCAGCACGTGCGGCCGCGCGCAATATTCATCGAGGGTCAACGGCGTGTCCGATGCGTCGGCGCGCAAAATACTGGGCTGGATGTGTCGCAACAACTTGCGCTTGGCGTTGGCCGGCAGGCCGCGGGTCTGGCTGATACCAACGGTGATATCGCCAGACGCCAGCAGGTCGGGAATGCGCCAATAGTCGACATGCTGGACCACGAACACCACCTTCGGCGCTTCCTGGCGCAAAGCGCGCAGCAACGGCGGCAACAGGCCGAACTCGACATCATCCGACAGCCCGATGCGAAACGTCATGGTGCTGCTGAGCGGATCGAAATCGTGGGTCAGGCTCAAGGCCACCGACAGCGAATCCAGCGCCGGAGACAGGTGCTGAATAATCTCCTCGGCCCGTGCCGTCGGCTCCATGCGATGGCCAACCCGAATGAACAGCGGATCATTGAACATCGTCCGCAAGCGGTTCAGCGCCGCACTGATGGTCGGCTGACCGAGGAACAGCTTCTCCGCCACCCGTGTGACGTTGCGTTCGAGCATCAAAGTCTCGAACACCACCATCAGGTTGATGTCGGCCTTGCGCAGTTCGTTGCGATTCATCCGTTGCACCCCGGTCCCAAATCTGCCGACAGTTTAGGGAGGTGTCGCAATCGGCGTCTATGCAGGCAGGCAAATGACCTGCTCCATAAAAACCCGGGACACTTATCCCCCAGACCGCCCGGTAAAAACGAAGCTGCTCTCACTGAGCAGCTTCACCGCCTGAAGCCTAGATTTCCTTGACCGGGGTCTGATCGTGAGTCCCCTTGATCAAACTGATGGCGTGCACGCAATCAGACTTGTTGACGTAAGCCTCCCCGCTGGCAATCGTTTCATGATTCCCCGCCCGCAAACGCCAGCGCCATTGGCCCTTGCCGGTCTGTGCGGTGCCACGGGTTTGCCTGTAAATCTCAAAATACATTGATCGCTCCTTGCGATGGCTGATTACGACAGGTCAGTGACCTGCGAAACCAGAGTAGATGAGGAATTTCTGAGGCAAAGTCTTTCAATGTCAGGGGATATTTCGGGGAAAAACCCTTGATTGACGAAACGATCAACAAATACGGGGAGTGGTAATTCGAACGACTCGGCGGAGCAACTTTTCCCGTGAATAGACATATCTTTCTTACGTTGTTGTGTAAGCGCCCGACCAACACACCTTGCCAGCAAGGCGAAATGATTTGAATCCAATTCGCTCCTTGTAGAGAATCGCCGTCTTTGCCTCGAAAGGATGCGCGCGATGAAGTTCGAAGGGACTTTCCAGTACATGGGCACTCACGGGATCGTCTTCAACGTCTCGCATATCACCCTCACCGACAGCGAACGCGGACGCCTGCGCGAGCTGCATTTTGGCGAGGCGAAAAGCGCCCACTATGAGGTCAACAGCAAGGTCGTCGAGGTGTACGACAAGATGCAGGCCAAGAGCCTGCCGTGCGTGATGATGATCGGCATCTCCAAGCCGCTGACCCGGCAACAGGGCGATGTCCTCAATGCCCAACGCACCAAGATCGCCAACCTGGCCGCCTCCGCCTTCGGTGGCGCTGCCGGTACTGTGGGCGGTTTAGCCGGACCTGCAGGCAGTGTCGCCGCAGGTACTGTTGTAACGGCGGGTGTGCGCTCGTACGTCAATGACGCTCTGCCCACCTACCATGCTGGCGACGTAATCGTCAGCATCCAGGCGCAAGTCAATGGTGGGATTGGCCCACAGCGCTCTTCCGAATCCCTGATCATCAAGACCTGAGTGGGGCTGCACATGTCCGAAATTACCCAGACGGTCATCGCTGTGGCGCTGGCCTTTCTACTTGATCGGCTTCTTAAGCCGTACCCGCTGCGCAAGTGGCTAGGGGTGACGCTGGTGGTGGCAGGCGCAATCGGCGGCGTTGCACTGAGCCAGACCCAGTTGCTGGGCTTTGACTTGGGATTGATGTCGGTCCTTGCCGTGCCGGTGGGCGCGGGGCTGTTCGTGACCAGGCGGCGGTTTGAGCAGATTGGCTGAAGGGATGTAGGGATGCAGGGATGTAGGGATTTATCGCGTTAACCAGCAAACTAGCTCATACGATCCTAGATGCGCCCAATCCTCTGATGCTGACCCGTTCAGCCTTATGTTTGGGCCTTCTCCTTCATCGGTGATGCAACAGCATTTCGAGCACTGCGGACAAGTCACTCAGCTTCACTCTTATTTGGTATTGGACGAGGTAGCTGAAAACGAGAAGCCGAATTACGCTTCTTGGCGTCGTAGTTGCCGATACAGACTTGAAGAGTCAGGTTTCAGGTTGCATACGAAGCCTCCCAAACTCTATCAAAGCTCAGAAAAGGCTTCGATCACCAAAACCACTGTCGATATAGCTGTCGATATTTTACTGCATTCTGATCGACTGGAGCGAGTGGTGCCCGTGAGCGGAGATGGTGATTTTGTAAGACTCGTGCAAGCTCTTCAAGATAAAGGTATTTGGGTGGACATTGCCGCACATAAGGGTGTGTCACGCGACATCGCAAAAATCTGCAACTCTCTGATCGATCCGCTCATGATCCCGGGAGTGCACTACTCGCCGGATAACACCTATCAATATATTTTTCGAGTCGTTGCCTTTGATTCACGAGAGATGCAGATCGATATCGAGTATCTGGATCGCTCACCGCAATCACTGTCACCTCATGATCCTGCCTGGGTGAGGTCGCGTATTGCAGGGACAAAAGAGATGTATATGTCTCAGCGTTTCAAACCAGGCAATATACTGGCATGGACAGGTGCCAGTGGGCTTGCCGCCTACCATGATATTGACTGAATTCCGTGGCAGCATTCGCCGGATGCTGCTATCGAAGACTGGAGACCGCAATCGATGGAAATCAATGTTTACTCAAAATAAAAAGTCATTGCCGCTTTCATGGCAATGAGCGTTGTAAATTCTTCTGCTTATATTGACTCACTATTGAGTTGCAATATTTAAGCACTTCAAGACTTCTAAATTTTGGCAAGAAGACAATGAATATCCCGATCAAAAGCATAAAGTTGCCCGAAGACTGCCCCGCTGATATCTCTCTATGGCTAGCTCATGTCAGATTCGATCTACCACCAGACAGCAGCTGTTTCTCTGAGCTCTGCGCAGATGAAAAAATGCGCCTTGCGGCTTTCCACCAAACGGCTGATGCCGCTCGCTTTGCATCGACTCGAGCGGCTTTACGAATACTGCTGTCAGAAAAGCTGGGCAAGCCTCCTGGACAAATATCGTTCACAGTGGACGCATACGGGCGGCCGAGCGTGAAAAACATACCTTGCTGCGAAGCGGAGTTCCCCTTTCTCGACTTCAATGTTTCCCACTCAGGTGAGTACGGCCTGATCGCCTTGTCAATGAAACGCCGGGTAGGTGTCGATATACAGCAGCATACTAAGCTCGATTGGCGTGAAGTCGCTGCCGTCACACTGAGCACCGACGAGTCTGCTCATATCGACCAACTAGATGCACCGAATCAATTGGCTACATTTTACGATTACTGGTCGACCAAAGAAGCTTTGCTTAAATGCGTAGGCGTTGGAATTTCGTATGGTATGAAACGTATATCAGTTCACCCGCGCTCACAGCGCAGTGTAAAGTGGTTACATCCTAACAACGGCGTAACACGCTGCTATGCGGCTGCTCCTGTCGACGCCCCGAAAAATTACGCTGCACAGCTTGCATGGTCTATTACCGACCCATGTTAACGTGGGTCGCACGAAAGTCATGGGCGCGCTGTAATGCAATGCCCATGTTCATTGAATACAATCAATCATCTCTCGCAGTCCCCTCCGATGCGTACAGCATGAACTTGGCATTCTATGCTCAGTAGTCGATTGGCTAACTTCATTAGCGCAATTTGTTGGCTATCAGTCGTCGTTGAACAGAAACGCAGGAAAGTACTGCTCCCTTCCTCTGCTTTCACTCCAGACTTTGTCAGTAGATCATAAGCTCTTCTAGCGATCGCAGTTCCAGTCTCGATAAGTTCCAATTGATCACCGAACAGATGTTTTATGTGTGGGGCCAGTAAAGCGAAGTGTGTGGAGCCGAGCACAACCGTATCGGCACCCGCCAGTATCATCGGTACCAGATATTTCTGAAGTAACGTAGAGATGTCCGGTGAGTTGATATCGCCCTGTTCGATCAGCTCGACAAGGCCGTGGCCTGCTTGGCAAATAAAACTGCAATGACCGCTATAGTTGGAAAGAAGATCCCGCAGTTTCTCGCTGCGTAGCGTTGCGGCTGTTGCCAGCACTCCAACAATACCGGTAACGGACACCAGCACTGAGGGTTTGATCCCAGGTTCAACTCCCACAATGGGAACCTTCAATTGGTCTCGCAGACTCGCAATTGCGTGTGTGGTAGCAGTATTACAAGCAACAACCAACATCTTCGCGCCCTGCTCCACGAGCCATTTGGCCAACGCCGCGCTACGCTCGCGGATAAACTCGTTTGTCTTCTCGCCATATGGTGCATAGCGCGAGTCCGCCAGATAAATTATCGATTCGTCAGGGAGCCGCCGGCGAAGTGCTTCCAGTACCGAGAGACCTCCCAAACCCGAATCGAATACGCCAATAGGTGCAGAGTTACTGATCATAATATCGAACCAATGATTGTAATTTACTCCGGGGCGCCGGCTCTGATGCAATCACTGCGTATTGTTTGAAAACCGCAAATAATACGCACCGTGAAGAGTCCAATCGGGTATACCCGACTGATTTCTCGTGCTTTGTTTCGCATCAATACTGACCGTGCCGCCGCGCCTAGAGCTGCGTCTACACGCCTGTTTGTGATTGTCCCGCTGGGTTTCCTGTCGTCGCAGGATGCGTGGTCCCTGAATCGCCACGCACCGGGTGTTGGTTTTAGCTCACTTCACCCTTTTGCGGCGTACGCGCTACCCAGCTTTCACGTGCGCCTCGTTTGTAATCGTCGAGCTCGGTCCAGTCTGTTATCCCCTGTGACTTCCAATCTACGCGCTCGTATTCAAGACCGAAGTGATCGAAAAGCATTTCGACCAGCGAGGGATTCGCCCAGCCCATCAGGCCACTTGGACGAGCCGTCGCGCCTGGCGCTTGTGCGTCTTCATACAGGAACACCAGATTACCTGTGCGGCTATGAGAACTTGGAACGATATTGGCAAGCCAACTCTGTATCCGCTTCATCAGGCCAGCGCCACGGGTTCCACCTTGTTGGGTTCGTGTCACGAACGAGTTCACGCGATAGTTTCGTAAGCGTTCGCGCAGATTCCATTGCTCCAACGCGACCCACGTGTCGAGTATGAAGGTGCCCGGAGCGATCCGACTGACTTCGCGCATAATCTCGATATGCTCAATCAAGTGGCTCAAGACGCCGAAGCAAAGGATCGTATCGAATGCGCCGGGCTCGACGCTTTTCAGGTATTCGACTAGATCCCCACAGATCACTTCATAGCTGTCGTTGCTGTGACCGCCTTGCGCCAGATTTTCCTGCGCACTTATCGTGTGATCGGCCCGCACCTCCACTCCGACGACTTTACTCGCGCCATGGGCAAGCGCGGCATGCATGAAGCGTCCGTCGTGACTCGCCAGATCGAGCACTTTTTTGCCCTTGAACGCGTCCGCGTATCGACTCAGCAGTACTTCGGATCGCCAGTTCAAACGATGCGCGTTCGCGCGGACGTTGCTCGACTCTAAGAAAATTGATTTGGAAAAATCGATGCTTCGTTCACTCAATTGACTCGACATATCTTGACTCGCACAGGATTAAATAAAGTGGCCAAAGCCCAGGTATCTGGCCGCATCTTCTCCCTTGAATGGGCAAGTATTGCGGCCAAGCTAAAGAACGCTGAATTACGCCGTCGCAGGTTCCGTTTTTTTCACGCCGCTCACTCCCAAAGGCACGTCGCCCCTGACGCAAACACGGTGCGCCAGACGCCGCCCCGAACCGTAGTCGTCCACCGCCGTATGCATCGTGCAGCGGTTGTCCCAGACCGCGACGTCGCCCTTGGACCAGTGCCAACGTACGACGAACTCCGGCCTCTGCATGTGTGCATAGAGGAAGTTGAGGAGGTGGGCACTCTCTGAGGAACTGAAGCCGACGATATGCGAGGTCATGAATGGATTGACGAACAGGCACTTGCGACCGGTTTCCGGATGCACACGAACGACGGGGTGTTCGGCGCCGAAGACGTTCGAAAAATCAATGTCGTTACGACCCTTGGTCTGAAACGCACCAGGCCGCTCCGCGTATTGTTTGCTCAACATGTCGTGGACAGCAGTCTGTCCTTCAAGAAATTGCTGCATCGAGGCAGACAAGGTCGAATAGGCCGCTTCACAGTCCGCCCACATAGTATCGCCGCCGCTCTCTGGCACTTCTTTTACACAGAGAATTCCCATGGCTGTAGGCCGTTTCGCGATACTCAGATCCGTATGCCAGATAGAAGCCCGACCACTGGCGACATCACCGTCGAAAATGGTGAGCTCCGGCGTCTCTTTAGGCTTGGCCGCGAAAGACGGGAACTCGGTTTCTACCGTACCGAACAGGCGGCCGAATGCGATTTGTGTGTGCGTCGGCAGCGCCGGCTGATCGGTGAACAGCAACACCTTGTACTTCAGCATCGCCTGTCGAACTTCTTCTATATTTGCGCTCTCTACCAGATCGCAAATGTTGCATCCACGAACTTGCGCGCCAATCGTCCCGCTCAGAGGGCGAATATCTAATGTTGCCATTTCATGCACTCCTTGTTGCCTGATTGATACTGCAATCACCAGCATCAGCGGTGGACTCGAACAGGTCCTTCGCGAAGCCGTATAACTCCATGTCGAACTGATTTCTTTCTGTGACGTAGCTCAGACACGACTCGGACAGCGTCACATCCGGACCGTAAGCACCTTCGTTTTGCCGCTCCAGTTGCGGCAAATCCCACATAAAGTCGCGCGCAAAACGATTCATCGATCGATCGAATTGCTCGGTCAGACCGAACGCGGTAAAGCGCTCAACAAGGTTGTACTTGGCCTCGTCCAGATGCCGCTGCGACACACGCTCGCGCACCGAGCCGAACCGGGCACCTGAGATCGCCCGCACCTGATAGTTGTCCAAATCGATGCTGGCATCGCTCTGCAGGAATTGCTCAAGTCCCAGGCGCCGCTGTAACAGGTAGGAGTGCAGATAGTTGCTGCGGTCTTTGAGCGCGTAAAAATAGAAGGAAATCAGTCGTTGAATCGGCTCCCTCAACAACGTCACGTGATGGATGTCACGCAGATCGCTATCGAAGCCGTAGACGAAATGGCCCCGCAACATATCGAACCCAGCTTTCTCGCTGGCGCTCAGGTTACGGAACGCATCGATCTTCTCGTTCACCACGCTGCTCTGTTCGTCGCCATAGAATTTCGCGGACTGACTTCCGCAATACAGGTCGTCAAGCATAGTGCCGAACGACGTACCTGCCGTTCGGGGGATGTGGACAAACGCGATCCGGGGATTCGCAAGGCTCATTGCGCCCCCCCAATGGAGACGCTTTCCCATAGTTCCTGCAGCGAGCTCGCTACGCGCTCAGGGCAATCACGCAGTAAGTAGTGCCCGACGCCGGGGTATTCCACGAGTCGGGTCTGGGTCCCAAGGTGGTTCCAGTCCTGGAATCGCTGTTGATAGCTTGGTACCAGTTGATCCTCTGTGCCGACCAGACACCACACTGGAATATGCAGGTTCTCCAGAGCATTGCGCCCCATGTCTGCGACCAGGTGGTTGTAGTAGCCGTCAGCCATCGAGCAGTCGTAGCGGAAGTCGTGCATGAAAAACGCTAATTCGTCTGGCTGCACCGGCAGTGTTGAGCCTACCGATCCCAGGAAATTGATGACCTCCCTGTCGGTACGCAAGTCCTTGGCGCTAATGGCGGTACGCATTAGTGCCCCACCAATGCACAATCCGCGCAAGTCAGCCGAACGTCTTTTCAGTTCGCGCGCCACGCTGATTGCCAATGCCGAGCCATTGCACTGGGCAAATACGATAATCGGCAGCATCGTTTCTTTCAGCAGACCGTCGCAAATCTCGTTCGTCAGACGTGCGACTTCATCGATCATCGCCGCCTCGTTGCCGACGTCGTTGCGCGGAAACTTCACCGCGTACAACGCCAACTTGCGAGGAAGTGCAGCCATCGCACGACCCGTTTCAATGAAGTTGACGGGACCGCCCGCCGAGTTGGCGAAACAGACGACAACGGCTTCGGCTGTCGTCAGGTCCCCGCTCATTGGCACCAGAGTGCGCTGAGCGTCGCTGCTGCGCGAGGCAAGGTGCGCGGCGAGCGTCTCTATCGTCGGAAAATTGTAGATATCCGTTACTTCAACCGGCGGGCCGTATTTCGCCGCAATACGGATCGCCTTGAACGAATCACCGCCGAGCTCGAAGAAGTCGTCGCGGATGCCTATCGCTGGATTGGCCAGCACCCCACACCAGATATCCGCAAGATGCCGTTCAACATCGGTCGTTGGTTCGACGTATTCCGAACGCGGCGCATCATCTTGGAACTGAGCGAGCAACGCCCGGCGATCCACCTTGCCGCTTTGCAGCTCAGGCAGGTGTGTTGAGAAACGGAAAACCGACGGCACCATGGACGGCGGGAGCTTGGCTTTCAGCTCATCGATAATGTGTTCGCGATCGCCCTCGTTGTGCGGCACGACATAGGCACACAAGAACGCTTCGCGTCCTTCGGGCCGGATGTCGAGCACCGCCGCCTGACGCACGGCCGCAATTTCGAGCAGATTCGATTCGACTTCTCCCAATTCGATCCGCATGCCGCGGATTTTCACCTGATTGTCTTTTCTTCCGTGATACAGCAACACGCCATCCGGACGCATCACGCCGATGTCGCCGGTGCGATACAGACGTCCCTTGTACTTATCCGGAAACGGGCTTTCCACAAACGCTTTGGCTGTCGCCCCTGCCATCCCTACGTAACCGCGTCCAATGCCGACACCGCTGACGACGATTTCTCCTTTCACCCCGAACGGCACGGGTCGCAACTCGTCATCGACGACATAGATGTCAAAGTTGGCGAGTGCCCGGCCTACCGGAACTGGATTGACGATGACGTCATCGGCTGTCATCACGTGGTGTGTGATGTCGTCCGATGCTTCGGTCGGACCATATGCATTGACCGCTTTACTGGTCGGAAACAGCTTGAACCAGCGTCTGAGAAGCGATGCATCCACCGCTTCACCAGTGACCAACAGGAACTGCAGGTCTAACGCGGGTCGTTGTAGCGGCCGCTCCTCCAAGAACTCGATCAGCACCAGCAAGTACGTTGGCACGACTTCCAGCACCGTGATCTGGTCCTGCACAAGACGGCCGATAAAGCCGGCAATGTCGTTGACAACGCGCTCGTCATACACAAACGTTGTGCCACCCTGGGTCAATGCAATAAACATCTGCCAGACCGACACATCGAAACTCATCGAGGCATTCTGCACAACGCGACTCGCGTCGTTCATCTCCAGATCGATTGCCTTGTTCGCAATATTGTTCAGCATGCCGATGTGCTCGACCATCGCGCCTTTCGGTTTGCCGGTCGATCCGGAAGTGAATAGCACGTAACTCAGATCATGGGCGGAAACATGGATATCCGGGTTTTCGTCGCATGCTTGTGCTCCCTCTATCAGATCGCCGTAGGTCGCTGTGCGAACGTCGGTCATCGGTGCCGCGAATGCTGCGACATCCGTGTCCTCGATTAGCAGCGTCGCCTCCGCAATCTGCAACATCTCGCGCACACGCTGCTCCGGTAGTACCGGGTCGATAGGAATGTACGCCGCACCGACCTTCCAAATGGCCAGGATCGTGACGATAAGTCTGTCGCTTCGCGGGATGCGCACGCCAATCAATGCGTCCGTGCCCAGGTTCGGGAAAGACGACAGAAGGCTGTTCGCCAGACGATTCGCTGCACAGTTGAGATCGTCGTAGCTGTAGCTATACTCGTTGAAAACCAGCGCCTGCTTGCTCGGTGTGGCGGCCGCATGATCCTCGACAAGATGCGGGACGAGGAGCCTGCCCAACCGAAGATCGCCCTGTCGCAACGTACGGCTGACTTCCACGCCATCAGTTTCGATATCGTAGGCAGCCAAGGCCGTATCGCCACGACCAAGGGCTGTGCCTACCGGCTCGTCAAGACGATTGGGTATGTTGAGGAGAGCCGTTTCAAACTTATCAGCCATAGTGTGAACATCCTTGATGTGGAATCGCGAAGAGTTGAAAGCTATTTCCAGTCCGAGGCGTGTCCCCGGCTTGGCCGACACCGTGAGGCCGTAATGGGTCTCTTCGGCGTAGCCGTAATCAGTCAGGCCGAGCAGCTCGTTCGAGTCGAGCGACACTTCGGGGTAGTTCTCGACGATCAATACGCTGTCGAACAACGATTGACCGTTTCGAATTGCGCTTTCGCGCTGGATCTGGAGCAGATCGAGGCTGGCATGTTCTTCGCGCTCGATATGAGCGTCGTGAACGCTGCGCAACCAGTCCCGAAGACTCAGGTTAGGGTCGATCGTCAGTCGTGCAGGAACTGTATTGATCAATGGCCCAACGATGGTTTCGACGCCGAGTAGATCAATCGAGCGGCCGGAGACTGTGACGCC
Organism: Pseudomonas sp. B21-015; assembly: GCF_024749285.1. Classification (NCBI taxonomy): domain Bacteria; kingdom Pseudomonadati; phylum Pseudomonadota; class Gammaproteobacteria; order Pseudomonadales; family Pseudomonadaceae; genus Pseudomonas; species Pseudomonas sp. B21-015. Next base: position 4,926,053 of record NZ_CP087196.1, read on the forward strand.
GAACACCACGTCTTGTTCGCCGCTGTACTGGCGGAGCAATAGCGCCCATGCGGCCTGAAGCATTGCCGATACCGTGATATGGCAAGCACGGGCAGTGTCAACGAGTCGGCGTGTGTCTTGCTCGTTGAGCTCACGACGCAGTACTGGCGACTCGCCGGCAGGGGATTCAAGCTCGTGCTGTTCAATGCCGAGCGTGGTCCGGCTTGCCAGATTACCCAGCACACCGCGCCAATAGCGTCTGTCTTCGTCCTGCGATCGGCGCTGTCGCCATTCGATGAAGTGGCCGAACGATTGCGCAGCCTGCAGTGTTGGTGCACACCCCGCATGAAGTGACTCGTACGCAGTAAAAACTTCTGCCCAGATCAGTGAAACGCTCCAGCCGTCGAGAATGCCGTGGTGATAGGTCCAGACGAACCGATATCCCTGCGCGCCGCGATCAACGAGCGTCAGGCGGATATGTGAAGCGCATGCGAAATCGAACGGCGTAGACTTATCCGCAGCCAGTATCGCGTCGAACGCAACGACCTGCTGCTGCACATCGAGCTGACGATGATCGACCTCACGCCATGGGCATTCGACATGCGATAGCACCGCCTGCAATGGTTGCTCACGGTCGAACCCGACAAATGCGGTGCGCAACACTGGATGACGATCAATGACCAGCTGCCAGGCTGCCTTGAACAGCTTCGGCTCAAAGGAACCTGCGAAGCTCATAAACACCTGGTTTGTGTAAGCGCTGGCGTGATCGGGCATCAGACTGTGAAACACCATGCCCACCTGCATACCAGTGACCGGGTAGAGGTTTTCGAGCGCTGGGTAACACTCGCGCCAAGCACAAATTTCGTCCGCCGTGACAGATGCAAGGGGAAAGTCGGCCGGCGTCGGACGCCAGCGCGTCGGTAATGTCTTGCAATGGGCCGCTATCTCACACAGTGCATTGACAAACAGCGATGCGAAGGTCTGTATGGTCTGTTGTTCGTATTCTTCGCTCGAGTAATCGATTTCGAACGCCAAGCAGCCATCCTTGACTTCACCGTTCATGCCGAGTCTGTGCTCACGACGGCGTTGCTCACCGATATCATCGCTCGCCACGACATTCAGCACCGAAATGCCAGCCGTTTCGTCGCCGTGGGTATCGATCTGACCGAAGTAGTTAAAGACGATCTCGGCCGGGCTAGCCTCTTCCGCCTCTACCAACGAAGGGTCAGCCACCACGTGTCGCAAGATGCCGTAGCCGAAACCGTGATGGGGTATCGCCCGATACTGCTCTTTGACAGACATGACCGCCGCGGCAACCTGCTCATCCGGCGACCCGTTTCTGCTCGTAAGCGCATTGTTCAGCATCAACACGAGCGGGTAATAGCTGGTGAACCAGCCCACGGTCTGGCTGACGTCAAGCTCATCCGGAGCACCAGCGTATTGACTCAGGGCATAGGTTTCTCGTCCGTGCCCCTCCAGCGCGATCCGTATCGCTTCATGGCCCGTCCAGCGGTATACCGCAAGCAACAGTGCAGTGAGCATCAGTTCATTGATGTGCGTCTGATAGGCATGATGACTCTCGGTCAGCAGCATCGCGGTTGTCTGCGCGCTCAAACAGGCTACTTCGATCCGTCTAAAGCGGCGCGTGCTGTCGCTCGCCACGCCGTGATCGATAGGTAGCTGCGGCACCGGCTGAGCCAGCGTTTTCAGCCAGTAGTCACGCTCGGCAAGTAGCGCGGGGGCATTGCGCTGCGCCACGATCTCGTTTGCCCACGCCTGGTATGAGTCGGTTTTGTCGTGCAGCGAAATGCTTTCAGTGACTTGCCATTGCGAATAAGCATGACGCAGATCCTCGAGGAGGATGCGCCATGACACACCGTCGACCACAGTGTGATGGCAAATCAGCAACAGACGGGAAGTGCATTGCCCGCCGCGCGTGGCCAGCGCCGCCTTGAATAGCGGCCCGTCTGACAAGTTGATGCAATCACGAGCCTCGCTAAAGAATGTATCGATGTTCTGCGATGAGTTGCCCGAGTGCGCGAAGTTGCGCGTTTCGAGCGAAGCATGTACCTGCAACTCGTCCATCGGAACGAATTCACCGCTCCATTCCCCCTCCCTCGTCTGCAACCGCATGCGCAAAGCATCGTGACGCAGGAACAGCGCGCTTAACCACACCTTGAGGAATGCACAGTCGAGGTCCACCGGAACATCCAGCAGTCGCGATTGGTGATAGTGATTGATCTGCTCCGCGTCGAGCGCAAAGAAGCGCCGGTGGATCGGCAACAATGGCATCGTCTTGACGCTCGCCTGTTGCGAAGGCTTTCTGACCGAGCCGCGAACGTTCGCCGCTAGCCGCTCGATGGTCTGGTGCTGGAACACATCTCGTGCGGACAGTTTCATTCCCTGCTGCCGTGCCCGGGATGCGACCTGAATCGATAAAATCGAATCACCTCCTGCCGCGAAGAAATTGTCGGTGACACCAATCTCTGGCACCCGCAGCACCGATTTCCAGATTTCACACAGCAGGCTTTCAATCTCATTGCGTGCGGCGACCGAAGCACTGTGCTCGGGCCGTACCTCGCCACTGATCGTTTCAAGTTCCTTGCGGTTGAGCTTTCCGGTGATACCTTTCGGTAGGCTGACGGTGAACACAAACGATGCGGGTACCATATATTCTGGCAAGCGCAGTTTGATCGCCTCCGTCAGCGTCTGTGCCAACAGGGTCGATGCGTGCGAAGCCGTAAGCACCTCACCCTCCATGTGGCCGGACGGCACGACATAAGCGACCAATCTAGTTGGTCCGCCCTCCGCGCTTTGAGCGAGAACGGCGGCTTCACTGACGAGTGGGTGTGCATTCAAAACGCTGGCGATTTCGTCGAGTTCAATTCGATAACCGCGGATCTTGATCTGTTGATCATCACGGCCGAGATATTCGATTTCCCCACTGCGTAGCCAGCGCGCGAGGTCCCCGGTTTTGTATAACGTGCCATTCCTGGCGAACGGATCGGGCAGAAAGCGTTCTTCGCACAGATCTGGGCGATTCAAATACCCGGCGGCGATGCCGCTACCGGCAAGGTAGAGATCGCCCGGCACGCCGATAGGCGCGGGCTGCATATGCTCGTCCAGGACATACGTCCGTACGTTGGCAAACGGTCTGCCAATCGGAATCTTTGTGCCAGGTACCGGAGACGCGTAGGAGTGGCCTGTCGCAAAGACCGTTGCCTCGGTCGGTCCGTACAAGTTCTCAATCGCTGCTGGGCGAAGCCCCGATAACGCATCGTTGGCAAGATCCTTCGGCAACTCCTCACCAGCAACGAACACGTACTTCAGGCAGTGGTTGTTCTGGAAGCGTTCGCTGGCCGACACCTCGGTAACAAACGGACGCAGCATTGATGGCGTGAAGTTCACGTGAGTAACAGCGTGCTGGATCATCTCATCGGCGATCAGGTCGGGCGAGCCTTCGAACTGGGGCGGCAAGATAACCAGAGAGCCCTCGCCGACGAACCAGCCGAACAATTCGGGCACAGATACATCGAAGGCATAGTTGGTTTTCAGCAGATAGCGATCTTCACTTTCCAGCGGATAACGCGCCTGCATTGCGTTAAGCAGATGCGTCACGTTGGCATGAGTGACGACCACTCCTTTCGGCGCCCCCGTAGACCCGGACGTGTACATCACGTAGGCGACAGATTCCGGGGTGGTTTCGGGGGCGAGATGCTCTGTGTGCTGCTCATCTACGACCGGCATCGATTCATCGATGCACAGGACTTTGATCGGCTGCGCCGCGAACTTTTCTTCTCTGATTGTGACCACTGTCAGGACAAACGCTGCTGCACTGTCAGCCAGCATGAAGTCGATGCGTTCCGATGGCAGGCGCGTATCGATTGGGACATAGGCAGCACCAGCTTTGAGCACCGCCAGAATTGCCACCAGCATTTCCACTGAACGGTCCAAGCAGATTGCGATCCTGACGTCGCGTCCCTGGATAATGCGGCGTAGTCGTCCGGCTAGTTCGTCGACTCGCCGATTGAGTTCGCAGTACGTCAGCGATTGATTACCGAAGCGGACAGCGATGGCATCAGGTCGCTCCTTGGCCCGCGCTTCGAATAGCTGATGGATGCAGGCAGGAGTCGCTTGCGAAAGCTCCGTGGCGTTCCATACGTTGACGACTTTTTCGAGTTCGCCCTTGGGAACACATGACAGCCGGGACACTAGGGCCTTGGGCGTTGCCACGACTTGCTGCAGCAGGACCTCGTATTGCGCCAACATTCCCTCGATCGTGGTGACATCGAAGAGTGACGTAGCGTATTCGATCGAGCAGACGAGACCGTCGCGCGTATTGGCAATTTCCAGACTCAGATCGTATTTTGCGACGCCGATGTCATGGGTAACCAGACGAAACTCCGTGGGTTCAGTACCCTCTTCGTCCAGCAGTTCGTTGTGAAACTCCAACATCACCTGAAACAACGGGGAATGACTCAGACTGCGTTCCTGGCTCGCCAATTCGACGACCTGACGCAGCGGTAGATCCTTGTGTTCGTAGGCTCCGAGAGTAACGTGCACGACGCGCTGCAACAGTTCGTCGAAACGTTCGGTTGGCACCACCTGCCCACGAATGACCACAGTGTTGACGAAATAGCCGACCGTCGATTCGAACCCGTCACCATCCCGCGTCGCCATCGGCGTGCCTATGGCGAATTCTGTCTGCCGACTATAACGCCACAGCAGCAGTTGCCAAGCGGCCATCAATGTCATGAATAGCGACGCACCCCATTTACCGCCGACGGCCGCAACCTGTTCAGCCAGCTCCGACGACAGAACTTTGGTGAATTTGGCGCCATCGGAGTTGCGCACACGTGGACGCAGGAAATCGGTTGGCAGATCGATGACCTGCGGCAGCGCAGCAAGCTGCGTGGACCAGTAGTGGCGCAACTGCGCCAGCCGCGTCGGGGTCAAGCGCGCGTTATGCCAGCGCGCGAACGCTCCCGGTTCTGCACTTGTTGACGCAAGTTTCAGCGCAAGCCCACTGTCGAGTGAGTTGTACACAGTCTCGATCTCACGTGACACGACGACACGTGACCAAGCATCGAATACAGCGTGATGAACCACAAACTGCACGATGAAGTCGTCAGTGTTCATACGATACAGGCACGCCCGTATTAGAGGACCGCTGGCGAGATCAAAGCTTTTCCGGGCGAAAGCAGCGAGCCTCGCATGAAGCTGTTCCTCGCGCGATGCGCCACCGAGTGCGTCGTCCAGCGATACCACCGACCACTCAAATGTCGCATCGGTGGCCACCACCTGCCTTAAACCCCGCTGATCACGTTCAAGGGTTGTTCGAAGCGCCGCATGGCGTCTGACGACTTGAGAGATTGCTTGATGCATGACGTCGGCATGCAGTGGCTTGTCGGAACGCAGAGCAGTCGACAGGTTGTAGGCCATCGAACTTCCTTCAATCTGATCCACCAGCCACAGATCTTCCTGCGCCAATGATGCTGCTACGTTGCTCTCATGATCGTCGACATAGGCATCGTGCCCGCTCTGCGTAGGTTGCTGGCTATCCTCGGCGGCCGTATTCGTCGAAGGGACTGTGCTTTGCCCGTTTTTACGCACAATCAGATCGGCCAGTTCTTTGATGGTTGCGCAACCCAGCACATCCAGCGGCGTGATGACGACCTGGCTGAAACGTCGAGTTTCCCGTACCAGCTCCTGCAGCGGCAAGTCGTCGCCCCAATGTTCGGTCAATGCTTCGTCAATGCCAATGTTGCCTAAATCCAGGGCCTCCGAGAGATGCTCGCGCAACTTCTCCGCAAGCGTTTCCCCGTAAGTGCCGACCACTTGACTCATCATTGTTCCCTCAAAATTCGTCTTTCGTTAGGGTTCGCGCGAAGCGACATTCAGGGTGTTGCGATTGCTTTGACCAATAGGCACACAGATTCGGATCACACGGGCAGAGCTTCCCGTTGAAGGCTTTTCAACACGTCCGCCAGGCGCTCCACATAGCCTCGCAATTCAGGCACTGCCGTGGCTTCCCAATCGCGTGCCTGAAGGAATGGTCCGACGTAATGCAGCCAGCGCGACGCAACTCCTTTGCAATCTATTAGCGCCCCAAGGTGGTCGACCTCAAGGCCGATACCAAGTACGTCAGATACCAACAGTCCATCGGCGCGTAGGGACGAGAGCAGTGGGTCCGCCAAATGGCGAAGATCGGGGGTCGTGCAATTAATCACGGCGGCAACATCGAGTCGCTCCTCGGTCTGGGCGCTACGGCGACGCAGACAAACGCCGACGCCATCGGCTTTAGGGGCGTAACCGACGACACGTGCGGCCAGCAGCGTGAGCCCGCCGCGCTCGATCTCTGCCTGCAGACGTGCACCCGGTTGTGGTGCGCAACGGTGACGGTGGACATCCCAGTAAGGACGCACATGACGCAAGAAACGTTGGCGCTCATTTGTCGGCAGTGCGTGCCACAGTTGCGCAGTCGCCGATCGCAGCCCGCCGATCACGTCCCGCCAGTCACCGCCGGCACGGGTGTGCTGCTCGAGCGAGTCACGCACTGCTCGCACATAGTGGCGCACGCTGCAATCGGTGAGCATGCGGTGAGGCAGTCGCTCGTCATAGGTGGGTTGCGCATTCAGTTCACGATGCGGCTGAGGGATCAGGCCGCGACGAGAAATAGCCTGGATCGGCCCCCGATGGCCGCGATCACGCAGATCAAGCACCACATCCACCATTGTCAGTCCGCTGCCGATGAGCAGAACGGGGTCGTCAGCACCGATATTGCGTAATGCGCCTGGACGCCAAGGGTCATGCACATAGCGCGGTTCTTCGTAAAATGATCGTTGTTCGGGCGCTATCGATGGCTCTTGGCGGGCGTAGTAACCGATGCTCAAGACAATGCGGTCGGCATCGAAGCGCTCTCCGTTCTTCATCAAGAGGCGAGCTCCCTCGCCATCTTTACGAGGTACCACCTGTACTACTTCACCGATGACGCTGTGCAGTTCACAGCCCGGCGGCGCCTTTTCGGCCGCATCATTGAGCAATGCCTCGAGGCAATCACCATAGAGACGGCGCCCCACGAAAGACCCCGGTACAATACTGGGGTCGCAACGCCTGGCATATTCATGAAAGCTGTCCTCTTCACCTGCCAGCGCACTCATTCTGCCGGCCGGCACATTGAGCACATGCGCGGCGGTACGGGTGCCATAGGCAACACCCCGGGCCATCGTGCCTGACCTGTTGATCAAAAGAATTCTCAGCGGTGTGACCGGTGGGCGGCGCAGTAGATGTACCGCCAGCGTCGAACCGCAGAAACCGGCACCGATAATCGCAATGGTCTTGGTCTTCATTCCCGCTTCCAATTCGATGTAACGTTTTGTTTCATCAGACTATGAGTGGTGTTTACGCCGAGGCGACCGAATCACCATGCGACCTGTCGATGTGAGCACCCAGGCAGTAACCCGATTTGCGTCAATTGCGTTGCACAGTCGAACCGTCGTTCCATCCGCCACCCAGCGCCTTGGCGAGGAAAACCAGGGAGCCTGCCTGACGACCATTAATGCGTGCTCGCTGTCGCTCACTGTTGAGCAGCAGCTGCTGTGCGGTGATCACGTCGAGGTAGTCGACCAGTCCGTCGCGATAGCGATACGTCGACAAATTCACCAACTGCTGCGCATCGTCGACCGAGGCATTCACATCATTCAGCGCAGCGTCGAGCACCGCGAGATTGCTGACCGCGTCCTGGACTTCCTGAAAGGCTGTCAGCACGGTTGCGCGATAGCGCGCGTTCGCCGCGACATAGCCCGCCTGCGCATAGGCGACCCCCGCCGCATTACGCCCGCCATCGAACAGCGTCTGGCTAATCGAAGTCCCCAGTGACCAGATCATGCTGGGGGCGTTTGTCAGCGTCGCGAACCGGGTACTTTGCCAACCCACCTCAGGCGACAACGTAAGGCTTGGAAAGTAGGCCGCGCGGGCGACGCCGGTTCTGGCATTCGCCGCCGCCATTGCACGCTCTGCGGATGCAACGTCCGGACGACGCAGCAACAACTCGCTTGGCATACCAATCGGTAATACAGGCAACTTGAGCGGATCAACTTTTGGCGCAAGCGAAAATTGCGGTGCCGGTACGCCGATCATTGCGGCAATCGCATGTTCGTATTGTGATCGTCGCGTCAAAAGCAGTCGCGCTTGGGTACGGGTCGTATCGAGTTGTGCGCGCTGCTGCAACACACTCAGTTCAGAAACCTGTCCGAAACTGTTTTGCGCACTAACGAAGTCAAGCGCCTTCTGCTGCCAGGCGATCGAACGCGTCAGTACATCACGCTCGGCATCAACCTCTCTGAGGGCGAAATAGGTAGCCGCAAGTTGCGCGGTGATCACCAATCGCGCATTCGATAGATCGTTGGCCTGCTGCTGCATATCGGCTTTCGCCGATTCGACCTCACGCCGTATGCGGCCGAACAGATCGAGTTCATAGCTGGCCGAAAAAGCCGCGATTACATTGTTCTGCACAGTTGATTTGTTAGGCGAATCGTAGTCGGTCAACGGCCGGTTCGCGGAAATCCGGCGACGGTCCAGTTCGGCCGACAATCCAATTTGCGGTAGTTGCTCGGACGAAACCGATGACAGCGTTGCGCGTGACTGGTCGTAATGCGCAACCGCTTCGCGCAACGTCTGGTTGTTCTCCAGCGCTGTTCGCTCCAGCGTGTCGAGTTCATCGATACCGAACACCGTCCACCAGTCCTCATTGAGCGGCTGAGGCGCGACGGGATGCCAGTACGAGTATTCTGGATCGATCTTCCACGTCGTCGGTGTTTCGACCTCTGGCCGACGATAGTTCGGTCCAACGGTACAGGCGGTCAGCAAGCCCGATATCAGCGCGCAGCCCATCCCCAGCCAAACGCGAGTTCCATACCCGCACTTGAGTGTTCGATCAATCGTGTTGCTGCTAGTCATTCCACATATCCTTGTGCATCGGCCGCGACGATCCCGAAGGCAGGTCTCGTGTGGCTTCTTTTAGTCAGCGTGTTGCTATCTTTCAGGGGACTAGCGCGCGATCTCCGGGCACTGATCGTAAGGGACCGGGGATGGCAATGGCATGCGCAGTGCCAACAACATAGACACGAACATGAACAGCCCCGAAATGACGAATGTGGCGTTGATCGTTGTTGCCGTGGCCACCATGCCCCACACAAAACTGCCGATCGCCAGACCTCCGACGATGCAGGAGTGAAACAGTGACAGCGCACGACCTGCGACCCAGCTTGGCGACGCCGTCTGGATCGCCAGGTTGTAGGTCGACACGACAACAACCCAGCTCGCACCCGAGATGGCCAGCCCGAGCATGGCTACGGCCTTGCACGGACTCCATGCAGTCATCAGCGCCCCCAAGCCGAACGTCAACGTAAAGATTCGTAATACCAACTCCGGGTGGTGCCGCGCTCGCATCGCCGCACCGCCGAGCGCGCCGCAAGCTGCCCCTGCGCCGAACGCCCCCAGGAGGATGCCGTAGGTGCCGGCCTCGCCGCCGAACTGCCGTTTGGCGAACAGCGGAAGGAGCGCCCAGACCGGGCTTCCGAGAAAGCCGAACAGACTGCTTCGTAACAACGCACTGCGAATACCGTGGGAGCCGAGGCAATACCGGATACCACCCATCAGGGACGCGAGTAGCCCTTGGCGAGGAGCGCGCGGAGCTTTCACATCGGCATCACGGCGACGCCAGCGTAACAACACGTAAATCAGTCCCGCGGACGACACGCCGCTTACGATGAACGCTACATCGGGAGCCAACCGCGCGACGATCAATCCACCGACTGCCGGTCCGGCAGTGCGGGCAAAGTTCAGAGAAAAACTGTCGAGCGCAATGGCCGCAGAAAGCTCACTACGCGGCACTTGTTCCGCGACCGCCGACTGCCAGGCCGGCTGAAACATCGCTGCGCCGCAGCCGCTGACAAACGTGCAAACGAGCAGAGCCAACGGCGTGATCTGTCCTGTTGCACACAGAACAGCAAGCATTACCGCGACTGAACACACCAGTACTTGCGAGGCGAGCATCACCAGACGTCGATCCCAAGCGTCCGCTGCGACTCCGGAAAGGAGCGCAAACAACGCAATCGGCAGGGTCGATGCGGTCTGCACAAGCGATACTTGTGCAGGCGTGGGTGCCATTGAGGTCATCAACCAAAACGCGCCGACGTTCTGAATAGAGCCGCCGATATTGGCAAACAAGCTCGCCACCCATATCGTCGTAAATGCTCGGTATGCAAAGGGACCGCCCAATGTGCCAAACCACGAGCGGGGACGCAGGTGTAAGTCGAGACCATCGGCGGTCGCGTGGGTGTGCTTACCGTCGGCAAGGCTATTGCTGGCGCGTTCAGTCATGCGTCTGTCTCGATAGGTTCACTAGATGCATCAGATCTTTGAGGCCGCGATGGGCGCCGCGACTACCGTGACGGTATCGACAAATGCACCGCCAGCGACTCGACGGTTGGATGACCGAACAGATCGCTCAGCCCCAGCTCCAACTCGAGACTGGCGTTGATTCGTGCAAGCAGGCGCACGCCTAGAAGTGAGTCGCCACCCAGTTCGAAAAAGTTTTCATCCGTACCGAGCGCGTCACGCCGCAGCACCGTCGACCAGAGGCCGACGAGCAACCTTTGCAGAGGTGTTTGAGGTCTCTTTGGCTCATACGCAGTATCTGTCACTGCCGCGATAGGTAGCGCGCTGCGGTTGACCTTTCCGTTTGGCAGTAAGGGGATCGCGCAGAGTTCAACGAACGTCTGCGGAATCATGTAAGACGGCAAGCTGCTGGCCAGGTAGACGCGAAAACGAGCAGTGACATCGGTACTGTCGGGCGCACGTAACACGACATAAGCAATGATCGACTGCTGCTGCGTTGCAGGGTCGGTGTGCGGCAGAACGACTGCCTGAAGCACATTTTCGTGCATGCAGAGAGTGGCCTGGATTTCGCCGAGTTCAACGCGAAACCCACGAATTTTGATCTGATCATCGACTCGCGTCAGGTATTCGAGGTTACCAGCCGCGTTCCACTTCACCATATCGCCGGTCCGGTAACAGCGCTCGCCATTTGGGCCGGCCAGTTCACCGAACCGCTCGTGTGTCAGATCCTGACGCTCCCAATATCCAAGCGCGACATATTGGCTGATGATTGCCAGCTCGCCTTCGGTGGCCGACGAATTACCGTCGGCGTCCAGCAGCACTACTTCGATTCCTGGCACCGGCCTACCCACCGGTAAACGGAGCAAATTGCAGTCCTGTATCGGATCGGCAACGTACTGCAGAGCCGTGGTGCATTCGGTAGGGCCGAGACCGTTGAGTAGACTGCAATGCGCACCGGCATGGAGCAGTGTCAGGCTCAGATCCTGGCCTGTGGCCGTCTCACCTCCTAGCACGACCCAACGCAGGTCAACGGTGCGTTTGAAGGTTGGGAAAGCCGCACGTAACACGCTGGGCGTCGAATGCCAAACTGTGATCTGGCTGTCGGCCAGCCAGTCATTAACTCGCTCAAGGCCATCCTTGCGCACGTTCCAGATATACAGGGAGGCGCCGGTCAGCAACGTAGCGAAAATATCCATCACCGAAGCATCGAATCCGTAAAATGGCAGCAGCGTCATCCGGTCGTTCGCGGTCAGTTCGATGGCTGACGCGTAACACGCTGCGTGGTGCAACACGTTACGATCGTTCTGGAAGACACCTTTGGGCACCCCGGTCGTGCCTGACGTGTACAGGAGATAAGCAATCGAATCACCGGACCTCGTATCGAGTGAGCCCCCCTCCACAGGCAGGCTCGCCTCTTCGATCACCATTGCTCCACTGCCGAGTTGCCCTCCTAATTCAGCCAGTTCGCAGCTGACAAAGACGGCGCGACATCGGCTCTCGCGCAAAATAGTCTGCAGGCGCGGCAGTGGATCGTCCGCAACCAGCGGAACGTAGAACTTACCGGCCCCTAACACGCCGAGAATCGCTGCGACCATCGGTGCGCCATGTGGAAACAGCAGCGCGACAGGTTCGTTGCCTTCACCGCACACACTCGTGATCAAACCGGCTATGCGAGCCGCACGGTCCGAAAGTTCCCTGTACGTCCAGCACTCACTTTGGGTGACGACTGCGGTGGCGTTGCCATACAGGCGTGTCACTTCGTTGAATCGCTGTATCAACGAGTGGGAGTTTGCGATCGTTTCTGCGTTACGGGACATGAACCGCTGGCTGCTTACACGCGCTTGCGCCGTCGACGGGAGGTCTATTTCGACCATGACATTTTGATCCATTGGTGGTGGTCTCGAAATTTTTGAGGAGAAACGGACGTCGCGAGCATCGCGGCCCACACGTCATTGACCAGCTCGCGTTATTCGGACGTTGCTGTGTCGAGACTGGTCTGGGGCGAAGACCTGAATGCGGAAGGCTCGTGCGGGGTGGGTCGTAGCACGCTATCGATGTAGTACCGACGCAGGATGTCTGTGGCTGTATCGATATCGGTGGTGGTTGTGTCGATACGTACTTGCGGATTGAGCGGCGCCTCGTACTGGGCGTGGATACCTGTGAACAACTGGATTTTTCCGGCGCGGGCGCGCTGGTACAGACCTTTCGGATCCCGCTCTTCCGCGACTTCGAGTGGGGTGTCGATATGCACTTCGATGAAGCGTCGGTCGCCGATGATGGTTCTGGCCATGTCCCGGAACGACTTCATCGGCGAAATGCACGAGACGATCACGAGTAAGTGTGCATCCGCCATCAGTGCTGCGACCTCGGCAATTCGACGGATGTTTTCCGCGCGGTCTTGCTCCGAGAAACCAAGGTCCGAATTCAAGCGGCTACGCACGACATCACCATCGAGTGTCACGACCGGCCAATTTGCTGTGCGGCAAACGCTTTCGAAACTCGTCGCTATCGTGGTCTTTCCAGCGCCTGATACACCCGTCAGCCAAAAAACGGCCGACGACGGGCCAAACGGAGAAGTATTGAGGGGGGAATGTGTTCCACAATCGATAGCTTTACGGTCATGCATGACAATACCTCTCCTTGTTCTAATCACCGCTCATAGAGTTGGAACGGTGTTGCAATTCCTTTGCGTGTTTATTGCCTTTATCGGCCGTAGCTCAACACATTTTCGAACTTCCAATCGATCACGGACACACATTGATACTGATTGTGGCATTGCAGAAGTAGCTGAACATTCTTAGGTTGTAAAGTTTTTCAAACCAAAACTAGTTAAATTTTTTGTCATCCGAAAAAAAATTTTGACAAACTGGATCCAATGCTGCTTTATAAAAAAAGCTGATACTTGCACCACTGTGGACAGGCCTGTTTTCTCTAAGGCATCAGGTGGTGATACCTCCAGACTCAGGAGGGATTTTTGCTAGCGCAGTTATGGATGTTCGCTTGGTTGTAAGGTGCAATCGGTGCATTCCACTGGCTCATACCAGGTGGTTGTCAGCAGTTTCACCGGAAAGTCCGCACATGGAAGAGGCGCGAAATGCCCGAGGAAAGGCGTGAAATGAACGTACGGACAGCTGAGCCTCACTCCGAGGAAGCTCCTGAGTTAATGTTTTTACCACCCGAAATGCTGAAGCCTACGGAAGAGATTATTCCGAGTCATTTGCGTGAGCTAACCGCGCAGATGCTGTCATCTAGCCAGTGGCAAACCCCCATTCTCGTCGAGCGCTCAACGCTGATCATCATGGATGGTCACCATCGCAGGGCCTTCGCCCTTGAGCAGAAATTCGCCCGCGTCCCCTGCATTCTTCTTTCATATTCCCACGTCCTGCTGGAGTCGCGCAGGAAGGACCTTCTGGTGACGCCTGCCGAGGTCATTTCGCGCGGGTTGAAAGGCAAGCTATATCCACCAAAATCTACCCGACACACCCTGCAAACCGGCGGTGAACTGATAATCGAGTTTTCCTTTCAGGAACTGCTCGCCCCTTTTAAAAGTAGTGATCGCTTAATCCCTTCAAGTTGCAAGGTGATAAGCAGCTAATAAATCTTATGCGACGCTGACTCTATTATCAGATCCTTGTTAGATCTTGCCTATTTGTGCCCGGGGTAAAACTAAAAATGAAATTCGACTCCATCGATCAAATAATCAATGACAATATTTTCCTGTTACTGGATCAGTTTACACCGGGGAAAAAATTATATTTAAAGATGGAGGGATTCAATCCCGGGGGTTCCATCAAGATTAAAACTGCAATGGCGCTGATGAGAAACGCGGAAGAGCACAGCAACTTGCGGGAGAAGAAGAGATTCATAGAGTCGAGTTCAGGTAATCTTGGACTCTCATTGAGCATGATTGCCGCAGCCAGAGGCTATCGATTCACTTGCGTCGTCGACAGCAATACCAGCGCACAATGCGTCGGGATAATGAGGGCGCTGGGCGCCACAGTGGTGGTCATCGATTGCCGCGACGAACAAGGCGGTTATCTTGGCAATCGGCTCGCCTATATCCGAAATGCACTTGATCTCGATCCTGAGCTCACCTGGCTCAACCAATATCAGAACCCGGCAAATCCCGCCGTCCATGTCGAGATGACCGCGCAAGCGATCTTCGATGAGTTCGACCATATTGATTATCTGTTTGTGGGTGCCGGCACCACGGGCACGCTCATGGGCTGCTCTGATTTTTTTCGCCGCCATTCTCCTCGCACGAAACTCATTGCAGTCGATTCGATAGGCTCAGTGACATTTGGCACACCCGGTCAACGCCGTTATTTGCCAGGCCTGGGAGCCAGCGTGATGCCGCATTTTTTCAACCGCAGCAAACTGGACCGACTCATTCAGATACCCGAGGCTGAAACAGTAGCGGCCTGCCGAGACGCAGCGCTTCGCTACGGCAGCTTTTGCGGCGCGTCGACCGGTACCGTGCTCGCGGCAGTCAAGCGCATGTCTGCCGAACTGCCTCGTGATGCGACCGTCGTCGCGATTTCTCCAGACCTCGGCAATTCCTATTTCGACACAATCTATAGCGACGAATGGTGTGACAGTACATTTGGTCTCGCATGGCGCGAACTCTCGCATACGACTACGGATATCCCAGAGCATGCATAATCACGACCCGCAGTTTTCGGTGATCGGGGGCGACTACATTCAGACGCTGCTGTCAAACTCGACAGTGGACATTATCAATATCGTCGAACATTGCTACCTACTGCATCACAGCGGCAACACCGTCAATCCGGATAGCTATTTTCTGAAATTCGATGACAAGCCCGAGGCTCGCATCATCGCGTTACCCACAGCCATCCGAGACGAAAATAACGGCTCCTCGTTTTCGGGCATCAAGTGGATTGCGAGCTACCCGCGCAATATTGATGCGAATCTGCAACGGGCTTCAGCCGTCATTGTGCTTAACGACTATCAAACCGGTTATCCGTTCGCATGTCTTGAAGCGTCGCAGATCAGCGCCGCCCGCACTGCTGCTTCCGCGGTGCTGGCCGCTAGCCGGCTCGGTCCGCAGAACCGACGCGCAGCACGCCTGGGCATAATCGGTGGAGGCCTTATTGCGAGCACTATTCTCAAGTTTTTCAAGGCTCACGGTTGGCAGTTCGAAGATGTGTGCCTGTATGACATATCCGCGCAACATTGCGAAAAATTTGTCCGCAACGTAAATGCGCGCTCAATTTACCCTGTGCGCCCAGGCTCCCAAGACGAGGCACTCAGCGCAGACATCGTTGTGTTGGCGACCACAGCAGGCAGCCCGTGGATCCCGGCAACACACACCTTTGTTCAGTCACAGTTGGTATTGAACATTTCCCTGCGTGACCTGCCACCTGAAACCATCCTTGCCTGTAACAACATCCTGGACGATGTCGACCACTGCATGAAAGCTAATACATCACCGCATCTCGCAGAGCAGCAGTATGGGCATCGCGATTTCATTTCTGGGACTCTGGCTGAATTCATTCTTGGTCAAGCGCGGATCGATACCGGCAAGCCAACCATATTCTCGCCGTTCGGCCTGGGCGTCCTCGATCTGGGAGTTGCGATGTTTATCTATCAGAAAAGCCAACTTGCCGGCGCGCGTCATGCCATTCCCGGATTTTTTTCGACAACTCGACGCTGGACCGACTGAAGCGACCGGCCCCGCTGCAGCGCAACCATCACCGGTACTGCACAGACACGCCGAGCATCACCACTGTTTTTACCTATCGAGCTGCGCCTTAACCCTTTCATCGCTTTTCTGGAATCGCACGCGCCAATGTCTATCTCATTTCCGAAGTGCCTAAAAACCAAGCGTTCTCTTCTCCTGCTTCCAATAATCGCTGCCTTGGCACTGTTTGTTTATGGCGGATCAAGCACTACATCCGCGTCGCAGCCAAGTGCAGGTAATCCAGGAGAAGCGGCCGTACCGGTGACGGCGGTCGAAGTGCTGAGTATGGACTTACCGATGTACCTTACGGGCGTCGGGCTGGTTCAGCCAATCGAGCAGATCACGATAAAAAGTCAGGTCGACGGCCAGATCACCAAAGTGCTCTTTAAACAGGGGCAATTCGTACGAAAAGGCGATCCACTGTTCGAGATCGACAGTCGATCATTTCGTGCGACGCTGGATCAGGTAGTCGCCAAGAAGGAACAGAATCAAGCGATGCTCGCAAACGCCAAACTGGACCTAGAAAGGCACTTGAAACTCGCGAAGGTCAACGCAATTTCCATGCAGGCGCTCGAAGCGCAGAAAGCACTGGTCGCACAATTGACGGCACAGGTACGCGGTGACCAAGCAGCCATTCAGAGTGCGCAGGTGCAGGCCGGGTATACGACGGTGAATGCACCGCTGCCCGGAAGGGTCGGTTTCCAACTCGTAGATCCGGGCAATATCGTGAAGGCGAACGACACGTCGATTCTCACACTCGTTCGGATTTCACCGATCTCAGTGGTGTACTCCCAACCTGAGAATGCATTACCTGCGATCCATCAGGCGATCGCCGCAGGTAAGGTCTCGATCGATGCGCTGACGACTGATGGCAAGACGCTCCTGTCCAGCGGGCATGTGAGCGCCGTCGACAACAGCGTCGACTCCTCCAGTGGAACAATCCGTCTGAAAGCGGAATTCTTGAATGACACGAATGCGCTTTGGCCAGGACAGTCAGTGATGACTCGTACGGTGATTAGCGTGTTAAAGCAGGCGATCGTGGTACCTGAAGATGCTGTTCAACATGGGCCCGAAGGCCTATTTACCTATGTAGTCGGAGACGACAACCGGGTGACAGTACAACCGATCGTCGTCGAACACAGATCAGTGGGATATGCCGCTATAACAAGCGGTTTGCAGCCAAAGCAGCGAGTAGTGGTTAAAGGGCAATATCGCTTGCAGGACCGAACGCTTGTCTCCGTTACGTTGGCGAACACCAATGCTACATCGGACACGCAAATGCAGACGGAGTCGACAGCCCGGCTCGCGATGGACGCTCAATGACCATGAACACGAACCTGTTTGCCCCGTTCATCCGTTACCCAGTCGCGACCTGTCTGCTGATGGTTGGCATCATCTTTAGCGGGCTTGTCGCCTATTTTCATCTGCCCGTCGCGCCGCTGCCTCAGGTCGAATTTCCCACCATTCAAGTATCCGCGACGCTTCCAGGGGCCGATCCAATCTCTGTCGCATCGTCGCTCGCGCAACCGCTAGAAACACAGCTCGCGAAAATCCCATACGTCACGCAGATGACATCGCAGAGCACGTTAAGCTCGACGTCGATCGTTCTGCAGTTCAGTCTGGATCGCAACATCGACGCCGCGGGGAACGATGTGCAGGCCGCTATAAACGCGGCAGCCGCACAATTGCCCAAAGACCTACCATCACCTCCGACGTTTCAGAAACTCAACCCGGCCGACCCTCCGATTCTACTGCTGAGCGCGACCTCCGCGACACTACCGCTGACGACCATCAATGACTATGTTGAAACACGGCTCACGCAAAGCCTGAGTCAGATCGATGGCGTCGGTGCTGTGTCGATCGGAGGCCAACAGAAACCGTCGATCCGTATCCAGCTCGATCCCCTGAAACTAGCTGCCAAAGGCCTGTCGCTTGAAGACGTACGACTGTCGTTAACGAGGGTCTCGGGGGTCAGTCCCAAAGGGGTGCTGAACGGAGCGACACGCTCATATACCATTTATACGAACGGCCAGATCACTGATCCCACCGAGTGGAACAATGCGATCATCGCTCACCGAGAAGGCAATCCGATTCGCGTCAGCGATGTCGGTACAGCGATACTCGGACCGGAAGACAGTACGCTGTCAGCATGGCTCGACAGTAAGCGGGCGATCACCATCGGCATTTACAAGAAGCCAGGTGCTAATACAGTCGACACTGTCGACAAGATCAAAGCGAAACTGCCGGAGCTCGTTGCGACGCTTCCACCGTCACTGAAAGTCGCTGTTCTTGCAGACCGAACTCAGACTATCCGCGCATCGTTGCTCGATATCGAACTGACACTGCTCGTTAACATCGTTCTGGTCGTCCTGGTCATCTATGCATTTCTAGGGAACGTGCGCACAACGATCATTCCAGCCGTCACGGTGCCCGTGTCGCTCCTCGGAGCATGTTCGCTCATGTGGGCATGTGGATACAGCCTGGACAACATCTCACTAATGGCGTTGACCATCGCGGTGGGCTTCGTCGTCGATGACGCGATCGTGATGGTGGAGAATATTTCGCGCCACATCGAGCAGGGCGTATCGCCGAGGCAGGCCGCGTTCAAAGGCCTTAGTGAAACCAGCTTCACGATTGCGTCTATCAGCATCTCGCTCGTCGCGGCCCTGATCCCCCTACTACTGATGGACGGCATCATCGGGCGAATGTTTCGGGAGTTCGCGGTCACGCTGTCAATGACGATTATCGTATCGGCGTTCGTATCACTGACGCTGACGCCGATGATGGCTTGCTACCTACTACGGCCGACATTGCCCGAAAACGAACGCTCCGATGGCTGGATCAAAAAAAGTCTGGATCGGCTCACGCATGGGTATGAGCGCTACCTCGATATCGCCCTAAAGCATCAATTCGCCACGCTCTGCGTCTTTTTTCTTTCGCTGATTGCATCCGTGTTTCTCTATATCGGCATACCCAAAGGTTTCTTTCCGCAACAGGACACCGGCCTCATTACCGGTTTATCGGAGGCCTCACAGGATATCTCGGTCGAAGAAATGGGGCGGCATTCCAAAGCACTGGCCGCGATCATTAGCAAGGATCCCGCAGTCGAGCACTGCTTGATGGCTGTCGGCGGCAGCGCTTATACCGGCACCACTGTCAACAACGGGCGCTGGTACATTACGCTGAAGCCTCGTAATCAGCGCGACGCTTCTGCTGACGAGGTCATCCAGCGTCTGAAGCCGCAGCTCGCAAAAGTGACGGGGGTACGCCTGTACATGCAGGCTGCACAGGACGTCATCATCGGTGCACGACTCTCCCGCACGCAATATCAGCTCACACTGCAGAGCGCGGACGTTGCGGAACTGACGAAGTGGGCACCGCGACTACTCACCCAGTTGTCGTCGTTGCCGCAACTCAGGGATGTAGCGACGGACCAGCAGGTAAACGGCACGGCGCTGAGTGTGTCAATTGATCGCGATCAGGTTGCACGCTACGGCCTAACCCCTGAATTGATTGACGACACTTTGTACAACGCCTTCGGACAACGTCAGATTGCGCAATATTTCACGCAACTAGCGACCTACAAAGTCATCATGGAGGTGCTGCCGTCTTTGCAACGCGATGCGAGTGCACTGGATAGGATCTATGTGAAATCGCCGTCGACAGGCGCCATGGTACCGCTGTCTTCGGTGGCGCAATGGACGACGGATCCGGTGCAACCGTTATCAGTCAATCACCAGTCACATTTCCCATCGGTCACGATCAGCTTCAACCTCGCACCTGGTGTATCGCTTGGTCAGGCGACCACAGCGATCGAGGCCGCGCAAGCACAACTGCAACTACCGCCAGCGGTGTTGAGCTCGTTTCAGGGAACCGCCCAGGCTTTCCAGAGTACGCTGGCGACAATGCCTATCCTGATCATCTCGGCGCTGGTCGTCGCGTACCTGATTCTTGGCGCACTTTATGGGAGCTTTGTTCATCCGTTAACTATTCTATCGACCTTGCCTTCGGCTGGTGTCGGAGCAATCGCCACCCTTTGGCTCTTTCACTATGACTTCAGTCTGATCGCATTGATTGGCATTATTTTGTTGATCGGCATCGTCAAGAAGAACGGAATCATGATGGTCGACTTCGCCATTACCGCGACACGCCGAGACAACATGTCGTCGTTCGACGCCATCCGCACTGCATGCCTGCTACGCTTTCGTCCGATCATGATGACGACGATGACCGCTCTATTCGGTGCGCTGCCTCTATTGCTAGGTACCGGCATGGGCTCGGAGCTACGGCGACCGTTGGGCTATGCTCTGGTCGGTGGCCTCGTCATAAGCCAACTGCTCACCCTGTTCACCACGCCGGTCATCTATCTTTATCTCGACAGTTTGTCAAAACGGCTGAACCGATGGTTTGGATCGCACAGTGAGGCTCACGCTGCAGATCAGCGCGCCGAAATATCGGGTCAGTAGTAGATGCCTTCAGGATCAGGATTGCCATCTGGCCGTACTCGGTTTCTCGCTGATTATGTACAGTTTCGCTAACGTCCAGGATGACGAAAACTATGACGCTCTTTACCCGATTCACACTCATTGCGATCGCCTTCGTAGTCATGCTTTCAGCGCCTCTGACGCTGGAAGCGAACACAAGTCGACATCAGCAATATCTCGTATAAATATTGGCTATGAATATAGACCCTATAAATAATACTAATACCGAAACCTATCGCTCCACGCCCGCAAGGGAGTGGAGCGGCGGAATGCCAGAGAACAAGGGAAGAATGTGACAGATTCAATGATTCAGATGCTCTGGAAATAAACCACTTTTTTGAGCCATCCGATCAGCTCGAACGCCGACCGAATGACTGGGCGCAAGCTCAGCCCATCGGCTGATCATGCAGCCTTTAACTGCGACACCGCAGTGAGGGACTCGTGACTATCACGAGCCTCGATCCTAGCCATGACCCAGGCCATGACTTCACTTTCAACCCAGCCGACAGCCCTGTCACCCAATGACACTGGCTTCGGAAAGCTCCCCTCGCTGATGTACTTGTAGATCGTGGACCGACCCAGGCCGGTGGCGTGCTTGACGTCTTTCAGACGAATGATCCTCATGAACTGGCTCCTCTGTATTCCGTTCAGAGGATTGGGAGGTCCTGTAGAAAAATACCTACGTGTTCTTCGCCTTGCCGCCTGGCCGAGTCAGCAAGCCGTAGCGGTATCGATACTCGATAGGAATGTCAGACTCGCAGGTAAACTCCTGCGGCTTGGTATCGGGTTCAACGAATAAACAGCTACGCCAGCCATCTAAATCATGGGGCCGAGCAAGCAGCGTGATGCCGCAATAACCACGCTCCATAGGCTGAGGCATGATGACGAAATCCATCGTGTCAAACGAAACCTCGGAGGCTTGGCAAAGCAGCTTCTTGATCTGTATTGCCAATACGTAAACCCTATAGTGGAGTCAGATCGGCGAGGAGCTGGAGCGATCGAGAACGGGCATATTGATCATTGGGCAGATGAAAAATGCCCGGAGGCAGGCGAAACGCAACGCCTCAGATAAAGACAAGGACCGTAAGACCTATGCCTTCAAGCTCGGAATCGATGTAGAAGAA
This sequence comes from Pseudomonas sp. B21-015, assembly GCF_024749285.1. NCBI lineage: Bacteria > Pseudomonadati > Pseudomonadota > Gammaproteobacteria > Pseudomonadales > Pseudomonadaceae > Pseudomonas > Pseudomonas sp. B21-015. The sequence continues at coordinate 4,947,745 of NZ_CP087196.1, forward strand.
GAGCTGACGCGACTCACAAAGAAGCACAAGATTACTGCCGCCGACATGCTCAGCAGACTGATCTCCGCCGAGCAGGATGCACATGCAAGTGTTGAGGAGAAGCTCAACGAAGCAAAAAAGACGCACAAAGAACTGCTGAGCAATTGCAGAAATCAGACCAACCATTACAGACAGACCAACAGCACCCTGAGAGAGTTGCTGGAGGTCAGCGTGGCGCGACTGTGTCGATCTGCAGTCCTGCTGGAAGATGCCTCAATCTCGACAGAGAGCCTCACCGAGGTGCAGCAGCACAGGATAGAACAGCTACGTAAGCAAACAATGACCGAAGTTGACGCCGATATAAAAGGTGAGATTAAGCTTCTACGCTCAGGGCTCCTTGATCGCCCCAGAAAAGGAAGTAACGCCACCCACCACGCATCGAAAGAAAATGCGGCAGAGACCGACAGCAGTACACCGACGCAGCCAGCTCGTACCCAGGTGATAATTGATGAGAGCCCGGTCGCTCCCCCAGCACCTCAGGACCAGCAGACTCCAGAAGCAAAGCCCGAGTCCAGCTCGTCAGTCGCACGCAATAGTGCCAGCCCATTGACCGACGATCCTGTTAGTGGGGATCTGAAGGCACACCCCAATGAGAATGCTTCATCCCACCTAGAGACAGACAGACCACCCCAGACTGCCCAAACAGCAACACTAAGCCCACCCAGCAAATACAAGGCCGGCCAGACTCTCGGGGACCTCATGCGCGAACAGCAGGAGAAAGAGGCCCTTGGTTTGGAAGCTAAGGCAGGAGGCTGATTAAAATCGGCTCATGAGACACCTTCCCGGGCAGGCGCTGAGCCCCTTGGGCAGTCTGGGCTGCTCACTGAGGTCTCAGTGCGCCCAGGCGGGCCAGCCTTGAACTGGTAGGGTGGGTCATCAGCTTGCTTCGGCACTGACACCTGCCCGACGCCCATAGCGACTCAATAGAGGGATTGCAACATGACGACGATAGAGTACTGACCGACCACGCACGCACAACAGGGCCGCAGATGACTAGGCCGCGCACGTCATACGATCTGATGAGTATTTTTATTCCAGACGCTCACACCGCTGCATTCACACCCTTTAGAGGGCGGCAGAGCAAAATCACACAAAAGTAGAGTGGGGGAACAGATGGGGGAACAGAAACCGCAGAATGCAAAAAGGCCCCATAGAATGGGGCCTTTTTGTGCATATATGGCGGAGAGATAGGGATTCGAACCCTAGGTACCGGTGAAGGTACAACGGATTTCGAATCCGTCCCATTCGGCCACTCTGGCATCTCTCCAACGGCGCGCATCATAACAGCACAATCGCCGGAAGCGAACCCCCTTGAGCGATTTTTTTCCGTGCTATCAGATGCTTGCGTCGATTAAAGCGGTACGCCCAGACGGTTGGCGACTTCTTCGTAGGCTTCGATGACGTCACCGAGGCCCTGACGGAAGCGGTCCTTGTCCATTTTCTTGCCGGTGGCCTTGTCCCACAGACGGCAGCCGTCCGGGCTGAATTCGTCACCCAGAACGATGGAGCCGTCGGAGAACACGCCGAATTCGAGTTTGAAGTCGACCAGCAGCAGGCCGGCGTCGTCGAACAGTTTGCTCAGGACTTCGTTGACCTTGAGCGACAGTTCTTTCATGCGAACCAGTTGCTCGGCGGTGCCCCAACCGAATGCCACGACGTGGGATTCGTTGATGAACGGGTCGCCCTTGGCGTCGTCCTTCAGGAACAGTTCGAAGGTGTAAGGGTTGAGCTTCATGCCCTCTTCCACGCCCAAGCGCTTGACCAGGCTGCCGGCGGCGTAGTTACGCACGACGCACTCGACCGGGATCATGTCGAGTTTCTTCACCAGGCATTCGTTGTCGCCCAGCAGTTTGTCGAATTGAGTCGGCACGCCGGCTGCTTCGAGTTTCTGCATGATGAAGGCGTTGAACTTGTTGTTCACCATGCCTTTGCGGTCGAGCTGCTCGATGCGCTTGCCGTCGAACGCCGAGGTGTCGTTGCGAAACAGCAGGATCAAGCGGTCAGCGTCGTCGGTCTTGTAAACCGATTTGGCTTTGCCGCGGTAGAGTTCTTCACGTTTTTCCATGATGGGCTCCGCTTGCTAAGTAGGTGGGCTAGGCGATGTGTCGCCAGTCGAGCCCTGAATCTTGATCGGCCAGTTGCAGCCAGTCCGGGTCGCACCCGAGGGTGTCGACAAAACATTGCCGGGCCAGCTGCGGCAGGTTGTTCTTGCTGCTCAGATGGGCCAGGACCAGGTGTTGCAGGCCTTGCCAGCCCAACTCGGCCACCAGGAATGCCGCCTGATGGTTGTTCAAATGTCCCAATTCACCGCCTACCCGCTGCTTGAGAAAGTAAGGGTAGTGACCGCGAGCCAGCATGTCACGGCAATGGTTGGACTCGATCATCAATGCATCGAGGTCCCGATAACCGTCCAGCACCTTGTTGCAGTACGAACCCAGGTCGGTCAGCAGGCCGAAACGCCGCTGACCATCACTGAAGACATACTGCGTTGGCTCCTGCGCATCGTGGGCCACGGCAATGACGCCGATGCTCAGAGGGCCGATTTGCAGTTGCTCGCCGCCGGCCAGAAGGCCTGCGGGTTCAATCGGTTTGCGCATCCCGCGCAAGGTCCCGCGACTGAGGTAGACAGGCAGATTGTAACGCCGAGACAGCAAACCCACGCCATGCACGTGGTCGGCATGTTCGTGGGTCACGAGTATCGCGCTCAGCTGCGCAGGGTTCACACCCAGGCGCAGCAGGCGTTTTTCGGTTTCCCGCAGGGAGAAACCACAATCCACCAGTACATACGTGTCATCGCTGGCTACCAGCGTGCCGTTCCCTTGGCTACCGCTGCCGAGAACGGCAAAACGCATGGGATCAGCCCAGGTTGTCCTGAATCACGGTCAACACTTTGCGCGCCACGTCTGCCGGCGCCACGGTGTTGATGTTTTTCTCGACGGTGACTTGTACGTTGTCGCCAACCTTGCTCAGACGAACCTGATAACGCTCGGCGCGGGCTTCAACTTCTTCCTTGTCCGGTTTGCTGCCGAACAGACCGCTGAAGAAACCTGGCTGCTCGTCCTTTTTCTCGGCTTTTTCGGCGAGGTTGATGTAGTACAGGCCCAGGCTGCGGTTGATGTCTTCAACACGCCATTCGCCCTGCTCCAGCGCACGACCGACGCTTGACCAGGCACGATCCAGATCGGAACCGACGTTGAGCACCGGGTTGCCACTGCCGTCTTCGGTCAGGCTGACACGGCTTGGCGTGTCGAAATCACGACTCGCCAGCATGGAAACCGAACCGCCCTTCTCCGAAGTGCGGCTCATGCTCGCAAGCATGTCGTCGACCAGCGCTGCGTCCAGGCCGGTATTGACCGAACGATTGGTGAAATCGACATTGGCGGTGCTGCCGGCAGGACGCTCGGCGCTGACCACGTAGACTTCACTGGTGTTGCGCTGCACGCCCGGCTCGATACGCACCCGCACGCGGGTTTCGCTGTCGGCGCCGACACCGGCCGCGCTCAGGCGCTTGGCCATGGCTGCGGACAGTTCGTCGGAATGCTGCCAGGTGGTGGTGAATTCGCCGGTTTGCGGGCGCTGTTCGTCCAGACGGAAACCGTTGTCCTGGAAGAACTGCACGGCCACTGGCCAGACTTCAGCCGGCGGGTTCTGAGCCATGATCCAACGCGAATCACCGCTCTTCTGCAGTGAGTAGGCGCTGGCATCAGCCGCTGCCGACAGCGGCTGCGGACGAGGCACGATGTATTCGCCCTTGGCGGTGTCGTCGGCCACGTTGCGCGGGATCGGCAACAGCGGATCCAGGCGCTTGGCGGTGCTGACATCCGGTGGCAGTTGCATCGGTGCAGTCTGTTGCGCTTCCAGGTAATCGCTACCACGGTCACGGAAGTAACCTTCCGGGCCCCAGATCCATCCACAGCCACTGGTGCTGGAGATAATCAAGGCAAGTGCGGAAAGTCCGGCCATTCGCTTCATGCGTTGTACTTCCTCAATTAAACCAGGACGCCGGACTGGCGCATGGCCTGCCGCAGCGGTTCGTGACAGGCAGCGCTGAGCCAGGTGAGCGGCAGACGGATACCGTCCGGCATCAAGCCCATTTCATGCAGTGCCCATTTCACGGGGATAGGGTTGGATTCGATAAACAGGGTTTTATTGAGCGGCATCAGCTTTTCGTGGATAGCCCGGGCCTTGACGGCATCGCCGGCCATGGCCGCGGCGCACAGCTCGCTCATGGCGCGCGGCGCGACGTTGGCGGTCACCGAAATATTGCCCTTGCCGCCGAGCAGCATCAGCTCGACCGCGGTCGCGTCGTCACCGGAATAGACCAGGAAGTCGCTGCTCACGCCCGCCAGGATGTCCTTGGCGCGCTGCAGGTCGCCCGTGGCTTCCTTGATGCCGATGATGTTCTTCACGGTCGACAGGCGGATCACTGTCTCGGCCTGCATGTCACACGCGGTACGACCCGGCACGTTGTAAAGAATCTGCGGGATATCGACCGCTTCGGCGATGGCGCGGAAGTGCAGGTACAGGCCTTCTTGCGTCGGCTTGTTGTAGTAAGGGGTTACCAGCAGGCACGCATCGGCGCCGGCGTTCTTCGCGTTGGTGGTCAGTTCGATCGCTTCGCGCGTCGAATTGGCGCCCGTACCGGCGATCACCGGAATACGCCCTGCAACCTGGGCAACCACGCGACGAATCACTTCGATGTGCTCGTTCACGTCAAGCGTGGCCGACTCACCCGTAGTGCCGACCGCCACGATGGCGTTGGTGCCCTCTTGCAGGTGGAAGTCCACCAGTTTGCTCAGGCTGTCCCAGTCAAGACGACCCTGTGCATCCATGGGTGTGACCAGTGCCACCATACTGCCCGCAATCATGCAACCGCTCCTGCCGGAAAAAGAGAGCGGTAATGGTACTGGCGCCAAGATGCTTGTACAAGCGAAGTACTGCGCTGCTGCCATTCCCCTTGGCGCTGCTTTTCGCTACCCTTCAGACTTTGATCGGTACTGATAAGCTCGTACGCCGCGTTCCAGCCTCCATTTTCGGCATCACAAGCCCCGATCCAGCGTTGCCACCCCTCGCTCTCGCCATACTGGAGCACGTTGCAACCTTCGGCCGGGTTTTCTGAATTCGCATCCGCAGGCTCGTCCCGGTAAAAAAGGCCCATAAAAGTATCGACCGCTCATCGCTTTAGGAATGCTGCATGTCCACCCCCACAGTTCGCGAACAATTCCTTGTCATCAGTGCCCTCGGCGCCAACCCCATGGAGCTGACTAACGTCCTGTGCCGCGCCAGCCATGAAAACCGCTGCGCCGTGGTCACCTCTCGCCTGACACGCCATGGCGAATGCAGTGCGCTGATCCTCGAGATCTCCGGCAGCTGGGACGCCCTGGCGCGCCTCGAAGGCAGTCTGCCAGTGCTGGCCAAACGGCACGCCTTCACCGTCAATGTGGTGCGCAGCGCAGCCCTGGAGAATCGTCCTCAGGCCCTGCCGTACGTCGCCTATGTCAGCTCGGCCTATCGCTCGGACATCATCAACGAGCTGTGCCAGTTCTTCATGGACCACAACGTCGAGCTGGAAAACCTGACCTGCGACACCTATCAGGCTCCGCAAACCGGCGGCACCATGCTCAACGCCACGTTTACCGTGACCTTGCCGGCCGGCGTGCAAATCAGCTGGCTGCGTGATCAATTCCTGGATTTCGCCGACGCGCTGAATCTGGATGCCCTGATCGAACCGTGGCGCCCACAAAACCCAATGTAAGGAAACTTCCATGGCCGTTGCCATCGACCAACCGGTTGCCGACTTCGAAGCCCCCGCCACCAGCGGGCAGAACGTCAGCCTCGCGGGCCTTAAAGGCAAGCAAGTGGTGATTTACTTCTATCCGAAGGACAGCACGCCAGGTTGCACCACTCAGGGTCAGGGCTTTCGCGATCAGCTTGATGCTTTTAAAGCCGCCAACACTGAAGTCTTCGGCGTATCCCGCGACAGCCTCAAATCCCACGAAAACTTCAAGGCCAAGCAGGCGTTCACCTTCGAGTTGATCAGCGACAAGGAAGAAGCGCTCTGCCAGCAGTTCGACGTGATCAAGCTGAAAAAGCTCTATGGCAAAGAATATATGGGCGTTGATCGCAGCACGTTCCTGATCGACAAGGACGGTGTGTTGCGTCAGGAATGGCGCGGTGTGAAGGTGCCGGGCCATGTGGATGCGGTATTGGCTGCAGCTCAGGCGCTGAACAAGGCCTGATTCATTTGGCGCCTGCTCGCGAAGAGGCCATCAGCCTCACTAAAGAATTAAAGCAGCGGCGACACCACCGGCTCTTTGCGCGGCCAGGCGTCCAGCACAGCCTTGAACAGGGTTGCTAGCGGAATCGCAAAAAACACTCCCCAGAAGCCCCACAACCCGCCAAACAGCAGCACCGCGCAGATGATCGCCACCGGATGCAGATTGACCGCCTCCGAGAACAGCAGCGGCACCAGCACGTTGCCATCCAGCGTCTGGATGATCCCGTAGACCGCCATCAAATAGATGAACTGATCGCTCCAGCCCCACTGGAACAGCGCAATCAGCATGACCGGCACGGTCACCACCACTGCGCCGACGTAAGGCACCACCACCGACACGCCCACCAGTAATGCCAGCAGTGCCGCGTAGTTGAGGCCCAGAACAACGAAACCGATATAGGTCACGCCACCGCAAATGAAAATCTCGATGACCTTGCCGCGAATGTAATTGGCGATCTGTCGGTTCATTTCCTGGGCTACCCGGGTGATCAGCGCCCGCTCCCGCGGCAGATAACCGCGCACCCACTGGCCGATCATTTCCCGGTCCTTGAGAAAGAAGAACACCAGGATTGGCACCAGCACCAGATAAATCATGATGTTCACCAGCAGCGGCAGGCTCGACAGTGAAAACGTCAGCGCCCACTGGCCGAACTTGCCGATCTCGCCCCGCGCCACTTCGATCGCCTGCAACACCTGCTCGTCCGACACCAGATGGGGATAACGCTCGGGCAGCAGCAACAGCAACGACTGCCACTTGGCGAGCATGCCGGGCAATTCGTTGAACAGCGTGATCAGTTGATGCCAGAGTAGTGGCACTACGACGATGATGAATACCAGCAACAGCCCCATGAACAACGCGAAGACCAGCCCCACCGCCACGCCACCCGGTACGCGCAGGCGCTCGAGAGTCACCACCAACCCTTGCATCAGATACGCCAGGACCATCCCGGCCAGTACCGGCGCGAGCATTCCACCCAAGGTGAGTACGGCGGTAAATGCCAGAAACAGCAGCACCGCCAGCACCACGGCCTCCTCATCCGAGAAGTAGCGCTGAATCCAGTCGCGTAACACTTTGAACATCAATAATCCTTAGAAACGAACGCAGCAGGTTTCAGGCTTTTTTCAACCAATAGCGGTAAACACCCGCCTCATCTTCTTCACGAAGCAGCGTATGACCAGCCAATCGGGCAAAGGTGCGAAAGTCGCGCTGAGAGCCTGCATCGGTGGCGATCACCTTGAGCACCGCACCGCTAGCCAGTCGATTGAGCTCCAGTTTGGCCTTGAGCAACGGCAACGGACAATTCAGACCGCTGGCGTCCAGTTCGGCGTCGTGGGTTACAGCGTCAGTCATCAAATCACTCCGGAGCAGGGGGTTGAGCCGCTTAGAATATCTGGTCCCAAGCGTAGTGTCCGGCTACAGTAAGGTCTTTGTCGACTAAGGCTTTGTGCATGACTTTTTTGCGCCCTACCCTGCTGACGCTCGCTTGCCTGCTCGCCTCACCGGGCTTCGCCGACGACTTGCCGTCACTCGGCGACGCCAGTTCTGCCATCGTCTCGCCGCAACAGGAATACCAACTGGGCCGTGCATGGCTGGCGCTGTTGCGCAGCCAGGTGTCGCAGCTCAACGATCCGCAACTCAAGGATTACGTCGAATCCAGCGTCTACCGGCTAGTGGAGACCAGCCAGGTCAATGACCGGCGCCTGGAGTTCATCCTGATCAACAGCCCGCAGCTCAACGCGTTTGCCGCGCCGGGCGGGATCGTCGGCGTAAACGGTGGCTTGTTCCTCAATGCCCAGACCGAAGGTGAATATGCTTCGGTACTGGCCCACGAACTGGCTCACTTGTCGCAGCGTCACTTCGCACGCGGTGTCGAAGCCCAGCAGCGCATGCAGGTGCCGATGATGGCTGCCCTGCTGGCCGGGATCGTGATTGCCGCAGCCGGGGCAGGCGATGCCGGGATCGCGACCATTGCCGGCACTCAAGCGGCGGCGATCCAGGAACAACGACGCTTCTCGCGCCAGAACGAGCAGGAAGCCGACCGTATCGGCATCATGAATCTGGAAAAGGCCGGTTACGATCCGCGCTCGATGCCGACCATGTTCGAACGGCTGATGCGCCAGTACCGCTTCGATGCCAAACCGCCGGAATTCCTGCTGACTCACCCGGTGACCGAATCGCGGATCGCCGACACCCGCAACCGTGCCGAACAGGCCAAACCGGGCGGTATCGAAGACAGCATGCGTTATCAGCTGATTCGGGCGCGCGTACAGCTGATCTACGAAGAAACCCCAGGCCTGGGCGCCAAGCGCTTCCGAGCCCAACTGGATGAAAACCCGAAAAACGACGTCGCGCGCTATGGCCTGGCGATCGCCCAGATCAAGGGCGGCCAGCTGAATGAGGCTCGCGAGAACCTCAAGCCGCTACTGGCCAAATCGCCTAACGAGATCATCTATAACCTGGCGCAGGTCGATCTGGACATTACCAATAATCGCCTGCCCGATGCTCAGTCACGGGTCGACCGGATGCTCACTCAGTATCCAGGCAACTACCCGCTGAATCAGGTGCGTGTCGACCTGTTGCTCAAGCAGAATCGAGCGGCCGATGCGGAAAAAGCACTGGAAAACCTGCTCAAGACCCGTCCCGACGATCCGGACGTCTGGTACCTGGTAGCCGAGACTCGCGGCCTGTCGGGCAACATCATTGGCCTGCATCAGGCTCGCGCGGAGTACTTTGCATTGGTCGGCGACTATCGCCAGGCGATCCAGCAACTGGACTTCGCCAAGCGCAAGGCTGGCAGCAACTTCCCGCTGTCATCGCGGATCGACGCACGGCAACGTGAGTTGATGGAGCAGGAACGCATGGTCAAGGACATGATGGGCTGATTCTTTCCAGACAGAAAAATCAGGCACAAAAAAACCGCCTCCTTCGAGGCGGTTTTTTATTCAGCCGACAACCGGTTTATTCAGCCAGTTTGAAGGTGATGAAGCTGGCGCGACCTTGACGCAGAACCCGCATCGACACCGATCGGTTTTTCGGCAGCGCCTTGGCAATCTCCGTGAACTCCTTGGCGGAGCCGATCGCCTGGTTGTTCAGGTGAGTGATCACATCGCCCGGCTGCAAGCCGATCAGGGCAGCAGGACCGTCCTGGACCTCCTTGATCACCACACCGCCTTTCAGGTCGTAGGTTTTCTTCTGCTCATCGGTCAACTCGACCACGGATACACCCAGGCGATTGCTGCTGCGCTCGACGCTGGATTTAGGCAGGGCGTCCAGCTCTTTGCCTTCTTCAGGGATAGCGCCGACGGTCAGCTCGACATTCTTGCGCTTGCCTTCGCGGATCACTTCAAGATTGGCTTTCGAACCTGCCTTCAGCGCCCCCACCAAGTGCGGCAGATCGGCGGACATGACGATCGGTTGACCGTTCATGCTCAGGATCACATCGCCCACTTGCAGGCCACCCTTGGCAGCCGGACCGTCATCCTGGATCTGAGCCACCAGCGCACCGGCCGGTTTCTCGAGACCGAACGACTCGGCCAGATCCTTGTTCACTTCCTGGATCACGACGCCCAACCAACCACGGCTGACCTTGCCGCCGCTTTTCAGCTGATTGGAAACGTCCATTGCCACATCGATAGGGATCGCGAACGACACGCCCATGAAGCCGCCAGAGCGGGTGTAGATCTGCGAGTTGATGCCGACCACTTCACCCGCCAGGTTGAACAGCGGACCACCGGAGTTGCCCGGGTTGATCGGCACGTCGGTCTGGATGAACGGCACATAGTTTTCGTTCGGCAGGCTGCGACCGATGGCGCTGACGATGCCTTGAGTCACAGTGTGGTCAAAGCCGAACGGCGAGCCGATGGCCACGACCCACTGACCGGCTTTCAGGTCCTGCGATTTACCGAGTTTCAGGACCGGCAGGTCCTTGCCTTCGATTTTCAGCAAGGCGACGTCGGAACGCGGATCGGTACCGATCAGCTTGGCTTTCAACTCACTGCGATCGGCGAGGCGCACGAGAATCTCGTCGGCATCGGCGATCACATGGTTGTTGGTCAGGATGTAGCCGTCAGACGAAATGATGAAACCCGAACCCAGGGACTGCGCTTCACGCTGGCGATCGCCACGAGGTGAGCGCGGCTGCGGCATGCCACGTTCGAAGAACTCGCGCAGCATCGGCGGCAAGCCTTCAAGGTCAGGCATTTGCTCGCTGGACACCTTGCGGTCCGGCAGCTTCTGCGTGGTACTGATGTTCACCACCGCGGGCGAGGCCTGCTCGACCAGTTGTGTGAAGTCAGGCAATTCGACCGCTTGCGCAGCAACCGCCTGACCGAGCACCAGCACGGTGGCAAAAATGGAGAGGTAAGACTTCAAGCGTGGTATCGACATACGGCTCCCGTTACGACGAGCATGGTTAAGCGATATGGAGCAAGGAACACCGGGAACGATACGCCGGTATTTTTGTTCCGGGAACAACAAACAAGGCCAGAGCCGAGGGGCTCTGACCTATAAAAAATTTTCGGGATATTTGCAAATGAAAATGCTCAGCAAAACATTTCGAGGCCTCAACGACGGGGCAGCCATTGCGACCTCCCACACCATCCAGCCCCCGATTGATGAGCATGGCTAATCAGCTCACTGCTTGCTGGTAGCCGCGGCATCGTTGCGCATGGACAGCGCAATTCGTTCGGCGGTGCCAATCGGTATTTCACCGACCACGGTCACCATTATCTCGCCTTGCGGGGTGGTCAAGCGGCGGGAGACAGCGACTGTCGGCCCCAGCTGGGTACGTGTGTCGGTGACTGTTGCGCCATTCAACGGCTCAAGGAACACCGAGAATCGGGCCAGACCGTCGTCGAACATCAGACTGTTGACCTGGACTTTGGTATCCGGGTCCTTGTGCGAGGTACTGCTGGTCAGCTCGAAACCTGGCGGCAACCAGTCCGAATGCCAGACCTGCGCGGTTTTGACGGCGGAAGCCTTGTCACTGTCGAGGGTAATGGGTTTGCAATCAGAACCTGCCTGCAAATCGCTGTCGGAAGGTACCTCGGCAGTATCCAGTCGGGTGAACTGGAATCGCTCCAGCAGTTGCCCTTTGTCATTGAGCAACAATGACTTCAACGGCAAGCCGGTTTCCTTGTCCAGATGCAGCTCAAAACCGTAGCGGTGCTGATCGCGTGGCGTCAACGACACGATCACCGAGGCACGCCCGGCCACACGCGACTTGCCGATGACGGCAAGGTCATACCAATTCTTCAGCTTTTGTGGATCGAGTGCACGAGCGGCGGAGTTGGGTGAGTCCCCCAGCCCTGCTATCAAGGTGCCGCTGACACATTGAGTATGCCCATCAATGCGCACGACTTCCTGAGCCGAGCCGTCGAGCTGGAGTAAACGCTCTTGGACTTTGCCATCCTGGACGCGGTGCCAGATGTTATGGGTAGAAAAACTACCGTTACGCTCGTAGACGAAAGTACCGTGAAAGCTCTGCGTTTGCTCGGCCTGTCCCAGACGCTTCAGCCAGTCCTGGGCTTCATCGGCGTGGGCTGGAACAACAAACCAGCCACTGAGCAGAAGCGCAAGTAGAGGTATGGCGCGCATGATCCTCCTTAACGGTTTTCCAGGCTTGCTGCTCGAGCGTAAGGCAGAGCGCTCTCAGTACCTTTCAGTGCAGCCTGTTGAGCATGTTGGCGCAAGTAACCTGGCAGACGCTGATCGTGCCAGCCTGGCTGACCTTGCAATACGCCGTTGGCCATAGGGCCAGTGGCTTCCGAACTCTCATTGTAGCCTGCCAATACAGCGGGACCCTTGACCTGAGGAGTGGCCAGACCCGGCTGGCTGGATTGCTGAGCCAGTTCGACACCAGCGATCTCGTCCTGGTTGTACAGACGAACACCCGCCAGCACAGCAATGGTCACCGAAGCAGCGACTGCCAGACGACCCAGGCTGCGCCATGGACCGCGAGAGGCTTTTGCCGGTACGGCTTCGTCAGCCAGCGCAGCAGAGACTGCCGCAGCGATGTCCAGACGAGGAAGCAGCAGGTCCTTGTGCATGACTGCCCGAGCGATCTGGTAACGAGCCCAGGTTTCGCGAGTTTCAACATCGTCAAAGGCATTCAATACCCGACGCAATTCCAATTCGTCCGCTTCGTTATCCATCACTGCGGACAGCGATTCCTGCAGGGCTTCACGACTCATGGCGTTCCTCTCTTGGCTGTCGCCGCTGTCTCAGTTTTCCTGCAACAACGGCTGCAGGGCTTTATCGATGGCCTCCCGGGCGCGGAAAATCCGGGAGCGCACGGTACCCACCGGACACTGCATGACGCTGGCAATGTCCTCGTAACTCAGACCATCGAATTCACGTAAAGTTAAAGCCGTACGCAAATCTTCTGGCAGTTGCTGAATGGTTCGATGGACGGTGCCTTCGATCTCATCCCGCAGCAATGCACGTTCTGGCGACTCGAGATCCTTGAGGCCATGATCGCCATCGTAGAACTCTGCATCCTCGGAACTGACATCGCTATCCGGCGGCCGACGGCCGCGTGAAACCAGATAGTTTTTCGCCGTGTTGATGGCGATGCGGTAAAGCCACGTATAAAACGCGCTGTCTCCGCGAAAATTACCAAGTGCACGGTATGCCTTGATAAAGGCTTCCTGTGCTACATCCTGGGCTTCATGGGTGTCGTGCACGAAACGCACGATCAACCCGAGAATTTTGTGCTGATATTTCAGCACTAGCAGATCGAAAGCTCGCTTGTCGCCGCGTTGAACACGCTCGACCAGCTGCTGATCCTCTTCCTGGGTTAGCATGAACACTCCTCGATAAGCTCGGAGGAGGCTTGCATAACTGAACGACCAGACTTGCAAACATAGACTCGGGCTTTTCGCAAAAGTTCTCCCCCTCCAAGCAAGTTTCCTGCGGGCTCTGATTTGGCACGCACGAAAAGCGCAGCGCGGGATAACCCGGCTGCGCGAATAATCTTGTCATCGGATTCGTCAGCTAGGACCCAACCGCAAGTCCCGCACCGAAGCCGACACTGTCCCTTGTTTCAGGCAACCGTCTATTGATCTTGGGCCGCTGGCAAAAGTTCCATATTTATAGCTGCCCGGAACCGACATTGTGCAACCGTGAAGAGAAAAAGACTGTTAAATCCGCGATACAGTCGCCTTGTCGCCGAAGCGGTCAAAAAAACATCCGACGAAGCGTCCAGTCTTTTCCGTCACAGTAGTTTCACAATGCCATGTGGGCTCAGCTATTGTGCCGCTCCCCCCCTCTATATACTAGTGGGCTGTGTGGCTGTATTGACTTGCCGATCCAGTTGTCCTGCGCCACCCCCGACCCGGGTCGCTTTGAGCGGAATCCTGAAATGAGCCAACAGTTTCAACACGATGTTCTGGTAATTGGCAGCGGTGCTGCCGGCTTGAGCCTTGCGCTGACCTTGCCCGGTCATTTGCGCATCGCCGTATTGAGCAAAGGCGACCTCGCCAATGGCTCGACTTTCTGGGCCCAGGGCGGTGTCGCCGCCGTTCTGGATGACACCGATACTGTCGAATCCCACGTCGATGACACCCTCAACGCCGGCGGCGGTCTGTGCCATGAAGACGCCGTGCGCTTTACCGTCGAACACAGCAGAGAGGCCATTCAATGGCTGATCGATCAAGGCGTGCCCTTTACCCGCGATGAACAGTCCGGCACCGAAGACGGTGGTTTCGAGTTTCACCTGACCCGCGAAGGCGGTCACAGTCATCGGCGCATCATCCACGCCGCCGATGCGACGGGCGCGGCGATCTTCAGAACCCTGCTCGACCAGGCCAAACAGCGTCCCAACATCGAATTGCTGGAACAGCGGGTCGCCATCGACCTGATCACCGAAAAGCGCTTGGGCCTTGAAGGCGACCGTTGCCTCGGCGCTTATGTGCTCAACCGCGGAACCGGTGAAGTCGACACCTACGGCGCGCGCTTCGTGATCCTTGCATCGGGCGGCGCGGCAAAGGTCTACCTCTATACCAGCAACCCCGACGGCGCCTGTGGTGATGGCATCGCCATGGCCTGGCGTTCGGGCTGCCGGGTAGCAAACCTGGAGTTCAATCAGTTCCACCCGACCTGCTTGTATCATCCGCAAGCCAAGAGTTTCCTGATCACCGAAGCCTTGCGCGGCGAAGGCGGCCACCTGAAACTGCCCAATGGCGAACGCTTCATGCCGCGCTTCGACCCACGAGCCGAGCTGGCACCACGGGACATCGTCGCCCGTGCTATCGACCATGAGATGAAGCGCCTGGGTATCGACTGTGTCTACCTGGACATCAGTCACAAGCCTGAAGACTTCATCAAGACGCACTTCCCGACGGTCTATGAACGCTGCCTGGAATTCTCCATCGATATCACCAAGCAGCCGATCCCGGTGGTACCCGCGGCGCACTACACCTGCGGCGGCGTGATGGTCGATCAGCGGGGCCGCACCGACGTGCCGGGCCTGTATGCAATTGGCGAAACCAGCTTCACCGGCCTGCACGGTGCCAACCGCATGGCCAGCAACTCACTGCTGGAATGCTTCGTTTACGCCCGTTCGGCTGCAGCGGACATTCTTGAGCAGTTGCCAGAGGTGTCGATTCCGACCGCCCTGCCCGTGTGGGATGCGAGCCAGGTCACCGATTCCGATGAAGACGTGATCATTGCGCACAACTGGGACGAATTGCGGCGATTCATGTGGGACTACGTTGGCATCGTGCGCACCAACAAGCGCTTGCAACGAGCCCAGCACCGGGTGCGTCTGTTGCTGGACGAAATCGACGAGTTCTACAGCAACTATAAGGTCAGTCGGGATTTGATCGAATTGCGTAACCTGGCCCAAGTGGCCGAGCTGATGATCCAGTCAGCCATGGAGCGCAAGGAAAGTCGCGGCCTGCATTACACCCTCGACTACCCGAACATGCTACCGGTCGCCCTGGACACTATTCTGGTGCCGCCCACCTACGCCGACTGAACTTAAGCCGAACCCGCAGGCGTCGGTGCAAATCCGCCGCCAGCGAATCCCGCGGCACGCATATCGCCCTGACCCGTCGCTCGCCCCGCAGACGAAAACGCAGCACCACGACCAGCGGCAACGCCAGGCTGTCCGGCCGTAGCTGCACGGGTTGCCAACCCATCGCCTGATTCCACAACTGCCAGCCATCGGCATCGCGACGCAAGCCACAAAAGGCCTGCGGGTGTGTCAGAAGAATGTGTCGCGGCAACGCCCGGAAACCGTGAGCCACGCACAGTACGAAGCCGAGCAGGCTGGCCCAGAGTGGTATAGAGAGAAGAAGCAGCGAACCCAGCGCGAACAGCTGGGCCAGAAGATAGGCCGCCAGCAACTGCCGTGAGGCATGCCAGCGGCATTCGAACGCGTTACTTGGGCTGGACACGATCCAGGATCATGCGAACCATGCGCTGAAGCTCCGGATCTTCCGATTCGGCGCGCTCCATGAACCAGCCGAACATGTCCTGATCCTCGCACTCGAGCAGCCTGACGTAGCACGCGCGATCAACCTCGTTGAGGTGCGGGTAGACCTCTTTCACAAACGGCACCAGCAACACGTCAAGCTCAAGCATGCCGCGGCGGCTGTGCCAGTAGAGGCGATTCAGTTCAACATCTTCGACCATGGAGCGCTCCTCAAATAGGCCGCAAGTATACAGCCCCGAGGCGAGCCGAACAGTCGGCTTTGGTCGGGCACCGATGATCCTTTGTGAACTACCCATTTCATGGGCGCCCCCTTATGATGTCCTTCGGACTCTTTACCCTGCGATGACCCATGGCCGATTCTGCTTTTTTCTGCACCCTGTCTCACGAAGGCGTTCTCGCGGTACGCGGCGCGGATGCCGGCAAATTTCTGCAAGGCCAATTGACTTGCAACCTTAATTACCTGAGCGACACCCAGGCCAGCCTTGGCGCGCGCTGCACGCAGAAAGGCCGGATGCAGTCGAGTTTCCGGATTCTGCTGGAAGGCGACGGTGTGCTGATGGCGATGGCCAGCGAACTGCTGGAGCCGCAACTGGCGGACCTGAAAAAGTACGCGGTGTTCTCCAAATCGAAACTGACCGATGAAAGTGCCCACTGGGTTCGTTTTGGTCTTGAGCATGGCGATGCAGCACTGGCCAGTCTGGGCCTGGTGCTGCCGGCCGACACCGACAGCGTCGTGCGTAATGACGGCCTGATCGCCCTTCGCGTCTCGCCTGAGCGCGCAGAACTCTGGGTTGGCTCCGATCAAGCCGACACCGTCAAGGGCAAGCTGTCCGCCCTGTTAGCCGAAAGCGATCTGAACCAATGGCTGCTGGGCCAGATCCGCGCCGGGATCGGTCAGGTCATGCCGAGTACCCGCGAGCTGTTCATCCCGCAGATGCTCAATCTGCAAGCCGTCGGTGGCGTGAGCTTCAAGAAGGGTTGTTATACCGGCCAGGAAATCGTTGCGCGCATGCAGTATCTGGGCAAACTCAAGCGTCGCCTGTATCGCCTGCAACTGGAGGTCGGTGAATTGCCGGAACCCGGCACCCCACTGTTCTCCCCCACTCATGGCAGTTCGATCGGTGAAGTGGTGCTGGCCGCCCGCGCCGGGCAAAACATTGAGCTCCTGGCCGTGCTCCAAGCCGAAGCCGTAGAAGATGACAACCTGCACCTTGGCGCACTTGAAGGTCCGGGCCTGCAACTGCTCGACCTGCCTTACCAACTGGATCGTGATCGCGAAATCCAGCGTTAACAGCAGCACTTGTCGCAATACCCTAGAGAAAAGAAATGAGCGAGCTGGCGGATAAGGTCCAACAGGATTTGGTTGAGGCCATCGATAACGATGACCTGGTTCTGCCAACATTACCGGAAGTGGCCCTGCAGATTCGCAAGGCCGCCGAAGACCCGGAAATCAGTGTCAGTACCCTGAGCAAAGTGATTGGCCGCGATACCGCGCTGTCGGCGCGACTGATCAAAGTGGTCAATAGTCCGTTGCTGCGCGCGACCCAGGAAGTGACTGACCTGCACACGGCCATCACCCGACTGGGCGTCAACTACAGCAGCAACCTGGCCATCGGTCTGGTGATGGAACAGATCTTCAATGCCCGTTCCGAAGTGGTGGAACAGAAAATGCGCGAGGTCTGGCGCAAAAGCCTGGAAATCGCCGGCGTCAGCTATGCGTTGTGCCGCAGCTACACGCAGCTCAAGCCTGATCAGGCAGCCCTTGGCGGCCTGGTGCATCAGATTGGCGTGCTGCCGATCCTGACCTACGCCGAAGATCACTATGAATTGCTGGCGGATCCGGTCAGCCTCAACCATGTGATCGACCGCATTCATCCGCTGCTTGGCGATAAATTGCTCAGGGTCTGGGAGTTTCCGGAAATGCTGGTGCAACTGCCAGGGCTGTATCTGGATTTCAAGCGGCAATCGGAGCGGGTCGATTATGTCGATCTGGTGCAAGTGGCCAGCCTGTATTGCCACAAGGACCCCGATCATCCACTGGCCCGTATCGACCCGTTCAGCGTGCCGGCCCTCAAGAAACTGGGGATCGATCTGGAGAACGAGGCGATATGCAAGGATCTGGAAGAATCGCGATCGATGTTTTACTGATTGTGAACACAAGCAACTGTGGCGAGGGAGCTTGCTCCCGCTCGGCTGCGCAGCAGTCGTAAACCCGATAAATAGGGTTTAACTGAAATACTGCGCTGTATGGTTTTGGGGCTGCTTCGCCGCCCAGCGGGAGCAAGCTCCCTCGCCACAAAAGCCTCTGTGCCACAGGGTTGTGTTCACTCTCCCGCAATAAAACTCACCCGCACCTTCAACCCCGCCTGCTCGCCATCGTGCAGGCTGATCTGCGCCAGGTGAGCGCGGCAGATCTCGCCGACAATGGCCAGGCCCAGCCCCGACCCGACCACCTGCTGGTTGCGCCGGTAAAAGCGCTCAAACACCCGATCCCGCTCTTCGAGGGGAATCCCCGGGCCATCGTCCTCGACTTCCAGCACCGCCGGTGCCGTGACCCGCAGGATCACATTGCCGCCCGGCGGCGTGTGGGCCAACGCGTTGTCCACCAGATTGCTCAACAGTTCGTTCAACAGCGTCGGCTCGCCGCGCAGCCACACCGGCTCATCGGCTTCCAGCGCCAGTGCGACGCCGCGTGCATGGGCCAGCGGCGCCATGGCCATGCCCAGTTCACGGGCCAATTGACTGAGGTCGAGCAACTGCGCACCACCCTCGGCGATGGCCCGGGCGCCATTCTCGACCCGTGCCAGCGAGAGCAATTGATTGGCCAGATGGGTCAGGCGATCCGTGCCCTGGGCGGCGGTTTCCAGGGTGCTGCGCCAGGTTTCGGGTTCGTTCGACCGCAAGCCCAGTTCGAGTCGTGCCTTGAGCGCCGCCAATGGAGTACGCAATTCATGGGCCGCATCGGCGATGAACTGCGCCTGACGCTCGAACTGCCCGCGCAAACGCTCGGTAAAGTGATTGAGCGCACGCACCAGCGGCCCCAACTCATGCTGCACTTCCACCAACGGCAAAGGCCGCAAGTCATCGGGCTGACGCTCTTCCACCGCCGTGCGCAAGCGTTCCAGCGGACGCAGCGCCGCACTGACCGCAAACCACACCAGCAGCAGCGCACCGATCGCCAGCATGCCCAGACGCAACAACGTGTCGGCCATCAGGCTGCGAGCCATGCGGACCCGCGCCTCATCGGTTTCCGCCACGCGGATTTCCGCCATGCCGTTCATGTTCGGCTCGCTGACCGCCTTGAGCAGGCTGACCACCCGCACGTTCTGCCCTTGATAAGTGGCGTTGTAGAAACGCGCCAGCGCCGGATAGTCATCGGTGCGCGGCGTTCCCGGCGGCGGTGCCGGCAGGTTTTCGTAGCCCGAGATCAGCTTCTGATTGATGTCGTTGACCAGGTAAAAAATCCGCCCGGCGCTGTCGTAGGCGAACGTATCGAGGGCCACATAAGGCACGTTGGCACTGAGGCTACCGTCGCGCTGGGACAGGCCCGCAGCGATGGTTCGCGCCGAGGCCAGCAAGGTCCGGTCATAAGCGGTGTCGGCGGCTTCGCGACCGTTCCAGTACGCACTCAAACCACTGGCCAGCATCAACACCACCAGCAGCAGCGCGAGGTTCCACAGCAACCGCCAACGCAGGCTGCTGAGCTTATGCATCGCGGCTTTCCAGCAGATAACCAAGGCCACGGAAGGTCACGATGGCCACCGGTTGGCCGTCAAGTTTTTTGCGCAAGCGGTGGACGTAGATCTCGATGGCATCGGGACTGGCCTCCTCGTCCAGGCCGAAGACCTGGGCAGCCAGTTGCTCCTTGCTCATCACCCGACCGGGACGGGCGATCAGGGCTTCGAGCACCGCCTGCTCGCGGGAAGTCAGGGTCAGCAATTCTTCGCCAAGGGTGAAGCGCCGGGTGTCCAAGTCATAGGCCAGCACACCACAACGCTGCTGACGCTCACCGCCGAGCACACTGCGGCGCAGCAAGGCTTTGACCCGGGCTTCGAGCTCGGTCAGTTCGAAGGGTTTGGCCAGGTAATCGTCAGCCCCAAGGTTCAGGCCATGGACCCGATCCTTGACGTCGCTGCGGGCGGTCAGCATCAGCACCGGCAGGTTTTTGCCCCGCGCTCGCAGGCGCGCCAGCACTTCGAAGCCATCCATGCGCGGCAGGCCGACATCGAGGATCGCCACGGCGTATTCCTCGCTGCTCAAGGCCAGGTCGGCCGCCACGCCGTCGTGCAGCACGTCCACGGTCAGCCCGGTGCTCTTGAGCGCCTGAGCGACACTTTCGGCAAGCTGCAGATGGTCTTCAACGAGCAGAACACGCATGGATCTTTACCTCATTCAGGGATGGTCGACGCCATTCTTTGGCGCGGAGTTTACAGCCGCATCCGTCGCTGTGAAGCCCGAAAACCGTGAAAGTCAGCTGAAAGGTTAGCGAAAGGTTGGCCGGTTAGAGTCCAGCCACGGACAGTTTCGACTGCCGTCGCTATACGAAAAACGCCTCGAAGCGTTTTCGCCAATAAGAACAATAAACGGAGTACGTCACCATGCTGTCCATGCAGCTTCAGGTTTGCCCACCTGCTCGTTTTTCCCGCCTCAGCCAGACCGCCCTTGCCAGTGCCGCCGCCCTCGCCGGCTTTTCGCCGTTGAGCCAGGCTGCCTTCTTCGAAGACAGTACGGCAACCTTCGAAACCCGCAACATGTATTTCAACCGCGACTTTCGCGACGGCACCAGCGCCCAGCAATCCAAGCGGGACGAATGGGCCCAGGGGTTCATGCTCAACCTGCAATCGGGTTACACCGATGGCACCGTGGGGTTCGGTGTCGATGCACTGGGCATGCTGGGGGTAAAACTCGATTCGAGTCCCGATCGCACTGGCACCGGTCTGTTGCCGACCCATGACGACGGGCGCGCGGCTGACGAGTATTCCAAGCTCGGCCTGACCGGTAAAGTGAAGATCTCCGCCACGGAACTGAAAATCGGCAGCCTGATTCCGGAACTGCCAATTCTCAAACCCAACGACGGGCGCATTCTGCCGCAGACCTTTGAAGGCGGCCTGCTGACCTCCAAAGAAATCAAGAACCTGACCTTCACCGGCGGGCGTTTGGAGAAAGCCAAGGACCGCGACAGCACCGACTTCGAGGACATCGCCCTCAACAACAAGAACAGCCGCTTCGCCGGCACCGTGGCCGGCAAGCATTTTGACTTTGGCGGTGTGGACTATAAATTCACCGACAAGATCACCGGCAGCTACCACTTCGCCCAACTCGATGAAGTCTATAACCAGCACTTCCTTGGCGTGGTCGCCTCGCAACCGTTCGGCCCCGGTACTTTCGGCACCGACCTGCGATTGGCCATCAGTGACGACGAGGGCGCGGCCCGAGGCGGCAAGATCGACAACAAATCCCTGAACGGGCTGGTGAGCTACGCCTTGAACGGGCATAAACTCAGCGCCGGCTATCAGCACATGTCTGGCGACAGTGCGTTCCCTTATGTGGATGGCAGCGATCCGTACCTGGTCAACTTCGTGCAGATCAATGACTTTGCCGGCGCCGAAGAACGTTCCTGGCAGGCACGTTACGACTACGATTTCTCCAAACTCGGCATTCCCGGCCTGAGTTTCATGAGCCGTTACCTGAGCGGTGACAACATCAAGCTCAAGAACGGTGATGAGGGCAAAGAGTGGGAACGCAACACCGAGATCAAATACGTCGTACAAAGCGGCGCCCTGAAAGATGTCGCCGTACGCCTGCGCAATGCCACCTACCGTTCCAACTACTCCGCTCGCGATGCCGATGAAGTGCGTCTGCTGGTGAGCTATAGCGTTGCCCTTTGGTAAACATCACGTTCAATAACAATAATGAATGCCCGTGGAGACTCAAATGAACTTATCAATGCGTAAAGTTGCTCTCGCCGCCAGCTGTGTGCTGTTTGCCAGCCAATTGATGGCCGAACCGAAACGTCCGGAATGCATCGCGCCGGCCTCGCCAGGCGGCGGTTTCGACCTCACCTGCAAACTGGCGCAGAGCGCGCTGGTCAACGAAAAACTGCTGACCAAACCGATGCGCGTGACCTACATGCCCGGCGGTGTCGGCGCGGTGGCGTACAACGCGGTGGTCGCTCAGCGCCCCGCCGATGCCGGCACGCTGGTGGCGTGGTCCAGCGGTTCGCTGCTGAACCTGGCGCAAGGCAAGTTCGGTCGCTTCGATGAAACCAACGTTCGTTGGCTGGCAGCTGTCGGCACAAGCTATGGCGCCATCGCGGTGAAAAGCGATTCGCCTTACAAGACCCTGGACGACCTGGTTCAGGCGCTGAAGAAAGATCCGAGCAAAGTGGTGATCGGTTCCGGCGGCACCGTCGGCAGCCAGGACTGGATGCAGACCGCACTGATCGCCAAAGCCGCCGGGATCAACCCGCGCGACCTGCGTTACGTCGCTCTCGAAGGCGGTGGTGAAATTGCCACCGCCCTGCTCGGCGGCCACATCCAGGTCGGCAGCACCGACATCTCCGACTCCATGCCACACATCCTGAGCGGCGACATGCGCCTGCTGGCGGTGTTCTCCGAGAAGCGTCTGGACGAGCCGGAAATGAAAGACATTCCGACCGCTAAAGAGCAAGGCTACGACATCGTCTGGCCCGTGGTTCGCGGTTTCTACCTCGGGCCAAAAGTCAGCGACGAAGACTACGCCTGGTGGAAAAACGCCTTCGACAAACTGCTGGCCTCCGAGGATTTCGCCAAGCTGCGCGATCAGCGTGAACTGTTCCCGTTCGCCATGACCGGCCCGGAGCTGGACACCTACGTGAAGAAGCAGGTCGCGGACTACAAAGTGCTGGCCAAAGAGTTCGGCCTGATCCAGTGATCGCCTCTGTCTAGCGGCTGCGGCCCCGGTTCTCGGGGTCGTGGCCCAGGAGTTCCGCATGCTCATACAACGCATTTTCGCTTCGGTGCTGTTGCTGGCCTGTGTCGGCCTGGCGCTGATGGCGTGGCCGTATCAAGCGGCTTTTTCCTACGAACCGGTCGGGCCTCGCGCCTTCCCCCTGCTGATGCTCGGCCTGATGGGCCTGGCTTTGCTGTACATGGTGTTTCGGCCGGCGCCGATCGTGCACAGCGATGACGACCCGAAACTGGACCGCGAAACCCTGACCAAAATCGGCCTCTGCGTGCTGCTGTTGCTGGTGTTCGCCGGGGCCTTCGAACCTCTTGGCTTCATCGTCGCCAGCATTCTGATCGGGGTCCCGATGGCACGCCTGTATGGCGGCCGCTGGCTGCCCAGCGCAGTGATCATCAGCCTGATGGCCATCGGTCTTTATCTGCTGTTCGACAAGTTGATGGACGTGCCACTGCCGTTGGGCGTGCTCGACGTTCTGGAGAACTGACATGGATACTCTTGGCTATTTGGGTCAGGGTTTCGGCGTTGCGCTGAGCCCGTACAACCTGGTGACCGCACTGTGCGGCACCTTGATCGGCACCGTCGTCGGGCTGCTGCCGGGGCTGGGTCCGATCAACGGCGTGGCGTTGCTGATTCCCATCGCATTCGCCCTCGGCCTGCCACCGGAGTCGGCGCTGATCCTGCTGGCGGCGGTGTACCTGGGTTGCGAATACGGTGGCCGGATCAGCTCGATCCTGCTGAACATTCCAGGCGAAGCCTCCACCGTCATGACCACCCTCGACGGTTACCCGATGGCCCGCAAGGGCCTGGCCGGTGTAGCGCTGTCGTTGTCGGCGTGGAGTTCGTTCATCGGCGCGTTCATCGCGACTTGCGGCATGGTGCTGTTCGCCCCGCTGCTGGCGAAATGGGCGATTGCCTTCGGCCCGGCGGAATATTTCGTGCTGATGGTGTTTGCGATTGTCTGTCTCGGCGGCATGGCCGGTGATCGACCGCTCAAGACTTTCATTGCGGCGCTGATCGGTCTGTTTCTGTCGAGCGTCGGCATCGACGCCAACAGCGGCGTGTACCGCTTCACCGGGGATAACATTCACCTGACGGACGGCATTCAGTTCGTCGTGCTGGTATTGGGCCTGTTCTCCATCAGCGAAATCCTCCTGCTGCTGGAAAAAACCCACCGAGGTCAGGAAGCGGTGAAAGCCACCGGGCGCATGATGTTCAACTTCAAGGAAGCCTCGGCGGTGTTTGTGGTGAACGTCCGTTGCGGTTTGCTGGGTTTCATCATGGGCGTGTTGCCGGGTGCCGGCGCGACGCTGGCCAGTGCTGTGGCCTACATGACCGAGAAACGTATCGCCGGCGCCAAGGGCACGTTCGGACAAGGCGACATGCGTGGCCTCGCGGCTCCGGAAACCGCCATCGGTGGCGCCGCCTGCGGTGCACTGGTACCGATGCTGACTCTTGGTGTTCCGGGTTCGGGTACCACGGCAGTGATGATCGGCGCGCTGTCGCTGTACAACATCACCCCCGGCCCGCTGTTGTTCCAACAGCAACCGGACATCGTCTGGGGCCTGATCGCGTCGTTGTTCGTCGCCAACGTGATGCTGGTGATCCTCAACATTCCGATGATCCGCATCTTTACCCGCATCCTCGCCGTGCCAAACTGGGCGCTGGTGCCGGTGATCGCGATCATCACCGGGATCGGTGTCTACGCGGTGCATGCCACCACGTTCGACCTGTTCCTGATGATCGGCATCGGTATCTTCGGCTACATCCTGCGCAAGCTCGACTTCCCGTTGTCGCCGGTACTGCTGGGTTTCATCCTTGGTGGTCTGATGGAGCAAAACCTGCGTCGTGCGCTGTCGATTTCCAACGGTGCGCTGGAAATTCTCTGGTCGAGCCCGATCACGTTCGGTTGCTGGGTGCTGACTGCAATCATGTTGCTGATGCCACTGCTGCGCATCTGGCGCAAACGTTCGGTCGCCCGGCGCGCTATTGCCGATGTCTGATCGAACACCTTTCAAAGCCTGGTGGGGAACACCGCTGGTCGGTCTGCTGGGCGGTTACCTCGCCAGCCAGATCGGCTGGCCGCTACCGTGGATGGTCGGCTCGTTGCTGGCGATCATCCTGGTGCGCTGTCTGACTCCCTGGCAATTGGCGGAAATCCCTGGCGGCCGCAAGTGCGGCCAGTGGATCGTCGGTATCGGCATCGGCCTGCACTTCACTCCGGTGGTGATGGAGCAGGTGCTGAGCCACTTCGGTCTGATCTTCTTCGGTGCGTTGGTCACCAGCCTGTCCGCGGTGGTCGGGGTCTGGTTGATGCGGCGTACTGGCGAAGATCGCGCCACGGCGTTCTTTTCCAGCATGCCCGGCGGCTCCGGGGAGATGGTCAACCTCGGCGCCCGCAACGGCGCGGTGCTCAGCCGTGTCGCGGCGGGACAAAGTCTGCGGGTGTTGGTGGTGGTGCTGTGTGTGCCGGCGGCGTTCAAGTATCTGTTGGGCGGCGGTGCGCTGGTCTTGCATCCATCGACCGTCAACGGGTGGTGGCTGGCCCTTCTGTTCCCGGCGGGCGCCCTGGCCGCCTGGATCTGGGAGCGCCTGCGTCAACCCAATCCGTGGTTGTTCGGGCCACTGCTGGTAAGTGCGGCGATGAGTATTGGTTGGGACCTGCACATTGGACTGCCCAACGGCGGCAGCCAGATCGGCCAGTGGCTGATCGGTAGCGGGTTGGGTTGTCACTTCAATCGGCAGTTCTTCCGGCGGGCACCGTCCTTCATGGGCCGCACCCTGATCGGCACGGCGTTGACCATGTTGATCGCCACATTGGCGGCGCTGGGGTTGAGCGCGCTGACCCATCTGGATCTGCGCTCGCTGACGCTGGGCATGATGCCCGGAGGGATTGCCGAGATGAGTTTGACGGCGGAGACCCTGCAATTGTCGGTGCCGCTGGTGACGGCGATGCAGGTGATGCGGTTGTTGTTTGTATTGTTTCTGGCGGAGCCGTTGTTTCGGTATTGGAACCGGGAGCCGGACTCACCCTGATAGACCGAGTCGCTTTCATCGCGGGCAAGCCCGTTCCCACAGGGGCCGCGCAGTCCTTGTGGGAGCGGGCTTGCCCGCGATAGGGCCCTCCCGGTCAACACATCAGACCGACGGCAACCGCCACTCGATCGGCGTCTCGCCATTCTGCTCCAGAAACTTGTTCGCCCGGCTGAAGTGCCCGCAACCGAGGAAGCCGCGATAGGCGGACAGCGGCGAGGGGTGAACCGAAGTCAGTACCAGGTGCTTGGTGGCATCGATGAGTTTCTGCTTGCTCTGGGCATGTGCGCCCCACAGCAGGAACACCAGATGGGGCTGGTGTTCGCTGACCACTTCGATAATCCGGTCGGTAAAGTACTGCCAGCCCTTGCCCGCATGGGCGTTGGCATTCGCGCGCTCCACGGTCATGGTGGTGTTGAGCATCAACACGCCCTGCTCTGCCCAGCTCTGCAGGTAGCCGTGGTTGGGGATGTCGATGTTCAGGTCGCGTTTCAACTCTTTATAGATGTTCACCAGCGACGGCGGAGCGGGCACGCCCGGTTGCACCGAGAAGCACAACCCATGGGCCTGGCCCGGGCCGTGATAAGGGTCCTGACCAAGAATGACGACCTTGACCTTGTCCAGCGGCGTGGAATTGAGTGCGTTGAAAATCAACGGCCCTGGCGGATAGATCTCCTTGCCCGCCGCGCGCTCCTGCTGCAGGAATGTGCGCAACTCTGCCATGTAAGGCTGGTCGAATTCGGCACGCAGGGCCTCCTTCCAGCTCGGTTCGAGTTTGATACGGTCGTCGGCAGTCATGGTTACATCCGGCAAAAACAATGGGGCGAACCCTAGGAAACCCTATCTCCCTTGTCAATTGATCTGACGCAGATACGGCACTTTCCTATAGAACGATCATACTGAACGCTCAAATTCCCGATCGAGGTCATGATGAATCTGCACTTCGAAGAACTCACCGGCACCGACGGCGCACGCATCGGCATCGCCAGCCTGGATGCCGAGAAGTCCCTCAACGCCCTCTCCTTGCCGATGATCAACGCCTTGCGCGATCAACTGGACGCCTGGGCCAAGGAACCACAGATCGTTTGCGTGCTGCTGCGCGGCAATGGCCCCAAGGCTTTTTGCGCCGGCGGTGAAGTGCGCAGTCTGGTGGAGGCGTGTCGCGCCCATCCCGGAGAAGTGCCGCCCCTGGCTGCACACTTCTTTGCGGCAGAATATCGCCTTGACTTCAACCTGCACACCTACCCGAAACCGTTGATCTGTTGGGGGCATGGTTATGTGCTCGGCGGTGGCATGGGGCTGCTGCAAGGGGCAAGCATTCGGATAGTCACACCGAGCAGCCGGTTGGCAATGCCGGAGATCGGCATCGGCTTGTACCCGGACGTCGGCGCCAGTTGGTTTCTGTCGCGATTGCCCGGCAAGCTCGGGTTGTTTCTCGGCCTGACCGGCGCCCAGATGAACGGTCGTGATGCGATCGATCTGGACCTGGCTGACCGTTTTTTGCGCGATGAACAACAGCAACAACTGATCGAAGGCTTGCTGCAATTGAACTGGCAGGAACAGACAGCCATGCAGCTCAACAGTCTGCTCAAGGCCTTGCAGCAGGAAGCGCTCGTAAAAATGCCCGAAGCGCAGTGGTTGCCACGACGCCAGCAGATCGACGAGCTGCTGGATGTCAGCGATGTCCGTTGCGCCTGGAAGGCCATCAGCCTGTTACGCGATCACCCCGACTTGCTGCTCAGCCGTGCTGCCAGGACCATGACTGAAGGCTCGCCCCTGACCGCTCATCTGGTATGGGAACAGATCGCCCGCGCCCGACACCTGTCGCTGGCTCAAGTCTTTCAGATGGAATACACCATGAGCCTCAATTGCTGCCGTCATCCGGAGCTCAGCGAGGGCGTGCGGGCACGGTTGATCGACAAAGACCGGAAACCTCACTGGCACTGGCCGGACATCAACAATGTGCCGGAGGCTGCGGTGGAGGCGCATTTCCATAAGGCCTGGGAAGGCCGGCATCCTCTGGCTGATCTCTCGGAATACTAAAAATCGGGCACAAAAAAAAGCGGCGCTTAATGCACCGCTTTTTCATTGAGTGGTTTACCGGTGGTTGACTCGGCCATCCCGATCGCCATCACGGTGATCGCCCCTACCGCCACGATGATCCGACCTATTGTGGCCTCGATAGTCATCGTTCCGACCGCCTCGTTGACGGCCGTCCCAGCCGCCGCGGTCATGACGGTCCCATCCACGATTCTGGTAGACGCGGTAGTCAGCTCGTGGCGCCGGCTGGTAATAACGTGGTGCCGATTGATAAACCCGCGGCTGGTGGTAATAACGCGGCGTTGGCTGGTAATACCGTGCAGGCGGTGAGTAATACCGGCGCGGCGCGGAGTAGTAACGGCCATCGGAGTAATAAGACCCGCCACCGGAGTAATACGGTGCTGGGGATGTATAGACCTCGGAACGGTAATAGCCGGATCCTCCATCGGAATAGGGCACGCATGCACCAAGAGACAGTCCCGATAAAACAATCAGCAGAATTTGGCGGAGCTTTTTTTGACAGAGCATGGCGGCCTCCTGGACCGCGGGTGAGCCATGCCAGCGACGCTGGCAGGCGACAGTCAATTGTTCGCGACTGTCGAAAGATCAGACAGTGAAATCGGAATCTGGTGCGCTCTTGCAACACGTTGAAACAAGTAGTCGATGAAAGTTTTTTCATCTACCGAAAGAAAATGGCGCCTCCGTAAGACCGGACGCGCCATCGTATTCATGACCTGATCAACGATGCCCGCGATAGTGTCCACCGTGGTAATGACGGGGTCCACGTCCACCGTAGTAAAAATAGCGATAGCCCCCGTAAAAACGCGGGCCGCCGTAGTAGTAAGGAGAGTAGTAATAGCCAGGGTAGTAATAAGGTGTCGAATAAACGTCGGCACCACCTACGTAGTAATAGCAGCCGGACAAGCCCAAACCAAAAAACACACAGAGCAGTATTCGGCGGAGCTTTTTCTGACAAAGCATGGCGGCCTCCTGGAAGACCCGCAAACAGCAGTCGGCACAGGCCGGCTGACACCTGTTTTGACTTTCAAACCGGCACCGAGTGCCAGACGGCGTCTGGCCTTCAGATCAGCGGCCAGCTGCAGCCGGCTTGCGCAGGAGTGCTTGCCGGCCGATCATGCGCGGTCTCGGGCCAGACAAACCGGCCGTAACCGAATGCCCCCTTCATGAATAAACCTGACCTCTGCCCGGCCTGCGGCGCCTCCAACGACTGCAGCCTGGCTGACCCGCGAACCGTCGATCATGCCTGTTGGTGCTACGGCGTCAGCATCGACCCGGCGGTGCTCCAGGCGCTGCCGGCCGAGCTGCGCGACAAGTCCTGCCTGTGCCCGGCCTGTGCCCGGGTCGAGGTGCAGTTGCAAGCAGCCGCCTGGCCGATCACGTAAGATGCGCCCCCCTTTTCCCACCGATCCCTAGTCATGCGCGTTGACCGCTTTCTCAGCAACCTGCCCCGCTTCAACCGCAAGCAGGTACGCCTGTTGCTGGTGGAAAAGCGCATCAGGGTCGACGGAAACATCGTCAGCGACCCTCACGCCGAGGTGCTCGAGTTCAGCCGCGTGGAAGTTGACGATGAGGTGCTGCAAGTCGGTAAACCGACCCGCTACTTCATGCTCCACAAACCGCCCGGCTGCGTCAGCGCCACCCGCGACCCGCAACACCCGACCGTGCTCGACCTGATCCATGAACCGGACAAGGATGACCTGCACATTGCCGGTCGCCTGGACTTCAACACCACCGGCCTGATGCTGATCACCAACGACGGCACCTGGTCGCGACGCCTGACCCAACCGCAAACCAAACTGCCCAAGGTTTACTACGTCGAGACCGAGCAGGACATCACTGCCGAATACGCGATCACCTTCGCCAAAGGGCTGTATTTCGCCTTCGAAGACCTCACCACACAACCTGCCGAACTGGTCGTGCTCGGAGCAAAATCGGCGCGTTTGAGCATTGTCGAGGGCCGCTATCATCAGGTAAAACGGATGTTCGGCCACTTCGACAACAAGGTGTTGCGCCTGCACCGCGAACGCATGGGGCCGCTGCTGCTCGACGACGCGTTGAAGCCTGGCGAATACCGGCCGCTGAGCGACGAAGAGATCCGATTGATCTAAGCAGACGACCGCTCAGCAGAAGTTGTCGAACATTTTACGAAAGATACTTGCGCGATGACGTGACCCCTGCTTGAATCAGGACGTCGGCGCGAAATGTGACCGACGAGTCACCAAAACTACTCTAAGAAACTTTTTGCCGGCAGAGAACCCTCAGGTTCCGCATTCCCCCGGCAAACTGCCCGCTTATAACAATACCCGTCGACCGGCCTTCAATGGATCGACATGGGCCTTCAAAAATTCCAGGCGTATGCCTACCTGTCACAAAGCTCGTGCAATCTGATTTGCGCGCATACCCGCTTGCCAGGAGTCTTTGACATGAGGCCAGAAATCGCTGTGCTGGATATACAGGGTCAGTATCGGGTTTACACGGAGTTCTATCGCGCAGACGCCGCAGAGAAGACCATTATTCTGGTCAACGGCTCGATGTCCACGACTGCGTCGTTTGCACAGACCGTGAAAAACCTTTATCCGCAGTTCAATGTGGTGTGCTACGACCAGCCCTACGCGGGCAAGTCCAAAGCGCACAACCTGCATGAGAAAATGCTCACCAAGGAAATCGAAGGGCAGATCCTCCTTGAGCTGATCGACCACTTCGCCGCCGAACACGTGCTGTCGTTTTCCTTTGGTGGCGCTGCCACGCTCGTCGCCCTCGCCCAACGGCCACGGCGCATCGAAAAGGCTGTGATCAGCTCGTTCTCGCCGGTGGTCAACGAACACATGCTCGACTACCTTGAACGCGGTGTCGACTACCTCGGCAGCCGTGACGGTGACCGGGTCGGCCATCTGGTGAACAGCACCATTGGCAAACACCTGCCCTCGCTGTTCAAGCGCTTCAACTACCGTCACGTCAGCAGCTTGGCCGAACATGAATACGGGCAGATGCATTTCCACATCAACGACGTACTCAACAGCGACCGCCAGTGCTACCTGAACGCGGCGAAGAAAATCAACGTGCCGGTACTGTTCATGAACGGCGAATGGGACGAGTACACCACCGCCGCCGATGCCAGGCTGTTCGCTGGCCATGTGCAACACAGCACCTTCAGTACCCTTCAGGCCACCGGCCACTTTCTCGACATGGAACACAAAACCGCTTGCCAGGACAGCCGCAATGCACTGCTGGGCTTCCTGAAACCGGCGCAACTCGAAAGCCGACCGCGTTACCACTACGTCCAGGACCACCATGCACTGGCAATCTGAAACAGAGTCATCGCGAGCAAGCTCCGCCCTACCGTGTTGAACGCACTCCTGTAGGCGCGAGGCTTGCCCGCGATAGACCGCAAAGCGGTCTCTGGTTCGTTTCACCTGTGCTAAAGCCATCGCCATAAAGAAAAACTTCAAATCCGCGCTCACATCTGGTACAAAGTCAGCCGCTCTGAGCGGGTGTCGTATAATGGCATTACTCCAGCTTCCCAAGCTGATAACGAGGGTTCTTATAGGACATCCCGTTTTGTGAGCAAAGAAATATGTGTAATGCGGGTATAGTTTAGTGGCAAAACGAAAGCTTCCCAAGCTTTAGTTGAGGGTTCGATTCCCTCTACCCGCTCCACAACACAGCACCACGCCCCAGCAAATATGGACTTCCCCTCCCTGATCCCTGATCAGCATTCCCTCCATCCCAACCTACTTTCCAATCGCACACCCCCTTCCCTCCGCGCCAATAAACAACCATCCGCGATCACATCAAGTTGTGAATAAAGAAACCCTGAAACGCACGCCAAACGGTAACTATCGGACGCAGTGAATACACGCTAGGCAGTGAGACCTGCATGAGGCAGGAAATCATAGAGAACCTCCGTCGCGCATCAGACCAAGACAACCTACAAAACTCCACTGAGAGCTCTAAGCCCATACAGCATTCGCACAGCAGCGTGCCCGACGGATGTCTGGCTTATCGAGCACAGGGAACCGGACAAGAGACGCGAATGATGTGGGAGTTATTGCCAAAGAAACTGCGGAGGGAATAAGCGACTTCCCATAAATCTACGAATGACGGAAGGCTCGAAACGCCGATATTCCTGAGAACAGCCAAAAGCAAAGTTTTAATTCCAAAAAGGAATTACACAATTTAAATGTTAGATGCGTAGAATTCGGCGCGAATTTATACACCATCATGCCTGGCGCGTCAATATATGCTTAATGTTTTTACACGGAATTGTCAGTCTTCTCCATTCCCAAGCGCAGATACTCGGCTGTCAGCTCGGGCCCTCCAGGTCGGAAGGAGAGCCCTGTGAAGCATGTTTACCTCATTCAGATGGACACACCCCGCCTATTCGAGGTAGCCACCGAACGCCCGATTGACGCCTTCAACAGGTATGCGGGATACAAGACGAAAGAAGTGGGTCATGCGTTTGGTGAATCTGTGCCCTACCAATATTGCAGCTCGGTAGCTCATTTCTTCGACTACTGCTACGAAACAGGTGTGATGGGAGGCCAGCCCATGCCACCCGAAGTCGCTCAAAAGACCATTAACCTGTACTGGGAGTTTTTGACCAAAGGGGTTAACAGCACTGATTTCATCGTGCGCCGAGCTGCTAAAGCCCTGGGAAAGACTCCAGTCAAAACTGTGAGTGCTCAAAAGTATTTGGCCGGGGTTAATGACTTCCTTCGCACCAGCCAAATGAAGCTCAATGACTTGGCATCCCTCATTCGGATCCTCACCAAGAGCGACGCATTCGCCAACGTCATGTCTCTACCCCAAACGCAGGACAGACGGCGCACCAAAGCCGAAATGGACAACATTCATAACAACACGTTGACATTCGGCAATACACCTAAGGATGCCCATGCTTACGCCCCTGGCGGCATTCCCGGCGGTAAGGTCAAAAGCTCTCACGTTAGTCGGAGTTTCCCCACTGAACATGTTCTGACGCTACTCAATAGCATTGAAGACCCTCAATGCAGGTGCGCTGCCGCAATGATTGCCGCAGGCGGCTTACGCCATTCAGAAGTTTGGGGGATTAGACGGTCGGACATCGATATTGATTCGCGTACCATCCGGATTGAAGATCCTAACTTCCACCGCAACCCTGCGGCGGAGAAAGCAGCGAGAAAGCTGCCATTCAAAGGCAGAACACTTGCGGCCATTGTAATGTTCGAGCCCTTCAAGAGCCTGTTTTTTGAGTCTCTGGCTGACTATCTGGATGTACGACCAACGACCGACAGTGACTATCTATTCGTTTCGAACGAAAGACAGACATACGGTGAGTCCATGCTTCTCTTGAGGAATATGAATTCGCTCAACAGGAATCTGAATAGGGCCTTGAGGAAGGCGCAGGTGGATCTTGGCACTATCTCACCTGCTACTGGGGCGCCTTATACCTCTCACAGCCTGAGGCATTTTTACGGGGTATGGGCAAGAAACTTTGTTTACATCCCCGGTCGTAATCAGATGGGGCTTACCTTGTCCGAGATAAAGCTTTTGATGGGCCACAAGGACATAAGATCTACGGAAAAGTACGCACGACTCAGCGAAGAAACCGTAATCGCTGAAATCGAGGCGGCAGAACGTATGAAAGCTTTATGGGGAAGAAACCCTCACATTGATCAGATCAGATCCGCTATATACGCCGAGCTTGCCTATGATCTTTCGCAGCGAATTGCCGCATGATTAACACCTCCGAGAAAGTCATCCTAGCTCCAAACGTGAACATCCAGGAAGAGGTGCGCGAGACCTTCGATACACTTTGCGAACAAATGCGCCAGGAGTATGGAAATAAAATTGATCAAGCCTTGGATAGCTCCAGCCGACAAGATCGAAGCAGGTTTTCGCTTTTCATTCTTAAAAGCTTAACAGGCTTCAAAAAAATCAACAAAACCCAGCTCGACTTGATGTATGACCTATCACTAATTAAAACAGAAGACACTTCCGGCGCAAGCACGCTTTAT
The DNA here is from genome assembly GCF_024749285.1 of Pseudomonas sp. B21-015. Taxonomy (NCBI): domain Bacteria; kingdom Pseudomonadati; phylum Pseudomonadota; class Gammaproteobacteria; order Pseudomonadales; family Pseudomonadaceae; genus Pseudomonas; species Pseudomonas sp. B21-015. The sequence goes on from NZ_CP087196.1 coordinate 4,981,530, forward strand.
GAAAAGCTTACCGGACGCCTACCTGTCATCATTGAAGACGCTATAGGGTTACGGGTATCTTTTCGGGCAATGTTTGCGATCTTGTGGTCGAAAGGCCTAGCGACCTTACCTCATACATTTGAACTCCAAGGTATTTGGACAAAATTCCCTCTCCTCGAACCGCTAAGTAAAGGCTTTATCTACGAGCACTCACAGGGTTTCCCAGAGACCATCAGAGCTTCCAGGGTCTTTCAATACAGAACTAACTGGCTTAAAGCTGAGGATGTAAGCCTTGAAGAACTATGGGAGGCTGCACCCAGTGTTTGCGACAACCGTGTGCCCGACCCGAAAGTTTTCCGCTACCTCCCCTGGATCAAAACCTTTGCAGCCAGACACCCGACGATCATATCGCCTGCAGACGCCTATAATCTTGAAAAATACCACCAATATCTACAGGCAAAATCCACTGCATCCATCTCCGCCCACGACTTCAAAATGAGCATCGAGGAGTTCAAGGACTATTTCGCAGTCCCGTTCGAGGATGCCGTGGAGATGACACCAAAACAGCGTGAGCGTGCCAGACGAAATTACAAGTCTGACTGGGCAAAAAAAACAACGGCAATTGCAAGGCGCGTAAAGGATGCAACGATTGCCAGACAAATCTCGACACAACAAGATTTGACGGTCGAACAGCGCTACATGCTAACGCCCAAACCAGAGCGCACCACCAAAAATTTTAGCTGGCTCAAGAACACGTATTATCCAGGCCGTGAACACGTTAACATTTGCAACCTATCCAAATTTTGGCTAGCTGCCGCAAATTATTATCTTGTTCATCTGGACAAGCATAATCACGCGACCAAAACGCGAAAAGGTAAAATCAGGGCCATCTTCTTACTTTTGGACTACCTGCTTTGCTACTTACCGATGTGGCTAGAAGAGAACCCTGACACACTGGTGTGCTTCCCTCTGCGCCCATCCGAATTCGAACGAGTTCTTTTTTGGAATAACACCATTTCTCAAGATGAACTAAACAGCAGCTTATTTGATTTTGGCCACCCGATCAGCGGAATTACTCTTCCATGCACGCTTACCCAGATATACGATATGACTTTCTCTCCCAAGACCAAGTCAGCTTTCGTCGCGACAATTCATGAGTTCTTTGAACTTATAATAAAGAACAACGCGTTCGTTAAAGCCGACGGTGAATGGGTGGTCGAGAAAGGTTTCGAGAATCCAGTCAGCCTCCTGTTTGATCGCTCAGGAAGCGGCGCACGGGGGAGCACCGACAAGGTGCCCCTGCCTCTCGACTCAACCGTAATCGCTAAAGCGTACCTCCAAGCGGTTGAACATGTCGGCCTATCCCTCCAGCAGCAGATTCTCAAGGGCGAACTTAAAGGCGATCAACTGGATGAAGTTCGACGAGCAGAGTGGATCGACCTATCTGAAGTAGGTTTAAGTCACGAAATCCAGATCAGTAATCCTGACGACGAAGATGACGCGCTGGTTATTCCAGTTACGCGCATCATCAACGTTTACTCATGGTATTCCGGCCTGTATGGAGCCGCAAGTACCGAAGTTTACATGCCTTGGATAAGCGTCGTGAGGATGTTATCCATCGCCCTGCATGGTGGCTTGCGCCTTCAAAATTGCCAATGGCTCGATATCAATACATTCGACAGACTACTTAGCAAGCCTGAGCATCGAATACTCAACTCCTGCATTCTTTATGTTAATACAGATAAAGACGGGCAAGATCGTCCAGTTGTGATTCCTGATGACGTCATGGATTCCTTGATCGCCGAGCGGCATTTTCAGCGCAAGGTTTTCCAAAGCCCGTTGCTTCCGACGTACTATGAAAATGACTCTACAGATCCTAAAGAGTATGGAGAAATCCACTCCCTATTCCGCAGTCCTTGGAATCGCCATGCACTGCCCTTTTCTGACTCGAACTACTCCGAAAGATGGACACAATTACTATATGGCGTACAGGATGTTTACAACAGCCTAGTTCCTACAGAGCGCCATCATCAATTCGTTACTTATAACAAACACGGACAAATGAAGTCTGTCCATACACCACACTCGCTGAGGGCTACCTGGCTCACCCACGCTCGGATCTATGGCCACCTTGACATTCGAGTTGCTCAGCAGCAAGTCGCTCATAAAAACGCTTACACCACGGATTACTACACCATCCCGGACATCTCCGAGTCGATTAAGGCGATTTCGGAATCCAACAAGCTTATAATGCGTAGCGCTTGGTCGCAGATGATGCCTGCTGCCAGCAGCACCTATATGACGCCCAATGCGATTAGCTCCGGCTGGCGCTTAGACCGAAACAAACTGGCCCAAGATCAGAATTTTATCAGCGTAAGTTCAGCAGTTATTGAGCACGAAAAGACTGGCATGCAAATTATTGCCTCAGACAAAGATCCAGACGTGGGTTTTTACTCAAACTGCATTTGCCTTAAAAACGGGAATTGCCCTAAAAACCTCATCGATTTCACTGGCAGATCTAGAGTCTGTGGGCTGTGCCCGATTGCCGCTTTCGGCATCGACCATTTGCCTGCGATAAACTGCCTGATCAGAAAACTGACTGGCGAATCGGAAAGCCTGGTGGGCAAACTTAAGAGCCTCAAGGCAAGCAAAGCAAACAGACACGAAATCGATGCAGTCCATCACGAGCTGACCGTGGCGAAGCTTGAATTAGGTAGCTACCACCTTGTTAGGCAGGCTTTAAAAGATCGTCTCGAGAAGGACGCTACTGGGCCACGACTGATCACCAGAATGCGGGATCTGAAAGACTTCCAATCTCATGAGATTGACATGAACAATCCTGCACAACGCGTGATAGCTCAATTGCTAGACAGCCAGGATTACCCTCAATTCACATCGCACAACTATCCCTACATGATTGAAAAAATCGCCAAGAACCCTGACTTACTTAAGATGGCCATTGCTCAGGATTCTGACCGGGACAAATATGCTGGGCAAGTCCTTTCAATCATGAAGACCATGAACCTGTCCGTGGCGGAAATTGCCGACCGCATCGTCTCCAATTCACTCCCAATCGGCAATCACCTTTAATGAAGCGAAAACCGAACTGCGCTGCCTACCAGGCAAACCAGCTTGCCAATACTCTCCGAAGCATCGAGAGCTGTTTAATACTTCTTAAAAATGGGAAGCCGTTCCCCTCGATTAACCGGCTCACGCTAGAGGTCGGCAAGCAGCTGGACATTGATCCTTCTATCTTTCGCAAGCCTACAAGCGAACATCGAAAGCTACTAAATAAATACATTAAGGATTTAGTTTCAAGAGGCACAAAGGAAACCGACGAACCTTCAGTCGATGCGCTTAAGATTCGGAATATTGAGCTCACCCGAAAGGTCTCCATCCTAGAAAAAGAGCTGAAAAGCCCGCACAACAAACTGGCATTGGTGGCACCCAAAATCGCAAAGTCCGATCCAAGGCAATTCGACCTAGATAGCCTTTGCATGCTTATTGATGACATTTTGAAATGCCAGAGAAATCTACAATTCAAAGATGGTGCTCTATATAACCTGGAGACGTTTTCGGAGGAAAATGAGCTAGTATCAGCCAATAATAATTGCAAAGTCTATCTGGAGTGGAAAAATGGACGTTAACACTCTCATCGAAATCTTATTGAAAATGCCAGTTGGGAACACAAAGGCTATAAAGCTCCAGAAGGTCGTAGTTGAGATTTTACGCAGCGGCCAAAGCCTGATGCTGCATCATGGCGAAGTAAATCTTTCGTCCCTCGCCGCGCTGGTGGGTTGTACGCGCCAATGTTTTTATCCAGGTCGAGGACATGATGATATGCGAGCGATTGTTAGTCTTCTAAATACCCACGCTTCGGTGTTGGCAAACTGCGTGTCATCCTCCACACCGCCAAAACTTGGAAAACTCAACGTTTCGCTCCACAAGGTTTTATCAGATAATGAAAAACTCAAGAGGGAACTACTAAAAAGCCAGGCGCGCTGGAAGGATCTTTACAACCAGCGTTTGATAGTGGACTAACTAATGGCGACGTATTTGATCGTTAAAGTGATACACCGCCTTGACGGTACTGTAGTCGTCAAAGGTGTATTACCATGGAATCAACGGCGCGTGGTCTTCAGGCTTGAACGCGCACCAACGACGGCAATCCTGCCAGGCAAAACATACGGCGTGCGACGTTCTCAAGAAAGGATAGATTTTACGCTTACGTCGACCTCTGCTGCTCATTGGCACCTGCTGGTCAAGCACCACTTCTACTTGCCAGAACTGTACTTACCAAGGTGCGAGCAAGTTAGGCTCCTGGCTTTGAGTACCCAAGGTATCTCAGCCGCACTATTGGCGTTGGAACAGCAGGATCACAGAGCTCTGTGCATGTACATCTCTGAGCCGTATGCAAGTCAGCTGGCCTATCATTTCCATCGTCAATCTTGCCTCTTCGATGCAGCCACCTTCATGCTTGAATCCGGTTTTTGTCACTATCAGGCGCTTAATATCTGCCACCTCCATGGCCCTGGAGGCACTCGTGCACTATTTGAGACACCCGCCAAAGCGTTTCCATTCCTGGGTATTAGGCATTTGCAGGACAACTCCTCGACCGCCAGCCAGCTCGCGAGCACTCCCAGTTATCAGCTAATCGCCAAGATGCTCACCGACGCCAAGCGGGGGGCAACGGTTCTGAATGCCTTAGATCTCCCGGCGTCTCTCAGGTCGGCGCTACCTGATTGCTTGGACAAGAATCTGGTTGTTGGACACCATGATAATTTTCAACTCATGGGCCACCACCTGATCCAGAGTTCAATACGCTCGCAACTCCAGACGCTAACTCATGCCTTTTTTCCTACGTACTCCGACCGCGAGATCGAGTATGCCTACGTCCGGTATTCCAGTTTATACGGAGCCCTCAATGACTCTGACCACGGCCAGCTTGTTGGTGACGCGATTAATTCGCGGTTTTCCGTATTCACTCACTCAGGTAACGAATCGGCTGCGTCGTTCTGTGACGAGTTTTCTTCCATTCTGCAGATTCTAGGAGGCTCTGAACCAGGTATTGTTCATCAGGGTCTAGCTGGGCGGTATGGCTCCGAAGCCCATCTGGTACATTGGGAATCTATACCTGCGGGACGAGGCGAGTACCGAACCTTTATCGTCTGGGACTTTCAATGGTACAGCGCGGTTGAAGTATCCCTGCTTCTAGGACAGTTCACCCCCCGTGACCGGGTCGTCTTTCTTTGCAACCAAAAAACTGCAGTCGACGGCAGCTTGAATGGCCGCATTGTCAATCAGCTCCAAGGCTACTTCCCCAGTCACCACATTGACCCGCCTCTTGGCGCTATCTCGAACCTACCGTCAGGTCATCCGTCTCTGGATCAGGCTGTCGCGGGACTGCGGGCTGATCCCAACCTTGTCGCCATATGCGACAGCTTCCAACTCTGTGAAATGATCAACGAGTTAGTGCGCGAGCGTAGTAAGCCAGTGGCCTTGGAAACGCAGTGGGACACCTACTCAAAGGGAGATCGACTGCTCCTCAAACAGACGCTTCCCAAACGGGTTAGCTACGCCAGGTTGGTCTCGACCGATGACCGGGGCTTGCGTGTCGAGACTCAGGGGAGACACTGGCGGATCGACACGGAGACGGTGAGGGAATCTGTATGCGCTCTTGGAGCCGCCATGACCATCGATGATGCGCTGCACGCCGGGGTAAGGCGCGCGATGGTGGTTGCCGGCGTGGCTCGAATGTCGGGACTTGCTCGGGCGGTCGAAGAGTACGGTGTCGATTTGGTGGGAGCCTTCGCTCATGACTTATCCGAAGCAGGCTCGTCAGTAGTATGCATCTCGATGCAACGAATCACGCCAACTGTTGAGTAGGAATTCAGCCCACCTTACCTATTCACAAAAAATTATCATTTCAAGCTCAAGGTTTTCAGAATCCAACCGTTTGTCATATGCATGTAGACCATGAAGTGATAGGCCTTGAACCAGTCTAAAGATGCATACGCACAGAGTTTGAAAGACGCCATCTCGTTCCCCAAAACTCTCCCAGGCAATCGCCATCGGCTCACATGGAGGCGGCTGATTACCTACATCGAATCCTCTGCCTGTACATCCGCATTCGACAAGGCCGCAGCCTACGCTGAGGGCTATGCACAAGCGTTGGTCGATAGTGACCAGATCGGCATATCCATCGAACGAGATCTTTTGATCATTGCAACGGTGGATGCATGGCGATGCGCCCGTAATTACCCGAATACTTCGACCAACCTGAGCTACCCAAGAAACCATGACTCCCTTTTTTAAACGCTACGCCGACGGCGGAACATCAGACCTGCACATCCATATGCCGCAGCGTCTTCTGCCCACGACCGTTAGTCATTGTCCGCTCGAGGTCTTAGTGGGCCATTGGGAAAAATATCTGGTAGACCCCTCCTCCGTTCGTGAGCAGTTTCCGTGGGCGGCGCGATTCGTTATGGGCATGCCCGTTCCAACCTGGGCGCGCGGGCTGGAGTGGAACCTTGGTCAGAAGTCTCGTTTTATCTCCGCATTATGGTCAGGCGCGGATCTGGGGAGCTACCTCACGAATGACTGGTACCAGCCAGAGATCGCCGGCAGGGCATTGGCCGAAAACAGCGAGATTCTGGTTGATGGCCAACAACGTCTGCACAGCCTGGAAGAGTATCTCCTCGACCGGTTGGCGATTCCTGATGCACAAGGGCAGCCAAGGATTTGGTCTGAGCTCGGCAATGGCGAGCGGAGGCGGTTTTTGTCGACGATCTTTACCCATGCAAGGGTGTCTTCTGGTGACGAGGTGGCATTGCGCAGGACATACGATCTTTGCGCGCTGGGCGTAGTGCCTCGGTCATCTGATCAACGAGCTGTTCGGTAATCTTTGCATTTCCAATAGTCGGGCGCCCCCCTCCGGGGACGGCTGTCGTAAACCGAGCCCCGTGATGACGGGTCTCGGCCCTCCGGGCTTCCATCCTTACGCTCTTCGACCATCATGGTCTGCGCGCTCCGCTTGCAGAGCGAGCCGACTCACCTTCTTGCTTGGACATTGGCTACCGCTCCCACATACTGCTGAGCATCCGATCAAAGATGAGGCCGGGCAAATGGGTTGGCTCTTTTGGAAAGACAAGCGCCCCGCGTGGGTTCAGGCGGAAGAACGAGAATTCATTAAGGCTGCGAACCGCCTAAAGACGCTTCAGGTCACGCCTCGCGGTGGCATGCGCATTGACCCTGAGGAGATCAGGGATCAGATCCTTGAGGCCCGAGAGTTATACAAAGACTTGGTTAAAAAGTAGCACTACACACGTCCATAATCACACATTTCGGCCTTACCGGCCTGCGCGCTCTGGTTGCATCGTCAGGCTGTGCGAGTAAAGACAATGGTGTGGATGCTAAATAGCCGCCATCACGAGACGTTCACCAAGCAATATCAGCTTCGGAATGTACTCTGGGTCGCCAGATGTCTTGGGAACGTGCGAGTCGCTATGGATTCGTCGGAGCTGAATCCCTACTTCGTGAGCAATGCGCTGAGCGTCCTTTATCCCCCACCACTGGGCAAGCCCAGCTGCAATAAGCGAGGCATCACTCCCTTCGCGGCCTACTGTCATCAGGAGGTTCGTCGTTAGCTTCAAATGTGCATCGAAGCTAGCAAGCAAATATTGAACGTTCCCGAGATCGGCGCTCTCGTTTGAGCGAAGAATAAAATCGCTCAGATGAGTGATATCCCATGCAGCGTTTCTCACCCCAGCGATCGCCGCCATCCGATCAGCAGACCTGCTGTTTTTGAACACATTCTTGCGGGCAGGCGAATGAGTACCGAGGTACACACATGCGAGCATCAGAGCCGGCCCGGCGAATACAAGACTCCTACTCATCCAATCTAAAAGACGAAGCATCTTGTCGATTTGCCTACCCGGGGCAAGGTCTAACTCCAGAATTTTGAGCGCAGTGATGTAATTTCGATTCCAGCGTTTCAATGGCAGTTCTAGGTTGAGATGCGGAGCCTCGACCGGGGTATACGTGCGGGAAACACGATTTGTCCTACCGAGTGCTACGTTAAGTATATCCTGGGGAGGGGCGTTGTCAGCCGCCCTGAACCAGCCAAGCTCATCCGCTGCGCTAGTGTTACCACATCGGTGAGCAAGCTCATGGAAGGAAACACTTGGCTCAAAATCGATATTCAGAAGCTGAGCAAATCCTAGCAGTGCGGCTGATAGCTTGAGTTGCTTGTCGTTGGTCGTTTCTTTGCCTTTAGCTAATTGCGCGATACGCGAGGCTACGTTCCGATCCGGCAGTATGACCGTCTGGACGCCCTGATCTCGCGCATAAAAGTACACGGCAGGCTCATATATACCTGCGTCGGGTGGGAGGTATGCAGGTGTGAGCAAGCTTGCTGTTTTTAGCACCTCACTCACCTCAAAGAGATCATCGACCGGAAAGTCCATCGGTAGCATCCATTCTGTCTTTTTAGATTTCGCTTTCAATTCGGCCTACCTATGGATAATCGAACTACAGCAGTGCGTTTGAGCTACAGGCTATCATCAGCAGAGCACCGCCTCGGATAATCGCCTATTGACGCACCTACACAGCATGCTCATGGCTAATAGCGCAATGCTGAATTGCTCTGTTGGTTACGGAAACCAAAAACTGCACAGATCGCATTCAGACATCATTTTGATATGCTGCCCTGAATTTTCTGAGAGGGAATGCAGATGCGTCGATTTATATGCATAGCGCTTATGGCAGGGATGCTAGCTGGCTGTGGCGAGCCGAAGCTGGACGGTAGCTCACAACAGGCCTTCAAAGACTCTGCGGCGAAGGTTGCTGCGAGTTTGCCTGAGGACAAGCGCAAGCAGTTCGCATCTGATGTGATGGTGCTTGCATTTCAGGGACTCGATATTTCTCAGGTTTTACAGGGCAAAAAAAATGCCGAAGGTGTGTCAGCAGACATGCTTGCTGCCCTCAACGGAAAGACTGCTCAGCAGGTTGCCGATGAAGCAAACCGAGCACGAACAGAACGTGCGGAGCGAGAACGGCAACAGGCCTTGACGGAAATTCAGGAGCTGGTCGAAAAGCAAAAAAAATCCGAAGCTGCAAAAACAGAATTAGCCCGCTTTCAGGTTTCAAAGTCTCGCTTTTATCAAAGGGCCAAAGAGTATGGCCTTGGTAACCAACCTATCATCGAAATAAGGGTGAATAACGGGACTGCCAGCGCCGTGTCACGGGCGTATTTCAAAGGCACCATCGCCTCTCCTGGACGCTCAGTGCCTTGGCTTGTCGAAACGTTCAATTACTCAATCAGCGGTGGTTTGGAACCAGGCGAATCTCAATCCTGGAGTCTCGCACCTAATCAGTTTTCGGACTGGGGCAAGGTCGAACCACCAAAGGATGCCATCTTCACCGTAACCGTCGAACGGCTTGATGGTGCTGATGATAAGCCTCTATTCGACGCAGGCTCATTCACCGAGCGTGATGCAACTAGGCTAACCGCACTCCAAACCAAATACGCTCAGTGACGTGGTGCAGGCCCTATAGCAGACTCGTGATTAATGTTGAATTTCATCGGGCGAGCCGCCTTTGCGTGCGGAGATCATCATCCATTTTCAGTGCCTCGATTCAAACCGGCAGTCAGTCGACGATAAAGGTCGGCCAGGATTCGAGCGTCCATCAGCGCATGGTGTGGGAGTTCGGGCAGCACTGCGTCGATTTGATCTGCGGAGAGATGCCTGAATAGCTGAATCAAATTGGTTGCGCGATTGGCTGTATTTGCTGGCCAACGATGGTTTACGTAGGCCAACTTGCAAAAGAGATCCCAGTCCCAATCGGGAGCGTCCGAGCAAATCTCGAGCGGGCCTTCAAGGTTGCTTAGGAAAGTGAGCAGTGATGCTTGAGCTTTGGACAGGGTTTGTCCATGCAGCGAGAGGTCAAGCTGTGGCAGGACGTTTTGAATCACGAAGTCGCTGCAGTCCTCCACTCGGTAGGTGTCCGTGAGTTAGACGTAAAATTCCTGGCTGGCTTCAGACACCAGTGCCAAGGAGACCAACTTCGCTTCCCGGGTGAGCTGGGTGAACTCGCAGTCCAAAAATAGCTTCATCCCCTCCTCCCATGTGAGTACCTGGTTCATTCCTGCCGTTTTACCTTTGGTAAAACGATCAAAGCAGGCTGGTTTCTTTTATGACTTTAACCGATTGCCCTGACGAATCTATGCCTGCACTCACAGCAAGGGAGGTTTGCCCGGTTCACGACCATAAAATTTCATGGCTTCTCGACACATGAGTAGCGGAGACTAGGCAAAAGTAGCTTCGATCTGCCGTCAGCAGGTAAGCATTAACTGTGAGAAAGGGATGTCAATGCAGGATAACGCGGTCGCTTCGATCCGACTCGGGGTAGAAGACTTCAAGGCGGCGGAGCACGATGAAGCCCGAGCCCTTTCATCCATTCGAAATTTGACGTCGGGTCTCCTGTTGCTCTTCAAGGTCAAGTTGCAGGCCATGAGCTCGCCCGGTTCAGGTGAAGCACTCCTTAAAGAGAAAGTGACACCTACCTTGGGCACTGCAGGCCAAGTCATGTGGGTCGGCAGCGGTAAAAAGACCGTCGATGTCCACACGATAATTTCGCGACTCAAGAGCCTTGGGATTGATGGAGTAGAGTGGAACCTGCTGGAAGCACTCACCACCATCAGGAATGATATAGAGCACTATTTCAGCAGCCGTCCGACGTCGGTATTGCTAGAAACCGTTGCCAACTGCTTTCACCTGATACAGCAATTCGTCCCCACTCATTTAGGCATCAGCCCGGGGACTCTGCTTGGCACAGACACCTGGACATTTCTGACCGAGCAGGAAGCTTTCTACGAGCGGGAGCGAAAGACATGCCTGGAGTCTCTCAGCCAGATCACTTGGCCATCTGACATTCTTGCAAGCGCAATAGAGCATTTGAGCTGCCCTGAGTGCAGAGCAAAGCTCATGAAAGCTTCAGGCAACGTCGAAACACTCTCGCTAACATCCTTTCACTGCACCAGGTGCGAAGCCACCTCTGAGTTTGGTGACGTGGTTGACTCCATGCTCACTGGAAAGTATTTCGCAGACCTATACATTGCCGCCACCCAGGGCGGTGAAGGCCCTTTGGATCTCTGTGATCGTTGTGAACGTGATTCATACGTTGTAGAGGAACAATGTTGCGCTATCTGTGGGGACGGCCCGAAAGCTCCCGAGTGCATGCAATGCGGTACCCAGCTTGATGACGATACTGATGAAATGCAATCGCAAAGGCTGTGTGCCCATTGTCAGTACGTGCTTGAAATGGATTAGGGAGCCCTAACTGTTCTAGTCAACAGAGCAGTCTGAAAAGGAATCTATTCGCTCCCTATCGCACAACTTGACATCTAGGGAGCGCAGAACAAAGGATCCTCTGCCAAAGCGGAATACATTACCTTACGCCAGTGATTAGGGAACACACTCGTAGGCGTCCGCTCAATACACCTTGTGGATCACGATTTTTATGCTGTGCGTCCGGCACATATCGTAACCCTGAGAATTAGGGCAGAAAAATTTAGAGGTTTAGAAAATATGTATCTATTGATTGCTCGTCGAGACAGGTTCGATTGCCTACCGCTAAGCTTGACCCTATGACCGCAGGTCAACGGAGTAGTACATGGAAAAAACAACCTATAGTGGCGGATGCGTCTGCGGATGGGTTCGATATGAAGCGCTAGGCCCAGCAGAGAAACCACATACGTGCTCATGCAAAACTTGCCAGCAGCATACTGGCTCTCTTACTGCCGTGTGGGTCGAGTTTGCGCGAGACAGAGTTAAGTGGATAGGTGCCGGTGGTGCTCCCTCAGCGTTTAGATCCTCGGATTACTCCAGTAGAGCTTTTTGTCCAAAGTGCGGAAGCTCCATCGGTGCAATAGATGACGAACCAACTATCGCATTGCTAGTCGGTGGTTTTGACGACAATGATCTAGAAGCTCTCTTACCGTTGTATCACTCGTACGAGGACAGAAAGCCACGGTGGTGGTACGTTAGTTCGACGGATTCGGAATCAAAGTAAAATTTCTCAAAAAGTACACTCCTCGACTATAGGGGGTTCCATCTTTGGGGCAGTAACTCAGCAGCCTCACTCGCACGCTGCGTCGGCAGCCGCGTCAGCACATCTTTAAGATAGGCATACGGATCATGCCCATTCATGCGTGCCGACTGGATCAAGCTCATGATCGCAGCTGCCCGCTTACCGCTGCGTAGTGACCCGGCGAACAACCAGTTCGAGCGTCCAAGTGCCCACGGCCTTATCTGATTTTCGACCGCATTATTATCTATGGGCACAGCACCATCCTCGAGATATCGAGTCAGTGCCGTCCAGCGCTTGAGGCTGTAATCCAGAGCTTTGGCGATAGCCGACCCTTCGGGCACAAGGTCGCGCTGGGCCATCATCCAGGTATGCAGTGCGTCGATAATCGGCGCCGCTTTTTCCTGACGTATTCGCCAGCGATCTTCATCGGTCATCTCCCGCGCTTGCCGTTCAATTTCGTACAACCCGCCAATTGAGTGCAGCGCCTGCTCGGCCAGTTGGCTTTTATTCGTCGCGTGCAAATCGAAAAACTTGCGGCGGGCGTGGGCCATGCAGCCGATTTCAGTGATGCCTTGCTGGAAGCTTGCTTTGTAACCGGCGAAATCATCGCAAACCAGCTTGCCATTCCACGGGCCAAGGAAGTTGCGTGCATGCTCTCCCGCACGGCTTGGGCTGAAGTCGTAAACCACTGCTTTGAGTGCCGAAAAAGGCGTGGTGCAGTAGGCCCAGACGTAAGCACGGTGGGTTTTCTTCTCGCCCGGTGCGAGCATCTGCACCGGCGTTTCGTCAGCGTGGATCACGCCTTGAGCAAGCACTGTTTCGCGCAGTGCATCGACCAAGGGCTGGAGTTGCACACCGGTTTGGCCGACCCATTGCGCCAGTGTCGAGCGGGCGATAGCCAGGCCGGCGCGGCCAAAGATTTTCTCTTGGCGATACAGTGGCAAATGGTCGGCGAATTTGGCCACCATCACGTGAGCCAGCAGCCCTGCGGTCGGGATGCCCTTGTCGATTACCTGCGCCGGAACCGATGCCTGAGTCAGCGTTTCACACTCGCGGCAGACCCATTTCCCGCGCACATGCTGCTCCACGGTGAACACGCCCGGCGTGTAATCCAGCTTCTCGCTGACGTCCTCGCCGATCCGCTGGAGCTGGCAGCCGCAGGCGCATTGGGTGTTATCTGGTTCGTGATAAATCACGGTGCGCGGAAACTGCGCAGGCAAAGGAACACGCTTGGGCTGCTTGCGTGGCTCGGCCGGCGCAACCGGCGGATTCAACGCCTTCAGTTCGGCTTCAATGGCCGCGATGTCAGTGTCGAGCAGGTCGTCGAGCAGACTGCCTTGAGCAGGGCTCAATTGCTCACTGCGCTTGGCAAACTTGTTACGTTTGAACCAGGCGATTTCGTGGGTGAGTTGCTCGATGATGGTTTGGTCACGGTCGTTTTTCTTGCCCATCCTGTCGACTTGCTGCCCGAGAGAATCAACCTGGGACAGCAACTGCGCTGCGAGGGCACGCAGTTGGTCGGAGGACATTTGGTCGAGATTGGGCGATGAAGTCATGCCGCGAATTTTGCCAGAGCAAGCCGTTTGCGGAGATAGACCAATGGGCTAATGGCGGGCGTTAGAGCAGTGTGATTGCACCGCCAGCCCCAACGCGTTGCCAAGGTAGGCCGAGCACCAACGCTTGAAGTTGCTCAATATCCAACTCCATCTCGGAGCCACGCCGAATGCCGGGCCAGTGAAACTTGCCTTGATTCAACCTGCGAGCAGCCAGCCAGACGCCAATCCCGTCATGCACCAGCACTTTCATACGAGTGGCGCGGCGGTTGGCGAACAGATAAGCGCAGTGCGGCTTCGCCGCACCGAATACCGCGATCACCCTGGCCAGCGCAGTTTCAGTGCCGGCACGCATGTCCATGGGCTCGGTGGCGAGCCAGATGGCGTCGATGCGAATCATTGAGTGAGTCCACGGACAAAGCGGGCGCAGCCTTCAGGATCGGAAGTTGGCCATTTCACTGTGATCGATTGCTCGCCAAACGGCAGCTCAATAATCGCCAACGCTTCCGCCTGCCGTTTGGGCGTAGCTCTCAACGGAACGAAAGCCGGCAACGCCGCTGGCGGCTGGTCTCGGTAAAGTGGTAGCCACTTGCGGATCACGTTGGCGTTGATGCCGTGGCTGATGGCAACGCTGGATAGGGTTGCGCCCGGTTGCAGGCATTCCTGAACAATCTGGGCCTTGAAGGGTTTCGGGTAAGAGCTTCGTTGGCGCATGGAAATCCTGACGTTAAGGGCGATGGCGTCCGCTTAAAAATACGCGGACACAATCGCCCTTATCGGCCGAGCGAGGAAGGTGTGTTCCCCGGCCCCTTACACACACTCGAGCTTTCAGCCGCCGAACGTAGATATTGCGAGAACTCCTCAGCCGGTCTGTTGCGGAAATAGCTCCTGTGCATATCCAGCAAAAAAATAAGCTCGCTACTCGCGGCGATGCTGTAGCGCTTCGCGATCCCGAAAAACTCAAAATGATTTATGGCACGTTCACGATCCACTTCAGACCACGTGTCTGGAGGAGTTGCTGCATAGCTGATTACATGAGGCTGGCTATGCGTGACTGATGCGCTAATCCACGTTTGATCAAAGAAGCAAGGCTGATCAAAATACGGGTGGATTAGCTGTTTATGAGCGTGTTCGATCAGCGGATTGCCCTTGTCGGTGTTGCAATCCCGGCATGCGGGAATGAGATTTTGAGGAAGCACTGCCAATTTGGGGTAGTTAGCTTTCGGAAGGTAATGATCTAGCGTACGTGGATGACCTATTCCCCCACAGGTTGGGCATTCATCCCCCGCCCCAACTAAAATCGAATCGTAAATGACGCGCCCTAGAGGGCGTCTCACCATGTAATACTCATATAGTGCGACCAGTTCGCTCTTGCGAATATCACCGACCACAATCGGATCTTCGCCTTTCGCCACGACGAGAGGAGGAAGTTCCCAGGTTGCCCCGGCGGCGGCCCGCTCGACGAAGTCGATGGCCGTGTCTCGTATATCGTTCACACCCGCCATCATCCGGGTTCGTTCTGGCTCGTCGAGGATTGCCGATACGCAGGTAGCGTAAGAGTATTCTGGAGCGTATTCCGGACAAGGTAGCCGCTTCATGACTTGGCCCCGTTGTCTCGGTCGGCAATAAGTGCCCGGAGTATCGCCTGAGCCTCAAAGCCCAACTGTCGGTTGAATTCTAGGAAGATTTGGTCAAAGTCCTTACCTTGATCCACCGCTGCAGCCAACAGGGTGTGAAAGCCAGACGATGTCACTTCCAGTCCGAAGACCTCTCGCGTCAATATCCCTACATTCTCACCAAAGGTTTCGACAGATGGGCGATGGGCTGCTGCTACGAGATGTGAGCGGTTAATCTTCCACACGCACGATGAGGGGATCTCCTGGAGAACAACAGGTGAGTGAGTTGCGATGATCGCCACACCGTTGCGTTCCAAGAGCAATTCGCTCAAAGCTCTAATGAAAGCGGACAAAAGTGGCGGATGGAGGTGACTCTCCGGCTCGTCCAGAAGCACAAGCGTCTTCTCTTCGACTCGCTCAACCAGCTTTGTAATTGTCAGCAAGACGATAGAGTGCCCGGAGCTTAAATTTGAAAAAAGATACTCGGAAGTAGCAATAAACTCCTCACCGCTTAACGACAAAAGCCCCAGAAACCCCATGCCTGCAAAGTTTTCATCAGACTGCAACGTTTCAATGGCCCGCTTCCAGCGATTTCGCTTGTAGGCATCTTTGAGGCAAGCCCTTAAGCCGGCGAGAAACTCAGCTTTCAGAGCGTCACGTCGCTTCAGGTCATGCCCGTCCGTGGCTTTCGCCTTTAGCCCAATGTAGTAAAAACAAGTGCCCAGTGCCGGATCAGGCTGTTCAGGTGGTGGGTCGAATGGATCGAATGCGCTGAAAGAAACAAGCACAACGCTGCTGAAAAAATCCTGACCAATCGGTGTTTTTCCTCCGCCCCAAGGGTTAACCCGGAAAATAGCATCCAGTCCAGCGTGCCCACTACTGATAGCGTTTATCATGCCATTCAAAATGGTGGTTTTTCCGATACCATTGCGTCCAATCAAGGCATGTACATTGGTCAATGGTGTAGAGCCAGCGGTAACCTGAAAATCGAGTTCGATGCCCGCAGTAGCACTATCACTTTGTTTAACAAACGTGAAGGAGTAGTCCGTACGAACAGCCCCTCCCTGAAGCACACGGACAAACTGCTCTTTAACGCTGCTAAGACTTACATCACGTAGTAAAGACGTCGAAAAAACAGGCTCACCTGTGATTTTCTCAACAAGCTCAGGGTTGGCAACGATGTCCCTCAAACCTGCCAAATAAGCATATTTGAAGGGGGG
Organism: Pseudomonas sp. B21-015; assembly: GCF_024749285.1. Lineage (NCBI taxonomy): Bacteria > Pseudomonadati > Pseudomonadota > Gammaproteobacteria > Pseudomonadales > Pseudomonadaceae > Pseudomonas > Pseudomonas sp. B21-015. The sequence continues at coordinate 4,997,988 of NZ_CP087196.1, forward strand.
TGACGGAATTTGGGCGATTTTGGTGTAATACTCGACATTGTTACCGAGAGAGAAAAAATCATCTGGTAACTCTGTGAAGTGCGCGGGAAGTTTTGAGTACGTGGAGGTAGAGGTATCCTGCCCCTTGAATCCGATTTTTAGATTTTCAAGCTCATAACGTACGCCTTCCTCGTCGAAGGCTACAGCGTAAAACATGGTGACGAAGCTGAAGTCGTTCCATCGATCCATTTTCAGGTAGGTTGCATTCTTTGCTCGATCAGGGAATTTCGTATCCCTACCAATCACATAAAAATCCATTTCGCCTGGTCTCCTTTAGGCTAGGTGACCCCCGCCCCCCCTGAGGTAGTGGGTTCACATTATTCATGCTTGCCTCGCAGCACGTTCTTGGTACCCCTACCGCAGAAGCTGCCCTCAAAAACTGGCGTCTCGCTGGATCCCTCACGGCCCTCTATTCTGATACCGGGACTGCGTGAAAAACCTCAGTTACGTCGATCTAAACCGACACCCTACGTATGCAGGCGGCTCCACGTCAAAAAGAAAGGCTAACGCCGTCGGTTCGCATCCGCTTGCGTGAGTTCGCGGTTCCGTGCCTTTACGAGGGCCCTCGAATACACGATGATAGCGTTTTGACTACCAGCTTGGGTTCATCATGGACGAATTTTGGAAAAGCGCTGTCAAGTATTGCGGCAGTGCGGCGCTAGCTGGCCTGTTGGGGTACACGGTTTATCCGCAAATCATCTCCTCGCCTTACCTCAAGAATCTGACGCATACCGAACTGTTCGCTCTGATGTGCCTCCTGGTGGTTGTGACCTTCGCATTATGCGTAGCATTGATTAATGCCGGTACAAAAGGACGCTCTGGAAGCAATACCGTGAACATCAAGGGTTCCACAGTTCATGGTTCAGTGCGGGCGGGCAACGACACAAACAACTCGCCCAAATGAATAAAGCAAGCATTTGGGGCTCAAACATCCAGGGCGGCGTGCGTGTGGGTGATGACACCAACTACGTCATCAACCTACCCCCTGCAGATCCGACTGCAATTACTCGCGCACTTGCAAGAATCCAAGAGTTGAGTGAGCACGATGAAGATTTCATGTATTTCATCGAACGTCTGGATTTTTTTACCAACCAGAAAACTCAGTCTCCGATGATCGGTCTGGAGCAAAAACTCAAAAACGGGGGGCGTGAGGATTTGCTAGAGGTAGCAATCGAGCGCAAAGATGCCTTTGCGAAGAGATTAATGAAGTCCCAGCTCAATCGAAGACGACAGGCTATCTTTCTCTACATTCTCCAAAAAATTAGTTTTGGCTTCGAAGAATCCATTCGACCGCTAATAAAACAAGGTGTCCCGAATGATGTTATCGATGGGGTAATCCTCAACGGAATTGTCGACACCATTTACCGGGAGGTTATGGCGGAAGACTTCACAATAGATCAGTACATGATTTCAGGGATGTTATATTTTCTCACTGGGAAGTGCCACTTGATCTGGGAGAAGCCAAAATGCTGATGTATCACCCAGCCTTCGATGCAAACCACTGTCTTTACAGAATAGTATCAATTCTCAATGCGACTGGTAGCACGCCAATTAGTTGGCCCCTGTTTCGCGTGCTTGATTTTTATTATTTGTTCCCTAGCCAGCTTAAGGCGATAAAACCGTGGCCCAGGGAAATCGGCAAGTACAAATCAAAAACCGCTAACATTCAAGATCAGTTTGAAGATTTGACAAATCCCGCTCGCACATTCTTTGACCTCCAAAGTTTCCAAAAGGCAGCAACACTCGAGCTTATTGCGAAAGGTTGTTTATCGAAATCCGAATTCGATAAAGGCATCATGCAGTTAGAGCCAGACGCTTTGCCGCCCGGTTATATTGCACTCCTTGAAACCGATGAGTTTTTGAGGAGCGACGCATTCATAGTCATTACAAAAGGTCTGCCAGAAGCACCTTTTTACGGATCGAACGGACTCAAATCTCGCTCCGGCCTAATGGAATTTATTTATGACATCTAAGCCTTCAACATTATTTGTGAACCGATTCATAATTACCAGGTCGGGGAAGGCGGTGTATGACGCAGTGTTCCACAAGGGCGTCAATATAATCCGAGGTGCTAACAGTGTCGGAAAGTCAACAATCATGGACTTTCTATTTAGCTGCCTCGGTGGGGATATAGCCGAAGATCGGTGGAATGAAGAAGCACAAACCTGTGATGGAGTTTTTGCTGAAATTGAGATTAACGGTCACGTGATGACCATACACAGGACGGTAGAGCCTGGAAAGAAGCCACCCATGAGCTTTTTCGGAGGGTCATACAATGAACTCCGCGAAGCAGGAACGTCAGCCGTGTGGCAAAAATATGGTTTGATTCGAACCGACGAAAAATTGAGCTTTTCTCAACAAATCTTTGAGTTACTAGATTGGCCTCACGACCAAACTGATGACTTTGCCAACTTGACTATTCATCAGGTCTTGCGACTGATTTATGTCGACCAAGGCACCGCAGTAAACAAGATCTTGAGAGCTGAGCACACTACCTTCGACAAGCCTAGCATGCGCCAGGCGATAGGTGACTTCCTACTCGGCCTTGATGATCTCGGGATTTATTCGCTGAAGCAAAAGCTCGCAAAAGCCGAATCAGAATTCGCCAAAATTGATGGGCAATTAGACTCAATCTACAGATACGTATCGCCATCCGAAGGCACCTTGCGTGAGACCTCACTCAATACTGCCATCAAGAATTCCAATATCGAACTACAGGAGCTTCTTGCGGAACGCGAGCGCCTGATTGTCCAACCTGAAGAGACCTCTGACGCGGCGCTTAATGTAGAGGCGGAGAAGGCAGCCAAAGCCATTGGTGAGCTCTCTAAGGAGATCGACATTCGAACTGCTAAGCAGGCGGAGATGGTGAATGAAATTGTAGAATCCGAACTTTTTATTTCGGCAATAGACTCAAGAATCAAATCCCTTAAAGAGTCGAAGACTGCCTATGACTTTTTTGGCGAAGTAAGATTTAAGTTTTGCCCAAGCTGTCTTTCCGCCATTACCAATCATGAGAGAGATCAGTGCCACCTGTGCAAAACCGAGATCGATACAAACTCTAGAGAGGCTTCTTATTTAGCAGCCTTGAATGAGCTGATTTTTCAAAAAAAGGAAAGCACTCAAGTATTACTTGAAATGAGGACGAAGTTTAGTGAGCACTCCCATTATCTGGAATCTAACCAGCTTGCACTTCAAGCTTTAAGGGCCAAGCATGTCACGACTTTACGTATAAGCTCCGACCGGACTCTGCAACTTAACGAGGTCTCTGCAAAAATCGGAAGCGTAGAGGAGCGGATTAAAAATTACGAAACCAAAGCCAAGCTGGTTGCTGCGATAGAGGGTCTCATCGAGAAGAAACGGGTTCTTAATGAGTCCATTCTAAATCTGGCAGAAGACATCAAGATTAAGAGAGGTCAAACTAGCACGCGCAGAGAAACTGTTGAAAGCCGCATTTCTGAAAAGACAGTCGAATTGCTGAAGCAAGATGGTGGTTTCGAGCCGGCCTTCAATGATGCCGAAGTGGTGATGTTCGATTTCGGCAAAGATTTTATGCTTGTTGATGGCCGTTCAAAATTCTCCGCAAGTTCGGAAACGATCCTTAAGAATAGCTTTCATCTTGCGATTCTACTGGAGTCGTTGGAAGATCAGACGATGCGTTACCCTAGGCTTTTGTTGCTGGACAACACAGAAGACAAGGGAATGAACTCCGACCGCAGTCAAAATTTTCAGCGAGTCTTGGTAGAGTCCCTATCGCATCATAATTCCACGCCTTTTCAGGTCATCATGACTACCTCCATGGTTGACCCAGTGCTAGATAAAACTGCACTTTGCGTAGGGCCGCATTATGCAAAAGGGATGCACACGCTAAATCTTTAGCCAACCTGCTGCGCCCTACGACGCCCAGTGTTCAATCTGGGCGCGTGAGCGGGGCACCAGAAACCAGAAGTTACGATTTAGACCTCATCGTCTGGCAGCCATGGGATAACACCCTTCGGGCCAACGTCCCAATTGTGGTAAAGAATTTCGCCGCTCACGAACGCCCCCTTGGCCCCGGTAAATATGCACTGGTTGATATTTGCATTGCGTAGATCGGCCCCGTCGAGTTTAGCCCCCAAAAAGCAGGCACCTCGAAGATATGCACCCCGAAGATCAACACCTCTCAAATCTGCTTGGCTGAAGTCAGTCTCCCAGCCGTAGGCTCCTGGTTGAACTACAGGATCTGCGGAAATAGAGTAAAACTTCGCATTGCTGAAATTCGAGTGACTCGCCTTCTGAACATCTTGAAACCAGTGATAGTGCACTAGGCTCCCGGGCGCCTGAAGATAGCTGAAATCAGGGACTTTCTTGCGCTTGAGAACGAGCCCAATTCTGCTGAATAGCAACGAGCTGAAATGGAATCCACTGAAATCCACTCCCCGTTTGTCCGCAGCTACTGCAAGAGGAACCTGGTCACGAAGGCATTCAACAAGCGCTTCAAACTGCAGTAAAAATCGGGCTCTACGAAATTCGCCTTCATAGGGCTGCCGCCAAAAACCTTGAGAAAAACAATGAGCGGCATATCGCGAAATCATCCGATCTCTAGCGACAATTTTTTTGTATGTCACACCGTATTCTTTAGCAAGAATACGAAGACAGATGTCTCTGTTGGCAGGGCCCGAACTGATTAACTGAGCGCGAATTGCTCTGTCTAATGCAGAGCGACTGCCACTGCGTAGCTCATGAAGCAGGACAGTAGCATCTGACTTGAAAGCAGCAAGCGAAGGAGTATCAGGGAAGTTCATAGCCTAGCCTCTCACGGTCAACGCTAAGCCCTAGTATCAGCTGACCATTCAAGGTGGCAGGAGAGGAAGTTGAAACGACGGTGCAGAGGCTTTTCCAAGCTAGGGCTGAACGCCACCGTCAATGGCGCAGACACATCTTGGAAAAAAAGCGAGTCGCCGTCAAGCCTCGCATCCCCCTCAAAGTTTGGGCGAGCTACAAGACTGCCCCCCTTGCGTAGTCGAAATTCCATGGGCGTTTTCACAACAAAAACCGACTATGATGTCTCGGTGCATTGCCTAACAGGACGTCAAAAAAGCACATGAATCTCCAGGCCCTTGGCAACAAGCTTGAACGCTACCGTATTCAGCTTCAGCGATCCGTTGACGAAGTCGCAGCGTTCACTGCTATCAACGTTGAACGCCTTAGTAGTATCGAGAAAGGTGAGTTGGAACCTACCGGAGACGAGGTGCTCATCCTCGCAGACTACTATCGATGCGATTTCAAATTCTTCATCTCGAACGAACAAGTCGCTCCGTTCGAACAAACTGAAACGCTCTACCGGGCGCATGGCCGGGAGTTCTCGAAGGAGGATCGCTCTGCCATTCAAGAGTTTCTGTACCTCTGCGAAACCGAAGAATTTTTAACCCAAGAGCTCCGTGGTGCTGCCAGCACCTTTGCATACACTCCGCAAGGCAGCTATTTCATTGGTCACGCAGAAGGCGCGGCAAGGGCGTTTCGCCAGCAGATGGGTCATACCGACAGAGAGGTTCCCCGCGACATCTACTCCGAGTTTCGCTCAGTAGGCGTGCATGTTTTCAGGCGAAAGCTGGCCAACTCCAAAATCTCAGGCCTCTTCGTGATGCACCCTGTCGCGGGTAAATGCATTTTGGTCAACTACACCGAGGACGTTTACCGACAGCGGTTCAGTGCAGCACACGAGATGGCCCACTGTATTTTTGATAGTGACCAAGGGGCCAGCATGACTATGCCGGGGGACAAGGATATGAGGGAGGTACGGGCAAACAGGTTCGCCTCCTGCTACCTGATGCCTCCCGAAACGATTCGCTTGCTTCCCGCCCCAGCTACCTGGTCTGAAGGAGATGCCCAAGATTGGGCAAACAAGTTCCGAGTGAGTTGTGACGCGCTGGGAATCGCTTTGAAGGCTGCAAAGCACGCTGACCTTGAAACCAGTCGACGTATCCGGGGATACCGGGTCACTCGGCAAGCCAAGATAGACCCCGAACTTCCAGAGAGCCTCACCGCCCAACAGCGATCCAGGAAAGCGGCGTTACTCGAACGAGGACTGTCCGATCACTACGTGAGGCTATGCCTAGATGCGCACAGCCAAGGCATCATAAGCCTCGGCAGGCTAGCCGAAGCTCTCCTTTGCAGCTACGGCGAACTAGCGGCACTTGCTTCTCTATATGGAAGGACAATACATGGCTATTGATCCATCGAAATTCCACAAGATCAATGTTGCCGACACCTGTTCGGTTTGGAACATTTTGTCTTCGCGCCGGCTGTATGCTGCGACTCAAGAGGCAAGCTGTGAGTTTTGCATGACGGGGTTTGTCCTATACGAATGCTTGGTCAAGCCTCGCACCTCCCCTACTGTAGCCGACCTAGAATTGAGGGAGCGCCTCAAGCAAGAGCAATCCAGGGGTAAATTTGCGTCGCACTCCTGCAGCATTGACGATCTCCAGGCCATTGCAAACCTTGAAAGCCGAAAAAAACTGGGTAAGGGCGAGCTCTCGTCAATCGCATTCGCAAGCAGAATTCGTCAAGCGTTCATCACCGATGATCGCAAAGCCAGAGCACTCTCAGAAAGCGTTGCTCAAGCGATAACACAGACAACTCCTCACATGCATTCTTGGCTCATTTTCACCAATGTTCTGACAGATGCAGATCACTATGTGGTTCTATCTCAACACATAGAGATGGGAGGTTCTCTAGCTACCCATCTAGTGACAGCCTATGGCATGGCGCTACAGTGTCGGCTAAATCTGCATGCCGCCAACAGGGCTACTGACGCTGACGCGGGGCATTGAGAAGGCACGCAGGCCGCAGTGATGGACGCACCGCGAACGCTCGTCTAGGACTCGCCCCCATGAAGCAGCCTCTGTTCGATTTTGACCTCAAACGCGTCTCGCATCAGCACTACATAACAGGGAAAGCCGCCATCAATTTTCCACATCCAGAAAGCACCACGGGTGGGTGGCATTTCCTTTCGTATTTTAACCGGGACTCCGGGGTGGCTAAGGTCTCATCGGCAGGTATCCATTATCCTGACACCACAGCCTACTTTGGTGACCTTGGCATCATCGACGTGACCGATGAGCTAGCAAAGCGTGGATGGTCTGTTGATGGCCATCGTCCGTTCATGGCAGATCACTACAGAGCCGCTGCGGACATGGTCGTGAGATGGGCATTGAGCGAGTCCAACCACTGCAGCGTCGAGATTGATGATTGGTTTCCCTCTCGTGCGGAGAGACAGCGCCTGCTTGAGATTCTAGATACAGGAAGGTCACAGCTTTCTAAGGTTGGCCGATGGCAAAAAGTGGAAGCGTGGCTGCGTACGCAAACCTTGAGCTAGGGTAGTCGGTAGTCTAGATCGCAACAGAGCAAGCACCGAGATGGGTTCTGGGCTGGAGTATCCAGCGCACGAGTACCGGGAGCCCACTCATGTCTTTAGCCCGACATCACCCTGGCATTACAGGTCGTTGACAACACTACATATGGTGAATAAAATGCAAAAATAGCACATCATATGGTGTACAAAGCTATGAATCGTGAAAGTATCCAGCAAGCAGTCCATCGTCTTCATAAAGAAATTTGGGACAACCAAGAACGCTTATGGCCAAACCGACACCTGACGCCATTTCAGATGCTGGCCCCCGAGGTCGCGGCCCATATTTTAGGACTTGATTACCAGCTCCTTCCTAATCTGGGCTCTCCACTCTTCGGGCGAGAGGGAGAGCGCTTCAAGGCTGCTGGTTTAATGAATCGCTCGATTCGACGCATAGCAGTTTCCACCGAATTCCCAATGAATGTAATCCGGTTCACTGGCGCTCATGAGGTCGGTCACTTTGTGCTTCATGAAGATGAGGTGATGCATCGTGATAAGCCTTTGGACGGATCGGCACGAGGACAAAGTCGCCCTCCCAAGGAAAGGGAGGCTGATTACTTTGCGGCGTGTTTTTTGATACCAGCCCGACTTCTACTGGATGCTTTTGCTGCCCAATTTCAAATGAAGGGCCCCTTCCCCTTCACCGATACCACCTGTTACCACCTCAACCCTTCAGATCCATGGTCGCTTCTGAACGCAGAAAGGGATTCGCTTGATCGAGAGATTTCGCTGGCAAGGTGTGCCCGGTTCAACAACCGTAATTTGATTCCACTTTCGGTTCAATTTGGGGTTTCGGATATTGCGATGGCGATTCGAATCAAGGAGCTTCAGCTAGTACGCTGGCCTTAGCCTCTATCCTCCTTGATGCTCTAGTGCCGATGCTCAGTGGTGCGTCGGCCGAAACAAGTCCCTGGTTGTTGGGTTTTCAACGAAATCGATGGATGTACTGAGTTCGTCTTGCATGTGCTCGAAGACTTTGTCGAGACGCGGATGAGCTTTCGATTCTCGCAGTGCATTTACCAACTCCAGAAGCTCTCGGCCCTGGGCTAGCGGCATCTGGATATCGCAGTACACCGTGTCATCGTCTTGTCCCATGCCCGCACCCGCTCAGTCCTTTTTAGATTTATTTCTTGCGGCCCTATGCTGCTCCAGGTGTCGCATCTCTGCTTCCCAACTCGCCAGGAATTTATCCCAGTCTGAGGCGTATAGCCCATCAACCAACCTGGTCGACCCGATGCTTGCCTGGTGGAAACGCTCTCTCCACGGTTGCGGAATAGTTCGCTCCAAAATGATGTCGACTCCGGAGTTGTGGCGCATCACCGAGACAGAGTTACGAACCTCAGTGAGCTCGAGTAGCCTATCGCTACAGGGGGTATTGTTTCGCTCCTGGTCGTCGAGATCATCGAGGATGGCAAGGAGGTCGGATGCAGTGGGATCGCCAGGACGGAGGCATGCAAGGGCCCAAAGAGTCCTTCGCCTAGCGCCCTCAAGCTGACGGAGTTCATCGTGGGTCATTTCAGCCGCATCCTTGTTGATTTGATATTGGACAATAGCTATGGCGTGCCGCCTGCGGCGGAAGGCTGGCGAGAACTGAGCCACGGCTGCGCCGCGTCTCAGCCCGTTGGGCGCTCATCCTGCACGCCTGCGCGCTCCGCTTGCCTGATACTCGCATGGAAAGGAAATACTGGCGCAGCGAGTCCGAATCCGGGGCAGGTGTAACCGTCCCCTAGGTACAGGATTATTACTTATGGAGCTTACTGAAGCGACTCGATAGCACTGCAGCTTCGGTAGTTTCCCCACTTATGCCGAGGGGCTAAATGGCCGAGCGACAAGATCCCATCAAATTCTCCTACTGCTACGCTGTCCTTTTTCCATAGAGGAATCGCGATGCCAAACTCAGATCTTCTCCCTTCCCCGCTCTTCAAGATCAACGAAAACCAGCAAGCCCTTGAGGCTGCCATCATGGAACTGACGCTTTGGGTCGAGCAGCGTGGATCGAGCGAGGCTGGTGGCAACGTGCGCGGCGCGCTGGACACGATCAGAAAAAATGAAGAGTTCATCAACATGACGCTCGCTATGTTGATGACACCGGAGTAATTCACCCCATATGTTGAAAGAGGCCTGTTGGGTACGAGGTGCTATTAGACACCGCTCATCAACTGCGGACAAAACGATTCATTATTGAAATTATTGGCCAGACATAATTATTGCCCAACCATAATTACCAATTCGATTTGCACACAATGGCGGATACTCGAAAGCTTGGGCTCCACCGCTCTAAGCTCAAGCCTAGTGCCTAATTAAACTCATCGACGCCCAGCTTGCGCCTGAGAAAAAACGAAAGGCAGTATAATAAAGAACATGACACTCGCAAGGGAAGTCGTATAAGTTTTATCATAGAACAGCCATACAGACGTTGCCGCTACCGGGATACAAAAAACTAAAAATACAAGCATTGTTATTGCAGTCCAGATTCGCTCCGTCACCTCCTTAAATGAGTCAACCAGCGGACTAACCAATGAAGTTATAGTTTCTGCGACAAACAGCAAAGGAAAATAAAGCAATGCTGAAATTAGAAAAAATGTAAATTGAAGATGGCTTTTTCCGATGGGAATGGCCGGAAGGTACTCTCCGACAAAACGAGCATTATTTAGAAAAACTTCACTATTAGCGAAAAGCGCCTTAAACAATGGCGGCGTGGTAATGGAAAGGTAGAGTGCTGCAAAGGTGGCAAAATAGAAAACAAATTTATATGCTGCATACTCAGCTGTCTGGAGATTTTTGGATCGACGATCCAAATCAACTGTATCATAAGGGACGTTGCTTTTTCTGGGAGAAGGCGCAGGGATAGGCCGAGCCCCCCTTCTTTTCCATATCCATACAACTCCCGCATATATGAATGCAGCTATGATATTGAGTATTAGATTCCAGAGATCACTTGCCATATAAATACTTTTAACAATAGATAATATTAAGCCTAATCGCCCAAATTTAGGTTATTGGCCCCGGCCAAAAAAATGCCGCCTTAGACTAAATCATTTTGAAGGCGAAATGCCACCCCTCAGAAAGCACAAAAAATGGGTTAAGTCCGTGGATGACCTGCTGCGGCCCCAAATTTTTTGGCGGTAGCTTTGTTAGAATGCTGGTAGCACTCGACGAATAAAAATGGTCTAGGCCTTGGGCTTCTACTCAAAACAAAACGTTTGGTCAGCAGTAACGCCTCGTCGAAACCGACGTTAAAGCGAGTTTCTCCTCCCCAGTCAAATGACCACGCTACCCTCCCAACCGCCCAATCAAATCAAATCAAATCAATCAGAGCCTGCGTTTCCACCCTGGCGCCAAGCATCCCCAAGGCATCTTTGAACCCAGCCCACCTGCCGGCGCCCCCTTTTCATTTGCTTGCTGCATCCAAGTCACCATCGAACAATTCCTGCTCCGCCTCTAGAACTACGAATGCGCATAGTCGATCACCTTCCACGAAGCTCAGGTGCCCCGCCTAGAACATCGAGTCGTACAGGATTGAGCGGTGGCGTCAGTGTGCAGCAGAGCTCAGCCACTGGGGCAGCTGAGCCCTCTTCGGATCGCAGTGGATCAAGCCGTTTAACGGTGTGCGTGCTGACCAACGCTCTCTCACGCCTACAGCTCAACTACTGTTGCTTTCTTCGATTCATCCAGTATCCATTGAGCAAACGCTCGTATTGGCTCTCTGCTCAGTCCAATAGGCTCGGGGAGGATGAGACTGAAGGTTTTGGAGATTGTTTTCCCATCTGGCCACGGAGCGGCCAATCGACCTTGCGCAAGTTCAGTTTCAATGTAGAAACGCGGTACCAAAGCAACGCCAAGGCCGGCCAAAGCAGCCTCGATCAACATTGCATGAAGATCGTAGCGCGCACCAATTGCAGGATTGGTCAGTGTGATTCCAGTCTCCTGGGCGTAGCATTGCCACGCATCAGGGTTCTGTCGTCTATGCAGACGCGGCAGGATGTCCAGTGCAGTTGCCGCTTTGACGTCCTTCAGAAGCTCGGGATGGCAAACCGGAACCAGCACCTCATTCAATAGAGGGTGCGTCCGCATTCCTGTCCATGCCGGATGCTCAAAATGGATTGCAGCATCGACCCCGCTTCCGGCGAGGACGAAGGGTTCCGTACGCTCGGCAAGGTGCACTGAGATGTTCGGATGCTTCTGCCGAAATTGTGGCAAACGTGGAATGAGCCACCGCATTGCGAAAGTCGGGACGGTGGCGATGTCGAGACTCGCGCCATCGCTCGGCTGTCCCATCAGGTATTGGCTATCCCGATTCAACCGATCAAGCGACTCCCGAACCTGGGCTGCGTAGCGCTCCCCGTTAGGCAGGAGTCGGACGCGATTTCCGATTCGCTCGAACAGCGTGACACCGAGGAATGCTTCCAGTCGGCCAATCTGACGACTGATGGCCCCTTCGGTGACAGATAGTTCGTCCGCCGCGCGCGCGAAGCTGCCATGACGGGCGGCAGCCTCGAATGCCATCAGTGCAGTGTTGCTGGGGATCTTTCGGCGCATGAGTGTTCCTGATTCAGGGCGAGGTACCCAAGCCATCTTGATATTTTATCAATGAAGGTTACCAAAAAATCGTTTTATACGCCGCGATACAAGTCATATCGTGACAGGATATCAACAAGCGAAGCCGGGCGCATGAGACTCCCGGCCAGGAGTAATCTGATGATCTATACAGTCGAATGCACCTTCGCCGATCCAGCCAGCGAAGCAGAGTGGAATCATTTTTACAGCTTGGAAAAACTGCCCGCGCTCATTTCAGTGAGCGGATTCCATACATCGCAGCGTTTCAAAGCAGTGAGCGCCGGTTGCCCTATTTACCTTGCCGTTCATTCGATCGACAATCTAGACGTTCTTCAGGGAGATGAATATCGTCAGAAAGGCGGTGGAAACTTCGCGCGCTGGCAACAGCACATCACCGATTGGCATCGCAATCTTTATAGTGGTCTTGACCGTGCTCCTGCCATCGGTGCAGACGAGTATCTGGTTGTGAGCGCAACCGGCCCCGATCCGCTCATCAGGATGGGCCTCACGCCTTATCAGATTCAAGCAGTAGCATTGGAGAAGTTTCCGGAGCATCGATGGCTGGCGAAGCTCGATCGTCCCATCGAATCCGGCGTGGAATATTTGCCGGAGGACGTCCACCTCTATGTGCCGATGACAGAGCAATTGACGAGCAGCGGTGACGCCACATCCGAAGTATCACGGTAGAGCAGAAATGCCCAATGTCACGATTTTTATCCCTGCGCAAAAGATGCCGCCAGATGAAGCGCTTGCGGAACTCACGGCGCACTGCATGTTGGCGCTGATTGAAAACTGACCCGCCTCGATCAAAGAAGCGCTCGTGACTGGCAGTCTCATTTCATCGGCGATGACAACCACTCGGGAAGGATACAGACGGCTGCTACCCGAGGCAGAAGCCGTATGCGGTAGTTCCGCACGTACGGATCTGTGCGGGGTGGCAGGTAACTGCCATCCCTACCGCGACCGATGCAGCGACAGCTTGTCACGAAAATACATGCGCCGAATTTTGCCCATCATTTCCATGCTGATCAGCCGGTGTTCTCCTGCTCAAAAATTGAGCAGAAACAGTTGAACACCTGCGGTCAGTTTTGGGTCAGCGGCAACATACACACTTTCTCTGGCCTTTTAAGCGGTAAGCTAGACCTTTGCTTACGTACTCTAAGCCCCTTACGCCAACCTGATGATTAAATATGCTTGACTGGGATAGCCTGCGCTTTTTCTCTGCCTTTGCTCGTGAAGGATCCCTGGCTGGTGCCGCACGTTCACTAGGAGTGGAGCACGCAACCGTAGCTCGCAGGATCGCGGCCCTCGAAGCATCTCTGAACATGAAGCTAGTGGATCGCAGAGGCCGTGTTTACCAGCTAACTGAAGACGGGGTCAGGGTAAACGAATATGCCGCGCAGATGGAGATCGCGTCATTTGCGCTTCAGCGATTCGTTGACCGCGAGGAAAGTCGCATTGAGGGTGAGGTCATCTTGTCTGCACCTCCTGCATACCTCGGGGCTCTGGTAGCTCGGCGACTCGGGGCGTTACGCGAACGTCATCCCCGGTTGCAACTGAGGCTCGTTGGCGCCAAGTCCATCGCGTCATTGGAGAGGAAAGAAACCGATATTGCCATTACCTTCAGCAGGCCGGAAGAAAAGAGCGTTGTTGCCAAAAGCCTAGGCTTTTTGCGCTTTTTCCCTTACGCAAGTCAGGATTACATCACTCAACGAAAATCTGACAAGTATGAGTTTATAGGCTATGACCGGAGCATGGGCGATTCGATACAGCAACGATGGCTCTTAGATCACCTGGAAGGGAGACCGCTCTCCGTTACCAGCAATGATCTGCGCATCCAGGCATTAGCCGCCGTAGGGAACGCAGGCATCGTTTTCCTCCCGGATTTTTTAGGGAAAGAATATCGGCTGGCAAGAGTAGATATGGATCATAGTCCGCTGGAGCTACCGGTCTGGCTCGCGTTTCATGAAGATCTACGCGGCTCTCTAAAAATCCGAGTAGTTCTCGATTTCCTCATGGAGGGGCTAGGGTCTGTTGCCGCTCCGCCATAAACCTTTGATATATAAGAGCAAGCTCGTATTGTTGTAGCTCTTACAAAACACCAATACGAGCTTGCAATGCCCCGATTACGCTCAGTGATGAGCACTGGGCGAAGCTGCGGGAAATTCTGCTGCATATGACCATCTACAACAAGCGTGATCTACGGATGACCATCGAAGGCTGCATGCGTACGGGATGTCCTTGGCAAGACCCCACCCAAGGCATTCGGGGACTGGAACAAGGTCTATAAGCGCTTCAATACGTGGTCAGCGCCAGGTAAGTGGCTCAAGGCAATCAAGGTGCTCGTGGTGAACCCGACATTGAATAGGTTTTCATCGCTACGCCAAGGCTCACTAGCACAGTGCAGGTGCGGCCAGTGGCAGCGTCGAGGCGATAGGCAAAAGTCGAGCAGGTAATAACAGCAAGAGTCACCTGGCGGTGGACGCTCATGGTCTGCCCATCGAGTTTGACATCACCGGAGGGCAGATCAACGATTGCAGCCAAGCTCCCAGCCTGATTGCCAAGCTCCCGGCGGCAGAAACAATCGTGCAGATAAGGGGTACGACAGCGAAAAAGTCCGGGAGCAGATAGAGCAGCGAGGTGCCGAGGTGGTGATTCCGAGAAAGCGTAATTCGGTGAAAGGCAACGCGAATCTGGATCGAGGTCTTTACTGCAACCGGCACTTGGTGGAAAACGCCTTCGCCCGACTGAGGCACTACCGGGCGCTGGCATCGCGGTTCGACAAACTCAAGAGAAATTACGGGAGTGTGGTCGCGATGGCCTGCGCCTTTCTTTGGTTACCTATGTGAAATGGCAACAGACCCTAGTGAGATTAACTATCTGCTACTGCATAAGTGGGGTCGTTAAGCTGCGTGGGCGGGCCTAGATTGCCTCTGCGGAGCTGTACCAGTGCAAAGGATGCGAGACTAGCGATAATAAGAGCCAGCGAGGTGATTCCGACGTTCAGCCCCCAGAAGTCGATTAAATAGCCTGTGATCACCGGGATCGCACCAGCGGGCACATAACCTCCCATGTTAAACACTGCGTTGGCTTCAGCTCTACGCTGAGCGGGTACATTGTCAGCAATCAGGGACAGCCCACCTAGTTGGCCTAAGCCCTGACCGGCACCTGCCAGTAGAGCGGAAGCGATCAGCCATGGAGCAGAGCCCATTTCCAATGCAAACCAAACGCAGATCATTGAGAAAATGGTCGCAAGTCCGCTAAACGAAAACACGATACGGCTACTGAGTCTCTTTGCCGCGAACTGCACGCCTACGGCGACCAGAAACATTGAAAATGCCATACAACCCGTAATGAGGGGACTATTCACGCTGAGAAAGGTGGATATCATCTTGGGGCCGAGCGACAGGATGAATGAAGTCGATGTTATGCCTGGGCCGAAGAACGCTATTCCCAACAGCACGATGCCAAGATTTTCTTTAGGAACGGTGGGGAAACGTGCTTTGAACGAACCGACCCCGAGCTTCTGGTTCTTCTGCATAAGTAACGCCACGAGCGCCACGCACAAAATCGCGATTTCAATTCGGAAGACTGTATGAATCGGGCTTGGGAAATATTGCGCCACAACCCCAGCCAATAGCGGCCCGGTTCCTGCTCCAGCTACCATTGCGACAGATGCCATTAGCGAAGCAAAGTGCTTGCGATGTGGCTGAGCATGCTCAACGACATTTGCCATACCGCCAGATACAACGAGGCCTACCGAAACGCCAGTTAGGAAGCGCGCGAGCATCAATACGCCGATGCTATCGGCTTGATCGAATAGAATCGCAGCAACGATAGCAAGACTTACACATGGCAGAAGTAAGGCTTTGCGCCCATAGTGATCGGACAGCTGTCCGGCGACGGTCAGGGTTAGAAGAAGACCGATAATGTAGCAGGCAAAGATCACCGTTAGCACGCCGGAAGTGAAGCCCAAGGATTGCTGCCACAAGCTGTAGAGTGGGGTAGTTGCATTCGAAAGTATAAAAATA
Source organism: Pseudomonas sp. B21-015 (assembly GCF_024749285.1). NCBI lineage: Bacteria > Pseudomonadati > Pseudomonadota > Gammaproteobacteria > Pseudomonadales > Pseudomonadaceae > Pseudomonas > Pseudomonas sp. B21-015. The sequence continues at coordinate 5,014,002 of NZ_CP087196.1, forward strand.
GCGGTTACGATCCATGCTGTCCGATATACAGCAAGTGATCCCTGTTTGGAGTAGTTACTGCTCACGGGTGAAGAACCTCTCAAGGGCAGAGAATCGAATTTGTCCCTAGAATAGAGAGATGTTTCGTGATAGCCCACTCACCAAATGCACAAATTAGATGTGAAAAAATTCACAGTGACAAAATAGAAAGACCTGCTTCATCATTATCTAGCGTGATCACGGAAGAGCAGATGACGCGTGCCAGGAAGGTTGCAGCTTATAATAATAACTCGCTGACTCACGCTCGCTGGCCCGCTCGCCTGCGAAAATGATCTAGATATTGCTCTAGATTGACGGTATTCGATAGTCGAGAAACAAATTGGCAAATCAAAAGTTTGATCAGTTGATGCAAGAACTCGTTGACCATGTGTATTCGAACGAGCCCAGCAGTGAACAATCACTAGAGCTAGCGCGCTATGCGTTGCTGGATTCGATCGGGTGCGCACTGGCGGCATTGGATAATGAGCCTTGCAAACAACTACTTAGCACTATGAAATTTACGCTAGGTGCTTCTAATGGGGCTCGAGTACCTGGAGCGGGTGAGGAGCTTGGGCCGATTGAGGCTGCATTCCAAATTGGCACGTTGATTCGATGGCTGGAGTTCAATGACACTTGGCTTGCTCAGGAGTGGGGCCATCCGTCTGACAATCTAGGGGCAATTCTCGCCGTCGCAGATTGGGTTTCCCGCAACAACAGAATAGCGGGACGAGAGCCCGTGTCTATGCGCACGGTTCTGGATGTCATGGTGAAGGTTTATGAAGTCCATGGGGTACTGTGCTTAGAAAACTGTTTCAATAAGCTCGGTATCGACCACGTAATATTCGTCAAAGTCGCCTCAAGCATTGCTGCTAGCGTTCTTTTGGGGCTAAGCAGAGAGCAGGCGTTAAACGCATTATCCAATGCATTTATCGACGGTCATTCCTTACGAACCTACCGCCACGCGCCAAATGCTGGCACGCGTAAGTCCTGGGCTGCCGGGGATGCGACCGCGAGAGGGGTTCAGCTCGCACTGTTCAGCCAAGCTGGCGAAATGGGCTACCCGAGTGCGCTCTCCACTCCACGCTGGGGCTTCAATGATGCCGTGTTCCAAGGCAAAGAGATGCAGCTGGGCCGCCCACTTGAAGAGTATGTCATTGAGAACATCCTCTTCAAGGTTCCCAATCCTGCCGAATACCATGCGCAGACCGCTGTGGAGGGGGCAATCAAACTTCATGCGTTCATGCATGAAAAAGGTCTCGTTATCGACGATATCAGTGAAATTTTCATTGAAACTCAAAAACCCGCGATGCAGATCATCAACAAGGTTGGAGTTTTGGGTAACCCGGCTGATCGTGATCACTGCTTGCAGTACATGGTCGCGGTCGCTGCGCTAAACGGCGATCTAACCATCGAAGACTTCGATGGGCCAATTGCGTTTGACCCGAGGGTTGATCAGCTTCGCGACAAGATTCGATGTGAAGAAAAGCCGGAATACACTGCAAATTACTATGCGCCCGACAAGCGTTCAATCGGCAATACCCTCACCGTTCGCTTCAAGACTCAGGTCGAACCATTTGTGGCAGCAATAGAATACCCGGTCGGACATCGCGTTCGTAGGTCTGAGTGTCTACCCTTGCTGGTGCAAAAGTTTACTGCCAATGCAAGTGTTCGTTACGGTTCGGAGCGCTCGAAAAATATCGAGAAATTGATCACAAGTTCTAGTGATCTTGAAGGACTTGCAGCTGACGATTTTATGCAACTACTGGCGTAACTTGCCCATTTTTATATTAAGGATAATGTAAATGAAGACCTGCCTACTGATTGGCTGCGGGGCGGAGATTGGCGCCAATTTACTGCTATTGAATGATCCTCTACAAGACGGCTTTTTCATATCTACTGTAATTACTAACGCACCGTCCACCGATAAGCATTACCCTCATTTATTGCCGATTCACGGCATCGTAGCAAAGTTGGCTTTGGCACAAGCAAACGCACTTGAGCGAATTAAGGTGCTATCGCCAAATCAGATAAAAATCGACGAGAATGTCGTAAATTTTGTATTCTCGAATATTGAGAAAGATGACATTAATGAGTTAGGTCGTTTCGACTTTGCGGTCATTGCGACTTCAAAATCCGATATTCTGCCGGAAAGTGCCGTCGCCCAGAAGGTGAGGAAGGTTGCGCCGATTGTGCTCGGTGTAGCTGAAGCAGATGCCCTGCCAAGCATTTATGGTTGTTTGATTGACTTACCGCATGAGCTATTGCCATCTGTCGCTCCAACAGAGGTTAGCGCGGGGATGTTCTGCTTAGGCTCCTGCCAGTCAAACGGTATGCATGCGTCGTTAAGAGTGTTATTGGAAGCATTGGCGAGCCGTGACAAGGACGCGACTGCAATTCTCTCGGTACAAACAGACATTGTGCATCCTGATACTCCCAATGGCGTACTGGGCACCCGTTCGTTCGAAGGACGTATGCAGGATGCTCGCAACAACCTGCGACCCAGCTTCTCTCAGATCGTCCAAAGCCGCCGCAAGGTTCTGCCATGGGCTGACATGCTGAATACTGTTTCGCTTCGTGCACCAGTCCAAGCACCCGGCTACCAAATCAACCGGTTTGTAATTTCGGATCAGGGAATGTTGCTCAAGAGCGACATCATCGATGCTGCCGCTAAAGTCCATGAGCACTATCCATACATCGCGATGGCTACAGATTTGCCGTTGGGTAGCCGCGCTTATGGCTACCAACCTCGCTGCGGTAGTCTGGTTGCCGACGATAAGCATCTGCTAATCAACCGTCCAGGCTACCTAAGTAAACAAGGTCTGTCCGAGGTGATAGTACAGTCCTATGTCAGCAACACCATTGGTTACTCAGCAGTTGTGCTCGCAACACTACGCACTCTCAGTGCAGGCAAAAAAGTTTCTGTCTTCGAAGGTGTTTGCTAATGGCCAAGTCACATGATGTAGATCTTCTCAGCGCCGGATTTGTTATCAAAACGGCAAGGGACGAAAAATTCAATGAAAAGCTGACCAAGGAGGCTTTGCAAATCAAGGCACTATGCCAACTCCATCCTGATCAGATGATTCCCGTAATCCATGAAGGCGCGATAAACGGACGAGCCTTCTACGCATTAGAAAAAATCTCGGGCAGCACGCTCTCTAATATTGTATTCGACGCCAAACTGGCCAACACTTCGAAACGCGCCTCTCTGCAGAAAGCGCTGGCCACGATTGGCCCGGCAATTTCCAGGGAGTACCAGAGTTCGAAAGGAGAGCGCTTCGACCTCCTTCATAAGCTGCAGCAAGAATGGGACGAGATCAAGAGTCTTGATCCCATGTTTCTTGAGTGTCCTATTTTCAATAGTGTAATGCTTAACGAATCATTGTTCGAGATTTATACAAAAGCATCAAACTTTGCCAGGTCTGAAAAGTTCTCTTCCGTCGATGTTGCACATTTGAATTTTCATTTTGGAAACGTGATCAGCAAAGATGGAAATGGGCCAATTGTGTTCATTGACCCGGACGACTCAGTGAGAGGAGCAGATCCTCTGTTTGGCCTTGCGCGTTTTGCATTTTCCTTTTGGCATGAAATTGGCACCGAATCGCGAGGAAAAGTGGCCGTCGACACCCAGGCGGATGGTAAACGGCACTACCGACTTGCGGAGGCGGATCACCAAACACTGTTGGATGAAGTTCCGGAGATCTCTCACCTCGGTGGCATTGCAGACTGGATCCTGTCGGAGGATCTCAAGCGTCTTTACGCTCTGACAGTGTATTGCTTCCTTCGCAGCATCAGGTTGAATCGCACGACAGTTCCAGCACCATGCGGCGAGGCCCTCCCTCAAGAGGTTCTGGCGTTAGGTTGTATTGTCTTCCTTTCTGGACAGTGCCCACTTAATTAAAGAGCAGGTCACCGGGAGCACGTTGATTACGTTGCACCCGGTGGCCATCCGACATCTCTCAATTCCCCATCGCTACTTTGCTGCCGCCGCTGTCATGATAGATATCTTGATGACCTCGCTAGGGCCTGTTGCCATTTCATATAGGTAACCAAAGAAAGGCGCAGGCCATCGCGAGCACACTCTCGTAATTTCTCCGTAAGCGATCCACCGAGTACACATTCACCGCCGTCATTTGAAGCCTGATGCTGTGCTCCCGATCTTTTCAGAGCTCTACCCCAAGCCCGTGGACTTCCGAAGGCGCGCAAAGACTTACCATGCTCACCTCGCCACGAGCGTAAAAACGCTCTGAGCTCGCTGTAGTCGTCGAGGCTCTCGGGAAGTAAGGTGCCTTGGCCTCGATGTTCACCTTGGATAAAGCGCTTCATGGACGATCCCTGCGATGAAATCCTCAGAAATCATAGCAAGGGTTCGCGAAGGCGTTTTTACACACTCTGGGCCAATAGCGGTCGTTGATGGCCGGTGCTACGAGCTCGGCGGTAGTGCCGGCATAGAATATTGAACCGCCCACTCCCGACGTTCCTCTCATTTGCAGTTCAAAGAGTCCCATAACGTTCAGCCCAAGTTAGCCAGTCGTTCACTCGGCATCGGCGAATCGGCCTTGCGCCGTTGGGTTGATCAAGTTCAGAAGTAACGCCATGGCGTTACTCCGCAGAGCAAAGCGCTGACACCGTAACAGCAGAAAATCCAGCAGGAACTGGAGCTCGTATCGCTCGGCTTGAGCGAGAGAAATCCAACTTAAAAAAGGCTGCCGCGCTCTTGATGTCGGAAGAACACGTTCGCGCTGATTACCAACTGAGTGTCCACGAGCCGGTTAATTGGCTGTGCAAGGTGTTTGAAGTCACCCGCTCGTGTTTCTACACCCAGCGTCTCAGACGCCGAACTCCTGATGTTGAGCGGCTTCAGCTGCGCAGTCGAGTCAATGAACTGTTCACGCAAAGTCGCAGTGCTGCGGGCAGCCGCAGCATCTTGTCGATGATGCGTGAAGACGGTGAGCAACTGGGCCGGTTCAAGGTTCGTAGCTTAATGCGCGAACTTGAGCTTGTGAGCAAACAGCCAGGTTCTCATGCCTATAAACGAGCGACGGTTGAACGACTGGATATCCCGAATACGTTGAATCGAGAGTTCGACGTCCCGGCACCAGGGCTGGCGTGGTGACATCACTTACATCTGGGCTCAGGGCAAATGGCATTACTTGGCTATTGTGTTGGATCTTTGCGCGCGCCGGATAGTGGGTTGGGCATTGTCGGAAAAGCCGGACGCCGAGCTGGTAATCAAGGCATTGGACATGGCCTATGAGCAACGTGGAAGACCTCTGGGTTTGCTGTTTCACTCGGATCAAGGATCCAGTATGCGAGTCGTTTATTTCGCCAGAGACTCTGGCGTTATCGCATGCGCCAGAGCATGAGTCGCCGGGGAAATTGCTGGGACAGCGCCGATGGAGCGAGTATTTCGGAGTTTGAAAACCGAATGGATACCGACCACAGGCTACTGAACGGCCCAAGAGGCCCAGCGCGACATCAATCATTTTTTGATGCATAGGTACAACTGGATTCGGCCCCATCAATTCAACGGTGGGCTGGCGCCCGCTCAGGCCGAGAAAAAACTTAACGTCGTGTCCGGGATTAGTTGACCACTACACTCTGTGCGAACCATCGATAGCCGAGCGACAAGATCCCATCAAATTATCCTACTGCTACGCTGTCCTTTTTCCATGGAGGAATCGCGATGCCAAACTCTAACCTGCTCCCTTCCCTGCTATTCAAGATCAACGAAAACCAGCAAGCCCTTGAGGCTGCCATCATGGAAACGACACTCTGGGTCGAGCAGCGTGGATCGAGTGAGGTTGGAGGCAACGTGCGTGGTGCGTTGGACACGATCAGAACCAATGAAGAGTTCATCAACATGACGCTCGCTGTATTGATGGCGCCGGAGTGATCTCCTACGAAGAAGCCAAGTGAATAGCTGGACGTTACGCCCCCCCCGGGCATCACTCGCAAAATTTGACTTGAGATTGGAGAGACAGAATCTACGCTGGTATCGGAACGCCAAACGCCGGATAAGTCTATGTACAAAATCGTGACCTTCTCTCCCAGGGAACTGTTCGACAAAGTCTGGGAAACACCCGTACTAAAACTGGCCCAAGAGATCGGCATATCAGACGTTGCGCTTTCCAAAGCATGTCGTAAAGCTGGACTGCCCCTGCCCCCTCGAGGGCATTGGGCAAAACCAGTGTCTAAACGCCCTAGTAAGCCAAAACCTCCCACCGACGAACGCCCCCTCACTTTCACGGTATTGGATCGAAGTACGCTTCCAGTTCACAGCGCTGCGCCTGTTCAGCCGAAAGCAGTTCGCTCAGTAATCGAAGTGCCTCACATCCTATTAGCTCCTCATCCTCTGGTGAGCAAGTGGTTGAAATGCGTTAACGCGGCCAAGCGCCATGAAGGCTATCTCGTGACCACGGGCAAAAATGTGCTCGATGCCAAAATCTCTATCGGACTCATTGATCGCTGCGCACTGATCTTCGACGCCCTGATAAAAGAGAGCGAGGTGCTCGGCTTCAAGTGGAAGGTCACGGACGACAAAACGCTGGTAGAGATCAACGGCGAGCACCTTGGGATCAAACTTGTGGAGCGCTTGAATAAACACGTTATCCCGCCACCGCCGCCACCCGCCCCTAAGCGCAATGCTCGATGGGAACCCGATTTCTCGATGCTGCGTTCGCCCCAGTTTGAATGGTCTTCCACCGGAGAGTTAAGCCTGCAGATTGATGCACGCGCGGAATATGGAAAGAGGAAAAACTGGACGGATACTAAGACCGGGAAAATCGAGGAAAAGCTTACGAGCATCCTTGATGGTTTCGGTTCGATAGCTGAATCCGTGAAAGCGCTGCGCTTGAAGAATGAAGAGGATCGTCGTGAGCGAATGGCTCAAGAAGCGGTACGACTTGAACGAGCCAAGCGTGAAGAAACTCATAGACGCCTGCGTCACAGACTCGTGAAAAATACAAAACAGTGGGAGCAGTCTCAGCGCCTAAGGGCATTCATCCAGGCGATCTGCGATGCCAGTGACGATACCTCAGAGCAAACTCAGCAACAAACTGCGCTGTGGGTGGCCTGGGCTACATCGCAAGCGAACCTTCTCGACCCACTGCACCCAAACACCTCATCCGTCACTTCGCTCACCGTAGAAATTGAAAGCTGGTTCAACGGCTATGGAATGATACGTACAGAAAAGGACTGGTGGTCAGAATGAAAGAGCACATCCGTTGATCGATCCGGGTTTGTTCTGACAACTCGCAGATCAACGCCGGCTGCGCCCATGCTTATTAAATCCAAGATAGTAGTAATATCCGACTACAGAGACACAGCATAGAAGAGACTGTGCTTCAGATGTTTCCTCAAACCCAGTCTCACACTCCAAAATTACGACGCCCCCTCAAGCGAGCTGAGTGCCCATGATCCTCTTGAAGCATCTGCGTCGCTTCCATGCCGATGCTTGATGTATAGTCATGTTCGTGCGTTCAAGCCTGGCGCGGCCCAATTCGTATGGCTTGTTCAACACCCGAAGATCAAATAACCGCTTATGGAACGGCAGGTTTCGCAGCTGCTTTTTCTTTCGACAGCGACTCGATCTTATCGATCAGGTACTTTTCCAGATCCTTGTCGCGTGCAGACAAATCGGCCAACATTTTGGCGGTCGGCATCTTGTCCGGCCCCTCAGTGACTTTGATCGAAATCGATTGATAGCTCTGGTTGACGGGCGCCTCGAACATTACGTACTTGGAGATCAGGTCATCATTGTCATATACCCAACCACTTTTCAGCGTATCGAATGACAGGGCTGGTTTATTGGTGCCAAATACAAGTTCAATCATCACCTTGCGTTCGAGTCCATTGGCCGTATTTTTGTGCAGCGGTTTTGGGTAGAAAATGTAGTTCGGCTTGATGGTGTATACCATTTTGTCGTTAACGACGGTCGGCACCACATGAAGTTCGGCGATGAAGGACGGGTCGCTGGCTAGATTGTCGAACGGCTTAGGTGACTCGTTGAAGGTAGTGCCTGGTACCGCCATGCGATATTTATCGAGGAGTTCGGTGTTAGCCCCTGAAAATTTGGTGAAATCCTCCTTGTGCTTGGTATGCCCGTTGTGGGCTTGATATTCGCCTGCCACGATCAACACGCACAGATCGTTGTCGCTGCCTTGAATTTTGGTTAGTTTGTCATACCGCTCCCTGGCGGCATTTTCAGCCTCCGCCACGGATGCAACAAGCCCCTTGTCTGTGGCTCTAGCTTTAGGATGGGCTTGCTGGTAGCTATCCCGTGCCTCCATCGCTGCCTCGGCTACTTGCCCATCGCGGTTTTGCTTTGCCTCCTGTGCGGTCGATTCGTTCGGCCAAGCATTTGACTTGTCGAACGTGAGGTAGGCATTCGCATTGAGGACTACGTCTGCACTTAAGTAAGCAGCCTGTTTGTCGAGATAGTCCTTCCCATAAGCAATGCCTTCCTTGACGATGTAACTGAGTGCTGAAATTGCCAGCGGCGGTAACGATTCCGCTGAAGCCCCAAGCGACTTACAGACCCCGCTTTGTCTGACAAACACCCTGGTTTCGGCAACCGGTGCGTGTGTTTTTACCGAACCGTAGTCGGCGTCTCCGGTTCTGAATGAGTTAGGTGTTGGAGCCGTGCACCCTACAACTGTTACAGTAAGTATGGCGATGGATAATTCCTTTCTCATAGTGGATTTCCTTTCATAGAAGTAAGACGGCCATAATTGGTTTTGGCCTTTGCTTGGCAGCTATTTTTAGTGCTATCAACACCTGAATGGACTCCCAGCAGCTGGATTTTCTTGTTGGCTGAGTCATAGGCATAGACAGGAGCACCAGAAAATCCAACCAGCGTGCTGCAGGTGTGGGAAAAGCAACCATTAGCCTGTATGTCTAAGGCTCGGCAATAACCGACCCCATAGGGACTCCACATCAGTTTTTTTAGATAGTCACCACTGGAAATACCTTTAAATGTCAAGTTGTCTCGCAGTGTCGTGTTATACACAACTCCTGGCACAAAAATCCCATCTTCCCAATTAAACTCGCGCAGATCTGGGTTGATCCTAGGGAGTGTGGAAGAATCAAGTTTAGGTGTCGGGGCTTGTATAAAGACGATGTCGCAAGGACTTGTGAACTTGCAGGGGGTAGTTGAGTTTATAAGAACGAATTTACCATCGAGTAACAGATATCGGGCGTCCATGCCGGGAATGCAATGGCTCGCGGTGACCCACTCCCCATCTTTGTAAACAGAGGCCATGCACTGGTGTTTTCTATTGATGTCGACGATAGATGTAACCAGTGATAACGCCTTCAGATAGCCCGTTTTTGCTTCTTGATTTTTGTTAACCTGGGTCAGTGCTTCATCGAGTTGTTGATTCCAACTCGGGCCATTTGGGCGGTCAAAGCTGGCAAAGCATTTTTCGGCTTGTTCCTTAACTTGGTTTTCAGGAACGGCATCCAGTTCGCCTATACAACCCGCAGCCTCCTCTCGCATCTTTTGTTTTGCTAAGGCACTAGGGCCAGCAGTTTGAACGTGGTCGACCTCATTCTTAAAAATCGGAAATTTTTCGACGATGCCGGGGCCGTTTTTATCGCCTACCGTTTGATCGGTCTCGTGGCTGCGTTTCAGCAGGGGCGTGGCGATATCCGTTAAATCGGCTGATTGTAGATAGCTCATTTGGCGCTGAGATTCAGGTGCCCAATCAACACGCTGACCTCTGTCGTAGTGGCTCTCCGGCCCAAAATTGCCGATTTTCTCCAGATTTCCGCCTGCCATTCCACGGGTGGTAAAGACCATCGACACCATCATGGCCAGCGCGCTGAGCTGTGAGAGTCCGTTCTTCATGGGCCTAAAGTCCTACTAAGTGCCACCTCTTTTTATGTATAGCAGCGAAATGATGTCCAAGCCGTCTTAAAAAAATCAAATAGTCATTAGCAACCCGACGTGCCCATCACCAGCATTATTGGCCCATCAGTCTGTAGCCGCTCGATGACATCTCTGGCAAAATCAGCGGCCTGACGTCCATCCCGAATCTCGACCTATTGAACCCTTAACAATTGCGCGCTCGCTGCGCATTTGATGCCGAGCGTCGAAAATCTCGATAAAAAGGTCGAGACGCGGACAAGCAAGTCCCCCTCACAAGACGATCAACAAGACGCTCGCGCACGAGATCGCTCTGATCAAGCGCTTCAAGTTTTCCAGCTAAAACAAGCAACCAAGGCCAGCTTAAGCCAGCTAATTTGATGATCTGATCGATATCGACATCCCGGCGATTGAAGCCGAAGCGTTGCAACTGACCCCGGGAACGCCCAAAGCACGCCAGCAACCTATGCTTACCCCATCGCCACCGCAGGTTTCTCGCGCGCGGCTCCACCACGAGCCGAACAACAGCCATCACCAAAGCAGGTAGCCCCTGGAGCGTACGAGACAACCCAGTTGCTATCCGTTCCTCCTCATAAGGAAAATGATGGTGCCTGAATCAATCCACTCATCAGACCCATCGGCTACACGATGTAACAGCCGGTTAGGAATCACATACAATGACTATTTAGTTACAATCTTTGGTGAGTTATCTATCGAGTCAGCGATCCCGGCATGAACCTGGGCCACAGGATGCACAGAGCCATTCATCCAGTCTTCCTGGATTTTTCCGTCGACGAATCTGGCTTGAGTCAGAACCGAATCATTTGACATCCGTAACCCTCTCATTCGCGTTGGGGAATAGGATTCCCATTGGGTGATATTTTGCATAGGTCTCCATGAAGGATCTAAGTCATGACGTGGGTCTCTCCATCCGGGAAGATCTGCCCAATCACATTTTCCATCACGTCGGTCACAGGCACTCGCTACAGCACACATTGTTCTAGTACCTGTAGGCGACTCAAAGCCTCGCTGGGACTCTATTGGCGTCCACCCAAGCTTGGTAATAGCTGCCCTTTGAGCGACCTGTAAAGGCACTATGAAATCCCTTACGATCTCTTCCGCATGCTCGTCTTCTATCCTGTAGACAAAGTTATTGAACTTACCTCTAGTTATTAAGCGCTTATTCCCTTCATTAATAGAGAAAGCACTCAGTGCAGCATTCCCCTGCCCCATTCGACCAGAACATACTTCTGACAACTTCTCCGGTAGCGGATTGGGGTATATTAGTTCCTTTATTCCATTGCCTTTAACGTTAAACAGATTGATGAACGTCCAGGCCAGATCGGAATACATCAAATAAGTTTGGTCTTTCGCCATTTTCCCTGCGGGTTTTGGTTCCTGTACTTTCATCAGTCCCCGAAAAGTCGACAGAGTCCACGTCCTAAATAGTTTTTCGATGGTTTCGGATTTCCCTACTGCAGTTCGAGGAACGAGCCCCCACATGACGACCCCAGAAAACCCAAAATCATTTCCACCAAACGACGTCAGAAGTTCATCAGGCTGGCGCAAACTGCCCTGACACTTATCATATTTGAACTCACCATAATAAGGACTAGACCGTAAGCCTTCCCGCTGTGGTCGGAATGACTTTGAAAATCCAGGAATAGTCTTTCCATCACAAAGCACGGCAATAGCAGCATTAAGTTGAGACTTATTCAGAACTGTCTTAGTGCTCTTGTCTTCAACAAATACTGTTTTTTCTGGCCTTCGCTCCTCCTTTACCTTCAGAGCGACCGTGATATTTCCCCCATCACGAGTCCACCCTTTTTGAACCCTTCGTGCCCCAACTACCACAGGAGGATTGCTCTGTGCTCTAAAAAATCCATCATAGGCTTCAGCTCCAGAACAAGAAAAAGATGCAAATCGAACCACTAGGTGTGGATCGGCAACGGCTTTTCTTATCGCGTAAAGCGATTGCCATGACAAAAACGATCGATGGCACGCGGTATCCCACCAATCAGCCGACGCCGTAAATCTTTGGTTACCCATGTTTTCCTGAAGAAACCAATCCAAGGTCTTCAGACCGGTCTTGTTTTCTTTTCCCGAACCTTTTTCCGGTACCGTGTTCGTAATAGCTGCGTAGTCGGGATTACCTTCACCTGAAGCAAAGGAGTCGCCGACGGCGAGAATCAGTTTGGTTGCGATACGCTGATTTATAAGCTCTTGTGCTGACGCACCGTCTACCGAAACAGAAATAGTAAAGGGAGTGTCCTCCTTTATCTCCGAAGCTTTGACTTTAGTGTCGCAGGGTACCGCCGAACCAATCAAGTTTCTGTCAATGCTCCACTGACATGTCCGCCCTTGTACTGTCCCTAGATAGCTCAGAAGAACGTTATGGGAAGGATTGAACAGACCGTCATTGTTATAAAGTCCATTTTTTTCGTCCCACCATGTGTTCTTAATTGGCAGCAACTTCCTTAGAGATGCTGCGTTTTGTGTCACAAGGAAAGCCTCTGCCGACATTTGTGGCTTCCACGCCTCTTTGAGCGTTTGGAAGTCTGCATCGCTTTTGAATTGTTGAAATCCATTGGCAACCTCCCAAGATATTTCTGCCGCTCCAGCTGGAACCACCGGTAGCGCAAGAACAGCAGTAAGCGCGATATACCTTCGCATGAGGATCAATCTCCTACATGAATGAAAATACAGCAGATCAGTTATAGCAGTCACTCATACGCTTTGCTCAACACCTAAGGAAGAACTGCTAGGTATTTACGTCATAACCAAGCCAAAAATACGAAAGCACCACACGCTGGGCGGCTGACTGTCGGCGCTGATTGAAAACTGACCCACCCTGCCGATTGAAAACTGACCCAGGGCGGATTGCTGATTTTTGGCATCAGCAATTGAGGATAAGCTTAGCAGTCGTGTCCCGGTGGAAGAGACATTAAAGCCCCACCGCATGTGGGCATGCGGTGGGGTATTTTTGGTGCAGATCAAAACAGCTCATCGTCCTCGGCACCATCATTGTCTTTGCGCTTTCGTTCACGTGATTTGATCTTGGTCTGGGCGACCAAGCTGCTGTCTTGCAGGCGGTAGGACTCGTTGCCCGTTTCGACGATGTGGCAGTAGTGTGTCAAGGCACTGTACTTTGGACGCTCAATCTCTTGACGCGTAAGCGCCCGGGCAACACACCCTCCTGAATCCAAACCTCAATGAAGCACACACAGCGCCCCCAGCGTTGGGATCAGAACGAGATTGGCTGAATGATTAGGCCAATGCATCACCAGTTCATAATCATCGGCAACCCAGGACGGAAATCGTGTGTCTGGCCGCTTGCGCCATGATCGATTTCCAATACGACCAGATGCTCATGACCATGAACAATTTCAAATCCTTTCAGCTGGTTTGCGCAGTTGGCAGGGGTAGAAAAAGCTTGGCTGTTGGGAGTGGTAACTCGCACAGATGTAATGTCGCGAAAGCCGTTGGGATGTTCAAACGGCTGCGCTCGCTCAATTGGAGCCTCATCTGGTCTCTTGGCAAACGAAAGAAAAAACCACATCGGTTCGGATATAGGCGCATGTCCCACGTCGACTTTCAGGGCAACTGGTAAGTAAACAGGTCGATACTCCCAGACCGGAAATATTGGCTTCTCGCCTACGGTGGATGGTCTGAAGCAAATTCCAAAGGGCGCGGTGACTCCATCTGCGCACTTGAGGCGGTCAAAGAGTTGGGTTGGCGCTGTTAACTGACTTTGAGCTTCTAACTCATCGGTGAGATGTAAAAGCTCAATGAAAGAGTTTCGGAAGAAGAACCTTCTATTGGCAGTGCCTTGGCCTGGATGTACGTTTGGCGTCCCTTCAGCAAGCCCGAGGGCTTTCAGAGCATCAGCGCCTCGACCGTCATCATTCACACAAATAAAAATGTGATCTATTTCCATCGTTAATTCCCTTTAATCCTGTGATTTGATTGCCCAATTATTCGGCAACAGGTCAGCAACTTCACTAGCCCGCTGCGTCGGCAGGCGCGTGAGCACGTCCTTCAAATAAGCATACGGATCATGCCCATTGAGTCGCGCAGACTGGATCAAACTCATGATCGCTGCCGCCCTTTTTCCGCTGCGCAATGATCCTGCAAAGAGCCAATTCTTGCGTCCAAGCGCCCATGGTCGGATCTGGTTCTCGGCCCAATTGTTATCAATGGGTACGGCCCCGTCGTCGAGGTAGCGCGACAGCGCTGCCCAGCGTTTCAGACTGTAATCGAGTGCTCTGCTGATAGCCGAACCTTCGGGCACGAGATCACGCTGGGCGATCATCCAGGCATGCAGCATGTCCATCACGGGCACGGCTTTTTCTTGTCGTATTCGGCATCGTAAATCCGGCTCCAGGTCGCGGACTTCGCTCTCGATTTCGTAAAGCAATTGGATGTAACGCAGGGCCTGCTCGGCGAGCATGCTCTTGTTGGTCGCGTGCAGTTCGAAGAACTTGCGCCGTGCATGGGCCATGCAACCGATCTCGGTCACGCCGAGTTCAAAGCTGGCCTTGTAGCCGCCAAAATCATCACAGACCAGCTTACCCTTCCAGTCTTTCAGGAAGTTGCGAGCATGCTCACCGGCCCTGCTGGGGCTGAAGTCGTAAACCACCGCTGACAAGTCCGAGAACTGGCTGGTGGAGTAGGCCCAAACATAGGAACGGTGGGTTTTCTTCGAGCCCGGCGCGAGCATCTGCACGGGTGTTTCATCGGCGTGGATGACTTGCTGCCCAAGCACCACGTCGCGCAGCGCGTCGACCAGCGGCTGTAACTGCACGCCAGTCATGCCAACCCATTGAGCCAACGTTGAACGTGGAATCGCCAAGCCCGCTCGACCGAAAATCGACTCCTGGCGGTAAAGCGGAAGATGGTCGGCAAACTTGACAATCATGACGTGGGCAAGCAGCCCAGCGGTCGGGATGCCCTTATCAATGACCTGCGCCGGAATCGGTGCTTGGATCAGTGTTTCGCAGTCATCACAGACCCATTTGCCACGGATGTGGCGTTCGACGGTAAATACGCCGGGCGTGTAGTCCAACTTCTCGCTGACGTCCTCGCCGATGCGCTTGAGTGCGCAGCCGCATTGGCAGCGAGTATTGTCCGGTTCGTGATGGATCAATGTGCGTGGAAACTCTGCCGGCAATGCAGTGCGCTTGGGCTTTTGCTTTTTCTCGGTCGTCGCTGGCACTGTTTGCAACGCCTGAAGCTCTGCTTCAGTCGCCGCGATATCGGTATCGATCAAGTCATCTAGCAGGCTGGCCTGCTCAGGATTCATCTGCTCGCTACGCTTGGCAAACTTCAAACGCTTAAGTTGGGCAATCTCGTGCGTCAGTTTCTCGATCACCGTTTGATCGCGGTTGATCTTCTTACCCATGGTGTCGACCTGTGACAGCAGTTGCGCTGCCAAAGCGCGCAGTTGGTCGGGGGACATTTGGTCGAGATTGGGCGAAGAATTCATGCCCCTGATTTTGCCAGAACGGGCAGTTCGCGGCGATAGACCGATAGGCTAATGGCAGCCGTTAAAGCAGTGTGATCACGCCGCCGGAACCCGCACGTTGCCATGGCAGGCCTAATACCAAGGCTTGGAGTTGCTCGGTGTCCAACTGCATTTCAGAGCCATGACGAATGCTTGGCCAGTGGAACCTACCTTGGTTCAACCGACGTGCAGCCAGCCAGATACCGAAGCCGTCATGCACCAGAACTTTCATGCGAGTGGCGCGGCGGTTGGCAAATAGATAAGCACAGTGCGGCTTCGCCTCACCGAACACCGCGATCACCCGGGCTAACGCGGTTTCGGTGCCCGCTCGCATGTCCATCGGCTCAGTAGCGAGCCAGATGAAGTCAATGCGGATCATCGCAGCAGGTCTCGAAGAAAGGTCGCGCAGGCAGCAGCATTTTCGCTTGGCCAGTTCACTTTGACGGTGCCGCGCGGGTGTGGAATTTCGAGACAGATCATGGCTGGGGTGATATCCGGTCGTGACGCCGACGACGGCACTGTCACCGGAATAAATGCAGGTTGCAGGACAAGACTATTTTGCGATTGCAGCCGAATCCACTTATGGACGAGGTTCGCGTTGAGGCTATGGCTCAGTGCAACATTGGCAATCGAAGCGCCGGGCTGGGCACACTCTTGAATGACCTGGGCCTTGAAGGATTTGGAATAGGAACGGCGTGTTGACTGCATGAAATACCCGCTTAAAAGGCTAGAACTGGTGCCCACTTAAATTTAAGTGCACACCATGTCTTGGCGTTGTGGGGCTGGGTAGATGACTTGGCCGGACGGATACCTTGACGCAGTCGGATGCACAGCTTCATTAGCTTGAACGCGGCGGCGAACCATTAAACAAATCCCGGAGCGATTCCCAAAGCCCTTTTTACAAACGTCTGATCCACGTGGCCAATATCCCACCAAGCGTCGGCGTTAGCCCTAAGGTAATCGGACAACCCATCAACGCCCACTTCAGGAGGAAACTCCATCACTGAGGCAAGACGGTGCAATGTCTGCACTGGAATGCCGATCTCTTCCAAAGCATTCACCCCCGGTGGTAGGTGAAGGTTTTCGAAAATCATCCTAAGGTGACCGTAATCGACCTTGCCTCGAATACTTTTCTTAGCTGCGCGCAAACGAACGACATCCTCTAGCAGCCCAAGCACCTTAGGAATCGTGTAACCGAAAGTATTTGTTACCAGCTTAAGATCGTTGTTGAGCATGGTCGAGAGGGTGGCATCTTCGCCCTCCTCGATCCGTTGCCTGGCGTACTCAATCTGGCTTTTCAGATAACCCGAGTAGCTTTTCGCGTTAAGGTAACTCACTAGCTTTGCAACGATCACCTCGGTGGTTCGGGTTTGCACTCCATTCCTTGTAAAGGACTTGGGCACTATCCGCGCTAAGACTTTTGCTAAGGTCTTCAGGGACTCACCGGATGGCAACCAATGGAAGATGAGAGACTCGAACTCCTCCTCCCCTAGCATCTCAAGCAAGCTGTAGAGCTGTTCGAACTGCTCCATTTTGAAGAACGAGTGCTTTTTCACGAGCTCAATCGAGAAGTGGTCTTGCGCAAACGCCTCTTCAAATCTGTCCTGAGAATACTCAGACAGATGATCAGGCTGTGCGCTCGCCAGCATGTTTAGTGGTGTGTCTGCATCCTGGACACCCAAGGGAACTTCGACCTCTTGGTTCAGGTTGTCCTCCGGCACATCTTCCAGACAGAACACCTTGCCTACGAAGTGGACGCCCATACGGCCCGCGCGCCCCTTAATATTGCCGTGCGTGAATTTGTCGATGCCTCGAGTACCGTCACGATTGTCATAAATCACTACGTTCTTCGCGACGGTGTTCACACCTTCAATGATTGTAGAGGTACACAACAAGAAGCGAATGTCACCGGCATTGAATCGATCCGCCGTGTATTGCTGAAGTGCTCTGGGTAAGCCACCAAAGTGCAGACCAATTCCGTGCTCGAGAGCATAGGTATAGTCCCACTCTGGGTCGAACTCTTCGGCGACCCAATCGATGTGCTCACTTTTAAATTCCGCCCCGTAACCAAGTCGAACGAGTTCACGGGCCACTCTCCCGGCGACTCCTGACGACTTGCAGTAGATGATTGTCGCCCCTTGGCAATGCGGTGCGATCTTGGCCAACGCCCTGAGCTTCCCGTCATCGTCGTTTGCATCCACGCCAAACGTCTGTACATCAACTGCAACCGTATTGAAATCGGCTGAAATGAACGTGTGGTCATATCCAAGCTCAGTCAGGCCGCGAATGCTGTTCACAAAAGGGCCGGTGAGGTAGAACTGTTTGGACACCTTCAACAGCTTGCTAAGGGCGATGTTGAGTTCAATAACCCTCTCATCGTTGTAGTCAGTATTTCCGTTTTTAAGCTGCCGAAACGCTAGCTTGTAAAATTCGTCGATGACAAACAGGTCGATGTCTTCGATGTCGTCCCGTTCGTTAACCCGCTCCTGAGTCAGGACGTACACTACCCAATCGGAACGGCACTCCTGTGAGCTGTGGTGAATTATTTGGTACTCGGCACCAAAGCGGTCTTGCAGACGCCGGCGAGTCTCGTCGGCCAAAGCGACGGTAGGCACAACCAAGACCACACGCTTGAAGCAGCCTAGCCCGAGCAATGAATCGACGATTGCGCTTTTGCCCATACTGGTTGGAGCACTGAGTACGACATTGCGTCCAGTCTTAAGCAGATCAAAAATGTGGAACTGCATGGAATGAAATACGAAATCGTGGGAAAACGGCGTCCGATAGAGATCTAGAACTACTCGTTCCTCGGGCGTTAGCGCTGAGAATTCCTTTTTGAGGTAGGGAAAAAGTCCAGCTTTCCTGACCATGTTGCGCAGAATGCCCACATGGTCTGTGAACTTCTCACGGGCATCCAGCGCCCGGATAGTCAGGTCGCGGCCAAGAGGGGTGGACACTGGGTTAGACAGAAGGCTATTGATAGCTGCCAAGTAACGGAATGCTGAAAAGCCATCGGTACCCAAGCTGAGCTTCGCTGCAATGTAAATTTCAGTCATACGGCCTCCCTGACCTTTTGCTCAACCATCCTTGTTAATTTATCCAAACTCGGTGCCGGATAGATAAACACATCAATCGTGAGCCCCGCGAACGGCGAGTCAGATTGTAGGTCATCTGCAAACGCTTCGAAGAGAGCGGCCGTTTCCTGCTCTAAATGATCCTCGTGGTCAGAGGTCTCAGGGTCTGTGAGGAGTGGAGAGTCGTAACCCACGAACAGCACAAACCTGAACCGATCCAGGTATTTGTCGAAGGGGTTGCTCTCGTCCAAGATCACATCGATGTCATGCCTTAACAGATAGTTATCATCTTTTATGTCGAGGATTTTTCCCCTGGCATTGTTGAAACACTCTGAGATTTCGTCGTATAGCTGGTCTCGGATCTCCGGTAGCCGCGTCTTGATATCGGCCACTGAGACCAGCTCACTGAACCCAACCCAAAGCTGGTCACCCTCAGGATCACGACGGACGATATGCACGTTTTCGAGAATTTTTTCTTCATCATCCCCATCTAGATAGAGGAGGCACGGGATAGGTTGGCTTTCATGTACCTGGCGTATCGTGGCATGGAGAAGCACTCGGCCTAGAAAAGAGCGAACGTCTGTTAAAGACGCGAACACCATCGTTTGTAACCGCTGCCCTTGTTCAACAAGAGACAGCTTGTGGATGTCTGCCAACTCCTTCGGACGAAGAAACACTTCATCCAGCCATTTGCATACATTGTCAACGATGTGCGTATAGCGATAGCGTCTGAGGCTGTACTGCTGATGGAGCACACGACCGTTTCGCTTAGCGCAAGGTGATGCGAGCGGATTCCGAAAGGGCACGAGTATGTGCGGCAGTTCGCGCTTGACGTAAACCTTCCGACCAGCACGTCTCTGATCGTCGTCAACTAGCTGTTTGAACCAGGTGTTCAAATCCGCCCGCATATATGATTTGTTGTCTACGGAATTGATCCTGCGGGACGAGGCACCTTTGCGGGTGACCGTATCCAAGATCCTTCGCCAGATGTCCTCCGCGCACGCCTCTGTGCTGAGCCCTACCCCGTGGAGTTCCTGAGAAGCGAGGCGAATGTTCCTCACCCCGAGCAGCTCAATCTCCCGCATGGTTCGAAAGACCTCCCAGTACGCGGCATCTACCCACGCTGCTACGTCCACGCCACTAGGAGCGCAATAGTCTGAAGTCTTTGCGTTTAGGTAATCAATCAAGTCCTCACGGCCCGGTTTGCCCGCCCGATCGTTTCGATTGATCTGCAAATACTCAAGGGTCACATTTACCGGGTGCTCAGTTACGACGCGAAATCTTCTCGGGACTGTGAGGCTTGGCTCACTCTGCATGGACTTGTGAAGGATGGAGCTGCTGGGGATTTTTTTGGTCTTCCCAGAACCCTTGGAGAGCACGACCAAATCAGATTTGGCCCAATGCGCTTTCGAGGTGGTTTTCACCTGTACGAATTCTACGAAGTCGTCGTAGACGACATCAATGTCGTCCGTGACTTCGCACCGAACGCGCTGGATAGATTTGTCACGCAACATTTGGGTGACGTAAAAGGCGGCGACACAATCCTGAAAGATGAAGCCGTGCTTGGCGGCTACACCGCCAGCGTCATTAGGTTCCATCTCGACTTCCGTGGCATGTATGCATTGGAATCTATGGTAATAACACTCCTCCGTCCATACCCTTGGTGGCTCTTTGCCTTCGCAAGTGGACAGCGATAAGCTCGAAATCACATCTCAGGTCAATCTCACGAGCTATTGATGTGGCCGCTAACCTCTCGTGCATTACGCAGATTATTCCGGGAGGCAGATGATGAAGATCGATTTCCGGCCTTGTCTGATCTGATCATCAGGCTGCCTGCATGCCGGCGGTCGCTCACCATTATTGCAGATGAGTGAGGCAACCATGTGTTGACTATGCTTCATGGCGATTGTTGGGGCGGCGCATTGCCAAGCTCCACCACGGACGGAGCAAAACGCATGAGCCTGGTCGACGATCTATTGCTGTGGTCTGCCGAACTTAAAGATTGGCAGCGAGATGCTCTTAGACGCCTATTCACCCAAGACACACTCAGTCCAGCTGACCTTGAAGGTCTTGCTGGAATGGTGAAAGAGGCCCATGGAAATGGCCTACCGTCCCCTGAGCGCGCCTCGCCACTGACTCAAGATCATGTTGCAGGGGTCGGAAGCGGTGCGACTGTCCAGCTTTTAGGGCTCTCCAACCTTTCCAATATCAACGGTTTCCCAGCAGGGCGTGGATTCGACCTTCAGCCTAATGGCTTGACTGTGTTGTTTGGCGAGAATGGTGTCGGGAAATCAGGTTACGCCCGGCTGCTCAAAAACACCTGTCGAGCCAGGCGACGCGACAATGTCCGCTGTAATGCTTTCGGAGCGGCGGGGGTGCCAGCGGCGGATGTCTCATTCCTCGTCGATGGCGAGCGTCATCAAACTACGTGGACGCAGGGAGAGCCTTCAAACTCTGATCTGAGCATGATCTCCGTTTACGACGCTGCCTGTGCTATGGATTACGTGGAAGAAGAAGGAACGCCTGTCTTTTTACCTTATGGCCTTGGGCAAATGAATCGCCTTGTGCTCGCACAGCGAGAGTTGCATCGCATTATCACGGCAGAGCGGGACGCAGTAATTCTTAATGCAGGGCTCTTCGACCTTTTGCGGGGGGAGACAGAGGTGGGTGCTCTCATTAACGCATTGGGTGTGGGGACTGACGTGGAAGTCATGAGAGCCCTAGCCGTTTTGAGCGAAAGAGACGAAGCGCGCTTGGGGGAACTCATACAAGCTCTGCAGGACATGAATCCAGAACCTAAGGCTCAAGCTTTAGACAGACAGTCAGAGCGGTTAGAAGTCGGCGCTACGCACGCCTCGTCAGCTTATGTCCTAGTGTCTGACGAAGCTCTGCAGACACTCCGACGCCTTTATGATGAAAACATAGATGCGGACGCGGCCTACCAAGCTGCACAGAAAAATCTACGCGAAGTAGATGACGCAACGCTTCCTGGAACTGGCAACGGTCTTTGGAAACTACTTTATGAGGCCGCCGAGCGCTTCTCTTCTGCGGATGCGTACCCAGACCACGCGTTTCCACACACAGAGGATGGAGCGAAATGTGTTCTGTGCCAGACAGTTCTGACCCCTGACGCACAGAAACGCATGCGAGATTTTTCAACCTTCGTCAACGAACATGCAGCGGCAAATGCAACCGCTGCTGCTAAAGCACTTCGAACAGCATTAGCTGTATTGAACAATGCGAACTTTACCCCTCTCGACGCTCCCTCATTGGTTGAATTACTGGCGAGAGCGCCGGATGAGCATGCTCATTTGACTGCAGCATGTGAAGCCTGGCAATTACGCAGAGCATGGCTGACATCGGCAATCGAAACGAATGACTGGACTCAGGCTATTCCAGCCTTCCCTGACGGCGATCGTCCCGAAGTCCGATTACGCCGATTGATAGAAGCCAACAAATTAGCAGCCGAAACGCTGCGAGAATCTGATGATCCGGACAGTAGAGCGCGACTTCAGGAGGAGCTTAATCAGCTCAAGGCTCGTCAGGCGTTCGCAGTATTACTGCCACAGGCAGAGCAATATGTTCACAACAGCCTCGTGCGGCAAAACCTCGATAAATGCCTAGCAGCACTAAGCCCGACCGGTATCTCAACTAAAATGACGAACCTAGCCAGGCAGTACGTCACTTCTGCTCTGGCAGACGCCATGACGACCGAATTGCGGCTCTTGGGCTATCGTCGTGATATTCAACCTGAACTCGCCGGACGGACAAGCGCAGGGATGACCAAGGTCACCTTGAAAATCAGAGGCTCCAACCTTGACGCTCACCATCTTCTTTCAGAAGGTGAACAGCGTGCGATTGCGCTAGCACTGTTCTTGGCGGAGATCCGTTCATTGCCTCATCAGTCCACCGTTATTTTCGATGATCCTTCGACCTCACTGGATCACCGTTACCGTCGAAAGATGGCTGAGAGACTCGCGTCGTTGGCAATCGAGCGGCAAGTCATCGTTCTCACTCATGACGCGGTATTCCTCACAGAGCTGAACACAGCGCAACGAAAAGCGGGAGTAGAGGCAAGCTACAAATCTGTTCGTTGGGATAACGCGCCAGGACAAATAGTCGACGGTCTCACTTGGGAAACTATGAACTGCAAAATGCGCTTGGAAGACATTGCTAGGACTGCAAAAGAAATACAGGAGACGATGGGTACGTATATGAACGACGACTGCGCACAGGCTGTGACGAGGGCATACGGCAAATTACGCGGCACCATTGAAAGAGCTGTCCGCGAAGAATTCATGAACAATACCGTGCAGCCTTTTAGCGACGTAGTGTCAGTTGAATCCTTCGGAGCAGTGATCGGACACCCCCAAGCAGAATGGGAAACGTTGATCGATATTTACGACCGGTCTTGCGAGGCGATTGAAGCACACGATACGCCCGCAGAGCGTCAGCTACCCATTCCTCCCCCTGAACAGCTTTTGAGTGATATCCAAGTCGCTGTCGAAATGATTGGAGAAGCCGCGAAAAGAAGAAAGGCGTACGAAAGGGTACGATCGGATCGCAACGCTGCTCGGAAAAAGCCGTTTCAAGCAGCCTGACGCGTCTGATACCTATGCTCGCCGCACAGAAAAGAGCAGTGCTTGGCGGCGAGCATTTTGATCTCGCCCACAGATAGTCATGTTGCAATGTTAGTCCCTCCCGCTCCCCTGCTATTCGCGATAAAATAGACCAGCTTCGCTGCCAGATCGCCATCGTGGATCAGTGAGGTAGCGCACCTGCTCAAGCTAGAGCCAGGTACAACAACACAATCGAAAATATACGGGCATCTAGACCGCCGCTTCAGCGCATTCACGCTCCCCCAACAGCAGGCCACTTTGGCTAGGCCTGGCGCAACGTTTTTGCTTGCCGAAACAACCTTAGGAGCCGGCTCGGCGCGGTATAATTGGACGCAAATCTGCAACGGATTTGGGGCTTTTCTTCTTCCTCAACTCAATGTGAATGCGACGAATCAGCTCGGGAATCCTAGAATTTATGACCAAGGTACTGAGGCTCACGCGAAACGAGTGCGGTAGGGATTTCGTAGTCGGTGATATTCACTTCAAGACGATTGATCTCCACAAGGGCCTCAGGGCTCTAGGATTCGACAGCACGGTCGACCGGGTGATAGCTGTAGGCGATCTGATCGATCGTGGGCCTGGAGTTCTCGATGGATTGAAGCTGTTGGGAGAGCCTTGGTTCTTTACCGTCATGGGTAACCATGAGTTGATGCTGATTGATGCCTTCCGACGTGATCCGGAAGCCAGATATGCGTCCCATGGCGCGGGCTGGTGGTCGACGATTGCTGATGAATCAAAAGAGATGATCATCTCCAAGCTTGAGAGGCTTCCTACGCTAATAGAGATCGAGTCACCCGTTGGGACAGTTGGTGTTGTACACGCCGACATACCTGGCGGCATTACATGGCCTGAGTTCGTAAGGAGCATCGCGAACCCGCAAATCGAAGAAATAGCCCTCTGGGGACGAGAGCGAATCAAGAAACATCATCGTCAGGGCGTCGCCGGCGTATGGCGGGTCTGCACAGGACACACATGGATTCCCCAACCCTTACGTCTTGGAAACGTGCTTGCGCTTGATTGCACTGGGGGCGGTGAAGGGCCTCTTGCGATTTATTGCGTTCAAGACGATACCATTTACGTTGAAGGGCGCTCAGTTGCGCTTGATCAGTCCGAAGTCCTCACAGAACTGCTTAGAGATCTGGAGCGCGTGCAGTCGGAAATTAAAACCACGTTAAGTGCGCACAAGCTCATCGAATCCCAAACCTTGAGCAGCGAAGCCGGCGAGATAGTAATTCGAGCCAACACAGCATGGCTGTCCCTGCAGTCTGAGATTGAAGCATCTCAAAAGCTCATGAATGCACTCCATGGGCTTAGCCTCGTTAGAGGGGATCAAAGGGCAGCAAAGCTTGAAGAACTCAAATCCAGATATGAAGGGACGCAGGTCGAAGGACTGCTGGACAGACTGATCAACTGATGACTGGCGCACCCGGTTTAGCGCTCGACAGAGGAGTCGAAAACCCGCTCCAGCTGGCAATTGCTTCATGGCAGTTTCCAGCTAAATGAGATTCCTCGGCGCATCCCGAAGCGAGTAGCCCTACGAGGCTACTCATGGTTCAAGTACCTAAGCGTAAACAACTCGCGCCAATTCCAATTGCACACTCGTAGAGTGTTAAAGTTTAGACTGCTGCTCTAAAAAATTATTTGTTTTCTCTAGCGCACCGAGAAGAGGATGCAAATATCGACGGGCATTCGAAGGTATGTCATCGAGCATGAAAAATGTCCGATAGTATTCTGTGACGACCTTACCATTTCGTTTGGAAATTATATCAAGCATTACCTTTTGGGTTATTGACGCCTTGTTAGCCTTATAACTTCGCTGTATAACGCGACTTCGCTCAACCAATCTATCCCTTGTACAATGATTTAATAAATAATCCTTCACAATACGGAAAAACCAATCCGGCGCAGATACTGTTTCAAATCGTCCGGTAGTTAGGACATTTTTCTTCAGTGCGGCGATTGCTGTCTCTCCATGTAGGTTTTTTAGAAATTCAGAGTAGAACGCACTGAAGTTCCCTAGTAGCTCGTCCCCATAAATTTTGTCAGATGGCCCGATCAGAGCACAGCACGGGGCTGGAGCTCCGGGTGCAACCATTCCTAGACTGTAGCCGCCAAAACAGGCGGCAACGGCAATTAATAAGTTAAAACTTGTAGCTTTATTTAGTTTACGAAGCGCATCCGCAAGACTAGACCAGCCTAGGAAACTTCCATCCGAAAATACAAGCCCTTTCTTGTCCTCGCTTCCATGAACTTCTATATGTAAAATTGGGTAATCACCACCAGTAGCCCGTATGACCTCTTGATCAATCAAACTCAAAAAATCTGCAACGCCAAGCACCCTTGTAAACTCTATAGACAACCCTGCGGGAAAGTCACCTGACATCCCATTCAAGCGATCCCGCAACATCAACCCTGAAGGAAAGTCTTTCTCTGTTAGCGACTCTACTATTAAAAGCCTATTAAATTCGAAGTCCGCCACTATACAACTCCTTTTACCTATACCGAACCCCTATGATGCTTGCAGGAGGAACTCTGTTCCAAACTGAGCGATAACTTCAGGTGAGCGGCTCTGTGAATTTAAGGGGCGCAGATACGCGATCAGCGTCAGCGACGACCCACGCTAGGTAGCTTTCGCTCGATCTCGAACCCACCTTGCAAGCTGATGATCTGCCACCGACGTCTGCTCGTAAAGATGTCAGCTCTCAACTCATCATTGATCCTGATCAAGCTCGGATCTAGATACGTAAAAATCTGATCCGATACAAATTGCTTAGAGAGAATATCCAGATACTCGTTTTTCCGGGCGCAGACGTAGAGCGGGTACTTTGTATGTAAGGATTCGAGCAAGCTGTCGAAAGAAAGTATTTTAAAGTCGGCTGACTCCCGCGCGCGAATAAGAGACCGCCTCAGATTACTACCTTCAAATTCATCTCTGCGGCCATGAACTAAAACGTATTTGATGTGGCATTTGTTGTACCCCATTGGGGTACGGATTTCTCCAAGGGTGCCGTTGACAAACCCTTCAAAATTTCCTCCTGTCTCAAACCAAGCTTTCCATCTGTTAATCTGCTCTAGAGCGGCGAGAAAATCGGGATGAATATCATTGCTGTTGTTCCTAAAATAGCGGGATTGAGGTTTTTCAATCTCTATTAGAACGAGATTCCAGTCGGCGGAGCTTTTAGACATGTAGAAGAAATCAGGTGCGTAGTCGCTCGCCAGATGTAATTTCCGAAATACAAGATCGAAATGCACGCCGTGATTCTGAACAAATTCACGAGGTACAAGTTGGGTGTGCTGTTCAATAAATTCTTGATAGACCTGCTCAGGATGAGCGTCACTCATCAATGCCATGAACCTATTTTTAAGGTCTAGCAGATAACCTGAATCATTGAACATATTTATATCCTTGACTACTCAAGATAGTCCAGCCAGATAGGAAAGCTCGCACCCGCCTTGATAAGGCCCGCTTCGTAGCGGCCAAACTAGGCATTTATAAATCCAGCCCACGCAACCACTCATACCAGCTCGGCAATGAGCAGCGCCCGCTTAGCCTCAAGGCGTGCAAGCTCAGCCGTTAGAGACGCTTTTTCGCTACGTAGCGCTGGAATATTTACTAAGTTTTTCTCTAACGGCGACCCTACATAGCGAGCCACGCTTAGATTCATGTCGTTAGCTGCAATATCGCTTTGAGAAGCGCGCTTCGAGTAATAATTTAACGTTGATCGATCATGGAAACAGCTCACGATTCTTTCGAGATCACTGTGCCTCAATGTATTTTGAACCTTGCCAGCCTGGAAGGATCTGCTGGCATCAATAAATAGGACATCATCAGTAGACTTGTTATTTCTTATGACCAGAATCGCTGCCCCAATAGATGTAGATGAAAACAATTTAGTGGGCAGTGCTATGATTGCATCTATGAGATTTTCCCGAACTAGACTCTCCCTAATCTGCAACTCAGACCCACCCCGAAAAAGCACACCCAGAGGGACAATGACTGCCATGCGTCCATTCCCTGATTTCAGGCTCGCTATCATATGACTAAGAAACGCATAGTCCCCTGAAGATCGCGGAGGAACGCCTCGGGAAAAACGCTCGAAGCGATCATTACCCGCCTCATCGCCCCCCCAATCACGCACCGAAAAGGGCGGATGAGATATCAGGATGTCAAATTTCTCAAGCCGGCCAGAGGTGTCCAGATATTGGGGATCTCGCAATGAATCGCCGAGCTTAAGCTGATATTGATCCTCCCCATTCAAGATCATGTTCATCTTGGCTAGCGCCCATGTATCGCCGTTTATTTCTTGTCCATACAAAGCGCGGCCACTTTTCGCTAAAGGCTCACCGGCCTCTTGGTTGCAGGTAATCAGTGTCGAGGCACTACCGCAATAAGGGTCAAATATTGTCTCTCCAGACTTTACCTTCATCAGCCTAGCGATGAGCAACGACAGCTCTGGCGGCGTGAAAAACTCCGCGCCTCGCTTTCCTCCAGCACTAGATGCAAACATCAGGAGAATTCGGCTAGCCTCGATCGCAATCTTCGAGGTTTTAGAGCAAGGGGAAGGAAAGCTCAAATCGAGCACGCTGAAAGCATCTAAAAGCATCGGTAGAAGGCGATCTTTCTGTTCCGAGCTCCCCAACGTCGGGGCATCGAAATCAATGCCACGGAAGACACCTGTTAACTCAGTATTTTCCTCTTCTAACGCTCGGAGTGCTGAGTTCAGGCGTTTAGCATTTCCTGGTCGAAACTGCGCTTCCATTAGGGCCGAATATCGCGCCTCACCAGGAACTAAAAAACGGGCAGGTGGCAGCGGTTCTCGAGAATCATCGCGAATGCACGTATCTGAAATGTACTTCAACAGCAGAGCTGCAAAAGTGAAACGTAATGTATAAGCCGGGTCACACACACCACTGAGTACATTGCATGCTTGCAGGACGACTGCTTTGACAGAAGGCAGCTCTGACTCTTTAATCATTTTCACGACCTCTGCTCCAGAGCCCTTCAGTCAAGTGTGCAGTTTCTTCCCCGTCCAGCTCATTCAAACGATGACGAATCAATGCGATTCTCTGCGTGGTGGATTCCAGATCTGCGATGAGTCGCTGTTTACTCATTTCTGGAGCCTCTATCACTAACGATTGTAGGGATGACTTCGTGAGAGCTAGGATACTTGTCCCGCTCAACATCAACGCTATCTTGGCCTGCGTCGAAGCCCGATTGAGATACCACGCAAGGTAATGCGGATCCAGATCCCGGCTGGGCGTGATTACGTTCAACTGCCCTAGCGGGAAAACGGGCTCATCGGCACCTTCAAAACACCAAGCTCGATATCGATCTCCCCGCGACGGGATGACCACATCACCGGGTTGCAAGCAGTAGCCTTTGAGCTGATCGTCGATTTTGATCCTCGGGAGATCTTGCCATTGCAGCGGCCGGACACTTGCCAGATTGCGAATGGCCAATGCGCGAACATTCCCTTCATCGTCCTCTTGAGGTACCTGAGACCGGAACACGTATGCTGTTCGGATGTTATTCAGAAAAAACGAGCGCATGTCATAGGTCTCTACTGCTGATGTGGAGACTGTAGGCTAGAATGACACCGACGGTCAAGCAGTAGAGCCCTATGCAAATCGCTTAAGCAGGGAGGAGTATTCGCCTCGCATACCACTGACGTTGTCTTTAGGCTCTCCCTGGAGCTAGTGAGGCAGCGGCGTCGGCGAAACGACTGATATTCTTTTAGCGCTGAAAGCTAAATCGCCAAGCTGGCAGTGAGCTCACGAATCCTCCCGCTAGCACCTGGTCTCAGCAAGGTGACGCTTCGCTGCATCAAGTCGGATGGTCTGAGCTCAGATATCACGAATGTCAATGCGGCATATCTACAGGCAGGCGCCAGGATCTTGGGAAAACATCTATTCTCGAACATTGGTCACAGAGCCTCCTGTTCTCCGCTATACGTCTCTACCCGCCTGACAGTTCCACGCCAACGAACAGTTGGTCAGTAAAGTGTCGCCGGTTTCAAACTCTTATTTATTCCAGAAGGCTCGCGAAACGACCGAATGCTCAGAGACTTACATCTATTTATATATTGGTAGGGAAAAAAATCTCCAGCCCTTCTTAGCAAAAAACTGTACGAACCTACAGCACCAACCAGGAAATGCATAAGGCCTCTAAATACTACTCAGCTGTCAAACCCTTGAATCTACTAAGTCACGCCCATCCCACCGTTGGAACCACCGTCTCGAATCCATTACCGCAATACAGACACAACCCAATATTTCCAAGCTATTTAATTTTAGCGGTGCTCCTTGATTTATCGAACCACTGTGCAAAACTCGCAGCATCAGTCTTGGCATCCAAAGTAAAAGGTGAAAGATGGACTATCACGTGTATTACATCAGTATTGATATCACTGTCGAAGAGAGACTCCTCGACCACCCTGATAATCTATGCGGAGTATCGAGAGCGACAGTGGATACCAAGAAGAATCCACTGTACTGGCATTGCAAAAATATCCGAGAGGTTGAACAGGCATACGAACGTCATCACAACTTTCCGACTAATGATGATGCAGTTCTTTGGCCGAAACAGAAGGTAAAGGTGCTTAAGGTCGAGCCCGCACCTGCATGTTAGGTCTAGCGATTCGTAGCCACCGCCTTTGGGCAGCTTACTAATCATGAAGATCCTTTCTCCGTGCACGACGCCGATCTTATACGAAACTATAAATAGGCATTCATGAAATTGCTAATCAGCTTCGTCGTCTTTGACACCACCGTTGGGGCGGTTTTACTGGGCAATCACTCCTCTATGAGCGCAGTTCGATATGAGATCGTCAGTACGGACGCGGTCGAATATTCCACATGCGAGTCAGTCAGAGATGTCGAAGCGGCGTTTGAGGGAGTATGTAATTATGTGTGTACCGACGACGATGTAACCCGTCCAGAAAGAAAAGTTAAGGTGATCAAGGTAGAGGCGCTTCCCGGATAATAATACGGTAGCCTTTGAATTTAGGCTGCGCAGGTTCACAGGAATGCCATGTGAGATCGCACCTAGATCCTCAGGGGTAATTATCGCGTTCTTCGCCGAGATCAAATTCACCGAAAGCACCGAGATAAACGTTTCGACAGGGCATTTTAACAAGCAGACCCTGTGCTATTAGCAAGCTGGGGATTTCTCGCATGAGGTCACCAGCATCCAACGGGGTCATATTCGGTAATCTGATCTTTTCGATGAAAGCTGAAATATCGAAGTCGCGCACAGCCACATAGGGGCCATTCCTGTCATAGCCTCCGAAACCACCGGAGGCTATGCAGATCACCTCGCCTTTATTGAAAATCATGCTGAGCCCCCTTTTTGGATGACAAGCCTGCTACGCAGCGGCCAGCGACTGAACAGGACGCATGCGACTATCACTGCAGCGTGTGCGGAGAAAGATGATGTTGCCCCTTGGAGAGTCGTAGGAAATCTCGAAGGCTCGAACGTCCATTTCCACGTTGGAAGGTGGCAAGCACATAGCGGGAGTTCTCCGTAGTCAGAATCCAGTACCGCCCTTCTCGTTCCGCCTTAACGATGTCAGAGGTGCGTATGAGGTGCCCATCTTCAAACCGTCCAAATTGATCTTTTCGCTTGTGGCCAAAAACCATACCGATGCCCGCCCGCGCCCGGATAGAAACACCGCAGAGGTACGCGGTCACTGGCACATCAAAGCCTTGTTCCTGAGCTTTGATGATTCGCTTGAGGTCGAAATCTGTGTGGCGTTTTCCGTGGAAGTTCATATCTAATGTGTCCAGCATCGTTGGGCTCCGGTTGCGGTCTGGATGGAGTTATCAAGAACTGCACACGCAACCAGACGCGCTGGTATCGTGCGGGATTATTGGTAAATTTCAGGCTGATTGAATCATGCATGAGAGAAAGACGGGCCTCAGGTTGGCCAGCGCTTCAATCTTGAAATCTCGCTGGTGTGAGGTGTGATACACCGCTCCCTTAGCCACTTCCAACAAGCAAACCTCAGAACCAGACCCGTCGTCACCAACGGTTACTCTGGTTAACCGCTCCATCTGCCAGCCTCCGGACTTATTCATCCAAGATGGCGTCACAGCCATAATCTCGGTAATAGCTAAATCCGCACCCTGGCTTACCAACATTTTTTGAAGCTGGTGGGTGTCGTCAATCATCAACGCGCACTCGCTAAGTCGACCCTCGTTTTCGATACAAAGGGTGAGGTGATACCAAGGTGTTCGTAGCAGCCTTGACACTCCACGCCAATGGGACACGCCCTCCCCGAACATTCCTGGGACGCCTATCAGGTCGTTGCCTAAGGTTCTGAACATGTGTCGCCTCAAATTGCTGGAGCACGTCAGTTGCCCAGCAGAACCGGTTGGTAATCAGAAAAGGGAAAATATCGCTTCGATAGAAGCAGACTTACGATGGCCTGGGCCGAGCAAGACGTAGACCGTGTTGCGTGTTTCGAATAGGTAGCCTTCCTTGAAAGCGGTGCCCATGCTTGAGCGCACCCAATGGCCTGGCTCGAAACGCCTCTGCTCATCGTCCACAACTTTGTGGGCAAACATAAACATTGGTTGGCAGCCTGCGGCGGTAACTTTCGCTCGCTCTTCGTCGGTGACGATGGCGTCTAGGATGATCCATTCTTCGACGGCGCAGAGGGGCATCCATTTGTAGCGCTTTCTGGCAGCGGCCATCGCGTCTTCGAGGCTATATTCTGAGCCAACTATAGAGATTCCAGGATCTCCCAAAAGCCCCACATCCATCACTCCAACCAAGTGCTACCTCCGAAATCATCTACGAGTAGTACGCTTGCTCACCAGAGGCTTGCTGAAAAGTCAGCGTGCTGGTCTTCATGCCCAGCGAAACGCTCTCATCTAATTCCCATAAATTGCCAAAACGAGCTTACGGAAGCTTCGCTATGGGCCGTCCCCGTCAGCTTTATGCGCAATACTACCTCATTATGGTATTTAACGGAAACCCTCCTGTGTGGCTATATCCTGACTTTTGAGTGAGCCATGCAGCTTAGAATCGCACTCGCAGGCGCAATCCGAGCCCTGCGCCTGCAGCGTCAGCTTCGACACGAAGATCTTTCTGACGCCTCCGCGAAATCCAAACTCAGCGCCCTCGAACGAGGCGATACAAGTATCACCCTTGAGAAGTTCGAGAGCCTTGCTGAGGGCCTTCGAATAGACCCTCTAGCCCTCCTGGCTCTATGCATGTCCAAACGGCTAAACACTCCCTATCCCGCTCTCATGGAGACTGCTCTAAAGCAGCTTCGAGCCTTTGAAAAAGAAGGAGGTCTGGGGATTCTTGCTGAACAGCTTTCTGATGGAGAAGTCGCCCATCGTAAGCCTGGCAAGCCCCAGAATAAGGGAAGCGAAAACGTCGTTCGCGAGCTAAAGGCGGCAGGGATGAATCAATCGCAGATTGCACGCGAGACCGGCTTAGCTCTATCGACTGTCCATCGATATTGGAAGAGGATCAATGCTACTGATCCTAGAGCGGATGAATGAGGCGGATGAAGAAGGTTTCTGCAAGTGGTTCGGGCCACGTGCGGATAGTTGATATGCCTTGGGATATGCGAGGAGTCTGCCAAGCCAAAAGCTCCTGTATCAGGCTTGGAGGATCATGGGGGGCGACGGAAGGTCTCCGTTTCAAAAGTCACAATGTGAGTCAAGACGGATTTGAGGAATCACAACTTTACGGCCAACGACTCCAGGGGGGTGAGCCGCTCACGCACCTACACACCTACACAACATTTACACTTCGTTGTCCATTAACGGGTCGATTCCCTTCACCCGCTCCAATCAGATTTCAGTCTCACGTCGTTTTTTGACGGGGGATGCAGGTAAAGAAAAAACCGGCCTTGATGGTCGGTTTTTTTGTGTCTGGGATTTGGTGGAATCGGGCTCTGAGGCATCCCCCCATTTTCATCCGTTGTCCGCTGATCGATGAGTAAGTGCTCTCGGGGCGGTAGCGACTAATCTGAAGTCCGTTAGCGTTTTTTTCGAAAAACACGGGTTTATTATCAAATTTCATCAAGCGTTAATGTTTTCACATCTATGAAAATTAGCGTTTTCGCATATGATCGATCTTCTGTTAGCGTTTTTCTTGCCCCAGTAAAGGATTTCGTCAATGCAAGTCGGTTACAAGACCCTCGCGAACCGTTACGACATCGCACTGGCACAGCCTCTACGAGTCGACTCGATGATCGGCACTGTACGTGTCAGTCGCGAGAGTGACGGAAATGTGGAGAACCGGTATCCGGCAAGCTATCGGCCCGCAGACGATTTCGCAGGACA
Organism: Pseudomonas sp. B21-015; assembly: GCF_024749285.1. Lineage (NCBI taxonomy): Bacteria > Pseudomonadati > Pseudomonadota > Gammaproteobacteria > Pseudomonadales > Pseudomonadaceae > Pseudomonas > Pseudomonas sp. B21-015. The sequence continues at coordinate 5,047,383 of NZ_CP087196.1, forward strand.
TTTCGAATTCGGCCTCAAGTATGAAGAGATCCATCTCGAGTTCTTCGCCCGCCTGTTTGCGGTCATAGGTCCGCAGCCTGTCGAAGACTGGTGTCGACGGGAGCCATTCGGCCAGTATGCCCGTCGCACGGGATTCCTCTACGAATGGCTGACAGGACAACGTCTGGATGTGCCAGACGTGACCAATGGCGGCTATGTTGATGTACTTTCGCCAAAAGATTACCTGACTCGTCGCGAGGCACTGCGAACGCGGCGTTGGCGAGTTAATAACAACCTGCCGGGGACGGCTGAGTTCTGCCCCTTGGTTCGTCGTACGGCGCCAGTGCAGGACGCTCTGCAATTTGATCTGCGCGAGGCACTGGATGAATTGGACCAGGCCTTTGGCCCCGACATCCTGATGCGTACCGCCAGTTGGCTGACGTTCAAGGAATCGCGCGCGAGCTTTCTCATCGAAAAGGAAGCCGACCAGGCCGATCGCATCCAGCGGTTTGCCCATGTCATTGCCCAGTACTGCGGACATATCGAAGACCCGTTGAGCAACGACAGCCTGCACTCCCTGCAAGCCGGCATTCTGGGGTGTGACGCCATTGGACTGGGCTTGCGGCGCTCCCCTGTGTTTGTGGGGCAGGCCACGATGCGCGAGGACATCGTGCATTACATTGCCCCCCATTTCGCGGATCTTGCGCAGCTGTTGGCAGGACTCAACGAGTTTGAGGTCGCAACGCGTGGTGCGGAATCAGTGGCACGTGCCGCAGTGTTGGCATTTGGCTTCGTGTACATCCATCCCATGCGCGATGGCAATGGCCGGATTCATCGCTTCCTTATCAACGACACCCTGATTCGGGATAAGGCAGTGCCCGACGGCGTAATACTGCCGGTGTCAGCCACAATCACGAGTTCGATCGACTTCAGGGCCGGCTACGACCGTACTCTCGAAGTGTTCTCGCGACCGTTCATGCGACGTTACGCAGCGGCCTATCGGTTCGGCGAACTCGTGACCTACGAGGACGGGACTCGCAGCAACTTCACCTTCGATGAATACGAGGACGCGTGTTTTGCCTGGCGGTATCCCGATCTGACCGAACATGTCCTGTACACCGCACGCGTCGTCGAGCACACGATTCGAAAAGAAATGGCGGATGAAGCCAGAGTACTGGTGATCTTTCAGCGAGCTCAGGAGCAGCTGAAAGAGGTACTGGAAATGCCAGACCTGGATGCGAACCGCATCATCCGCTCCATCAAGGAGAACAGCTGGGTAGTGTCCGGCAAGCTAAAGAAAGGGTACCCGCAGCTTGAAGATGAGCGCATGGCGGAACGCGTCGTGGAGGCCGTACGTTCTGCGTTTGAGGATCGAGAGATGGAGGTCGGCGAAGAGTGATTCTTCGGCGGACTCGGATAAGCCTTTGATTCCCCGTTTTTCACGCCCCTAATGCTGCCGCTGAATCTTGACACTGCAAATACCGCATGCTAGCGAGTGCTATACTTCCTACGAATTGCATCAAGTGTGCAGCGTTCCCCACGTGCACAGACATCGACTGCAAATCTCAGTTAACGGCTGCAAGACAGAGGAGGTCTACAGCCAATACGAGATGGGAGGTGTGGCATGAATCGGCACTATTACATCAGTGATAATCTCGACGATCTCGAAGCCGTTGAAAATGAACTGGAAGCCAACGGCATCAATACCGAACAAATTCATGTGCTCAGCGAAAAAGTGGCTGATGTTGAAGAACATCACCTCCACGAGGTTAACTCGCTGATGAAACAGGATGTTGTTCACTCTGGCGAGATTGGTGCAGTGATCGGTGTGCCACTCGCGGCACTGGTCCTTGGCGGCGCCTATTGGCTGGGCTGGACCGAATCCGCCGCAGGCTGGGTGCCTTTTATCTTCCTGGCCGTTGTTATATTTGGCTTCTGCATCTGGGAAGGCGGTTTTTTCGGGTTCCAGGTGCCGAATGCTCACTTCCGCAGTTTTAAACAGATGGTAGAAGAGGGTAAACATGTCTTCTTCGTGGATGTTGAACCGAACCAGGAATTGGTACTGGACCAGGTCATCGAACACCATCCAACGCTGAAGATCGCCGGCATGGGAGCGGCAGCACCCCACTGGACAGTCGCCTGGCAGCACAAATGGCATCAGTTCAAGCGAGTGATATCGGGTTAGCCCCTGGAGGCTGAAGGCCATCCGGCAGTTGATTATTGACCGAAGAAAATGACCCGGCTGAGGAAAACATAGTCCGCCTCGGTGGCCATCAGCCCGACGAGCACCAGTAAGCACAACGGTGGCACCAATATGGCGTAGACCATGGCCAACCGTTCCCAGGCCATATGCATGAAGATGGAGACAATTAAACCTGCCTTCAACAACATGAACGTGATAATCAGGGCCCACCGAAGGTAGCCATGGAAGTGAAAGTAGTCGACCAGATACGACATCGTGCTGAGGACGAATAACAGCCCCCAGATTTTGAGGTACAAACTGATTGGATGTTGCTGACCCTGAGCATGTGCCATCACCCGTGCTCCTCTACCATAAATAGAAGAAAGCAAAAATAAACACCCACACCAAATCCACGAAGTGCCAGTAAAGCCCGGCTATCTCGACGTTCTGATAGTTTCCGGAGCGCTCATAATCTCCTCGCATGACTTTCATCGCCACAATGCTGAGGTAGATGGCGCCGATTGACACATGCAGCCCGTGAAAACCGGTAATCATGAAAAAACTGGCACCAAATTGCGCCGCCCCCATGGGGTTCCCCCAGGGACGCACCCCTTCTGCGATGAGTTTGCTCCATTCAAATGCCTGCATGCTGACGAAGGTCACCCCCAAGGCAGCGGTCGCCAGCATCAGGGCAGCGGTTTTCGCGCGATCACGGCGATAGGCGAAGTTAACGGCCATGGCCATGGTGCCGCTGCTACTGATCAGCACAAAGGTCATGATGGCGATCAGAATAAGCGGGATTTCCTTACCAGCAATCGTCAACGCGAACACTTCACTGGGGTTCGGCCAGGCGGTGGTGATGGTCATGCGTACCGACATGTAGCCGGTTAAAAAACAGGTGAATATAAAAGTATCGCTGAGCAGGAATATCCACATCATCGCCTTGCCCCAAGGGACCTGCTTGAAGGCCTCTCTATCCGAGGACCAATCGCTGGCGATACCCTGCCATCCCGGTGCAGGCGGTGAGTCTGGTGGATTGGATTCGCCTGGGGCAAGTGGGTGCGATGCCATGGTTTTTCACCTCAGGCCGCAGAATCTGGCGATGGCTTCATAGGTCTCCGGCGTGCTGGCCAGCAAAGCGAATAGCACGAACCAAAGACCCAGCAAGTAATGCCAATAGGTGGTACAGAGCTCTATGCTGACGCTGAGTTGCGCCAACGGCACGCGACGCAGGAATTTAGCGACGATGATGCTCCAGGCTATCAGCCCGCCCAGCAAGTGGAGCCCATGCAGTCCGGTCAACAGGTAGAAGAAACTGTTGGCCGGATTGCTGGCGACAAAGTAGCCCCAGGCGACAAACTGCTGCCAGACCCAGAATTGCCCCACCAGAAAGGCAATGGCAAATACGCCCCCCAAGGCAAAACCAATGACCGTAGCGTCCAGTCGAGCCTGCCGGGCGGCCATACGGCCCCCCTGCAGTGCGATGCAACTCAACACCAGAAAAGCCGAATTCAGCCATAGCTGCCAGAGATTGGCTAACGGCGCCAAGGGGTCTGTCAGGGGGAGCCAGTCGGCCATTTGTGAACGGGCAATAAAGGCGAACAGGAAGAGAAAGAATAACGAACTCACCACGACCAGAAACAAGCGCAGGCCCACTCTTGCGATTTGCCTTCTATCGGCACCCTCGGAGGCCTGAATACCCCCAGGGTCGCGACTCCAACTGCCGCTGGGGTCAGCACCGTCGGCGTTTCTCAATAGCAGCCTTTTCATGTTTTAACGTCCGCTATCTTGGTTCCGGCACTCAGTTGCCGCATCTGCTCCAGCTCCTCGGCGGAGACCGTTTGCGGAACGAAATCCTGTTCTATCCCCGGCACACTGTAGTCATAGGCCCAGCGATGCACGACCGGCAGCTTCGCTCCCCAGTTACCGTGAATCGGTGGGGTGTTCGGCGTTTGCCATTCCAGGCTGGCCGCGCCCCAGGGATTACTGCCTGCGGGCTTGCCCTTGAATGCACTCCAGGCCAGGTTGAACAGGAACAGCAACTGGGAAACGCCGACGGTCAATGCAATCACCGTAATGAAAGCATTCAGCTCTTGCGCCGACTGCGGAATGAACGCGTAGTTTTCATAGGCGTAGTAGCGGCGTGGCATACCCTGAAAACCCAGGTAGTGCATGGGGAAGAAGATGGCGTAGGTACCCAGAAAGGTAATCCAGAAATGCAACTTGCCCAGGGTGTCGTTCAACATGCGCCCGGTTACTTTGGGGAACCAATGATAAATGCCGCCGAACACCACCAGTACCGGTGCGACCCCCATGACCATATGAAAATGGGCTACGACGAAATAGGTGTCCGAGAGCGGAATATCCACAATCACATTGCCGAGAAACAACCCGGTCAGACCGCCGACCAGGAAGGTGACGATAAAGGCCAGGGCAAACAGCATCGGCACGGTCAGATGGATGTCGCCCCGCCACAGGGTCAGCACCCAGTTGTAGACTTTCAGTGCGGTCGGCACCGCGATGATCAAGGTGGTGACGGCGAAGAAAAAGCCAAAGTACGGGTTCATTCCGCTGACATACATGTGGTGCGCCCAGACCACAAAGCTGAGTACGCCAATCGCAATAATGGCCCACACCATCATTCGGTAGCCGAAGATATTTTTACGCGCATGCGTGCTGATCAAGTCGGAGACCAGGCCAAACGCAGGGAGCGCCACGATGTAGACCTCCGGGTGGCCGAAGAACCAGAACAGGTGCTGGAATAATATTGGGCTGCCACCCTGGTGATCGATCTGCTGCCCCAGCGAGATCATCGCCGGCATAAAGAAGCTGGTGCCCAATAGCTTGTCGAACAGCATCATGACAGCACTGACGAACAATGCCGGGAACGCCAGCAAGGCCATAATCGAGGCCATGAAGATTCCCCATACGGAGAGCGGCATGCGAAACAATGTCATGCCGTGCGTGCGCGCCTGCAACACCGTGGTGACGTAGTTCAACCCGCCCATGGTGGCTGCGACAATAAAGATCGCCAGCGAGACGAGCATCAGGACGATGCCCCACTCGAAACCCGGTGTCCCCTGAGAAATGGACTGTGGCGGATAGAGCGTCCAACCCGAACCGGTGGGGCCGCCAGGGACAAAGAAACTGGAGAGCAACACCACTACCGCTAGCAGGTAGAACCAGTAACTCAGCATGTTGACATAGGGGAAGACCATGTCGCGGGCGCCCACCATCAACGGGATCAGATAGTTACCGAAGCCACCCAGAAACAAGGCCGTCAGCAAGTAAATGACCATGATCATGCCGTGCATGGTCATCGCCTGATAGTAAGCACTGGCGTCCATGAACTCCAAAGTGCCGGGGAAGCCAATCTGTATGCGCATCAAGCCGGACAACACCACGGCGATAACGCCCACGAATATAGCCGTCAAGGAATATTGAATGGCTATGACCTTGTGGTCCTGACTCCAGATATATTTGGTCAGGAAGCTTTTGGGTTCGTGCAGTGCTTCTGTTTCGGCTTGCTCCGCATAGGCCATCACGTCATCCTCCTGTTCGAAGTTTCGGTGCATTCCTGGCTGCTTTACGGCTACTTCCCTGGCTCCGCCTTGCTCGCATCAGCGTCGGCATTCGCTTTGGATTTGATAAAAGCGATCAGTGCGTTCAACTCCTGATCACTCGGAGCCAAGGCCGGCATGACGGCTGCGTAGCCTTTGACGATTTTGGCGCTGGGATTAAGAACCGAATCCTTTATATAGCCCTCATCGACCTTTATGCTCGTACCGTCGGCAAGGGTTTCGGTCTTGCCATACAGGCCCTGCCAACTGGGGCCGACGCCCTTACTGCCATCGACACTGTGGCAGGCCAGACAGCCGAGCGACTCGGCCAACCGCTGCCCCTGCGCCGCCAGGTCGTCACCTGGGCCCGGCGCTTCGCTGGCAGAAACTTCATCATCTTGCCGCGCGGCACCCAGTGATTTGATCAGGGCGACGAGTGCACCCAGTTCATCGTCATTGAGAGTATAGGTCACCATGACCGGCGGGTAGCCTTGTACCAGGCGGGCCTTCGGATCGAGGATCGACTCTTTCAGGTAGGCCTCATCGACCAGCACACGGGTGCCGTCGGCAAGCTGTTCAGTGCGCCCGTACAACCCCTTCCATCCCGGGCCGAGACTGGCACTGCCATCCTGGCTATGGCAGGCACCGCAGCCGTATTTTTCGACCAACAGGCGGCCTTTTTCCAGCACGCTATCCCGACTGGGCTTGGCAGCGGTCGTTAATGTCTGGGCAAAAGTCGGCTGGCTGCTCAGCCATTGATCGAAGGCGCCCTGCTCTTCCACGATCATCTGGCCGCGCATGTTGTAATGACCTACACCACAATACTCAGCACAAAGGATTTCATACTTCCCGGTTTTAGTCGGCGTAAACCAAAAGTACGACACCATCCCTGGCACCATGTCCATCTTGCTGCGAATTTGCGGCACATAAAAATTGTGCAGCACATCTTTAGAACGCAGTAAAACTTTTACCGGTTTATCGAGCGGAAGACGAACTTCATTGTTTTTTATCAGCACATCGTCCTGCCCGGCAGGATCTTTGGGATCAAGGCCGAAGGGATTGGCGGCATCAACAAACTTGATATCCGATTTGCCCAGCTTCCCGTCCTGGCCGGGAAAACGAAAGGCCCACTGCCACTGCTGGGCGATCACCTCAAGCTCATAAGCATTTTTCGGCACCCGGATGAAATCACTGTAAACAACCAGACCTGGCGCCAACATCCCGACAATGCCTACCGAGGTCACGACAATTAACCATAATTCCAACTTTTTACTTTCTGGCTGGTAATGCGCCCTGGAACCCTCCTTGTGACGATAACGCATCACGGCTACCGCCATGAATACCGTAATGGCGATGAAGAATATTCCGCTAATGATCAGGGTGATGAACAGGGTGGTGTCTATTGACCCCCAGTTGGAAGCTGCCGGTGTCGCATGCCAAGGCGCCAGTATGTGGAAGAGCACTGATGCAATAACGATTAGTATTAAGATAATTGCTATTGCCATTTTCTCGTCATCCTATGCCTGTTGCTCATTGGCTTGCAAAAGCATCACCACTAAACAGCATAGATTGAGAAGGCCAAGGCGCAGGCGCGGTCGAAGGTCGAACAAGGGAGGAAGGCAGGCAAGCGAGGCCCGGTTGCCAGCTATACTCAATTTCAGATTACGGACGGCAGAGGTCGGCCAGAAGCGCCCCCGATGACGTACCCTGCCCCGAGAAGAGACAAGAGCTGCCGAGTCCAGCAGTCCACGACGGAGGTTTCGTCATGAGTACCCTGACAATCGAAGGCTGGTGCAAAACCAGCCCCGACCAAAAGTCCACCCCGACGGGTGAAATCCATTTTTACGTCGACGGCCCCCTCCATCTGCGTCTGGAGCAAGCTGAGGAACGCCTGCAGAAGACCCATGAGCGTGAAGCCATGGTCGATGTCGACATGAGCTCAATGGAGTTGATCTTGCCAGAGGGATACGGCCCCTTGTCCGACTGCCAAATGCGCGTCTATTTGCACCATGAGCGCGGTCAGTTCCATTTGGTCGGGCATCGAGCGAGCGATGGAAGCCTGATCTATACCAACGCGGTTTTGATTGATCAGCTGCTTTAGAAGCACGATGTCCTGCCTCATCGACGAGAGCAGCGTATTTATCCCCGGGCCGTCAGGTTTAAATCCCCGAAGTATCCGTTTAGAAATAAAAATGCCAGTCAGACTAACTGACTGGCATTCCCCTTGAAGGGCCCTTTTGTACTCAACCATGCAGATCCAGTCCGTCTGGTGTGCTGCGTTCAATCTGTTGCAGAAAAGCCAGAAACTCCTTGACTCGATGGCGCTGGGTAATCCGTCCGATGACTTGGTCGGTCATGATATCGAAAGCCCTAATTTCGACATGTAGGAAAACTCCGACAACCAACACATCGAAAAACAAGTACGACAAAATATTACTTCAAAACAAGAAACACCAAATTGTTACAAGTCACTACCCCGCCATTGAACACCTCCCAATTCCCGACCTATACTTTTCACGCATTGAATTTGGATGATCAATAGCGAGAAACTAACAAAAATAGATAGGGAGTTATCCGCATGCAAAGAAACAACGTTACTTCTACATGCCTACTTCTTGCGGCATTGTTTTGTCCTCTCGGTAGTTTTGCGCAACAAGCCACTGCCACTGCCACTGCCGATACTCGGGCTCTGGCATCCTCTCCTCGATGGCTGACAACCAAGGTCTATATAGAGGGTTTACCGCAAACGGACGTAAAAGCGAATTATCCTGGAGTGGTCGGAATATCGACGTGGGATCCCGAACGCAATCGCTATGAGTTCTTTTACACCGATACGGGAAAATCAAAGTACAACAATGGTGGTGGAGGTTACTTTTTTGTCACTGGCGATCAAAAAAACCACATCTTAGTGCCCGATGTCGGGCCAACCAAAACCGTGATCAGGCGATTGGAAAAGTTGAACCCAGATGAATTCACCTATTCTCGCGAAGTGCCTCGCGACATGGTAGACAATAACCCTTTGGTGCGTATTTATGTAGTTCATACCCCCTACACCGGAACAATAGAAACAAAGTCCGCCATGAAGCCAGATGCAAACATCACAAACTGAAAGCAATCGCCCACAGTACACTAAATGATCCAGTCAGTTCCGCTGGAGTAGCGCTAACGCTTGAAACCAATCTTTTTTTCCGAATAAAACATGGAGTTTCAAAATGCAGAAATCACTCAAAACACTCCTTGTATCTACGCTGCTGATATCCTCGGCCTTCTGCGGCGTTGTCAATGCGCAGTCCACAACAAATTCCCCTGCAAAAAATGCCGTTGCCACGCCAGATAATGCCGTCATGCTGACCGTATTTTTAAAGCACGATCAATCACGGCCATTGGACGAACTAAAGGCTCAACTTGCCAAGCAAGGATTCTATAAGGCATTTCCACCTGCGGGAGTAGAGATTGTCAGTTGGAACATAATGATGGGTATCGGACAAGTCGTCACAGTGCGCTTCCCAGCCTCCCGTCTTGCTGAAGTAAACCTTGCACTTGAAAATACAGCGTGGGGAAGTTACAGAACCGAGTTCTATCCGACCTATGATTTCAAAGCGATAGCACTGGCGGAACAAAACAAAGCGCAGCAAACGCAAACTGCCCAGTGATGCTAGTTGACTGAGCGGTTAATTAATTTATCTACCGGTAACGTATACCGTGCGTCCAATGTCATGGATTGGTTATGCGCATGGCCCGACCTGCTTCCCCCTTTGCTTTAACGCCTTCCGATCTCATCGCCCTGCAAGGTTGGTTGCACATGAGTTCGCTGGAACATAGCCTCGCCCAGCGAGCGCGCATTCTGCTTCTACTGGCTGATGGATTGACGCCCAAGGCCGTCAGCGAGTAGTTGCAGATCACGCCGCCAACGGTATTCAAGTGGCGAAAACGTTATCGGGAGGCGGGAATCGAAGGGTTGAGCAATCTGCCGCGCAGCGGCCAGCCATTCAAACTTTGGCCCGAAACAATCAACGAAATCCTGACGTGTCCCCCCTGGAATCCACTCACAGGAGCGTTCGTTTGGTGGCCAAGTATGCGCGGGTCACCACGTGGCAGGTTCGGCTGGTCTGGGCCGCTTCCGACCCCAAACCCCATTGCCTGAAGAGCTTCAAAATCAGCAACGATCCTCATTTCGCCGGTACATAAGGCGAAGCTGAGCGTGATAGAAAATAAATCTATGGATTAACCGCCCGGGCCACTAGATCGTCTAGAGCGTGTAAGAAATACCGACCTGAACGGTTCTTGGCTCACCAGGGTAGGCATAAACATTGCCGAAGGCGCCTTCTTCATAGTCACGGTCGAACAGGTTCTTCACATCGAGATTAAGCCTGACCTGGTCATTGACCTTGTAGAAACCAAGCAGATCGACAACTGTGTAGCTGCCCATCGAAAACGCCGTGTTAGCGGTCTGGCCCGCACGTTCATCGACGTATTTACCCCCCACACCCAAGCCTAGCCCTTTGAAAGTGCCATCCTGGAACTCGTAGACGTTGAGCAGGCTGAAGCTGTTCTGCGGAATGTTCATCAGCCGGGTTCCCGACTGGATCACATTGTCCTTGGTGACCTCGGCATCGACATAGGCATAGCCGCCAATCACCCGCCATTCTGGAGTCAGATTGCCTGCCACGTTCAGATCAAAGCCACGGCTGCGTACTTCGCCAGCCGCCACGCTGAATGTAGAGTCCACGGGGTCGGTGGTGAGGACGTTGCGCTTTTCAATCTGGTATATCGCCGCGTCAACGCTCAACTGGCGATCCAGGGCTTCCCATTTGATACCCATCTCATAAGACTTGCCCTTTTCCGGCTCAAAGCCACCGCCCTGACGGCTGGCCCCCGTATTGGGCTTGAAAGAGCGTGCTGCATCGGCATACACCGCCACAGTATCGGTCAGGTCGTAAATCACCCCAAGACGCGGCGTCACCGCGTTGTCGCTCGCAGCCCAGCTTCTGCCACCCGGTACAAAGTTTTCGTATTCATGCTCAAAGCGCTCGAAACGGGCACCCGCCAAGACTTTTAAACGCTCGGTCAACGCTACCTGATCCTGAACGAAGGCCGCGTATGTCTTGAGGTTTTCCTTGTCGTTGGTCGGGGTACGGGTCAGGGCTGGACGAGGCTGGCCGTACACCGGATTGAAGAGGTCGATCGAATAGGCGCCGACCGCTCCGCTGGAGCGCTGGATGATGGACTTGTAGTCATAATCCTCGTACTCGACACCGGTCAACAGCGTGTGATCGAAGCCGCCCGTGGAGAAATGCCCGGTGAGGTTCAGTTGAGTGTCTTTGTCCGTCCATTCCAGCTTGCGGTAGCTGAAGTTACGACCCAGCGTGCGCCCATCAGCGGCGACACCATTGGCTTCAATTGCGTTGCCCTGCAAGGTGCCATCGAGCCATTGAAAACCACCACCCAATGTCCAGTCATCACTTAGCAGGTGCTCGAACCGCAGTTGCGCCATGTTGTTGTCGTTGTGTAATTTGCCCGCGTCTTTTTCACCGAAGAAGGTGTCACGGGATGCTGTGCCAATCTGATTCGGATAGCGCGTCACACCGCGATCCAGCGGGTGATTGTTGCGCATGAAGTCGCCCTCGAAAATCACCTTGGTGTCGTCGTTGGCCTGCCAGGATAGTACCGGTGTCACACCATAACGTTCGGTTTCGACATGGTCACGGAAGGTATCCCCGCCCTCGCCCACCACATTCAGGCGATACGCCAGACGACCTTCTTCGTCGAGCGGGCCAGAGGCATCCAGCGTGCCGCGCTGCATACCCTGGTCGTCCAGTTGGCTGCCCAGCGTTACCGTGCGTTCTGCCAGCGGCTGTTTGGAGACCACGTTGAACGTGCCACCAGGATCGCCCCGGCCATAGAGCATGGTCGCTGGGCCGCGCAGTACCTCCAGCCGCTCGATGGTGTTGGCATCAGGCATGTTCGGATAACCACGGTTGATCGGAAAACCGTTGCGATAAAACTCACCGGTGGTAAATCCACGCACCGTAAAAGTGGTCAGCCCCTGACCACCGAAATTGTTGGCCCGCCCCACTCCGCCAGCATAATCGAGTGCGTCCTGAAGACGAGTTGCACCGATGTCCTCTACAACATCCTTGGACACCACACTGATGGACTGCGGCGTCTCGTGAATCGCAGTGTCGGTTCGCGTCGCACTGGCCGACCGCGTTGCGTGATACCCCTTCACCGGCCCTTGTGCCGTTTCATAGTCCGTCGTACCGATGATGTCGGTCGCTTGCAACTCCAGACTGGTCTTTTCCGTAGCGGCTTGCTCTGCCCATGTAGAAGGAGAAAACGCCTGAAGCACACAGATAGAAAGCAGAGTACGACGCATTGATGATGAACCTTGGTGAAGAAGCCAAATGGAATGGCATACGTGCCAATAATTTGCGGCGAATGGTATACCGTACCGACAGCTTTTGATACGTATTCGCATTTGAATTCTTCACGGAGCTCACCAAAGGGCTCCAGGGACAAACCAACGGGACAAACGATCAAGCGTGTGTCCCTTTATTCGTCAGCGCGTCGCCACCATGAACAACCGCGGAAACGGCAGCAGCACCGAGCCATCGCTCAGCGCTGGATAAGCCTGCTCGATCGCCGTCTGATACTGCTTGAGATACTGCGCCCGCTGCGCGTCATCCAGCGGTTCGAGAAAAGGCCGCAAACCGGAGCCCTTGAACCACTCGACCACGCCCGATGCGCCGTCCGCGAGCGGGTGATAGTAAGTGGTGCGCCATACATCGACCCGAGTGCAGTGGGCACGCAGCATCGAGTAGTAGCCGCCAGCATCCTCCATTTCCGTTCGCAGGCCAGCGGCCCTTGCCAGTTTGTCAGCCCAAGGGCCGTTCGCGGCGACCTCGCGCATCAACCGGTGTGACGGTTCGTTGAGGTTGTCGGGCATCTGGATCGCCAGGCTACCGCCGGGCGCGAGCCTGGCCACCAATGAAGGCAACAACCGGGCGTGATCGGACAGCCACTGCAACACCGCGTTGGCGAAAATCACGTCGAACGGGCCGGTCTCGTTCCAGGTATCAATGTCAGCAGTGTCGAAACGCAGGTGAGGCAAGCGCTCGCGAGCGGCCTCGATCATATCGGGCGAACTGTCCACCCCTCGCACCGCGGCATTGGGAAAGCGCTGCACCAGCAACTCGGTGGAATTACCGGGGCCACAACCAATGTCGATTGCCGATCGAACGTCCACCGCGGGAATGGCGGCCAGCAAGTCACGCGCCGGGCGTGTGCGCTCATCTTCAAAAGCTACGTATTGTTTGGCGGACCAACTCATGTCGCTCTCCTGTCGGTACATGGTTGTAGCCAGAGGCCGACAACCGGTTCGCTACGATACATTGACCGGTGTGCTCTGCCCTATCTCGACTTTTTGAGAGCATAGGGATTTGAGTGAGTTTTCTCTTATCGCAAAAATCATTGAAAGCCATAACCAAAAGGACCGTTCGTCGACCGACTGGCAAAGCAGTTTTGACAGTATATAAATGACATCTATAGTCCTATCGCGGCCTGTTGGAAGGAACCCGACCCGTCATTTCAAGACAAGGAGCAAGGCCAGCTCGTCCCCTTGATCGAGTGGGTTCCCCAGTAGTGTGTTCGCAACGGCCGCAAGGCAAGCAAGCGTTGTCGTGCCTGGTAGGTAGCCAGGTAATCACTATGTTCAAAGGAGCTTCACTATGTCTCGAGTCACGGATGTACTTGTTTCGATCGACACTGAAACCATTCTGAAAAACTACCCGAACATCAGCAAAAATCCTGCTGCACCGACGATGATCGACGTCAATCATGTGTACATGGTGACCAATCAGAACAACGTGGTAAGTGGCCAGGCCGGTGGCGAGCTCAACTTGAAAGCCCAGGTAGGCGATTTGATTCGCTGGCGTGAAGCCAGCCTGTCGCTGGGCTTCGAGCAAGCGGTGATTTTCTACAAGTTCGTCGGTAACGCAGGCAACGAGTTGATCTCTACGCCCACGCCACGCAAGGCTACCGCCTCCTTTGCAGTCCCTAACACCAGCAATCCGTCGGTGCCCAGCTGCCAGAAGGTCGATAACCATTACTGGTCTTCGGAAACCCTTGCCTGCGGCAGCGTGACCTATCACTTCCAGTTTCTGATCGTGAATCGCGACTGCCAGATCATCGGCTGCTGCACATGGGATCCGTTCATTACCATCCGTAACTGATGCTGGGCCGGGCCCCTTGGCAACGAGGGGCCTACCGAGCTCGTTGCCGCCTCGGCTGGAACAGGATGTCTCACCCGAACCGAAGCGGTTACCGTTTTGCGTCAACATCATGAAAGGATCCATGATGACTTCCGAACCGATCACCTCCCCTTCGGCGGACGCCGTGATAGCCAGTAGTGTGCTGCTGATCGTCGATGCCGAATCGTTGCTTTCACGCTATCCACAACCCAGCCTTGAAGCGCAAAACCCGACTGTGATTGAAGACGGCTTCATCTTCTCCGTGAGTAGTAGCACGACGAAAAAAAATACTGAAAATGACAGTAAAATAACGCTGACAGCCAGCAATGGAAAGGTCTTCCATATTCGCGGCAGGACCGTCAGCCTGTTGGCCGAACATACGGTGGTATTTCACAACCTGACGGTGGACGATGCCGGGGTCCTTTCGCCGCCCAAACTGATCGTCCACAGCGACCAGGCAGTCCCCGCACCCGACCCCGCCAATCCGACCCAACCGGGTAGCCATAAGGCCGACGATCATTATTGGGAGTGCTCGCAACTGACCACGGGCGTGGCCACCTGCGAACTGAGCTTCATGCTGATCAACCAGCGCTGTGAAGCGGTGGGATACTTCAGCTGGAAAACTGAAGTGACGCTGTCGGCGTGAATAGAGCCCCGCAAAAAACCGGCCTCAAGGGCTAATGCCGATCAGTCAAGCTCTCTTGCTTGACCTTTGGCCGCAAGAATCAGAATCCGACGCCTGTACTGTCATCGGCGAGCGGGTGATAGCAAGTGGAGCGCCATACATCGACACGGGTGTCCTGCCCTATCCCGACTTTTAAAGGGCATAGGGTTTGAATGAGTCTTTTCTTATCGTCAATTCATTGAAAGCCATAACCAAAAAGACCGTTCGTCGAACGACAGGCAAAGCGATTTTGACAGCATTAAAATGGCATCTATAGTCCTACCCGCGGCCTGTTGGAAGGAACCCAACCCGTCATTTCAAGGCAAGGAGCATGGCCAGCTCGCACCCCGTGATCAAGTGGGTTCCCCAGTAGTGTGCTCGCAACGGCCGTAAGGCAAGCAAGCGTTGTCGTGCCTGGCAGGTAGCCAGGTAATCACTATGTTCAAAGGAGCTTTACTATGTCTCGAGTCACGGATGTACTTGTTTCCATCGACACTGAAACCATTCTGAAAAACTACCCGAACATCAGCAAAAATCCTCATACACCAACAACGATCGATTTCAGGCACGTTTATATGGTCACCAACCAGAACAACGTGGTCAGCGGCCAGGCCGGTGGTGAGCTGGACCTCAAGGCGCAGGTCGGCGATCTGATTCGCTGGCGTGAAGCCAGCCTGTCGCTGGGCTTCGAGCAAGCCGTGATTTTCTACAAGTTCATCGGTAACGTAGGCAACGAGTTGATCTCTACGCCCACGCCACGCAAGGCTACCGCCTCCTTTGCGGTACCCAACACCAGCAATCCGTCAGTGCCTAGTTGTCAGAAAGTCGACAACCATTACTGGTCCTCGGAAACCCTTGCGTGTGGTCGCGTGACCTACCACTTCAACTTCCTGATCGTGGATCGCGACTGCCAAATTATCGGCTGCTGTGCGTGGGACCCGTTCATTTCCATCCATAACTGACGATGGATCGGCCCCTTGGCAACGAGGGGCTACCTGGTTCGTTACCGCCTCGGCTGGAATGGATCTCTTGCTTGAACTGAAGCGGCTACGGTTTTGCTTCAACATCATGAAAGGAATCCATGATGACTTCAAAAGCGATTACTTCTCCTTCGGCGAGCATCGCGACAGCCAATAACGTGCTGCTGATCGTCGATGCCGAATCGCTGCTTCCCCGTTATCCGCACCCAAGTCTTGAACCAAAAAAACCAACTGTAATTGAAGATGATTTCATCTTCGCCATCAGCGGTACAACGACAACACAAAATGCTAAAAGTGACAGTGTAATTACACTGACAGCCAACAACAGAAAAGTCTTTCATCTCCGCGGCAGGACCGTCAGCTTGCTGGCCGAACACAGCGTGGTATTTCACAACATGACAGTGAGCGATGACTGAGTGCTTTCACCACCCAAACTGGTCGTCCACAGCGACCAGACAGTCCCCGCGCCCGACCCCGCCAATCCGACCCAACCGGGTAGCCATAAGGCCGGTGATCATTATTGGGAGTGCTCGCAACTGACCATGGGCGTGGCCACCTGCGAACTGAGCTTCATGCTGATCAACCAGCGCTGTGAAGCGATGGGGTACTTCAGCTGGAAAACTGAAGTGACGTTGTCGGCGTGAATGGATAGGCATAAAAACCGGCCTCAAGAACCTAATGCCAGTCAGTTCAGCTATCTCAGCCGCGACGCACTCTTTGTAGCAACTGCCGAAGCCTGCATTCGACTGCGCCGCAGTCGTAAAACCAGAGATTGCGGTGTGTCAGGCAGACCGCGCCAACCGGATTTACGACTGCTTTGCAGCCGAACACAGGCTTCGGCAGCTGCTACAAATTGCATGACGGTTTAACTGAGGCGTCACCCGCGCAACAGGCTGACTAGCGACCGGCTTGCAGAGCCCTGGCCATTTGCAGGTGGTTTTGCAGTTTGGGCAGGGTTTCTTCGGCGAACGCTTTGATTTGCGGCACATCCGTGGTCTGCGCCTGTTGTTGAAGTTGCTCGATGGCTTCCTGGGTGGTTTTTACCTGACTGTCGACGTACGCCTGATCAAAAGAGGCGTCGTCCTTCATCTCCGGTATCAAGGCTTTGGCCTTGTCGACCACCTCTTCGCGTGGCGCGACCGGTAAATCGAGTTGTTTGGCAATTTTCGCCAGATGCTGGTTTGCGGTGGTGCGATCGTTGATCACCACGATGGTGTAATCCTTGACCGCTTTGGATTCGGTTTTCTGATGCGCCAGGCGGCTGGCTTCGATATCGGCCATGCCTTTGGCCGACGCCTCGTTGACGAAGTCGGCGGGGGACTGGGCAAAGGCACTGCCGGCACACAGGCCCAGTAAGGCGGCAAAACTGGCATTGCGTAAGCGGGTGGCCATCCGGCTCATGGTCGCGCCCTCCTTCTAGAAATTCAAACGGGAGCTTGCGCCCCCGTCTATTAAACAAAACTACCGTCACCTATTACCGAGATTTCTGACCGCCTTTGCGGCCCATGCCGCCTTTGGCAGGGTCTTTATCAACAGTCGTGGTGGTAGTTTTCCCACCTTTGCGACCGGCTTCAGACGCCTTCGTTCGATCGATGGCGCTACCCGGGGTCGGAGTTTTTGAAGTAGGCATGGCTCTCATCCTCTTGGTGATGATCACAGCGAGCAGTCGCCCGCATAGGATATGAATTTCCATGACCTAAAAGGTTTAGAAAACCTGACAACGTCGCGACGAACGGTGACGGTCTTTCAGGCCCCGAGACGCAGATGATGCTGGCGCTTGGCGGCGTACATCGCCTCGTCGGCATGCCTGAACAGCTGATTTTCTTCGGTGCCATGCTCGGGGTATCGCGCGACGCCGATGCTCGGCTGGATGTTCAGGTTATGCCCGTCCAGGCGCAGGGGCTGAACCAGCACCTGGCGGATTTTTCCCGCCACATTCTCGGCGTCTTCCGCGGCGTGGAGGCTGTGCAACAACACGACAAACTCATCACCGCCGATGCGCGCTACCGTGTCGGTTTCTCGCACGCACCCCTTGAGCCGATTGGCGACCGCTTGCAGCAGCATATCGCCGACCGCATGACCGAGGGTGTCGTTGACTTGCTTGAAGCGGTCCAGGTCGACGTAGAGCAACGCCATTCGACCGGAGTCTGCCCGGGCCTGCGCCAGCGAGGCTTTAAGGCGTTCGCGCAGCAATTCGCGATTGGGCAACTGGGTCAGTTGGTCGTACTGGGCCATGCGCTGGAGCCGGGTATGCAATTGCTTGCGCTCGATCGCGGTTGCGACCTGGGCGCAGACATACTGCAGCAGCTCTTTGTCTTGCTCGGTGTAGCGCTCACCGCCCGGTATGCTTTTGACGATCAGCGCGCCGATGGTGCCGTTCTGCGAACTCAATGGCACGCCCAGCCAGCAGGGCGAATCCTGGCCCGCGACCAGCGCCGCAAAGCCCTCCGGCAGATTGTCCTGATCCGGGGTCAGCAGGATCGGCTGGCCACTGCGAATCACTTCGGCACACAGACGCCCGGTAACAGTCCCGGGCTGTTCGGGTTGCGACTCACGGTCGTCGACGTGATAGGGAAAATTCAGCTGTGCACAGTGCTCGTCATACAGCGCCACGGAGAAATTCAACGCCGGGAGCCATTCGCCGATGATCGAATGGATGCGTTTGAACAGCGCCAGCAAATCTTCGGCCGCGTGGGCCGCTTCGGAGATCGCATACAGCGCCGCTTGCCGGGACTCGGCCTGTTTGCGCTCGGTGATGTCGTGGGCCACGGCGATGCGCAATTGGTCGACCTCCGACCAGCGTGCCGACCAGAGAATGTGTGCCACCCGGCCATCCTTGCGCAGGTAACGATTTTCAAAGTTGAGCTTGGGCTCGCCCCCCATGATCTCCCGAGCGGCGTCGAGGGTGCGCTGTCGGTCGGCGGGATGGACCAGATCGATCATTGGCTGGCCGATCAGCTCGTCGGGGGTGTAACCGAAAATGCGCTCGCAGGCCGCGCTGACAAATACGAAGCGGCCTTGTTTGTCCACCGCACAGACGGCGTCCAGCAAGAGGTCGATGTAGCTCGCCAGTGGCGCGGAATTTCTGGTTTCCATTATGCCGAGAGCATGTCCGGACAATGCAACATTGAACAACCCTCCCTGACCGGTCATACGCCCACGCGATGACGATGCAGCCGACGCCTCCTTGCGCTCAGCCTCAAGCCTTGTTCGTCACCAGCCCCGGCAGCGCGTGTACCAGGGCATTGATGGCGAAACCGATGAACATCAGCCCGCACAACCGGGTGATCGCCAGTTCATGGCGCTGATACAAGGTGCGCACCTGTTGCGCACCGACAATACCGATGAGAATAGCGTAGGCCATAAGGCCACCGACGAAGCTCAGGATGATCAGCCATGGCAGCATTGACCAATGCAGCAATTCTGCACGGCTGGACAGCAGCGCAGTAAAGGTCGCCACCGCCACCGGATAGGCCTTGGGGTTGGTCAGGCCGAACACAATGCCGTGCCAGAACGGCTGCCGCGCCGGGCCTTGAGGAGACTCGGTACTGGCGCGGCGAGCGCGAACCGCGCGCAGGCCAAGCCAGAACAGGTAGAGCCCGCTGAGCACACCCAGCACATCGAACGCGGCGCTGCCGATTTCCCGCGCGCCGACAATTGCGATCAGCGCAGTGCTGCACCAGACCACATCGCCCAGCAAATGCCCGCACAGAAACCCCGCTCCGGCCCGCCGCCCGCGTGCCGCGCCGATGCCGAACACCGCCAGCACCCCCGGCCCCGGCGTGATGCCATAAATGAAGCCCGAGGCGAGAACGGCCATTAGCAGCGATGGGGTCATTGGAAGTCCTTTTGAAACGCTTGGGGTGAATGCACGCCAGTCTATCTCAGTGCCCGGAACATCGACTCACTGATCGTCGAAGAACGTCATCCCCGCATACGGCCGTTGCCGACAAGCCGCCAGCCGCGACGCCAGATCCCCGACATGCGCCTCAAGCTTGTGCCCGTCCGGGCGAGAGTCAGGGTGGTTGAGGCCGGTCAGCATGGATTGGGTTACCTTGAGTCGCTCTGGCGGGTTCCGAACGGAGCGTACAACTTAAATGCCCTTGAGCGTAGAGCTGCTGGGGCTTTGTTGGCTGTGAGTCAGTCTTCGCGAGCAAACCCGCCACACATTTGATTTGTGGTGCACCGAATATCGAATCCGGCACAAATCTGGGTATCGGCCAATACCTGGGGTCGATCATCCTGCAGGTGCTGGGCTGGTCGGCGATTTTCTGCGTGTTGGGTGGTGTGAGCCTGTTGATGGCGGTGGTGGTGGCGCGGGTCACGTTCCCGGTACTGGCAGAAGAGAACACACCGTCATCCGCCTGGACGAGCTACTGGCACATTCTGCGTCATCGGGCCTTCCTGCTGCCGGCCCTCGCCGGTGGTCTGGGGTACGGGGTGATCGTCGCGTTCAACACGGCGGCTCCGCTGATTCTGCAAGGCGCCTTCAACTGGTCGGCAGTGGAATACGGATTGTTGGGCTGGCCAATCAGCGCGGCCTATTTTCTCGGGGCTGTGGCGGTCAATCGCTTTGTGCTGCGCACGGGTCAGCGCCAACTGATGGCGGCGGGCGTTGGACTGATGCTGGTCGGCAGCGCAGTCATGTTGCTGGGGAGCATCGCCGGCACTTCAATAGCGCTGCTGTTCTGGTTGCCCTATTGTTTTGCGGTGTTTGGCCAGTCGCTGAATTACCCGATCAGCCTGTCCCTGGCCAATGACGGTTCACCGGTCGGCGGTGCTTATGCGATGGCGTTGAGCGGTTTCATTCACCAACTGATGGCCGCCGTAATCGGCGGTATCGCCAGCCTGATAGCCAGCCAGCAGGCATGGCCGCTGTCGCTGCTTTGCACCTTGCTGGCCTTGGGCGCGCTGCTTTGCGCAGTGCTCGCGCCCGGCCGTAGAACCGCTTAGAACGCGCTGCGGAAAATCTCCTCGATCTGCCGCTGATCCGCCGGCCGTGGATTGGTCAGTCCGCAGGCATCTTTCAGGGCATTGCTGGCGAGAACCGGGATGTCGTTGAGCCTGGCACCGAGTTCACGCAAACCGGCGGGAATGTCCACATCCCTGGCCAGGCCGCGAATGGCCGCGATCGCTGCTTGCGCACCCTCTTCCGGGCGGAACCCACGAATGTCGGCGCCCATTGCCCGGGCCACATCGGTCAGACGATCGGCACACACCAACGCATTGAAGCTTTGCACATGAGGCAGCAGCACCGCGTTGCACACGCCATGGGGCAAGTCGTAAAACCCGCCCAACTGGTGCGCCATGGCATGGACATAGCCCAGGGACGCATTGTTGAACGCCATCCCGGCGAGGAACTGCGCGTAAGCCATGTTTTCCCGCGCGATCATGTCACTGCCGTCCTGTACGGCCAGGCGCAGATTATGGCTGATCAACGTGATGGCTTTCAGCGCACAGGCATCGGTAATCGGGTTGGCCGCCGTGGAAACGTAGGCTTCGATGGCGTGGGTCAGTGCATCCATGCCGGTGGCGGCGGTCAGGCCCTTGGGCATGGCGACCATCAGCGCCGGGTCGTTGACTGATAGCAGCGGCGTAACGTTGCGGTCGACAATGGCCATTTTAACGTGACGGGATTCGTCGGTGATGATGCAAAAGCGGGTCATCTCGCTGGCGGTGCCGGCGGTGGTGTTGATCGCGATCAGCGGTAGTTGGGGTTTGGTCGACTGGTCGACACCTTCGTAGTCACGAATCGTCCCGCCGTTAGTGGCACACAAGGCGATGCCCTTGGCGCAGTCGTGAGGCGAACCGCCGCCCAGAGACACCACGAAATCACAGCGACTTTCCTTGAGCAAGCCCAGGCCACGCTCGACGTTGGCGATGCTCGGATTCGGCTTGGCACCGTCGAAGATCACCGAATCGATGTCCTGCAGCGCCAGTTTCCCGGCAATCATCTTCGCCACGCCCGCCTCGGCCAGCCCGATGTCGGTGACGATCAACGCCTTGCGAAAACCATACTTCCCAATGGCGTCCATGGCTTCGTCGAGGCAACCGGAGCCCATGATGTTCACGGCAGGGATGAAAAACGTACTACTCATGAGCGTGTCTCCTGGCTGAAGCCGAATCAACAGCACCGATCCGGCGGGTGCGCACAGGATCGACCCATTAGTCGTGCGGTAACTTGATCTGGCTCAAGTCCGGGTCGTGATAAAGTCGCCGTCCATCAGACCTTTTGCTTTGAGACAACGAACGCAATGACCGATTTCCAGGATGTCGATGCCCAACTTGAAGACTGGAACGCCTTGCGCACCACCGCCTCGTTCGGCGGCTTGTTAGTGGGTAACGGCGCCAGCCGCGCAGTGTGGGACGACTTCGGCTACGACTCGCTGTTCGAAAACGCCCGCACTGTCGAAGAAAAGCCTCTGAGCCAATCCGAACTGAGCGTGTTCGACGCGATGCAGACGCGCAGTTTCGAGCAGGTTCTCAGCGCGCTGAAAACCACCAGCCGCGTGAACAAGGCATTGGCCGTCAGCTCTGCCGCACCGCGTAATCGCTATTACGCGATCAAGGAAGCGCTGATCAACACCGTGCATGCAATACACATCCCGTGGCGGTTGGTGAAGGCTTCGACGCTGGTGACGATCAACCAGGAACTGGGCAGCTATCGGACGGTGTTCACCACCAATTACGACCTGCTCAACTATTGGGCGATTCAGCACCGGCCGGACGTCATTACCGATCTGTTCCAGGGCACCGAGCCACGTTTTGATCTGAGCCTCACCGCAACGGACAAAACCCGGCTGCTGTACCTGCACGGCGGTCTGCATCTGGTGCGCAATCAGGACGGCACGGCGCGCAAACTGATGTCGACCGAGGGCACGTTGCTCGGCAGTTTCGCGATCAACAATACGATCAAGACCCTCGACGACGTGCCGCTGTTCGTCAACGAAGGCCCGGTTCAAGACAAGCTCAAGACCATTCGCAGCTCGGATTACCTGTCGTTCTGCTACGACCAATTACTCGGCCATGCCGACGGGTTGTGTATCTTCGGGCATGCCCTTGGCGAGCAGGACAGTCACATCATTCATGCGTTGCGCCAGGCGAAGCCGAAGACAGTGGCGATCTCGATTTATCCACGCAGCAAGGCGTTCATCCAGCATCAGAAGCGGCATTACGCGAAGGTGTTTGAGGGGACGGGTGTGGAGTTGCGGTTTTTTGATTCGAAGACGCATGCACTCGGTAGTCCGAAATTATCCGTTCCGGTCGAAGCTTAGCGGCGACGGGGCCAACGCCTTCGCGAGCGGTGTACGCCAAGCCCGCTCCCACACTGGATGGGTATCGGGCTTAGCAAACGGCAGGGTCAGAGCACCGGCAAGGTCTTGTCCTTGATCACCGTGGTCGGGCCGTTGGCCTTGACGCTGGCGATGCCTTTATCCCTCGCTGCATCGGAGGAGTAGGACTCGCTGCTGCCGATGACCTGATGGTTGGCAGCCTTGAGGTTGAAGTAAGGATGACCGTCCTTGGTGTTTTTTTTCTCGTAGCGTTCGTCCAGCGGGCTGTTGGCCTGAACCGAGGCGATACCGCTGTCGGCCGCACCGCGCGTGGTGTACAGCTCGCTGACCAGAATGGTTTCGGCGTTGGCCGCTTTCAATACAAACTTGAATTGACCGTTGCTGGTTTTGCTCACTTCGTACCATCCAGACATGCTTGTTCTCCTTGGCGATTGAGAGGTTGCGCGCTTCAGAGTAAAGACCAAGCCGGGATTTCTGTCGCCTGTACCGGCCTCTTCGCGGGCAAGCCCGTTCCCACAGTTGACCGAGTTGTTCAGAAGGTGCGGTCTGATGTGGGAGCGGGATTGCCCGCGAAGAGGCCGGTAAGGTCTAAACAAAACCGTCCTATTTCACCACCGCCCGCACCACCGACAACTCAGGTGCCTGCACCCGACGCTGGCTCAAATAGCGCATGCAACTGACCCGCAAGAACGAGGCGAAATTCACCACTTCGCCGCGGTAGTCCATCACCTCTTCATACAACTTGGCGATCAACTGATTGGTCGTCATACCGTCGACCTCGGCGATTTCGCTGAGAATGTCCCAGAACTGATTCTCCAGCCGCAGGGTGGTCACCACCCCGCAGATGCGCAGCGAGCGGGAGCGCGATTCGTAGAGTATCGGATCGGCTTTGACATAGAGCTCGCACATGAACAGGTCCCTCGTTACAGCGTGATTTTGGTACCCAGCAACCCGAGGAAACCGGCCAGCCAGCTCGGGTGCGCCGGCCAGGCCGGAGCAGTGGCCAGATTGCCTTGAACGTGGCCTTCCGTCACTGGGATATCGATGTACGTGCCACCAGCCAGGCGCACTTCCGGGGCACAGGCCGGGTAGGCGCTGCACTCGCGACCTTCAAGAATGCCTGCGGCGGCGAGCAATTGCGCGCCGTGACACACGGCGGCGATCGGTTTGCCGGCCTTGTCGAACGCTCGCACCAGGTCCAGGACTTTTTCGTTCAGGCGCAGGTACTCCGGTGCACGACCGCCCGGCACCAACAGCGCGTCGTAGTCCGCGGCGTCGACTTTGGCGAAATCGAAGTTCAAGGCAAACAGGTGACCGGGTTTCTCGCTGTAGGTCTGGTCGCCTTCGAAGTCATGGATCGCTGTGCGCACGGTCTGACCGGCGGTTTTGTCCGGGCAAACGGCGTGTACCGTGTGGCCGACCATCAGCAGCGCCTGGAAGGGCACCATCACTTCGTAGTCTTCGACGTAATCGCCGACCAGCATCAGAATTTTTTTAGCCGCCATGGGGAGGACTCCTCTGGAAAATGCGTGGGCATGCAGGAGTATTCAAGGTAGTCCTTATCTGGCGGGGTGGGTAATAACCAGCTACTACGGCGTTATCGTTCATCGCGAGCAGGCTCGCTCCCACATTGGAATGCATTCCCCTGTGTGCGAGCCTGCTCGCGATGGCGTCCTCAAACTGTACGCCTAACTCTGCGCCTAGCTGTAACAGCAGCTCACCTCGTGTTTATGGCTAGATAAAGGCTCTTCCGCCACCCTCAATTCTGGTTGCCATCATGTCCTCGCGCGAAAACACTGGCATGGCCCTCGGCCTGCTCGGTGTCGTTATCTTCAGCCTGACCCTGCCCTTCACACGGATCGTCGTGCAGGAACTCCATCCACTGCTCAACGGCCTCGGCCGTGCGCTGTTTGCGGCGATTCCGGCAGCACTTTTATTGCTGTGGCGCCGGGAAAAATGGCCCACCTGGAAACAGGTCAAAGGCCTGACGCTGGTGATCGCGGGTGTCATCCTCGGCTTCCCGGTGCTGTCGGCCTGGGCCATGCAGACGTTGCCCGCCTCCCACGGTGCATTGGTCAACGGCTTGCAACCGCTGTGCGTGGCGCTGTATGCCGCGTGGCTGTCCCATGAGCGCCCGTCGAAAGCCTTCTGGGCCTGCGCCGCGCTGGGCAGTGCGTTGGTGCTCGGTTATGCATTGATCAGCGGCGCCGGCAGTATTCAGGCCGGTGACTTGCTGATGCTCGGCGCGATTGCCGTGGGTGGGCTCGGTTATGCCGAAGGCGGCCGGTTGGCCAGGGAGATGGGTGGCTGGCAGGTGATCTGCTGGGCGCTGGTGCTGTCGACACCGCTGCTGATCGGGCCGGTGGTGTACCTGGCGCTGCAACATCAGGGCGAAATTTCGGCGAAAACCTGGTGGGCCTTCGGTTACGTCTCGCTGTTTTCGCAGTTCATCGGGTTCTTTGCCTGGTACGCCGGGCTGGCCATGGGCGGCATTGCCCGGGTCAGCCAGATCCAGTTGCTGCAAATCTTCTTCACGATCGCGTTTTCGGCGTTGTTCTTCGGTGAACATGTCGAGCCGATTACCTGGCTGTTTGCGGCCGGGGTGATCGTGACGGTGATGTTGGGGCGCAAGACCGCAATCAAACCCCATGTGGGAGCGAGCCTGCTCGCGAAGGGGGCTTAACATTCAACACTTATGCCGACAGTTAAGCCGCCTTCGCGAGCAGGCTCGCTCCCACAGTTTTAGAGAAAGCCGTCGGCCCGCAGCAGGGTTTCCAGGCAATGCTCGCTGATGTGGTAGAAATCCTTCAGTTCCTGAATCTTCACCAACAACTGAGCCGGGTCCACCGGCTCGGCGCGTTTGACCGCCAGAATCATCTTGTTCTTGTTGGTGTGGTCCAGTGAGATGAACTCGAACACCTTGGTCTCGTAGCCGCAGGCTTCCAGAAACAGTGCACGCAAACTGTCGGTGACCATTTCCGCCTGCTGGCCCAGGTGCAGACCGTATTGCAGCATCGGCTTGAGCAGCGCCGGGCTCTGGATTTGCAAGCGAATCTGTTTGTGACAGCACGGCGAGCACATGATGATCGAAGCGCCCGAACGAATGCCGGTGTGAATCGCATAGTCGGTGGCGATGTCGCAGGCGTGTAACGCGATCATCACGTCCAGTTCGCTCGGCGCCACGCTGCGTACATCACCGCATTTGAACACCAGCCCCGGATGCTCCAGCTTCGCCGCCGCGCTGTTGCACAGGTTGACCATGTCTTCGCGCAACTCGACGCCAGTCACCTCACCTTCGGCTTTCAAGGTGTTGCGCAGGTAGTCGTGGATCGCGAACGTCAGGTAACCCTTGCCCGAACCGAAATCCGCCACCCGTACCGGTTTGTCCAGCGACAACGGCGACGAGGTCAGCGCATGGCTGAAGACCTCGATGAACTTGTTGATCTGCTTCCACTTGCGCGACATCGCCGGGATCAGCTCATGCTGCGCGTTGGTCACGCCGAGGTCTTTGAGGAACGGCCGGCTCAGGTCGAGGAAGCGGTTCTTCTCGCGGTTGTGCTCGGCGGACGGCACTTCGCGCAATTGCTGAGGCTTGCTCTTGAACAGCGAAGATTTGCCCTTCTTGCTGTATTCGAGCTGGGCTTCGTCGGTCAATGACAGTAAATGCGCATTTTTGAACGAGACCGGCAACAGTGCGGCGATGGTCGCCACGCCTTCGGCAAGCGGCAGGTTTTTGGTGATGTCGCGGGTTTTGTAGCGATAGACGAAGGACAGGCATGGCTGATCCTTGACCGTCAGCTGCTTGATGATCAGCCGCTGCAAATCCGCTTCGCCACCGACGTACTTGGCCAGCACCAGTTTGATGAAAGCATTCTGGTCGAGGCTGGTTTGCAGCAGGTCGATGAACTGGGCGTGATGATCCGGCGCGAGGCTGGCGGGAGTGGCGGTGACAGACATGGGAAAAAACGGCCTCGGGCGGTGCGGATCGGGGAATGGTGGGTATTTTAGGGGGGATGGCCGTTCGGGACACGCAGTTATTTGCCGAACGGTGCGAATCCTGCGGCGAGTGAGCCCCCTCGCCACAAAAGCGGCTGAAGGCTGCGATCTTTTTAGTTCAACACCACCAACCGATTCGGTAACTCATTGCGCACATGGGTCACCGGCACATGCACCTTGAGCAACTCGCCGCACGCCTCGATGCACGTCACAAAGCCCTGCAACGTCTGCCCCTGTTTCACCTGTTGCGTGAACGCGGCCACGATCGCATCCCAGTTCTTGTTGTCCAGCCGCTTGGAAATCCCTTCATCCAC
Source organism: Pseudomonas sp. B21-015 (assembly GCF_024749285.1). Lineage (NCBI taxonomy): Bacteria > Pseudomonadati > Pseudomonadota > Gammaproteobacteria > Pseudomonadales > Pseudomonadaceae > Pseudomonas > Pseudomonas sp. B21-015. Next base: position 5,074,599 of record NZ_CP087196.1, read on the forward strand.
CAGAATTTCCACATAGCGCTCGGCCTCGGAGACGAAAATCAGCATGCCGGTGCTGCCCACGGTGTGGTGCAGGTTTTGCTCCAGGAACTGCCGACGCGCCAGGTTCGACGCCCGCCAGTGACGCACCGAGCGCGGGATCAGGCGCGTGGTGACTTTCGGAATCCGGAACACCAGGCACAACACGATGAAGCTGAGCCATTGCACCAGCAACAGGCTGTGCATGGTCAGCCAGCCCGTCAGGTAATGCACGATGCCCGGCACCACCAGCGCCAACAGACTGGCCCAGAGCAGCGGGATGTACGCGTAATCGTCGGCGCGAGCCGCAAGCACCGTGACCAGTTCGGCGTCGGTGTCGTGCTCGACCCGGGCAATCGCCTCGGCGACTTTGCGTTGTTCGTGTTCAGTCAGTAATGCCATGGTTATGAATGCCTGCTCGCTATTATTTTTACCTGCAATGTTATGACCCTCAGTGTTATCACCAACCGCCCGACGAACCGCCGCCCCCGAAACCGCCCCCGCCGCCGCTGAAGCCCCCGCCGCCATCTCCACTGCCGCTGCCCCCATCAGAGCCGCTGCCGTAGAATATGTCGTCAGACGAGCTTCGTCCCCTTGAGCCCACTACGCCGAGCATGTTCAGGAACCAGTACGTAATCAAAAAAGGCAATGCCATGATAAAAAGCATACCCACGCCATTGGCAAATATCTGGCTAAACGACTCTTCGTCTTCCGGCGGCCCCACGTTCAGCGGGTTGCCACCCAGCACCACCAGCATGGCGGCCACGCCGTCACTGATGCCCTTGCTGAAATTGCCTGTCTTGAACGAGGGAGTGATCACCTGATTGATGATCACTGAACTCTGGGCATCGGTCAGGCGATCTTCCAGTCCATACCCGACTTCGATGCGCAACTTGCGGTCGTCACGGGCGACGATCAGCAAGGCACCCGTATTTTTGTCCTTCTGGCCGATGCCCCAGTGGCGTCCCAGCTGATAACCGAAGTCTTCGATGCTGGCGCCCTGCAGGTTTTCCACAGTGACCACTACCACCTGTTCACCGGTGGCCTTTTCGTGAGCCTGGAGCTGTTGCGTCAATTGCTCGCGCACCCCGGGCTCGATCAATCGGGCGTTGTCCACCACCCTTGCGGTCAGTGCCGGAAACGTCAATTCGGCCTGGGCCGTGAGCGCCATGGCGCACAACAATAGCGCCAGGCCTATTCTAAAAACACGCATTGGAACCTCATCCCTGATAACTGTATCGCCGACAGGGCGTTGATCAGAATTTCACTTGCGGCGCTTGTTCGGCCCCGGGAGTGGTGGCCTCGAAGGTTTCGCGAATCGGCAAATCGCTGTACATCACGCTGTGCCACAGGCGACCGGGGAAAGTGCGAAGCTCGGTATTGTACTTTTGCACCGCCAGGATGAAATCGCGACGCGCCACGGCGATGCGGTTCTCAGTGCCTTCGAGTTGCGATTGCAGCGCCAGGAAGTTCTGGTTGGCCTTGAGGTCCGGGTAGCGCTCAGACACCACCATCAAACGACTGAGAGCACCGCTCAACTGATCCTGGGCCTGCTGATACTGTTTGAGTTTTTCCGGATTATCGAGGGACTTGGCATCGACCTGAATCGACGTCGCCTTGGCCCGGGCTTCGATCACCGCCGTCAGGGTGGCTTCTTCATGCTTGGCGTAGCCCTTGACGACTTCCACCAGAGTGGGAATCAGGTCGGCGCGGCGCTGGTACTGGTTCTGCACCTGGCCCCAGGCAGCCTTGGCCTGCTCGTCGAGGGTCGGGATAGTGTTGATGCCGCAACCGGCCAGTAGTGTGGTCAGCAACATCAAGGCTGCAACCTGCAGGCTCGACCGATAGTGGTGTCGTACATTCATCTGGTTGACGCTCCTTGCACATTCCGTTGAAAAACAACCGGCGAACTTTGAACCCCGCTCTTGGGGCATAATCTGCGCCGCTACTGGATTGCATCGAGCCAATGGGCTAAAAGATGCCCAGCACTGAGACTCTGCAGAAGTGTGCTGCATTTACCTGAACAACAATAGTCGCTCCCCAAATTTTGGCTGACCGGCGTGTATTCACTGCCGTTTAGGCTTTTGAGAAAACAATTCATGAAGAAGCTGTGTTTGCTGGGCCTGTTCGTCAGCCTGGCCAGTCATACCGTATTGGCCGCCACGACGCCCGCACCTATAGAGAACAAGGACGCCTTCATCAGCCACCTGATGAAGCAAATGACCCTCGATGAAAAGATCGGCCAGTTACGCCTGATCAGCATCGGCCCGGAAATGCCGCGGGAGATGATCCGCAAGGAGATCGCTGCCGGCAATATCGGCGGCACCTTCAACTCGATCACCCGCGCCGAGAACCGTCCGATGCAGGACGCGGCCATGCGCAGCCGGTTGAAGATCCCGATGTTCTTCGCCTATGACGTGATCCACGGCCACCGCACCATTTTCCCGATTCCGCTGGCCCTGGCCTCGAGCTGGGACATGGACGCCATTGGTCGCTCCGGGCGCATCGCCGCTCAGGAAGCGGCGGCTGACAGCCTCGACATCACCTTCGCACCGATGGTCGACATCTCCCGCGACCCACGCTGGGGCCGCACGTCCGAAGGTTTCGGCGAAGACACCTACCTGGTTTCGCGGATCGCCGGCGTCATGGTCAAGGCGTTCCAGGGCTCAGGCGCGAACGCGGCCGACAGCATCATGGCCAGCGTCAAGCATTTTGCCTTGTACGGCGCGGTCGAGGGCGGTCGCGACTACAACGTCGTCGACATGAGCCCGGTCAAGATGTACCAGGATTACCTGCCACCGTACCGCGCCGCTATCGACGCCGGTGCTGGCGGGGTGATGGTTGCGCTGAACTCGATCAACGGCGTGCCAGCCACCGCCAACACCTGGTTGATGAACGACCTGCTGCGCAAGGAATGGGGCTTCAAGGGCCTGGCGGTCAGCGATCACGGGGCAATTTTCGAGCTGATCAAGCACGGCGTCGCCGCTGACGGTCGCGAAGCCGCGAAGCTGGCGATCAAGGCCGGCATCGACATGAGCATGAACGACACCCTCTATGGCAAGGAGTTGCCAGGGCTGTTGAAGGCCGGTGAGATCGAACAGAAAGACATCGACAACGCCGTGCGCGAAGTGCTCGCCGCCAAGTACGACATGGGCCTGTTCAAAGACCCGTACCTGCGCATCGGCAAGGCCGAGGATGACCCGGCCGACACCTACGCCGAAAGCCGCCTGCACCGCGCCGAGGCCCGTGATGTGGCGCGCCGCAGCCAGGTATTGCTGAAGAACCAGGGCGACACCCTGCCGCTGAAGAAAACCGCGAAAATCGCCCTGGTCGGTCCACTGGCCAAAGCCCCAATCGACATGATGGGCAGTTGGGCTGCCGCTGGCCGGCCCGCGCAATCGGTAACGCTGTTCGACGGCATGACCCATGCACTCGGCGCGCAGTCGACGCTGATCTACGCCCGTGGCGCGAACATCACCAGCGACAAGAAAATCCTCGATTACCTGAACTTCCTCAACTTCGATGCACCGGAAGTGGTGGATGATCCGCGTCCGGCCAACGTGCTGATCGATGAAGCGGTGAAAGCCGCACAGCAGGCCGATGTGGTGGTGGCAGCGGTGGGCGAATCACGTGGCATGTCCCACGAATCGTCGAGCCGTACCGACCTGAACATTCCGGCCAACCAGCGCGAGCTGATCAGGGCTTTGAAAGCCACCGGCAAACCGCTGGTGCTGGTGTTGATGAATGGCCGTCCGCTGTCGATTCTCGAAGAGAAAGAGCAGGCTGACGCGATTCTGGAAACCTGGTTCAGCGGCACCGAAGGCGGTAACGCTATCGCCGACGTGCTGTTCGGCGACTACAACCCGTCGGGCAAACTGCCGATCACCATTCCCCGCTCGGTGGGTCAGATTCCGACCTACTACAACCACCTGAGCATTGGCCGGCCGTTCACCCCGGGCAAACCGGGCAACTACACCTCGCAGTATTTCGAAGACACCACCGGGCCATTGTTCCCGTTCGGCTTCGGCCTGAGCTACACCCAGTTCAGCCTGACCGACATGGCCCTGTCATCGACCACACTGAACAAGACCGGCAAGCTCGACGCCAGCGTCGTGGTGAAGAACACCGGCAAGCGTGACGGTGAAACCGTGGTGCAGCTGTACATCCAGGACGTGACCGGTTCGATGATCCGCCCGGTCAAGGAACTGAAGAACTTCCAGAAAGTAATGGTCAAGGCCGGCGAACAGAAAGTCGTGCACTTCACCATCACCGAGGATGACCTGAAGTTCTACAACGCCCAGCTCAAGTACGCCGCAGAACCGGGCAAGTTCAACGTGCAGATCGGCCTGGACTCTCAGGACGTGACGCAGCAGAGTTTTGAATTGCTGTAATCCCGCGCACGGACTGATCGTTCCCACGCTCTGCGTGGGAATGCCTCAAGGGACGCTCCGCGTCCAGTGACGCGGAGCGTCACGGGCTGCATTCCCACGCAGAGCGTGGGAACGATCTGAACGACTACCCCCGCCGATCCAGCAGATTCACCACCAACCGATCCACCCATCCCCAAACCCTTTGCTTGACCCGCCGCCACAACGGTCGGCGTTTCCATGCTTCGAGGCTGACTTCCTGGCTCAGGGCAAAGTCATTCTCGAAACTCGCTGCCACCGCCCGGGTCAGTCCGGGGTCCAGGGCTTCGAGATTGGCTTCCAGATTAAAGCGCAGATTCCAGTGGTCGAAGTTGCACGAACCGATACTCACCCAGTCATCGATCAACACCATCTTCAGGTGCAGGAAACATGGCTGGTATTCGAAGATCTTCACACCGGCCCTGAGCAGGCGCGGGTAATAGCGATGCCCGGCGTAGCGTACCGACGGGTGATCGGTGCGCGGCCCGGTCAGCAGCAGACGCACGTCGACGCCACGACTCGCCGCCCGACGCAGTGAGCGGCGGACTTTCCAGGTCGGCAGGAAATACGGCGTGGCCAGCCAGATCCGCCGCTGGCCGCTGTTCAGCGCGCGAACCAGCGATTGCAGAATATCGCGGTGTTGGCGGGCGTCGGCATAGGCGACCCGGCCCATGCCCTCGCCCATGGCCGGCACTCGCGGCAGGCGCGGCAAACCGAAGTGCGCAGTGGGTTTCCAGGCACGCCGATGGCGGTTGGCGATCCATTGGCGGTCGAACAGCAACTGCCAGTCGATCACCAGCGGGCCGGTGATTTCCACCATCACTTCGTGCCATTCGCTGGTGTCTTCGCCTGGCGTCCAGAACTCATCGGTAACCCCGGTGCCGCCGACGACCGCCAGGGTTTGATCCACCAGCAGCAGCTTGCGGTGATCGCGATAGAAGTTGCCCACCCAGCGCCGCCAGCTCAGGCGATTGTAGAAACGCAACTCGACACCGGCGGCCATCAGGCGCTGACGCAAGGTCAGGGTGAAGGCCAGGCTGCCATAGTCATCGAACAGGCAGCGCACCCGCACGCCGCGCTCGGCGGCCTGGACCAACGCCTGAACCATCGCCTCGGCGCAGGCCCCCGCCTCCACCAGGTACAGCTCCAGTTCGACTTGCTCTTCGGCGCGGGCAATCGCCACCAGCATTCGCGGAAAAAACTGCGGACCGTCGATCAGCAGTTCAAAGCGATTGCCTTCACGCCACGGGAAAATTGCGCCGCGCATATCAGCGCGCCGTGAAAATCAGCACCGCACCCACCGGCACCGACAGACTGATGGCCGACAAACCGGCAACCTTGCGTAAGCTTTCCAGGCCCGGGGCCAGGTCGAAATCTTGCGCACTGATCACCAACGGTTCGAGGGTCACCACTTGAAAGCGCCGGTCATCGAGACGGGTCGCCAGCAGTTCGGCGTTGTATTGGTGTTGTTTGCCATGCAGGTTGACCGTCAGCGGCAAGCGCAACTCCAGTTGCGCACCGGGCGCCAGGTCGTTGATCGGCCGCAGATCGATTTGCGTGGTGATCAGCGCTTCGGGAAACGTCTGGATCTCGAACAGCTCCTTGCGCATGCGTTCGTCACGCAGCGGAATACCGCTGTTGACCGACTCCAGCTCAACCTCCACCTGCGCCAGGCCTTTGGGGTCGACCTTGCCGTGCAGCACCAGAAAGCGCTGCACTTCGCAGATGTTGGCGTTTTTAGTGCTGATGAACGACAGCCGCGAAGACTCGCCGTCCAGATACCAATTGGCCTGGGCCGACACGGTGACACCGGCCAGCAACAGGAAAGCGAGGGTTTTGCAGACAAAACGGTTGAACATAGAGACTCATGGGCAGATAAACCTGAGAGAACCTTAACTGGCCTGAGGCAGGTTGCAAACTTTCTGTTACTCCAACCCAACCTTTGTGGCGAGGGAGCTTGCTCCCGCTCGGCTGCGAAGCGCTCCCAAAATCAGACAATGAGTTCTTCCAGTCAGACCTCGGCCACTGACATTACGACTGCTTCGCAGCCGAGCGGGAGCAAGCTCCCTCGCCACAAAAAACTGACCACTGTCAGGGTTGCAGGCGACAGCCTTGGCGTTCACCAACCCAAACAGCGCTATTGCTGCGCCCCATCCCACCAACCGTCACACGCTTGTTCACGGCGTCATCGACGAATCCACTGGTGGGCAAATACTGCTTCACATAGCTTTGGCAATACTCCACCGGATTGTTCATCACATACCGGCAAGAACAGTATTCCTTGGCGGTATAGGCGCTGATGATGTCCGGGAAAGCCCACAACGCCACACGCTCCTGCCAGACCCAGCCGAACAAGGCGATCAGCAGCACCAGCAACAGCGTGCTGAACGGCCGACGGCGAATAAAACTGTGGCGGCTCATGGCTGCACCTTCATGGCAAACGCCTTGAGCGCAAGTTTGAGCAATTCGTTGTGCCGATAACGCCCATCGCGATCATCGCCGTAGCGCACGATCACCAGCTTCTCGCTGGGAATCACGTACATTGCCTGGCCCCAATGGCCCAGTGCGGCGAAGGTATCGGCGGGGGCATCGGGCCAAGGTTGTGTCGCGCCATCCACCGCGCGATTGAGCCACCAATGCCCGCCGGGCACTGCTTCATCCTGGTTGGCTTGATAATGGGCAAAAGGCTCACTGCTGAAGTCGACCCAATCCTTGGGCAGCAATTGCTGCTCACGCCAACGACCGTCACGCGCCATCAACAGGCCGACGCGAGCCAGGTCCCGGGCGGTGAGGTAGGCATAAGACGATGCGACGAACGCCCCCGTGGCATCCGCTTCCCAAACCGCACTGCGAATCCCCAAGGGTTCGAACAGCGCAGTCCATGGATAATCCGGATAACGGGCCGGGCCGACGATGGTTTTCAGTGCGGCGGACAGCAGGTTGCTATCGCCGCTAGAGTAACGGAATGCCTGACCGGGCCTGGCGTACTCGTCGTGGTCGGCGGTGAACGCAGCCATGTCGCGGTGACCACGGGTGTAAAGCATGGCCACCACTGAGGACTTCAACGGTGCGTATTCATAGTCTTCCTGCCAGTCCAGGCCGGAAGCCCAGTGCAGCAGGTCGGCCATGGTCATGGCCGGGTGTTTTTCCAGCGGCGGATAGAACTGCACCACCGGGTCGTGCAATTTGAACAAGCCTTCGCCATACGCCACACCGAGCACCGTGGCCATCAGGCTTTTGCTGATCGACCAGGTCAGGTGCGGCGTTTGGGCAGTGGTCGGGCCGGCGTAGCGTTCGTAGACGAGTTGACCGTCGCGGATCACCAGCAAGGCATCGGTGCGAATGCCTTGGTGAGTGGCATCGTCGCGGGGTGGGAAGGCGTAACTCTCCAGGGCCTGAAGTGCCGGCCCGGTGACTTTCGGGCCGGGCGACCATTGCTCGGCCGGCCAGTTTTCGGCCTGGGCCGTGAGGCTGAGCAGCAACATGAAAAACAGGGACAAGCCTTTGAACATGGGGGGCGCTCGGAGGGATGAACCTGCAGAGCCTAGTCGAGTTTGATGACAGTATTTGCGTCGCCAATGAGGCCGCCATCGCGGGCAAGCCCGCTCCCACATGATCTGCGTCATACACAATATTTTGCACACCAGAGATCCTTGTGGGAGCGGGCTTGCCCGCGAAGGGTCCCTTCAGCCTTACGACAACCCCGCCAACGCCTTGGCCAACCGCTTCCCCCGCGCCCCTGCCGCCAGATCCATCACGGTTTGGTCGCGCTGCCACATCGCCGCCCATTGAGGCGGGCCATCGGCCAGGGCCTGATTCACTTCAGCCTTGAGCCCATCGAACTGCGCAAACAACCCGCCCAGCAACACATGCCCGGCCGGATTGTTCGGCGCCTGACGGCTGACTTCCGCGCACCCGGCCAGCAGCGCCAGCAAGCGCAGTTGCAAGGTGTGCGGCCAGTCGCTGTCCTGGCCGACACCGAACAGCCAGGCAGTCATGGCGCTCAGCACATAGATGTCTTCCAGGGTGCGGAACGGTTTGACGTAAGCATCCCAGCCATCCCCCGCCAGCAATTCGCACAGCGCGTTATCGAGAAACAAACGACCGTGGCCTATGTCCGGCATCAGTGGCATCGGCGCGAGTTTTTCCAGACGCACGCCCGGTTCGCCGGGGTAAACCACCGCCAGGCTCAGTCGCGGGTCGCTGCCGGGCTTTTCACTGCGAGCGGCGACCAGCAACCAGTCGGCGGCATCGCCGGCGGTGACGAAATCCTTGCGACCGCTCAGGCGCAGATCGCGCAGTCGCGTCTGCATGTCCGCCACCCGCAAACTGCGCTGTTCGGTCGCGCACAACGCGCCGAGGCTCAGCGGTGCGCTCGGCCAAAGCATGCGCAACGCCGCTTGATACCCCACCAGAAACGCCAGCCCCGGTGTCGCCATCAGCCGTCCGCCGACCACCGCCAGTTCGAACGGCGTGACCGTACCCAACCGGTGCATCAAGGTCGCAAAGCCTTCGGCCAGGTCTGGGTTGGCGGGCAGGCGATCGCGGCGAGTCAACAGGGTTTGCCAGGGCATAAGAGGCTCCTTGTGGGCTGTCATATAAGCATCACCAAAGCTTCATGGCGATGACACCGGGGCTACATAGCCTGACTTTGCACAACACGGCTGCATAAAGAAAGTCGATCGGCTGCACCCCAAGACGGGTGGCCAGCCCGTACGGAGATTCGCAATGACTCAGATCGCCCGCATCAGCGACACCGGCAATGAACGCCGCCTGCAAGCCGAACGCCTGGTGGGCGCCGAGGCGTTGCAGGAAGCCCAGGCCTTGCGCTTCAACGTGTTCAGCGGCGAATTCAACGCCAGGCTCAAAGGCGCGGAGCTGGGTCTGGACATGGATGACTATGATGTTCACTGCGCCCACATCGGCGTGCGTGACTTGAACACCGGGCGCCTGGTGGCGACCACCCGTTTGCTCGACCACACAGCCGCCAGCAGCCTGGGCAAGTTCTACAGCGAAGAAGAATTCAGCCTGCATGGTCTGGTCCATCTGAAAGGCCCGATCCTGGAAATCGGTCGCACCTGCGTCGACCCGGCCTACCGCAACGGCGGCACCATCGCCGTGCTCTGGGGTGAACTGGCCGAAGTGCTGAACCAGGGCGGTTACAGCTATTTGATGGGGTGCGCGAGCATTCCGATGCAGGACGGCGGCATTCAGGCTCACGCGATCATGCAGCGTCTGCGCGAACGCTACCTGTGCACCGAACACCTGCGGGCCGAGCCGAAGAAACCGTTGCCGACACTGGATATCCCGTCCAACGTCATCGCCGAAATGCCGCCGCTGCTCAAGGCCTACATGCGCCTGGGCGCGAAAATCTGCGGCGAGCCGTGCTGGGACGAAGACTTCCAGGTGGCCGACGTGTTCATCCTGCTCAAGCGCGACGAGCTCTGCCCGCGCTACGCCAAGCACTTCAAGGCGGCTGTGTAATGAGCCGCTTGCGGGTGTACGCGCGAATTGCGCGAGTGCTTTTGGTGGTGGCCCTGGGCTTGAGCATGGCCGGCGTGTTCGGGCTGTTCGAGCGACTGGGGGTTGCCCATTCGATGGTCCGTCGCCAGCGCTGGTCGCGGTTTTTCATGGCACGGCTGAGCAATGCCTTGCCCTTTCGTGTGACCGTGCATGGTCAATTGCCGAAGGCGCCGATGCTGTGGGTCAGCAATCATGTGTCCTGGACCGACATTCCGCTGCTGGGCATGCTCACGCCGCTGTCGTTCCTGTCCAAGGCCGAAGTGCGTACCTGGCCGGTGGCGGGCTGGTTGGCGGCCAAGGCCGGCAGCCTGTTCATTCGCCGTGGTTCAGGCGACAGTCAGTTGATCCGCAAACAAATGACCCGTCATCTGGAACAGGAACATCCGCTGCTGATGTTCCCGGAAGGCACCACCACCGATGGCCGCTCGCTGCGTACGTTTCATGGGCGTTTGCTGTCCGCGGCGATCGATTCCGAAGTGGCGCTGCAGCCGGTGGCGATTCGTTATCTGCGCAATGGCGAGCTCGATGCCCTGGCACCGTTCATTGGCGATGATGATTTGCTGTCGCACCTGATGCGTTTGTTCGCCAATGATCGAGGCGAGGTGGAGATTCACCTGCTCAAACCGATCGAATGCCAGGACCGGGAGCGCGCGGCGCTGGCGTTCGAAGCGCAGCAGGCGGTGCAGAGCGCGTTGTTTGGTGAAATCGCGAAACCTGCCGAGCCACGGCGTGCCGGCGAACTGATCGCTGCCTGATAGAAAAAGATCGCAGCCTTCGGCAGCTCCTACATTGGAATGATGCCCCCTGTAGGAGCTGCCGAAGGCTGCGATCTTTTGATCCTGCTGGCTACACTCGTCGCGCTACAAAGTCCTGCAACTCGGGATAGAACAATCGGAAATCCTCGCTCAACGGTTCATACAACGCCCGTAATTCCTGCATCGCAGCGGCCAGTTCCTCCGGCCGGGTCAGCCTGCGTGATATCCCGCGCAGCACCTGCTCCAGCACCTCGAACTCCTGATAAGCCCCCAACCAGTCATTGGCCACCATGTGCGGCGCAATCTTCGCCAGGCGCTCCGGCAATTGCGACTCGGTGGACAGCACCCTGTACACGTCCGACGTGAACTGCTCCAGTGGCTGATCCGAATAAAGCGTCCAGTCCCGCGCCAGGCAATGATCGAAAAACACATCGAGCACGATCCCGGCGTAACGCCGGCGCGTGATGGAAAACCGCGACAAGGCGATATCCACCAGCGGATGGCGATCGGTAAACACGTCAATGCTGCGGTGCAACTGGATGGCCGCTTCAATCTCCGGATCGAACTGCCCCTGCAGCCGTCCTTTGACGAAATCGCCATACAAACTGCCGAGCAGTTGACCGGGGCGCTGGCCACCGAGGTGCAGATGTGCGAGATAGTTCATGGGCGCAGCTTAACACTGCGTCATCCATATCGTTATAACTCGATATACCGATTTACGCGGTCATCAGACCAAAATCATATTGGTATATCGCGAAGTACCGATTTAAAGTTCGCCTCATCGCGATATAGCGTTTTACTCATCACGAGCCCAAACCATGACCCTCGACCTCGACGAAATAATAAAAGCCCTGGCACACCCAGTACGGCGAGACATCCTGCACTGGCTCAAAGACCCGACCGTCGAATTCCCCGACCAGTCCCACAGCAATGAGCACGGCGTCTGCGCCGGGCAGATCGATCAACGTTGCGGTTTGTCGCAGTCCACGGTGTCCGCACACCTGGCGACTCTGCAACGCGCCGGCTTGATCAGCAGCCGCAAAGTCGGCCAGTGGCATTTTTTCAAACGCAACGAGGAAACCATCCAGGAATTCCTCCGCACTTTCAGCAAAGAGCTCTGACCCTTTACGTCAGTACGCCGATAAGGAATCAACAATGCCCCTCTCGCTACTCATTCTGGCCTTGAGCGCCTTCGCCATCGGCACCACCGAGTTCGTCATCATGGGTTTGCTGCCCGATGTGGCGGCGGACCTCGGCGTGTCGATCCCCGGCGCTGGCTGGCTGGTGACCGGTTACGCCCTGGGCGTAGCCATCGGTGCGCCGTTCATGGCACTGGCCACCGCCAGACTGCCGCGCAAGGCCGCTTTGGTAGCATTGATGGGCATCTTCATCATCGGCAACCTGCTCTGCGCCCTGGCCAGTGACTACAACGTTTTGATGTTTGCCCGCGTGGTCACCGCGCTGTGTCATGGCGCCTTCTTCGGCATCGGTTCGGTGGTGGCGGCAGGTCTGGTACCGGCCAACAAACGTGCGTCGGCCGTGGCTTTGATGTTCACCGGCCTGACCCTGGCCAACGTCCTCGGCGTGCCGCTGGGCACCGCGCTCGGTCAGGAAGCCGGCTGGCGTTCGACCTTCTGGGCGGTGACCGTGATCGGTGTGATTGCGCTGATCGGCCTGATCCGCTTCCTGCCGGCCAGGCGCGATGAAGAAAAACTCGACATGCGCGCCGAACTGCGCGCTCTCAAGGGCGCTGGCATCTGGTTGTCGTTGAGCATGACTGCGTTATTCGCCGCCTCGGTCTTCACCTTGTTCACCTATGTCGCCCCTCTGTTGGGCGAGGTCACCGGAGTCTCGCCACGCGGCGTGACCTGGACCTTGATGCTCATCGGCTTGGGCTTGACGGTCGGCAACATCATCGGCGGCAAGCTGGCAGACAAAAGCATGGCGGCGACGCTGATCGGTGTGTTCATCACCATGGCGGTCGTGTCCACCGTGCTGACCTGGACCAGCATTGCCGTGATCCCGACCGAAATCACCCTGTTCCTCTGGGCCACCGCGTGCTTCGCCGCCGTACCCGCCCTGCAAGTGAACGTTGTGACCTACGGCAAGGCGGCACCGAACCTGGTATCGACCCTGAACATCGGCGCTTTCAACGTCGGCAACGCGCTCGGTGCCTGGGTCGGCGGCAGCGTCATCGCCCACGGCTTCGGTCTCACCAGCGTGCCGCTCGCGGCAGCGGCACTGGCGGTACTCGCCCTGCTCGTGACCCTGATTACTTTCCGTCAGAGCGGTAATCCCGAACTGGCCCCTGCTACTAACTGATACCTCACGAGGGTTGTATTAAATGACGACTATTTTCGATCCGATCAAACTGGGCGACCTCGAGTTGGCCAACCGCATCATCATGGCACCGCTGACCCGCTGCCGCGCCGACGAAGGCCGTGTGCCGAACGCGCTGATGGCCGAGTACTACGTGCAACGCGCCTCTGCCGGCCTGATCCTCAGCGAAGCTACGTCGGTCACGCCGATAGGCGTGGGCTACCCGGACACTCCCGGTATCTGGTCCAATGACCAGGTACGCGGCTGGAGCAACGTGACCAAAGCAATCCACGGCGCTGGCGGCAAAATCTTCCTGCAACTGTGGCATGTGGGTCGGATTTCCCACCCCTTGTACCTGAACGGCGAAGCACCGGTCGCGCCGAGTGCCATCCAGCCCAAGGGCCATGTCAGCCTGGTTCGCCCATTGGCCGACTTCCCAACGCCGCGTGCCCTGGAAACCGCTGAAATCGCCGACATCGTCGATGCTTACCGCGTGGGTGCCGAGAACGCCAAGGCTGCCGGTTTCGACGGTGTGGAAATCCACGGCGCCAACGGTTACCTGCTCGACCAGTTCCTGCAAAGCAGCACCAACCAGCGCACCGACAACTACGGCGGCTCCCTGGAAAACCGTGCGCGCCTGTTGCTGGAAGTGACCGATGCCGCCATCGAAATCTGGGGCGCGGGCCGCGTGGGTGTGCACCTGTCACCACGTGCCGATCTCCATGACATGGGCGACGAAAACCTGTCCGAGACGTTCACCTACGTCGCTCGCGAATTGGGCAAACGTGGTATCGCCTTCATCTGCTCGCGCGAGAAAGAAGCCGGCGACAGCCTCGGCCCACAACTGAAGGAAGCCTTCGGCGGCCCGTACATCGCCAACGAACGCTTCACCAAGGACAGCGCCAACGAGTGGCTGGCCAGCGGCAAGGCTGATGCGGTGGCGTTCGGTGTACCGTTTATCGCCAACCCGGATCTGCCGGCGCGTCTGAAGGCCGATGCGCCGCTGAACGAGGCGCGTCCTGAGTCGTTCTACGGTAAAGGCCCGGTCGGTTATATCGATTATCCGGCGTTGTAAGTTTCAACTATTGAAATGAAAAGCCCCGACTCGAAAGAGCCGGGGCTTTTGCGTATGGATAGAAGAACAAAAGATCGCAGCCTTCGGCAGCTCCTACCTTGGAATGGCATACACCTTGTGGGAGCTGCCGAAGGCTGCGATCTTTTCAGTCGCTCACACTCATTCACACACTCGACACAAAATCCCTACAAAATACGTAGTTCGCTATGTATCAACCCGAGTCGCAGACGTATATAAAAGCATCCCATTGCAATGAGGCGAGCGAACAGGGTTCTTCACTGGCGCCCGTCCATTTACACAACCTGATCCAATTACGCATTTTGTTTCATTTGCGCAGGCTGGGACTCAAGCGCAGCATATCCAACCCTGTATCGACCCATCGCTCGGCTTCGGTGTGCAGCTGAAAACTGTCGGGAGCCAACAGCCACTGATACAGGATGCCATCGATGTACGCATGCAGGCTGATGGCCGCGCGGGCAGCGTCGAGATCTTCCGGCAATTGCCCGCGTTTCATCGCATTACTCAGGGCCAGAGCGATTCGCACATTGCAATCGAGACTGACCGTTCGGCGCTGCTGGCGCAGGTCGCACATTTCATCGGTGAATTCGCACTTATGAAACAGAATCTCGTTGATGCGTCGGGTTTTCGGGTCCAGTGCAACTTGATGAAACAAATGAATCAGCAGCTTGCGCATGCAGCCCAGCGGATCAAGTTCCTCTTCGCTTTCGCTGGCCTTGGCCATTTCCTCCAGCGGCTCATGCAAGGTATCAAGCATCGCCTGCACCAGATCCGCCTTGTTATTGAAATGCCAGTAGATGGCTCCACGAGTCACACCGGCCAGGGCAGCGATATCCGCCAGCGTCGTGCGTGCCACGCCCCGCTCATAAAAGGCTTTTTCCGCCGCTTCGAGTATCTGGCTTCGGGTTTCTTGAGCTTCCTCTTTGGTACGACGGACCATGGCAGTAAAACCTCAATCAGGGGTGCTTCAGCGATGTCTGAATATCTGCTGAATAAAAGTGGGGCGAGCGCTCTCGGGCTTCGTCTCCGGCCTACAATTCAAACCTTTGAACGGCTTTTGTAACTGTGTGGGTACGCCGCCAAGGCCCTTTACAAACAACCATGAACGTAAGTATATTCATTAGCAAGCTACTTATCCACCCGGTAAAAATTTTTTACCCTTCCACCTTTCTTGTGCGCAATGTGCGCGCCTGACCCGAGGATCTTCATGCAATTCAAGCCAGCTGTTACCGCTCTGGTTACTGCCCTCGCCCTGGCATCGCTGCTCAGCGGATGTAAAAAGGAAGAAGCGGCACCAGCCGCACCCCCCCTCAGGTCGGCGTCGTAACCCTGCAACCTCAAGCCTTCACCCTGACGTCCGAACTTCCGGGGCGCACCAGTGCGTTCCGCATTGCCGAAGTTCGCCCACAGGTCAACGGCATCATTCTCAAACGACTGTTCAAGGAAGGCGGCGACGTCAAGGCCGGTCAGCAGCTCTATCAGATCGACCCGTCGGTCTATGACGCGACCCTGAAAAGCGCCGAAGCCAACCTGCGTTCGACCAAGTCGATCTCGGATCGCTACAAACAACTGGTCGACGAACAGGCCGTCAGCCGTCAGGAGTACGACACGGCGCTGGCCAACCGCCTGCAATCGGAAGCATCCCTGCAAAGTGCCCAGATCAACGTGCGCTACACCAAGGTTTACGCACCGATCTCCGGTCGCATCGGCCGTTCGTCCGTGACCGAAGGCGCACTGGTCAGCAGCGGCCAGACCGACGCCATGGCCGTCATCCAGCAACTCGACCCGATCTACGTCGACGTGACTCAGTCCTCGGTGGAGCTGCTTGAGCTGCGTCGTGAACTGGAAAGCGGTCGTCTGCAAAAAGCCGGCGACAACGCCGCCGCGGTCAAGCTGACCCTGGAAGACGGCAGCCAGTACAAAGTGGACGGCAAGCTTGAGTTCTCCGAAGTCTCGGTTGACCAGACCACCGGTTCCGTGACCTTGCGCGCGGTGTTCCCGAACCCTGATCACACCCTGCTGCCGGGCATGTTCGTTCACGCCCAGTTGCAGGCTGGCGTGAACAGCGCCGCGATTCTGGCTCCGCAACAAGGCGTGACCCGTGACCTCAAAGGCACCCCGACCGCACTGGTCGTCGGTCCGGACAACAAGGTCGAACTGCGCCAGCTCAAGGCCAGCCGCACCGTCGGCAGCCAATGGCTGATTGAAGACGGTCTGAAGGCAGGCGATCGCCTGATTACCGAAGGGCTGCAATTCGTCAGACCTGGTGTCGTAGTCAAAGCCACTGAAGCGACTAACGTTGGCGCAAAGAGCCCGGCCCCCGCACAGGCAGCTAATACAGCTGTCGGCGGCAAAGGGGAGTAAACCATGTCGAAATTTTTTATCGACCGTCCGATTTTCGCCTGGGTGATTGCCCTGGTGATCATGCTGGTCGGGGCTTTATCGATCCTCAAACTGCCGATCAACCAATACCCGAGCATTGCGCCTCCGGCCATTGCCATCTCTGTGACCTACCCAGGCGCGTCTGCACAAACCGTGCAGGACACTGTGGTGCAGGTGATCGAGCAACAGCTCAACGGTATCGACAATCTGCGTTATGTCTCGTCGGAAAGTAACTCCGACGGCAGCATGACCATTACCGCGACCTTCGAGCAAGGCACCAGCTCCGATACCGCGCAGGTTCAGGTCCAGAACAAACTGAACCTGGCCACCCCGCTGCTGCCGCAAGAAGTGCAGCAACAGGGCATCCGCGTGACCAAGTCGGTGAAGAACTTCCTGATGGTCATCGGCGTGGTATCGCGCGACGGCAGCATGACCAAGGACGACCTGTCCAACTACATCGTGTCGAACATGCAGGACCCGATCTCCCGCACCGCCGGTGTCGGTGACTTCCAGGTCTTCGGTGCCCAGTACGCGATGCGGATCTGGCTCGACCCGGCCAAGTTGAACAACTTCAACCTGACCCCGGTGGACGTGAAAACCGCCATCGCGGCGCAGAACGTCCAGGTCTCGTCCGGTCAACTCGGCGGCTTGCCCGCCCTGCCCGGCCAGCAACTGAACGCTACGATCATCGGCAAGACCCGTCTGCAGACTGCCGAGCAATTCAAGGAAATCCTGCTCAAGGTCAACAAGGACGGCTCGCAGGTTCGTCTCAAAGACGTCGCCGAAGTAGGCCTGGGTGGCGAGAACTACAGCGTCAGCGCCCAGTTCAATGGCAGCCCGGCTTCCGGTCTGGCAGTGAAACTGGCCAACGGTGCCAACGCCCTCGATACCGCCAAGGCCCTGCGCAAAACCATCAACGACCTGAAGCCGTTCTTCCCGCAAGGGATGGAAGTGGTGTTCCCGTACGACACCACCCCGGTGGTGACCGAGTCGATCAAGGGTGTGGTTGAAACCCTGGTCGAAGCGATCGTGCTGGTGTTCCTGGTGATGTTCCTGTTCCTGCAGAACTTCCGCGCCACCGTCATCACCACGATGACCGTGCCGGTGGTACTGCTGGGTACGTTCGGGATCCTCGCGGCATTCGGCTTCAGCATCAACACCCTGACCATGTTCGGTATGGTGCTGGCCATCGGCTTGCTGGTGGACGATGCCATCGTCGTGGTGGAAAACGTCGAACGGGTCATGAGCGAAGAAGGCCTGTCACCCAAGGAGGCCACCAAGAAATCCATGGGGCAGATCCAGGGTGCGCTGGTCGGTATTGCCCTGGTGCTGTCGGCGGTACTGCTGCCGATGGCGTTCTTCAGCGGCTCCACCGGTGTGATCTACAAGCAGTTCTCGATCACCATCGTTTCGGCCATGGCCTTGTCGGTGATGGTTGCATTGATCTTCACCCCGGCGCTCTGCGCCACCATGCTCAAGGCGATTCCGAAAGGCGAGCACGGCATACCGAAACGCGGCTTCTTCGGCTGGTTCAACCGCAACTTCGACCGTGGCGTCAGAAGCTACGAGCGCGGCGTCGGCAACATGCTCGCGCACAAGGCTCCGTACCTGCTGGCGTACCTGATCATCGTGGTCGGCATGATCTGGCTGTTCACCCGCATTCCAACGGCGTTCCTGCCGGAAGAAGACCAGGGCGTACTGTTTGCCCAGGTGCAAACCCCGGCCGGTTCCAGCTCCCAGCGCACGCAAGTGGTCGTGGATGAAATGCGCGAGTTCCTGCTGCGTCCGAGCAAGGATGGCGGCGAAGGCGATGCGGTGGCCTCGGTGTTTACCGTGACCGGTTTCAACTTCGCCGGCCGTGGCCAGAGTTCGGGCATGGCGTTCATCATGCTCAAACCGTGGGACGAACGTAACGCCGACAACAGCGTGTTCAAACTGGCGGCCCGTGCCCAACAGCACTTCTTCACCTTCCGCGACGCCATGGTGTTTGCCTTCGCGCCACCGGCGGTACTGGAACTGGGTAACGCCACCGGTTTCGACGTATTCCTTCAGGACCGCGCCGGTATCGGTCACGAAAAGCTGATGGCGGCACGCAACCAGTTCCTCGGCATGGCGGCGCAAAGCAAGGTCTTGTCGCAAGTCCGTCCGAACGGTCTGAACGACGAGCCGCAATACCAACTGGAAATCGACGATGAGAAGGCCAGCGCCCTGGGCGTGACCCTCACCGACATCAACAACACCCTGTCGATTGCCTTGGGTAGTAGCTATGTGAACGACTTCATCGACCGCGGTCGGGTGAAGAAGGTTTACGTGCAAGGCCAGCCGGGTGCCCGCATGAGCCCTGAAGACGTCAAGAAGTGGTACGTGCGCAACAGCGCCGGCACCATGGTTCCGTTCTCGGCCTTCGCCAAGGGTGAGTGGATTTACGGTGCGCCGAAGCTGTCGCGTTACAACGGCGTAGAGGCGATGGAAATCCTCGGTGCCCCGGCCCCCGGTTATTCCACCGGTGAAGCCATGGCCGAAGTCGAAGCCCTGGCCAAGAAACTGCCGGCCGGTGTCGGTATTTCCTGGACCGGTCTGTCGTACGAGGAACGTCTGTCCGGCTCGCAAGCGCCAGCGCTGTACGCCTTGTCGCTGCTGATGGTGTTCCTGTGTCTGGCGGCGTTGTATGAAAGCTGGTCGATCCCGATCGCGGTCATGTTGGTCGTGCCGCTTGGGATCATCGGTGCGCTGATGGCGACCAGCCTGCGCGGCCTGTCCAACGACGTGTATTTCCAGGTGGGGCTGTTGACCACCATCGGTCTGGCGGCGAAAAACGCCATTCTGATCGTCGAGTTCGCCAAGGAACTGCATGAACAAGGGCGCAGCCTGCGCGATGCAGCGATCGAAGCCTGCCGGATGCGTCTGCGACCGATCATCATGACCTCGCTCGCATTCGTGCTCGGCGTGGTACCGCTGGCCATTTCCACGGGCGCAGGTTCGGGTAGCCAACATGCGATCGGAACCGGGGTGATTGGCGGTATGCTCACGGCCACGATCCTGGCGATCTTCTGGGTTCCGTTGTTCTTCGTCACCGTGTCGTCCATGGGCCAGCGCAAAGTCGCCGACCAGGATGACGCCATTGAAACTTCTCAAGAGGCTGGCTAATGAGCAAGTCGCTACTCTCCCTCGCAGTCGCCGCCTTCGTGCTGGGTGGCTGCTCGCTGATACCCGATTATCAGCAGCCTGAAGCACCGGTGGCGGGCCAATACCCGCAAGGCCCGGCGTATTCGCCGGCCCAGGCACCCAACCAGGCCGCCGCCGAACAGGGCTGGAAGCAGTTTTTCCACGACCCGGCATTGCAACAGCTGATCCAGACCGCATTGGAGAACAACCGTGACCTGCGCGTCGCGGCGCTGAACATCGACGCTTATGCGGCTCAGTACCGCATTCAGCGTGCCGATCTGTTCCCGGCGGTTTCGGCTACCGGCAGCGGCAGCCGTCAGCGGGTTCCGGCACGGGCTTCGCAAACCGGTGAAGCGGGCATCACCAGCTCCTACTCGGCCACCGTCGGCATCAGTGCCTATGAACTCGACCTGTTCGGTCGGGTGCGCAGCCTGAGCGAAGAAGCACTGCAGAAATACTTCGCCACTGAAGAAGCGCGCCGCAGCACACAGATCAGCCTGGTGGCCAGTGTGGCCAATGCCTACCTGACCTGGCAGGCCGACAAGGAGCTGTTGAAACTGACCCAGGAAACCCTCGGCGCCTACGAGGAGAGTTTCAAACTCACCTCGCGCAGCAACGAAGTGGGTGTAGCCTCGGCGCTGGATCTGGCCCAGTCGCGTACCTCGGTGGAAAACGCCCGCGCGCAACAGGCCAAATACACCCGTCAGGTTGCCCAGGATGAAAACAGCCTGGTGCTGCTGCTCGGCACCGGTATCCCGGCCAATCTGCAAGCGGCCAAGCCACTGTCGGACGACCTGCTGAGCGAAGTGCCGGCCGGCCTGCCGTCGGATTTGCTGCAACGTCGTCCAGACATCCTTCAGGCCGAGTACAACCTCAAGGCTGCCAACGCCAACATCGGCGCGGCGCGGGCTGCGTTCTTCCCGAGCATCAGCCTGACCGCCAATGCCGGCTCCCTGAGCCCGGACCTTTCCGGTCTGTTCAAGGGCGGTTCGGGCACCTGGTTGTTCCAGCCGCAGATCAACCTGCCGATCTTCAACGCCGGCAGCCTGCGCGCCAGCCTGGATTACTCCAAAATCCAGAAAGACATCGGCGTGGCGAACTACGAGAAGTCCATTCAAACGGCCTTCCAGGAAGTCGCCGATGGCCTGGCCGCACGCCAGACCTACACCGAGCAGTTGCAGGCTCAGCGTGATTTCGTCAGCGCCAACCAGGACTACTACCGTCTGGCCGAGCGTCGTTACCGCATCGGCGTCGACAGCAACCTGACCTTCCTCGACGCCCAGCGCCAGCTGTTCAGTGCCCAACAGGCGCTGATCACCGACCGTCTGGCGCAGCTGACCAGTGCGGTCAATCTGTACAAGGCGCTGGGGGGTGGCTGGAATGAACAGACGGCGAAGAACGAGCCGTTGAAAGAAGAAGCGCCGAAGATGAAGTTGTTCTGATAGCGCGGTAAACACGAAGCCCACCAAACGGTGTAATGGCCAAATGGTGGGCTTTTTGTTGGCCATGAAAAAGGTAACGCGTTCGTATTACCTCCCAACCCCATTCACCAGAAACACCGGCTCTTCCAGATAATCGAGCCCCAAGCGGTTTTCGAACATTTCGTCGCGTAACGCCGCCGTGGTGAAACAGCCCAGATCCAAGGCGGTGGCCAGCAGCGAAAAGGTCTGGCTCAGATGCCCGGCATCCATCAGCGCCACCCGCAGTGCCCGGCTGAATTCGTATTTCCAGGCCATCCGTTCGACCCGCGCCGTGGAAACGAACACCGCCGCCGCGTCCTTGATCCACGGCTGCCCGCCACAAGCCTCGCTGATCCAGGCTCGCGGATCTTCCAGGGACAGCAACTCAAGCCCGTGACGACGTACCGAATAGTGGTAAAGACCTCGCTCGAAACCCTGCACATTCATCAGCACCGCATACACCTCGGTGCCTTGCAGTGAACCGCCGGCCGGCGAGGTTTTTTTCAGGAAGTAGTCCCCCATGCGGTTTTGCTCCACGACCGTCGCGCCCCAGGTGTAATAGAGCAACAGAGACAACTGTGCCGAACTCAACGGCTGGTCACTGAAGGTTCGTGACGTGCGGCGATTGCACAGCGAGTCTAGCAACGCCGGCTGAGCAATCGCGCAGGGAGTCAGTAGCGGGTTTTCCAGGGCAATGAACGGATGGGACCCATAGTCCTTGAACGCCGAGGGCTGGCGTTGCGCCGAGGCCCTTTGCTCAAGCTCCGTTTCCAGCTCGGCAACGCTGACATAGGGCGTGTGCGAGCCGGTCCGGGTACTCAGGTAAAACTCCAGCGCCGCATCCCAGTGGGCCCAAAGGTCAAGCGGATGTTTGCACTCGTCGGGCGGGATAATGTCCGATTGATTCGCGACGGGCAGCAAAACCTCGTGGCTGACCAGCGTCCTCAGGAACGCCAGGTTGTCGTCCTGTGCAGGGCTTTGCAAAACACCCGGCAGCAACAAGGCACTCTCCAGCGTCTGTGGGGTCAGGAAGTGGCGCAGTAACGGCAGAAACGTCACGTCGAACGCCAGGCTCAGGTCCTGCTGCCGATCCCGGATAAAAAACGATGCCGAGCCGACACTGAGCCAAGTGTTTTCCCTGAGTTTCAACAGAGTCTGCGCACCCTCCGCTGGCGTCTGTTGCGCGCCCTGTTGATCGCTCCCCTGCCAGAACAGGGCCTTGGGTCTCAAGGACTTGATGGCCTTGATCAACGTCGACAGTTCCGCGTCATCGGCTTTGCGGGAAATATCCCATTCAAGGGTGATCGCTTTCACCGGGGATGTTGCAAACAACTGACGCAAGATATCCCAATCCCGCCGCGGATGACCGGTGTGAATTTCAATCAGCCGGTCCAGCGGCAACGACCGCAAATAGTCGTTCAGGTCGTAACCCTGGGTTCTGGCCGTCGTGATCGCGCTGTCGAGATCCAGCAGAAAGCCCGAGCCGCTGCGCTCCACCACACTGGAGATGAACTCGCCTTCGGACTGCGCTTGTGCATCGTGCAATGAAAACAACCGCGGCGCGTTTTCCAGCACCAGCAGCGTTGCCGTGAGTTCCCGCAGTTCAATGGCATTGGCCACCACCGTGTCAGCCACCTCTTGGGCCAAGGTCGGCAAAATGAAGTGCTGAATGTCGCCACCGTGGAAACGCGACCAGGAAATATGCTCGGCCAGCCACGGCGAACGGGTCTTGTCGCACAGTCGCCGCGTCATGCGCAGAAACTCGCGATCCATCGCGATACCCACGCTGCCCAGGGACAAACTGGACGAATGCAGCAAGCTCGGCACTTGGGCGCTGACCTCAAGCAGACGAGGTTCCAGAATGCAGTGCGTCGGCTGAAACTCGACGTAATCGAAATGCGGTAAACCCTCGGCGAGAATCCGTTCGACAGTCTGGTCGAGTCCATGCTCCGACAGATCATCCTGAAGGCTGTGCCGTGGCAAATGGTATTCCAGCCCTACCCCGGCCTCGGGATAGGGCGAGGCATCAAACATCCCCATGTGAGCCTCCCTGGCATCAAGCGGTCATACCCAGCAAGCGTTGTTGCTCAGCCTCAGCCCCCGATATCGCCAATAGCCCGGCATACTGGCTTTCCAGCGATTTGACCTCTTTGACCAGGTTTTCCATCAGCTGACGTCCCTGGGGGGTGAAATCAGTGCTGGCTTCGAAATCCGGCACCGCCTTGATCAAGCCTTGCAGAATGAACACAAGACGGTTTTGCGCCCGTTGCAGCTCCTCGGACGAACGCGAACGAACCCGCCCCAGGTATTTGACCAACGCGATGTACACGAAAAACGCGTGGAAGTAGCCATAAAAGTCACGCTTCTGTCCCGACCACGGCAAGGCGAACAACGGCTCCCGCGAGGTCTCTTCCTTAACGACCGGGCACACCTCGACAATGTGATAGAGCAACTGATGAGTAGCCTCGTGCACCAGAGACTCTTCCAGATCGAGTATCGAATCATCCCGGCTCGACAAGAGGATGATTCCGGTGAAGCGGGAAGCCGAACAGCTTCGAAATGAACCATCGGGTAAATAAAAAATCGACTTGACCAGCTTTTTAAATTGTTCGCGACAGGCAGGCCAGGTGTGTTCTATGCGCAACAGGGCAATATTCACCACATCGCAAAAAAAACGCACGGAGTAACCGCTACGTTCCAACTGTTTGCGGACTGTTTCATCTTCCGGAAACTCATAGCTGGGAGGCATTACTATCGCAACCAGCGGATCGACATCAAACCGATGCACGGGAGGACAATAATGATTCGCGCGAGGACTGTCCGTCGCTTTAACGCGCAGTAGCATCTCTGGAAATTCGAACAACATTTTTTCCAGCTCACCCCTGTCCTCCGTCTTTTTCGTTATGACCAGGTTGGCGTAATGAGCCGTCAGCACATTCCACACTTGAAACACCGGATCATTAATAATCAAACGCTGTTCCCGGGTGGGAGGAACGATAAGATTAAACGCCTGCTCAAAGAAATCCGCCAAATGCGGGGCATTGGGAAACAATTGAAAAAGCTCGGTGTACAGCGCAACAAAGCTGGTGTAGCGATTTCGACTGACACGCTCCAGCAAGACTTCAAATCGCGAAAGCTCCGAATCCGGAAGGAAGGTCGTACCCTGAAATAAATCGTCGACCGATAGCTCACGTTGACCACTGTTACCGATGTCCATTTCTCAACCTTCCCTTAGGCTGGCGGCAATGGCTTCGCCATCGTCAGACTGGCAATGCCATAACCCGATTGTTCATAAAGACGACGCGCCGCATCGTTGCGGCCAAAGACATGCAACCGCACTTCCTCGCATCCCGCCTGGCGTGCCCATGACTCCAGGGCCAGCAGCGATTGCTTTGCATAACCCTGACGACGCACGTCGGGGTCAATGTAAATGTCCAGGATGAAGGCGATCCGACCAGCACCGGCCTGTCGTTCGGCGACCCATAATTCACCGATGCGCCGAGCTTGATCCTTGATCACCCAGAGTTGATTTTTTTCAGTCAGTCGCCCTTGCGGCAACAATTGCTCGAAGACACTTCGTGCTTTTTGCGACGCCTCCTCTCGAACCCACTCGCCCGCAGCGACCATGCCGTCGCCATATTCAGCAAGGGCTCTTTCAGCAAACGTAACAAAGTCCGCGTCATTCATTGGAGCCAAGGTGACAGACATGAGTCATTCACTCCGTGCTCGAGCGCTTTACATCATGAATTCAATAAAGCCATTCGGCGTACCACCGAAAAAGCCAACCTTGCGTGGCACGCCAAATGGCATCGCCGGCCTTTAATCCATTCGCGCCTGTTGCTGCTGGTTCTGTGTATCAAATACCGCGCGGATTCCCAGGTTGCTCCGGATTCCAGCGGAGGCTGCCGTCAGTTTTGCAGCATCCATACCTTTAACCGCCGCGATCTCATCAGTACTTAAGTGCACGCCAATATTTTTAGCGGCACCGGCCGGATCTTTGTGAAGTTCAGTGGCGAATTTCTCGTCCAGCACGGCGCGTCCGAGAACCGAGGCCAAACGTTCCTGATTGACTTTATTACCCATGGCACTTCTCCTTGTTATTTCGGCATGACTAAAAAAACCCCTGACGAAGCATGCGATTTCCCTTTCCCCGCCTGAGGATTTTGAATATAGCAAGGCCTCTTTTCTTTTCCAGCCACATCCACGATTCCCTTTAAATCTTTTCACGATAACCGACAACACCAATCCTTAAGTTTAACTGGCGATTATCGACAGACCTTTAATGACAGAAAGAGCCGTAGGAAACTTCTTACAACCAAAGCATTAAGCACATCCATCCAACTTCAACATAAACAAAGCGCCATTAATAAAACGTAAACCCGGACACCCATTATCGCCCCGGATAACTATTGGATTTAATTAAGAATGCCTCATACCGTCCATGACCGGGCTGGCGCCCATTAGCGTTCGATAATCGCCCAAAACCCCATCCACCCAATTGAATCCCCCCGCCCATCCCTCGCACCATTGCCCGCACCTGCAAAAATCAATAACAACAAGGTCCGACACCATGACTACGCGCCCTCCCCACTCTGGCTGATCTCGCCCGATCCTTTTTCCCGTTCGATTTTTTGTCTGCGACCCCTCGGTTGCGGCTGTGTACTGCTTCATCCCTGACAATTAGAGAGACCCGAGCCCATGACTTCCTCCACCACGCAGTATTTGTTTCCCAGCCTGATCGCCATCGCACTGGCCGGCGCGGCCCTGCCCGCCATGGCCGAGGAAGCCGGTTTTGTCGAAGGTGCCAAGGTCAACCTGAACCTGCGCAACTTCTACATCAACCGTAACTTCACCAACCCGACCAAGACCCAGGGCAAGGCTGAAGAGTGGACGCAGAGTTTCATCCTCGACGCCAAGTCCGGGTTCACCCAGGGCACCGTCGGGTTCGGCATGGACGTGCTGGGTTTGTATTCGGTCAAGCTCGACGGCGGCAAAGGCACCGGCGGTACGCAGTTGCTGCCGCTGGATCACGACGGTCGCCCGGCGGATAACTTCGGTCGCACCAATGTGGCGTTCAAGGCCAAGCTGTCGCAGACCGAAGTGAAGGTCGGTGAATGGATGCCGGTGCTGCCGATCCTGCGTTCGGACGACGGTCGCTCGCTGCCGCAAACCTTCCGTGGCGGCCAGATCACCTCGAAGGAAATCGACGGGCTGACCCTCTACGGCGGCCAGTTCCGCGCCAACAGCCCGCGGGACGACAGCAGCATGAGCGACATGTCGATGACCGGCAAAGCGGCGTTCACCTCAGACCGCTTCAACTTTCAGGGTGGCGAATATGCCTTCAACGACAAGCGCACCCAGATCGGCCTATGGAATGCTGAGCTCAAGGACATCTACAGCCAGCAATACGTCAACTTGATCCACACCCAACCGCTGGGCGACTGGACGCTGGGCGCCAACCTCGGGTTCTTCTACGGCAAGGATGACGGCAGCGCCCGGGCGGGCGAACTGGACAACAAGACCTGGTCGGGCCTGTTCTCGGCCAAATACGGCGGTAACACCTTCTACGTCGGCCTGCAAAAACTCACCGGCGACAGCGCCTGGATGCGGGTCAACGGCACCAGCGGCGGCACCCTGGCCAACGACAGCTACAACGCCAGCTATGACAACGCGAAGGAAAAATCCTGGCAACTGCGCCACGACTACAACTTCGCCGCCCTGGGTGTACCGGGCCTGACCCTGATGAACCGCTACATCAGCGGCGACAACGTCCATACCGCAACCACCAGCGACGGCAAGGAATGGGGCCGCGAAAGCGAACTGGGCTATACGGTGCAGAGCGGCACGCTGAAAAACCTCAACGTCAAATGGCGCAACTCGACCATCCGCCGCGACTTCAGTAACAACGAGTTCGACGAAAACCGGTTGATCGTCAGCTATCCGATCAGCCTGCTGTAAACACAAACTGAATGTGGGAGCGGGCTTGCCCGCGATGGCAATCTTTCAGTCACATCAATATTGAACGGACTGCCGCCATCGCGGGCAAGCCCGGCTCCCACAGGGATCTTCGGTGAACACAACATTTGCATTCACACCGCAGACCTGTGGGAGCGAGGCTTGCCCGCGAAGGCGTCAACTCAGGCAACACAACTTTCGCGGATCACTCCCGCGACTCAATCCCCAACTCATCCCACACCGACTCGGCCAGGTGGAAGGTCGCGTTGGCCGCCGGGATGCCGCAATAGATTGCGCTCTGCATGATCACTTCCTTGATCTCGCCGCGGGTCACGCCATTGTTGGCGGCGGCACGCAGGTGCAGTTTGAGTTCTTCGTTGCGGTTCATGCCGATCAGCATGGCGATGGTGATCAGGCTACGGGTGTGGCGCGGCAGGCCCGGGCGGGTCCAGATGTCGCCCCAGGCGTGGCGGGTGATCATTTCCTGGAACTCCGAGTTGAACTCGGTCAGCGCGCTCAGGCTGCGGTCGACGTGGGCGTCGCCAAGTACTGCGCGGCGGACTTTCAGGCCCTCGTCGTAACGTTGTTTCTCGTCCACAACAATCCCCTCAATGAGCTGACAAAAACGCCAGCACTCGGTCGCTGAACGCAGCGCCGGCCTGGACGTTGGACAGGTGCGCGGCGTAGAACTCGGCGTACTCGGCGCCCCGCACGTGTTCCTGAATGAAATGCCCACCGGACGGCGGCGTGACAGCGTCTTCAGTGCCGGCGATCACCAGCAGCGGCACCTGAATCGAGGCCAACTGATCGCGGAAGTCGGCATCGCGCACCGCCGCGCAATTGGCTGCGTAACCTTCAGGTGAAGTCGCCGCGAGCATGTCGGTAATCTGCTTCGCCACTGCCGGATTGGCCTCGGAAAAATCTGGGGTGAACCAGCGCGCAATCGACGCATCGCGCAGGGCAACCATCGCCGCCGCGCCGTCACGCAGCACGGTTTCGATCCGTGGATTCCACACCGTCGGATCGCCGATTTTTGCCGCGGTGTTGCACACGATCAGTTTGTTCAATCGCTGACCGGCATTGATCCCCAGCCACTGACCGATCAACCCGCCCATGGACAGACCACAGAAATGCGCGCGCTCGATGTGCAACGCATCCAGCAGCGCCAGCACGTCGCGGCCCAGTTGCTCGATGCTGTACGGCCCTGGTGTCACCAATGATTTGCCGTGACCACGGGTGTCGAAACGCAGCACGCGAAAATGTTCGGTGAACGCCGGGATCTGCGCGTCCCACATGTGCAGGTCGGTGCCCAGTGAGTTGGACAACACCAGCACCGGCGCATCCGCCGGTCCATCGAGTTGCGGCCCTTGAATTTGGTAGTGCAGTTCGCCCTCGGCGAGTTGTACGAATGCCACAGCAGTCTCCTTCAGGCTATCAACGCAAAATGTTCAGCCACCGCTCGCTCGACCCAGGTATGGGCCTGACCGAGGTAATGGGCGGGGTCCAACAGACGATCGAGTTCCGCGTCCGACAACTCGGCAGTCACCTGCGGCTCCTCGCCGAGTACCGCGCGCAGATGCCGTTGTTCAGCCACTGCGCGCTTGCAGCATTGCTCCAGCACATGGTGCGCGGTGTCGCGACCGACCCGTTGCGCCAGGACGATGCTCACGGCTTCGGCCAGCACCAGGCCTTGGGTCAGGTCGAGGTTGCGCGTCATGCGCATCGCGTCCACTTCCAGTCCGTCGGCCACCAACAGCGCTTGCTGCAGGCTGCCCGACACCAAACAGCAGATCTCCGGCAGGGTTTCCCATTCGGCATGCCACAGGCCCAGGCTGCGCTCGTGCTCCTGGGGCATAGCGCTGAACAAGGTCGAGAGCAAACCCGGCACCCGCGTCGCCGCACCGATCAGCACCGCCGCACCCACCGGGTTGCGTTTGTGCGGCATGGTCGAGGAACCGCCCTTGCCCGGCGCCGACGGTTCGAACACTTCGCCGGCTTCGGTCTGCATCAACAGGCTGATGTCGCGGCCGAGTTTGCCGAGGCTGCCGGCGATCAACCCCAGCACCGCGCCGAATTCCACCAGACGATCACGCTGGGTGTGCCAGGGTTGTTCCGGCAAGGTCAGTTGCAGTTCTGTGGCCAAGGCTTTGGCAATCGGCATCGCCTGCTCACCGAGCGCCGCGAGGGTGCCGGAGGCGCCACCGAATTGCAGCACCAGCAGGCGCGGTTTGAGTTCCAGCAGGCGCTGGCGACTGCGGGTCACCGCGCCCAGCCAACCGGCGATTTTCATGCCGAGGGTGACCGGCGTCGCGTGCTGCAACCAGGTGCGCCCGGCCAGCGGCGTGGCGACGTAACGCCAGGCCTGGGTGGCGAGGGTTTCCCCCAGTTGCGCCAGATCAGCTTCGATCAGTTCCAGTGCGCGGCGCAGTTGCAACACCAGGCCGGTGTCCATCACGTCCTGGCTGGTCGCGCCCAGATGCACGTAGCGCTCGGCTTCGGCATCGCTCCTGGCGATCTGCTTGCCCAGTGCCTTGACCAAAGGAATCGCCGAATTGCCCGCTGTGGCAATCGCCTCGCCGAGCGCGACGAAGTCGTAATGTTCAGCGAGGCAGGCCGCTTCGATAGACGCAACAGCCGTCTGCGGAATCAGGCCGACCCGCGCCTCGGCCCGGGCCAGTGCGGCTTCGAAATCAAGCATGGCCTGAACCCGGCCCTGATCGCAGAACACCTCACGCATGTCCCGTGCCGTGAAGTAGGCATCGAACAATTGATTGCCCGGTCGCTGGTTCATAAACAGTCCTTGCAGGCGAGGGTCAGTGAGGCCCCCGCGTAAAGATCAAAGGTCGTTTTGCAAATACTTCGCCTGTTTCGGCAGGCGCAAGCTGAACAGGAACGCGACCGCCATCATCACCGTCACGTACCAGTAGAACGAGTTTTCCATGCCTCCGGCTTTAAGGCTCAGCGCCACATACTCCGCCGAACCGCCGAAAATTGCATTGGCCACCGCATACGCCAGACCGACGCCCAAGGCGCGCACCTCTGGCGGGAACATTTCGGCTTTCACCAGACCGCTGATCGAGGTGTAGAAACTCACGATCGCCAGCGCCAGAGTAATCAACACAAAGGCCAGGAACGGACTGCTGACACTTTTCAGGCTCAACAGGATCGGTACGGTGCACAACGTGCCGAGGGCGCCGAACCAGAGCATCGAATTGCGCCGGCCGATCTTGTCGGCGAGCATGCCGAAGAACGGTTGCACGCACATGTAAAGGAACAGCGCGCCGGTCATGATGTAGCTGGCGGTTTTGGCGTGCATGCCGGCGGTGTTCACCAGGTACTTCTGCATGTACGTGGTGAAGGTGTAGAAAATCAGCGAGCCACCGGCGGTGTAGCCCAGCACGGTGATGAACGCAGCCTTGTGATCACGGAACAGTGCACCGATGCTGCCGGCGTCTTTGTTTTCGCGCATTTCCTTGCTGCTGGTTTCCTTGAGCGCACGACGCAGGAACAACGAAACCAACGCAGCGGCCGCCCCGACCACGAACGGAATTCGCCAGCCATAGGCACGCAATTCATCCTCGCTGAGGAACTGTTGCAGGATCACCACCAGCGACACCGCCAGCAACTGCCCACCAATCAGCGTCACGTACTGGAACGACGCGAAGAACCCGCGCTGGCCCTTGAGGGCGACTTCGCTCATATAGGTGGCGGTGGTGCCGTATTCGCCGCCCACCGACAAGCCCTGCAGCAGGCGCGCGAACAGCAGCAGGATCGGCGCCCAGACACCGATGCTGTTGTAGGTCGGCAGGCAGGCAATGAGCAAAGAGCCGAAGCACATCATCAGAATCGAGATCAACATCGAATTCTTGCGTCCGTGTTTGTCCGCCAACCGACCGAAGATCCAGCCGCCGATGGGCCGCATCAGGAACCCGGCAGCGAATACGCCCGCCGTGTTCACCAGCTGCACCGTGGGGTTGTCGGAGGGGAAAAACGCCGGTGCGAAATAGATCGCGCAGAAGGCGTAGACGTAAAAGTCGAACCACTCGACCAGATTGCCGGACGAGGCGCCGACAATCGCAAAGATCCTTTTGTTGCGTTCTTCACGGGTGTAGAGAGCTGTGAGAGTAGTCATTGTTTTTTTACTCTTCTGGGGACCGTGAGAGTCTAGACACATCTAGCAACAGTCCCGTTCCGCAAATGCATTAGCGACGCAGATCCCCTGTGGGAGCGAGCCTGCTCGCGAAAGCGGCGTATCAGTACCATCAATGCTGAATGACTCACCGCAATCGCGAGCAGGCTCGCTCCCACAGGGGGTTGGGTGTTCTCAATAATCGAAGAACACCGTCTCCGCATCCGTCCCCTGCAAAATCACATTCCACTGATAAACACCCGCAGCATCCTGCTTCGCCAGCAACGTACTGCGGCGTTCGGCAGGCACGCACTCCAGCAGTGGATCCGCGACGTTGGCCGGTTCGCCATCAAAGTAAATCCGCGTCAGCAAGTGCTTCACCAACCCGCGAGCAAACACCAGCACCACCAGGTGTGGCGCCTGGGTCGAGCCCTTCAAGCCTTCCACCGTGCCCGGCTTGATCGTGGTGAAGCGGAAGCGCCCTTCTGCATCCACCGGCACCCGACCAAACCCTTCGAAGTTCGGGTCCAGGGGTTTGTCCTGATCGTCTTCGGGATGGTCGTATTTGCCGGCGGCGTTGGCCTGCCAGACTTCCAGCATGGCGTCGTTGACGAAGTCGCCATTGCCATCGACGACTTGCCCGGTGATCGCCACGCGCTCGCCAAGGGTTTGTGCAACGGTCAGGTCTTCGCGGTTCAGCCAGGTCAAGCCGATGTGGTAATACGGCCCGACGGTGTGGGACGTGGTCGCGTTCAGCGTCATCTTATTTCTCCATCGGCGTGGCATCGCGGCCGCGCAAGACGATGTCCCAGCGATAACCGAGGGCGTAGGAAGGAATGGTTTTTTCCAGGTCGAAACTGGCGATAAGGCGTTCTTTGGCGCTGGTATCGGGCACGCAGTTGTAGATCGGGTCGTAGGCCAGCAACGGGTCGCCCGGGAAATACATCTGGGTCACCAGGCGCGTCAGAATACTCGGCCCGAACAGTGAGAAATGGATGTGCGCCGGACGCCAGGCATTGTGGTGGTTGCCCCACGGATAGGCGCCTGGCTTGATGGTCTGGAACTGATACCAACCATCGGCGTCGGTCACGGTGCGGCCGGTGCCGGTGAAGTTCGGGTCCAGCGGCGCGTCGTGCAGGTCGCGGGCATGGTTGTAACGACCGGCGGCGTTGGCCTGCCAGATCTCCACCAGAATCCCCGGCACCGGCAGACCGTTTTCATCCAGCACACGGCCGTGGATGATGATCCGCTCACCCAACGGCTCGCCCGAGTGCTGGGCAGTCAGGTCGTTGTCCCGCTCCTGAATACGCTCGGCGCCGATGGTCGGCCCGGTGATTTCCGACAGCGAATGAGGCAAAAACACCAACGGCTTGGACGGCGAGCGAAGGTTGGTGGATTGATAAGGAGGGTGCAGGTATTCCGGCTGAGTGCCCGCCTGTGGGCGACGGTAACCAGGTTTGTCAGTCATTGCGCTTTCCTCTGTTCTTATTAGTCGACGCTACTTATTCACAGCCAAGCGTGTCAGACCCGTTCAATCGCCAAGGCCAGCCCCTGGCCGACACCGACGCACATGGTCGCCAGACCTTTCTTGCCACCGGTTTTTTCCAGTTGATGCAGCGCAGTCAGAACAAGGCGTGCACCGCTCATGCCCAGCGGATGGCCCAAGGCAATGGCGCCACCGTTCGGGTTGACCTGGGCCGCGTCATCCGCCAATCCCAGTTCACGCAGCACGGCCAAACCCTGGCTGGCGAAAGCTTCGTTGAGTTCGATCACGTCGAAATCGCTGACCGCCAGGCCCAGACGCTCGGTCAATTTACGCACCGCCGGCACCGGGCCGATGCCCATCACCCGTGGTGCGACTCCGGCGCTGGCCATGCCGAGCACTTTGGCGCGGGCCGTCAGGCCATGTTTCTTCACGGCTTCGGCCGAGGCCAGAATCAGCGCCGCCGCACCGTCATTCACACCGGAAGCATTACCGGCAGTGACGGTTTTGTCCGGGCCATTGACCGGTTTGAGTTTGGCCAGGGTGTCGAGCGTTGTGTCGGCACGCGGATGTTCGTCCTGGCTGACCACTGTTTCACCCTTCTTGTGGGCAATGCGCACTTCCACTATTTCTTCGGCGAAAAATCCTGCGGCTTGCGCGACGGCCGTGCGTTGTTGACTGCGCAGGGCGAAAGCGTCCTGATCCTCGCGAGAAACTTCGTAATCGTCGGCCACGTTATCGGCGGTCTGCGGCATCGCATCGACGCCATATTGGGCTTTCATCAACGGATTGATGAAGCGCCAACCGATGGTGGTGTCTTCCAGCTTCATGTTGCGTGAAAACGCCGCGTCGGCCTTGCCCATCACGAACGGTGCGCGGGACATCGACTCGACGCCGCCAGCAATCGCCAGCTCCATCTCGCCGCTGGCGATGGCCCGAAACGCGGTGCCGATCGCATCCATGCCCGAAGCGCACAGCCGATTGAGGGTAACGCCCGGAATGGTTTCCGGCAGCCCCGCCAGCAACAACGCCATGCGTGCCACGTTGCGGTTGTCTTCGCCGGCCTGGTTGGCGCAGCCGAGGAACACCTCGTCCACCGCGCTCCAGTCCACCGACCGGTTGCGTTCCATCAGCGCTTTGATCGGCACGGCGGCCAAGTCATCAGCGCGGACCGCCGACAGGCCACCGCCGAAACGGCCGATGGGGGTGCGAATCGCGTCGCAGATATAAACGTCACGCATCAGGCTTCTCCGGGTGCTTGGCCGTGGGCCGCAGCGGTGCGGGCTTCCAGATCGCGCAGCGCGGTCAGCTCGACATCGGTTGGCTCGGCGGTGTTTTCCACCTGATCGGCGAAGCGAATCGCCCAGCCGGTGGCCGCAATCACTTGCTCGCGGGTCACGCCTGGGTGCAGCGCGGTCACCACGAATTCATGAGTATCCGCTTCGGGTTCCATGATGCACAGGTCGGTAATAATGCCGACAGGACCGGCGCCCGGCAGGCCGAGACGCTTGCGTGAGTCCCCGCCCTCGCCATGGCCTACCGAGGTGATGAAATCGAGTTTGTCGACAAAGGAGCGCGCCGACTGCTTGAGGATGATCAGCACGCTCTTGGCGGAACCGGCGATCTCCGGCGCGCCACCGGCACCCGGCAGGCGAACTTTCGGCTGATGGTAGTCGCCCACCACTGTGGTGTTGATGTTACCGAAGCGGTCGACTTGCGCGGCACCGAGAAAACCGACGTCGATACGCCCGCCCTGCAACCAGTAGCGAAAAATCTCACCGGTCGGGACGACGGTGTCGGCGGTTTCCGCCAGTTCACCGTCACCGATCGACAGCGGCAATACACTCGGCTTGGCACCGATCGGACCCGATTCATAGATCAGGACTACATCCGGCGAGGAAGTCAGACGCGCCAGGTTGGCGGCTTTCGACGGCAGGCCGATGCCGACGAAACACACCGAACCGTTTTTCAGACGGCGGGCGGCGGCGACGGTCATCATTTCATTGGTGGTGTAAGTCATTACTTGGCCTCCGAAGCAGCGGCCAGCTTGGCCTGGAACTCACTGAAGTCAGCGCAACCGTGGATGTACTCGTTGATCCACGCGGTGAAGGTTTCACGGTCGCGGGCAATCGGGTCCCAGGCCTGGTAGAAACGGTTGTCACGCTCGTTGTAGCCGTGAGCGTAGGACGGATGCGCGCCGCCAGGGACGTGGCAGACCGCGCTCAAGGCCCAGGTCGGCAGCACACAGGAATTCATCGGTGCGTTGAGGTCGTCGACGATTTCTTCAACAGTGACGATGCAGCGCTTGGCGGCCAGCGCCGCTTCTTTCTGCACGCCGAGAATGCCCCAGAGCAGCACATTGCCTTGACGGTCGGCTTTCTGCGCGTGAATCACGGTGATGTCCGGGCGCACCGACGGCACCGCTGCCAGCACTTCGCCGGTGAACGGGCACGTGACGGTTTTGATCAGCGGGTTGACCTTCGGCAGGTCGGAACCGGCGTAGGCACGCAACACCGCGAACGGCAGGCCCGAAGCACCCGCGACGTAGGCATTGGCCAGGTCGGCATGGCTGTGCTCTTCGATTTCCAGCGCATGCGGCCACTGCTTCTCGACCGCATCACGCAGACGGTGCAGCGAGCCCACGCCCGGGTTACCGCCCCAGGAGAAAATCAGCTTGCGAGCACAACCGGCACCGATCAATTGGTCGTAGATCAAGTCAGGCGTCATCCGCACCAGGGTCAGGTCTTTCTTGCCCTGGCGAATGATTTCGTGACCCGCCGCCGTAGGAATCAAGTGAGTGAAGCCTTCGAGCGCGACGGTATCGCCGTCGTTGACGAACTGCTTCACCGCGTCATGCAGCGAAAGGATTTCAGCCATGGGGCAGGCTCCCGTTTTTTTATCAACCGACAGTGGTAGAAAAAGGCGCGATGCGCAGCGCCGGAATGACTGAAGATTAAGCCCCTGGAAAAACCCAAACAATCCGATAATCGACTAAGCGTTCGTTTATCGAACATATTGTTGTCTGGCTATCGATCACTAAAAGCATCGCGGGCAAGCCCGCTCCCACAGGTTGATGCGCAATCCTTGCGGGAGCGGGCTTGCCCGCGATGGGGCCGGCAAACTCAACAACAATCTTGAAAGTTGTCCTCAGGTCGCGTCCGCATGACTGACCATGCCCTTGATCACCACCGCCGTGGTCGCCAACGCGGCCGGAATCACCAGCGCCGTCAGCACCTGCTCGAAGTTCCAGCCCAGGCCCAGCAACGTTGCGCCCATCCACGCACCGAGGATCGCGCCGAAACGGCCAATCCCGAGCATCCACGACACACCGGTCGCCCGCCCTTGAGTCGGGTAAAACCGCGCCGCCAGCGACGGCATCGCCGATTGCGCGCCGTTGACACACATCCCGGCCACCAGCACCAAGGTCGCCAGCAATGTGATGTTGCCCAGGCTCTGCCCTACCGCGTAGGCAAACACCCCGGCGAATAAGTAGAAAATGCCGATGACCTTGTGCGGATTGAACCGGTCCATCGCCCAGCCCACACCCACTGCGCTCAACACCCCACCGAACTGGAACAGCGCACCAATGAATGCGGCCTGCTCCATGCTCGCGCCGCTGTCACGCATCAGCGTCGGCAGCCAACTGGTCAGCAGGTAAACGATCACCAGCCCCATGAAGTACGTCAGCCACAGCAACAACGTGCCGGTGCTGTAAGTGCCGGAGAAGATCACCGCAAACACATTGCGCGCCTTCACGGTTTTCTGTTCCGGCACACTGAAGCTCGAAGCCTGGGCCACCACCGTCGGGTCGATCGGCGCCAGGGCCTTGCGCACTTTGTCGGTGCCGCGATTGCGCACCACCAGGTAACGTGCCGATTCCGGCAACCAGAACAGCAATACGACGGCGAGGATCAGCGGCAGAATCCCGCCGATCATCAACAGACTGTGCCAGCCGAAGGCCGGAATCAGTTTGGCCGAGATGAACCCGCCCCCGGCCATGCCGAGGTTGAAGCCGCAGAACATGCTGGTCACCAGCAGGGACTTCTTGCGCTCCGGTGTGTATTCGGACAGCAGCGTGGTGGCGTTCGGCATGCCGGCGCCCAGGCCCAGGCCGGTGAGAAAGCGCAGTACCAGCAGTTGATCGACATTGGTGCTGTAGGCCGACGCCAGGCTGAACGCGCCGAACAACAGCACCGCGCCCACCAGTACGACTTTTCGCCCGAAGCGGTCAGCCAACGGGCCGGAACCCAAGGCACCAAAGACCATGCCGATCAGCGCCGCACTCATCACCGGACCGAGACTGGCGCGGTCGATGCCCCAGTCCTGGGACAGTGCCGGCGCGATAAAACCCATGGCCGCAGTGTCGAGGCCATCGAGGAAGACAATCAGGAAACACAGGATCACCACCCGCCATTGGTAGCGCGAAATGGGTTGAGCGTTAATGAAGGACTGCACGTCGAGGCAGTTTCCTACAGCAGACTGAGGCTGGTTCATTATTTTTATCCCACGCAAAGAACGCAGTCGAACAGGTGCCAGCCGAGGCTGACGCTGTCACAAGAAAAGGAGGTCGGGGATCAGGCGATTCGGTTTCGGCAGCTGAGCCGGAGGGAACAGCGGCAGTCGGGTAACGAGCGCATGATGATGCCTCTTCTCATTATTATTGGGCCGTGATCCGGCGACTGACTGAAGGCCAACAGTGCCGGATGACGCTGCCGCGACATTAATGATCCAAGGGAAAGAGCGTCAATTCGATAAACGCGACTCTGTGCGTTTATCGAACAGCTTAGGCAAAGAGTTGCGCGCTCAGATCACGACTGGCGCTTAGCAGGCCGGGCAGGAAACGCTGCTCCAGCTCGCTGCGACTGACCCGGCCGGCATGGGTGCTGACGTTCAGCGCCGCCACCACTTGGCCGGAAGCGTCGTACACCGGCACGGCAATCGAGCGCAGCCCCTGTTCCAGTTCCTGATCGACGATGCACCAGCCTTGTTGCCGTACCTCTTGCAGGCATTCGAGCAATGCCTCGGGAGTATGCAAGGTGCGACTGGTCTTGGCTTGCAGCTCGGCATGGTCGAGATACTCGCGCAACGACGTGTCGTCCAGCGCGGCGAGAAGAATCCTGCCCATGGAGGTGCAATAGGCCGGCAAGCGTCCACCCACCGAGAGGTCGACGGAAATCAGCCGCTGGGTGGTCGCCGAGCGCGCGATGTACAAAATGTCATCACCTTCCAGGGTGGCCATGTTGCAGGCCTCGTGCAGTTGCTCGCTCATGCGGTCCAGATAGGGCTGGGCAGACACCGCCAGCGGGGTCGACGACAGATAGGCATGGCCCAGGGTCAAGACTTTGGGCAACAGCGAATAGGTGCGCCCGTCGGTGGTGGCGTAGCCGAGCTTGATCAGGGTATGCAGGCAACGTCGCACAGCGGCGCGGGGAATTTCCGTACGGTGGCTGATC
The DNA here is from genome assembly GCF_024749285.1 of Pseudomonas sp. B21-015. Lineage (NCBI taxonomy): Bacteria > Pseudomonadati > Pseudomonadota > Gammaproteobacteria > Pseudomonadales > Pseudomonadaceae > Pseudomonas > Pseudomonas sp. B21-015. The sequence goes on from NZ_CP087196.1 coordinate 5,112,737, forward strand.
TGTGCAATGGTCAGGTGCCGCTTGCGCTCCTGGAACGCTTGCACCACCGCCAGGCCACGAGCCAGGGAGGTCATGAAATCCGGGTCACCGGTCAGGGCCTGAATTCGCTTGGCGGGCGAGGCGACGATCGGCGGTGCTACTGAAGCGAAGGAATTGCGCATTTGATCGTTCATATCAGGTTGTTCCCCACGCGGATCAGCGACTATTACAAGCGGCTGCCGGTCTGGCACACAAGTCACCGGCCGCCAACATTGGGCGATTATCGAACCGCAGGCCGATAATCGCAATCGATAGTGCTTACGGTGAGCCACACGGCTTTCACTCGCCGCACAACACGGTTGTTATTTTCGGTCACTGGCTTAAAGGAGGACGATGTAATAATTTGTTCGGCTTAATGGCGTCAGAATGTCACCGCAGCAACTGGCATCAGCCCACCGTAGTTACTGCTAAAGTTAGGAGCAACAAAACAATCACACATGAGGAACTACTTTTAACTCTCGAGAGATAGTGTTCTTCGGATCGACCGCTATAATGCATCTCAATGGCGACCGGTTTTTTACGTGCCGAATCCGCCAGCCGGCAGCGCAATATCCATTGCCGCTGTCCGCAGCAAGCGCCTGACGCTCATTTCATATGCTCCGCCAACGCGCTCGCTGAAACAGGAGACTGATGCTACGTCAGCTGTTTTTCTCTGGTGCCGTGGCCGCCTGCAACAAGGAAGTATTGATTGCGCCGTGGGAATGATGCCGTGTCAGGCATTATCCTTTCTACGAGCATGGTCAATAGATCGATGCAGCGCGTTTCACCAGAATTAATCTCAACTCAATCAGGTAGCACTGTGACGAAAGACGAACTGCGCGCAGAACTTGAGCGCCAGGAACAACGTTACAAGGAAGTTTACGGCGGGGAAGTCACCACTTACGCCGCTCAGCCCGAACCCGAACGCAAACCCTGGCGTAAACGCGCCACCGTTCAGGATCAGGCCTTCACCCAGGAATTGCAGAAGATGGAAAAGGAACTCAAAGCCGAAGAGCCATGACTGCCTCGGCCTGATTCCTTTCAAGAGCCTGCGTCTACACCCGTTAAAAGCGGGTTGTATCGATGATGCTTTTCGCGCCCGCTACAAGCGGGCGGCGGCTCCTCTCATCCATTGGATGAGGAAAATGGCTCATGTCTGACCCTCTTCTCAGATATTTCACACAAGCGTCCAAGCCTCTCGCCCCGACGAGCGAAACCCTTGTGGCTCCTGCCTTTCCAAGCAAATTCAACGACTTGTAAAGCCCTGAAAAAGCCTGGGACTTAGGGGATTGCCACAAATTAATTCGTTGAAGAATGTTACCGACGAGCAGCTAGTGCATCGATTAGCAGTCTTTTCTGGCATAATCGCGCCCCCTTACGAACGGGTCAGAAAACCTTCATGATCGATTTATTCAGCGGACTGGATGCTTGGGTGCTTGTGAGCCTCTTGCTCGCCCTGGCCTTTGTCCTCGCCTTCGAGTTCATCAACGGCTTTCATGACACCGCAAACGCGGTGGCCACTGTTATCTACACCAAAGCCATGCCGCCTCATCTGGCGGTGTTCTTTTCCGGTGTGTTCAACTTCCTCGGCGTATTGCTGGGCGGTGTGGGCGTGGCGTATGCCATCGTCCATCTGCTGCCGGTAGAACTGCTGATCAATGTGAACACCGGTCACGGACTGGCCATGGTGTTCTCGTTGCTCGCCGCCGCCATCACCTGGAACCTGGGCACCTGGTACTTCGGTATTCCGGCCTCCAGCTCCCACACGCTGATCGGTTCGATCCTCGGGGTTGGCCTGGCCAACGCCCTGATCAACGACATTCCGTTGGCCGACGGTGTGAACTGGCAGAAAGCGATCGATATCGGGGCGTCCCTGGTGTTCTCGCCGATGGCCGGCTTCCTGATTGCAGCCCTGGTGCTGATCGGCCTTAAATGGTGGCGTCCGCTGTCCAAGATGCACAAGACACCGGAACAGCGCCGCAAGATCGACGACAAGAAACACCCGCCGTTCTGGAACCGTCTGGTGCTGGTGATTTCGGCGATGGCGGTCAGTTTCGTGCACGGCTCGAACGATGGCCAGAAAGGTATCGGCCTGATCATGCTGGTACTGATCGGCATCGTGCCGGCGCAGTTCGTCCTCGACCTGAACAGTACCACCTACCAGATCGAGCGGACTCGCGATGCGACCCTGCACCTGAGCCAGTTCTACGAGCGCAACCGCGAATCCCTGGGTGAGTTCCTGGCACTGGGCAAAAGCGTGAAAGGCGATCTGCCGGAGAAATTCCGTTGCAACCCGCAACAGACCGAACCGACCATTTCAGCGCTGCTTGGCACCCTTAAAGGTGTAGCGGACTACCATTCGTTGCCGTCGGAAAGCCGCATCGAAGTACGTCGCTACCTGCTCTGTCTGGACGACACCGCGAAGAAAGTCGCCAAGCTGCCAGGCCTCGCTGCCCGTGAAAAGGCTGACCTGGACAAACTGCGCAAGGACCTGACCACCACCACCGAATACGCCCCGTTCTGGGTGATTCTGGCGGTCGCACTGGCCCTCGGCCTGGGTACCATGGTCGGCTGGAAACGCGTGGTACTGACCATTGGCGAGAAGATCGGCAAGCAAGGCATGACCTACGCTCAAGGCATGTCGGCGCAGATCACCACCGCGTGCATGATCGGCGCGGCGAACATCTTCAGCTTGCCGGTTTCCACCACACACGTTCTGTCCTCAGGCGTGGCCGGCACCATGGTCGCGAACAAAAGCGGCCTGCAAGGCGGCACTGTCAGAACCATCCTGCTGGCCTGGGTCCTGACCCTGCCAGCCACCGTGGCCCTGTCGGCCGGCCTGTTCTGGCTGGCATCGAAGGCACTGGGTAGCTGATCTACCGCTACTGAAAAAGGCGCGTTCCGTGAGGTTCGCGCCTTTTTTATTGCTGCAATCACACCACTGATCCCTGTGGGAGCGGGCTTGCCCGCGATGACGGCGGCAGATCCGACATCGATGTAACAGACCTATCGCTATCGCGGGCAAGCCCGCTCCACAGTTGATCGTGTACCCCGGAAAACCACAGACAAAAAAAAGGGCGACCGAAGTCGCCCAAAATGCCTTGCGTGCTCATTGCTCCAGAAAGACCTACGGCTTCTTGCGCTTATGCGCATCCTTCCAGATGAAAAATCCAAACCCGGCAAAAAACAGAACCATGAGGCCGACTGTCAGCACTCCGGCGATCACCACGTTGTCGAAAAACATGACTGGCCTCCTGCACTTGCCCTGTTGCGATGGGGCTAAGTTAACCAATCGGGCAGGAGAAAAAATTGACCGGGATCAATGCCGCCCAAGACTGGGCGTAAAGGAAGGGAAATAACTGACCTGCATCAACCGATGCAGGGTGTTTCAACGCTTTTTCGGTTTGTTCTTCGGCTTTTTCTTCGCTTTACCCAGCGGCATGGCCTGCTCAAACGCTTGGCGCACTTCGTTCAGGCGTTTTTCATTAAGGTCATGAACCCGTTTGGCACGTTCGGAGTTGAGGTCAATCAGCTTGTCATCTTGGCTCATGGCGTTCAGTGCATCGCTTGGAAATGAATTCAGCTGCCGGCTAAAGGCGGCAGGATTGTGCCAATAATGCGGTCTGGCGCGGGTGCTGACCAGTCATCCGACACTTCAGATCTCGATATCGACCCACAATCCCTGACGTGGCTGATTCTCCATCAACGGCACCACCGGCACGGTGTTGTCGGCATTGAGTTCATTTCCGGGAATCGCGAGGTGTTCTTCAGGATCTTCATCGGCCTCACGACGGCGCCGCTCCCGTTCCTGCCGACGACGCTGTTCCTCGCGCTGCTGCAGGCCCGCCTCTTCCGGATCGCGCTTTTGCAGGTCGATGGTGCTTTCGTTGGAGTTTTCCTGCACCGGCACCACGGGCGGAATATCCGGGCGCTGGCGGATCGGATCCTGCTGTGAAGTGATCGGCACGGCGCTCAAGGGGAGCATCGGTGGCAGCATATTTTTAGTCTCCTGTCAGCAGGCTGTCGGCTGCGGGGATGGCGACTTGAGCCATCGGTCGCAAACTTGTGATCCGTCTGGCACCGTAGGAGCTGGCCCAGTCTGCGATCTTTTGATCTTCATCTCCCGAAAAGTTCGCATCCTCCATCGGCGAGCGCATGTAATCCTTTGGTCCTGAAGGCTCATTCCGTTAAGATAGCCCGCTTTTTCAAGGTGGGAGTCAGGCAGCATGGCGCAGCAGTATCAACCGGGGCAACGCTGGATCAGTGACAGCGAAGCCGAGCTGGGTTTAGGCACCGTTCTGGCACAGGACGGCCGCTTGTTGACCGTGCTCTACCCGGCCACTGGCGACACTCGCCAGTACGCGCTACGGAATGCGCCCCTCACCCGCGTGCGGTTTTCGCCGGGTGACTCGATCACTCACTTCGAAGGCTGGAAACTGACCGTACAAGAAGTCGACGACGTCGACGGCCTGCTGGTCTACCACGGCCTCAACGCGCAAAACGAAGTGGTTACCCTGCCGGAAACCCAGCTGTCGAACTTCATTCAGTTCCGCCTGGCGAGCGACCGTCTGTTCGCCGGCCAGATCGACCCGCTGGCCTGGTTCTCCCTGCGTTATCACACCCTCGAACACACCAGCCGCCAGTTGCAGTCCTCCCTTTGGGGCCTGGGCGGCGTGCGGGCGCAACCCATCGCGCACCAGTTGCACATCGCCCGTGAAGTCGCCGACCGTATCGCGCCGCGGGTTCTGCTGGCCGACGAAGTGGGCCTGGGCAAGACCATCGAAGCCGGTCTGGTGATCCATCGCCAACTGCTCTCGGGCCGCGCCAACCGCGTACTGATCCTGGTGCCGGAAAACCTCCAGCACCAGTGGCTGGTGGAAATGCGCCGCCGCTTCAACCTGCAAGTCGCCCTGTTCGACGAAGAACGCTTCATCGAAAGCGATGCCGCCAACCCGTTCGAAGACACCCAGCTTGCGCTGGTTGCACTTGAGTGGCTGGTGGAAGACGAAAAGGCCCAGGACGCGTTGTTCGCAGCGGGTTGGGACCTGATGGTGGTCGACGAAGCTCACCACCTGGTGTGGCACGAAGACCAGGTCAGCCCTGAATACTCCCTGGTGGAGCAACTGGCCGAAGTCATTCCCGGCGTCTTGCTGCTGACCGCTACCCCGGAACAACTGGGTCAGGACAGCCACTTCGCCCGTCTGCGCCTGCTCGACCCGAACCGTTTCCATGACCTGCACGCCTTCCGCGCCGAGAGCGAAAACTATCGCCCGGTGGCCGAAGCCGTTCAGGAGCTGCTGGACAAAGGGCGTCTGTCGCCTGAAGCGCACAAGACCATCCACGGTTTCCTCGGCAACGAAGGCGAAGCCCTGCTGACCGCCGTCAATGATGGCGACACCGAAGCCAGCGCTCGTCTGGTCCGCGAACTGCTGGACCGCCACGGCACCGGCCGCGTGCTGTTCCGTAACACCCGCGCCGCCGTGCAGGGTTTCCCGGAGCGCAAACTGCATCCGTACCCGTTGCCGTGCCCGGCCGAATACCTCGAACTGCCACTGGGCGATCACGCCGAGCTGTACCCGGAAGTCAGCTTCCAGGCCCAGCCGGACGCCAACGAAGAAGAGCGCTGGTGGAAGTTCGACCCGCGCGTCGAGTGGCTGATCGATCAGCTGAAAATGCTCAAACGCACCAAAGTGCTGGTGATCTGCGCCCACGCCGAAACCGCCATGGACCTGGAAGACGCCTTGCGCGTACGTTCCGGTATTCCGGCCACGGTCTTCCACGAAGGCATGAACATCCTCGAGCGTGACCGCGCCGCCGCCTACTTCGCCGACGAAGAATTCGGCGCTCAGGTGCTGATCTGCTCGGAAATCGGCAGTGAAGGTCGCAACTTCCAGTTCTCGCACCATCTGGTACTGTTCGACCTGCCGTCGCACCCGGACCTGCTGGAGCAGCGTATCGGTCGTCTCGACCGGATCGGCCAGAAGCACGTCATCGAACTGCACGTGCCGTACCTGGAGACCAGCCCGCAAGAACGGCTGTTCCAGTGGTACCACGAAGCGCTGAACGCGTTCCTCAACACCTGCCCGACCGGTAACGCCTTGCAGCATCAGTTCGGCCCACGCCTGCTGCCGCTGCTGGAAAACGCCGACGATGGCGAGTGGCAAGCGCTGATCGACGAAGCCCGCGCCGAGCGTGAGCGTCTCGAAGCCGAACTGCACACCGGTCGCGACCGCTTGCTGGAACTCAACTCCGGCGGCGCGGGCGAAGGCGATGCGCTGGTCGAGGCGATCCTCGAGCAGGACGATCAGTTCGCCCTGCCGATCTACATGGAAACCCTGTTCGACGCCTTCGGCATCGACAGCGAAGACCATTCGGAAAACGCGCTGATCCTCAAGCCAAGCGAAAAAATGCTCGACGCCAGCTTCCCGCTGGGCGACGACGAAGGCGTGACCATCACCTACGACCGCAACCAGGCGTTGTCTCGCGAAGACATGCAGTTCATCACCTGGGAGCACCCGATGGTCCAGGGCGGCATGGACCTGGTCTTGTCCGGTTCGATGGGCAACACCGCCGTGGCGCTGATCAAGAACAAGGCGCTGAAACCGGGCACCGTGTTGCTGGAACTGCTCTACGTCAGCGAAGTGGTTGCCCCGCGTTCGCTGCAACTGGGCCGTTACCTGCCGCCAGCCGCCCTGCGCTGCCTGCTCGACGCCAACGGCAATGACCTGTCGGCCCGGGTGTCGTTCGAAACCCTGAACGATCAACTGGAAAGCGTGCCCCGCGCCAGTGCCAACAAGTTCATCCAGGCCCAGCGCGACCAGCTGACGCCACGGATCAACGCCGGCGAAGAGAAGATCACCCCGCGTCACGCCGAGCGCGTGGCCGAGGCGCAACGTCGCCTGGCGGCGGATACCGACGAAGAACTGGCACGCCTGACCGCCTTGCAAGCGGTCAACCCGACCGTACGTGACAGCGAACTGGTTGCGCTGCGCAAGCAACGTGAGCAAGGCCTGGCCATGCTCGACAAGGCGGCGCTGCGACTGGAAGCGATTCGGGTGCTGGTGGCGGGTTAATCCGCTCTGCTCCACCGCTAAAAAGAAGGCCCGCAGCGATGCGGGCCTTTTTTTGTCTGCTGATCGTTCCCACGCTCTGCGTGGGAACGATCATTTACGCGGTGACCGCCGGAGTCTGCGGCTCAGCCACCGCCACCAACCCTTCCTTCATCCGTTTGGCATCCCTCACAAAACACCGCGATGCCAAAAACAGAAACACCATCGTAAAGAACAATGCCACCGGAATCAGATACATCGCATCATGCAAACCAACAGCCTTGAAGGCTTCAGTCATCTGCTCAGCGCCGGCCGAGAGCATGGCCAAGTGCGCAAAATGATCAGACAATCCGCCCACCACCACCGGCCCCAAGCCACCGCCCAGCAAGTACAACCCGGCAAAGAACAACGCCATCGCCGTGGCCCGCAGGCGCGGTTCGACCACGTCCTGAATCGCCGTGTACACACAGGTGTAGAAGTTGTAGGCGAACAACCAACCCAGGCTGAACACCGCGACAAACACCCCGATCTCGATCCGTCCGGCGTGCAGCGCCCAGGCCGTGCACAAGGTTGAAATGACCAGGCTGAACGCCGCGAACAACAGTCGCCCATTGGCCACCCGCTGATGAATCTTGTCGGCAATCCAGCCGCCGAGTGTAAGGCCGAACAACCCGGTCACCCCGACGATCACCCCGGTCGCCACCGCCGCTTCCTGCAACGGCATCAGGAAATAGCGCTGCAGCATCGGCACCAGGAACGAGTTGCAGGCATAGGTGGCGAAGTTGAAGCACAGCCCCGCCATCACCAGCCACAGGAAAGTCGGCACCGCCAGCACCCGACGGATCGGCCGGTCCACGCGCTCCTGAGACACTTGCACGCTTTCTGCCGCGCCACGTTTCGGCTCTTTGATGAAGAACATGAAGACTGCCAGGATCAGCCCCGGCACCGCCGCGATGAAGAACGGCGCACGCCAGCTGTCGAACGCCTTGACCATCGCGCCAATGGTGAAGAATGCCAACAACAGGCCCAGCGGCAAACCGAGCATGAAAATACCCATGGCCCGCGCCCGACGGTGAGCCGGGAACAAATCGCCGATCAGCGAGTTGGCGGCCGGCGCGTAACTGGCCTCACCAATGCCGATGCCCATGCGCACGATCAGGAAACTCCAGAAACTGCCCACCAACCCATTGACCGCTGTCAGCCCGCTCCACGCCGCCAGGCCCCAGCCCATCAGTTTGCTGCGCGAACCGGTATCGGCCAATCGCCCCAGAGGCAGGCCGGCAATGGCGTAAACGATGGTGAATGCAGTCCCGATGATCCCCAGTTGAAAGTCGCTGAGGTGCCACTCCATGCGGATCGGCTCGATGATGATGGCCGGGATCGTGCGGTCGAAGAAGTTGAACAGGTTGGCCAGGAACAACAGGAACAGAATGCGCCAGGCATTCGCCGCTTGGGTCGAGTTCTGCATGGGTCCGTCTCTTTTATTGTTATTGGGGCTTCATTGCCAACGCATTCGAGCCCGGAACCGTCAATCTAGTCAGGCCCGCCAGCGCTGTCTGTCATTATTCGTAAGGCTGATATCCATCCATGGCAGCCAGCGCGGTCCATGCAACAATTTATTTCCAATAGCTCTAAAAGCCATTCCAAAAGCATTGGCACTAATGTGCCACCACCCCTTGCGCTCCATGCATGGCCTCTATACTGCAAGCATTCGCCCGCGTGCACGACGCAGGCCAGGATGAATCAGAGACGGGGCATGCTATGGAGTGGCTGGGTTTGCATTTCATGACCGGGCTGCCAGAGAGCGGGCAGGTCATACTCGATTGCACCCATAACCCTTTTCTGGTGTTGCTGGCCTATCTGGTCGCCTGCACGGCCGGCTTTGCCACGCTGGATATGACCGAACGGGTCGGGCATGTGGAAAAATCAGCCTCCCAGCGACTCTGGCGCTGGGTCGGCGCCGGGTGTCTGGCCGGCGGCATCTGGGCCATGCATTTCATCAGCATGCTGGCGTTCCAGGCGCCGATCGAAATCCATTACCACCTGCCCACCACCCTGCTCTCGCTGTTGTTCGCCCTGACCGCCTCGTGGCTGGCCATGCACACCCTCAGTCATCCTCAGCCGAGTTTCCGACGATACCTGCAAGCCGCGGTGTGGATCGGCCTGGGCATCGCGACCATGCACTACGTTGGCATGGCCGCCCTGCGATCGAATGCGCGGGTCTATTACCACCCCTTCTTGTTCGCACTTTCCATTGTGATCGCCATCGGTGCCAGCCTGGCCGCTCTGTTGATTTCCAGTCACCTGCGCGATGGCGCCGGTGTGCTACATCAACTGCTCAAATACACCGCCAGCCTGGTGCTCGGAGCCGGCATCGTCAGCATGCATTTCACCGGCATGGCGGCACTCAGCCTGGTGCTGCCCGCTGGCAGCCTTCAACCACTGCCCGAGGACGACAATCACCTGCAACTGGGATTGACAGTGGCGGTGATCACACTGCTGATTATCGGCAGCAGCATCAGTGCCGCGCTGGCGGACAAGAAGCTGCAACACAAGGAGTCCGACCTGCAGCGGGTCAACGCCCTGCTCAGCCAACTGGATCAGGCACGCATGTCGCTGCAACAGGTGGCGCACTACGACCCCTTGACCAACCTGATCAACCGCCGGGGCTTCAATCAGATCTTTGCCGAGAAGCTCATCGAGAAAACCAACGAAGGCGGCATGCTGGCGATGATGTTCCTCGATATCGACCACTTCAAGCGGATCAATGACAGCCTCGGCCATGACGCCGGCGACGAACTGCTCAAAGTCCTGGCCAGCCATATCAAGGCCTCGATACGCAGCCATGAAGACGTGGTGGCGCGCTTCGGAGGCGACGAATTCTGCATCCTCTTCAGCCTGTACGACCGCGAAGAAGCACGGCAAATGGCCCAGCGCATCATGCTGAAAATGAAGGAACCCATCGAGTTGTCCGGACGGCGCATGGTCATGACTACCAGTATCGGCATCAGCCTGTTTCCGGAAGATGGCAAGACTTGCGAGGAATTGCTGAAGAACGCCGATCTGGCGCTATACCAGTCCAAGGACTGCGGTCGTAACGCGCTGCATTTTTTCAGTTCAAACCTGAAAACCCGTGCCACCCTGGAGTTGCAACTCGAAGAAGAACTGCGTTATGCCCTGCGCGAAAACATCGGGTTGATGCTGTATTACCAACCCATCTATGACCTCAAAAACGGCCAGGTCACCAAACTTGAAGCGTTGATTCGCTGGCAACACCCGGTTCACGGATTACTGACGCCGGATCGGTTCATCGCCATCGCCGAGGCCAACGGCCTGATCGCCGAACTGGACAACTGGGTGCTGCGCAAGGCCTGCGAAGACTTGGGTGAGCTGTCCCGCCACGATTGCGAAGGCCTCAAAATCGCGGTGAATTGCTCGCCCCTGAACCTGGCGCGAGAAGAGTTGGCCGAGGAAATCGAACACGCCCTGCGCATCTGCGGGGTAGCACCACAGCGGCTGGAACTGGAAGTGACCGAGAACGCGCTGATGGGCAATATCACCAACACCCTGGTGTTGCTGCGGCAGATTCGCGCCCTCGGGGTTTCGTTGTCGATCGATGACTTCGGCACCGGCTACTCATCCCTGGCCTACCTCAGGCGCCTGCCATTGAACACGCTGAAGATCGACCGCTCGTTCATTCAGGACATCCCCAAGGCCACCCAGGACATGGAAATCGTCATGGCCATTATCGTCATGGCCCACACCCTGCATTTGCAGGTCGTCACCGAAGGCGTCGAAACTTTCGAGCAATACGATTTTCTCGAACGCCACGGCTGCGACTTCGTTCAGGGCTACCTGCTCAGCCGTCCGGTGCCGCTGGCTGAATTGCGTCCGGTGCTGGCCGAAATCAACCAGCGCAAACACACGCACACCGTCAATCCGTTGAGTCTGGCTCGCGGTACAACTGCACTAGCGTCGACGGATCCTTCTCCAGAAACCCCTGCCCCCCATGGAGGCGCATCAGTTGTGCGGCCAATCCGCTGATCGGCGTGGCCGAACCCTGTTCGCGGGAAAACTTCACGGCGGTGTCGAGGTCCTTGAGCAGCGTGCGTACGTGCCATTTCATCGGTTCGAAGCGGCTCTCGGCCATTTGCGGCGCAAGAATCTGCAACGGTTTTGAATCGGCGAAACCACCGACCAACGCCTCGGCGATCAGGCGGGCATCGACCCCGGAACGCTCGGCCAGGGCCACCACTTCGGCAATGACCAGGGCATTGCAGGCGACAATCATCTGATTGCAGGCCTTGGTCACCTGCCCCGCGCCGACGGCCCCCATGTGGGTCACCCGCTGGCCAAGGGTCAACAACACCGGCCGCACCCGCGCAAGGTCTGCCGCCTCGGCGCCGACCACCCCGCCGGACACCGGTGCATCGAGCCAACCCCAGCGAAGGTAACGCTGCCATCATTTAGCCTCCCTTTGATTAAAGATCATCGAATATTGGCCGACTCATCATGATTAAGGAAAGGATTCCCCCGAGCGATGCTCAGGCCAAGGCCCTGACGCTTGGGCCACATTCGCGCAGCAAAAAGACGCGAGATCCCATTCCGTGATGACTCGATGACACTTGTCGCCGAGCCGACCAGTCCAGGTATATGGCGCAAATGACTTCCAAAAATAATCCGGCCACCGCGGTATCCGATCTGACCCTGAGCCCCGCGGCGAACAGCCCCTCATCGTCGAAGCCATTGACCCCGTCGCGTCCACTGGCGACTCAGCAATACCTGTACTTCACCGAAACCAATACCGACCGCATCCTCGACAACCTCGACGGCCTGCGCGATCTGGTGTTCCCGCGCCCGCCCCATCTGGAAGGTGACAACGAACAGCACAACGACCAGGAATTCCCGTCGGTGTGCCTGATCGGCCTGGGCCGCTGTGGTTCGAACATCGCGCTGGACGTGGCGGAGCTGGTGTACAACGCCCGCAAGTTCTACCTCAACGAATTCAACAGCGAAGACCGTCTGTCGCCGGACAAACGCTACGCCGAAAAGGGCTACAGCCCGGCGCAGTGGATTCGCAATAACCTGCGCCTGGGGTCGAACAAGGCCAGCAAACCGGTGTTCCTGGTCGAACCGCTGGTGATGCTCGGCGACCTGGACAAGGACATCGCCGGGCGCATCCGCTTCTCGCGCAAGGGAGAAAAAAGCGGCTTTCTGCGTGACTACAGCAAAATGAAAATCATGGACTTGTCGGAAGTCCACGCCGGTGGCGCCGGTAACGCGCCGATCCTCGGCCAGTACCTGGCCAAGATCATCCTGAACAAGGACACCCAGCGGTTCTCCAGCCCTGACTGGAAAATGATTCACTCGTACCTGATCGACAGCTGCGGGATCAAGGCCAACCAGTCGCGCCTGTATTTCTCGATCTTCAGCGCCGGTGGCGGTACCGGTTCGGGCATGGCCTCGGAATTCGGCCTGGCCCAGCAACACTCGTACATGAACAAAACGTTCGACACCAAGCCGATGGACGAGCACGACGGCAAGAGCGGTCATTCCTTCGTCTTCGAGCCGATCTTCACCAGCGGCATTTGCGTACTGCCGAATATTTCCGATCACCGCAGTGAAATGTCCGAGGCGCTGCACATCAACGCCGGTCGCCTACTGTGCAAATACCTGTCGGAAGAATGGGACTTCTCCTACAACTTCGCCAACGAAGACAGCAGCGAAGCCAGCGTCATGGGGCGCATTCGCCCATGGAACGCGATGATGCTGATCTCCAACGACATCATGCGCTACGCCGAAGAAAGCGATGACGGCAACATCCAGAACATTGACGTCAATGCCATGGAAAAGCACGCCAACCAGTACATCTCACAGCAGATATTCAACATTCTGACAGCGCAGGCGGTGACCACCGACTACGACCAGAACTATTTCCGTCGCGCCGGCATCGACATCGGCGAAACCATTCGCCTGGACGCCAACGACCTGTTCATGAGCCTGGCCGGCCCGGTGGCGATTGCTTACGCCGAGTCCGTGGTGCCGGAAACCCCGCCGCCGAGCAGCGACAAGTTCAAGGTGTTCGAGAAAGAGCCGCAGCGCCTGAACATCGACGACCTGTTCTTCCGCTCCATCGACCTGCCGCACTTCAACAAGGTCACCCAGGCGATCGAAGGCATCAGCCTGTTGCCGATCGAGTCCAAGCGCTATCGCGCTTCGCTGGAGCAGTACAAGAATTCGGGCTACGACGCGGCCGCGTTGCACGACCTGCACTTCTTCAAGAATTGCTCGTCGGTGGTATCGATTGTTTCGTTGCCTAAAGACTACAAGCTGTCCTACATGGACCTGAACCGGTTGAAGACTCACCTCAACAGCCTGTTCCCCAACACCACGCTCAAGCGTTACGCGCTGGTGATCGGCGCCTCGGCCAACCTGTCGCTGACCACCCTGATCGCCAAGAGCCCGTGCCTGTCGGACGACTTCCTGACCCTGATCGTGGCCTTCATCAAGCGTTGCTTTGCGAAAAATCCGTACCGCTTCGACGAGACTCTGGACAACTCGATCCTGGACTTCATCATCAATGAAGACTTCGACGAAGACCGGATCGACGAACTACTCAACGAATTCGAAAACCCGGCGAAGATCCTCGATACCAACTGGTACGCGATCAAACCGATGTACGAGAAGAAGTACCGCGAGCTGATCAACGACAAGGACAAGTTCGTCTCGATCAACGACATCCGCCTGTCGCGGGATTGCGTGAAAAAGGCGATCAAGTACCTGCGCGAGATCTATCGTCACCGGATTGGCAAGACCAAGGTTATTTCGCTTAATAACCACACCGGCAAGACCGCTTAAACCGCGGTGCACCCAATCGCGGGCAAGCCCGCTCCCACAAGGACCGCGTTCTCTTTTGAAAAAACGCAGTACCTGTGGGAGCGGGCTTGCCCGCGATGGCGGCATAAGAATCACCACAAACCCCAACATCCAGAAACAATTAAGCAGCCAATCGGCTGCTCAATAAACTGTTCCCGTTACGTTTACGTCACCCTCGCCAAGACCCTTCTGTGGCCTTTCTCTACGGCAACATGCCATCACGCTACTCGCCTACACACTTTTAACCGGCAACGCCGCGCACCAATCAAGTGCAAGCACTCAGCTCGTCGCTCTTTCCTGGATCAGAATCCACGGCGAAACAACAACGGCCCACAGTTCGGGATCGCGCTCGAAAAGATCCAGCGCCCGCGTTTCAGACAGCTTGGCGACCTTGTCGGCGGCCAGCCAGGCAGCCACTTTCTCGCCTTCATCGGTGGCTACCGCCTCTGCCGCAGCGATCAAATCCAGGCCTGGATCGACCCACAATAGGGCACCCTTGGCGAAGAATGGCTCCAACTCTTTCCAGGTAATAGATGCGGTCTCACCAAGCAGCTTGGCATAGAGGGTGCTAGGTTCTTGAGTCATGGGTTCCTGTCCGCAAAAGAAATCGACGTGAATGATAACGTCGCTAATGCGCCAGAAAAACCCGGATGCAATCGCGTCACCGAATGAGAAACGCAGGAAAGCCAGGGAATGCTGCTGAATCAAGTATTAGCCAGCTGACATCCGCCGCGATTCTGTCTTTTTCTTTCAATAAAGCGACACCCTCAGGTTTTGCCCCCTGGCGCCAGCTTCCCAGGCTAACAATCGGCGCTCTACACTGTACCGGTACAGTTGCCGGGGGCATTTTCCGGAGGATATCGACGATATCTGACCCGGTTCTGCTGCTACGGCGCCAGGACTATAAAAACTACAACAGCAAGAGTGGAGCACTATGACTAAGGCTACTAAGCAGATTTCAAAACTGTTTGCCGCTATGGTTCTGGCCGGGGTTGCCAGCCATTCGTTCGCCGCTGACACCATCAAGATCGGTATCGCCGGCCCTAAAACCGGCCCTGTAGCCCAATACGGCGACATGCAGTTCAGTGGCTCCAAAATGGCCATCGAACAAATCAACGCCAAGGGCGGTATCGACGGCAAGAAGCTCGTCGCGGTTGAATACGATGACGCCTGCGATCCAAAACAAGCGGTGGCTGTCGCGAACAAAGTCGTCAACGACGGCGTCAAGTTCGTAGTGGGTCACCTGTGCTCCAGCTCCACTCAACCGGCGTCCGACATCTACGAAGACGAAGGCGTGATCATGATCACCCCGGCTGCTACCAGCCCGGACATCACTTCCCGTGGTTACAAAATGGTGTTCCGTACCATCGGTCTGGACAGCGCCCAAGGCCCTGCCGC
Organism: Pseudomonas sp. B21-015; assembly: GCF_024749285.1. Classification (NCBI taxonomy): domain Bacteria; kingdom Pseudomonadati; phylum Pseudomonadota; class Gammaproteobacteria; order Pseudomonadales; family Pseudomonadaceae; genus Pseudomonas; species Pseudomonas sp. B21-015. The sequence goes on from NZ_CP087196.1 coordinate 5,128,078, forward strand.
CGGTAACTACATCGCCGATCACGTCAAACCGAAAATCGTTGCCGTGCTGCACGACAAACAGCAATACGGTGAAGGCATCGCCAGCGCCGTGAAGAAAACCCTCGAAGGCAAAGGCGTCAAGGTTGCCGTGTTCGAAGGCATCAACGCCGGCGACAAAGACTTCTCCTCGATGATCGCCAAGCTCAAGCAAGCCAACGTCGACTTCGTCTACTACGGCGGCTACCACCCGGAACTGGGTCTGATCCTGCGTCAATCCCAGGAAAAAGGCCTGAAAGCCAAGTTCATGGGTCCGGAAGGCGTGGGTAACGACTCCATTTCGCAGATCGCCAAGGAATCTTCCGAAGGCCTGCTGGTGACCCTGCCGAAATCCTTCGACCAGGATCCGGCCAACATCGCCTTGGCTGACGCGTTCAAAGCCAAGAAAGAAGACCCGAGCGGTCCGTTCGTGTTCCCGGCCTACTCGGCTGTGCAAGTCATCGCCGATGGCATCAAGGCCGCCAAGAGCGAAGACACTGCCAAAGTGGCTGAAGCTATCCACAAAGGTACGTTCAAAACCCCGACCGGCGACCTGTCTTTCGACGAAAAGGGCGACCTGAAAGACTTCAAATTCGTGGTTTACCAGTGGCATTTCGGCAAACCTAAAACTGAAGTTTCGCCTCAGTAAGGCCTTGGCCTGACTGACTGCCAATAAAGCCCACGGCGTGCCGTGGGCTTTGTTTTACGAACGTATTGGGCCGCGCTGGCGTGATCCGCCAGCCTCCCCACCTGAAAATCTCAAAACCGTCATCAGCGGTTCGCTGGCAAACCTCGAATTCGAAGTGGATGCAGATCCACGGGGCTCGAGCGGGAAAATGACTCCACCAGTGAAATGCGTATCAGGTTTTTAGGAGCGCTGTAATGCCTGACATCTATCACTTCTTCCAACAGCTGGTTAACGGTTTGACCGTCGGCAGCACGTATGCCCTGATTGCCATCGGCTATACGATGGTTTACGGCATCATTGGAATGATCAACTTCGCCCACGGCGAGGTGTACATGATCGGCTCTTACGTGGCGTTCATCGCCATCGCCGGGCTGGCCATGCTGGGACTCGACAGTGTGCCGCTGTTGATGACCGCCGCTTTTCTCGCAACCATCGTTGTAACCAGTGCCTACGGCTATAGCATCGAACGGATCGCCTACCGCCCACTTCGCGGCAGCAACCGTCTGATCCCGCTGATTTCCGCCATCGGCATGTCGATTTTCCTGCAGAACACGGTTCTGCTGGCGCAAGACTCCAAGGACAAATCCATCTCCAACCTGATCCCTGGCAACTTTGCCATCGGGCCAGGTGGCGCACATGAAGTGCTGATTTCCTACATGCAAATCGTGGTGTTCGTGGTGACCCTGGTCGCCATGCTCGGCCTGACGCTGTTCATCTCCCGCTCTCGCCTGGGTCGCGCCTGCCGTGCCTGTGCCGAAGACATCAAGATGGCCAACCTCTTGGGCATCAACACCAACAACATCATCGCCCTGACCTTCGTCATCGGTGCGGCACTGGCGGCTATCGCAGCTGTGCTGTTGAGCATGCAATACGGCGTGATCAACCCGAACGCCGGTTTCCTGGTCGGCCTCAAGGCCTTCACCGCCGCGGTACTGGGCGGTATCGGCAGCATCCCCGGCGCGATGCTCGGCGGGCTGGTGCTTGGGGTGGCGGAAGCCTTTGGTGCCGATATCTTCGGCGACCAGTACAAGGACGTCGTGGCGTTCGGCCTATTGGTCCTGGTGTTGTTGTTCCGGCCAACCGGCCTGTTGGGCCGTCCGGAGGTTGAGAAAGTATGACTAGGAATCTTAAACAGGCGTTATTCAGCGCCTTGCTGGTGTGGGCCGTGGCCTACCCGGTACTCGGTCTGAAACTGACCATTGTCGGCATCAACCTCGAAGTCCATGGCACCAGCACTGCAACACTGATCACCATCGCCGTATGCTCGGTGCTGATGTTCTTGCGCGTGCTGTTCGACCAGCAGATCAGCTCGGCGTGGAAAGCCTCGCCCAACCTGCCGGTGATGCCGGCCAAGGCCAGTACCTTCCTGACCCTGCCGACCACCCAGCGCTGGATCATCATCGCGTTGATCATCGGTGCGCTGGTCTGGCCGTTCTTCGGCTCCCGCGGCGCGGTGGATATCGCCACGCTGGTGCTGATCTACGTGATGCTCGGCCTCGGCCTGAACATTGTGGTCGGCCTGGCCGGCCTGCTCGACCTCGGTTACGTCGGCTTCTACGCCGTGGGCGCCTACAGCTACGCGTTGCTGTCGCATTACTACGGCCTGAGCTTCTGGATCTGCTTGCCGATCGCCGGGATGATGGCCGCCACGTTTGGCTTCCTGCTCGGCTTCCCGGTGCTGCGTTTGCGCGGTGATTACCTGGCGATCGTGACCCTGGGTTTCGGTGAAATCATCCGTCTGTTCCTGCGCAACCTGACCGACCTCACCGGCGGCCCGAACGGCATCAGCAACATTCCCAAGCCAACGCTTTTCGGACTGACCTTCGATAGAACTGCCGCAGACGGACTGCAGACCTTCCACGAGTACTTCGGCCTGACCTACAACCCGGTAAACAAGGTGATCTTCCTTTACCTGATCGCGGTGTTGTTGTCGCTGTTCGCCCTGTTCGTCATCAACCGTCTGCTGCGCATGCCCCTGGGCCGTGCCTGGGAAGCGTTGCGTGAAGACGAAATCGCCTGCCGTGCATTGGGTCTCAATCCCACGGTCATCAAGCTGTCGGCCTTCACCCTCGGTGCTGCGTTCGCCGGTTTCGCCGGTAGCTTCTTCGCCGCGCGCCAAGGCCTGGTGACACCGGAGTCCTTCACCTTCATCGAATCGGCGACCATCCTCGCCATCGTGGTGCTGGGCGGCATGGGGTCGCAACTGGGCGTCGTACTCGCCGCCACGGTGATGATCCTGTTGCCGGAAATGATGCGTGAATTCAGTGAATACCGCATGTTGATGTTCGGCGCCTTGATGGTGCTGATGATGATCTGGCGTCCTCAAGGTCTGCTGCCGATGCAACGCCCTCACATGGAGCTGCGCAAATGAGCCGTGAGATCCTCAAAGTAGAAAATCTGAGCATGCGCTTCGGCGGCTTGCTCGCGGTCAACGGCGTAGCCCTGAGCGTGAAGGAAAAACAGGTCGTGGCACTGATCGGCCCCAACGGCGCCGGCAAAACCACCGTGTTCAACTGCCTGACCGGTTTCTACAAACCGAGCGGCGGCAGCATCCTGCTGGACGGCGAAGCGATCGAAGGCCTGCCCGGCCACAAGATCGCCCTCAAAGGCGTGGTGCGCACCTTCCAGAACGTGCGGCTGTTCAAGGACATGACCGCGGTCGAGAACCTCTTGATCGCCCAGCACCGTCACCTGAACACCAACTTCCTGGCCGGTCTGTTCAAGACGCCGGGCTTTCGCAAAAGCGAACGCGAGGCCATGGAATACGCCGAATACTGGCTGGAAAAGGTCAACCTCAAGGCGTTCGCCAACCGTCCGGCCGGCACCCTGGCCTACGGTCAGCAACGTCGCCTGGAAATCGCCCGCTGCATGATGACCCGCCCACGGATCATCATGCTCGACGAACCGGCCGCCGGCCTGAACCCGAAGGAAACCGAAGACCTCAAGGCGCTGATCGGCATGCTGCGTGAAGAGCACAACGTTACCGTGCTGCTGATCGAACACGACATGAAACTGGTCATGAGCATTTCCGACCACATCGTCGTGATCAACCAGGGCACACCGTTGGCCAACGGCACGCCGGAGCAGATTCGCGACAATCCTGAAGTGATCAAAGCCTACCTGGGGGAAGCGTAAATGCTGCAGTTCGAAAACGTTTCCACCTTCTACGGCAAGATCCAGGCGCTGCACAGCGTCAACGTCGAAGTCCGCCAGGGCGAGATCGTGACCCTGATCGGCGCCAACGGTGCCGGCAAATCGACCCTGCTGATGACCCTCTGCGGTTCGCCGCAAGCCCACAGCGGCAGCATCCGCTACATGGGCGAAGAGCTCGTCGGCCAGGACTCGTCGCATATCATGCGTAAAAGCATCGCCGTGGTCCCGGAAGGTCGTCGGGTGTTTGCCCGCCTGACCGTGGAAGAAAACCTCGCCATGGGCGGATTCTTCACCGACAAGGGCGACTATCAGGAACAGATGGACAAGGTCCTCGGACTTTTCCCACGCCTGAAAGAACGCTTCGCCCAACGCGGCGGCACCATGTCTGGCGGCGAACAGCAAATGCTCGCCATCGGCCGCGCGCTGATGAGCAAGCCCAAGCTGTTGCTGCTCGACGAGCCATCGCTGGGCTTGGCACCGATCATCATCCAGCAGATCTTCGACATCATCGAACAACTGCGCAAGGACGGTGTGACGGTGTTTTTGGTGGAACAAAACGCCAACCAGGCTCTGAAAATCGCTGACCGTGCCTACGTGCTGGAAAACGGCCGGGTGGTGATGACAGGGACGGGTGAAGCGCTGTTGACCGACCCGAAAGTGCGCGAAGCGTACCTCGGCGGCTAAGCCTTACCGATGAACAAAAAAACGGCCTTCGCGGCCGTTTTTTTATGCCTGCCACACCCCACGCACCAATGAAGATCCCCTGTGGGAGCGGGCTTGCTCGCGAAAGCGGCATCACATTCAACAGAGATGTTGGCTGACACATCGCCTTCGCGAGCAAGCCCGCTCCCACAGGGGATTTGTGGTGTTTTGAAGATTTCTGAAAAAATTCGCTGTCAGCTGTAACGCCACGCCCTGTCGTTTCTCTAGAGCGGTAAGCAAGCACAAACGCTTGCCAACCCAAGCTCAATTTCGGAGAAACATCATGACTGCTACCACCCGCACCCTGTCCGCCACCGCCCTGGTTCTGGCCCTCGGTTCTGCCCTGAGCATCGCCGCCGTGTCGACTGCCCATGCCGCTGACGCCAACATGGAAAAATGCTTCGGCGTGGCCATGAAAGGTCATAACGATTGCGCCGCAGGCGCTGGCACCACTTGCGCCGGCACCGCCAAAATGGATCACCAGGCCAATGCCTGGAAACTCGTCCCGAAAGGCACCTGCATGACCACCGAGAGCAAGACTTCGCCAACCGGTTTCGGCCAGATGGAAGCCTACAAAGCCAAGTCGTAATCAGCCCCCAGCCTGAGTGTCGACCATGAACAATTCATTCTCCGGGCTCCCGCCCCGCTCCGGGCTGGGGCTCAAGACCGAGCACTTTCGTGAAGTGCTCGGTGCACAACCGGACATCGGTTTCTTCGAAGTCCACGCCGAAAACTACATGGTGGCCGGCGGCCCGTTTCATCATTTTCTGGGGTTGATCCGCGAGCAGTATCCGCTGTCGCTGCACGGTGTTGGCCTGTCCATCGGTGCCGAAGGTCCGCTGGATGCTCGGCACCTGCAAAGGCTTGCCGCGCTGATCGAGCGCTATCAACCCCAGTCCTTTTCCGAACACCTGGCCTGGTCCAGCCATGGCCCGGTGTTTCTCAACGACCTGCTACCCCTGGCCTACGATGCGCCGACGCTGAACCGCGTCTGCGAGCACATCGATCAGGTGCAGAGCACCCTCAAACGTCCGATGCTGTTGGAGAACCCGGCGACGTATCTGGCGTTCCAGCGCTCGACCCTGGACGAGGCCGACTTCATCAGCGAAGTCGTTCGCCGCACCGGCTGTGGCCTGCTGCTGGACGTCAACAACGTCTACGTCTCCTGCATCAATCATCAAAGAAATCCCCTGGCCTACATCGACGCACTGCCGCTGCACGCAGTGAGTGAGATTCATCTGGCCGGGTTTGCCGAAGACACCGACAGCCTTGGCGACCGTCTGCTGATCGACGATCACGGTGCGCCCATCGATAACGCGGTATGGGCACTGTATCGGCGGGTGCTGGAACGAGTTGGCCCGATCGCCACGTTGATCGAGCGCGACAATCAGTTACCGGCCTTCAGCGTGCTGCATGCCGAAGCCCGTCAGGCTGATGCGTTGCTGCATTGCGCGGGGAGCCGATCATGAGCACTCAAGCCGCGTTTGCCGCCGCCCTGCTCGATCCGCAACGGCCCTGCCCCGACGGCTTGTTCAGTGCCAACGGCGCCGATCCCGCCAGCCGTTTCGCGGTGTATCGCAACAATGTGCAGAGCTCACTGATCAACGCATTGGCGGATAGCTACCCAGTGGTTTTGCAGTTAGTCGGTGATGATTTTTTCCGGGCGATGGCGGGGTTGTATGTGCAGAGTTGCCCACCTCAAAGCCCGCTCATCAACGACTACGGCAAGGACTTCGCCGAGTTCATCGACCGCTTTGAACCGGTAGCCAGCGTGCCTTATCTGGCCGACGTGGCGCGACTGGAGCGGTTGCGCGTTCAGGCCTATCACGCCGCCGACGCCCAACCCCTGAGCCATGAACAGATCACCGCCGCGTTGTCGGACCCGCAAGCGCTGAGCGAGCTGACGGTCGGCCTTCATCCCTCCCTGAATCTACTGACTTCAGCCTTCGCGGTGGTTGCGATCTGGGCGGCCCATCAACAGGACGCGACGCTGACCGGAATCGACCTCGACCACGGGCAAAACGCGCTGGTATTGCGCAATGGGCTGGAGGTTGAGGTGTTCGCCATCGACCACGGCGCCAGCACATTCATTCAGAACCTGCAAAACGGCCAATCCCTGACCCAAGCATTAGAGACAGCGCCCGCCTTCGACCTCAGCCAAACCCTGGCGCTGCTGATCAGCCACCACGTCATCACCCATTTACACCACAAGGTATCGCCATGAACAGTCGCCAGAACCCCATCGCCCGTGCCATCGCGCTGCTGGAAAAAATCCCCCACAGCCTGATCGCGTTTATCGCGCGCTTTTCCATTGCCGCGGTGTTCTGGAAGTCCGGGCAGACCAAAGTGGAAGGCCTGGCCATCGACTTGATCGACGGCACCTTTGAAGTCGGCGTACCACGGCTGGCGGGCTCGACTATTCCGTTGTTTCAGAGCGAATATCACCTGCCACTGCTCTCCCCGGAACTGGCGGCGCACCTGGCGGCCTTCGCCGAGCATTTCTTTCCGGTGCTGATTCTGATCGGCTTTGCCACACGTTTTTCGGCGCTGGCACTGCTGGGTATGACGCTGACTATTCAGCTGTTCGTGTACCCCGATGCCTATCCGACTCACGGTACTTGGGCGGCGGTGCTGCTGTACTTGATGGCGACCGGGCCGGGCAAGTTGTCGATTGATCATCTGATTGCCAAGCGTTACGCCCGCTAACGGCCAACCATTGACGGATAGGGATCCCCTGTAGGAGCTGCCGATCCAATTGCACCAGTTCCCGTTATCGTTGAAGCCGATCCAACGCCTCGCCACTGCGCTTGAACCAACCAATCAAATAATCCGCCAGCACTTGGGTGCGCTTCGGCAATCCGCCCTGATACGGGTGCACCAGATACATCGGCATGCTGCGAGTCTGATAATCGCGCAGGAGCCATCTCAAACGCCCGTCAGCCAACTCCTCTTGCAGCAAGTACGACGGCAAACGCGCAATGCCCGCATCCGCCAGCGCGGCCTTCTTCAAGAGGTTGTAGTGGTTGCTGGCGAACGGTCCCGACACTCGCACCCGCAGTAACTCGTGCTGTTGGTGATAGAGCCATTCTTCGCGACCGCTGTAATGGCTGTTGAGCAGGCACCGGTGTTCGGCCAGCGCCTGAGGCGTCAGCGGTTCACCGCATCGCTCAAGATACGCCGGGCTGGCGCAAGTCATCTCGTGCCAGGCCAGCAGCGGGCGGGCGACCAGGCGATCGTCGTTGGCCACTTCCGAGCGGATCGCCAGATCGAATCCGTCACGGGACAGGTCGCGGTAGTGGTTGTTGAGCTCCAGCTCGATCTGCACCTCGGGGTACTGCCGGGAAAACTCCAGCAATGCGCCGTCAAAGAAGGTTTCCCCCAGTGAAACCGGAACTGTCATCCGCACCGGGCCGGCCATGTCGTCCTTCAGCCGCGCCAACGCCTGACGCGCTCGCTCGACTTGAATCACCAGCGCCTGGGCTTGCGGCAACAGCGCCGCGCCCGCCGCCGTCAGGCTCAAGCGGCGCGTGGTGCGTTGCAGCAACACCACGCAAAACCGCGTTTCCAGCAGGCTGATGCGCTTGGAGAGTTGCCCTTTGCTGCAACCCAGTTGCTGCGCCGCCAAGGTGAAACTGCCCGCCTCGATCAATATCGCGAACGCCGCCAGGTCGTCCATTTCGCTCATGGATTGTTTCCATTTGAAAACCAAAGGTTGCCTATTAGCACGCTTATCAATAAAAAAAACCACACTAAACTTAAATTTAAATCCAACCCATACAGGTACAGCACGATGAAAATTCTCTTGATTGGCGCCTCCGGCACCGTCGGTTCGGCCATTGACCATGAACTGTCCCAGCGCCACAAAATCATCCGCATCGGCCGCAAGAGCGGTGATTTTCAGGTCGACATCAGCGACAGCGCCTCGATCCGCAAACTGTTCGAACAGACCGGCAATTTCGACGCGCTGATCTGCGCCGCCGGCAGTGTCAACTTCGTGCCACTGGCCACCATGACCGCGCAAGACTTCGAGCTCGGCTTGCGGGACAAGCTGATGGGCCAGGTCAACCTGTTGCTGATCGGCCGGGAGTTCGCCAATGACGGTGCGTCATTCACCTTCACCACCGGCATCCTCAGCCACGATCCGATCCGTACTGGCAGCTCGGCGTCCCTGGTCAATGGCGCCCTGGACAGTTTTGTCCGCGCCGCGGCGATCGAACTGCCGCGCGGTTTGCGCATCAACTCGGTCAGCCCGAACGTGCTGGTCGAAGCCATGGGCAGCTATGCCCCGTACTTCCGTGGTTTCAAACCGGTTCCCGCCGCCGAAGTAGCGCTGGCCTACGCCAAAAGCGTGGAAGGCTTACAGACCGGCCAGACCTACCGCGTCGGCTAAACCAAACACGACCCGTAGGAAAGCGAGGACATTGCAGGGTTGTGATGAACGGTCAGGCTGAGTAACGTGGCGGCACTTGTCAGGAGACTCAAAGATGCGTGTTGCCCGTTCCTTAGTGCTTGTTGCCCTGCTTCCGCTGTTCGCCGCGTGCCAGTTGCTGGACGGCCCGCGCGAAAGCGCTTCACATGTGGGCCAGACTCGCATGCAGGGCCAGTTGACGGCGGCCGACGGCAAGTTGCTGTTCCAGCCGTGCAATGAACAGCGTAGTTATGTGGTCAACGACACCGGCGGCACCAGCGTCCTGCAAGAGGCCGCGACCCTGGCCGATGATCAGGGCAAGTTGTTCGCCGACGTGCGCGGTCGGATCGTTGCCAGTGGTGCCGATAGTCGGCTCGATCTGGCGCAGCTGTACCGCGTCGAGCGCTCGGGCACGGCGTGCGACGATCCCAATTTCAAGCGGCTGATCCTGCGTGCCGCCGGCCATGGCCCTGAGTGGAACGTCAAAGTCAGCGGCAAGGGCATGGTCATCGACCGCGCCGGTCAGCCGCCCTTGGCCCTGCCGTACGTTGAAGAGCAACTGGGCGATGGCCGCTTCAACCTCAGTACCGAAGCCAATAATCAGCGCATCGAGCTCTGGGTCGCGCCGCAACGTTGCGTCGACAGCAGCACCGGCAGCGTGCAGCACATGAGCGCCGAGCTGCGCATCGATGGCCAGGTGCAACGCGGCTGTGGGTATTTCGGCGGATCGCGCGACGACTGATCGTTTTAGCCTCACTGGAATCATCCTTTGAGGCTTATAATCGCGGGCTTCAAACGCCTTGGCGCAGTTGTGCGCCCCGCGAACCGGATCCCGTCATGTTACGAATCACTGAACTCAAGCTGCCGATCGACCATCCCGAAGAAGACCTGCGCCCTGCCATCGTGCAGCGCTTGGGCATCGCCAGTGATGACCTGCTCGATTTCACCTTGTTCAAGCGCAGCTACGATGCGCGTAAAAAGTCCTCCGAACTGTGCTTCATCTACACCATCGACCTCAACGTTCGCGATGAGGCGGCGGTGCTGCACACATTCGCCGATGACCGTAACGTCAACGTGGCGCCGGATGTCAGCTACAAAGTGGTCGGCCAGGCGCCGGCCGACCTGAGCCAGCGCCCGATCGTGGTCGGGTTCGGCCCCTGCGGGATCTTCGCCGGCCTGCTGCTGGCGCAGATGGGCTTCAAGCCGATCATCCTCGAACGAGGCACCGAAGTGCGTCAGCGCACCAAGGACACCTGGGGCCTGTGGCGCAAAAGCGTGCTCAACCCCGAATCCAACGTGCAATTCGGTGAAGGCGGCGCGGGTACGTTCTCCGACGGCAAGCTCTACAGCCAGATCAAAGACCCGAAATTCCTCGGTCGCAAAGTCTTGCACGAGTTCGTCAAGGCCGGCGCGCCGGAAGAAATCCTCTACGTCAGCAAGCCGCACATCGGGACGTTTCGTCTGACCGGTGTGGTGGAAAACATGCGTGAGCAAATTCGTGCCCTGGGCGGCGAAGTGCGTTTCCAGCAGCGCGTCACTGACGTATTGATCGAAGACGGCCAACTGGTCGGCGTCGAGCTTGATGGCGGCGAGCAGATCCATTCGAAACATGTGATTCTGGCCCTCGGCCACAGCGCCCGGGACACCTTCCGCATGCTTCACGGCCGTGGCGTATACATGGAAGCCAAGCCGTTTTCGGTGGGCTTTCGCATCGAGCACCCGCAGTCGCTGATCGACCGCGCGCGCCTGGGCAAATACGCCGGCCACCCGAAACTCGGCGCTGCCGACTACAAACTGGTGCACCACGCCAAGAACGGCCGTTCGGTCTACAGTTTCTGCATGTGCCCGGGTGGCACCGTGGTGGCGGCGACCTCCGAGCCGAACCGCGTGGTCACCAACGGCATGAGCCAGTATTCGCGTAACGAGCGCAACGCCAACTCCGGGATCGTCGTCGGGATTACCCCGGAAGTCGATTATCCGGGCGGCCCGCTGGCTGGCATCGAGTTGCAGGAACGCCTGGAATCCCACGCCTTTGTGCTGGGTGGCAGCAATTACGAAGCACCGGCGCAGCTGGTCGGCGACTTCATTGCCGGCAAGCCGTCGACCGAGTTGGGCAGCGTCGAGCCGTCCTACAAACCGGGCGTTGCCTTGGGTGACTTGGCCCTGGCTTTGCCGGCGTTCGCCATCGAAGCGATTCGCGAAGCCTTGCCGGCGTTCGAGAAGCAGATTCGTGGCTACTCGCTGCACGACGCGGTGCTGACCGGGATCGAGACGCGCACGTCGTCGCCGTTGCGGATTACCCGTAACGAGTCGATGCAGAGCCTGAACGTGAAGGGCCTGTTCCCAGCCGGTGAAGGCGCCGGTTATGCGGGCGGGATTCTGTCGGCGGGCGTCGACGGGATTCGAATTGCCGAAGCGGTGGCCCGAGACATTCTTGGTCTCGAGGCCTGATACACAAATACCGAAACAACACATTACCTGTGGGAGCGGGCTTGCCCGCGATAGCGGTGGATCAGTCAACATCTCTGTTGAATTTGAATCCGCCATCGCGGGCAAGCCCGGCTCCCACAAGGTTCTTCAGTGTCTGAAACTTCTCAGATATTGGCGCGCAACACGCTGGCCGGCAGTGGCTCGCCACGCTCGACACTCGCCGCCACGGCATCCATCAAACCACTCAACTCATACCCCTGGGCCTTGAGCCAGGCCTGATCGTAATAGGTGGTGGCATAGCGCTCGCCGCCGTCGCACAGAATCGCCACGATCGACCCCGATTCCCCCGCCGCCGCCATCTGCCGGGCCGCCATCAAGGCGCCGATCAGGTTGGTCCCGCTCGATCCGCCAACCCGTCGCCCCAAACGTTGTGCCAGATAGTGCATGGCCGCCAACGACAACGCGTCCGGCACTTTGACCATCGCATCGATCACTTTGGGCAGGAACGACGCTTCCACCCGTGGCCGGCCAATGCCTTCGATCCGCGAACCGTGATCCAGGCGCAGGCTGGCGTCGCCGGTCTTGTAGTAATCGAAGAACACCGAACGCTCGGCATCGGCGCACAGTACGCGGGTGCAATGCTGGCGATAGCGCACGTAGCGGCCCAGCGTCGCGGTGGTGCCGCCGGTGCCGGGGCTGGAAATCAGCCAACTCGGCTCCGGGTGCTGCTCGAAGCGCATCTGCTGGAAGATCGATTCGGCGATGTTGTTGTTCGCCCGCCAGTCGGTGGCGCGTTCGGCGTAAGTAAACTGGTCGATGAAGTGCCCATCGTGTTCGCGAGCCAGACGTTCGGACTCGGCGTAGATCTGCGTCGGATCATCCACCAGATGGCTCTTGCCACCGTAGAAAGCAATCTGCGCGATCTTTTCCTTGGACGTGCTCGCGGGCATCACCGCAATGAATGGCAAACCCAGCAAGCGGGCGAAGTACGCCTCGGAAATCGCCGTCGAACCGCTGGAAGCCTCGATCACCGGCGCACCAGGTTTGAGCCAACCGTTACACAGCGCATAAAGGAACAACGAGCGCGCCAGCCGATGTTTCAGGCTGCCGGTGGGATGGCTCGACTCATCCTTGAAATACAACTCGATGCCCGGCAACCCCGGCAGCGGCAAGGGGATCAGGTGGGTATCGGCGCTGCGCTGGAAGTCGGCTTCGATGATCCGGATGGCTTCGCGAGCCCACTGTCGGTTGTCGCTCATGATGATTTTCTCGTTGAATCAGGCAAAGAGTCGGCCTTGTCGCAAGGCTCAGCCCACAAGCTTAGGAAAGAACCTACATCATGCACAGATACAGCTGAGGTCCAATACGTCCGGCAACTGCTAGGCTCTGGCCTTTGCTGACTGCCCACGTCGTAACGGCATATAACAAAAAAGAATATAACTTTTGTTTTAACAACTAACAGTACGGGTTAGGGTGTGTCACCTTTTGAATTCATCGATGGAGAGCGACCTTGCCTCTGCGTAGCACATTCACGCGTTTCTTTCAGTTGGAAGCTGCCAGCGGTCTGTTATTGATCGCTGCCGCTGTCCTCGCACTGATCATCAACAATTCATCGCTGTCGTGGCTCTATAGCGGCCTGCTGGACACCCCCGTGGTGGCGCAGATCGGCGCGCTGAAGATCGCCAAGCCGCTGCTGTTGTGGATCAACGACGGTCTGATGGCACTGTTCTTCCTGTTGATCGGCCTGGAAGTGAAGCGCGAAGTCCTCGACGGCCAACTGTCGAAACCGTCGCAGATCGTCCTGCCCGGCGCGGCGGCGATTGGCGGCATGGTGGTGCCGGCGCTGATCTACTGGTTCCTCAACCGCGACAATCCGTCCGCCCTGAGTGGCTGGGCCATCCCGACGGCCACCGACATTGCCTTCGCCCTAGGCGTACTGGCCCTGCTGGGCAAACGGGTGCCGGTGTCGCTGAAACTGTTCCTGATGACCCTGGCGATCATCGACGACCTGGGCGCAATCATCATCATTGCGATCTTCTACTCCGGCGCGCTGTCGACCCTCTCTCTGGCACTGGCCGCGGCCTGCATCGCAGCCTTGATCGGGATGAACCGGCTCGGCGTGGTGAAGCTCGGGCCGTACATGATCATCGGGCTGATCCTCTGGGTCTGCGTGCTCAAGAGTGGCGTGCACGCCACGCTGGCCGGTGTGACCCTGGCCTTCTGCATTCCACTGCGCACGAAAAACGCCGAACCTTCGCCGCTGCTGACCCTGGAACATGCCCTGCATCCGTGGGTGGCCTATGGCATCCTGCCGCTGTTCGCCTTCGCCAACGCCGGCCTGTCCCTGAGCGGCGTGACCGTCGAAAGCTTCACCCACCATGTGCCGATGGGGATTGCTGTCGGCCTGCTGCTGGGCAAGACCGTCGGCGTGTTCGGCCTGACCTGGCTGGCGGTAAAAATCGGCATTGCCGCCCTGCCCCAAGGCGCCAACTGGGGCCAGGTGCTGGGCGTAGCAATCCTCTGCGGCATCGGTTTCACCATGAGCCTGTTCGTCGGTTCCCTGGCCTTCGTGCCCGGCACCAGTGAATACGCCGGGATGGACCGCATGGGGATTTTGACCGGTTCGATACTGGCGGCATTGATCGGTTATGCGGTGACAGCGGCGGCGAGTCGCAAGAACACCGCACTGCCATCCTGAACGATAGAGAACACTCTTAGCGGCATTGAGGATTCGTCCTACAGCCACGATTAGCCACGTTCGTTAACGTCGCGCAGCCCCTCTTTCGGGGGTTGCCGATGGACGAGCGAAAGGACAATCAGTGGCTGGCAACAAGGACATCCCTCGGGTTAAAAACCCACCGTCAGGCGACGGGCATCACATCACCCACCGTTACATGACGGCCACCGAACTGGCCGAGCGCGATGCCAGGCAAAAAGCCTACGAGGTCATGCTCGCCAGGCAGCAGGCCTTCGAAGACAGCCTTCAAGTTGTCGCGAAAAAGGACGATGTTGTCCGCGCGGGATGCGTGTTCGCCAAGTCCTGCAAGTTGCCCGATGCAATCATCGACTACACGAATCCCTCCGGTGTTGTTCCGACCGACAGCCTGAAAGACTATGGCGAACTGGTTCTGCTCGGTGCCCGCGAGGCCGATGAAACCGGTGTCGTGCCGCTCAAGAAAATCAGTGGCACCGCGATTCCGGCAGGTTTCGGCAGCTTTGCTTTGACCGGCTCAGCGTTCGCCGCACTGTCCGCAGCCGCCGCCAGCACCGCTGCGGCCACCTTGGCAGGCCTGGTAGCCCTGGTCATACCGTCGAAGCCTTGGCGACAGCTCGCTCTACACCGAAGATCAACTACGCGCCCTTAAACAGGCCCGTACCCGCGTGCGCCTGCGGGTCGAGCAGCATACTGACGGCAGTCTCAAGGGATACGGGTTCTACACCGGCAAAAACCGTGACTGGGAAATGGTCGATGTCGTGCAATTCACCTTGCGTGGCAGTCAGCAAGTGGCTGAGCTTGGAGATGGTGTCGAGCTGATCTGGACACCGGCGGAGGACGGTTCAAATATCCTTGGCATCCCCGCTTTGGAAGCCGCACCGCAAGCGCCGCATATCTGGGTTTATCCGCCGACGAAGGCGGCTGACAGCATCATCGTGAATCCGGTGTATCCGCCTGAGTACAAGGATTTCATTCTGGTGTTTCCGGTTGGTTCCGGGGTGTCGCCGCTATATGTTGTGGTCAGCGCGCCTCGTAAAGGCTTGCCAACAGCTGGTCACAGGTATCATCCAGCGCCAAAAACTGAGGATATCAGTGCATTTCCTGGTCTAAAAAAAGCCAAGAAAAAGAACCCCGTCGTAGGTGGTGGAGGACTTAGAGAGCGTTGGACTGATGCAAAGGGCAAAACGATCTACGAATGGGACTCGATGCATGGTGAACTGGAGGTATATCGCGCAAGTAATGGGAGTCATTTGGGAGCATTTGACGCCGTAACGGGTGAGCGACGCGATGATGCTAAAAATGAACGAAACATCAAGAAAAAATACTTGTGAGACAAAGATGGGACTGAAGCTACGGTTGGAATGGTATGACAAGCAAACCGAAATTTGTAAGGGCGAAGAGTCCTCTAAAGATTTAGGCGACGATGAGTCAATACTTGATGCTCTCGGCATCCCCGTCGAAAACAATATTAACAATGGGGGTTTTGATGTTGGCAGCCATTGGATCGATATTATTCAACCCCACTTTCGCCACCTAATAGACCTAGGCACCCACGATTACCAACTATCTTTCGATTACCGCGAGAGCTGGTGATCCAGTCGAGGCACTTAGCCTACCTTTAACTGGATGTCCTCAGGAGACACCGAATTTTGATTTATCGCGTAGAAGCGTTCGATATCGAAACCGAATTCCTCGCGTTCGAGGAAGATTTACCCGACGGATCGGATGACCAACTGAAAGTCATCATGGGCTGGACTTCAGACCAGCAAGGCTGGGAAGGCTACAACCTGTCCCAGTTGCAACTTTCAGCGATCGAAGGGCTGATAGGAAAGCCCATTCACGACCCAGACCATTACTTCCAACTCACGTGCAATGCGTGAAGGCAGCAGACACAAAAAACCCCGACCAGTCACCTGATCGGGGTTTTCATTTACCCTTCGTCCCCGCTTAGTGCGTAACGCGGCTGGTCCCACCCACAGTGGAGATCCGCACCCGCTCACCCACGCGGAACACTTCGTTTGGCTGAACTTCCTGCACATAGGCGCGCATGCTGCCATCGTCTTCGCGCACGGTGATTTCAACACCTTGCGTACGGGTCAGGCCTTCTTCGGCCGCCGAACCCACCAGGCCGCCGGCAACCGCGCCGATGACCGCTGCGACGATGCTGCCGCGACCGCCGCCGATGGCGCTACCGCCTACACCACCCACGGCTGCACCCGCGAGGCCGCCGATTGGGGTTTTGGTACCTTCGATTTTCACCGGACGCAGGGCTTCGATGGTGCCCATGCGAATCGTCTGCACGCGACGCGCTTCGTCACGGGAGTAGGAGTCACCGGTCAGGCTCGATTGGCAGCCAGTGAGCAACATCGCCATCGTGGAAAAGGAAGCAACCAGCAGAACAGACTTACGCATAGCATCAAACTCCATAGGACAGGTGTCCATTAAACTCCGCAGCTTGACGCCTGTCACGGTATCGCCCGGATAAAATTGGTTTCATTCAGGCCCGGTACAGGCACTTTTCGAACTCACCACACAGTAGCGTCAAATTACAAAATCTGCGCCGCTGACCCAAGGATTTCCATGGATTACTTCATCATTGTCGTCACGACCGTCGCCGGTTTGTACTTCCATTGGTGGCTGTACGTGCGGATCAAACGCTGGATGGACCGCGACCTGGCCTTGTCACTGGCGGGTAAAGACGAACAGAAAAGAGCCTTCATGCTCCAGCAACTGGCGAACGCTCAAGCGCAGAAGATCAAGCGTCGAGACCTGCCCCAGTGGCTTGAGGCCGCTGCGGCAGGGTATCCCGATCGGTAGACCGTTTAGGGAGCCAGGCGTTCACGAACCCAGTCGGCGCCCTGCAAGCGGTAGTTGAGGCGATCGTGCAGACGGCTCGGACGGCCCTGCCAGAATTCGATGCGCTCGGGTAGCAAGCGATAACCGCCCCAGTGCTCGGGACAGTGAGGCTGGGTGTCGCTGAAACGTTGCTCGGTGTTCTTGAGCAACGCTTCCAGTTCGCCACGATCGGCGATCACCCGGCTCTGGGGCGACGCCCAGGCACCAAGACGGCTGCCCAGAGGACGAACCTGATAGTAGGCGTCGGAATCTTCAGGCGTGACCTTCACCACCCGCCCTTCGATGCGCACCTGGCGCTCCAGGGCCGGCCAGAAGAACGTCATGGCCGCAAATGGATTGGTTGCCAGTTGCTGCCCCTTGTCGCTTTCATAGTTGGTGAAAAAGGTGAAGCCCTGCTCATCCAGGCCCTTGAGCAGCAGAATGCGGCAATGCGGCCGGCCGTCCTGATCGACGGTGGCCAGCGTCATGGCATTCGCCTCCACCGGCAGCTGCTCGGTTTTCACCGCGTCGGCGAACCACTGATGGAACAGCGTGAACGGCTCGGCCGGGGCTTGCGCCTCGGTCAGGCCATCACGGGTGTAATCGCGACGCATATCAGCCAAGGCCTTGGTCATGGCGCATTCCTTTTGGTTAACGAATCACTGCTTTGTAGCATCGGCGGCGGTAGTGCTCTTCGAATCGGCAGCGGCTTTGGCCGGCGCCGTCTTTTTCGCTGGGGTCGCGGTTTTAGCCGGTGCTTTTTTGGCTGGAGCCTTGGCGGCCGCTTTCTTGGCCGGTGCTTTTTTCGCGGCTGCTTTTTTGGTGGCTGCTTTTTTGGTGGCTGGCGCAGGGGTAACAGGCTTGGCCACTGGCTTGACGTCTTGCGCGACAACTTTGGTCACCGGCGCCGGTGCCGGCATGTTGTACTTGTTCAGCAACGCGACCATGGTGTCTGCCGGCGTCACCAACAGCTCGACGCGACGGTTCAAGGCACGACCTTCAGCACTGTCGTTGGCGGCACGTGGGGCCTCACCGCCCATGCCGCGCAGCATCAGGCGATCACGTTGCAGGCCGCTGAGACGGAAGATCGCCGCCACTGCTTGGGCGCGCTCCTGGCTCAGTTTCACGTTGGCCGGTGCGGCACCCGAGGTATCACTGTGGCCGAGTACCAGCACGACAGTCTTTGGATCGGCTTCGAGGATTTTCGCGACACGGGTGAACGGGCCGAGGGTCACCGGCAGCAGCATGGCCGGACGATCAGGGTTGAACGAACCTTCTACCGGGGCCGTGACGACCAGCACATTTTCACGGCGCTCGAGTTTCAGGTTGCTGTCCTTGATGGCCTCGCGCAGACGCGGTTCGTAGTCGTCGAGCCAGGCCTGGGTGACTTTCGGATCGGGCATCGGCACGGCTGCTTTGGCGGTGCTCTGCTCCTTGCCGCCGAACGGCCACCACCACTTGCCACCGGCATCGGCTTCAGCCTTGGTGACAGGTGCTGTGGCAGCAGGTTTCAGGGGTGCCGGGGCCGGGGTAGGTTCTTTAGTCGCAACCTTGTCGGAAGAACCGAACGGCCACCAACTGCTGCCGCCTGCGGCGTCATTTTGTGGGGTTTGTGCACAACCGGTGATAGCGAAGCACAGGGCCAGGGCGAGGGTTTTATTGGACGACATGGGATATCCACAAAATGAAGTAATGAAGAATCAGACCGGGTTGCCCCGGATAAACAGACGCTTTGAAACCACACAGGCTTTCGGGTTCCGGCCCTGGCCCCCTTGAGCGTGATTTACAGACAAGTGGCCAGTACTCGCACAAGCTTTTGAGCTCGTGGATCCATCAAAACGTACGGCCCCAGGGTATTTGTCACAAAGCCGAAGGCCACATCGTGTTCTGGGTCAGCAAAACCGATGGAGCCGCCGGCACCCGGGTGACCGAACGCCCGTGGGCCGAGGCCGTAGGTGGCGTTGGGGACGTCCGGTTGATCGAGCATGCAACCCAGGCCGAATCGGGTCCGGGTCAGTAACGTCTTGTCCTCGCCAATGCTGTGTTCGCGGGTCAACTCGTCAAGCATTTCGCTTTCCAGCAGACTGCCATCGAGCAGACCGGCGTAGAACCCGGCCAGGCTGCGGGCATTGCCGTGGCCATTGGCGGCCGGCTGCTGCATGCGCCGCCATTCCGGCTTGTTGGTGCTCGTCAGGATTGACGGCGGGTTGGTGAAGGCCCGGGTGGTCATGGCCGTCGGTTCGCGCATGGTCACTTGCAGCAAGCGCTGGGCCGCGGCATCACCGAGGTTGCCTTTGCTACGGGCGATGTGCGCCACACGATGAAACTCTTTGTCGGCAAGGCCGACGTGGAAATCCAGCCCCAAAGGCTTGGCGACCCGCGCCACGATGGATTCGCCCGGCCCACGACCGTCGGCGCGTCGCAGCAATTCACCGACCAGCCAGCCATAGGTAATCGCCGCATAACCGTGACCTTGACCCGGCGTCCACCATGGCGCTTCGGCGGCCAGGGCATCGGCCATGGTCTGCCAGTCGTAAAGTGCTTCGGCGGGCAGCAACTCGCGCAGTGCCGGCAGACCGGCCTGATGGCAGAGTAACTGGCGCAGGGTCACGGACTCTTTGCCGGCGGCGGCAAACTCGGGCCAGTAGCGGGCGATCGGGGTATCCAGTTGCAGCTTGCCTTCGGCCACCAATTGCAGCGCCGTCACGGCGGTGAAGGTTTTGGTGCAGGAAAACAGGTTGGCAATGGTGTCGCTGTGCCAGGCCTCAAGGCCGTCCTTGTCGGCGGTACCGCCCCAGAGGTCGAGAACGGTTTCACCGCCGATCCGGATGCACAACGCCGCGCCGCGTTCCTGAGGATCGTCGAACAGCGCGGCGAACGCTTCGCGCACCGCTTCGAACTTAAGCTCGTAATGACCCTGAATCTGCACCCGCAACTCTCCCGGATAAACGCTCTACAAAGTGGCCCGCATTGTTCCAGCCCTTGAGGGTTTTGGGAACAGTCGTGGGCTGGGTGGTAGGTAGCCCTGTATTCCGCTTTGAGAAGCGGCGATGCTGATGACGCCTTCGCGAACAAGCCCGCTCCCACATTTGACCGAGGTATCCAGACGGACGCGATCCAGTGTGGGAGCGGGCTTGCTCGCGAAGAACGATGACGCAGTGTGTCAGAACTCAGCAATCAATGGCCGTTGCCCGAATGCCCACCTGCATGCCCTGCCCCTTTCCCCGGGCCTTTGCCTGCCTCGCCTTTCCTGCCGCCCTCGGCGTCGTGACTGGCTTTATCCACCTCGGCCCTGGCCTTCTCGGCCTCTTTGCCAAGTTGATCGACAATCTGCACATTGCTTTTGCGCACGCTGTCGACGAACCCCTGGAACGGCAGATCAGTAATGCCCACCAGACCGAAGTGCCCGTTCTCGCCATCCAGCAGACGGCCGGTCACCGGTTGATCGAGGTACTGGAACCAGTGCACCCCGACAATTGACGGCTCGCTCATCGCCTGCTTGAGGAAGTTGGCGTAAGCCGGGCCGCGGTCTTCTTCCTTCGCCAGTTGCGTCACGCCGCTCCAGAACGGGCCGCGATCCTTTGATCCGAAGTTGAATTCGGTGATCAGCACCGGTTTGTCCAGGCTGCGCAGTCTGGCAAAGTCGTAACCGTCCTGGGGTTGCAGGGTGTACATGTTGAAGCTCAACACATCGCAGTATTGCGCGCAGGACTCAACCGCTTCCGGGGTGCTGATTGCAAAGCGGCCGCCCAGCAACAGTTGATTCGGCGCATGCCATTTGAGCGAGTCGGAAATGGTCTTGAAGTAAGTGTCGGCAAAGACCTTCTGGAAGTATTTGAAGTCGGCTTCGATTTCCGGGTATTCGGCGCTCGGTTGCGGCGGCACGAAGCCCGGGTCCTCCATCAATTCCCAGGCCGGCAGATCAATGCCCCAGGCTTTCGACAGACCCGCCTGGTTACGGTACTTGTCTCGCAGCTGTTTGAGGAAGGCGCGTTTGGCCGGCACGTCGGTGGTCATCTTCAAGGTGCCGTAGGCCAAGGCATAACGAGCCTTCGGGTCGTCACCGGGACCGGCCCAGGCCAGTTCGTTGTCGGCGAAGTAACCGATCAGCCATGGATCGTCGCGATGATCGCGGGCGGCGATGGCCACGGCGCGCTCGGTGGCCATGGCGAAACGCGGGTCGAACGGGTCGGGCATGCCGCCCCACCAATCGGTGCCAGTGCTGATGCTGGCGTAATCGCCGACAATCGACAGCGGCAAGGTGTACGGCACACGGTCGGCATTGCCCAGAACAGGCGCGCTCCAGTTGCCGAGGGTGTTGAAGCCCCAGGCTTGCAGGCGATCGAGGGTGTGACTGGCCCAGCGTTTTTCGTCGATAACCACTTTGCAGGGTTCGGCGGCGGTTGGCTCGGCCGCTTTTTCGACCGACGCTTCAACGGCGCCGGCCTTGGCGGCTTCAGCCACACCGGCCTTGGTGTCGCTGCCCGGTGCGCAAGGCTCGCCATAAAGACGCTGCAGGTTGGCGCCATAGAAATCGTACCAGCGACCGGCGTTGTAGGCTCGGCCCTGATCGGCACCGTTGCCGCCACGGTTATCGCCTTCGCCATAATGGCTGGCCAGGGGTTCGTCGGGTTTGGGCAGGGATTCGAACATCCACTCACGACCGGCGACGTAGGTCTGGTTGACGCTCGGGGTCACGGTATTAACGCCGAGGGAATAGAACGGATGACCTTCCGGAGTCACCAGGTACCAGCGGCCGTCACGCTTTTCGGTGCGAAAAAAACCGCTGGCCTTGAACACCGGGCCTTTGTTCAAGCCGCCGAACTTGTCGAGGGACGCCTTCTCGCGCTCGGCCAGCCAGGTTTTCAGTTGTTGCTGTTCTTTGGCGGCTGCGGATTTCAGTTGCTCGTCGCTGCCGATCTTCTCCGGCCATTTGGCCCGGGTCGATTGCCCATAGGCGTCCACCAGACCGCCATAAGCGGCTTTGGTCACGGCCTCGCCGTCCTGCACGCCGAAGCGCTCGAGCAAAATGCTTTGGGCGACTTTCGGCTGGTCCATCGACAAGGTCACCGACACCACCTGGCTGCGATCCAGCTCACCGGCGCTGCTGGCCAGCAACACACGTTGGCCCTCGAAGTTCATCGGCATCGGCGGGCCGGCTTTCATGCCCTGGCTCAGCGGCGAACTGGCGACCAAAGGCACCAGCAGGGTTTGTGCAGGGCCGGCCGGCAGATCGACACGGCTGACCAGGGTTTTGCCGTCATTGCTCTGGATGTTCACGTACAGGGTCACGGCCCAGCTCATCGCGCTCTGGATCCGCAGGCTCATGACGCCCGACTGCGACCAGTCCCACGCACCGGTCTGCGGCGTCAGGCGCACGGTCGGCTGGGCGACCGGGTTGAAGGTCACGCGGCGCAGCACTTCACCTTCAGCTGTTTGCTCCGCGTTGGATTGCGGCAGGCTGGCGTCCTGGGTCGCCACCTGAACCACGTCGGCGGGGCGCACAAAATTGAACAGCGTCTGCTGGTCGGCAGGGGCCGCCAGCAAAGGGGTTGCGAACATCAAGGCAAAAACAGTGGGCAACGAACGGCGAATCATAGGAACGTGGTTCTCCCTAACGACCATCAATGGGCCAGTGGAAAAGCAGTGGCAGTGAGGTAGACAACGCGGCGGGCCTATTTGCCCACCGGCGCATCAGGAAATTTCACGACGAAATGGCGGCAACGCATTGAGAATAGCTTTGCCGTAGCGCTGCGTGACCAAACGACGGTCGAGCAAGGTGATGGTGCCGCGATCTTCTTCGGTCCGCAGCAGGCGACCGCAGGCTTGGACCAGTTTCAGCGACGCGTCCGGCACCGAGATTTCCATGAACGGATTGCCGCCACGGGCTTCGATCCACTCAGCCAGCGCGGCTTCGACCGGATCGTCGGGCACCGAGAACGGAATCTTGGCGATCACCACGTGCTCGCAGTAGGCACCGGGCAAATCCACGCCTTCGGCAAAACTCGCCAGGCCGAACAGCACGCTGGAGTCCCCGCCATCGACCCGCGCCTTGTGCTTGTTCAGGGTTTCCTGTTTCGACAGGTTGCCTTGAATGAACACTTGCTTGCGCCAGTCGCGGTCCAGCCCGTCGAATACGTCTTGCATCTGTTTGCGTGAGGAGAACAGCACCAGGGTGCCACGGGAACCCTCGACCAGTTCCGGCAAGTCACGAATGATCGCTGCGGTGTGAGCCGGCGCATCACGCGGGTCGGCTTTGAGGTCCGGCACCCGCAGCACGCCGGCGTCGGCATGATGGAACGGGCTCGGGACCACTGCGGTCACGGCGGTTTTAGGCAGGCCGGCGCGCATGCGGAAACGGTCGAAGGTGCCGAGGGCGGTCAGGGTCGCCGAGGTCACCAGCGCCCCGTAAGCCACGTTCCACAGGTTGCGCCGGAGCATTTCCGCCGCGAGGATCGGGCTGGCGTTGACCTCGATGTCGAACAACGAACCGCTTTCGGCCAGGGTCAGCCAACGGGCCATGGGCGGGTTGTCTTCCGGGTCTTCGACGGTGAAGGCGGTCCACAACTCCCAGTTGCCCGAAGAACGGGACAGCAGGCTGCCGAACAACGGATACCACTCTTCGGCCTGGTTGCTGGCGATACCGATGTTGACCTCGCCGTCCATGCCTTCCTTGAGCAGTTCGGTGAGCCGGGTGAACAGGTCGGTCAGCCGGGCAAAGCCCTTCTTCAGCTCGATGCCCATTTCGCGCATGTGCTCGGGAATCACCCCGCCGACGAAACGGTGACGCGGCCGCTCACGGCCTTCGACATCTTCGCCGGGTTTGAAGTCAGCGACCTGCTCACAGGCGCTGAACATGAACTGCTGCTGGGTCTTGATCTCCCGCGCCAGCTCCGGCACCTGCTCGATCAACTTGCCCAGATCTCCCGGCAATGGATGCTGGGCGAGCAATTTGGTGAGGTTCTTGGCGGTGGTTTCCAGCCAGTCGGCGGTGGAGCGCAGGCGTGTGTAATGGGCGAAGTGGCCGATGGCCTTGTCCGGCAGGTGATGGCCTTCGTCGAACACGTAGATCGTGTCGCGCGGGTCCGGCAGTACCGCGCCGCCGCCCAGGGCCAGGTCGGCCAGCACCATGTCGTGGTTGGTGACGATCACGTCGACCTTGCCCATGCCTTCGCGCGCCTTGTAAAAGGCGCACTGGCCGAAATTCGGGCAATGACGGTTGGTGCACTGGCTATGATCGGTGGTCAGGCGCGCCCAGTCGGCGTCTTCCAGCGCAGTCGACCAACTGTCACGGTCGCCGTCCCACTTATTGCCGGCGAGCTTTTCGATCATGCTGGTGAACAGCTTCTGACTGGCCTCATCGACCTCGATCTTGAAGCCTTCTTCTTCGAACAGCTGCGCGGTGGCGGTTTGCGCGTGACCTTCCTGGAGCAACATGTCGAGCTTGGACAGGCACAGGTAGCGCCCCCGGCCCTTGGCCAGCGCGAAGCTGAAATTCAGCCCGCTGTTACGCATCAGGTCGGGCAAGTCCTTGTAGACGATCTGCTCTTGCAGGGCCACGGTGGCCGTGGCAATCACCAGACGCTTGCCGGCGGCCTTGGCGGCGGGGATGGCCGCCAGGCTGTAAGCCACGGTTTTGCCGGTACCGGTGCCGGCTTCCACCGCGACAATCGCGGGGTCGCCACTGCGCCGGCCTTCGTCGTCGGTGTCGATGTCACCGAGGACCTTGGCGATTTCGGCGATCATCAGGCGTTGGCCGTAGCGCGGCTTGAGGCTCTTGGCTTCGAGAAAACGCGAGTAGGCGCCCTGGATCGTGGTTTTGAGTTCGGTGCTGATCATGGATTGTCGGGCGCAAAAAACGCTGGATAAATTTTCAGTGGTTCGGATCGGCCGCTATCATACCCCGCTAATTAATCCCGCGCAGAACGGAGTACCCCAATGACACCTTTTGGCATCGTTTATATCCTGCATGTCCTGGCCGCCCTGGTGTGGGTCGGCGGCATGTTTTTCGCCTGGATGGTCCTGCGTCCCGCGGCGATGAAGGCGCTGGAAGGCCCTGCCCGGTTGAAGCTGTGGGTGGAAGTGTTTCAAGGTTTTTTCCGCTGGGTCTGGGTCGCGGTGGTGCTTTTGCCGATCAGCGGTGTGGGCATGATTCATTTGCAGTTCACCGGGTTTGAAGCGGCACCGCGTTATGTGCAGGTGATGATGGGCTTGTACGTGGTGATGGTGGCGCTGTTTATCCGGATTCAGGCGTTGCTGCTGCCGGAACTGCGCACGGCGGTGGAGGCTCAGGATTGGCCGACGGGTGCGGCGACGCTGGGCAGGATTCGCCGGTTGGTGGGGATTAACCTGATGGTCGGGTTGGTGCTGGTGGCGATTGCTGCGGCTCGGCCGATGCTCTGAGCAATGCATAGCCTCTGTGGCGAGGGAGCTTGCTCCCGCTCGGCTGCGCAGCAGTCGTAATCGATCACTGCGCACGTTCTGAAAGAACAGAGTCGCCGGTTTTGGGGGCCGCTTCGCGACCCAGCGGGAGCAAGCTCCCTCGCCACAGAGGGGCTCAGTCGTTCTTACAACCGCTGAATGCTCACCGAACCCGCCGCCCCGGCAGGCCCTGGCTGACCATCAGCGCCAGGACGACCGCTCTTGCCGCCATCGGCTGTGTACACGATGCAGCCCTCGGCCTTGCCGCCCGCTCCCGGTTTGCCACCAGTCCCTGCCACGCCACCGGCACCGCCCGCCACTTCGACCTTGATTTGCTCTGCCGGGAATTCACGCGGCACTTCTAACCGAACCAGCGCACCCGGTGCCCCTGGCTGGCCGTCGCTGCCATCACCGCCGTCGCCGCCATCGCCACCTTGCCCCCCGGTGCAACCCGATGCCGCGCCGTTGCCGCCATCGAGACCGACAAAACCCGGTGCACCCGCGCCACCGCGTGCGTCTACCGACAGTTGCGGTGCTTTCAAGGCCTTGATCTGCAAGTTCAGATTACGCCCGGAGCGCGCGGCCTTCTGATAAGTCCCCGCCGCGCCCCGCGCAGTGATCTGGCTGCCTTCGGACAACTCGGCACGGCTGACCTTCAATACCAAAGCCTGTTCGCTCGGCACAATGGCGATCCGCGCGTCGCGCCCCAGGTGCAACTCACCGACGGTCACTTCAGTCACGTTCGAGGGAATCAGCAAGGTACCGTGATCGGCGACTTCCAGCCGTTCCAGTTGCAAGGCGCTGGCGGTGTTGGGCAAGCGCATCAGCGAGTTGGTTTCGACGCTCACCACCTGGGCGCAGGCCAATGGGCTGATGAGTGCGGCGAGCAGACAGAGTTTACGCATGGGAAGCCTTCGCAGTGGCCGGGGCCGGAATGGTTTGCAGGTGAAAAACGCCGAAAAAGACAATCTTCAGGCGATCACGCCAGGGGTGGGCTCGACCTTTGAGGCTGCGGTTGCAGAACACTAGCTCCAGAAGATGAGTCAGCGCCAACAGGCTGCCGGCCAGATTGATCAACAGGTGCAGCGGATGAACAAACGGTATGAGCAGATTGACCAGCACCACCAACCAGAACAGCAGGGTCAACAACTTCCCCAGCCCCCAAAACACCTTCATACGCTCCTCCGTTGAGAATTATTCTTTGCACGCACAGTAACGGCTTACAGGCGGGATAAGCCAGAGGGCAACAGAAAATTCTTCCGGTAGGCGCCGAATGGCCGCCGGGCCCACCTTGATGGTCCTCCGACGGCTCTATCACAGGCCTCTTGATCACAAAGCTCAGCGATTGATGTGCAACTCCACGCGACGGTTTTGCGCTCGCCCTTCTTCCGTGTCGTTATCGGCCACCGGCTGGCTTTCGCCCCTGCCTTCACTGGTGAGTTTGTTCGGCGCCAGCCCCTGACTCAACAGGTAGGCTGCGACGCTGCTGGCACGACGTTCCGACAGTTTCTGGTTATAGGCGTCCGAACCCTGGCTGTCGGTATGACCGACGACTTTGATGCTCACCACATCGGCGCTCTGCAATTTGGCCATCAACGAATCCAGCTGACTGTGCGCTTCGGGCGTCAGGTTGGATTTGTTGTAAGCGAACAACACGTTACTGCTCAGGGTGATGACTTCGGATTTCGCGGCTTCAGGTTCAGCAGGTTTCACGCTGGCCGGGTACTGCGGCAACGGACAACCGTGATGTTCGACAGGCGTACTGGCGGGCGTATCGGGGCAGCGATCGCGTCGATCGAAGACACCATCATCGTCTTCATCGCCATCCTGGGCATAACAGATCAAACCACCGGTCAAGATCCCGAGCGCCGCTCCACCTGCCGCCCAACCGCCACTTTCGATCGCGCCCAAACCGCCGCCGACCAGTCCGCCAATGACACTGCAGATTGGCCAGGTTCGTTGATTCAAGGGGGCGGTGCCATCGCTGTGAGTCGCGCAACCGGAAAGAAGACTGCCAAGTAACATAACCGGCAAGACGGTCCTTGTGAGAACGCTCATTGTGAATGCTCCTGTGTCACCGGCCCATACCGGTCACACAGGAGTAAAGACCCGCATCCGCGACTGCACAAGCCGCGGAGTACAAGGGACTCAGCGGTTGATTTTGATTTCTGTGCGGCGGTTCTGCGCACGGCCGTCAGCGGTTTTGTTATCGGCCACCGGCTGGCTTTCACCGGCACCGGTCACAGACACGAAGCTGCTGCGTGGCACGCCTTGGGAAATCAGGTATTCCACCACCGAATGGGCGCGCCTGTCCGACAGTTTCTGGTTGTACTTATCGCTGCCGACGCTGTCGGTATGACCGGTGACGGTCAGTCGGGAACCGGAGGATTCCTGTTTCAG
This sequence comes from Pseudomonas sp. B21-015, assembly GCF_024749285.1. NCBI lineage: Bacteria > Pseudomonadati > Pseudomonadota > Gammaproteobacteria > Pseudomonadales > Pseudomonadaceae > Pseudomonas > Pseudomonas sp. B21-015. The sequence continues at coordinate 5,155,846 of NZ_CP087196.1, forward strand.
GCGCGTGGCAACGGTGTTGAGTACCTCTTTATCGGAAGGGGTGAGCTTGGCCGAATCGAACTGGAAGTGAACATCACGGATAACGATGACTTCTTCCTTGACCACCGCATTCTCTTCGACCACCGGCACAGGCGCCGGTGGAGGGCAGCCGTCGGCATCGACCCGCACGCCTTTAGGTGTGTGCGGGCACTTGTCGCGGCTGTCCGGCACGCCATCGCCGTCCTCGTCGCCATCGCCGTGCACCCAGCACCAGGCCGCTGTCGTGCCGCCGACCAGCAGCGCGCCATAGCCCGCCCATGCCGCGCTCTCTGTCGCGCCGAGCCCTGCACCGACGACACCACCGACCGCCGCACAGGTCGGCCAGTCAGTTTTCTGCAAACCTGCGCAACCAGTCAACACACTGGTTAGCAGAACCAAGGGTAATGCTGTCCGAATTATGCTCATCTAGTTCTTCTCCTGAGGGATCGGCTTAAAGCCGATTCAGGAAGTAAAGACCCGAGCTTTAATCTCCGCCAGCAATAGGCCATTGCTGTTTTGCCCTATGTTCACGGAAGATCGCCGCTTTTTGCTTAAACCGCCCGACAAGACAAGCTAGTCTTGGCGTTCTGATTGAGGATCTTCGATGATTGCAGGTATTTCTTCGCGCACGCCCCAACAGGCGTTGGCCGCATTGCTTGATCGTTACGCCCCGGCGCGTCTGCTGCTGATGGGCGCCAGCGAATTCCCCGCGCTCGCGGCGTTCCAGCTCGCGCACCCGCAGAGCATCGTCGCCTTTGCCGCGCCCGGGCCATTGCCGGCCGAACTGGCGGCGCAACGGTATGATCTGGCGCTGGTGGTCGATTGCCTCGAACACTTGCCCAAGCGCGACGGCCTGAATCTGCTCGGCGGAATACGCAACCTCAATGCCAGCCGCATTGCAGTGCTGGCCGACTTGCCGGCCAGCGGCTGGCAGGAGACGGATTTTTTCTCCCTGGCCCTGCAAGCCAGCGAACGCTTCCAGCGCGACGATCAAGTGTTGACGTTGTTTACCTACGATCTGCTTGACTACAAACAGGTGCCCGACTGGCTCAACTCACGCTTCTGGGCCAATCCGGAAAACTTCGGGAAATATTGGTGGTAACGCAATGAGTACATCCATTTGCCCTTGCGGCAGCGGCACGCTGCTCGATGCCTGCTGCGGTCATTACCACGCCGGCCATCCGGCCCCTAGCGCCGAAGTCTTGATGCGTTCGCGCTACAGCGCCTATGTGCTGGGGCTGGTCGACTATCTGGTGGCGACCACCCTGCCCGCGCAACAGACCGGCCTGGATCGCCAGTCGATCAGCGACTGGAGCGCCCAAAGCACCTGGCTGGGCCTGGAAGTGGAGAGCGCCGAAGTCTTCGGCGGTCAGCCGGAGCACGCCTTCGTCACCTTTACCGCTCGCTGGCACGACAACAGCGGCGAACACAGCCACCGCGAACGTTCGTCATTTGTACAGAACGCCGGCCGCTGGTACTTCATCGACCCTACCGTGCCACTCAAGGCCGGGCGCAACGATGCGTGCCCTTGCGCCAGCGGGCAGAAGTTCAAGAAGTGTTGTGCGAGTTATTTCAGCGCTTGAGGTGATCCCTGTAGCAGCTGTCGAGCCTGTGAGGCTGCGTTCGGCTGCGCAGCAGTCGTGAAACCGGGCGGCGCGGTGTTTAAGATAGACCGAGGCGCCAGGGTTGGCGACTGCTTCGCAGCCGAACGCAGGCTTCGCCAGCTGCTACAAAGGGAGAAACACGACCATGACCACCCGACGACTCGCGCTCTATCTGTTCACCTTGCTGCTGTTTTCAGGACTCGGCGGCTGCGCCTCATGGTTCAGTGACGACCTGCCGGATCCGCAGGTCCATCTGGTCAAGGTCGAGGTGGTCCGGGCCAGGCTGCTGGAGCAGAAATTCCTGCTGCATTTTCGCGTCGACAATCCCAATGACCAAGATCTGACGGTGCGCGCCCTGGAATATCGCATTCACCTGGGGGACATCCTGCTGACCGAAGGCGAGCACGAACACTGGTTCACCGTAGGCCCCAAGCGCAGCGCCTATTTCAAAGTACCGATCCGCACCAACCTGTGGCCCAAAGTCCGGGACCTGGTGAAACTGCTGAAAAAACCCGATCAACCGATTCCCTATCGTCTGGAAGGCACACTTGAAACCGGTATATTCATCGCGCACTACGTGCACCTGGCGCGCAATGGCGTGATAATCGCCGCCGATTTAATTCCGGAGTGACCCCGATGACCCAGCAACCCCATGTCCATGGCCCTGACTGCAACCACGATCATGACCATCACGACCACCATGATCACGACCATGGCCATGTCCACGGCCCGAACTGCGGCCACGCCCACCAGGAGCCGGTGCGCAACGCCCTGAAGGATGTCGGCCGCAACGACCCTTGCCCCTGCGGCAACGGCAAGAAATTCAAGAAGTGCCACGGCGCTTGATGCTTCGGGCGGATAATTTTTTCGCCTGTTGAATCGCCTTCGCGAGCTTGCTCGCGAAGACGGCGGCACACTCACTATCAATTTGGCCGTTAAAACGCTATCGCGAGCAGGCTCGCTCCCACAGGTTTTCAGCCAGCCATTAATATTTCTGCTGTGCCCACGACCGTCGCATATTCGCCATGCAAATTACCCAGCGACATCGCATGTACCTCCTCGGCTGAGTGGTCGTTGCCGAAAAAATCCGCCTTGTCGAAGGTAAAGCACGCATCCTCCGCAACCCACGCTTCAAACCCCAGATTCCCGGCCGTTCGCGCCGTGGACTCCACCGAGTTGTGGGTCGCCACACCAACGATGATCAACTGATCGATCCCCGCCTCGCGCAAACGCGCCTCCAACCCCGTCGAACAAAACGCATCCGGCACTTGCTTCTGTATCAGCCACTCACCGACCGATGGCTGAAATCGCTGCTGAAACTCCACCCCCGATTGCTGCGGCCAGAACACCGAATCCGCTGAACGGGACAGGTGTTGCACATGAATCACCGGCCGCCCGGTTCGACGCCAATGCCCCAGCAATTCCAGAATGCGCTCTTCGGCCTGTGGGTTGTTTCGACGACCCAACCTGGGGTGCAGGATGCCTTTTTGTTGATCGATGATGATCAGCGCCGCGTTCGTCTTGAGCTCCATGCCGACTTTTCTCATGCAAGGTCATTGAGTTTTCCGCACTTCAGCATCACTTCCTGCTACTGGCAAGCCATCAAACGCAAACAGGACGACCTGATGCTCGCGGTCGCTGCCCGTACCTGACTATGTCTCTTGATTTGGAACCATCGTCGATCACGAGCCGGCCGATGACGGAGCTCCGTTGTCGCTGTTCGAGTCGGGGGCGATTCTTTTGTACCTGGCGGAGAAAACCGGCAAGTTCTTGCCCAAGGACCTGCGCGGGCACCAGCAGGCGCTGCAATGGCTGTTCTGGCAGATGGGCGGCCTGGGGCCGATGGCCGGGCAGAATTGCCGACATGGCGATCTACCCGTGGATCGTTTCCCACAAATGGCAGAGCCAGAACCTGGAAGACTTCCCTAACGTGCTGCGCTGGTTCAACCACATCCAGAACCGCCCGGCGACGGTGAAGGCGTATGCGCTGGTGGACAAGGTCAATCCACCTAAATCCTGAGGCAAACACAAACCCTGTGGTTAGGAGGCTGTTGTGGCGAGGGGGCTTGCCCCCTCGCCACGGGTAACGCATCGTCCAGAAGTTTGTGGTTTATCAGACATTTCCTGAAATAACCCTACACCCCGCTTGCGCGGCCTCCTCCTGCTCACTAACGTAGCGCCTTTATTGCGCCTCTACCCCCCGCAGGAGCTTTGCCATGGCCTCGCCAGCCCTTACACATTTTCTTCCCCGGTTCGGCGTTGCCGCAGCAGTGGCCGGTGTTTTGAGCCTGACCGGTTGTCAGACCTGGAACACTCAGGACACCCTCCCGCCCACCTCCGGCGTGCAACCGCTCAAGGGTCTGGCGCAGAACGTTTCGGTTCGTCGCAATGCCATGGGCATGCCGCTGATCGAGAGCAACAGCTTCCACGATGCGCTGTTCACCCTCGGCTACGTGCACGCCAGCGACCGCATCAGCCAGATGGTCACTCTGCGCCTGTTGGCCCAGGGCCGTTTGGCGGAGATGTCCGGTTCGGACCTGCTCGACGCCGACCGCTACATGCGCGCGGTCAATCTGAAGAAAAGCGCGGACGAGCTGTACAAGGCCTCTTCGCCGCGTCTCAAGCGGTTCTTCGAAGTCTATTCCCGCGGGGTCAACGCCTACCTGTTCCGCTACCGCGACAAATTGCCTGCGGACCTCGCGGCCACCGGCTACAAGCCTGAATACTGGAAACCGGAAGATTCGGCGCTGATGTTCTGCCTGCTGAACTTCAGCCAATCGGCGAACCTGCCGGAAGAGATTTCCTCATTGATGCTGGCCCAGACCGTCAGCACCGACAAACTGGCGTGGCTGACGCCGTCTGCGCCCGACGAAAAACTGCCGGTGGCTGAAGCCGAAAAACTTCAGGGCATCAAACTCAACGGGCAAATCCCGGGGCTGAGCGAAATAGGCAAAGCCACCGGCCAACTGTCGGATCTGAATCTGCTGGGCGCCACGTCTTCGAACAACTGGGCGATCGCCCCGCAACGCAGCCGCAGCGGCAAAAGCCTGCTGGCCAGCGACAGCCACGGGCCGCTGGGCGTGCCGTCGTTGCTCAGTTACGTGCAGATTCGCGCGCCGAAATACCAGGCCTCCGGCGTGACCATTGCCGGGTTACCGATGGTGCTCGGTGGTTTCAACGGCAAAGTGGCGTGGAGCATGACCACCGTCATGGGCGACAACCAGGACCTGTTCCTGGAAAAAATCAAACGCCAGGGCAACGGCCTTTCCTACGAAGTGGGCGGCAAATGGCAGCCGGCGATCGTGCGCAACGAAACTTATTTCGTCAAAGGCCAGCGGCCGATTCGCGAAGCGGTGTACGAAACCCGCCACGGGCCGCTGCTCAACAGCGCACAAGGCACCGCGCTGGCGAATGGTTACGGTCTGGCCTTGCAGATGCCGGACTTCACCGACGACAAAAGCCTGGACGCCTTTTTCGACCTGTCCCGAGCACAGAGCGCCGAGAAAGCGTCGGACGCCAGCCGTGAGATCCGTGCCATTGCCCTGAATCTGGTGTTTGCCGATGCCAGCAATATCGGCTGGCAAGTCACCGGTCGCTACCCGAACCGTCGCGAAGGCGAAGGCTTGCTGCCGTCGCCAGGCTGGGAAGGTCGCTACGACTGGGACGGTTACGCCGACCCGATGCTCCACCCGTATGACCAGGACCCGGCTCAGGGCTGGCTCGGCACCGCCAACCAGCGGGTCATTCCCCATGGTTACGGCATGCAGCTGTCCAATTCCTGGTCCGCCCCGGAGCGCGGCGAACGCATGGCCGAACTGGCGGGCGTGGGCAAACACGACACTCGCAGCCTGATCGCCATGCAATACGACCAAACCACCACCTTCGCCGCCAAACTGAAGAAAATGTTTGAAGCGCCGGGCATGGCTCAGCCACTCAAGCAGGCCATCGAAGCGTTGCCGGTTGCGGACCGCGGCAAGGCTCGCGAGACGTACACACGCTTGATGGCCTTCGACGGCAAACTGAGCCCGACCTCCGCCGACGCGGCGATTTACGAGCTGTTCCTGCAGGAAAGCACGAAACAGATTTTCCTCGACGAACTGGGCCCGGAAAGCAGCCCGGCGTGGAAAGCCTTTATCGTCAACGGCAAGTTGTCCTACGCAGCTCAGGCCGATCACCTGCTGGGCCGTGAGGACAGTCCGTTCTGGGATGACGTGCGCACTGCACAGAAAGAAGACAAACCGGCGATTCTCGCCCGTAGCCTGGCCTCGGCGATCAGCGCGGGTGACAGCCAGTTGGGCGGCGACCACAAAGCCTGGCAGTGGGGCAAACTGCACCGCTACGAGTGGAAGAACGCCAGAGGCCAGACCGTGCGCGGTCCGCTGGCGGCCGGCGGCGACCACACCACGCTCAATACTGCCGCGTTCACCTGGGGACAGGACTTCAACACCACGCTGGCGCCCGCCATGCGCTTTATCGTCGACTTCGGCCAGACAGAACCGCTGATGGGCCAGAACGGTACCGGCCAATCCGGCAACCCCGCCAGCCCGCACTATCTCGACAGCGTCGATCCATGGCTAAAGGGGCAATACATGAGCCTGCCGATGCAGCCGCAGAACTTTGACAAGGTGTATGGCAAAACGCGGTTGACGTTGACGCCCGGCAAGTAACCCCACTCCCACATTTGGCGCCTGGCACCGTCAACTGTGGGCTTGCTCGCGAAGAGGGAGTGTCAGTCGACATCAATGTTGCCTGGCACACCGCCTTCGCGAGCAAGCCCGCTCCCACAGGTTCTGCACCTTGACTGGCTGATCAGAGCTAGCCCCCTGGCCCACACAGCGCACCATCCAGACGCAAAGATCTGGCGGCGCCCGTTTTCGTGCACAAATCCCGCATTGCCACTTCTTGTACTACCTTTTAAACGCTTGTTCGGGACTCTGGTTCGGAAATTGCTACTTTTAATAGGTCTTACGCTTTTCAGTAACAGTACTTCTGCGCCACAAGCGCTCATATTGGTTCTTAGGGATTGAATAATGAAAAAAGCATTGCTGACCCTTTCTGCACTGGCGTTGTGCATGGCTGCCGGCTCCGCGCTGGCCAAGGAATACAAAGAATTGCGTTTTGGCGTTGACCCTTCCTACGCGCCGTTCGAGTCCAAAGCAGCCGATGGCAGCCTGGTAGGCTTCGACATCGACCTGGGCAATGCGATCTGCGCCGAGCTGAAGGTCAAGTGCAAGTGGGTCGAAAGCGATTTCGACGGCATGATTCCGGGCCTCAAGGCCAATAAATTCGACGGTGTGATCTCTTCGATGACCGTCACCCCCGCCCGCGAAAAAGTCATCGACTTCTCCAGCGAGCTGTTCTCCGGCCCAACCGCTTACGTGTTCAAGAAAGGTTCCGGCCTGACCGAAGACGTCGCCTCGCTGAAGGGTAAAACCGTAGGCTACGAGCAAGGCACCATCCAGGAAGCGTACGCCAAAGCCGTTCTGGACAAGGCTGGCGTGAAAACCCAGGCCTATCAGAACCAGGATCAGGTGTATTCCGACCTGACTTCCGGTCGCCTCGATGCGGCGATCCAGGACATGCTGCAGGCCGAACTGGGCTTCTTGAAGTCGCCAAAAGGCACCGATTACGAAATCAGCAAGCCGGTGGACAGCGAATTGCTGCCAGCCAAAACAGCGATCGGTATCTCTAAAGGTAACAAAGACCTCAAGGCACTTTTGGATAAAGGTATCAAAGCGTTACACGACGATGGCACCTACGCCACCATTCAGAAGAAACACTTTGGCGATCTGAATCTGTACAGCGGCAAGTAATGCCCGGCGCCCATCTCACGATGGGCGCTTTTTTTATCCGATCAGGTTGCTGATTTATGTTCGAAACCCTATTACAAAATCTGGGGCTCTCCGCCTTCAGCCTCAAGGGCTTCGGTCCTTTGTTGATGGAAGGCACCTGGATGACCATCAAATTATCGGTGTTGTCGCTCTTGGTAGCCGTCTTGCTCGGCTTGCTGGGCGCCAGTGCCAAACTGTCCAAAGTCAAACTGGTGCGCGTGCCGGCGCAGGTCTATACCACGCTGATTCGCGGCGTGCCGGATCTGGTGCTGATGCTGTTGATTTTCTACAGCCTGCAAACCTGGCTGACGTCGCTCACCGACTTCATGGAATGGGAATACATCGAGATCAACCCGTTCAGCGCCGGGGTCATTACCCTGGGCTTTATCTATGGCGCGTACTTCACCGAAACCTTTCGCGGGGCGATCCTTGCGGTGCCACGGGGTCAGGTCGAAGCCGCAACCGCTTATGGCCTCAAGCGTGGCCAGCGCTTCTGGATCGTGGTGTTCCCGCAAATGATGCGTTTTGCCCTGCCGGGTATCGGCAATAACTGGATGGTGATGCTCAAGGCCACTGCGCTGGTGTCGATCATCGGCCTCGCCGACCTGGTCAAAGCTGCTCAGGACGCCGGCAAAAGCACCTATCAACTGTTCTACTTCCTGGTGTTGGCCGCGGTGATTTACCTGCTGATCACCAGCGCCTCCAATTTCGTCCTGCGCAAACTTGAACGCCGCTACGCCGCCGGCTCCCGGGAGGCCGTACGATGATCGAACTCTTGCAGGATTACTGGAAGCCCTTCCTTTATACCGACGGTTACCACATCACCGGCCTGGCCATGACCATGTGGTTGCTCAGCGCGTCGATCTTCATCGGTTTTCTGGTGTCGATCCCGCTGTCCATCGCCAGGGTTTCACCCAAGGTCTACGTCCGCTGGCCAGTGCAGTTCTACACCTACCTGTTTCGCGGGACGCCGCTGTATATCCAGTTGCTGATTTGCTACACCGGGATTTACAGCCTGGCCGCCGTGCGCGCCCAACCGGTACTGGATGCGTTCTTTCGCGATGCGATGAACTGCACCATCCTGGCCTTCGCCCTGAACACCTGCGCCTACACCACGGAGATCTTCGCCGGGGCGATTCGCAGCATGGCGCACGGTGAAGTCGAGGCGGCCAAGGCTTACGGTCTGTCGGGCTGGAAGCTCTATGCCTACGTGATCATGCCGTCAGCCCTGCGTCGTTCGTTGCCTTATTACAGCAACGAAGTGATTCTGATGCTGCACTCGACCACCGTGGCGTTCACCGCGACCATCCCGGATGTCCTGAAAGTCGCTCGTGATGCGAACTCCGCGACCTTTCTGACCTTTCAGTCGTTCGGCATCGCCGCGCTGATCTACCTGACCGTTACCTTTGCGCTGGTCGGCCTGTTCCGCCTCGCCGAACGCCGATGGCTGGCCTTCCTCGGGCCGACTCACTAGGACAATTCGTACATGCGCCACCAGATTCATGACCTGCTGGCCCCTCTGCCGGGGACCGTGCGACAGATTCACAGCTTCCACTTCGGCCCCCAGGCGGCCAAAGGCAAGATCTATATCCAGTCCTCCCTGCACGCCGATGAACTGCCCGGCATGCTGGTGGCCTGGCACCTCAAGCAACGTCTGGCGGAGCTGGAAGCCGCTGGCCGGTTGCGCAGCGAAATCGTGCTGGTGCCCGTGGCCAACCCGGTTGGCCTGGAACAAGTGTTGATGGACGTTCCACTGGGCCGCTACGAGCTGGAAAGCGGGCAGAACTTCAATCGCTGGTTCGTCGACTTGAGTGAAGAAGTCGGCTACGAGATCGAAGGTCTGCTCGGCGACGACCCGCAACGCAACCTTGAACTGATCCGCGACAGCCTGCGCAAGGCTTTGACGCGGCAGACCGCCGCCACTCAACTGCAATCCCAACGCTTGACCCTGCAACGGCTGGCCTGCGATGCGGACATGGTGCTGGACCTGCATTGCGATTTCGAAGCCGTCGCGCACCTCTACACCACACCCGAGGCCTGGCCTCAGGTCGAGCCGCTGGCGCGGTACATCGGTGCCGAAGCCAGCCTGCTGGCCACCGATTCGGGTGGCCAGTCGTTCGATGAATGCTTCACCCTGCTCTGGTGGCAGTTGAAGGAGCGCTTCGGCGAACACTTCGATATTCCGCTGGGCAGTTTTTCGGTCACCGTCGAATTACGCGGTCAGGGCGACGTCAATCACCCGCTGGCCAGCCTCGATTGCCAGGCCCTGATCGATTATCTGATTTACTTCGGTGCGATTGACGGTGAGCCGGCGCCATTACCGGAACTGCCCTACCCGGCCACGCCGCTGGCCGGTGTCGAACCGGTATCGACACCCGTGGGCGGATTGCTGGTGTTCACGGCCCTGCCCGGGGAATACGTGGAGGCCGGGCAACTGATCGCCGAAGTCATCGACCCTATCAATGATCGCATCACCCCCGTTCATTGCACCGCCGCCGGGCTGATGTACGCCCGCTCGCTGCGGCGCATGGCCACTGCCGGCATGGTGATCGCCCACGTCGCGGGCACCGAAGCCTATCGCAGCGGCTACCTACTTTCGCCTTGAGGATGCATGTCCCATGTACAAATTGACCATCGAAGACCTGCATAAAAGCTACGGCGATCATAAGGTGCTCAAAGGCGTTTCGCTCAAGGCCAAGACCGGTGACGTCATCAGCCTGATCGGCGCCAGCGGCTCGGGCAAAAGCACCTTTTTGCGCTGCATCAACTTTCTCGAACAACCCAACGACGGCACCATGAGCCTCGACGGCCAGAACATCCGCATGGTCAAGGATCACCATGGCATCCACGTGGCCGACCCCGATGAGCTGCAACGGCTGCGCACCCGCCTGGCCATGGTGTTCCAGCACTTCAACCTGTGGAGCCACATGACGGTGCTGGAAAACATCACCATGGCCCCGCGACGGGTGCTCGGTTGCAGCAAGGCAGAAGCCGAGGACCGTGCCCGACGTTACCTCGACAAGGTTGGCCTGGCGGCGCGTGTGGCGGATCAGTACCCGGCGTTCCTGTCGGGTGGCCAGCAACAACGGGTAGCCATTGCCCGCGCGCTGGCCATGGAACCGGAAGTCATGCTGTTCGACGAACCGACCTCGGCGCTGGACCCGGAACTGGTGGGCGAAGTGCTCAAGGTGATCCAGGGCCTGGCCGAAGAAGGCCGGACCATGATCATGGTCACCCACGAAATGAGCTTCGCCCGCAAGGTCTCGAGCCAGGTGCTGTTCCTGCACCAGGGGCTGGTGGAAGAAGAAGGTGCGCCGGAAGACGTGCTGGGCAATCCGAAGAGTGAGCGGTTGAAGCAGTTCTTGAGCGGCAACCTGAAATAAAAATATCGCAGGTTTCGCCCACGGCTACAGATCGCTCTGTAGAAACTGGCGAAGCCTGCGATCTTTTGATCTGGCTTTTCGGCTGTGAAATCTCGCAACCCAAAAAAGATCGTCCGAACGCGGCCCGAACCTTCGGCAGCGCCTACAGGGGCGGATTTCAGCGACAGGCCTTAGACCACAGGCGCGGGAGGCGGCTCATCCGGCAGGGTGGGCTCTCCGGGTTCTGTTGGATCTTCGTTGGGGGTGTCGGGATCAGGCTGATGGGGGATGCCCCCTGCCATGCTGACGGGCGGATGTGCCAACAAGGACCAGGCCAGCACGCCAACCTGATTGGGTTCAAGCCTTGCCAGTTCGGCACTTATTCGCGGATCGATCTTCATGAAGCACTCCTGAGCGATGGCCCGATCCGCCTTGCGCGAATCGGAGCAGTACACCCCATAGAGTGTACGCTCGCTCAGGAATTCCAACGGGTTGTCAGACGGTTGACTCAGGTCCGCGGCAGGGTCACGCCGCGCTGGCCCTGGTACTTGCCGCCACGGTCCTTGTAGGAAACTTCGCACTCTTCGTCCGACTCAAGGAACAACATCTGCGCCACGCCTTCGTTCGCGTAGATTTTCGCCGGCAGATTGGTGGTGTTGGAGAACTCCAGGGTCACGTGACCTTCCCACTCAGGCTCGAGCGGCGTGACGTTGACGATGATGCCGCAACGCGCGTAGGTGCTTTTCCCCAGGCAAATGGTCAATACGTTACGCGGGATGCGGAAGTATTCGACGGTGCTGGCCAGAGCGAAGGAGTTCGGCGGAATGATGCACACGTCGCTGTGGATGTCGACGAAGCTGCCAGCATCGAAGTTTTTCGGGTCGACGATCGCCGAATTGATGTTGGTAAACACCTTGAAGTGATTGGTGCAACGCACATCGTAGCCGTAGCTGGACACGCCGTAGGAGATCACACGGCTATCGTCGCTGCCGCGCACCTGGCGCTCGACGAAAGGCTCGATCATGCCGTGTTCCTGCGCCATGCGGCGAATCCACTTGTCCGATTTGATGCTCATGGCGGGTGTCCTGAGTAGCGAGGTGGAAAAATTCTGTCCGGCATCTTACCGGGCAGGCGCTCCGGGTTCAAAGTCCGGGAGACAATTCTCGCCGATCCCTCGTGAATTCCGGGCCGTCACCGTTGTACGACGCACCGTCAGTCATGAAAACAGAGAAACCTTCGCAAGAACCATTGGCACGTTCCGGAAAAAGGGTTAAGGTGGCGCCACTGTGCTGCTTGTGTCACTGAGAATCTCTACACGATATGTTGAATTTCGATCCAACCATCTACAAGAATTTTTCCTGCTCTTTGCACTCAGTCTCGGCCAGGGTTCTTCCTGAGTCGCAGTTATCTTTGTTCAAGGAGTTACACCATGTCTAATCGCCAAACCGGTACCGTTAAGTGGTTCAACGATGAAAAAGGCTTCGGCTTCATCACTCCACAATCCGGTGACGACCTGTTCGTTCACTTCAAAGCTATCCAATCCGACGGCTTCAAAAGCCTGAAAGAAGGCCAACAGGTTTCTTTCATCGCTACCCGCGGTCAGAAAGGCATGCAAGCTGAAGAAGTTCAAGTTATCTAACTTGTAACTGCTTTAGTAAAAAGCCCCGCCCTTAAAAGCGGGGCTTTTTTGTGGGCGTCTATTTCCCCCTTACACCCACCGCTTGTCATCTATAAGATTCGCCGCCTGAAAAAACCACATGGAAGCAGCAGGATGCAATTCACACAATGGACGTCGCTGGGCGCAACGCTGATCGCACTTGCACTCCCCCTCTCGGCTCACGCCGACACTCCCCACCCCGATCATCCGACGATCATTATCGGCATGAACCCTCACGCAACGCATATCGGCAAAGGCCCGGAAATACAGGGCGTTCCCCAGGCCCAGTTGAGAGCTGCGGCATTGCTGACGCTCTCCACAGCGCATGCCTGCGGCAGCAACGAGGTCTATCTCACACCAGAATCGGTGGGCGTTCCCAATGAATCGTTTGGCAGGCTCCTCGACGAAGTTCAGCAACTGATCGACGATGAAACCCCACTGCTGCTGACGCTTTCGGAGTGCGACGGCAAACGGGCCTTTTTCGAAAAGGTGCGCCCCTGCACGCCAGAAGAATGCAGCGCACTGACGGCATCACTGGTGGACGGCAAGCTGTATCTGGATGAGCAATATGCGCCAACAACAAAGGGCCAGGCCTCTTATTTCTTGCCGATGCCGCTGACCTACGACAGCAAGCGCAAGGCCTGGCACGCCAAGGTCTTTTACGTCGAATCAGGCACCGTGCGTCGCGACTACTTCGTCGACGCCAAGGACTTTGTTTCAGGCAAGCCCGTCCTTGATTCGAAAACCTACTACCCAGACAAAAAAATCGGCCAAACCTTCAAGTACGACATGAACGGCAAGCGTCAGGGCGAAATGCTGACCTACTCAGACAGCGGCATTGTCACTAAACGCGCCCATTACTTGAACGATGAACTGGAAGGCTGGGAAACCACCTACCACGATAACGGCAAGAAATCAGAGTCCTACAACTGGCACTCGGGCCAGCGGGTGGACGGTGAGTATTTGGAATATGACGAAAACGGCGCAGTGATCGGTCGCGTCAGCTATCGCAACGATGTACTGGACGGTCCGATTTTCGGCTACTACCCCGACGGCACGATCGAGCATCGCGGCCAGTTCGTCGACGGAAAAAAGGTTGGCCCAAGCCTTTCTTACTACCCGGACGGCACGCTACAAAGCAGCGGGGACTATGTCGACAACATGCCCTTGGGCTGGCATATCCAGTACCACCCCAATGGAAAAGAGAAACAGAAGGACTTCAACGACGAACAAAACGTGCAGCGTAGTTACGCAACATGGACCGATCAGGGCGTGCAAACCGTGCAATGGCAGTGGGATGAACAACACCGCGAGCAAGGTGACTTCAAAGAGTGGTATGGCACTGGCCGACTCAAGGATCACAAGATCTACAAGGACGGAAAGCTTGAGGGCACTGCCCTCACCTGGTACGAAAGTGGTCAGATGAATTCGTCAGCGGAATACAAGGACGGTCTCCAACAGGGCGTCAGCCGTTTCTGGGGGCCGGACGGCCGCTTGAGTGCTGAATGTCACTACGACGCCGGTGTCCGCCAAGGCGAATGCACGAGCCTTTAACTGAGCACGCGACACGCCAATAAAACCTCGCCCTCAAAAGCATTTTTTATGCTGAGTGTTTTGTGTGGCAAAAAAAGATCGCAGCCTAAACAGCTCCTACAGGATGTACCTCAATCCTGCGCAGGAGCTGCCGAAGGCTGCGATCTTTCGAGCTTTCAGCGTGTTACCAGGCCACGCCAAACCCCGCCGTATAGCGAGTCTTGCTCAAGTCAGCATCCTCGGTACCGCTGATGACGTCTTTCTCGGCCTTCAGGTTCAGCGACGCCCAATCGGTGACTTTGTAGCGCAGGCCGACCTCGGTATCGAGGGCGTAATCCGCCACGCCCGACAACGGCTTGCCAACTTCGCCGCTGGTGAAGAACTCGACCTTCTTGCCGATCAGGTAGCGGTTGTAGTTCCACTTCATGGCCAAGGAATAGAATTGATCCTTGCCACCATCCCTGTACTCATAATCCGTATGGTTGAGCAGGGATCCAAGGGAGAAAGCGCCCAATTCATCATCCCAGAACTGATAGCCGGGACCGGTACCGACCACGCGTTGACGGGACAGGTCTTCGACCTTGTCACGCTTGTAATTCAAACGCCCTTGCCAGAACCACTTCTCGGTGAGGAATCGGTCGAGAGAATACTCGGCACGCCAGTTGTCAGTGGTGACGACGTCATCCTGGAACTCGCGGCTGTACTCACCTTCCGCCGTATGACGCCATCGACCATGACGCGCGATAGTCTTGAAGCCGACGTCATAATCATCGGTATCTTTTTCGGCCCGCCGATAATCCAGCGCCATATCAACATTACCTTTCCACACCAAATCCTCGACCACCGGTTTCGGCTTGAGGATCTGCTGGATACTCGCCAGCTCAACCGTCTTGGGCGTCTCGCCGTTGGCCAGGGTGACCTTGCCATCTTCTGCCGCGTGTAGCGCCTTGGCCTTTTCGCCGGTGTAGGCATCCTGTTTGACCAGCAACTGCTGATCGCTTTCCAGGGTTTTCACCTCTTTCCAGTCAATCGGCACCGCCCCGGCATATTGGGTCTGGATCAATAGCTTGCCACCGTCGAACACGGTGATTTTGCCACTCAACTTGTCACCGTTCTTCAACCACACGGTGTCGGCGAGCAAGGGAGTGGAAGCACTGACGACAGCGAGGCACAGCAAGGTTCTGGACAACATAAGCGAATGGAAGGCTCAACTTTGCGAAAAAAAGTCGGCATTATTCTTACGAATAGGGCCCTAGCAAGCACTGACCCGACTATTTCTATTGAGTTCAGTTCTCAACGGCCGATCCAGGATTTACCCTACAGACGGTCAATACGCATTTTTCAGGAAGCCCGGGACGTGACCGACTCAACCGCTGAAACCGAAAGCGCGGCGCAAATCCGACGCACGGCGCTCTACCTGACCCTGGCGCAAGTACCCGAGGGCAAAGTCGTGAGTTATGGCCAGCTTGCCGAGCTGGCGGGACTGGGCCGTGCCGCCCGCTGGGTCGGGCGAACATTGAGCCAACTGCCCGGCGACACTAAATTGCCCTGGCACCGTGTGCTGGCTGCCGGCGGTCGGATCAGCCTGCCTGTGGGCAGCCCTTCGGGGGATGAACAACGGGCCCGGTTGCGCATGGAAGGCATCAGTATCCTGAACAATCGTGTTGATATTCAGCGCCATGGCTGGCGCCCGGTAGAGCACAGCGGTTAGAGTGCGCGCTTTGTTTCCGTAACTCTTGAGGCAGACTCCAGCCCATGCCCCGTAAAACCTGGCGCGCCGCGCTCGCCGCCTATGCCAGCCCTTCGACGCTCGTGTTGTTGCTGCTTGGTTTCGCCGCCGGCCTGCCCTACATGCTGGTGTTTTCGACGCTTTCAGTCTGGCTGCGCGAGGCCGGTGTTGCCCGCGAAACCATCGGCTACGCAAGCCTGATCGGCCTGGCCTACGCCTTTAAATGGGTCTGGTCCCCGCTGCTCGACCAATGGCGCCTGCCACTGCTCGGTAAGCTGGGTCGACGACGTTCCTGGCTGGTTCTGGCCCAGGCACTGGTGATCCTCGGCCTGATCGGCATGGGTTTCTGCGACCCGCAAAAGCACCTGTCCTGGCTGATCGCCATCGCCGTGATCGTCGCCTTCGCCTCCGCGACGCAAGACATCGCCGTCGACGCCTATCGCCTGGAAATCGCCGACGACACCCGCCAGGCTGCATTGGCGGCCAGCTACATGGCCGGTTATCGGGTCGCGGCCCTGCTGGCGACGGCCGGCGCACTGTTCTTCGCCGAAGGCTTCGGCTCCACCGGTTTCAACTACAAGCATGCGGCGTGGACCGGCACCTACGTGCTGTTCGGCATCTTGATGATCCCGGCGCTGCTGACCTCCCTGTTCATGCGCGAACCGCCGGTGCCACTGCGCACTCAGCTTCAGGCCGGCCGCTACAGCTTTGTGCACCAATTGGCGTCAGTGTTCGTGCTGATCGTGCTGTTGGTGTCCGTACCGGCCATGTTCACCCAGCTCTACAACACTGACTTCGCCAGCGTACTGTTCAACGGTGTAAGCCTGCTCGACCTGCTGCTCGAAGACCGCGCGTTCCTGCGAGCGATCCTCTATACCACGCTCACCACCCTGTGCTTGTCGGCCATGGGCCGCCGTGGCCTGGCGCCGGTGCTGACCCCGGTCAACGACTTCATTCTGCGTTACCGCTGGCAGGCGCTGCTGCTGCTCGGGCTGATCGCCACCTATCGGATGTCCGATACGGTCATGGGCGTGATGGCCAACGTGTTCTACATCGACCAGGGGTTCACCAAGGATCAGATTGCCAGTGTCAGCAAGGTTTTCGGCCTGATCATGACACTGGTCGGTGCCGGCATGGGCGGCTTGCTGATCGTGCGCTTCGGCATTCTGCCCATCCTGTTCATCGGCGGCACTGCATCGGCCGCCACCAACCTGTTGTTCCTGATGCTCACGGACATGGGGGCCAATCTGCAGATGCTGATCGTCACCATTTCGCTGGATAACTTCAGCTCGGGCCTGGCGACTTCGGCATTTGTCGCTTACCTGTCGAGCCTGACCAACCTCAAATTCTCCGCCACCCAGTACGCCCTGCTGAGCTCGATCATGCTCTTGCTGCCCCGCCTGATCGGCGGCTACTCAGGGGTTATGGTGGAGAAATTCGGTTATCACCAGTTCTTCCTGATCACCGCCCTGCTGGGCGTTCCGACCCTGCTGTTGATCGCCTTGCACTGGTTCCAGGAAAACCGCCGCGCAGGTCCGACACCGACGCCGGAACCGGTTCAGACTCCCGTCACGGAAGAATCGTAGGCTCTATTACGCAGCAAGCATGAGGGCGAGCGGATTCTCGCCCTCCAGCCACACAGCCGGCCGCACTCCTGTACGCCGGCAGATCTCGCCCGTACAATGCTCCGTCACTTCTCGATATCAGCAACCGACAACGGCCAACCATGCGCACCAGTCAATTTTTGCTCGCCACACAGAAAGAAACGCCTTCCGATGCGGTCGTCATCAGCCATCAGCTGATGCTGCGCGCCGGCATGATCCGCAAACTCGCCTCGGGCCTGTACACCTGGCTGCCGATGGGCTTGCGAGTGATGCGCAAGGTCGAAGCCATCGTGCGTGAAGAAATGAACGCCGCCGGCTCTCTCGAAGTGTTGATGCCGAGTACTCAACCGGCTGAGCTGTGGCAGGAATCCGGTCGCTGGGAAGAATACGGCCCGGAATTGCTGCGCTTCAAGGATCGCCATGGCCGCGACTTCTGCGCCGGCCCGACTCACGAAGAAGTCATCACCGACCTGATGCGTAACGAGTTGAGCAGCTACAAACAGCTGCCGATCAATCTGTATCAGATCCAGACCAAATTCCGTGATGAAATCCGCCCACGCTTCGGTTTGATGCGCGGCCGCGAATTCATCATGAAGGACGCCTACTCCTTCCACGCTGACCAGGCATCGCTGCAGATCACCTACGACCGCATGCACCAGGCGTACTGCAACGTGTTCACCCGCCTGGGCCTGAAATTCCGCCCGGTTGAAGCCGACAACGGCTCGATCGGCGGTGCCGGCTCCCACGAGTTCCACGTGCTGGCCGAATCCGGCGAAGACGACATCGTCTTCAGCAACGGTTCCGACTACGCCGCGAACATCGAAAAGGCCGAAGCCGTACCGCGCGAAACCTCTCGTGCCGCGCCTACCGAAGAGCTGCGCCTGGTCGACACGCCGAACGCCAAGACCATTGCGCAACTGGTCGAAGGCTTCAATCTGCCGATCGAAAAGACCATCAAGACCCTGGTGGTGCACGCTGAAGAGCAAGGCAAACTGATTGCCCTGATCATCCGTGGCGACCACGAGCTGAACGAAATCAAGGCCGCCAACCAACCTGGCGTTGCCAGCCCGCTGGTCATGGCTTCCGAAGCTGAACTGCGCGACGCCATTGGCGCCGGCGCCGGCTCTCTTGGCCCGTTGAACCTGCCACTGCCGATCATCATCGACCGTTCCGTCGAACTGATGAGCGACTTCGGCATCGGTGCCAACATCGACGACAAGCACTACTTCGGCGTGAACTGGGAACGTGATCTGCCGGTTCCGACCGTTGCCGACCTGCGCAATGTCGTGGCCGGTGATCCGAGCCCTGACGGCAAAGGCACCCTGGAAATCAAACGCGGTATCGAAGTCGGGCACATCTTCCAGCTGGGTAACAAGTACAGCAAAGCGATGAAGTGCGAAGTGCTGGGCGAGAACGGCAAGCCAGTCACCCTGGAAATGGGCTGCTATGGCATTGGCGTGTCCCGCGTGGTGGCGGCCGCCATCGAACAGAACAACGACCAGAACGGGATTATCTGGAGCGATGCTCTGGCCCCGTTCCAGATTGCTCTGGTACCGCTGCGCTACGAAACCGAACAGGTTCGCGAAGCCACCGACAAGCTCTACGCAGAACTGACTGCCGCCGGCTTCGAAGTGCTGCTGGACGACCGCGACAAGAAAACCAGCCCGGGCATCAAGTTCGCGGACATGGAGCTGATCGGCATTCCACACCGGATCGTGGTCAGTGACCGCGGCCTCGCCGACGGCAATCTGGAATACAAGAGCCGCACCGAGGCCGAGGCGCAAGCGCTGCCGGTCGCTGACGTGCTGTCTTTCCTCCAGGCCCGTATCCGCCGCTGACACCAGATAGAGACGTCATGTTCAAGCGAAACACCTTAGGCCTCGGTGGCGCCGCCCTGTGCGGCGCGCTGCTGGTCAGCGGCTGTGCCAATCAGATGTCACAACGCAGCGAGCACGAGGAACGGGTCGAGCGCAAATTGCTCGATCACAGCCTGCAGATCGATGTCGGCGAGCCCAAGGTGCTTGAGCTGCCGCAACGTCGGGTGAAAATCCACGAGCAGAAAACCTTCGAAGTCACCGAGTTCGAAGTTACGCGTCACTATGATCGCTACACGCCTTACCAACCCTGGCGGGAGGTCTACGAGATTCCGCTGGGCGCGGTGGCGGTGGTAGCCGGGATCGGTGCGAACGTGGTCAACGTGTTCGCCCTCGGCAATCTGCCGGACAGCGTGACGAAGGACTGGCTCAGCTATGGTTTCGCCGGGCTCAACCCGTTCATGAACGTGCAGTCCCATGGCCGGGCGCAACAGAACCTGGCGGGTATTGACGAAGTCCAGCGCGACAAGCGCACGGAATACTCGAGCCTGCCGTGGAGCGAGCGCCCGGTGCAGGTCAAGGCTGGCAAGAACACGTTCGAGCTGAGCACCGACCGCAACGGCGTGTTGCGCCTGAACCTGCTGGACAGCCCGTTCGCCGAACATGACCTCAACCATCTGGACAAGCTGCAGATCAGTGTCGAGGACAACAAGGACGATGTGCACACCGACTCGTCCCTGGCGATCAGCAACACCTTGCGCGGCAAGCTGCTCGAAGCCCATGGGCTGATTTACGACGACCTCGAAGACGACGAAGTGAGCCAGTGGGTGCACCGGGTCAAACGCCTGTCGGAACTGGGTCTGGAAGAAGAAGCCAGTGAGCTGGAACAGAGCCTGATCGAACTGACCCGCAACGATCCCGAGTTGCAGGCCGAGTTCCTCAAGTCACTGACCAAGGATGCCGGGCGACTGGTGGCGGATCCGGGGCCGAATTAAAGCCTAAAAGCATCGCGAGCAGGCTCGCTCCCACAGTTGACCGAGTTGTTCAGACGAACGCGGTCTAATGTGGGAGCGAGCCTGCTCGCGATGAGGCCCTTAAATTCCCCCCCAAACTACCGCTCAAACAACTCCAGCTGCTCAAACCCGCCCCGCAAATCCTCCAGCCTTACCCCAATCCCCAACAACCGCACCGGTTTCCCGCCACGATTGAAGGCCTGTGTCAGCAGCAACTGATAACTCCCCAGATCCCGCCCTGCCCCGGCTTGCTCTAACGTGGTCTGGGTAAAATCATGAAATTTCACTTTGACGAACGGCTTACCCGGTCGATAGCTGCTGTCGATCCGTGCCATGCGGCCATTCAGGGACTCCAGTAACTCAGGCAATTTATCCAGACAACTCACCAGATCCGGCAGGTCCACGTCGTAGGTATTTTCGACGCTGATCGACTGCCGACGACTGTCGTTGTGCACCAGCCGCTCATCGATCCCACGGGCCAGGCTCCAGAGTCGCTCGCCGAAGCTGCCAAATTCTCGCACCAGCGCCAATTTGCTCCATTCGCGTAATTGCGAGCAATCGGCGATGCCGAGCTTGCCCAGTTTATCGGCGGTCACTTTGCCAACACCGTGCAGCTTGCTCACCGGCAAACCACTGACAAAATCTTCCACCTGATCCGGCGTGATCACGAACAAGCCGTTGGGCTTCTTCCAGTCACTGGCGATCTTGGCGAGAAACTTGTTCGGCGCCACACCGGCCGACACGGTGATGTGCAACTGGTTGGACACCCGACGACGAATGTCCTGGGCGATTCGCGTGGCGCTGCCGCCGAAATGCGCGCTGTCCGACACGTCGAGGTACGCCTCATCCAGGGAAAGCGGTTCGATCAGGTCGGTGTAATCGCGAAAGATCGTGTGAATTTCCTTCGACGCTTCTCTATAGGCTTCCATGCGCGGCTTGACGATGGTCAGATCCGGGCACAGCTTCAAGGCATGCCCGGAAGACATGGCCGAGCGTACGCCATAAGCCCGCGCTTCATAGTTGCAGGTGGCAATCACCCCACGCCGATCCGCCGAGCCGCCCACCGCCAATGGCTTACCGGCAAGGCGCGGGTCGTCCCGCATCTCGATGGCGGCGTAGAAGCAGTCACAATCGACGTGGATGATTTTTCGCTGCGTCATATAAAAGCGGTATTCATGGCGAAGAAATGAAGTATTGGTATGTCTTGCCGGCAGTATCTCACTGACACCTGTATATAGCACCAGTAGTCTGAATGTTCTTTTCAACTCGTAGGAAAAGCACCGGAGGAATTTATTTTCTCAATCGAAAGAGTTCCCTCGATAGAGTCGAAAGCCTTGCCCCGCCTGCGTTTCAGCCCGGTCGTCGGCCCCTGTTTTCACCTAAGCGATTGAACAGGAACAGGTTTTACCGAGATTGAAGGTTGACAGCCCGGCGATCCTCTGTAGAATGCCGACACACAGACGCGGGATGGAGCAGTCTGGTAGCTCGTCGGGCTCATAACCCGAAGGTCGTCGGTTCAAATCCGGCTCCCGCAACCAAACATCGAAAAAGGCTACTCGAAAGAGTGGCCTTTTTTGTGCGCGCCCGTTTTATAAAAAATAGCGGTCGATACCTCACGGCACAGAAAAAAGAAATCGTTCTGATTCCGAAACTTAGGTCTCCCCCGCGACCGTTCGCCGCTGATTCACGCTTATTTGATCTATCCTTGGATTAACGGTTGACACTCCGGCGTTCGCCTGTAGAATGCCGCCACACAGACGCGGGATGGAGCAGTCTGGTAGCTCGTCGGGCTCATAACCCGAAGGTCGTCGGTTCAAATCCGGCTCCCGCAACCAAACATCAAAAAAGGCTACTCGAAAGAGTGGCCTTTTTTGTATCTGTTGAAAAAGCCCTTTCGCAACAATGATCTGTCACTGTGCAGTGAGTCGTTCGGGATCGCCAGACTGTGAGTTCAAACCTGACTAAATCGCAGACAGAACCCTGTACGACTGATGACGCGCCATCGCCGACAGCCGGTGAGAGGCGTTAATATTTGTGATTATTTTTTTCTACAGGGATTGGTAACTTGGCCGGATACCCCCATCCTGTCGCGCACAATCCAAGAGGTGATTGATGCGCGCCAACTCGTCTGATCCACAAGACACCGTCACAGCGACACAACCGATCAAAGCCGAGCGTCTGCGCTTGCTGGATCGAATCAGCAAATACCGTCAACCCATCGGTCTGGCAGTCACGTTGCTGTTGTTCGCCATCGCGCTGATTGCCTGTCGTCACCTGCTCAGCGAGCTCGATTTGTACGCGCTGCACGACTCGATCCTGGAGGTGCCGAAACCGGCCTTGCTGGGTGCGTTCGGTGCGACCGTCATCGGTTTCATCATTCTGCTGGGCTATGAATGGTCAGCCAGCCGTTATGCCGGCGCGACGCTGGCGCCGCGAATACTGGCACTGGGCGGTTTTACCGCCTTCGCTATCGGCAATGCCATCGGTCTTTCGCTGCTATCGGGCGGCTCGGTTCGCTACCGTTTATATGCACGTCATGGCGTGGGCGCTTCGGAAGTCGCGCATATGACGCTGTTTGCCAGCCTCTCGCTCGGTTGCGCCCTGCCGCCCCTGGCCGCCCTCGCCACGCTCAGCAACCTGCCTGCCGCCTCCGTGGCCCTGGGTTTCTCCCAGACCTTGCTGGGTGCGATTGCAGTGGCCGTGCTACTGCTCGCCACGGTATTGGCCATCGGTATCTATCGCCGTCGCCTGCCGGAACAGCCTTACCCGGACAACCTGCTGGTCAAGGTCGGCCGCCGCACCTTGCGCCTGCCAGGTCGTCGCCTGACCTTCCTGCAACTGGTCATCACTGCCCTGGACGTGGCCGCCGCCGCGACGGTGCTCTATCTGTTGCTGCCTGAAGCGCCACCCTTCGGTGCGTTCCTGCTGGTCTATCTATTGGCCCTGGCCGCTGGCGTGCTCAGCCATGTGCCGGGCGGTGTCGGGGTGTTCGAAGCGATTTTGCTGGCCGCCTTCGCCGACAAGCTCGGCGCCGCGCCACTGGCTGCCGCCCTGCTGCTCTACCGCCTGATCTACGTGGTGTTGCCGCTGCTGGTGGCTTGCGTATTGCTGCTGGTCAACGAAGGCCAGCGCCTGTTTCAGACACGCCAGTCCCTGCGTGCCGCCTCTGGCCTGGCCGCGCCGATTCTGGCGGTGCTGGTGTTCCTGTCCGGCGTGGTGCTGCTGTTTTCCGGCGTGACGCCGGAAATCGATACCCGCCTTGAACACATCGGCTTTCTGATCCCCCATCGCCTGGTCGACGCCTCGCACTTCGGCGCCAGCCTGGTGGGCGTTCTCTGCCTGCTGCTGGCTCAGGGGCTGCGTCGCCGCCTGTCGGCCGCATGGATGCTGACCACCATTCTGTTGTTGGTCGGCGCGGTGCTCTCTCTGCTCAAAGGGTTCGACTGGGAAGAGGCCTGCCTGATGACCCTGACGGCGAGCTTGCTGGGGGTTTTCCGGCGCTCGTTCTACCGCCCCAGTCGCCTGACCGAATTGCCGTTTTCGCCGCTGTATCTAGTGTCCAGCCTCTGCGTACTCGGCGCGTCGATCTGGCTGCTGCTGTTCGCCTATCAGGACGTTCCCTACAGCCATCAACTCTGGTGGCAGTTCACCCTTGACGCCGACGCCCCGCGGGGCCTGCGCTCGCTGCTCGGCGCCGCGGTCCTGCTGGTGGTGGTGTCGCTGACCTGGTTGCTGCGCACTGCGCGCCCGGTGATCCATCTGCCAACGCCCGATGAACTGGACCGCGCGGTAAAGGTTCTCATGGCCTCCTCCCAACCGGATGGCGGCCTGGCCCTGACCGGTGACAAGGCGCTATTGTTTCACCCCAACGACGAGGCGTTTCTGATGTACGCTCGCCGTGGCCGCAGCCTGGTGGCGCTGTATGACCCGATCGGCCCGACCCAGCAACGGGCGGAAATGATCTGGCAGTTCCGCGACCTGTGCGATATCCACCACGCCCGCCCTGTGTTTTATCAAGTGCGCGCCGAGAACCTGCCGTACTACATGGACATCGGCCTGAGCGCGATCAAGCTCGGCGAAGAAGCCCGGGTCGACCTCAAGCGTTTCGATCTCGAGGCCAAAGGCAAAGAGATGAAGGACCTGCGCTACACCTGGAACCGCGGCACCCGTGACGGCCTGTCGCTGGAAATCCATGAGCCAGGGCAAGCGCCGATGGACGAGCTCAAGGTGATTTCCGATGCCTGGCTGACCGGTAAGAATGTGCGCGAGAAAGGCTTCTCGCTCGGGCGTTTCAGTGATGACTACCTCAAGCACTTCCGTGTCGCGGTGATTCGTTTCGAAGGGCGCCCGGTGGCGTTCGCCAACCTGCTCGAGACCTACGGCCATGAACTGGCCAGCCTCGACCTGATGCGCGCGCACCCCGACGCCCCCAAGCTGACCATGGAGTTCATGATGGTCGGCCTGATTCAACATTATAAAAATCATGGATACGCGCGCTTCAGCCTGGGCATGGTGCCGTTGTCGGGGTTGCAACCCCGCCGAGGCGCGCCACTGACCCAGCGCCTGGGCTCGATGGTATTCCGCCGTGGTGAGCAGTTGTACAACTTCCAAGGTTTGCGCCGCTTCAAAGACAAGTTCCAGCCCGACTGGGAACCCCGTTATATGGCTGTGCCCGCCGGACTCGATCCGCTGGTGGCCCTGGCCGACACTGCTGCCCTGATTGCGGGCGGCTTGACTGGATTGGTGAAACGCTGATGATTCAACGCTCCCTGCGGTACGTACTGGCCACACTGGTAGTGCTGGCCCTGATTGTCGGTGGCGGTTACTGGTACCTCAAACGCCCGGCGCCAGAACCGACCCTCGAACTGCTGACGCCGGCCGATGGCGCCGCGATGACCCGCGTCATCCCCGGCACCACGCCGCGCGCCCAGGTGCTGGTGGCGGTCAATGAAGAGCAGAAGCTCAGCGACAAACAATTGATGACCCTGAGCCGCAGCGGCTCGGCGCAGATTGTTCAGGTGATTTTGCCCAAAGACTGCCTGCTGCAAAGCCGCGCATTGCAATCGGGTTTAAGAGAACTCAAAGGCCCGGCAACCCTGGTCAGCGGTATCGGCCCTGGCGCTGTACTGGCCTGGCGCTGGTTGTCCGAACAAAAGGACGACAAGACTCAGGCCATTTCGGTTGACCTGGCCCTGGAAAAACCCGGCTGCACTCACCTGTTGCCGAAAAGCGCCGCTCACGGCCACTGGCTGGTGGCCTGGAACGACAACCCGGACGACACCAGCGCCGGCTTCGTGCGCGACCAGCCTAATGCCGAAACCAGCATCAGCGACTACGACATCAACCTGCCGCAAGTGCTGAACAACGAACTGCGCAAAATCCTCGTCGGCGGCGATAAAGCCGCTGGCGGCCTGCAGATCCCGGTGGTCGAAGTCCCGGCCGGTCAAGCCAAGGACACCGTCACCCTGTTCCTTTCCGGTGACGGCGGTTGGCGCGACCTGGACCGTGACGTGGCCGGCGAGATGGCCAAGATCGGCTACCCGGTGGTCGGCATCGACACCCTGCGCTACTACTGGCAGCACAAGAGCCCGGAACAAAGCGCGCTAGACCTGACTGAACTGATGCAGCACTACCGGCAAAAATGGGGCACCAAGCGCTTCATCCTGACCGGTTACTCGTTCGGTGCGGACGTATTGCCGGCCATCTACAACCGCCTGCCGGAAGCGGAGCAGCAGCGAGTCGATGCAATCATCCTGCTGGCCTTCGCCCGCACCGGCAGCTTCGAAATCGAAGTCGAAGGCTGGCTCGGCAACGCCGGCAAAGAAGCCGCCACCGGCCCGGAAATGGCCAAGCTGCCGCCTGCAAAAGTGGTGTGCATCTACGGCGAGGAAGAAGTCGACGAAAGCGGCTGCACCGACAAGACTGCTGTGGGCGAGGCGATGAAACTGCCTGGCGGCCATCACTTCGACGAGAACTACCCGAAACTGGCCAAGCGGTTGGTGGATGCCATCGAGAAGCGTCAAGCGAAGGAGGCGGCGGCGCAGGAGTGATCTGAGCCGCGCTCACAAAAAAGCCCCCGCAGCCTTATGGTTGCGGGGGCTTTTTCATTCCAGCAGACACCACAAATCCCTGTGGGAGCGGGCTTGCTCGCGAAGACGGACTGACATCCACCATTGATGTCGACTGACCCGCCGCTTTCGCGAGCAAGCCCGCTCCCACAGAGAATGTCATCGCCCAGCAGGTCCAGATCCATCTGGACCTCCGGATGATAGATAACGCCCCAAACCATCCACAGCTCCTTTAGTCTTTCCTGGCGTACCGCGCCCGCATATCGTCGTGGCTGACTGCATCTGCTTGTTCAAAATCGAGCAATCGCCCCCGGACCAAGGCTTCAATTATCGGATCCTCAAGCTCATCGATCATTTCCTGGGACACATCAACGTTACTAATGACCACTGTCACTCTATTCACCTCTCACCCGTTATCCTGCGCATACACGTATTTTTGTGCGCAGAACATCGCGTCGAATTGAACATAGATCAAGCTAGCGACCAACAGGAGAAACCCCCAGACACAAAAAAGCTCAATGCAGTGGGCGCTGGGACTAAGCCCTGCCAAGCCATAGGCAAACCTGGTCAATCTTGAGTAAGCTCAACGCAACATTTGCGCAACCAAGTTCAACTAAGCGCAATCAAGGGACGAGCATGCATAGGATTGACCATGGCCGCGAACAGTAACTTCTCCTTCCTCCAGGAACACGACCCCGTTTTCCTTCAGCTTGCGAGCACGGCCGAACAGATCTTTGCCAGCGATCCCAACACCACCCTGATGAAGCTGCGGCAGCTGGGCGAAGCCTTGGCTCAAGACTTGGCCAGCCGGGCCGGTATTGATTTCGATGCAACTACCACGCAGTCGGACCTACTTTACAAACTAGGTCGGGACATCCAGCTGGATCAAAAAATCCGCGACCTGTTTCGAACACTTCGAGTCGAAGGCAATAAAGCCACCCACCAATTTCGAACTCAACACCGTGAGGCGATGGATGGGCTCAAGGTCGCCCGTGCTTTAGCCATTTGGTACCACCAATCGTTCGGTAAAAATGGCGACCAGTTCCAACCTGGCCCCTTTGTAAAACCGGACGACCCCAGCGCCCCGCTGCGCGATCTACAAAGCCAGATTGAGCAGCTGAAAGCACAATTGAGTGAGTCTAGCCAGAAGCTTGAAAGCAACCAGCAGTTGACTGAGTTGAAGAAGCGCGAGGCCGAAGAGTATTCCGTTCTAGCAGAGCAAATGGATGCTGAATCGCGCCTTTATCAGCAGCAAGCCAAACAGCATGAAGCCGAGCTAGTAAAGTTGCGCGTAGAGCACGAGCAACGCATTAGCGCCTTGCAAATTCAGCTAATGACTCAGCCTCAAGCCTCATCACAGGTCATGCATCTCACTATGCAGGCCACCCATAAGTTCGACCTGAGTGAGGACCTCACCCGTATCCTCATCGACCAGCAACTCGTTGACGCGGGATGGGAAGCTGACTCCCTCGATCTGAGGTACAGCAAAGGGGCCCGACCAGAGAAAGGCAAAAACAAAGCCATCGCTGAATGGCCTACCAGCAGTCCAAAAGCCTGTGCTGACTATGTCTTATTTGCAGGTTTGACGCCGGTAGCCATCGTTGAGGCCAAGCGCAAACGCATCAATGTTGCAGACCGCATTCCCCAGGCCGAGCGTTATTCTCGCGAATTCAAGTTCGCCCCAGAGCATGTACAGCCATGGCTACTCGCTGGGCACTCCGCCCCCTGGAATGATGGTGAAGGGTCAAGTTTCCAAGTGCCCTTTGCTTTTGCCTGCAATGGTCGCCCGTACATCAAGCAGCTCGCCGAACATTCCGGGACCTGGTTCCGAGATCTGCGTAGCTCGGCCAACACATCCCGGCCACTGCAAGATTTCCATAAACCCAATGATCTGCTGGACCTGCTAAAACGCAGCCAGGCAGAGGCCGAAGCCAAGCTTAAGGCAGAAGGCTTCGCCTATCTGAAGTTGCGTGATTATCAGGAAAAGGCGATCCATGCAGTAGAACAAGCGTTAGCCAACAATCAACGCGATTGCTTGCTTGCCATGGCCACCGGCACAGGTAAAACCCGCACCATCATCGGCTTGATGTATCGTTTCCTGAAAACTGAGCGCTTCAAGCGCATTCTGTTTCTGGTCGACCGTAGCGCTCTCGGCCAACAGGCTATCGATTCGTTTAATGACACCGCCCTTGAGCAAAACCACACACTCGCTCAGATCTACGACATCAAAGAGCTGGGCGATATGGCAGCCGAGGCGGAAACCCGTATCCAGGTGGCCACCGTGCAGGCTATGGTCAGCCGCATTTTCCGCTCTGACAGACCACCGTCGGTAGGCGCATTCGACTGCATCATCGTTGACGAAGCCCACCGTGGTTACACCCTCGACCAAGAGATGAGCGAGGGTGAGCTGGCTGTCCGTGATCACAATCAGTACCTATCACAGTACCGCCGCGTACTGGATTATTTTGACGCATGCAAAATCGGCCTGACCGCTACCCCAGCAAAACACACCAGCGAGATTTTCGGTAAACCAGTGTTCACCTACAGCTACCGCGAAGCCGTAGCGGATGACTGGTTGATCGACCATGAACCACCGATCCGCTACGAAACCCAACTCAGCAAAAACGGCATCCGATTTGAAAAGGGAGAGAAGGTCAGCATCATCGATACCCAGACCGGTGAAATTGATGTCGCCGAACTGGAAGACGAACTCAACTTCAATATCGAATCGTTCAACCGCCGGGTGATCACGCCTGCTTTTGACAAAGTGATCTGCGATGCCCTTGCCAATGAGCTGGACCCCTTCGGCGAAGAAAAAACCATGATCTTCTGCGTCAACCAGGCCCATGCCGAACGGGTGAAAAACCTTCTGAACGCTGCCTTCAAAGACGCCTACGGTGAGCAATACAACCAAGCGACAGTTCAAATCATCACCGGCCAGAGCGACAAAGTTGAACAACTGATTCGTAAGTACAAGAACGAACCACACCCCAGTATCGCGATCACAGTAGACCTGCTCACCACCGGCATCGACGTGCCGAAAATCTGCAACCTGGTGTTTATGCGCCGGGTGCGCTCACGCATTCTCTATGAACAGATGAAAGGGCGCGCTACCCGCCGTTGCGATGAAATTGGCAAAACGGTTTTCCGCATCTACGACCCCGTCGACCTCTACGCCAGCCTGGAAGCTGTCGACACCATGAAGCCTCTGGTGAAGAACCCGAATGTTTCGCTAGAGCAATTGGTCAGCGAACTCACCAGTGATGCCAGTCACGACGCTCCCGGCAATCAGGACGACAGTAGCCACGCCCATGATGTACTCGACGTACTCAGCCAGCGCATCATGCGGATTCTGCGCAAAGCTGACCACAAAGCGGAGACCAAGCCCTCTCTGAAGAAAAAGCTCGAGGAGCTTGAAGACATTTGGGGCGTAGAACCCGCCAAACTACACAAACACCTGCACGAACTGGGGCCACAGCAGGCGGCCCAGTTTATTCGCCAGCATAGCCAGCTGCTGACCCAACTGGATGCCGTCAGCAACCTAATGGGCTCGGACAACTATCCGATTATCTCCACCCACCGCGACGAACTGATGGTGCGAGAGCAAAGCTACGGTGTTTATCACAAACCCCAAGACTACCTCGAAAGCTTTCACGACTTCGTCCACAGCCAGCTCAACCAATCCGCCGCTCTAGGCGTAGTAGTCAATCGGCCGAGAGACCTGACTCGCGAACAACTGCGCAATGTTCGCTTGCTACTGGATCAGCATGGGTTCAGCGAAGTCAGCCTGAAAAGCGCCTGGCGCAACCAGACCAACCAGGAAATCGCTGCCAGCATCATTGGTTACATCCGCCAAGCCGCTATCGGAGAAGCTCTGCTGCCCTTCGAGCAACGCGTAGCCAACGCTATGCAAAAAATCTATGCACTTGAGCAGTGGACGCCGGTACAACGCAAATGGCTTGATCGCTTGGCAAAACAATTGGTGCACGAGGTGATCATCGACCCACAACAGGTCAACGAAGCCTTCCAGAACGATGGCGGCATCAAAAGCCTGAATCGCCACCTCGGCGGCAAACTGGATAAAGTACTGGAAGCCTTGAATGACAATCTTTGGCCAGAAGTCGGCTGAGCCTGTTGACAGGCGCTAAACAAAAACGGCTACACTGTCCTCAGTCCTAGGACAGAGGACAGTAGCTATCCGAGGCCATATGAAGAGTCAAGACGTAGTTTTACTGATCAAACTGATTTGCCTGGAACAGCGTGAGAGTTCGCAGCGCAAGCTTGACAGCGAAACAGCAGAACTGATCAAGCTCAGCGATACCGACGCAGTAAAACAATGGCAAGGCTGGGAAGACGACTCGGAACAAGATCCGCCAGTCCATCACGAGAGCTACTCTGTTCGCGCCCTGGAAGCCTCACTTGGCATCAGCAAAACCGAGGTCGGCGCGGCATTGAAACGCTGTCTGGAGATCGGATTATTACGCGTCGACCCAAGCTCCCATTTCATTCGAGTCAACAGCAAAGCACTGTTAGGTTTTATCGAACACGGCTTGCGTTATGTCTTTCCGGTAAAACCCGCAGAAATTGTTCGCGGCATCCCAACCAGCTTTTCCGCCCCCGTTTTACAGGACAAACTGATGAGCGGTGGCGACCTGATCTATGTTTGGCCAGACGCCTATGGCTCTCGTAAAGGACAGTCCATCACCCCCTGTTCAAGACAGTACCGGGCGCCGTCAAAAAAGACCCTCGGCTGTATGAATACCTGGCGCTGATCGATGCCGTTCGCCTGGGTAATGCCCGGGAAGCCAATCTTGCTAATCAAATTCTGCGCGAAAGGATTCTCTAGACATGAGCCGAACACAAAACATTGAGATGCTCGAAGTCGTCGCCAAGGCGCTCGGCGAAGACCTCTGCCAAGAGGTCGCCTTCGTCGGCGGTTGCACAACAGCCTTGATGCTGACCGATGAATTCAGCCTGGAAGAGGTGCGCTACACCGACGATGTCGACCTGGTCGTGCACCTGACCGGCTATGCCCAGTGGCAACAGTTGGTGGAACAGCTCAAGCAAAAAGGTTTCAAGCAATCGCAGCAGGATGAAGTCATCTGCCGCATGCGCCTCGGCGAGCTGAAAGTCGACTTCATGCCCGCAGACGCCGAAACCGCAAACCTGCTGGGCTGCAACAACCGTTGGTTTAAAGATGGCTTGGCCAGCGCGCAATGGCACGAACTACCCAGCGGTCGTCGCATTCGCCTGTTCAGCCCGCCCTACTTCCTGGGCAGCAAACTTGAAGCCTACGCTGGCCGTGGAGCCCAGAACCCACTTGGCAGCCAAGACCTAGAGGACATACTCAATCTGGTTAACGGTCGCGAAGAACTACCGAATGAAGTCGCGTCTACCGCCCCTGAGCTGCGTTCCTATCTGTCTCAAACACTGGCAGAACTGCTGGGGAATAACGATTTTGGCTACCTGGTACAGGATGCCGCTCACGGCGATAGCGAACGTGAACAGATCATCTGGCAGCGTTTGCACCAAATCGTCCAGGTCTCCGCCTGAATGGTCGCAACGATTAGATGGCTCACCCAGGCAGGCACCCACACGGAGGATAACCGTGATGCCTTCGCCCATGCCGCGCAGGCACTTGCTGGTGTCTACCTGATTGCTGATGGCAGCAGCAGTCATCCTCGCAGCGGGGAGCAGGCCCAAGCTCTGCTCAATGAGCTAACCATAAGTTTTAGCCAGCTACAAATGGCTGAACTGAACGCCGAGCAACTGGCCGAAGCGCTGCTGCAGATAATCGCCCGCAGCCATCAAATGCTACGTGATGATTTCCCCCTCGCGGCCTGCAGCTATCTGGTGCTATGCCTGCTTCCCGATACTGCATTCACTATCCATGAAGGTGACTGCTGCCTTGGCGCCATTGAACATGACGGTGAAATCAGATGGCTGAGTGCTGTACATTGCGCCCCTAACTGGCTGGGCGACCTTACCCATGCGCAGATTGCGCGGGCGTCATCGCGTCATACGTTGACCCGCTGCTTCAGCGCCAGGCGAACGAGCAGCCCTGAAATCAATTACTGGCCTGCCCGTCCCAACCAACACTGGTTGCTGGCGAGCGATGGCTTCTGGGCCGGCTTGAGTGCCCAGCGACAACAGACATTTTTGCGCGACGGCCACCTGCCCGCCCCGCCCACCGATGACGACATCAGTTGCCTGAGCGTTATCACGCGAACGACTTGATGAGCCGAACCGCTCACCCTTTTCGACTCATATTCAGAGCCATTTTTTAGAGTACTTCCCATGAACAACAGCGACATCGTCCAGAAGCTCTGGAACCTTTGCGACGTCCTCCGCGACGACGGCATCAACTACAGCGACTACGTCACCGAACTGGTGTTGCTGCTGTTTATCAAAATGGAATTTGAACAGGTTCAGAACAACGACAGCTTCAGTCACAAGCTGCCCGAAGGGGCACGCTGGCCGGACCTGAATGGAAAGTCCGGTCTGAATCTGCTCAACCACTACCGGCAGATGCTGCTCGATCTGGGCAAAAATACTGACCCGTTAATCGCCGCCATTTACGCCGATGCCCAGACACGCCTGAAAGAGCCGCGCCACTTGGAGCAATTGATCAAAAGCCTCGACGGCATTGATTGGTTCAGCGCCCGTCGTGATGGCCTCGGCGATCTTTATGAAGGCCTGCTGGAAAAGAACGCCAGCGAAACCAAATCCGGTGCCGGCCAGTACTTCACCCCGCGTCCGCTGATTGACAGCATCATCAACTGCATCAAGCCTCAGGCCGGTGAAACTATCCAAGACCCGGCGGCGGGCACCGCAGGCTTCTTGATTGCCGCAGATGCCTATATCAAAGGCCACACCGACGATCACTACGACCTAGACGAAAAAGCTCGAAGCTTCCAGCGAAACCGTGCCTTTGTCGGTGTAGAGCTGGTGCCTGGCACCCGTCGCCTGGCGCTGATGAACACCCTGCTACATGGTATGGAAGGTGATGAGGAAGGCGTGGTCCATTTGGGCAACGCACTCGGCCAAACCGGGGCCAACCTGCCGAAAGTGGATGTAATCCTTTCCAACCCACCGTTCGGCACAGCAAAGGGCGGCGGCGGTCCTACCCGCGACGATCTCACTTACAAGACCAGCAACAAGCAGTTGGCCTTCTTGCAGCACATCTACCGCGGCCTCAAACCCGGTGGCCGCGCCGCCGTGGTGCTGCCGGATAACGTGCTGTTTGAAACTGCAAACGCCGGCATTGAAGTACGCCGCGACCTGATGGACAAATGCAATCTGCACACCATCCTGCGTCTCCCGACCGGTATCTTCTATGCCCAAGGCGTGAAGACTAATGTGCTGTTCTTCCAAAAGGGCGCCATCGATAACCCCCGTCAGGATCAAGACTGCACACAGCGCGTGTGGATCTATGACTTGCGCAGCAACATGCCCAGTTTTGGCAAGCGCACGCCGTTTGGCGCAGCCCACCTCAAGCCTTTCGAAGATGCCTATGGGGAGGACGCCAATGGCATCAGCCCGCGCGCGGAGAATATTGAGGGCATCGGCGAGCTCAGCCGCTTCCGCGTGTTTACCCGCGAACAGATCAAGGAGCGTGGTGATTCGCTGGACATCAGTTGGCTGAAGGATGCGGACAGTCTGGATGCGAACGACTTGCCGGCGCCAGAAGTATTGGCAGGCGAGGCTATGGCTGAGCTGACCGAAGCCCTGCATGAGCTGGAGGAGCTGATGAAGGCGCTAGGGGCTAACGATGAAGTGGCGGCACAAAAGCAGTTGATGGCGGAGGTGATGGGATTGGCGGTGACTCAGGAGAATAAGGAGAATAAGGATGAATAAGCTACCTCAAGGTTGGGTTACTTGCAGTCTCGCTAGCATTGGCCAAATCGTCACAGGTAAAACCCCCAGTACAAAGGAGCCACAGTTCTATGGCGGAAAAATCCCCTTCATTAAACCCAGCGACCTTAATCACTCAGGCCCCATCTTTCATACAGAAAACTATTTGACAGAAACCGGTGCAGCTGAAGTCGCTAGCCTCCCACCGAAAAGTATTGTTGTGACCTGCATTGGAAACCTTGGAAAGGTTGGCATTACAACAACAACTTCCGCGACCAATCAGCAAATAAATGCAGTGATTCCAGAGAATGGAGTCAATCCGATTTTTTTATTCCACTACTGCAAGACACTGAAGCAGTGGCTTGAAAGCGAGTCCTCTGCGACAACAATCTCTATCGTAAATAAGGGCATATTTTCTACAGCGCCAGTACCCCTGCCGCCGTACGCAGAACAAATTCATATCGCCCAAAAACTCGATGAACTGCTGGCCCAGGTCAACACCCTCAAAGCCCGCATCGACGCCATCCCCACCCTGCTCAAACGCTTCCGCCAATCTGTATTAGTAGCTGCGATTTCTGGACGTTTGACGGAGGAGTGGCGGGAATGCGGCCAAAGTGCCCCCCCCCATGACTGGCGTCAAGTAACAGTAGGCGATCTTTGCAAGCTAAAAAGTGGGATAGCGATTTCCGCTGACTATGAAAAGGACTTTGGCGACTTTAAATACTTCAAAGTTGGAGAGATGAATATTGAAGGGAATGAGTTTTTTCTCCAGCACACGGATCGATACTTATCAAAAGGCGATGCGCCGGAAAAGTCCATGATGCCAAGCGGGAGCATTTTGTTCCCAAAGCGAGGCGGGGCAATCGCGACAAACAAAAAGAGAGTTCTGAAAGACCCATCATTTGTTGACCTGAACATCATGGGAATTATTGTTCCAGCAGATGTCGAGACCATGTATATCTATCATTGGTTCGAAACGATTGACTTAGCCAAGCTGAACACTGGCTCTACAATCCCTCAAATCAACAATACCGATATAGCTCCGCTTGAAATCCCGCTCCCCCCTCAAGCAGAACAAACCGAAATCGTCCGCCGAGTCGAACAACTCCTAGCCTTCGCCGAGCAACTCGAAGCCAAAGTCGCCTCGGCCAAAAGTCGTATCGACCACCTGACCCAAAGCATCCTGGCCAAAGCTTTCCGTGGTGAACTCGTCCCCCAAGATCCAAACGATGAACCCGCCAGCGTGCTGCTGGAGCGTATCAAGGCCCAGCGTGCCGCCGCACCCAAAGCCAAGCGTGCGCAGAAAGGTGTGCGCGTTTAGTTTTGTTTACTCAAGGTATCGCAATATCAGATGACGCCCGCAGACCTTGTAGGCAAACTCCGAATCGTCCTTTTTGGGCACTTTGATGCCTTGTTGGGCTTTTCTTCGACGGGATACTCTCCGGACGTCGCTGACCATTCAGCGATCGGGCTTGGAAACCCGTCGAGCGAATAGTAACAACGTACCCAACATGACCGCAGACCTTTACGGCTGCAATCTTGTGTCATGGCGGTTGTGCGCGGGACGTCTTCGGACGTGCCGGTTTCCTAGGCTCCCGGTTTTCCAACCTGCGCACAGCTGCCACCCATTCGCTTGGAAACGAACGTGGCAGTTCTTCAAGCTTAGGGAATAGACATGACCAAAATAGATTCAACCGCGATTTCAGAACTAAAAACCATCGGCCTCACCCCGCTCATCTACTGCTCGGATCAGGCGTTGTTCAACGTCCGCGCCGGCGTCCCCATTGTTGATGCATTGTCACAAGCCTCCGATCTGCTATTCCTCGCCAAATCATTTACCGAGGATGCAGCCTACATAAAAGACACCGACCGCCACGCCTGGGCCGCGCATTATTTGACGGCTATGTCCAAGGCAGTGATTGATGATGTGGTGAAGGTGCTTACACCTCGACCTGCTCGGACAAAGACTGAATCTGAAGAAGAGATACCTGAAAGCAAGTAAAGGCACTCAAATCACCTGTGGGAGATTCTATGGTTGAGGGGAAGCCCTCAACCGGCTTTTGGTTGGTATTCGCTCTGCCCTTTCAGCAGAGCGAATACGATCCGAGCAAGCTTGCGAGCCAGTATCACCAGCGCCTGAGTGGTGCTGAAGCCTCGAGCTCTTTGCTCTTCGTAAAAGCCTTTCCAGGCAGGCGTACGGCTGGCCGACATGGCTGCATTGTGCAAAAGCCGGCGGGCTTCCGGGTCACCTCGCTTGGGCTTGCCCGCGATGGCGGCAGCAGATCCAACATTGATGTGCCAGACATACCGCTATCGCGGGCAAGCCCGCTCCCACAGGGTTCTTCGTTGGATTGGGATCAAATGCCGGTCAATAAAAAGCCCCCGCTACCTTCATGGCAACGGGGGCTTTTTCATGCGGCTTACATCTCGACTTGCGTACCCAACTCAATCACCCGGTTCAGCGGTAAATTGAAGAACCGCAGATTACCGTTGGCATTCTTCAACATAAAGGCGAACAACGCCTCTCGCCAGCGGGCCATGCCTTCGAGCTTGGAGGCGATGACCGTCTCGCGGCTGAGGAAGTAGGTCGTGCGCATCGGGCTGAAATTCAGGTCATCCAGATGGCACAGTTTCAAGGCCTCAGGCACATCCGGCTCGTCGATGAAGCCGAAATGCAGGATCACCCGGAAGAACCCTTCGCCGTAGGAATCGACCGCGAAACGCCGTTGCGGCGGGACGCGCGGGATGTCTTCGTACACCACCGTCAGCAACACCACTTGCTCATGCAGCACCTGGTTATGCAGCAAGTTGTGCAGCAGCGCGTGAGGCACGGCGTCCGGGCGAGCGGTAAGGAACACAGCGGTGCCCTGGACCCGATGCGGCGGTTGCACGCGGATGCTGCTGATGAAGATCGGCAGCGGTAGCCCGCCCTCGTCCAGCCGATCCACCAGCAGCTCTTTACCGCGCTTCCAGGTGGTCATCAGGATAAACAGCACGATCCCCGCCAGAACCGGAAAGGCACCACCCTGAATGATCTTCGGCACGTTGGCGGCGAAGAACAGCCCGTCCACCAACAAGAAGCCGATCAATATCGGCACCGTCAGCACCGGCGGCCATTTCCAAAGCAGCAGCATCACCGCCGACACCAGAATGCTGGTGATCAGCATGGTCCCGGTCACGGCGACACCGTAGGCCGAGGCCAGCGCACCGGAAGACTCAAACCCCAGCACCAGCAGAATCACCCCGACCATCAGCGCCCAATTCACTGCACCAATGTAAATCTGCCCCTGTTCGGCACTGGAGGTGTGCTGAATGCGCATGCGCGGGATGTAGCCCAACTGAATCGCCTGACGGGTCAACGAGAACGCACCGGAGATCACCGCTTGCGAGGCGATGACGGTGGCCAGCGTCGACAGGATCACCAGAGGAATCAACGCCCAGCCTGGCGCCAACAGGTAAAACGGGTTACGTGCAGCTTCCGGGTCTTCCAGCAACAAGGCGCCCTGACCGAAGTAGTTCAGCACCAACGCCGGCAGCACCAGCGCGAACCAGGCACGAGCGATCGGCTTACGGCCGAAGTGGCCCATGTCTGCATAAAGCGCTTCGGCACCGGTCAAGGCCAGCACGACCGCGCCGAGAATCGCCACCCCCATGCCCGGATGCACAATGAAGAAACGCACACCCCACACCGGATTGAGTGCATTGAGTACTTCAGGATGTTTGATGATCCCGCTGATGCCGAGTACACCCAGCACCACAAACCACGACACCATCACCGGGCCAAACAGCTTGCCGATGCGGTCCGTGCCGTGTTTCTGGATCAGGAACAACCCCACCAACACGATCAGCGACAATGGTACGACCCAACGATCCAGCCCCTCGAACGCCAGTTCCAGCCCTTCCACCGCCGATAGAACGGAAATGGCTGGGGTGATCATGCTATCGCCATAAAACAGCGCAGCACCGATCAATCCCAGAATCACCAATAGCGCGCGCAACTTCGGATAAGGCGTCGAAGCACGACGAGCCAGTGCCGTCAGCGCCATGATCCCGCCTTCACCCTGATTGTCGGCGCGAAGAATGAACAGCACATATTTAATCGAAACGACCCAGATCAGCGACCAGAAAATCAGTGCCAGAATCCCGAATACTCCGTCATGGTTGACCGGAACCCCATAATGCCCGGCAAAAACCTCTTTGAGGGTGTACAACGGGCTCGTGCCGATATCGCCGTAAACCACCCCGACCGCCGCGACCAGCATGCTGATCGGCTTCGCCGCCGAATGCCCGCCGGCTATCGCCTGACTACTTGCCTGCCCCATCCAAAACTCCTACTACTCAGACCCGGACTTCATCGAAGAAGCACTATGCTTTGTCGTGCAGCATGCACTTTTTTACTTGTCGTTACAGACCTTTTATTGACTGCAAAAATCGGTAAAGCGTAACGGCGCGAAGCATAGCGCAGCACTCGTCGTATTTCCCTGCATAAAGCTGGTCAAGTGCGCCGCCCATCGCTAGAATTGCGCACTTTTTGATCAGAGGCGCAGCTTAGCGCCCGTTTGTCGCCTTGCCGTCTTCGGCTGGAGGCGTCACAAATACCGAGGTTAGACATGTCCACCACTCCTGCGCCGGCCAATCCAAAGGTTGGCTTCGTATCCCTGGGTTGCCCGAAAGCACTGGTCGACTCCGAGCGCATCCTTACCCAACTGCGCATGGAAGGCTATGACGTTGTGTCCACTTATCAGGACGCCGACGTCGTGGTAGTCAACACCTGCGGCTTCATCGACTCGGCCAAGGCCGAGTCCCTGGAAGTGATCGGCGAAGCCATCAAGGAAAACGGCAAGGTCATCGTGACCGGCTGCATGGGTGTCGAAGAAGGCAATATCCGCAACGTGCACCCAAGTGTGCTGGCGGTGACCGGTCCGCAGCAGTACGAGCAAGTGGTCAACGCCGTGCACGACGTCGTGCCGCCGCGTCAGGATCACAACCCGCTGATCGACCTGGTGCCGCCCCAAGGGATCAAACTGACCCCGCGCCACTATGCCTACCTGAAGATTTCCGAAGGCTGCAACCATAGCTGCAGCTTCTGCATCATCCCGTCGATGCGCGGCAAACTGGTCAGCCGCCCGGTCGGTGACGTGCTCGACGAGGCCCAGCGCCTGGTCAAGTCCGGCGTCAAAGAGCTGTTGGTGATTTCCCAGGACACCAGCGCCTACGGCGTCGACGTGAAATACCGCACTGGTTTCTGGAACGGCGCGCCGGTGAAAACCCGCATGACCGAACTCTGCGAAGCCCTGAGCACCCTCGGCGTCTGGGTGCGCCTGCACTACGTTTACCCGTACCCGCACGTCGACGAGCTGATCCCGCTGATGGCCGCCGGGAAAATCCTGCCGTACCTGGACATCCCGTTCCAGCACGCCAGCCCGAAAGTCCTCAAAGCCATGAAACGCCCGGCCTTCGAAGACAAGACCCTGGCGCGGATCAAGAACTGGCGCGAGATCTGCCCGGACCTGATCATCCGTTCGACCTTCATCGTCGGCTTCCCTGGCGAAACCGAAGAAGACTTCCAGTACCTGCTGAACTGGCTGACCGAAGCCCAGCTCGACCGCGTCGGCTGCTTCCAGTACTCGCCGGTTGAAGGTGCACCGGCCAACGATCTGGACCTGGAAATCGTTCCGGACGACGTCAAGCAAGACCGCTGGGAGCGCTTCATGGCGCACCAGCAGGCCATCAGCTCGGCGCGCCTGCAAATGCGCATCGGCCGTGAGATCGAAGTGCTGGTCGATGAAGTCGACGAGCAAGGCGCAGTCGGCCGTTGCTTCTTCGATGCCCCGGAAATCGACGGCAACGTGTTCATCGACAACGGCAGCAACCTGAAGCCAGGCGACAAAGTCTGGTGCAAAGTGACTGACGCCGACGAATACGACCTGTGGGCTGAACAGATCTAAACGCAAAAATACAAAAAGCCCCGCCCTCTTGAAGAGATGCGGGGCTTTTTTACGTCTATCGTTTTGTGGGAGAAAAAGCTCGCAGCATTACGGAAACGGCTCTTAACAGAAGGAGCAAGCGGCCATGCGCCAACATTCGGTCATTCACACACCGAAACAGAGCGACTACGAAGAACTCACCCAAGTGTGGGAAGCCTCGGTGCGCGCTACCCATGACTTTCTGCCCGACACCTATATCGAACTGCTGAAGAACCTGGTGCTGACCCGCTACCTCGACGCCGTCATGCTGATCTGCACCAAAGACTCGCGCCAGCGCATTACCGGGTTCGCCGGCATCGCGGCGGGCAAGATCGAAATGCTCTTCATCGATCCAGACCACCGTGGCAAGGGCCTGGGCAAGCAATTGCTGCGCTATGCCCTGGAACACCTGAACGCCGATGAGCTGGACGTCAACGAGCAGAACCCGCAGGCCCTGGGCTTTTACTTCAAGCAAGGCTTCGAAGTGATCGGCCGCTCCGAGCACGACGGCATGGGTCAGCCCTATCCGTTGCTGCACATGCGTTTGCGTCAGGCGCAACAACGTACGCGCAGCGGCTGACACAACATGAAACCCTTGTGGAAGCGAGCCTGCTCGCGAAAGCGGCCTATCAATCGACATTGATGTTGAAGCTCATGACGCTTTCGCGAGCAGGCTCGCTCCCACATTAAAAGCACATGAGGCAAATGGACCCGCGATTAACCGGCGCCAGGCAGGTACAATGCCCACCCCTTTTTTGTTACGGCCCTGTCATGACTGACCCGATTCGTCTCTCCAAACGCCTCATCGAACTCGTCGGCTGCTCCCGTCGGGAGGCTGAGCTGTTCATCGAGGGCGGCTGGGTCACCGTGGACGGTGAAGTCATCGACGAGCCGCAGTTCAAGGTCGACACCCAGAAAGTCGAACTTGATCCCGAAGCCAAGGCCACCGCACCAGAGCCGGTGACCATCCTGATGAATGTCCCTGTGGGCATGGACGCGGAAACGGCCATGGCGACCCTCAGCGCCGCGACCCTGAGCGAAGAACACCGCTATGGCAAACGTCCGCTCAAGGGCCACTTCCTGCGCCTGACCGCCAGCGCCGACCTGCAGGCCAACGCCAGCGGTCTGCTGGTGTTCACCCAGGACTGGAAGATCCTGCGCAAGCTCACCGCCGACGCCAGCAAAATCGAGCAGGAATATGTGGTCGAAGTTGAAGGCGACATGGTGGCTCACGGTCTCAACCGCCTGAACCACGGCCTGACCTACAAGGGCAAGGAACTGCCGCCGGTCAAAGCCAGCTGGCAAAACGAAAACCGTCTGCGCTTTGCCATGAAGAACCCACAACCGGGTGTGATTGCCCTGTTCTGCCAGGCCGTCGGCCTCAAGGTCGTCGCCATCCGCCGCATCCGCATCGGCGGCGTGTCCATCGGCAAAGTGCCCGCCGGGCAATGGCGCTACCTGTCCGGCAAAGAGAAGTTCTAAGACTTTTCCCGCCGCCACACATTTCGGCGCTGCAGCTTTATGCGGCGCCCACAGCGAACTATCAGGACTGCACACATGATTCATAACGACGTACTGCGCAGCGTGCGCTACATGCTCGACATCAGCGACAAGAAAGTCATCGAGATCATCAAGCTCGGCGGCATGGACGTGTCCATGGAAGACCTGCTGACGTACCTCGACAAGAAAGAGGAAGACGAGGAAGGCTTCGTACGCTGCCCGGACGAGGTCATGGCGCATTTCCTCGACGGTCTGGTGATCTTCAAGCGCGGCAAAGACGAAAGCCGTCCACCGCAGCCGATCGAAGTGCCGGTGACCAACAACATCA
Source organism: Pseudomonas sp. B21-015 (assembly GCF_024749285.1). Taxonomy (NCBI): domain Bacteria; kingdom Pseudomonadati; phylum Pseudomonadota; class Gammaproteobacteria; order Pseudomonadales; family Pseudomonadaceae; genus Pseudomonas; species Pseudomonas sp. B21-015. The sequence continues at coordinate 5,197,727 of NZ_CP087196.1, forward strand.
TCCTGAAGAAATTGCGCGTGGCCTTCGAGTTGAAGGAAGACGACATGCACGCCATCCTCAAGGCCGCCGAGTTCCCGGTATCCAAGCCTGAGCTGAGCGCGCTGTTCCGCAAATTCGGCCACACCAACTACCGCCCGTGCGGCGACCAGTTGCTGCGCAACTTCCTCAAGGGCCTGACCCTGCGCGTGCGCCCGCAGTAACGTGCGAGACGGATCTGATCTGTGAACGCTGTGTAGGAGCTGTCGCGGATCCTGGCGCGGGAGCTGGTGAGCCAGCACATCAACGTCAACGTGATTGCGCCGGGACGCTTCCCGAGCAAGATGACTCAGCACATTGGCAACGATGAGCAGGCACTGGCCGAGGACACAGCGTTGATTCCGATGAAGCGTTGGGGGCATGAGGAAGAGATGGCGGCGCTGGCGATCAGCCTGGCGAGTACGGCCGGGGCGTATATGACCGGGAATGTCATTCCTTTGGACGCCGGGTTTAGTCTCTGAGATTGGTGGCGCGTCCATCGCGAGCAGGCTCGCTCCCACAGGGGCGCGCTGTGACCACAACATTTGTGCCCGCCGCAAATCAAATGTGGGAGCGAGCCTGCTCGCGATGGCGGACTGACAAGCGCCACCGATCTCGCGACCGCTCGGGTTATCATGCCGCCCTAATCCCCCGCCTTGACCCCAGACCATGACCTACAGCGTTTCCCCCATCGGCTTCGTGCGCTCCTGTTTCAAGGAGAAGTTCGCCATTCCGCGCCAACCGCAACTGGCCCCGGCCGCTCGGGGCGTGCTGGAACTGGTGGCGCCGTTCGATCAGGGTGATGCGGTGCAGGGGCTGGAGCAGGTCAGCCATGTCTGGCTGTTGTTCCTGTTCCATCAGGCCCTGGAAGAAAAGCCACGCCTGAAAGTCCGCCCTCCGCGCCTGGGCGGCAACAAATCCATGGGCGTGTTCGCCACCCGCGCGACGCACCGCCCCAATGGCATCGGTCAATCGGTGGTCAAACTGGACAAGGTCGAAGCCAATCGGCTGTGGATCTCCGGCATCGACTTGCTGGACGGCACGCCGGTTCTCGACATCAAACCTTACGTGCCCTACGCCGACATCATCGACACAGCGTCCAACAGCATCGCCAGCGCCCCGCCACCGTTGATTCCCGTGCAGTGGACGGATTCAGCGCTGCAACAGGCTCACAGCCACGCTCAGCGCCTTGAAGAGCCCTTGGTCGAGCTGATCGAGCAATGCCTGGCACAAGACCCACGCCCGGCCTACCAGATTCCTGCGCCTGAGCGGGAATACGGCGCGCAGTTCTGGGATGTGGATGTGCGCTGGCATTACCCCACGCCTGACCTGATCCGCGTCCTTGAAGTCATTCCCGTCTCCAACGCGTAGGAGCAGCCTCGTTTCACTCGACAGCTCCTACAAGGTTTGTGTCCGGCATAAAAAAGCCCCCATTGCCTTCACAGGCAATGGGGGCTTTTCAGTGATGCGGTGTTCTTACTTCTCGACGAACGCACGCTCGATCAGGTAATCACCCGGCTCGCGCATCCGCGGCGAAACTTTCAGGCCGAAGCTGTTCAACACTTCGCTGGTTTCGTCGAGCATGCTCGGGCTGCCGCACAGCATGGCGCGGTCGTCCTGCGGGTTGATCGGTGGCAGACCGATGTCGCTGAACAGCTTGCCGCTGCGCATCAGGTCGGTCAGGCGGCCTTCGTTCTCGAACGGCTCGCGGGTCACGGTCGGGTAGTAGATCAACTTGTCACGCAGGGCCTCGCCGAAGAATTCGTTCTGCGGCAGATGCTCGGTGATGAACTCGCGGTAAGCGACTTCATTGACGTAACGCACGCCGTGGCACAGGATCACTTTTTCGAAACGCTCGTAGGTTTCCGGGTCCTGGATGACGCTCATGAACGGCGCCAGACCGGTACCGGTGCTGAGCAGGTACAGATGTTTGCCAGGCTTCAAGTCGTCCAGCACCAGCGTACCGGTAGGCTTCTTGCTGATGATGATCTCGTCGCCTTCCTTCAGATGCTGCAACTGGGAAGTCAGCGGGCCATCAGGCACCTTGATGCTGAAGAACTCGAGATGCTCTTCCCAGTTCGGGCTGGCAATCGAGTAAGCGCGCATAAGCGGCCGGCCGTTGGGTTGTTGCAGGCCGATCATCACGAACTGACCGTTCTCGAAGCGCAGGCCCGGATCGCGGGTGCACTTGAAGCTGAACAGAGTGTCGTTCCAGTGGTGAACACTGAGGACACGCTCGTGGTTCATGTTGCTCATGTACGTGGGACTCCTGGGAGATTTTGTCTGCGCATGCTCTGCGCCTGCTCTGCGAAAGATGAGCTGTTGTGCGCAATTGCATCGCATTCTAATGGCAGCGACAATATCTGTTAAATGGATTATTAAGATAAGGGTTATCGGTTATATCGATATGCGATTTACTCTCCGTCAACTTCAAGTATTCGTCGCCGTCGCTCAGCAGGAAAGCGTATCCCGTGCCGCGGGTCTGCTCAACCTCTCACAATCGGCGGCGAGCACCTCGATCACCGAGCTAGAGCGCCAGTGCAGCTGCCAGCTGTTCGACCGCGCCGGAAAACGGCTGAGCCTCAACGCCCTCGGCAAACAGCTGTTGCCACAAGCGGTGGCCCTGCTCGATCAGGCCAAGGAAATCGAAGACCTGCTCAATGGCAAATCCGGTTTCGGCTCCCTGGCGGTCGGCGCGACCCTGACCATCGGCAATTACCTGGCGACCTTGCTGATCGGCAGCTTCATGCAGCGTCACCCGGAAAGCCAAGTGAAGCTGCATGTGCAGAACACCGCCAACATCGTGCAACAGGTGGCTCACTATGAAATTGATCTGGGTCTGATCGAAGGCGACTGCAGCCATCCGGACATCGAAGTGCAGAGCTGGGTCGAAGATGAGCTGGTGGTGTTCTGCGCGCCCCAGCATCCGCTGGCCAAACGCGGCACAGCCACCATGGAGGCGCTGAGCCACGAAGCCTGGATCTTGCGTGAACAAGGCTCGGGCACACGGCTGACGTTCGACCAGGCCATGCGTCACCACCGTAGCGCGCTGAACATTCGCCTGGAGCTGGAACACACCGAAGCGATCAAGCGCGCAGTGGAGTCAGGTTTGGGGATTGGCTGCATTTCGCGCCTGGCGCTGCGCGATGCGTTCCGCCGTGGCAGCCTGGTGCCGGTGGAAACACCGGATCTGGACCTGGCGCGGCAGTTCTATTTCATCTGGCACAAACAGAAATATCAGACATCGGCGATGCGCGAATTCCTCGACTTGTGCCGCGCGTTCACCGCCGGGGTTCAGCGCAGCGACGAGATCGTCCTGCCCACCATCGCTTAAAGCAGGATCACCGCCCACACCAGGGCGATCATGCTCAACGCCACCAATTGAGCAGCGCTGCCCATGTCCTTGGCGTTCTTGGACAGCGGGTGCAGCTCGAGGGAAATACGGTCGATGGCCGCTTCCACCGCCGAGTTGAGCAATTCGACGATCAGCGCCAACAGGCAGACTGCAATCAACAGCGCCTGCTCGACACGACTGACATTCAGGAAAAACGACAGCGGAATCAGGATGGCATTGAGCAACACCAGTTGGCGAAAAGCCGCTTCACCGGTGAAGGCCGCGCGCAGGCCGTCCAGGGAGTAACCGGAGGCGTTGAGGATGCGTTTTAGGCCGGTCTGGCCTTTGAAAGGTGACATAGAGTAAGCAACTGACTAAAAAGGAGTGGGAAAGCTAGATGAAGCAAAGTCAAAAAAGCGTGAATACGTAGTGCTTTAGTGACTCGGAATTGACTCAAGTTGTTGCAAGAGCAGCGCCGCCTGAGTCCGGGTCCGCACATTCAGCTTACGGAAAATCGCCGTGACGTGGGCCTTGATCGTCGCTTCGGAAACGCTCAATTCGTAAGCAATCTGCTTGTTCAGCAAACCTTCACAGACCATGGTCAACACCCGGAACTGCTGGGGTGTCAGGCTGGCAAGGCCTTCGCTGGCAGCCTTGGCTTCGTCGGAAACGCTGACCGCTTCGAAGGCCTGGGGCGGCCAGAATACGTCGCCATCGAGCACCGCGCGCACCGCTTTCTGAATGACGCTCAGGTCACTGGACTTGGGAATGAAGCCACTGGCGCCGAACTCACGGGATTTCACCATGATCGACGCTTCTTCCTGAGCCGACACCATCACCACCGGAATCTGCGGGTACTGCCCACGCAACAGCACCAATCCGGAAAAACCGTAAGCCCCCGGCATGTTCAGGTCCAGCAACACCAGATCCCAGTCGGCCTTCTCGTCAAGACGGGTTTCCAGTTCGGCAATGCTCGCCACCTCCACCAGGCGGACATCCGGGCCCAGGCCCAGGGTCAACGCTTGATGCAAGGCACTACGAAAAAGAGGGTGGTCATCGGCAATCAGGATTTCGTATGTGGCCATTTTTCAAATGATCCTGTTTTTCATGGGACGCCCGATGCATTCAGGCCTCGCCAAAACGGCGCCAAGCATGCCCAGCGAAGCCGGGGTGGTCAAGTTGCATGGCGCTGCCAACGAACCTCGTTCTTTGCAGTATGGGCGACGTTCAGCAGACCACGGGCGCCGTGTGCTGCACGAAGGGCATCAACTCGGCGTGGGCCGGTGTTTCAACATTCATATCCAGCTGATGTTTAGCGTCCAGGTAATGCTGGCTGAACACATCAAAATAGGCGTCCAGTGCCGAGGCAGCGTCGGTATCGCCGGCAAGATCCAGGCACAGCGCTGCCACTTCGACCGTGCACAGGTGCTCGCTGCGCGTGGACCTGCGCAATCGGTAGCGTGAAAGCTTCTCGGGGAGCAGGCTCAGAATCGGCAACGCATCGAAATAGGGGCTTTTACGGAAAATCTTCCGGGCTTCGGTCCAGGTGGCGTCCAGCAGAATGAACAGCGGGCGCTTGGTGCTATCGACCGCGACGCTGTGGGTGACTCGCTCGGGCTCGACGTATTCCCCCGGAAACACCAGATACGGCTGCCACTGCGGGTCGGCCAACAGCGCCAGCAGTTGTTCATCGACCTCGGTACGCGACCAGATGAACGCATGGTTGTCGCGCACCACATCGGCAATCAGCCAACCGGTGTTGCTCGGTTTGAACACTTCTTTGTTGGTCATGATCAGGCACACGCCGCTGCGGGTGTCGACCTGCGGGCGCCAGGCGCACAGGCAGTGGCTCTCGATCACGCGGCAGGCGCGGCAACGTGGCGCCCGCCAGCCACGGGCCTGAATCGGCTTGATGCCCGCCTCTTCGCGCTCGTCGCGCAAGCGGGCTACGGCGTTCTTCGCAAAGTGCATAGGGGTTTGACTCATCGCAGGCAACGCCGACGGCTAAGGAAAATCGACACAAAAAACACTCGGCAAGGCAAAAAGTGCCGGCAGTTTACCAGAGGGTTCGGCGCAAGCCTGTACCGTCCGGGCCACCTCCCCTATAATTCGCCGCCACTGAACGCACAGTCACGTGACGGGTCGAACCACCAGTCACTGAACCAGGAGAGTTTCATGCTGCGCCTTATCGTTCCCACCGCTGCCGTTTTGCTGGCGTCGTCCTTCAGCGCTCAGGCTGCTTCCTTGAGTGAGCAGAATCTGAACAGAGAGCTGCGAAACGTCGCCGCACAAAGCAGTGTTGGCACTCCACGGGCGATCAACGAAGACATTCTTGATCAGGGCTACACTGCCGAAGGCAACGTGCTGATCAACCACTTGAGCGTGCAAAGCAGCCACGCCGAAAAAATGCGCGCCGATCCGAAAGCGGTGTACTTCCAGCTTGGCGCCTCCGTCTGCAGAAACGAAGGGTTCCGCAAGCTGATGGCCAAGGGCGCGATCATGCGCTACGACTTCACCGAGGTGAAGACCAACCGCCCGGTCGGCTCCGCAAGCTTCCAGGAATCGGACTGCCCGAAAGCGACTCCACCGAAGAAGAAGTAATCACCTGGAATTGGCGCGCCGCTGTTCATCCTCGGCGCGCAGTTCTGCCAACAGCGCCTGCAAGTAGCGCGAACGCCGGTCCCCGCCCTCCAGACGTCGGCAGCACTCTTCTTCGAGACTCAAATGGTGGGCCTCGGCCGATGCTTTCAGTAATCGATACAGTTGCGCATCGATCTCCAGAGTGACTCTGGGCATGGTTTCCCGCCTCCCTGCACGCATTGATCACTGTTGACCACGCGATAAATCCCTGAATTGCTAGAACGTTGCGTCCTGCCATTGACGCAAAGTTGTCGTGTCACGCCTGTCACTTAGTAAATCAGAGCGCAGGACATACGGCTTGCGTTCAGACGAGCGGTGAGAGCACCTTGCAAATCGTCAATAAGCGGTTGCCAGGAAAGACGTTGCGGCGCAATGATCAAGCCAGCGAAAATCGTTGCGAGGGTCTAAATTCAAAGTGTTCACGTTGATTTTTTCAGGGCAGAAAAGGGGCTGCCCGTTGCGGGTCTTATTGTGCGAACGTTTCTTTCATTCAAGGGATAAACAGAGCCCGTATGGATGGCTCGATTGCAACCGAGTCAGATGGAGCGCCCAGGCATGGGCTTGGGCAGACAGCGACACAAGGGGTGTCGCGGCACCGGCGATTGTTTGGTCGGGCCGAGGGTTCTGTGCAGAAGGAGAAGTTGAATGCCTTACCAACCGAATGACCTCCTGAGCCGTCATTTTCAAGAAAGCGGCCACGACCTCACCAGCAAGGTCGAAGAACAACTCAACCTGGTTTCACCCAACAGCCCCAACATCCCGATTTACCGCGACATGATCCTGACCGTGCTGCGCATGGCCCAGGAAGATCACAACCGCTGGAATGCCAAGATCACCCTGCAAACCTTGCGCGAACTCGAGCATGCCTTCCGTGTGTTGGAGCAGTTCAAGGGGCGACGCAAAGTCACTGTTTTCGGCTCGGCCCGCACCCCCATAGAACACCCGCTGTATGGTCTGGCCCGAGAACTGGGCGCCGCTCTGGCGCGCTCGGACATGATGGTCATCACCGGTGCCGGTGGCGGCATCATGGCGGCGGCCCATGAGGGTGCCGGCCTGGAACACAGCCTGGGATTCAATATCACCCTGCCCTTCGAGCAACACGCCAATCCCACGGTCAATGGCACCGCCAACCTGCTGCCCTTCCACTTTTTCTTTACCCGCAAGCTGTTCTTCGTCAAGGAAGCCGACGCACTGGTCCTGTGCCCAGGCGGTTTTGGCACGCTGGATGAAGCGCTGGAAGTACTGACCCTGATCCAGACCGGCAAAAGCCCGCTGGTACCCGTGGTGCTACTGGATGCGCCGGGCGGCACGTTCTGGCAAGGCGCGCTGGATTTCATTCACCATCAACTGGAGGAAAATCGCTACATCCTGCCGAGCGACATGAAGCTGTTGAGCATGGTCTACAGTGCCGAAGAAGCGGTGGAGCAGATCAACCAGTTTTACAGCAACTTCCACTCCAGCCGCTGGCTCAAGCATCAGTTCGTGATTCGCATGAACCACAAGCTCAGCGACCCGGCACTCGAACACATGCAGCAAGCATTCGCCGACCTGTGCCTGAGCGATCATTTCCATCAACACACCTACAGCGGCGAGGAGCACGACGAAGCGCAGTTCAGCCATCTGGCGCGACTGTCCTTCACCTTCAACGCCCGTGATCACGGCCGTCTGCGGGAATTGGTGGATTACATCAACCTGCCGGAAAACTGGGCCCAGTCCAAACCCCAGGCGCAACAACGCACACGGAAACCGTCCAAGGTAACGTGAGGCAAAAAAAACGGCCCGCTATCGAAATAGCGAGCCGCTTCAGTCAATCGTCCATCCCTCGGCCGCTGAACAAGCGGCTGATCATTTCCATGGAATATCCCCGATAACTCAGGAACCTGCCCTGTTTGGCGCGTTCCCGGGCGTCTATCGGTAAATGCCCGGCAAACTTGCGGCGCCAGGTGTCTTCCAGTTGTTCCTGCCAGTCGATACCACTCTCGCGCAAGGCAAGTTCGATGTCGGTACGTTGCAGGCCGCGCTGGCTCAACTCTTCGCGAATTCGCAAAGGGCCATAGCCGGAACGGGCACGGTAGGAAACGAAGCTCTCGAGGTAACGGGATTCAGACAACAGGCCCTCTTCCGTCAAGCGGTCGAGTGCTGTGTCGATCATTTCAGGGAGGGCGCCGCGCTGACGCAGTTTACGCGTCAGCTCGACTCGACCGTGCTCGCGTCGCGCGAGCAGGTCCATTGCGGTTCGCCGCACCGCGACGAGTGTATCGAGTACGGCGGTCATCGGATCGATCAGATATCAGCGTCAGCCAGGTCGTCAGCAGTCTCTTTGACCGGCGATGCTTTGACATCCGGTGCTGGAGACAGCAATTTGTCGCGCAGCTGCTTCTCAAGTTTCGCGGCGATCTCCGGGTTGTCCGCCAGGAACTTGGCCGAGTTGGCCTTGCCCTGACCGATCTTGGTGCCTTCGTAGGCATACCATGCACCGGATTTCTCGACGAAACCGTGCAGAACACCCAAGTCGATCATCTCACCGTTGAGGTAGATGCCCTTGCCGTAAAGAATCTGGAACTCGGCCTGACGGAACGGCGAAGCCACCTTGTTCTTCACAACCTTGACGCGGGTTTCGCTACCAACGACTTCATCACCTTCTTTCACCGCGCCAGTACGGCGGATGTCCAGACGAACCGAGGCGTAGAACTTCAGCGCGTTACCACCGGTGGTGGTTTCCGGGCTACCGAACATCACGCCGATCTTCATGCGGATCTGGTTGATGAAGATTACCAGGCAGTTGGCGTTCTTGATGTTACCGGTGATTTTACGCAGCGCCTGAGACATCAGACGGGCTTGCAGGCCCACGTGCATGTCGCCCATTTCGCCTTCGATTTCAGCCTTTGGCACCAGAGCGGCCACGGAGTCGACGATGATCACGTCAACCGCGTTGGAACGCACCAGCATGTCGGTGATTTCCAGGGCCTGTTCACCGGTGTCCGGCTGGGAAACCAGCAGGTCATCGACGTTGACGCCCAGTTTGCCAGCGTACTCAGGGTCGAGGGCGTGTTCGGCGTCGACGAAGGCGCAGGTCGCGCCGGCTTTTTGAGCCTGGGCGATCACCGACAGTGTCAGGGTGGTTTTACCGGAGGATTCAGGACCGTAGATTTCAACGATACGGCCTTTTGGCAGGCCGCCAATGCCGAGCGCGATGTCCAGACCCAGAGAGCCCGTGGAAATGGCCGGGATCGCCTGACGGTCCTGATCGCCCATACGCATTACGGCACCCTTGCCGAATTGACGTTCGATCTGACCCAGGGCCGCAGCCAAGGCTTTCTTCTTGTTGTCGTCCATTAAAGTCCTCACGTAATCAATAAGGCCTGACGGCCAACACCTGTATAAGTAGCCAGTATTATTCCACAGCGTTTCAGGATCGCCTACCCCTGATTTGAGATTTCTCCAGCGGCATGCCGCAGCAGCCCCTCTAGCGCGGCCTTCACCGTTTGTCGGCGGACCTCGTCACGGTTACCGGCAAAGTACTGGACCTCGCTGAACACCTGCTCACCGACGCCCCAGGCCAGCCACACCGTACCCACCGGCTTGCCCGGCGAGCCGCCATCCGGCCCCGCCACACCGCTGACCGCCACGGCAAAACGCGCCCGGTTTTTTTCCTGCGCGCCGCGAACCATGGCCTCGACCACCTCGCGACTGACCGCCCCGACGGTTGAAAACAACTCGGCCGGGACATTCAATTGCTGGGTTTTCTGGCGGTTGGAGTAGGTGACATAACCGGCCTCGAACCACGCCGAACTGCCCGGAATGCGGGTAATCGCCTCGCAAATCCCGCCTCCGGTGCAGGACTCGGCGGCAGTGACGTGGGCATTGAGAACCTGCAAGCGCCTGCCAAGTTCAGCGGCCAGCTGAGTGATATCTTTCACGACTCTCTCCTGATCGAGCGGAATGAGGCCTACCGTACACGAGCGGATCGCGCTTGCAAGGTTCGGGATCGATCAAAATGTTAGCGAGCGAGTGCCCTGACATAGGCCTGACAGGCCTGCAAGGCAATCAGTCCGCTGTCGCCGGCGTCGGTGATGGCGATAATTCGTTGAGCATGCGCCGGGTCAAGTCGGGCTCGCGGGGCGCCATGATCCATGCCGCCGGCGCCGGAGGCGGCTGGCACTGCACAGGTTGAGGCAGCGTCATGGGCATCGAGGAGGACTGACAGGCGCACATCAGCAGTGGCAAGACGATCGCGCAGGCGACCTTGATCACGTTCGGCATCGCTAAGCGCTCGATAATGGGTTTGTTCACTGACCGAAAGCCGTTGCTCCAGGGCCAGACGCTTGTCCTGTTCGGCCTGTTGCTCGGTGGCGGCGGCCAGGGTCAGTTGATTAAGGGTCTCGGCGTGCAGCCTGGCCTGCTCCGCCAGTTGCCGGCCGAAGCGCCAATCCTGAAACTGCCAGGCCAGAGCCGCCGAGCAACCGGCCAGCACCAGCATGCCGATCACTCGCCAGGAAATCAGGCCGAAGGCTGGCATAACACCGCCCTCGCCCGCGCCCAGAGTTCCAGGCGATCCTGCAAGCCGTTAAGCCCGCCGTTGATACGGCGAGTGATGCTGTTGAACTGGTCGCGGTCGGCCAGTTCATTCAGGCCGTTCTGCTCCCAGAACCACGCGGCGGACTCAGCCGCCCATTGCGGTTGCTCCAGCAGTTCAGGCAAGGCCAACAGGCGTTCATCGCCGAACAGGCCGAGGCTGCATTGGCGATAATTGTTGCGACCGGTGATCTGGATCAGGCCGCGGCCACGGTATTTTTGACCGTCGCCGTCCGGTTCCGGAGTGTTGCCCAAGCGGGCGGCCAGGGCGCCGGTGTCGTATTTGCTCAGGTATTGAGTGCCGCCCAGTTCACGTACGTACTGCAACTGCCCCGATTCGTGACCGACTTGCGCGAGGAAGGCGGCGATGCGTTTGGGGGTGCTGATGTTGCGGTGAGACATGGCGGTGTTCAGGGCGGAAATGAAAACGCCCGCTTGAGAGCGGGCGTCAGGGAATATGTGTTGCAACTGCGCTGAAGTGAGAGACATGGGTCATGTTCCATTTGCCGTTGTTTTAAACCAGACCGGCGCCAGGGGTTTGCTGAAGTCTTTTGGAAAGTTGGCTAGCGAGGGCCAGTCGCGCAGATCCTGCCGGTAATCCAACAGTTCATGATATTGATCGCTGCTCAAAGTCAACGGAGTGCCGGCAGCTTGCTCATCGCGATCACGGTCGACCAGCCATTGGCTGACGGCCAGTTCCTGGTTCCGCCACGCTCGGGCAACTGTGGCTGGTTCAGGTTCTGCCTCCGGAGCGTCTTCCAGCATGGCGAGCAGTGGCACACCACCACTCGCCAGCCATTGTTGGTATTCATCCCAGAAACGGTGATGCCGAGGCACGGTTGCTCCGTCAGGCAGACGAATGACAGTGGCCGGGTCTTTAGTGAGTTGATAGTGCATAGGGAAAACCTCCTTAAAGCTCGGCATCGGCGGTGGCGTGGATGTAATAAGTCTGAGTAACCAACCCGATATCGGAGTTATCTACCCAGGTGCCGCGAGTCGACACCCCAAGAGGTCGAGCATTAGCCGATGAAACTTCATCGCTCCCCGAACGCCATTGCCCAGCGACCCCCTTCGAAGTAGTGGTAAATAAACTGAGACTTGGAATAGCTCTCTTCTCAACCTTGAAGGTCCACTGAGCCAAGGGCTGTGAGGCAAAGCCCGTTTGCCCCTGTTTCACTGTGGATAACAGTGCACCGTAGGGACCTGTCATGCTTCCAGGCGGCAGATCCTGGCTATAGGTTTTTTCGTAATAACGCTGGCACAACATCAACTCATCGCCAGGGCTACGGAGTTCGAACGGCGTCGACACCCGCCCCTCTTCCAACTGGATCTGTGCCAGGTCTATCACCTGCAAAACATTCAAAGGCAGGTCGAAGGAGAGCCGCAGAAAGTCATTGCCGCTACTTCCCAACGTTTTGCCTGCCAGGGACGGTATTTGAATCGTCGCGCTGTATCGGGTCCAGGAAGTTTTGAGTTGAAAGCTGCCAACCGGCGTCACGGTATCCACACTACCGCCCGCTCCGAAATACTGCGCGACAGTCACATTGATCTGACGCGCCGTGTCGGCCTTGGCCCAGAACGTCAGCGTCGCGGTTTTCCCCGCCAAGGTCCTGACCGACTCGATAGCCTGGGAAATTTTATGCACGCTGGCGCCAACGCCCGCGGTGATTTGTTGCCAACGCAAAAAGTAACGGGGCTCATTGGGTACGTCGACCTGACCTAATGCGAAGTTCTGCCGGGAAATATTCACCCCGGCGTTCCCATTCCAGTCGCAACGAAAACGGTCAGCGATATAGGCACCGGTGTAAGGCCCCAAGTTGACCGTACCGCGCTGCCAGATATCGAAGTTGCCGTTAATCATCAGGTTCTTGCGATAAACCTGCACCGGAAAACTCTGTTGCGGGTCGAGTTTGGCCAACTCTTTAATGGCCAGGCTCAGTTGATCAGTTTGGTTCTCGGAAGGCATCAGCCCCGCGGCGGTGATGGCGTTGAGAATTTCCTGGGTGACGCTATTACCCCAGCTGGCTGGAATCAGGGAGCCAGGAGTTCCTGCTACCGGGTTTTCATCGGCAAATCTACCGTTGACCAGTCCTGCACTGGGGACGCTTTTTGGATAGTCCATTTGATCTACTCAAGTTGAAGGGCATCAACACAGGCAATGTAGTTACTCGGTCGAGCCTGGAACCTGAGGCCAGTCGATCTCTGCAGGAAAGGTTGCTTGCCGCTCAAGGCGATTTAACTCAACGCTGTAGAGTTTCCATTCCATCAATGCCAGTTGCTCATCGTGAGTGGCGTCGCCGATATCTTCGGCGTATTGAAGCGGGGCTATACGCAGGACTGCGTCACGAAGTAGCGCGTCTCGTTTGGTGAACACCTGATTCCTGACATCCGCCAACCGCGCCTGGTCGTCCAACTCCCAGGTGTTATCACGCCAGACATAATACTCACCCGGCCATGGAACCGTGGTAAAGGCGTCAGGCAATTCCCCAAGTTCACTCCAGATCTGCTGAGCCCCGCCCTCTTTGCGATACACCAGACCGCGCCGGTCGATGACTTCGCGCGGGACATTGTTGACCAGTACCCAAGTACGGCCCTGTTCCGGAGGCGGCAATTCAAATGAAAGTTCAACGGCATTACTGGGCAGTTGAATACCGATTCCCGGCGTCACGAAGAACTCCACCGGCCCCGACAAGGCGCCCGAGTTATCAATCAGATAATTAAACATGGACACCTCAGATAAGTTTGATACGGCCGGGATAGGCAATGTTGCGTCCGCGAGTCTCTGATCCGCCGGAAAATCCGGTAGCACCGGCTTGCCAAAGTGAGTAGTTGTTGGAGCCGCCGCCCATCATCTGTGTGCCGTAGGAACCGGCACCCGGCGTTGAGTGGTTGTGAGACTCGATTTGGCCGGCCTGCCAGCTACCCGCCGCACGGCTTGCATCCACCCCACGCGACTCATCAAGAACTCGCACAAACTCACCACGGGCCTCTGGGCTACGGAAGGTCGTGGCGCCGTCGCCCGAGGTCCACATACCCTCCTTACCCGCGCGCAACGCTTCGGTGGTGAGCATCCCCGACGCCTGCGCGTGATCCCAAACCCACGGCCACTCGGTACGATTGAGCAGAGATCCATTGAGCGCACCATATCCACCCGGCATCACCGTCGTAGAGGTCTCAAAAACTGCCCGTCCCAGCGTCGTACCGTCATACCGCCCAACAGGCCACCAGTTACCCAAGGCATCACTGCGCAGATGCCACCAATCGCCCGCCCCCATCAACACCAAAAACGGATAGCCACCCGCTCTCAGATGGGTGTGAAACTTGATGGAATCTGTTTCCGAACAGCGAACGACCAACCGATTACCAGTGTTATCCACCCGTCGCACGATCACATCACGAATCCCCAAACCGGTGTTGGCCACTGGCAGGGTAACGGTGGTGGCCCCAGGGTTTGCATCAATCAGCACCAGACCGAGCTCTTCCGGCGCCAGCAGCTTCGATGCCGCTAGCCGGGTCACCACCGAACGCGTCGGACTGCTCACACCGATAATCGCCTGAATCGCCTTCAACAACTGCCCCGTGTCCGCCTCCAACGGCGCCATCCCGGCGCCAGCCACCACACTCAAGATCTCCTGCGTAACGGCATTGCCCCACACCGCCGGAATCAACGACCCAGGCGAACCGGCGACGGGGTTTTCATCGACAAACTGGCCATTCACCAATCCGACGCTGGGGACGCTTTTTGGATAATCCATACGTCTATCGCTCCTCTGAAATAACAAATGAACCGTGTCGATGCGGTTGTCGGTGCAACCTCACCCACGTTTTTTTTCTGGAAATAAAAAGCCCACATTTAAGCGGGCTTGGGTCAAGCAGAACGAAGGGCTAGCGGCTAGCCGGCCTGACCGCTGGCGAGGTCTCGAATAGCCATCAAGGCCTCATCGCCGACGCTACGGGCCAGATCGATCTTGCCCTTGGCCGCGTGCACGCGGATTTGCGTTTTAGCCTTGAGGCGCAATGTGCGCAGGGTCAGCAGGTTGTCACTCAGCTGTGCGGCATTGCTCAGGATCTGCTCGGCGGCCTGCTTGGCCGTCCGGCCTTTAACGACCCATGCGGATACAGCCAGCGGCACGTCCTTTTTCGGGTAGCCCGCGTCCTGAAAGGCTTGGGCGTCAACGGCGGCCTGGGCATATTCCATGGCTTTGAGTGGATCACCGGCCAGAGCAGCGCGTGCGCTGTCTGCCGCGGCATCAACTTTGGCGCACAGGCGTTCGGTTTCCTGTTGCTCCAGCAGGGCGACTTTCGTGGCGTCCAGTACCCATTGTTCACCGTCCCAGTCATGGATGGCGGAAGGTTGTGCGGGACGCAGACCGTCCTCGAACTGATGAAGCTCTTGAATAACGTTCATCGAATCAACTCCCAGGAAAAACTGACATTGACTGCCGCCACGAAGTTGACCGCGATTCCAGTGACGTAATCAGACACGGGGTGGTTCTTGATCCCCATACTGAACAGCAATTCATCGCTGGCGGCGCTGGTAGAACCGAGCAGGTGCTCGGCCTGGTAGGACTGCCACAGCGAACGTACCTGGTTATGGTCAAAACTGGCGGTCAGCGTCGTGACCGTGACGTCGTTGACAAAGTTGTTGGTGAAGATCACGCACGGCAGCGGAGTCGTCCAACCCGTATCGTGATTGGAGCTGGTGGTCACCGCCGGTGATAGATAGCAATAGTTGCCACCAACCCAACCTGTTGGCGCAAACGCCACCGAGGAAATTTCCGTCGCCGAAGGTGTCGGGTTCCCCACCACCAGACGTGCCGCACGGGCATGGGGATCCAGAGGCAGGTAAACCACACCGTTGCCATTGACGGTTTGCGTCCACGCCAACCGGTTGCGGTTGTAGATCGGCCTGATGACCGGAACGGAACCCGGTGCTCCCGTCATCACCCAGGCAATGCAGATGTCCAGCGGCGTGGACTGAAAACCGCCCCCCGCCCCGCCATTGACAGTGCCCTTCAAACCTTCGGGCGCCGCGTCATAGATCGTTCCTCGCTGCATGTAGAACGTCAGCACACCACCGATCACTTGCGCCCTCAGGAAGTAGCCCGAGCTGGGCAACAGATCCACGCTGCTCCAGGCCGTGGTCATAAATGTACGGGAGCGCCCCAACTGCCCGGCCACGACTTCCTGACCGATACTGATGTACACGCCTGCCGGAATCGAAACCTTGCCACCGTTGGTCGAAACGGCGGCCGGGGTTACCGGCAGACGGGCATCGGCTGTTGCCACCGTCGGCAATGGCAAGGCCGTGAGGGGCAACGCCAGGTCCTGGTTCCAGCCCTTGGCGGTGACCGTCTGAATCGCTTGCAGCAACTGATCGCTTTTCGCCTCATCCGGCGTCAATTCCCCGGCCTTGATGACGTTCACAATCTCCTGCGTCACCCCATTCCCCCAGTCCGCCGGAATCAACGACCCCGGCGTCCCGGTCAACGGGTTTTCATCCACAAACTTCCCATTCACCAACCCGGCGCTGGGCACACTCTTCGGATAATCCATCCCTCTACTCCCTAGTCATAATTGATGTGCACCTTGGTATGCGCCGGTGCGCTGCGGTGGATCAGGCACTCCAGTGCCGAGCCCGGATTCACGCCGAAGCGCTCGCCCCAGTAACTGGCGCCAAAACGCCGCCCTAGCAGCAACCGCCCACCGGTATTGAGCGTCCACATGAACTGTGCTTCCCAGGTGCCCCAGTGCGCCGCACCGAAACGCGAGCGCCCCATGCGCGGGGCTTCCAGTTCGGTGATGGTGGCATTCGGGTAACCCTGGCTTTTGGCGATATCGAGGTAGTAGCCGACGGCCTGGCTGCCGACCGCGAGCAGGCGACGACGTACAGCAAGGCGGCGGTCGTCGAACAGTGGCGTGGCGCCCAGGCACGGGTCGGGCAGGTTCATTACCCGCTCCCAGTCCGGCACCAGTTCGCTGACACCGGCCGGGTCCATTTCATTGAGCAGGTCGGCGGCACGGGCATCGAGGCGCGCCAGTTCCTGGGCGACGCCTTCGAGCACTTCTTCAAGCTCAGGAACTTGTTCAGGGTCCCAGGCCGGCCCGCTGGGCAGCAGGCTGCGCAGTTGGGCGTGGTATTGCGCGGCGGTTCTTATGCCCCCCATACGCAACCTCCGAAGGTCAGCAGTTCGCTTTTGTTGGCGGGGACATCGGCGACGGGCGATGTGAGTGTGTGGTCGTATTCACCACTGGCGCTGCTGATCGCTTCACGGATGTGACTGATCAACAACTTCTGGCCGAGGTCGGCTTCACGGTTATGCAGGTCACGCAATTGCGCTTCGACCGCAGCACGCACCGCCGTGGTGTCGGGGTTCACGGTTAGGCGATAGACGACGGGGACCTGAACCGGCCGCTGCACATGCACCTCGGCGGTGACCGGGCGCAGAGGCTCGATGTAGGCCTGGACTTCAGCCAGTTGTTCGTCGTTCGGCACCGGTTGCAGATCGTCATCACGCATGATGAAAAGGCTGACTGTACCCGGCCCCAACAAACCGCCACGGCACCAGACGCGGGTCACGCCGGGGCACTCCAGAGCCCAGGTTTCATAGTCCTGGGCCGAACCGCCGTGAGGGATGACGCGGTAGGAGCGGATCACCCGCGCACGCAGCGATTCCAGGCTTTCCCTCGCCACACCGCCGCTGAGGCCCGACGCCAGCACGGTGAAGCTATTGCCGACGATACCCGCAATCGGCTGCACCGGAATCAGCGCCAGACCAGCCTCGGCATTGCCCAGGCTGCCAGCCTCGAGCGCGGCGATGGTGGTGGTGTTGAGGCCGTTGCTGGTGGTGCGCGCGGCGGTCACTTTGTAGGTGCGACCGTCGCTCGATTGCAGCAGGGTGTCGACGTCCAGCACGGCACCAGCGCTGGCGGTAAAGCTGACGCTGCCGCTGGCCGCTTGTGCGGCTTTGCGAGGCTGGTTCAGGCGCAGTGCGGCGATCCGTTCCAGGGTCGATTCATCGGCCTTGTCCGGGAGGATCTGCTCGGCGATCCAGTCCAGATAGCCATACAGGCCATAGGCGGCGCCACCGAGGGTGCGGGCCAGCACTTGCGCATCGGACTGGCGCAGCGAATCGCTGGCCAGGTCGCTTTGGGTGCGTTTGATCAGCACCGGCAGCGAAGGGGTTTCAAACGGCATAGATCACCTGCCAACTGTTATCAGGGTTGATGTCCAGGCGCTCGCCGTCGGCCAGGGTCAGGACCGTGCGCAGGTTCAGGCGCTGGGCGTCGAGGCGTTCGCTGATGATGTCGATGGCGCTGCAATGGCCGTCGTCGATCAGCCATTGCAGGGCTTCGCGGGCATAGAATTCGGCGTCCATCTGGGTTTGTCGGGTCAGCTTGACCCGGCGCAGCAGCCACAGCCGCGAACCGATGCGGTCGTCGGCCACCGTCGGAAAGGTGTCGCCCCACCAGCCGAAACGTTCTTCGTCATCGAGGGCATCGTCATCGGCGGCACGGCGCCAGGTGAACAGGCTGATCAGCACTGAACGGGTCAGGGCGGCGTGGAGGTTTTGGCTGATCAACATCACTGCCCTCCTGCCGGTACGCCGGTCTGGCCGTTGCCCGCTTGTACGCCGCTATGCACATGTTTGATCTGGCTGATGCCGCCGGCAATCTGATCGCCCTGGGAGACGATCTTGCCGGTCTGGGTCAGGGTCGGTGTGTCGATGTTCACCGCGCTGCTGGCGCGGATGTTCAGGGTGGAGGTTTCGATGTCGATGATCCGCCCGCGCTTGAAGTGGATTTTGTCGCCTTCATCGGTGTAGATCGCCACTTCGCCAGCGGCCAGGGACTGGAGGCGATAGCGACGGTCGGCGACCACCAGCACGATGGCGTGAGAGCGATCACCGCCCAGGAAGGTGGCGATACCTTCGGCGCCGGCCAGCGGATTGCTGGTGAAACCGTAGGGTTCGAAGTGCTCCATGTCGTCGTTCACTTCACCGGCGGTGAGGCGCATTTGCAGCGATTGAAGTTTGGTGGCCGAGTTGGCGAGCACGACAGTGCCGCGCGCCAGAAGGCGTGTCAGTAGGCTCATGGGTTGTTCTCAAGAGTCGGCGAAACACAGACAAACCTGTGGGAGCGGGCTTGCCCGCGATGGCGGTATGTCAGGCAAAGGAGCGTTGCAGCGAACACCGCTTTCGCGGGCAAGCCCGCTCCCACAGGGTTCGGCGTTGTTCACAGCATTGGCATTCCAGATGCCATTTAGGGTAAGTGTCGAGCTCAGGTTTTCTTCGGGGGCTCGGGATTAGCGTCGAAGGTATGCGGCGGTGCGACTTGCAGGGTGGTGACCGAGCCTTGCGCCGATAGCGAATACGTCACTTTGGAGATCAGCATGTCGTCATCGAACCCCAGCACCGGGTCCTTGACCCTGACCTGCGTGTTATGGCGCCACAGATCGCCGTTCGATTGCCGCCAGCCCTGCACCTGATAGGTGGTGGTTTTGGCCTTGCCCACGCGGGTGGCGCTTTCCCAGTTGGCCCGCTGCAAGGCGAGATCGGGATTGATCTGCATGCCTTCGTTGATCACCGTGACCCGCCGACGCTTGTAGCTCAGGTCGGCGGACACCGATTCAACCTCGCTGACCGCTGCCCCGCTCTTCTTGTCCGTGCCCTTGTGCTGGCCGATGACCCGGTATTCGGAGAACACCTGGCTGTAATCCATCGGCGCGTTAGCCGACAGTATATTTTTCCCCAGCTCCAGCGCATCACTGGCCCGGCCACCGCTACCAGGCTTGGCCAGCACCAACCGGCCCTGGGCATCATCGGTAGAAAACACCCGGAACAATGTCAGCAAGCGGTCGATGGATTGAAACACCGTTTCCCCCGGCACGATGGTGTGACTGCTGAGCCGGGCGGTCTCGGGAATTTCACTGACCACAAAGACCTTGTAGGTGATCGCCAGCGCTTCGACGATGCTCAACAGCGATTGCTCATGCCATTGGTTCGGGCGGTTGGTCGCGGCGCAATCCACCAGGTCCTGGGTACAGGAACTGCCTTCGATGTTCAGGCTGATCTGCCGCCCGTCATAACTGATCGGGGCCTTGAACACATACCCGGTCAGCACCAGATCCTGGCCGATGTGCACTTCACAGGCGTCACCGGGCTGGATCC
Source organism: Pseudomonas sp. B21-015 (assembly GCF_024749285.1). Classification (NCBI taxonomy): domain Bacteria; kingdom Pseudomonadati; phylum Pseudomonadota; class Gammaproteobacteria; order Pseudomonadales; family Pseudomonadaceae; genus Pseudomonas; species Pseudomonas sp. B21-015. The sequence goes on from NZ_CP087196.1 coordinate 5,217,461, forward strand.
GTTTGTCCACGGTCTGCCCCGGCCATTGCCAGGTGATATTGAGTTTAAAGGTGCGGAACTGGCGCTCCAGATCCGCAGTGATTTCCACGCTTTTCCAGCCGCCGTATTCCAGGCCGCCGACGGTCAGGGTGACCCGGTTATCCATGTCGTTCATGGCTCACTCCCCGGAGACTTTCACATCGTTCGGCGGCAGGAACAACGGATGGGCAACACCGTTGCGCTGAGTCACTTCCGTGACCCGCGTGGCATCGGCAAATTGCCGATAGGCCACGACGACGGCAGGCAAACTCTCCTGAAAGGATTTACTGACCAGCCGCACGCCGGATGACGCCACCGCCTTGAGGTGCGCATTCAACGCCTGCTTCACATCATTGATGGCCTGGTAGTGCGAGGGATTGGCCTTGTTCAATGCCAGTTGGAGCGCTTCGTTCAACTCCTTTTGCAACAACTGCAAATCGTCGGTGACCGGCACTTCCTGACGGGTGACCGGCTGCAGCGTCTGATGATCCAGCGACGGCCGCGAGACCAGTTTCACCGGTGTCGACGCCACTGGCATCGAGGCGACCCATTGCGCCACTTTGACCAGCAACGTGTCCTGCACCAGATCGGCCATGGCTTGCGCCGCGGCCGTGGTGTCCTTGCCGGTGGTGAGCTTCGGCGCATCGGCCTTGCGGATGGCTTCGAGCTGCTGGGACACGTCGGCAATCACGCCACGATAGCCCTCCTTCGCGAAGTCCTTGAGCGATTTGATATCGCCGAGCAATCCCTTGAATTCCGCCGCCACTTCCTTGGGCAATTCCTTGACCGCCTTGACCAGCTCGGTGATCTGCCGGTACTGCTCGATCAACGGTTTGAGCTGTTCCTTGATGACGTCATACACCCCGGTCAGGCTGTTGCGCAGATTGGCGATGCCGATTCGCGCGGCCTTGATCAGGGTCATGGCCTGTTCGAACCGCGCCACTGCCGAGCCCAGCAAGGTGTCGGCCTTGGCCAGCAGCACCTTCTGCGTGCTGACCGTGGCCGTCGGAAACGGCAGCGGTTCATCGGGGTAAAACTTCAGCGCAAAGGTCACCAGCCCGCCGTCCTGGCGGGTGTGGGTCATGTCGCATTCGCCAACCTTGACTTGTAGCCGCCCCAGCCACGGGTGCACCAGTTCGCCGCTGCCCGCCTCCAGCGCCTTGAGCAGCTTGTCGCGCTGCTCCAGGCAATCGGGACCGACGATGAACGCCGTCAGATCGTGGGTCTTCGCCTGCTGGCCAAGGCCCTCGAAAAACGGCAGGTCCCGCTGCGGGTACTCGTGCAACTGGCCCTTTTTACCGACCGGGGTTTTCGCCTGATCGACCCAGAAACCGACACCGCGAAAAGATGCCGGCAACAAACGGTCACGCCAGTTCATTGGAACCTCCCATAGACAGCGAGCGATAGCCGATGCGCGAATTGAGCGACAGCCCCGGTTGATTGGTTTGCGGTTGATCGGTGCGCAGGCCGGCCGGCGCGTTTTCGAAGCGCACGGTCAGGCCGCCTTCGAGTTGCGTGCGGTTGTTGGCGGCGCTTTGCTGGATCAGGGTGTTGGAGTTTTGGGTCAGAGAACCGGGCTGCATCGACGACTTGAGCGGCAAACTGCCGGGAGTCGCCAACGCGTTTGAGGGTTGCTCGGTAGCGGCATTAATGAACGCCGCCGCCGGCGCAAACTCACCCTTGCCATCGGCATTGGTTTTCTTTTGCACCTCGGTGAAGTCTTCGACCTTCCCGGTAATTTTGGCGATAAAGCCACCAACGCTGCCGCCCAGCATCTCCTGGATCGGCGCCAGAATGGCCCGGAGCTGTTCCGCTTTTTCACTGAAAAACTGAACCACAGATGCCCATGTTTCGCTCAGTGCGTCCAAGGGCGACCAAGTGAACAGGCCGCTGAGGTAGGAAAAGAACGCCTGCGCCCCAAGCTTGATTGACTCCCAGTACCCCGAGAACACGGCAGGCACCTGACCCCAAGCCGCGGCAATGGCGTCCAGCGGGACCCAGTCGAACAGGCTGCGCAGTTTCTCCTTCACCGGCACGGTCAGTGCCATGAGCAGATCCCAGATGGCCGCAAACAAACCGACAATGGCCCCCCAGTTGTTCAGGATCATTCCGTAAGGCGTCCAGGCAAACCACGCCTTGAGGAAATCGAATCCCGCACTCACGACTGCTTTGACTTGATCAAAAATGGCCGAGAAAACGCCGCTGATCGGCGCCCAGTAACTGACGACCTTTTGCCAGAGCCCGGCGAAGAACGTCGAAATCGGTTCCCAGTTGGCAATGATCAAACCGGCCGCCAGGGCAATGCCCATGGCAACCAACATGATCGGATTGGTCTTGAGCACCATGCTCATCAGATCGAACACCTGAGTGGCGCCGGTCACGGCGGTTTGCATCGCAGAGAACGCAATGGCCCCTGCCGCCAGGCCTTCGACCAGTTTCGGGTTGTCGTTGAGCAGACTGCCGACACCGGTCAGCAACGGCTCAAGACCGACCACTACCGCTCCGACCGCCGGCAACAGCGCGGCATCCACGGCGGCGGAGACTTTTTCCATCGACGCGCTGAACACATTCAGGTTCTGCGTGGCGGTTTTCGGCGCAGCGGGCATGTCGACCGTTTTGGCCGTCTCACTGACCTCGGCCAATTTGCCCTGGAACGCAGCAGACGCCTTGATCCCGTCCACGAACGGCGTGATCACGCTGCCGCCCTTGAACAGACCGCTGATGTCCAGTTTGCCGAGGCCGGTCTGCTCCAGGTTTTTCTTGAAGCTTTCGACTTTTGCCCGCAGGGCGCCGAGTTTGGGTGACAGTTCGTCGATGCCCGTGAGCAGCACCGAGGTTTTCTCTTTCGTTTGTGTGTCTGCCATCACTGCACCTGCTGCATCGCATTGATCCGTTGCGCGTGCTCCAGCGATTCGCGGAGCACATCCAGTGGCCTGGCCATCATCTGTTCGGGGTCAACCTTCCAGAACCAGGCCAGGTCATAGGCGACTGCGATCAGGTCGGTGATGGCGCCGACGCCGCACTCATGAAAAAACTCGCGACGGCCCAACTCAGCGCGTTGAGGTCAGCCAGGTCCAGCTGGTTGACCGACGACGGCGGGATGCCGGCGCACACGGCGATGTATTTGGCCGCGACGTCCATGTCGAGGCTGACCTCTTCGCTCTTGTCGATCTTGTACGGCAGCGCCTTGATCGCCCGCACTTCCTGCACCGTCGGGCGGCGCAGGTTGAGTTCGGTCAAGGGCTCGCCGTGGGCTTCGATCGCAACTTGAAGCTTCACGGCGTTGCTCATTGCCAGGTCCCCTTGATGCCTTCGAATTTCAGTTCGATGGTGGCGTCATCGCCTTTGGATACCGGCTCTTCCACCAGGTAGGCGCCGGCCAGCACGTAGACTTTGCCGTTGCTGAATTCGCAGGTGACGGTCATGTCGGAGCCTGCGATCAGTTGCTTGAGCGGGAAGTCCGCGGTGTGCAGCGCCGTCACTTTGAACGACGGCGCGATGTCGGTTTCCTTGTAGAAACCCGGCACGACGGTTTCCCGTTTAACGGCCATCAAGGGCGCTTCGCAGCCGCCATTGATGGTCAATTGAGCGCCGTCCACTTTGACGTAGCAGGTGCCCGCAATCAGTTGACCCATGGTGTTTCTCCCTTCAAATAAAAAGCCCACGCGGGGTGGGCTGAATTCACACAGTCAAGCGCAGCGATCAGGCGGCGGCGTCGTACTGCAGACGGAACTGGTTAAGCAGCGCGAACACGCGCAGGCCATTGATGTAATCCGGCGGGAACAGCACGTTGACCCGGCTCGGGTCCTGAACATCGCGCTCGACGATCAGGTGTTCGGCGAACAGCTCGGCGTTTTCCACGTGGCCTTCCAGTTCGAGCTTGGCGTACTGGGCGATCAGCTCACCGCGAAGGGTGCTCGGGGTGACGATGGGCTGGCCGGCACCGAAACGGGTGCCGTCGGAGGCCAGTTTGTGGCGACCGTATTTGCTGGTGATCACGCTTTGCAGGCGACGCACGATGAACGCCGACTGGTGCATGGTTTCACTGTCCAGGTAGGAGTTGTCTGCCTGGCCATAGGCGTTCTTCTGATAGGTGGTGATCGAACGCTGAATGCGCACGTAGCCGCCTTCGTAGTACGCGGTGGCGATGCCGTAGTTGAGCAACGACTGACGCTCGGTCAGGGTGAAACGCTCGCTCGCCGGTGCCGGGTCGAGACCTGGCAGGCTGCCGCTTTGGGTCGGACGGCTGGCGTCGGCCGAGATAAACACCGAGGTGCGCGCGGCCAGTGCGGCGGCCTGCACCCAGAACGGCTGCGGGACGCCCGGTTCCAGCGCCTGGATGGTCATGTGCTGGTCGTTACGCGCTTGCCCTGCCGCCACCAGAGTACCGATGGTGCCGCGCTTGGCGCTGTAGACGTGACCGAACAATTGCTTGGCCCAGGACCACCGACCGGTGCTGTCATCCATGACGGCTTGCCAGGTGTTGAGGGTCGACAGATCCGACCACGGCATGCAGATGAACTCGAACGGTTCATCGCCCAGCGCCGCCACGGCGGCCACTTGATCCGGCACACCGGCGCCGCCGGTCATGGCGGTGATGGCCGAGGTCAGGCCCGCCGGGGTTTCTTCGCCGTTGCTCTTGCCCAGGCGATTGAATTGCAGGCTGATGTCGTTGCCGCTGTCGCCAGTCCATTTGGCGCTCAGGGTGACCACACCTTCGACTGCCGCAGCAGTGACAGGCAGATCGGCGCTGGCGTTGATTTTCAGTGCCAGGGCCGTGGCCGCTTGCGCCGCGGTGGCGCCGTTGACGATGGCCGCCTGAACACGAACGCCACCGACGTACAGGTTGAGCACGCCGCTTTGGGTCGCTGCACCCGTCAGGGTCAGCACGCCTTTGGCAATGCTGCCCTCAGTGTTGTGCAACGGCAGGCACCAGATCTCGCCGATCGGGTCGGTCTTGCGCCAGGTTTCGTACATCGAGGCGAGCATCGAGCCCTGGCCGCCAATGCTTTTGGCCAGCGCCACGCTGGACACCAGCACCAGTTTGCCGGTGTCGGCCGGCGCAATGTTGTCGTTGACCTGAGCGACGATCAGGCGGCGCATGGCCGACGACGCGCTATTGGCAGCCGAGTTGTCCATTTCGGCATAGAACAACGGAACACGAATGTCCGCGGGGATGTTACTGAATCCGATCGCCATTATTTGGCTCCCTGTGGTTTCGCCGCTTTCACGGCTTTGGTAGTGATATCGCCATCGGCCAGACGTCGACGCCACCAGGCGTTGTCCGGCACTTCACGGCCCTCGAGGGGCAACAGATCGCCCGCTTCCGGGTCCGGCACGGCACGGCCCGGGGCCGGCAGCACGGTGATGCGTTTGCTCATGGGTTTACGTCTCCAGAGAAAGTCAGTTCCAGGCGCCCGTCGGGGCCTGGGCGTTGCAGATTGGGGTCCGCCGGATCGATCGCATCGACCCGCACGGTGACCCCGGTAAAGGACGACAAGCCGTCCAGTTCACGCTCGTGCCAGCTTTCTGCCGGTTGACCCGGCAGATTGCGGCCGAGCTGGAATTCGGTAAAAAAGCGCAGGCGGTAGAGCACGCGGCTGCTGTTGATGGAAACCAGTTCGCCGCCGTCATAGGCGATGGCGTCGTAGCCATTGCCGGGCTTGAAACCCACCAGTGCGCGCCACAGTTCGGCACGTAAGTCATGCAGTAGATCCAGCGCGTTTGTGGCGTCCGTGGTGTCGAGCACCAGGGTCACTTCGAAGCGGTCACGGATCGGTTGCAGCATCAGGTTTTGCGCCACGCTCTTGCTCGCCAGATCGGCAATCGGCACCACATAGGCGCAAGGTGTTTGCAGCGGGGTGTTGGCTTGCAGCGTGGCGAGATCGATGCCAGCGGCCACGCGATTGGCCAGGGTTGGGCATTGCTCACGCAACTGCGTGAGGATCGGGGTGATCTTCATGGAGGTGCTCCAGACTCGAATGAAAGGTGCCGCAGGAACGTGTGGGAGCGAGCCTGCTCGCGATAGCGGCGGGTCTGGCGCCATCGATGTTGAATGAGCGGCCATCTTCGCGAGCAGGCTCGCTCTCACAGGGCTCTGCGCGTTGGCTACAGGTTTGGATCAGGCGACGGTGTCAGCGCCTGGATCGAGGCAAGTCGCCTCGATCATGCAGCGATAGCTGTTGGTGCGATCACCGTTGGCGGTGACTTTGTCGATCGACCAGCGACCACGCATAAAGTCCGGCCACGTGTCGTCCAGCACTACCAGCCCTTCAGCCGAGAAGTCAGGATTGCCCGGACAGCTGATTTTCACCTTGAGCTTTTCACGGCCCATTTTGCGCACTTCACCTTCGCCGACCGCCTGCGCTTCTTCCGCGCTTTGGCAGCTCTGGCGCACGGTCTTGAACGGCGCGAGCCCGGTTTCAACCACCTGCAGCAAACCGGCTGCGGCATCCCACCAACTGATCTTGCAGCCCTGGCTTTTGCCCCGGGCGGAGTCATCGAGGGTGGCGGTGATGAACCCATGATCGCCGGGGCGATTGTTGTGGGTGACCGACAGTTTCACGTCCGGCAAAACTTTGCCCGACAACGATTTGACCTGGCCTGGCCGAGCCAGCACATACAGCTCATTGACCGGTTTGGCGATGGCGCCGTACTTGGTCGCCAAACGTGTGATGAAGCCCATGTCGGTTTCATTCGACTGGTCGATGTGTTCGACCTTTTTCAGCGCCAATGCCGGGTCCACCCTCGGCGAAAAGCCGTGCCTGGCCGTCAGCTCGCGAAACAATGCACCGAGGGTAGTCGGGCCATGACTGGCCGAACGACGCTGCTGAAATCCGCTCTCGTCCGCTGCACTGAACGGTGCGGCGGTAGCCACCAGTGACACACGAAACGGGAACAGCGTCGGCGTGCGTCGAGTCACCAGAAACTGGCCTTTATCCACCAGCCCGGACTCCAGATAACCCACGCGCAAGCCGACTTTCCCGCCCAGGCTCGGCAGCCCTTCAAGGCCTTCCAGGTCGAGTAGCAGGGTCAGTTGATCGGACTCGATACCGGCGGCATCGATGTGCTCCCAACTGATCAGACGCTGATTGATCAGGGCCGCATTGGCCCCGTAAATTTCTACCGCAGGCGTGAACCCCAGTGCCATGTAACCTCCTCAATCCCACGCTGTTACCGGTGTGGTCGCTACGAGTCTGGATTCAAGTTCCGGAAGCACCACCCAGATGCCGGCGGGCAGTACCGGACCTTGCTCGGCCAGCGTCGGGTTGAGACGCCACAGCGCCTCTTCGGCCAAATCGTCACAACGTTCAAGCTCTCGGTAGAGCAACAGATTCACCGAATCACCGGCCACCGTTCGTACCTTACGCATTGACGAATTCCTCCAATGTAATCGACCAACTGATCAACATCGCCGTGCCGTCATCAATCACGTCGCTTTGGGTTTCCGTCACATCGTTGATCCGCCATAAACCCCAGTTACGGCCAATGCCATCGACCAACGGCAGCGGTACTCTCATTGCTTGCAAGGCGCGCAATTCATCGAGCCGGTCCATCGCCACCGCGTACATCGCCTTGCCGGTTATCGTCAGGCTTTGCAGGCCTTGACCGGTCTGGCTGGACTTGGGCTTGCTGGTCAGAATATCCACCTTCACCCAGCCACCGTCCGACTTGCGCACCAGACCGCTGTAGGCGAAGTTGCGCGACAAGCCGAAAATGAACGTACCGAGTGCCATTTGCTGCCTCATCAAGCCACCCCGTCAGTCAGGGCCGTGTCACGTCGCACGGCGAGTTGGTTGGTCGTTGTCATCAGTCCGAATTGCCCGGAAATGTGCTGCACCACCAGGTTTGCCAGTTGAGTGGCGCTGGCTTGATCCTGACCATTGATATAAATGTTCGCGGTCAGTGCGTTTTGCTGACTGGCTGCCTGGGTGTTGGTCAGGTCTTTGCTGACCTGATCTGGAGCGGCGAGCTTGTCGGCGGGCGCGGCGAGTTTGTCACCCAACCAGGAACCCGATTCTCTCCCCATCCAGCTTCCCGCCAGTCCGCCGATGACCGCGCCGACCGCCCCGCCAATGGCAGTGCCTAAGACAGGGCCGAAAAAGCTACCCACGGTGGCGCCCATGGCAACACCTGCCGAAGCCCCCGCCCAACCGCCGCCAGCGGCTCCCAGGCCAGCGCCTGCCATCCGGGCATCGCCGTTCATCGCGCCTTCAACCACCTGGGGGGCGGCACTTAACGCGAATGCTCCAGGTATAAAACGGGTAACCGAGCCCAATGAAGCGCTCATGCCTGTCAGGGCACCGCTGGCACTAGCCCCGGCCTCAGCTTTCGCAGCGTTCGCAGGATCCGCTACAGCCTTGAACAACGTCCCCATCAGCGGTTTGATCGCCGCTGCAACCAGTACAACTGCTGCGGTGGCTTTAGGTGAGGTTTCAACCAATTCACTCAAGCCATCAACCAGCGAACCAAGGGAGTGGAGCGAGATTTCCGTCACCGGCGCCAGAGCATTACCCGTGGCCACCGACAGACGATCATTGCGCGCGCTCAAGATGTTCAACTGGCCTTGCTGGGTTTTCGACTGCGCGAGTGCGTCTTGCCTCACCGAGCCTTTGTCACCCAACTCCGATGTGGCGTACTGGGCTTTGTCTCTTACCTGCCAGAAAGCGCCATTCACATCGGCAAGGTTTTGCGCCATGCGCAGCGCCGCCTCATCACCATTGCCAAATAGCGTGGAGGCAAGCGTCGAGCGTTTCTCGGCAGGTTGCGCGTTCAAGGCCGCAAGCACCGACATCACCGTGCCAGGCGCCGCGTCCTTGTCACGCAAGCCGCTCGCCACCGCCTTCGGCTCCAGACCCAGCTGCTTCCAGGCCGCTTGCTCGGTTGCCGAGGCCTGATCACCCTTGCCCATCACAGTGGTGATGCTTTTTAGCGCTTCGCCGGCATCAGCCTTTTGCGTACCGGTTTTCAGCAGTGCCGCCGTCAACGCTGCGGCTTGCGCAGGGGACAGGCCCGCCGCCGTAGCAGCAGCACCGTCACGCTGCAAGACGGCACCGATGTCAGCCGCTTTTGCACCACCGGGTATCTTGCCCAGATGGTTGGTTGCATCCGCCAGGTCAAAGGCTTGAGCACCGTTGAGCTTCATGGAGGTGCGCCAGCCGACCATCATCTCGGCGACATCCATGGCCGGCATTTTGAACGCCGACGCGGCGACGCCAGCATCACTGGCAAAGCGCAGCAGCTCAAACTGTCGGTCCGAAGCATTGGGCAGATCGCTAGCGATTCCTGCCTTGGCAGCCAGACTTCCAATCCTCACCAAATCAACCGCCCTGGTCCCCCCGGCCGCCACCAGTGGAGCGATGGCGATGTGCTGGGTTGACTGCGCCATCTCTTCGCTCTGGCGCGGGGTAAATTGGGCGTCCCGCTTCAGATCGGCCCTGGCCGAATCCATCGCTATCGCGGGTTTAAGCAGGTCAGGCGGCTCGATACCGCCACCCGACTTGCCCGCACTCTTTTGCTCGCTGGCCGGCTCACTCTTGGCGCCGCCTCCCGTTGCCTGAGATAACAAACGTTGCGACGAAAGTTTCAAGGTCAACGACTCAATAGCCGTTGTCAGCAGACCGAGCTTGAGCCCGACGTCTTTCAGCGCCAGACCGAGGCCGGGCATCTGATCCCTGGCGGACGCGCCCGTACCTTGTGCTGACACAACGCTGGTGACTGCCGTGGTCAGGCTGGTATTACCGAACGCCAACCCACTGTCGTCGAGGGCTGCGAATTTGAGCGAATATCTATCGTCCGCCATCCCGCTCTACTCCTGTTTCACGCCAAGGCGAGTGATCGCGATGTCGTAGCGGCGCAATGCCTTGCCGGCGTCCCACTCCAGAATTTCCGCCTCACTTACCGAGTAAATGAGCGGCACCACATCGAGGATTACTTCGATGTCGCGCTCCGAAAGAAGTCCGCCGGTTTGTTTAAAAAATCGTCGATGCGCACCTGAAGCTGTGTCCAGTCGGGCACGGTCAGCAGGTCCAGATCGGGAAGCATCAGCCCGGTGCAATGGGCGGTGATGAACTCGGCGCGTTCTTTGGCCGTCTTGAGTTTTTTCATCGCCTTGGTGGCGCGCAGTACCGGTATTTCCAGGGTCAGCGAGGTCATGCTGCGGCCCGCTGCATTGAGCGGTTGCAGCAGTTGCACCTGGTCTGGGTCTACCGACTGTTCGCCCTGCGCTTGCTGCTCAAGAAAGTACGAAGCTGGGCGAGTCGACATCTCATGCACGTACTGCGCGATGCTCACGTAGTCCGGGCGTTTGAACTGATCGAGCTCCTTGACCGACAAACCGGTGGCCAGCCTGGCCAGTTCGAAAAACTGATCGTCCTCATCATCGCCGGCACGGGCCAGGGCCTCTTTCTGCGCGGCGTAGTACAACGGTTTGAGTTGGATCTGCTCGATTTCGGATCCGTCATCACCGGTAATCGGCGACAACAGTTCATGTTTGGGTGGCATCCAGGACATGTAGGAAATTCCTTGGTGATTCAAGAATGGGTGCTGCCACAATCCTTGTGGGAGCGAGCCTGCTCGCGATAACGTCAGGGCAGTCAACAATGATGTTGAATGTGATTCCCTCATCGCGAGCAGGCTCGCTCCCACAGGTTGTGCGCCTTGGCTGGCCTTGGTGTTACGGCAGCAACACGGCGCGGCGGGCGTCGCCGAGGATGTCGACGCCGTTGAGCACGAACTTTTGGGTGCGCACGTCGATGTCGATTACCGGGATGCCGTTTTCCAGACGGTTGTAGGTGCGGCAGGACAGCTCGAGGGTGGTCTTGGGTTTTTCGCCCATTTTCAGCGCGGCTTCCCCAAGAGACTTCAGCTTGCCGCCGACGGTGTGGTAAGTGAACCAGGTATTGCCGTCCTGATCCTGGCCGGCTTCACGTACGTTCAGCAGAATGTCGTCGCCTAGTTTTACACCCAGAGCGAGCATGATTTCCGGACCGGCGCCTTGCAGGATGAGGGTGGCGCCCAACACTTTGCCGCTCTTGGCCATTTCCTCGGCGATGAAGCGTCCGCCGGCCATCGGTTCCATGTCGAACTCGATCTTCGGCGGGGTGAATTCTTCCACCGTTGCCGACAACGGCAGGCCTTGCAGGGTGGCCGCGATGGCCTGTCTTACGCGGTTGGTAAACATTAGAGAACGTCCTCCAGGAACTGCTCGATGATTTCATCGCGGGCGTTGAGTTGATAAATCATGTGTTCGTTCGGCGCGTAGCGGCCGTAGTCGATGACCACGTACCAGGTGCCGTTTTTGTACTTCTCGACGCTGTTCAATTCCGGGTGCAGGTACACGCTGCCGCCGGGAATGGTTTCGTCGGCGACCAGGGTTTGCAGCCAGTCGTTGATGCGCTTGACCTCCTGATCCATGAACGACTTGGTCAAGTTCTTGGCCATGGCCTTCTGGCCGGCTTTCACCAGCTTGCGGCTGATCGCATCTTCAAGGCCGACGTAGCTGATGAACTTGCCGGTGATGGAACGGTTACCCAGCAGCGAGAAGCCGCCGAGGATCGTGCGAGCGTAGTAGCTGACGCCGTAGCGGTTGAGCAGATCGCCCTCGGTGGAGGTGTCGAGAATGTTGTATTCCACGACTCGCGAAACGTCTTCGGCGTAGGTCACCTGGTTGCCTGGGCTTTCCCACTGTTTGACCTTGGCCAATGCAGCGATGGCCAGGCTCGATGGCGCCAGGAACACGTTTTTCTTCGCCGCTTTGGAGTAAACCGCCGGCATGTTGTGCACCACCAGGCAACGGTCGAAACCGAGGTCCGCGCCGCCCAGTTCCTGGCTGTAAGTCACTTGATCGGCGACCGAGGCGTCCTTGCCGTCGAGTACCACCCGAGCCTTGATGCGTTTGCCGAACGAGGCGAACTCACTGGCCACCGCTTTGGTGCCGGTGAAACCCGGTGCGCCGATGATGGTCAAGTCTTCCGGCACACCGCCAAGTGCGGCCAGACCCAGTTTGCGACCAGTCGACGGCTCGATACCGCCGATCACGTTGTTCACGGTGTCGGCCGGGGTTGCGCCCTCTTCGACGATGACCACGTAGACCGGCACCTTGACCACTTTCAGGATCTGGAACACCGCGTGGAACAGCGTGCCCGACTCGGTGCCGGTCGGGTCCAGCAGTGCCTGGGTGGTGAAGCTGTTGATGCGGAACGGGGCGTTACGCGGGATCAACAGATCCGCTTTCGGCGCAGTGCCGACCAGACCGATGACGTTGTCACCCAGGCCACCCATGGCCTCGGGAGATTCAGTGGCATTGACGGTAATGCCGTTGTGCTCGAAGTTCAAAACCTCAGCCATGGTTATTCAGCCTTCTTGGCAGCGGCCTTTTTGGCCGGGTTGGATGTAGAGGCCGACTCTGCAGCCTCGGTTTTTTTCAGCTCCAGACGACCAGCGCTGCACAACGCACTGGCCTCCACATCGAGCAGGTCGAGCTCTTGGCCGACGCTCGACCAGTGGCCACCCCCGGTGGGGAATGGGAGGAGCACGGTGTAGGTTTGGCGTTGTGCCATTTGGGTTTCTCCAGATACGAAAAAGCCCCTTTGGAGGAAGGGGCTGTCGGGTGTTGTTTGATGTTTGGCGGATAAAAAAACGCCCCGTGAGTGCGGGGCGTTTATTGAGCAGCTGTGTTCGTTGTGGGTAGCGAAGAATCCGGCCAGCCTTCATCGAGCATTTCATTCGTGTAGGTGCCGGATTCAACGGTACGAAGCAAGATCAGCTCGCGGTCGAAACAAGCCTGGACGTGCTTCCGGACTGCCATGGCAATCGTGATGATCTGCGGCGCAACAATTTCGACAAATCCATTGGCCGTTTTGAAGTTGCAGCGATACTCCGGATCAAGGATCGCGGAAAGTCCGGTTCCGGCAATCAGTGCCTGGCTGTCGCGCGTTGTTTCGATTGCCAGGCCATCGACGGTGATGCCCGAAGCCTCACGCCTGTAGCGCTCATTGGCAATTAGTGCGGGGTAATCTGGACTAGCCTCAAGCGGCGGTACTTGGACGACCTCACCGTCGAGCAAAGCCCAAATGCCGCCACCATCGCTAATGGTCTGGTAAAACAGCTCGTCGCTTAACCGAATGGCGTTAGCCGGAACATTGTCACCGTGGATAGCTGAGTCATAACGACCGACAAGATGGCCGGCCTCATTGAACGTTGCATATTTCGCCATTTTTACTACCAGCCTATGCCGATCACAGTTGTAGGCGCCTGAGAACCCAGCGCCCCAGAAAGACCCATATTGGCAAGTTGCGCACCAGTAAGAGCACGGTTTCCTATTGAAAGGCTGTTATAGCCAAAGGTACTTACCGAGTAATTGGGCGCCAATGAGCAAGCGGCCAAGACAGTAGGAAAAGCGAGAGGCCAACTAAAGTTTGTATAGCCACCTTGCGTTGAGGGCATACCAATCGACACCCATTGAATAATGAAGCCCCCCAGCCAACTGGGGAAAACGATATATCCCGAACTGGCTTTGAGAATCGAAAAGCCCCAGCGCATTTTCTTCGGAGTGACGATTGTCACGTCATCCGTTCCGGCGTTAGCCTCGGCTTGCGTTGCGATCTTCGCAGTGCCCTGAGTGATTTCTGTGGCTTGCACGGACAAGGCTGCGAGCGCTGCAATATCAATATTCCCTTGATTGATCGGCGCGCTCCAAGCCTTGATGCACCACATAACCGCCAAGTTGCGCGGCCGAGCCTCCGCCCCTCCAGAACTATTGAAGCCTGGACCGAAGTTGAGGGTTACGGCCAAGTTGCCGTTGTCCACAACAACCGCGCCCGGATTGCTCCCCGACGCATTAGCGAAGGCCGGCATCCGGGTTACGGTATGGGAGTGCGCCTTGTTGTCATCAGCCTGCCAACTGCCGATTGCACGACCGGCATCGACACCGCGACCATGATCCCAGCCGCGCAAGAACTCGCCACGCGATTCAGGCAAACGGAAATTACCGCCCCCCTCATCCCCCTTGTTGAATACCGTGCCGAGGAACGCCGCGAGATCCGGATAGACCGCAATGCTCTTCACACTGCCATCAATCTCGAGAAATCCCGGCGGGACCTTATCCAAAGGAAACGGCACCATCGCGCCGACCGGCAGCGCCGAAGCCTCGGCAATCATCGCCTCGATTTCAGGCTTGGTGTACGTGTCCTTGATGCCAAACCCGGCCAGCGTTTCAGGATTCGTACCACCGGTAGCCCGACCGTACTTATCCACGGTCAGACTCTTATAAGTCCCCGGCTGAATCCCCGTCCGCCCGGCCAACATCTCAAATGTCAGCGCCGTCGTGCCCAGGGTTATCGGCCCGTTGGTAGTCAGGTGCCACAGCGAATCGCCGTTGGCGGTGCCCTCTTCGACCATCACGGTCAGGCCCGGCGTTACTTTGGCACTGGTATTGGCATCGTTCGCACGGGTCCAGGCACCATTGCCCACAACCCACAGGCCGTTGTCTTTCGCCAACGTCTGGTACGCCAGCAACACCCGATCACCCGCTACCGCCGCCACACCATCAATCTGCTGCGCGCCGTTCAACACCACATTGCCCGTGGCCGCGACACGAACCGACTGTTTACCATCGAGCTTACCCAGCTCTTCAGCGAGATAACTCATCACCCATGCACGAGTCGCTTTAACAACCGTGTCGTCAATCAACAACGTCACCAACGCCGCATTACTGGTCTCGAAAATCGAGCGAATGTAGAACTCTTTCCCCGACCCCGAAGTCGCCAACACCGGCTTGAACGACTCCGGATACTTGACGATGGCATACAGAATGCCGGTATCAGTCCACAGCCCAGCCTCACGCACATACCAGCCGCCTACTTCAGGCGGGATAGTCACTTCGGCCAACAACCAACTCGGATTTTTCTCATCCTGGAACAGTGCGTTTAGCGGCCCGCGCCACACTTCGCGTTTCAGTGCGGTGGCGGTTGCGGCCGGGTTATAAACCGCGCCGCCGCCGTCGCCGACGGAAATCTGCGACAGCTTGATCGGTGTGCCCGCCGCCTTGCAGGCGGTTTCGTAGGCGATCCCCGCATTGGTGAGCAGGGTGTAATAGTCGGCCATTTAGGACCCCTGTGGATAAATAGTGGAGGTTTCGACGGTGTAGAACCCGGCGGCCATAAAGGCCTGACCCGAGGCTTCAAGCCCTTCGATGACAAGCGGATAAACCGTGGTCAGCTCGCCGCACACCGTCGCGGCACCGATGACGTGAGTGCCGAATGCGCTCAAGCCGACAGAAACCTTCAAGGTGTCGCGTTCGCTTTTCGCATCCGCCAGGCGTCGGTCGAGACGGGCGTCGATTGCTTCGCTGTAGGGCTGCTCGGTAAAGGCCCTGACGGAAAAGCTGTAAGCCGGCCCGGGCGGCGTTTGCTCGTACCAGGCACGAATCTCCGGTGTCAGCCGCAAACCCTTGGCTGCGTTTTCCAGCGCCTTTCGTGTTCCGGCTTGCCGTGCGGTGGGCCAGGCGAGTTCTACTGTCAGGCGTTTTTCCGCCTCGGCCGCCTCGGAGCTCCACTCACTGACGCCGCGGTCCGCCGCGAGATACGGCAGAAATGCCAAGGGTGTTGCAACCGGATTCATCAGCTCGGGGAACGGCGGCGCGATGCGATCGAGCAATGTGCCGAAACCGAGATCAAGTGCCTTTTCCAGCGGTGAGCTGTTGGCCGGCAACAGGCTCGGGCGAGGTGTATCGTCACTCATAACGTATCCACCTCGACCTCGACGCCCGTGCAATACGGCGCTTGAAAAGCGCTCGTCACAATCGGCGTTACCGGCTCAAGGATTTGCAGCTGAACCGCACCGGCGCTGTGCAGCGTGTAGTCGATCCAGCTCGGATCCACCCGCCCTTCCAGCCGGTGACAAGAATCGGCATACGCCTGCAACTGCTGTTGCGCGGCGACCTTGGTCAGCCCCGAATCGGGACCTGCGTTGATCTTGGCCACGACCCGGATTTTGTAGGTCTTGATTTGCGCGGCCTGCACGATGACGAGATCCGTTTCCGGTCGTACATCTGGCCGGGCGAAATGCTGGCGAACACCGTCGAGCAGCGCTTGGGATGGCGTGCCATCACCCTCCCGGGAAAGCACCGTGACCGTGACTTCGCCTGGCGCGGTCCGGCGTCCATTACCGTCCTTGATCTGCGCGACATAGCCGTCCGGGTCGAAGGTGTAAGTGACCGTCACCACACCCGCCGCGGTGGTTTCCACCTTCACGACAGGCCGTTCGCCAAGGGTGAAGATCTCGCGCCGATACTGCATGCGAGAGCCAGCCGCCGGGGCATGGGGCGCCAGGTAATAACGCAACCGGGCGTCGTCGTCGCTCTCAAAAACCGGATCGATCGGCGGGAATGCCGCCGGGTCGCCCGGATCGAGCAGCTGACGTTCAAGTCCCATGTCCGCAAGGCGCGCATCGAGGTTGGTCCCGGTGGCCCACCACGCCAGCATCTGTTTGATGCGGGCGTTGTATTTACGCTCGTGGGTTTGCAGCCGCACACAAAACGCCTCAAGGGCCAGGGTCAGCAACTCGCTTTCGTTTTCAAGGCTAGCTGCAAGCTTGGCCGCGCTCTCGGGAGCACGGGCTCCGACGTACTCGACGACGAAGGTCTTGAACTCTGCGAGCAGATCCTCGAACGCTTCGACCGTGACGATGGCCGGTTCGGCCAACTGGTTCTGGCCAGGTATCAACATGCTCATGCCACCACCTCGAAGGTCTGATTGCGGTTTTTCCAGGTGCCGGCGAAGCGCAGCAACAACCCGGCACCGTAGCGGCTGGCCACAATGACCTGCGGCTCGAAATCGTCGATACCGTTGTGCTTGTTGTAGAACGCTTGGGCCGCATGGCTCTGGGCCAGAATCAGCAGGTCATCGCCGAGGTTCCTCCCCAGCAACTCAGTGAGTGCGCAGCCATACAAAGGGCGCTTCTGACGCGTGCCCAAAGGCGTGGTCAACGCCCGGGTGGCACGCTGCACAAATTGCAGCCAGTCATCGACCGTTGCGCCGGTGTTTCTATCGATTCCGATCATGGGAAGCTCTTTATGCGGTACTGATGACGCGACCCTGGTGATCCACCAACGGGCCGCTCAGGTGCACACCGGAAGCGTCGAGCCGCAGGCCGACGGCGCCCAGTTGCAATTCGATGGCCTCAGGCGTCATCGCCAGCCGCGCCGGGCCGATGCTCAACTCTAGGGATTCACGGGAGCCGGTGAACGCCGCCGGGCCGTTTTGCCAGCGCAGAACATGGCTGGCGTGGTCGTAACCGTTTTCCGTGCCGTCCTGATAGAGGCGACGCGTCAGCGATGCCTGTGTCGAGACGGGCGGAAACTGACCACCGTTGAGGCCGAACAACGCCACCGACTGCCCGCCGCCCTCGCCACCGCCATGGTTCAGCAGCAAACACTGCTCGCCCACGGAGGGGATCCGCGACTCGCTCTGTGCGCCGGCACTCGGGTTGAAAAACCGGATCGCCGGGGTGAGCAGCTCCCCATGGCTGACCTTGCAGGTGTTGCTGGCCGCATCGACCTCCTGGCACACACCGATGCGACAGAAACTGTCGGCACGCCGGTGCAGGTCTTCCATCTCGGTTTCCATTTCGGCCAGACGCTCGATGATCGGGCCCAGCTGCAGACGTAAAAGCGCATCAAACATGGGTCAGCCCTCGAGTGCGGTGTATTGATCCGGGTCGTCGATGTTCGACACCTCCCAGGTACGGGCAAATTTCGGGATGCCCAGCGGATCCTCGAGCAGCGTCGGGCCGAGGTACAGGGTTTGGGTAAATGAAACGGTCCAGGCGGTGTACTCCCGTGTTTCGCTGATGAACGTGGACGGGACACCCTCAATGTTCATGGGCGGATCGCATTGCTCGCCCGGCAGTGTCCAGCGGTTATCGACAACCAGGTTTTTCAACTCACTGGCCAGATCGCAAGCCGCCAACCCTGTGCCGGGCACCACGGCTTGCAGGGAAATGGTCAAGACGTGAGCAATGCGTCCGTCATTGGCACGGCTGCCTGGCGCATCACGTTCGATGGCGATCAGCACCCAGGGCTGATCGCCGGTGCCGTCGAAGTCTTGATGACTCCCGACCTTCAAGCCGGGAACGGTGCTGCGCAATGTCTCGGCAATGGCGGAAAACAGCTGCGACGGTTTTTCGATGACGGCGGGCATTCATGGCCTCCTGTTCCTGTAGCAACGCGAAGATCAGCGACGCCGGTTTACTGTTGGTCGGGACGAGAATCCCGCGGTGGCACTTCGCAAACGCCAATCCGCTTGGCGGCCCAGCGTTCGTAAAGCCCGATGGCCACGTCCGCCCCGGCCATCGCCGTGAGGCAACCAAAGGCACCGGCGGCCCAGATCGACACGCCGGCGGCGTACAGCAGCATGATTGCCGAGACGCCGCAGATCATGCAGGCCCCGGACCGCAGCGCCAGGCGCCGCAACAGCGACCAGCCACGGGCGCCCTCCTTGTCGGCACGCCACATTTCGCCGGATACCCCGCCCGCCACGGCGAGGAGGATGACTAGCCAGATCGGCATGTCCAGCAACGCTTGTTGCTCGTTTGTCATGTCACGCCTCCTGGGGGTGATTGATGAGTGATGGGGTGGTGTGTTTCGGATGCAGCCTTGGTGATCGACAGCCGACTACCAGTTCTGTTGATGTCAGGGGTTTTAAATAGGCTCAACGATTACGTTGTCGATAAAGGCAAAGTTGGCGTACGGGTTCTGTTCGTTGGAGAAGGCCAGGGTCGTTTGAGCCGTGGTAGCAGTGAAGTCGTAAGTGATGGTGCTCCACTCGACTGTTACACCGTTAGCGGACGGGGTGTTGAAGGTGACGGTTTGCCCAGCCACTTTCACCTGGATGACACCGTCGCCGGAGCGACCGGCGTAGCGCGAATTACCCGCGCTGAAGGTCAATCGGTACTGGGCGCCGACCGTGGTGGCAAAGTTCTGTTGAATGCCGCCGCCGTTTTCATAAACGTAGTTGGCCAGGTCGACAATCGCAACGCCATCCGCGGCGGTCGTACTGAAGTACTCGACACCGGACAGAAACGTCGTCCAACCCGTGATGAAGTTGGCTTGCTCCGTGGTATCCAGTGTGCAACTACCACCGCAACCTGGCTGTTCAAAGCTGCCGTTGACCAAAAGATTGGCGGCAACAGCGTTGCCCCCAGCGCCGAGCAGAGCAGCGGACAGCAACAGCGGGGCAACATATTTCTGGAAAACGTTCATGGTTCACCTATTGAGTTAATTGAGTTATTTGCACTGCTGATGCAGCGCTCATGTCGCTCATAGGCGATCGCTCGAGGCTCGCGGCCTTCACATGATTCAGCGTCCCGCATCGGGAACATTTGATCTGGAGCTCGGTGTACTCACCCATTCGGGCGAGAAGCTTTTTGCAATATCCACATCTGCAATCTTTCAACATCTGCAATGCCTTTTGTTTTCTGCCGGATCCTTCCTGTTGCTCTGGCGATGCCGAGACGAGGCTTGATGTGCCTGACGGTAAGCAGGCATTCCAAAAAGCCCGGTCGCCCAGGCTTTTCAGTAATGCACTTGTGTGATCTTTCGGCGCTACTGGCGCGGTACGGATCGATTCAAATTGTTTTTCCGACCGCGGTCCCTGCCCGCCGGATAACTGCTTCTGGTGCTTTACGCTGCACACCCGGGTCAGTTGCCAACCCTCTGAACCGTTGAGGCCGGTTCATCGCTGCCTTTGTTGTGGAACTAAAGAGCTTCGTTTCGAGCCGCCTTGTTGAGCGGCTTGAGACAAAGAATATGCATGTATGCATATACAGTCAATGCATAAATGCATTTATTTATGCACTGAAAATGCACGAACGCATGAAAGCCCCGCAGACAAAGGCGTTGGCGGTTTACGGCAGGCGAAAAAAAACCCGCCGGGGGGCGGGTTTTATCTGACAGCGGTGAGGTTAGCGGGCGTACATGCCCCACCAGAAGACGTGACCGAGGATGACAATTTGCTCTTCCTGGATTTCCTGGAAGCTGTAGTCCTCGTCCGGATGCTCATCGCGATTGAAGCTGCGCAGGCGAATCCCGGTCGGCAGGCGATAAAGCTGTTTCACCCGCAATTGGCCGTTGTGGTTGATGGCGTACAGGTCGCCGTCGACGATGTCGCCAATCCCGCATTTGCCAGCATTCACACCAACGGTGGCGCCATCGCGCAGCACCGGCAACATGCTGTTGCCACGCACGGTCACGCATTTGGCCTGGTCGAACTGCACACCGTTGTGGCGCAAACTGCGCTTGCCGAAGCGCAGGCTAGAGCGCTCGCTCTCTTCGATGACGAATCTTCCTGATCCAGCAGCCAATTCAACCTCGCGAAGAAAGGGGACCGACACCTCGTCGTCATCGACGGGTGTATCGTCGTCCCACAGGCTTATGTCCTTGAGTTCCGAATGCAATTCATCGCGCCCGGCGCTGGCAGCCGGCGCGACATCCGCGCGGCCCCGCAACTGATCGGTGCTCACGGAGAAGTATTCGGCAATCTTCGAAATGTGTTTATCCGAAGGATCGACGATCTTCCCGCTGAGGATGCGCGAGAGAGTGGATTGAGGCACGCCGGTGCGACGGTGAAGCTCCGTGGGGGAGATCCCGTGTTGGTCGAGCAGCGCTCTTAAGACGGTAGAAACATTGCGTTTTTGCATAACGCGCATAGTGCTTGATCTTTTTTCGGAAGACAAATGCTGATTTGCATAGATCGTGCATAGCCAGCGGAAATGTACTGCGGGGGTTTCATGCCTGCGTAGGTCGGACTGCTCATGTTAACCTTGCGCCCATCGCGGAAAAGCCGGGCCAACGCCCCTCCTTTGCCCCACACCTTTCAACGAATTTGCCTATATCCGATGAATAAAGCGCTCTCCGATCTATCCTCCCACACGCCGATGATGCAGCAATACTGGCGCCTTAAGAACCAGCACCCTGACCAGCTGATGTTCTATCGCATGGGCGACTTCTACGAAATCTTCTATGAAGACGCGAAGAAGGCCGCCAAGTTGCTGGACATCACGCTAACAGCTCGCGGGCAATCGGCGGGTCAGGCGATTCCGATGTGTGGGATTCCTTACCACGCCGCAGAAGGTTACCTGGCGAAACTGGTGAAGCTCGGCGAATCGGTGGTGATTTGTGAGCAGGTCGGCGACCCGGCCACCAGCAAAGGCCCGGTGGATCGTCAGGTGGTGCGGATCATCACGCCCGGCACGGTCAGCGATGAAGCGCTGCTGGATGAACGCCGGGACAACCTGATCGCGGCGGTACTGGGTGACGAGCGTCTGTTCGGCCTGGCGGTGCTGGACATCACCAGCGGCAACTTCACCGTGCTGGAGATCAAAGGCTGGGAAAACCTGCTGGCGGAACTTGAGCGGGTCAATCCAGTAGAGCTGATGATCCCGGACGACTGGCCGAAGGATCTGCCGGCGGAGAAACGTCGTGGGGTTCGTCGCCGTGCGCCGTGGGATTTCGAGCGCGACTCGGCTCTGAAAAGTCTTTGCCAGCAGTTTTCCACCCAGGACCTGAAAGGTTTCGGCTGCGAGAACCTGACCCTGGCGATTGGCGCCGCCGGTTGCCTGCTCAGCTACGCCAAGGAAACCCAGCGCACCGCCCTGCCGCACTTGCGCAGCCTGCGTCATGAACGCCTGGACGACACCGTGGTGCTGGACGGCGCGAGCCGTCGCAACCTGGAACTGGACACCAACCTGGCCGGCGGTCGCGACAACACCTTGCAATCGGTGGTCGACCGCTGCCAGACCGCCATGGGCAGCCGTCTGCTGACCCGCTGGTTGAACCGTCCGCTGCGGGATTTGACCGTATTGCTGGCACGCCAGACCTCGATCGCCTGCCTGCTCGACGGCTACCGCTTCGAAAAGCTGCAACCGCAGCTCAAGGAAATCGGTGACATCGAGCGGATTCTGGCGCGGATCGGCCTGCGTAATGCCCGTCCTCGTGACCTGGCGCGTCTGCGCGATGCTCTCGGTGCACTGCCAGCGTTGCAGGTGGCGATGGCCGAGCTTGAAGCCCCGCACATCATGCAACTGGCGATGACCACCAGCACCTACCCGGAACTGGCAGCGCTGCTGGAAAAGGCCATTATCGACAACCCGCCCGCTGTCATCCGTGACGGCGGCGTGTTGAAAACCGGTTACGACAGCGAACTCGACGAACTGCAATCGCTGAGCGAAAACGCCGGTCAGTTCCTGATCGATCTTGAAGCCCGGGAGAAGGCCCGCACTGGCCTGGCCAACCTGAAGGTCGGCTACAACCGCATTCACGGCTACTTCATCGAACTGCCGAGCAAGCAGGCCGAATCGGCGCCGGCCGACTATATCCGTCGCCAGACGCTCAAGGGCGCCGAGCGCTTCATCACCCCGGAACTGAAAGCGTTCGAAGACAAGGCGCTGTCGGCCAAGAGCCGCGCCCTGGCTCGCGAGAAGATGCTCTACGAAACGCTGCTCGAAGACCTGATCGCCCAGTTGCCGCCCTTGCAAGACACCGCCGCCGCACTGGCCGAACTGGACGTGCTGAGCAACCTCGCCGAGCGCGCACTGAACCTGGACCTGAACTGCCCGCGCTTCGTCAGCGAACCGTGCATGCGCATCAGCCAGGGTCGTCACCCGGTGGTCGAGCAAGTACTCACCACGCCGTTCGTGGCCAACGACCTGAGCCTCGACGACAACACCCGCATGCTGGTGATCACCGGCCCGAACATGGGCGGTAAATCCACCTACATGCGTCAGACCGCGTTGATCGTGTTGCTGGCACACATCGGCAGCTTCGTGCCGGCGGCCAGTTGCGAATTGTCCTTGGTCGACCGGATCTTCACCCGAATCGGTTCCAGCGATGACCTGGCCGGCGGGCGTTCGACCTTCATGGTCGAAATGAGCGAAACCGCGAACATCCTGCACAACGCCACCGAGCGCAGTCTGGTGCTGATGGACGAAGTCGGACGCGGTACCAGCACCTTCGACGGCCTGTCCCTGGCCTGGGCCGCCGCCGAGCGCCTGGCGCACCTGCGGGCCTACACACTGTTTGCCACCCACTATTTCGAGCTGACGGTGCTGCCGGAAGCCCAACCGCTGGTGGCCAACGTGCACCTCAATGCCACCGAGCACAACGAACGCATCGTGTTCCTGCACCACGTGCTGCCTGGCCCTGCCAGCCAGAGCTATGGCCTGGCGGTTGCGCAGTTGGCCGGTGTGCCGAGCGAAGTGATCGTGCGTGCTCGTGAACACCTGAGCCGGCTGGAATCCACAGCGTTGCCTCATGAAATGCCAGCGCCGGCCAAAGGCAAAACCGTGGCGCCACAGCAGAGCGACATGTTCGCCAGCCTGCCGCACCCGGTGCTGGATGAACTGGCCAAGCTCGACCTGGATGACCTGACACCGCGCAGGGCTTTGGAAATGCTCTATACATTAAAGACACGGATCTAACGCACTTGCCTGCAAGCTGTTAGAATCTCGCGCGGTTTGGGATGCTGCAGGCTAACAGCCTGGCCTGCAGACTATCGCTCCCGAACCTGGCGACCCCGTCCTGAAGGGGCTCCGCTGCCGCCGCCTGAGGAGAAAATTAGAAATGACCTTCGTCGTCACCGACAACTGCATCAAGTGCAAGTACACCGACTGCGTAGAAGTCTGTCCGGTGGACTGCTTTTACGAAGGCCCGAACTTCCTGGTGATTCACCCGGATGAGTGCATCGACTGCGCACTGTGCGAGCCAGAATGCCCTGCCGTGGCCATCTTCTCCGAAGATGAAGTTCCGGAAGATATGCAGGAATTCATTCAGCTGAACGTTGAGCTGGCGGAAATCTGGCCCAACATCACCGAGAAGAAAGAATCGCTGCCTGATGCCGAAGAGTGGGATGGCGTCAAAGGCAAGATCAAAGACCTCGAACGCTGATTACTCCCCGCGTTCTCGAAAAGGCCCTTTGCGGGCCTTTTTGCTTTTTCAAAGATCAAAAGAAAGATCAAAAGATCGCAGCCTGCGGCAGCTCCTACAGAGATTGCTCATGTTCGCGAAATCACGGGTGTACGTGGTTTGTGTAGGAGCTGCCGCAGGCTGCGATCTTTTGATATTTTGCTTTTCTGCAGGCAAAAAAAAGGGGCGGTTTGACCCGCCCACATTTCTTCCCTATTCCCTGTGTTCCTTTTCATCGTCCTGATGAATCGCATCCTGCGATATCCATTCCCCTCATCCTTGAAGGGCGTGTCTATCCGTCGACACAGTTCAAATACTAAAGCGTTCCCCACCAAGCGCAATCGGCCTTTATGGCTGAAACTACCTGTAATATGTCGTTAACCTAAAAAAATAATCATATAAATCAACTAGATAAACCGTGAGCACACGTTGAATAGACAACTGCCAGGGTGTAAAAATAGTGAACACTTACGAAAGAGTAAGCAAAGACTTACACCACAAGACTACAAACCTGAGGCGGCGCCAAAAACAATGCACCTCTCATATCCCAGACAGCAAAAAGCCCCGAACCAGTCAAACCAGTCGGGGCTTTTTGTTACCAGTTGAGCGAATGGCTTATTGGAACAGCGACTCACTCGACAGGCCGTTTTTCTCAAGAATCTCCCGAAGACGCTTGAGGCCTTCAACCTGGATTTGCCTGACCCGCTCCCGGGTCAGGCCGATTTCCAGGCCGACGTCTTCAAGGGTGCTGCTCTCGTGACCTCGCAAGCCGAAGCGGCGTATGACCACCTCGCGTTGTTTGTCGGTCAGTTCCGAGAGCCATTGATCGATGCTCTGCGACAGGTCGTCGTCCTGTAACAATTCGCACGGATCGGTTGGGCGGTCGTCGGTAAGGGTGTCCAGCAGGGTTTTATCCGAATCCGGACCCAGCGAGACGTCGACCGAAGAAACCCGCTCGTTCAGGCCGAGCATGCGCTTGACCTCGCCTACCGGTTTCTCCAGCAGGTTGGCGATTTCTTCGGGTGAGGGTTCGTGGTCGAGCTTTTGAGTCAGCTCCCGTGCAGCCCGCAGGTACACGTTGAGCTCTTTGACCACATGGATCGGCAACCGGATGGTCCGGGTCTGATTCATGATCGCGCGCTCGATGGTCTGACGAATCCACCAGGTGGCGTAGGTCGAAAAGCGGAAGCCGCGTTCGGGATCGAACTTTTCCACTGCCCGGATCAGGCCGAGGTTGCCCTCTTCGATCAGGTCCAGCAGCGACAGCCCACGATTGACGTAACGCCGGGCGATTTTCACCACCAGCCGCAGGTTGCTTTCAATCATGCGCTTGCGCCCGGCCGGGTCGCCACTTTGCGACAAGCGCGCAAAATGAACTTCTTCTTCCGGAGAGAGCAATGGGGAAAAGCCGATTTCGTTGAGGTACAGCTGCGTGGCATCGAGTGCCCGGGTGTAGTCGATGTACTTGTGTTGCTTTAGCGAAGCGGAGTGTCTGGATTTGGCACGAACGGAAGGTGGTGCATCCCCTTCATCATTCGACATCGAATCCGTAGCGATGCCGGTCTCCATCAGGAGAACCTCATCGTCGATGTCAAACTCCGGCACTTCTTTACTGAGAGCCATTGTTATAGTCCTTTGGTGAGTTCGACCTCAAGCTCAAGCGGCGCCTTTATCCCTGGCAACGCTGGAGCCTGTTCCCTCTACGTGACGGAACAGGCTGGCGCACAAATCAACGACGTGGCAGGAATTGCAGCGGATCTACAGGCTTACCTTGTCGGCGAATCTCAAAATGCAGTTTCACCCGGTCTGTACCCGTTGACCCCATTTCGGCAATTGTCTGTCCGACTTTGACCTGCTGCCCCTCCCGAACCAAAAGCCTGCGGTTATGACCGTAGGCACTGACGTAGGTATCGCTGTGTTTGATGATGACTAATTCGCCGTAGCCCCTTAAGCCACTCCCGGCGTATACCACCGTCCCATCAGACGCAGCTAAAACAGGCTGTCCCAAATCTCCGGCGATATCAATTCCTTTATTCAAACTACCGTTTGAAGAGAATTTTCCAATGAGAATGCCACTAGAAGGCCACCCCCAGCCCGTCGGGGCCGGACCGGCAGGAGGCAGTGGCGCGGGTGCCGGCTTGCTGGCGACGGACGGTGCAAGCACCGTTGTACTGGTCGTTTCGCCATTTGCCTGGCGTCGGATTACCGTGGTTTTACTCGACGAAGAAGGCGAGGAACTGGACGAACTCACGACTGCCGTTGGCGTTGAACCGCTGCGACCGTCAAAGCGAATCGTCTGACCCGGATGAATCGTATAAGGCGTAGGAATATTGTTCCTTGCCGCGAGGGCTTTGTAGTCCCAACCGTAGCGAAAGGCGATGGAGAACAAGGTGTCTTTGGGTCGAACAACGTACTGGCCGGTGGTCACGACCGGACGCTGGGCGACCGCGTTGTTACGTTCGACAACTCCCACACTACTCGATTTGGTACTGGAGCAACCGACCAGCAAGGTACTCAAGACAAGGCCAGTCACCAGACGCTGAAAGCTCGTTATACCCATTCGCTGCGCAACGACTGTGAGACTCACCCGCCGCTCCCTTTGTGGTGGCTGAAAATATGAATTGCCGTGTTCCGGCACAAAATGTCGCAAGTATAACGGGCCGAACAGGCTTTACCTTTAATGAAGCGATTTGCTTGGCGCACACGTTTGCTGCCTGACGATGAAACGTTTAACCAATCGATGCCGCTGTAAGACCCAGGCAATCGAAGAGAATTCAGCGCGCCAAAATAAATGCTCAGGCCAGCGGCCCGTTGAGCAATGGCACAAAGCGTACCGCCCCCAGAACACGCCTGGAAAAGCCCTGCTCTTCACGGATGATCAGCATCAATTGCTGCACCTCACCGGAGCCAACCGGAATCACCAGTCGCCCGCCCGGCGCCAACTGATCGAGCAGTGCCTGAGGCACGTCGGTGGCCACGGCGGTGACGATGATGCCGTTGTAAGGCGCCAGCGCCGGCCAGCCTTCCCAACCATCGCCCCAGCGAAATACCACGTTGCGCAAATTCAGTTCCACCAGGCGCTCCTTGGCCCGGTCTTGCAAAACCTTGATGCGCTCCACGGAAAAAACCCGCTCGACCAGCTGCGACAACACCGCCGTCTGGTAACCCGAACCGGTACCGATTTCCAGTACCTTGTCCAGCGGACCGGCCTCCAGCAGCAGCTCGCTCATGCGCGCCACCATATAAGGCTGGGAAATGGTCTGGTTATGCCCGATCGGCAACGCGGTATCTTCATAGGCGCGGTGTGCCAGCGCCTCGTCGACGAACAGGTGACGCGGCGTGCGGCGGATGACTTCCAGCACCTTGGCGTTGGACACCCCTTCTTCATAGAGACGCTGAATCAGGCGCTCGCGGGTTCGCTGAGAGGTCATTCCGATGCCGCGACGCAGAATGTCGTCTTGTTCACGAGTCATTTGCGCAGCCCCTCCAGCCAGCCATCGAGACAACTGAAGGCATCATTGAAGGTGCGATCCAGTTGCAGTGGCGTGATTGAAACATAGCCTTGCATCACCGCATGGAAATCGGTGCCCGGGCCGCCATCTTCAGCGTCCCCCGCTGCGGCGATCCAGTAACCCGACTTGCCGCGCGGATCAACCACTTTCATCGGCGCAGCCGCTCGGGCGCGATGACCGAGACGGGTCAGCTGGATACCGCGAATGTGATCCAGCGGCAAGTTGGGAATGTTCACGTTCAGTACCGTGCGCGGTGGCAGATCCAGGTCCGCGTGAGCCTCCACCAGTTTGCGCGCAAAATAGGCGGCGGTGGGAAGGTTCTCTACTTGCCGTGAGACGAACGAAAAAGCAAACGAAGGACGCTCCAGAAAACGCCCCTCAAGGGCCGCCGCCACGGTGCCGGAATACAGCACATCATCTCCCAGGTTCGCCCCCAGGTTGATACCGGAAACCACCATGTCCGGCTCGAACTCCAGCAAACCATTAAGGCCCAGGTGTACGCAGTCGGTGGGTGTGCCGTTGAGGCTGATAAAGCCGTTGGCCAGGGTTTGCGGGTGCAACGGACGGTCGAGCGTCAGCGAGCTGCTGGCGCCACTTTTGTCCTGGTCAGGGGCAATAACCACGCATTCGGTGTAATCCGCCAGCGCAGCATAAAGCGCGGCGAGACCGGGTGCGGCTACCCCATCGTCGTTAGAAATCAGAATACGCATGGGCTGTCCGTCTGCCCCACCGGCACCAGATCGACGAGTTCACGCACCAATACGGTGGCGAAGCATCCGGCCGGCAGGACGAATTCCAGTTGTAGAATGTCCAGCGAGGGATAATGCCACGTCAACCCGCCAATGGGCAGCCGCAGGATGCGACGTTCGTGGCTCATTCCGGCGTTGATCAACCAATCGCGCAGATCCGCTTCGCGCGCGGCGATCGCCTGTTCCAATTCATGGACAGCGCCCGCTGCGGGCGAGTCACCTTCGCCCCACTGCGGGCCGGTCGGGTGCAGGTCGAGAATCGCCAAACGCGGGTCGCTGCACTCGGCTTCACCCGCCGGGAAGAAGCTGCGGCTGTCGGTGAACGCCAACAGATCGCCCACCTGAGCTCGCTGCCAGGTGCCATCGGCGACGCGCGCCGCCAACACTTGATTGAACAGAAAACTGCGCGCAGTGGAAAGCAGCCGCGAACGCACATTGCGTTGCTCCGGCAGGGCCTTGCGCGCCGCCCAGGCACGGGCATCGACGACGTTGCCGCCGTCAAAGCCGAACCGCTGGGCGCCGAAATAATTGGGAATACCTTTCGTGGCGATCAGTTGCAGACGCTCTTCGATCGCCGCCTTGTCACCGCTGAACTGGGTCAAACGCAAGGTGAAACCGTTGGCCGAATGGGCTCCGCGTTGCAGTTTGCGTTTATGCCGACCGGTCTTGAGGATTTTCAGCGTATCGTTTTCCGCCGCCGACAGATCTGGATCGGCCTTGCCCGGCAGTTGCACGCTGAACCACTGGCGAGTCAGCGCCTGACGGTCCTTGAGCCCCGCATAGCTGACGGTACGCAACGGCACGCCCGCCGCCTTGGCGATCCGCCGCGCCGCTTCTTCGGTATTCAGACCGCGCTTTTCCACCCAGATCCACAGGTGTTCGCCGTCGCCGCTCAGGGGAATATCGAGGACTTCGTCGACCTGGAAATCTTCCGCCGTGGCTTTCAGAACCGCGCTGCCGAGGGCTTGACCATAGGCCCGCGGGCCGAGCAATTGCGCCTCGTTCATGCGCGCAGCAACAAGGCAACGGAGTGCACGGCAATGCCCTCTTCGCGACCGACAAAGCCAAGCTTTTCGGTGGTGGTAGCTTTCACATTCACTTGATCCAACTCAACTTGAAGATCTGCGGCAATCAGCGCGCGCATCGATTCGATATGCGGGGCCATTTTCGGGGCCTGGGCGACGATGGTGTTATCGACGTTGCCGACTTTCCAGCCCTTGGCGTGGATCAGTGCGACGACATGACGCAACAGCGCACGGCTGTCGGCGCCCTTGAATTGCGGGTCGGTGTCCGGGAAGTGCTTACCGATATCACCCAATGCGGCAGCACCGAGCAAGGCATCGCTCAAGGCGTGCAGCAGGACATCACCGTCGGAATGGGCAAGCAGCCCGAAGCTGTGTGCAATCCGCACACCGCCCAGCGTGATGAAATCGCCTTCACCGAAACGGTGCACATCATAGCCGTGGCCAATACGCATAAAAAAACGCCCCGATTTTTGTCAGGGCGTGATTCTACCTGCTTTGTCGGACATTAGGGTCTGTTGACGTTTGGTGGCGAGCCGCATTGCAGTGCCAAGTTGTGCGAGGCAAGGCGCGGGATGCAGCCAATGGTTGTTCCCTTGGCAAATCCCGCAACGCAGCATCGCGCAACTTGGCGCGCAACGCGGCCGTCACCGAACGTCAACAGCCCCTACGCGCTTAGCGCGCGCCCATGATGTTGCAAGTGGTCCTCGACAAAGCTGGCAATGAAGAAATAGCTATGGTCGTAGCCGGGTTGCAAGCGCAACGTCAGCGGATGACCAGCCAGTTTGGCCGTCTGTTGCAAGGCCTCAGGCTTTAGCTGGGTAGCCAGGAAATCGTCTCGATCACCTTGGTCGACCAACAGCGGCAGCTTCTCGTCAGCCTCGGCGATCAGCGCGCAGGCATCCCATTCTCGCCATTTCGAACGGTCTTCCCCCAGGTACCGGGAAAAGGCTTTCTGACCCCATGGGCAATCCATCGGATTGTTGATTGGCGAAAACGCCGACACCGACAGATAACGCCCCGGATTGCGCAACGCGCAGACCAGCGCGCCGTGGCCGCCCATGGAATGGCCGCTGATGCCACGCTTGTCCGATGCCGGGAAATGCGCTTCGACCAATGCCGGCAATTCCTGCACGACATAGTCATGCATCCGATAGTGCCGGGACCACGGTTCCTGCGTGGCATTCAGATAAAACCCGGCACCGAGACCGAAGTCCCAGGCGCCGTCCGGATCACCCGGCACGTCGGGACCGCGTGGGCTGGTGTCCGGTGCGACGATGATCAGCCCAAGCTCGGCGGCCATGCGCATGGCGCCGGCCTTCTGCATGAAGTTCTCGTCGGTGCAGGTCAGGCCGGACAACCAGTACAGCACCGGCAATTTGCCGCCCTGCTCCGCTTGCGGCGGCAGGTACACGGCAAACACCATGTCGCAGCCAAGTACATCGGAGCGGTGCCGGTAGCGTTTGTGCCAGCCGCCGAAGCTTTTCTGGCAGGAGATATTTTCCAGGCTCATGACCGACCTCAGAAATGGATGACGCTACGGATGCTTTTGCCTTCATGCATCAGGTCGAATGCCTTGTTGATATCTTCCAGCCCCATGGTGTGGGTAATGAAGGTATCCAGCGGGATCTCGCCGGTCTGGGCCATTTCAACATAGCTTGGCAACTCGGTACGACCGCGCACGCCACCGAATGCCGAACCGCGCCAGACACGACCGGTCACCAGCTGGAATGGACGGGTGGAGATTTCCTGACCGGCGCCGGCCACGCCGATGATCACCGACTCCCCCCAACCCTTGTGGCAGCACTCAAGTGCAGCACGCATCAATTGGACGTTGCCGATGCATTCGAAGGAAAAGTCGACGCCGCCATCGGTCATGTCGACGATCACTTCCTGAATCGGACGATCGAAATCTTTCGGGTTTACACAATCGGTAGCACCCAACTGCCTGGCGATCTCGAACTTGGCCGGGTTGATATCGATAGCGATGATCCGCCCGGCCTTGGCTTTGACCGCACCGATCACAGCCGACAGACCGATGCCGCCCAGGCCGAAGATGGCGACGGTGTCACCTGGTTTGACTTTGGCGGTGTTGATTACCGCGCCGATACCAGTGGTGACGCCACAACCCAGCAGGCAGACTTTTTCCAAGGGTGCTTCTTTAGGAATTTTGGCGACGGAGATTTCCGGCAGCACGGTGTACTCGGAGAAAGTCGAGGTGCCCATGTAGTGGAAAATCGTTTCGCCCTTGTAGGAAAAACGCGAAGTGCCATCCGGCATCAGGCCTTTACCCTGAGTCGCGCGAATCGCCTGACAGAGGTTGGTTTTGCCCGACAGACAGAATTTGCACTTGCCACATTCCGGGGTGTACAGCGGGATCACATGGTCACCGACCGCGACCGACGTCACGCCCTCGCCGATCGCTTCAACCACCGCGCCACCTTCATGCCCCAGGATCGAAGGAAAAATGCCTTCCGGATCCGCGCCCGAGAGGGTGTAGGCATCGGTATGGCAGACACCGGAAGCAACCACGCGCAGCAGAACTTCACCGGCCTTGGGCATGGCGACATCGACTTCAACGATCTCGAGGGGTTTCTTGGCCTCGAAGGCTACGGCGGCGCGCGACTTGATCATGCTGAATCTCCAGTGAATAAAAACGAGACAGGGAGTGTAATACAGCTGCTTGCGATGAATAATCAGTACAAAAGCAAAACATTATTGCCATACAGGGATAATCCTGATGTCCGAAAACCGCTGGGAAGGTATCGACGAGTTCGTCGCCGTCGCCGAATGCAGCCAATTCACTGCCGCGGCTGAACGCCTTGGGGTGTCTTCCTCCCACATCAGTCGCCAAATCGTACGGCTGGAAGAGCGCCTGCAAACCCGTTTGCTCTATCGCAGCACCCGTCGGGTCACGCTGACCGAGGCCGGGCAAACCTTTCTGCAACACTGCCAGCGCTTGCAGGACGGTCGCGAAGAAGCGTTGCGAGCCGTCGGTGATTTGACCAGCGAACCCAAAGGTATGTTGCGCATGACCTGCGCCGTGGCTTACGGCGAGCGATTCATCGTGCCTCTGGTCACTCGTTTCATGGGGCTGTATCCGCAACTGCGCGTTGACATCGAACTGAGCAATCATCCGCTCGATCTGGTGCATGAAGGCCTGGACCTGGCCATCCGCCTCGGCCGTCTGCAGGATTCAAGATTGGTCGCGACACGTCTGGCACCACGACGCATGTACCTGTGCGCCTCGCCGTCTTACCTGGAGCGGTATGGTCGCCCACACAGTTTGTCGGAACTGAGCCGCCATAACTGCCTCATCGGCAGCTCGGATATCTGGCAACTGGAACAGAACGGGCGGGAATTTTCCCAGCGAGTACAGGGAAACTGGCGCTGCAACAGTGGGCAAGCAGTGCTGGATGCGGCGCTACAAGGGGTTGGTTTGTGTCAGCTGCCGGATTATTACGTCCTGGAGCACTTGAAAAACGGCGAATTGATTTCGCTGCTGGAAGCCCACCAACCGCCGAATACAGCCGTGTGGGCGCTTTACCCACAGCAACGGCATCTGTCGCCGAAGGTGCGCAAGTTGGTGGATTACTTGAAGGCGGGGTTGGCCGAACGGCCGGAGTATCGAACTTAAGATAAAAAGATCGCAGCCTGCGGCAGCTCCTACAGGTATCGAGTACACCCGTTAATCCGAGGCGCACACGATCAATATAGAAGCTGCCGAAGGCTGCGATCTTTTAACGGCGGTTAGCCCAACGCTGCCGCAACCACTCAAGGTCTTCGGGGCGAGTGACCTTGATGTTATCGGATCGACCTTCGATCAGGCGCGGCGCCTGGCCCGACCACTCCATGGCCGAAGCTTCATCGGTGATGACAACGTCCGCCACCAGACTGTCTGCCAATGCCCGATGCAACGCGCCAAGGCGAAACATTTGCGGCGTATAGGCCTGCCAGATAACACTGCGATCCACCGTTTCCAGCACACGCCCATGCTTATCGACCCGCTTGAGGGTATCGCGCGCAGGCACCGCCAACAGACCACCCACCGGATCGTCGACCAGCTCACTGAGCAATTTATCGAGATCATCACGCGCCAGATTCGGTCGCGCAGCATCGTGAACCAACACCCAATCCTCATCGTCAGCGCCTTGGGCATGCAGATGCAGCAAGGCATTGAGCACCGACCCGGAACGCTCGGCGCCACCTTCAACCCGCTGAATACGCGGATCGGCAGCACACGCCAGGTTCGGCCAGTAAGGATCGTCGATAGCAAGACTGACCACCAACCCCTTCAGGGAAGGATGATCGAGAAAACAGCCAAG
Source organism: Pseudomonas sp. B21-015 (assembly GCF_024749285.1). Lineage (NCBI taxonomy): Bacteria > Pseudomonadati > Pseudomonadota > Gammaproteobacteria > Pseudomonadales > Pseudomonadaceae > Pseudomonas > Pseudomonas sp. B21-015. The sequence goes on from NZ_CP087196.1 coordinate 5,251,046, forward strand.
ACTGTGTTCCAGAATAGTGCGCCCGCCCAGCTGCAAGTATTGCTTGGGACGGTCCGCGGCCATACGGGCACCGACACCCGCGGCAGGAATCACGGCCCAGAAGGCCGGTAACGACTCCATCATTGGGCCAACTGGTAAAGGGTTTCACCGTCCTTGACCATGCCCAACTCATGGCGAGCCCGCTCTTCAACGGTCTCCATGCCCTTTTTCAATTCGCTGACTTCGGCATCCATCACCCGATTGCGTTCCAGCAGCGCCTCGTTCTCGGCATGTTGGTCCGCAATCTGCTGCTTCAGCTCGGCCACTTGCGCCAGACTGCCATTACCCACCCACAGGCGGTACTGCAGGCCAGCCAGCAGCAAGAGCAAGACGAGGAACAACCAATTGGGACTGCGCATCGAATATCAGGTATCCAGTGAAAAAAGACAGCCATGCCAAAACTTTGAAGCTTCTGATAGCACGAAGCCTGGAAGAACCAGGCTTGTGCTCTTAAGGCATCAGATTAGTGGCAAATCCATCGCTGCTGCGATTTTTCCGACACAATCCGGTGTCTTTTTATCGTTTACCACTCAGCCGCGGAACTCGCTACGGCCGTTGTACTTGGCTTTGCCATTCAACTGCTCTTCGATACGCAGCAGTTGGTTGTACTTGGAAACGCGGTCGGAACGGCACAGAGAACCGGTTTTGATCTGGCCAGCCGAGGTGCCCACGGCCAGGTCGGCAATGGTCGAATCTTCGGTTTCGCCGGAGCGGTGCGAGATCACGGCGGTGTAACCAGCGGCCTTGGCCATCTGGATGGCTTCCAGGGTTTCGGTCAGAGTGCCGATCTGGTTGAACTTGATCAGGATCGAGTTGGCGATCTTTTTGTCGATGCCTTCTTTCAGGATCTTGGTGTTGGTCACGAACAGGTCGTCGCCAACCAGCTGAGTCTTCTCGCCGATCTTGTCGGTGAGGATTTTCCAGCCAGCCCAGTCGGACTCGTCCAGACCGTCTTCGATGGAGATGATCGGATAACGCTCGGTCAGACCTTTCAGGTAGTCGGCGAAACCTTCAGCGGTGAACACCTGGCCTTCACCGGACAGGTTGTACTTGCCGTCTTCGTAGAATTCGCTGGCCGCGCAGTCCAGCGCCAGGGTCACGTCGGTGCCCAGCTTGTAACCGGCGTTGGCCACGGCTTCGGAGATCACTTTCAAAGCGTCTTCGTTGGAGGCCAGGTTCGGCGCGAAACCACCTTCGTCACCAACGGCAGTGCTCAGGCCACGAGCCTTCAGAACGGCTTTGAGGTGATGGAAAATCTCGGTGCCCATGCGCAGACCTTCCGAGAAAGACTTGGCGCCAACCGGCTGAACCATGAATTCCTGGATGTCGACGTTGTTATCGGCGTGCTCGCCACCGTTGATGATGTTCATCATCGGAACCGGCATCGAGTAGACGCCTGGGGTGCCGTTCAGGTTGGCAATGTGTGCGTACAGCGGCAGGTCCTGGTCCTGTGCTGCTGCCTTGGCCGCGGCCAGGGAAACGGCGAGGATCGCGTTGGCGCCCAGGGTCGCTTTGTTTTCGGTGCCGTCGAGCTTGATCATCGCGTGATCCAGCGCTTTCTGGTCGCTTGGGTCTGTACCCAGCAACAGGTCGCGAATCGGACCGTTGATATTGGCTACAGCCTTGAGCACGCCCTTGCCCAGGTAACGGCTCTTGTCGCCATCACGCAGCTCGAGCGCTTCACGCGAGCCAGTGGAAGCACCGGACGGCGCGCAAGCGCTGCCGATGATGCCGTTATCGAGAAGCACGTCTGCTTCCACAGTGGGATTGCCACGGGAGTCGAGAACTTCACGACCTTTGATGTCGACGATTTTTGCCATTGTTGTAAACACTCCAAAGTTGACGAAAACGACACAGCTGAAGGAAATCTTTTATCGTCGGCAAGCGACAGACAGCGGGCAGGCTTGCGGACGATAAGGCTCAAGCCCGAGGGCCTGAGCATTAAACCGTGCGGTACTTTACCGGAGAATCGAGGTTTACGCGGTTTCTACCGTCGGAAAACTCTTCACCAGTTCGTCCAGTGCTTTGAGCTGGGCCAGGAAGGGTTCCAGTTTGTCCAGACGCAAGGCGCAAGGGCCGTCGCATTTGGCGTTGTCCGGGTCCGGGTGGGCTTCGAGGAACAGCCCGGCCAGCGACTGGCTCATGCCGGCCTTGGCCAGGTCGGTGACCTGGGCACGACGACCGCCAGCGGAATCGGAGCGACCACCAGGCATTTGCAGCGCGTGGGTCACGTCGAAGAACACCGGGTATTCGAACTGCTTCATGATGCCGAAGCCGAGCATGTCGACGACCAGGTTGTTGTAGCCGAAGCTCGAACCACGCTCGCAGAGGATCAACTGATCGTTACCGGCTTCTACGCATTTGTTCAGGATGTGTTTCATTTCCTGAGGCGCGAGGAACTGGGCTTTCTTGATGTTGATCACCGCGCCGGTCTTGGCCATCGCAACCACGAGGTCGGTCTGACGCGAAAGGAAGGCCGGCAGCTGGATGATGTCGCAGACTTCAGCCACGACCGCAGCCTGATCAGGCTCGTGGACGTCGGTGATGATCGGCACGCCGAAGGCTTGCTTGATGTCCTGGAAAATTCGCATGCCCTCTTCCAGGCCAGGGCCACGGTAAGAGGTCACAGAGGAACGGTTGGCCTTGTCGAAACTGGCCTTGAACACGTAAGGGATACCGAGTTTCTCGGTCACCTTTACGTACTCTTCGCAGACCTGCATCGCCATGTCGCGGCTTTCCAGTACGTTCATGCCACCGAACAGCACCATCGGCTTGTCGTTAGCGATCTCGATGTTGCCTACACGGATGATTTTCTGCGCCATGAAGTTCAAGCCTTCTTCTGATGTTGAGCCAAAGCGGCTTTGACGAAACCGCTGAACAACGGGTGACCGTCGCGTGGAGTAGAGGTGAACTCAGGGTGGAACTGGCAAGCGACGAACCATGGGTGATCCGGTGCTTCGACCACTTCAACCAACGCGCCATCACCGGAGCGACCGGAGATTTTCAGACCGGCTTCCATGATTTGCGGCAGCAGGTTGTTGTTCACTTCGTAGCGATGACGGTGACGCTCGACGATCACGTCCTTGGCGTAGCAATCGTGCACCAGGGAACCTGGCTCAAGCAGGCAATCCTGAGCGCCGAGGCGCATGGTGCCGCCCAGATCGGACGCTTCGGTACGGATTTCGACTGCGCCGGTGGCGTCTTCCCATTCGGTGATCAGACCCACGACCGGGTGACCGCTGGTGCGATCGAACTCGGTGGAGTTGGCGTCTTTCCAGCCCATGACGTTACGAGCGAACTCGATGACGGCCACTTGCATGCCCAGGCAGATGCCCAGGTACGGAACCTTGTTTTCGCGAGCGTATTGAACGGCAGTGATCTTGCCTTCGACACCACGCAGACCGAAGCCGCCTGGTACCAGAATCGCGTCGACGCCTTCCAGCAGCGCGGTGCCCTGGTTTTCGATGTCTTCGGAATCGATATAGCGCAGGTTGACCTTGGTGCGGTTGCTGATGCCGGCGTGACTCATCGCTTCGATCAGCGACTTGTAGGCGTCCAGCAGTTCCATGTACTTGCCGACCATGGCGATGGTGACTTCGTGCTCCGGGTTCAGCTTGGCGTCAACCACCGCTTCCCACTCGGACAGATCGGCGCTGTCGCATTGCAGGCCGAAACGCTCGACGACGAAATCATCCAGGCCCTGGGAGTGCAGAATGCCCGGGATCTTGTAGATGGTGTCGGCGTCTTCCAGCGCGATCACCGCACGTTCTTCAACGTTGGTGAACTGCGCGATCTTGCGACGCGAAGAGATATCGATCGGGTGATCGGAGCGGCATACCAGCACGTCTGGTTGCAGGCCAATGGAACGCAGTTCCTTGACCGAGTGCTGGGTCGGCTTGGTTTTGGTTTCGCCGGCAGTGGCGATGTACGGCACCAGCGTCAGGTGCATCAGCATCGCGCGCTTGGCGCCCACTTCGAAACGCAATTGACGGATCGCTTCGAGGAACGGTTGCGACTCGATGTCACCCACGGTGCCACCGATCTCGACCATGGCCACGTCGGCATCGCCGGCGCCCTTGATGATCCGGCGCTTGATTTCGTCGGTGATGTGCGGGATCACCTGAATGGTTGCGCCAAGGTAATCACCACGGCGCTCTTTGCGCAGGACGTGTTCGTAGACACGGCCGGTAGTGAAGTTGTTGTTCTGGGTCATGGTCGTGCGGATGAACCGCTCGTAGTGGCCCAGGTCCAGGTCGGTCTCGGCGCCGTCGTGGGTGACGAACACTTCACCGTGCTGGAACGGGCTCATGGTGCCCGGGTCAACGTTGATGTACGGGTCCAGCTTCAGCATGGTGACCTTAAGTCCCCGCGCCTCCAGGATGGCCGCCAATGAAGCCGAGGCAATGCCTTTCCCCAATGAAGAAACAACACCGCCCGTGACGAATATGTAGCGCGTCATGAAAAACCCTAGAAGTCTGCGTTAAAGCGGTCCGAGCCGCCGGGGAAAGCGAAGGAAGGCCGAAGCCCCCGATCACCTGCATTAATCACAGTGCACCTTTCAAAAAAACCGCCGCGTTGGGACAGACCGGCAGATGAAACACCGGTAGGTTGCTCGCTACACATTTTTTGGAATCGCCCAGCAAAGACTGCTTGGTAATCGGCAACTCCTGCGATTCAGGCGAATCCACAGAAGTTGTATCAAGAAGGGAGCGTAGTCTACCGGAAAGCCCCTTTCAGCTCAAACCTAGATCTTCGATCAGCGGCTGCCAATGCAAATACCAGCCACCCTGTACATCGCCATTTAGCCCCCGCAGGTTCGCCACCGCCAGCAATTGCTCGCCTCTGTAGACCAGCGGCAATCTGCCACGGGCGAAGCTCGGCAGGCCGCTTTCGTTGAGCAAACGCTTCAAGTCACGGTGGCCGCGATCGGGCAGATTCATGACCTCGCCGCCCTCACGATAGCGAATCTGCAACGGGCCATCGGGGATCTGACCGGTGAGTGTGAGCACACCGTTATCCGGCAACGCCAGTGATACCGAGGGATCAGCCCAGGATACCGGAGAGGATAGCGTACGCAGCCAACCACCTGACAACCACCAGAGACGCCCACCGGCCCGATGCAGCTCACCCGTCGCCAGCCGCCAGACGGGACGCGCATCACCGGTCGCATCGCGCAAACTCTCCCAACCCGACCAATGGTCACTGTCTGGCAAAGATGTCAGCGGTTTGAGCCAATGACTTAACGCGTTGCGCTGGCGCGCATCAGAGAGTGTTTCCAGTGGCGCCAGCTCCAGCGATGGCAAACCCAGCCAATCGAAATCACTGACGGTACTGGCGTGGGCCAGATCGATTTGTGCCAAGTCGTCGAGCAAGCCCTGGGCTTCACTCAGATGCGCGGCGCTGCGAGCCATGGTCGCCACCGCTTGCGGCCAGCGTGCGGTCAACACGGGGAACACCTGATGGCGCAGGTAATTGCGCGAGAACTGTCGGTCCTGGTTCGAAGGATCTTCGATCCAGCTCAACTGATGTTCAGTCGCGTAGGCCTCAAGCTCGGCGCGAGTGACATCAAGCAGCGGCCGCAGCAGATGCCCCCGCCCCAACGGACGCTCGCTCGGCATTCCCGACAAACCTCTCACTCCAGCCCCACGCAACAGCCGAAACAACAGGGTTTCCGCCTGATCGTCACGGTGCTGGCCAGTGAGCAGCACTTCACCGGCGCAAGTTGCCGCGATGAAGGCGCCATAACGCGCATCCCGCGCCGCACGCTCAAGGCTTGCGCCAGGCTCAACCTGAACGCGCACAACCTCCAGCGGCACTCCCAACGCATCACAGACCGACTGACAATGATCCGGCCACGCATCAGCCGCAGCCTGAAGGCCGTGGTGGACATGAATGGCGGTCAGCGCCGGCAGGGATTGGGCTTTCGCAAGGTGCGCGAGAAGGTGCAGCAGGACGGTGGAATCAAGACCACCGGAGAAAGCGACGCGCCAGGTTGTAGCATTGCGCCAAGGCGTGAGGTTGCGCAGGAGCCTGGCAGGCAGATCAATCGTGGGCTGACTCATATCGATCACTTCGCACAAATCAAATGTGGGAGCGGGCTTGCCCGCGAAGGCGGCGTAACAGCCAACACATTCGTTGAATGTTACATCGCTTTCGCGGGCAAGCCCGCTCCCACAGTTTTTTCTATGGTCAGCCGAATCTGCGTCAGATCAGAGACCGTAGCTCATCAGACGCTCGTAACGGCGGGCCAGCAGCGCGTCGTTGTCGAACTTCTTCAGCATCGCCAGTTGCGAGCTCAGCTCGGCACGGATCGAGGCAGCGGCAGCGGCCGGATCACGATGAGCGCCACCCAACGGCTCGCTGATCACTTTATCGACAATGCCCAGGCCTTTCAGGCGCTCGGCAGTGATGCCCATGGCTTCAGCGGCATCCGGAGCTTTCTCGGAAGTTTTCCACAGAATCGAGGCACAACCTTCCGGCGAAATCACCGCGTAGGTCGAGTATTGCAGCATGTTCAGCTGATCGCAGACGCCGATTGCCAGTGCACCACCGGAACCACCCTCACCGATCACGGTGGCGATGATTGGGGTTTTCAGGCGAGCCATGACGCGCAGGTTCCAGGCAATCGCTTCGCTCTGGTTGCGTTCTTCGGCATCGATGCCCGGGTAAGCGCCCGGGGTGTCGATGAAGGTCAGGATCGGCATTTTGAAACGCTCGGCCATTTCCATCAGGCGGCACGCCTTGCGGTAGCCCTCAGGGCGCGGCATGCCGAAGTTGCGGCGAACTTTCTCGCGCACTTCACGGCCTTTCTGGTGACCGATGATCATCACCGGCTGGTCGTCCAGACGGGCAACACCGCCAACAATGGCAGCGTCGTCGGAGAAGTGACGGTCGCCATGCAGTTCATCGAACTCAGTGAAGATGTGTTCGATGTAGTCCAGGGTGTACGGACGTTTCGGGTGACGCGCCAGGCGCGCGATCTGCCAGCTGGTCAGCTTGCCGAAGATGTCTTCGGTCAGCGTGTTGCTCTTGTCCTGCAGGCGGGAAATCTCATCGCCGATATTCAGCGAATTGTCATTACCGACCAAGCGCAACTCTTCGATCTTGGCTTGCAGGTCGGCGATCGGCTGTTCGAAATCCAGGAAATTCGGGTTCATAGGCGTCCGTCTTGGGTCGACGTCCAAGAGAGCTTGGGCCGGCCGGTTGTCTATTCGCGCCCTACCTTAAGGGACAGGCGCGTTCAGGTCGAGATTAAAAATTCGGGTCGGGATCAGGCGCGTTCCAATGGTAAAGAATGGCACCTGACCGTCAACGGTATTGGAGGAAGACGTTGTCTCGCCCAAACTGGTCACGCAGGGCTTGAATCAAGGCATCCGCCGGGTCGATCCGCCAGGTCTCGCCGAACTGCAACAAGGCCTTCGCATCGGGACTGGTGTACTCCATGGTGATCGGACACGCGCCGCGGTGACGCTTGAACAGCTCCCCCAGCCAGCGTAGCTGATCGCCTTTCAAATCCTTGGTGTGCAATTTCAGGCGCAGGCTTTCGGCCAGGTTGGTGCGCGCATCTTCCATGCTCATCACCCGCTTGACCCGCAGCCGCAGGCCGCCAGAGAAGTCGTCGTTGCTGACTTCACCTTCCACTACCACCATCGCATCGGTCTGCAACAGCGACTGCGCGGAATGGAAGGCGTCGGCAAACAACGAAGCTTCAATCCGCCCGGAGCGGTCGTCGAGGGTGATAAAGCCCATCTTGTCGCCCTTTTTGTTCTTCATCACTCGCAGGGCGATGATCATGCCCGCGACCGTCTGGGTATCGCGAGCCGGCTTCAGGTCGACGATGCGTTGACGGGCGAAGCGACGAATCTCGCCTTCGTATTCGTCGATCGGGTGGCCGGTGAGGTACAGGCCCAAGGTGTCTTTCTCGCCTTTCAGACGTTCCTTGAGGGTCAGTTCCTTGGCCTTGCGGTGATTGGCGTAGACATCGGCGTCTTCTTCAACGAACAGACCGCCAAACAGATCGGCATGACCACTGTCGTGAGTGCGAGCGGTTTGTTCGGCTGCCTTGATCGCTTCTTCCATGGCCGTCAACAAGACCGCGCGGTTACGATCGATGTTGGCCTGATAGGCTTTCTGCTCATCGTGAAAATACGGGCCAAGGCGGTCCAGGGCACCACTGCGGATCAAGCCGTCGAGGGTTCGTTTATTGATGCGTTTGAGGTCGACCCGCGCGCAGAAATCGAACAGGTCCTTGAACGGCCCGTCCTGCCGCGCCTCGGTAATCGCTTCGACCGGCCCCTCGCCCACCCCCTTGATAGCGCCCAGACCGTAAATGATGCGGCCTTCGTCGTTCACCGTGAACTTGAACTCCGAGGTGTTCACGTCCGGTGCGTCGAGGCGCAGCTTCATGGTCCGCACTTCTTCGATCAAGGTCACGACCTTGTCGGTGTTGTGCATATCCGCCGAGAGCACCGCGGCCATGAACGGCGCCGGGTAGTGGGCTTTCAGCCACGCGGTCTGGTACGACACCAGGCCGTAGGCGGCGGAGTGGGATTTGTTGAAGCCGTAACCGGCGAATTTTTCCACCAGGTCGAAAATGTTACCGGCCAGGTCAGCGTCGATATTGTTGGTGGCGCAACCTTCAATGAAACCGCCGCGCTGTTTGGCCATTTCTTCGGGTTTTTTCTTACCCATGGCTCGACGCAGCATGTCCGCGCCGCCGAGGGTGTAACCGGCCATGACCTGGGCAATCTGCATCACCTGTTCCTGATACAGGATGATGCCGTACGTCGGCGCCAGGACGGGCTTGAGGCCTTCGTACTGGTAGTCCGAGTGCGGGTACGCGAGCTCCGCGCGACCGTGCTTACGGTTGATGAAGTCGTCCACCATGCCCGATTGCAACGGGCCCGGACGGAACAGGGCCACCAGTGCGATCAAGTCTTCCAGGCAGTCGGGCTTGAGCTTTTTGATCAGCTCTTTCATGCCGCGCGACTCGAGCTGGAACACCGCGGTGGTTTCGGCTTTTTGCAGCAACGTGTAAGTCGGTTTGTCGTCCAGCGGAATAAAGGCGATATCCAGCGGCGGTTCGTTGACCTTGGCGCGCTCGCGGTTGATGGTTTTCAGCGCCCAGTCAATGATCGTCAGGGTCCGAAGCCCCAGGAAGTCGAACTTCACCAGACCGGCAGCCTCGACGTCGTCCTTGTCGAACTGGGTCACCAGACCGTCGCCCGCTTCGTCGCAATAGATCGGCGAGAAGTCGGTCAGCTTGGTCGGCGCGATTACCACACCACCGGCGTGTTTACCGACGTTACGCACAACGCCTTCGAGCTTGCGCGCCATTTCCCAGATTTCCGCGGCTTCTTCATCGACCTTGATGAAGTCGCGCAGGATTTCTTCCTGCTCGTAGGCTTTTTCCAGGGTCATGCCGACTTCGAACGGAATCATCTTCGACAGACGATCCGCCAGGCCGTAGGACTTGCCCTGCACTCGCGCCACGTCACGGACCACAGCCTTGGCCGCCATGGAACCGAAGGTGATGATCTGGCTTACCGCGTTACGGCCGTACTTCTCGGCCACGTAATCGATCACGCGGTCGCGACCGTCCATACAGAAGTCGACGTCGAAGTCGGGCATGGAAACCCGTTCCGGGTTAAGGAATCGTTCGAACAGCAGGTCATATTCCAGCGGGTCGAGGTCGGTGATCTTCTGCACGTAGGCCACCAGCGACCCGGCACCCGACCCACGGCCAGGACCGACCGGCACGCCGTTGTTCTTGGCCCACTGGATAAAGTCCATCACGATCAGGAAGTAACCGGGGAAGCCCATCTGGATGATGATATCCAGCTCGAAATTCAATCGGTCGACATAGACCTGACGCTTGGCTTCGTAGTCTTCGGTGGTGTCTTTGGGCAGTAGAACGGTGAGGCGCTCTTCCAGACCGTCGAACGAAACCTTGCGGAAATACTCATCGATGGTCATGCCATCGGGAATCGGGAAGTTGGGCAGGAAGTGCTTGCCCAGTTTCACTTCGATGTTGCAGCGCTTGGCGATCTCGACCGTGTTCTCCAGCGCGTCGGGCAGGTCGCTGAACAGCTCGGCCATTTCCTCTGCGCTTTTGAGGTATTGCTGATCGCTGTAATTTTTCGAACGTCGCGGATCGTCGAGGGCGCGGCCCTCACCGATGCAAACGCGGGTTTCGTGGGCTTCGAAGTCTTCCTGCTTGATGAAGCGCACGTCGTTGGTCGCTACCAGTGGCGCGCCGATTTTCTCGGCCAGGGCCACGGCGCCGTGCAGTTGTTCTTCATCATTGGGGCGGTTGGTGCGCTGGACTTCCAGATAGAAACGATCCGGGAACACCGACATCCATTCGCGAGCCAGGGTTTCGGCTTCGTCCGGGTTGCCACCGAGCATGGCCAGACCGATTTCGCCCTCTTTCGCCGCCGACAGCATGATCAAGCCTTCGCTGGCTTCGGCCACCCACTCGCGCTCGATGATGATCGAGCCATTGCGCTGGCCGTCGATGAAGCCGCGGGAGATCAGTTCGGTGAGGTTGCGATAACCCGTGGCGTTCATCGCCAGCAGGCTGATCCGGCTCAAGGGGTTGTCCGGATCCTTGTTCGACAGCCACAGGTCGGCGCCGCAGATCGGCTTGATCCCGGCGCCCATGGCGGCTTTATAGAATTTGACCAGGGAACACATGTTGTTCTGGTCGGTGACCGCCACGGCAGGCATGTTCATGCCGACCAGGGTCTTGACCAGCGGTTTGATCCGCACCAGACCGTCGACCAGGGAATATTCAGTGTGCAGGCGTAGATGAACGAATGATGCCGGCATAGTGATCCTGTCTAGAAACTAGAAACGTGAAGACAACAAGGCCCGGATTGTACCGGGCCTTGAGTAAAACATCAGCCTGCGACTAACCCTCGATCAGGTTTTCCCGCGCTTCATACGCCAAGCGTACCGGGGCGAACGAGCGCCGATGAATCGGTGTCGGCCCCAGACGCGTCAGCGCTTCCAGATGAACGGGCGTCGGGTAGCCTTTGTGGCCACCGATGCCGTAACCCGGGTAAATCAGTTCGAACGCCGCCATTTCACGATCACGGCTGACCTTGGCCAGAATCGACGCCGCGGCGATGGCTGGCACTTTGCCGTCACCCTGCACCACCGCTTCGGCACGCATCGAGAGTTTCGGGCACCGGTTGCCGTCGATCATCGCCAGTTTCGGCTGAATGTGCAGGCCTTCGACCGCGCGCTGCATGGCCAGCATCGTGGCATGGAGAATGTTCAGCTCGTCGATTTCTTCAACTTCGGCACGAGCGATGCACCAGCTCAGAGCTTTTTCGCAGATTTCGTCGTAGAGCTTTTCGCGGCGGGCTTCGGTGAGTTTCTTCGAATCGTTGAGGCCGAGAATCGGCCGGCTCGGATCGAGGATCACCGCCGCCGTCACCACGGCACCACACAGCGGGCCACGACCGACTTCATCAACACCCGCCACCAGATCTTCAACTTCATCGACCAGCATAAAATCCAGGCCCAGCTGCTTGCTTGCTTTGCTCATTATGCTCCGCCAATCAGGTTCAGCACCGCGTCCGCTGCCTGATTGGAGGCGTCCAGGCGCAGGGTTCGGTGGATTTCGTCGAAGCCTCGGGTCTGCTCCTGGCCACCTTCGATCAGTGGCGACAGGGTCTGGGCCAAGGCTTCGACCGTCGCATCGTCCTGCAACAACTCCGGCACCAGCAGACGCTGGGCCAGCAGGTTCGGCAAGGACACGTAAGGACTCTTCACCATCCGCTTGAGAATCCAGAACGTCAGCGGTGCCAAGCGATAAGCGACCACCATCGGCCGCTTGTACAGCAGTGCTTCCAGCGTTGCCGTTCCTGAAGCGATCAATACCGCATCGCACGCCGCCAATGCCTGGTGGGATTTGCCGTCGAGCAAGGTCAACGGCAAGTCGCGACCGACCAGCAGCTCTTCAAGCTGGGCCCGGCGTTCCGGGCTGGCGCACGGCATGACGAACCGCACGCCTGGACGCATGGCCCGCAGGCGCTGGGCGGTATCAAGGAACAGCGCGCCGAGGCGCCCGACCTCACCGCCACGACTGCCCGGCATCAGGGCGACCAACGGCCCGCCCGGCAAACCGAGTTCGGCCCGCGCAGCGGCGCGATCGGCCTCAAGCGGGATTGCATCGGCCAGGGAATGCCCGACAAACCGCACCGGCACGCCCTTCTCTTGATAAAATTTAGCTTCGAACGGGAACAGCGTCAGCATCAGGTCGCAACCTTCGCGAATCTTCAGCACCCGTTTTTGCCGCCAGGCCCAGACCGACGGGCTGACGTAATGCACCGTCTTGATCCCGGCCTGATGCAGCTTGAGTTCGATATTGAGATTGAAGTCCGGGGCATCGATACCGATGAACACGTCCGGCTTCTCGGCAATCAGGTCCGCAACCAATTTCTTGCGACGTGCCAACAGCTCGCGCAAACGGCCCAGCACTTCCACCAGCCCCATGACAGAAAGGCGTTCCATCGGGAAATAGGAGGTCAGGCCTTCGGCCTGCATCAGCGGACCGCCGACACCCATGAACTCGACCGCAGGATGCTGTGCCTTGAGCGCACGCATCAAACCCGCGCCCAGAATGTCACCGGAAGCCTCACCCGCCACCAGCGCAATACGCAGATTGGCCATGATTAGCGGGTGATGCCACGGGTCGAAGACTGGATGGAATCACGGAATACCGCGACTTCCGGGAACTGCAGCGAAGGTTCCGCCAGCTCGGCAAGCGCTTGCTCGACCGTCAGGCCCTGGCGGTAAACCACCTTGTAGGCACGACGCAGCGCGTGGATCGCGTCTTCGCTGAAACCGCGACGGCGCATGCCTTCGAAGTTCATGCTGCGGGCTTCGGCCGGGTTGCCGAATACCGTGACGTAGGCTGGAACGTCCTTGCCAATGGCGGTGCCCATGCCGGAAAAGCTGTGGGCACCAATGTGGCAATACTGGTGAACCAGGGTAAAACCGGACAGGATCGCCCAGTCCTCGACATGCACATGGCCCGCCAACGCGGTGTTGTTGACCAGAATGCAGTGATTACCGATGACGCTGTCATGGCCGATGTGGGCATAGGCCATGATCAGGTTGTGATCGCCGAGGGTCGTTTCCGAACGGTCCTGAATGGTCCCACGGTGAATCGTCACGCCTTCGCGGATGACGTTGTGATCACCGATGACCAGACGGGTTTCTTCGCCTTTGTATTTCAAATCGGGCGTGTCCTCGCCTACCGAAGAAAACTGGTAGATGCGGTTGTGCTTACCGATTCGGGTCGGGCCCTTGAGAATCACATGCGGCCCGATCACTGTTCCCTCGCCGATTTCCACACCTGCGCCGATGATCGACCAAGGGCCGACTTCGACGTCGTCGGCCAGAACGGCCGTCGGATCGATGATTGCGCGAGGGTCAATCAAACTCATAGCTTGCGTTCCGCGCAGATGATTTCAGCGGAGCAGACGGGTTTGCCATCGACCGAAGCCTGGCATTCGAATTTCCAGATCTGACGCTTGCAGCTGATGAACTTGGCTTCAAGGATCAGTTGGTCGCCCGGCAGCACTGGCTGACGAAAGCGCAATTTGTCGGAGCCGACGAAATAGTAAAGGGTGCCGTCGGCCGGTTTCACGTCGAGCATTTTGAAACCAAGGATCCCGGCAGCCTGAGCCATCGCTTCGATGATCAATACGCCCGGCATGATTGGATGCGCAGGGAAGTGACCATTGAAGAACGGCTCGTTGATGCTGACATTCTTGTAGGCGCGAATGCGCTTGTCTTCCACATCCAGATCCACGACCCGATCCACCAGCAGGAACGGGTAACGGTGAGGCAGGTATTCGCGAATCTCGTTGATGTCCATCATTTCGGGGGGAAGCCTATGTAAAGATTGGGAGCGCGCGACTGACGCGCACTCCTCTAGCAAATCAAGGAGGCAGTCTAGTGGCTGTGCACACTTGATATGGAAATGGTATCAGCCATCTGATGAAGCATTACCGTCAGGGGTCACGTCCCCTACACGCTTTTCCAGCTGTCGCAGACGTCGCGCGATGTCATCGAGCTGACGGATACGTGCCGCGCTTTTGCGCCATTCGGCTGCCGGTTGCATCGCCGTACCGGAAGAATAAGAGCCCGGCTCGGTAATCGAGTGGGTCACCATGGTCATCCCGGTCAGGAAAACGTTATCGCAAATGTCGATATGCCCCACCAGCCCTACGCCACCGGCGAGCATGCAATGCTTGCCGATTTTGGTGCTGCCGGAAATCCCCACACATGCGGCCATGGCAGTGTGGTCACCGACCTGGACGTTGTGGGCGATCTGAATCTGGTTGTCGAGCTTCACACCATTGCCGATGACGGTATCGGCCAACGCACCGCGATCGATAGCGGTATTTACACCTATTTCAACGTCGTCACCAATCGAGACGCCGCCGATCTGGGCGATTTTCTGCCAGACACCTTTCTCATTGGCAAAACCGAAGCCTTCACCGCCGAGCACGGCACCGGATTGAATCACGACCCGTTTGCCGACGCGCACGTCGTGATACAGCGTAACGCGCGGGGCCAGCCAGCCGCCCTCGCCGATTTCGCTGCGAGCGCCAATGAAGCAATGAGCCCCAACGGTCACACCAGCACCAATTCGCGCTGCGCTTTCGATCACCGCAAAGGCACCGATGCTCGCTGCCGGATCAACCACCGCATCCGCTGCCACCACGGCTGTCGGATGAATACCGGCAGGTGCCTTGGGCTTGGGATCGAACAAATGGGAAATGCGCGCGTAGGCCAGATACGGATCAGGCACCACCAGGGCATCACCGGCAAAACCTTCAGCGTCGGCGGCCTTCAGCAATACAGCTGCGGCCTGACTGCCAGTCAGGTATTTACGATATTGGGGGTTTGCCAGAAAGCTCAACTGAGCTGGGCCAGCCTCTTGCAAAGTGGCTAGCCCAGTAATTTCCTTCTTCGGGTCGCCACGTAAGGTGGCGCCGAGGAACTCGGCCAGCTGGCCGAGCTTGATAGTCGCTGTCATGGGTTACTTCAGCTGATTCATGCGCTCGATAACCTGGCGAGTGATGTCGTACTGAGGTTTGACATCAATCACTGCGCCACGCTCGAAGACCAGGTCAAAAGCACCTTTCTTGATGACTTCTTCCACAGCGCTGTCCAGTTTCGGCTTGAGCTGCTTCAGCATTTCACGGTCGGCAACGGCTTTGGCTTCGTTCAGCTCCTTGGACTGGAACTGGAAATCACGGGCCTTTTGCTTGAACTCAAGCTCCAGGCGCTCACGCTCGCCTTGCTGCATTTTGTCGCCACCGGCCATCAGACGGTCCTGGATACCCTTGGCGCTGCTTTCCAGGCTCTTGAGCTTGGTCAGTTGCGGGCCGAACTTCTTCTCGGCATCCACGGCGTATTTCTTCGCCGCGTCGGATTCCAGCAGCGCCATTTGATAGTTCAGAACGGCGATTTTCATGTCGGCAAAAGCCGGTCCTGCGACCAGTACGGTCGCCAGGAGAACCAATTGAGTCAACTTACGCACGATGCACTCCTACAAAATCCATTGTCGTTATCTTGGGTCAGACGCTTAGAACGTCTGGCCGAGGGAGAATTGGAACACTTGGGTTTCAGCCTCATCCGGTTTCTTGATCGGCATGGCCAACGCGAAACTCAGAGGCCCCAGTGCGGTAACCCAGGTCACACCTACACCGACAGAACTGGCCATGTTGCTCAGGCTGATGTCGTTGCACGCTGTTTGAGAGGTTGAACCGACATTTGCGTTTGTCGTTTTTTCGCACTTGGAGTCGAATACGTTACCCACATCCCAGAATACCGAAGTACGCAAGGAACGCTGATCCTTGACGAATGGCAGTGGGAAAAGCACTTCGACACCACCCTGGATCAGCACGTTACCACCGAACGGCAGCGGATCCTGATCCGGGTCGGCAAGTGTGCCGGTGTTACCCGTCACAGCCACGCCGCGGCTAGGGGTACTGCGAGGCCCCAGGGTACTGTCCTTGAAGCCACGCACCGAGTTGAAACCACCCGCGTAGTAATTTTCATAGAACGGCAAGCCATCGGTCGAACCGTAACCATCGCCATAGCCCAGCTCGGTGTGCAGGCGCATGGTGTAATTTTCGGTCAACGGCTGGAACAACTGGCCACGGTAATCGAGCTTGAAGAACGACAGGTCACTGCCAGGCGTCGTGGTTTCCAGGGTCAGACTCTGGGAATGACCGCGGGTCGCCAGTACGCCCTTGTTCAGGGTGGACTCGGACCAACCGGCCGAAGCCTTGAAGTTCAGGTAGCTGTCGCCTTCGCGGTTAACGAAGTCGAAAATCTCGTCAACGGTATACTGGCCAGTCTTGATCTTGTCCTGTTGCGCAGACAGACCGAAGGTCAGACGCGAAGTCTCGCTGATCGGGTAACCGACGCTCACGCCCGCACCCAGGCTGTCTACGGCATAGCTGGCCACGTCGGCATCGAGCTCATCGTAGTCGGTGGTGCGGTAGAAAGCGTTGTAACCCAGGCTCACACCGTCAGCAGTCCAGTAGGGGTCGACATAACCGAAGTTATAACGGCTCTGGTATTGGCTGCGGGTCAAACCGATACTGACCTTGTTACCGGTACCCAGGAAGTTGTTCTGGGTGATCGAACCACCGAGGATCAGGCCGGCGCTCTGGGCGAAACCGACGCTGGCGGTAATCGAACCGGAGGCCTGTTCTTCAACGCTGTAGTTCACGTCAACCTGGTCATCGACACCGGGTACGGCTGGTGTTTCGACGTTGACTTCCTTGAAGAAGCCCAGGCGTTCCAGGCGCGTCTTGGATTGATCGATCAGGTAGGTCGAAGCCCAGCCGCCTTCCATCTGACGCATTTCACGGCGCAGCACTTCGTCTTCTGACTTGGTGTTGCCACGGAAGTTGATGCGGTTCACATAAGCACGCTTGCCTGGATCGACAGCGAACGTGATATCGACCGTGTGGTCTTCATCGTGAGGCTGAGGCACGCCGTTGACGTTGGCGAAGGTGTAACCCTCGTTACCCAGGCGGCGGGTGATCAGTTCGGAGGTGGTGGTCATCAGCTTGCGCGAGAACACCTGGCCTTTCTGCACCAGCAGCAGGGACTTGACCTGGTCTTCAGGGACTTTCAGGTCACCGCTGAGCTTCACGTCACGAACGGTGTACTTCTCGCCTTCGTTGACGTTGACGGTGATATAGACGTGTTTCTTGTCCGGGGTGATGGACACCTGGGTCGAAGCGATATCCATATTGATATAGCCGCGGTCCAGATAGTAGGAACGCAGACGCTCCAGGTCACCGGAGAGTTTTTCACGGGCGTACTTGTCATCGTTCTTGAAAAACGACAGCCAGTTGCTGGTCTTGAGTTCGAACAGGTCGATCAGATCTTCATCAGGGAAGACGGTGTTGCCCACCACGTTGATGTGCTGGATCGCCGCAACGGTGCCCTCGTTGATATTGACCTTCAGGGCAACGCGGTTACGCGGCTGCGGCACCACTTCGGTGTCGACGGTAGCCGAGTAGCGGCCCTGAGCGACGTATTGACGCTGCAGCTCGTTACGCACACCTTCGAGGGTGGCGCGCTGGAAGATCTCGCCTTCGGCCAGACCGGATTGCTTGAGGCCCTTCATCAGGTCTTCAGTGGAGATCGCCTTGTTGCCTTCGATCTCGATACTGGCGACCGACGGCCGCTCGACTACCGTGATGACCAGGACGTTGCCTTCACGGCCCAGCTGGATATCTTGAAAGAACCCGGTTTTGAACAGCGCACGAGTGGATTCCACCAGGCGACGATCATCCGCCTGTTCGCCGACGTTCAACGGCAAGGCACCAAAGACACTACCCGCGGAGACCCGCTGGAGGCCATTGACGCGAATATCAGAGATAGTGAAGGACTCGGCGTGAACTTCGGCGATCATCAATACGGTGAGAACCGCAGTTAGCAGCAGACGTTTCATGAAGTCCTTTCTTATTCCAACTGGCAATAAAAACTGCCGCAAAATGCGGCAGATTCGCAATTCAGCGAAGCGTTACAGTCGACCCAGATCATTGACCAGAGCAAGCAACATCACCCCGACCACCAAACTGATACCGATCTGTATCCCCCAACCTTGCACCCGATCCGACAAGGGACGACCACGCGCCCACTCGATCAGATAAAACAACAAATGCCCCCCATCCAGCACAGGAATGGGCAGCAAATTCAGAACCCCCAGGCTAATACTCAGATAAGCAAGGAAATTCAGGAAATCAGCGAAGCCCGACTGGGCAGAAGCGCCCGCCACTTTAGCAATGGTTATCGGTCCACTCAAGTTTTTTACCGAGAGCTCGCCGAACAACATTTTCTTGAGCGAATCGAGGGTCAGTACGCTCATGGTCCAGGTGCGTCGGGCACCCTCCCCAATCGCAGCTACCGGACCGTAACTGACTTCGCGAATCATCTCTGGTGGCCAATCGACCGCTTTCACCCCCGCGCCCAGATAACCACTGGGTGCCTTGCTCTCGCCGCGAGCAGCCAGTGTCACAGGGACATCGATTTGAGCACCATCGCGCTCGACGCGCAGCATGATTTTGGTATCCGGATGCAGGCGGACGATGTCGACCACCTGCTGCCAGTCATCCAGCGCCTTGCCATCGAGGGCCAACAAGCGGTCGCCGGCTTTCAGGCCCGCAGCCTTCGCCGGCCCTTTCGGATCGAACTCGGCCAGGACCGGCGGCAACGCCGGACGCCAAGGTCGAATACCCAGCGAACGAATCGGATCCGGCTCATCAGCGCCCTTGAGCCACTTTTCCAATACCAGCTCACGAGGCGAATCCACCGTGGAGCCCTGTTCGCGGACCAACAATTGAAGGGAACCGCTTTCCCCCAGGCGACGGACCAGCTGCAAATTCACTGCGCCCCAGCCGGAGGTTGGCTCGCCATCGATGGCAACAATTTCCTGACCCGGACTCAAACCGGCCTTGGCGGCAATACTGCCGGACTCAACCGCGCCGATAACCGGGCGCACCTGCTCGCTGCCGAGCATTGCCAACGCCCAGAAAAACACCATCGCCAATAGAAAGTTGGCGATCGGACCGGCTGCCACGATAGCAATGCGCTGGCGGACGGACTTGCGATTGAAGGCTTGATCGAGCTGATCGGCCGGGACCTCGCCCTCGCGCTCGTCGAGCATTTTCACGTAGCCACCCAGCGGAATGGCGGCGACCACGAACTCAGTGCCCTTGCTGTCGTGCCAGCGCAGCAGCGGCATGCCGAAGCCCACAGAGAAACGCAGCACTTTGACCCCGCAGCGACGCGCGACCCAGAAATGGCCGAACTCGTGGAAGGTGACCAGCACGCCCAGCGCTACCAGGGTGCCGACAATCATATAGAGCGCGCTCATCTACTTTCTCCGCAATCCTATCAGTGCTGCATGGGGCGACGTATTGCAGCACTTATCGCCCGTGACGACTCAGCCATTGCCCGGCCAGTACCCGTGCCTTCGCATCGGCCGTAAACACTGCCTCGAGATCATCTACCGCAACCACAGGCTCGAGGCTCAACACTTCCTCGATGATACTCGCGATTTCCAGATAGCGAACCCGTCCGTCGAGAAAGGCCGCCACAGCCACTTCATTCGCCGCATTGAGCATGGCCGGCGCACTGTTGCCGGCCTCGGCGGCCTGACGCGCAAGGCGCAGGCAAGGGAAACGCTCTTCATCGGGCGCCTGGAAGTCCAGGCGAGCGATGGCGAACAGGTCCAGGGGTGCAACACCCGAGTCGATCCGCTCTGGCCAGGCCAGGGCATTGGCGATCGGCGTGCGCATGTCCGGATTGCCCAACTGCGCCAGTACCGAACCATCGATGTAGTCGACCAGCGAATGAATCACGCTCTGCGGGTGAATCACCACTTCGACCTGAGAAGGCGTAGCGTCGAACAGCCAGCAGGCTTCTATCAGCTCGAGCCCCTTGTTCATCATGCTGGCCGAATCCACCGATATCTTGCGCCCCATGGACCAGTTCGGGTGGGCACACGCTTGCTCAGGGGAAACATGCGCCAGTTCGGCCATGGGTGTCTGTCGGAACGGGCCGCCAGAGGCTGTCAGTAAAATCCGGCGTACACCGACCGCACCCAGTCCACGGGCGAAATCCTGCGGCATGCACTGGAAAATCGCGTTGTGCTCGCTATCAATCGGCAGCAACACCGAACCGCTTTTACGCACGGCCTGCATAAACAACGCACCGGACATCACCAGTGCTTCTTTATTGGCCAGAAGAATCTTCTTGCCGGCTTCGACCGCCGCCAGAGTCGGACGCAAGCCTGCCGCACCGACGATGGCCGCCATCACCGCATCGACTTCCGGATCGGAGGCGATCTGGCACAACCCTTCCTCCCCCACCAGAACGCGGGTCGACAGACCGGCCGCGCGCAAGTCGTCCTGCAAGCCTCGGGCAGCGCCAGCTTCCGGCACGACCGCGAAGCGCGGTGCATGACGCACACACAGCGCCAGCAAATCACTCAAGCGAGTGAAACCGCTCAAGGCAAAAACCTGATAGCGCTCGGGATGACGGGCGATGACGTCGAGGGTGCTCAGACCAATCGAACCGGTCGCCCCCAGCACGGTAATCTGCTGCGGGCGGCTCACGGCGCCGCCATCCACAGCAGCACGGCGAACACCGGAATCGCCGCCGTCAGGCTGTCGATGCGGTCCAGCACGCCGCCGTGGCCGGGTAGCAGATTACTGCTGTCCTTGATCCCCGACTGGCGCTTGAACATGCTTTCAGTGAGGTCGCCGACCACTGAAATGAATACGATAATTGCGGCACCGAACAGCCCCATCAGCATCTGAGCGAAACTCCAGTCCCGCACAAAACCGACGATTGCCGTGACCACCAGACTCAGCAGCAAGCCGCCGTAAACGCCTTCCCAGCTCTTGCCTGGGCTGACCTGTGGCGCCAGCTTGCGTTTGCCGAAGGCCCGGCCGGAGAAGTACGCGCCGATATCAGCACCCCAGACCAGCACCATCACCGCCATGATCTGCCAGTTACCCAGGGCGCCTTGCTTGATCCAGATCAGCCCTTGCCAGGCCGGCAACAGAATCAACAAACCGATCACCAGTTTGCAAGCTGCACTGGCCCAGTGCTCGCTAGACCGTGGATAGGTCAGCACCAGGTACGTGGCCACGCCCCACCAGAGCACCGAAGCGCCCAATACCCAAGGCGCGAGCCCCGGCAGGATGTGCATGACAAACAGAATCAACGCGACCACAGCCGCATAGGCGACACGGATCGACTGGGCAGCGAAACCTGCCAGGCGCGCCCATTCCCACGCACCAAGCGTCACCACCAGCCCGATGAACAGCGCAAAACCGGAGCCTTCGAGCAGGAAAAACCCGCACAGGGCAATCGGCAGCAGGATCAGCGCCGTGATGATTCGTTGTTTAAGCATTAAACCCGGGCCCCAGCCTCGACCTGCTCGCTCGTTTTACCGAAGCGACGCTGGCGAGAAGCGAAATCGGCTAGCGCGTTGCGCATGGCGTCGTGTTTGAAGTCCGGCCAGAACAGGTCGGAGAAGTACAACTCGGCGTAAGCCAGTTGCCACAGCAGGAAGTTACTGATGCGATGCTCACCACCGGTACGGATGCACAAGTCCGGCAACGGCAGATCACCGGTCGCCAGGCAGGTTTGCAAAAGTTCGGGGGTAATGTCTTCCGGACGCAGATGCCCGGCCTGAACTTCGCGCGCAAGACGCTGCGCGGCTTGCGCGATATCCCACTGGCCGCCGTAGTTGGCGGCGATCTGCAGAACAAAGCGGTTGGCGCCGACGGTCATCGCCTCGGCTTCGCGCATGGCGGCCTGAAGCTCCGGGTGAAAACGCGAACGATCGCCAATGATGCGCAAACTGATGTTGTTGTCGTTGAGGCGCTTGGCCTCACGACGCAGAGCCTTGAAGAACAGATCCATCAAGGCGCTGACCTCATCGGCAGGGCGCTGCCAGTTCTCGCTGGAAAAGGCGAACAAGGTGAGTACTTCGACCTTGGCCTCGGCACACACCTCAATCACCGCGCGCACCGCATCCACGCCCGCTTTATGCCCGGCGACACCCGGCATAAAGCGTTTCTTCGCCCAGCGATTATTGCCATCCATGATGATCGCGACATGGCGCGGCACCGCGGACGGCGCAGTCTGCTTGGTCTTATCCATGAAAAAACGACCCTTATACGGCCATCAGGTCTTTTTCTTTCTGCTTCACAGCCACTTCGATGTCTGCAATGAACTTGTCGGTCAGCTTCTGGATATCGTCAGCCGCACGACGCTCTTCGTCTTCACTGATCTCTTTCTCTTTGACCAGATCCTTGTACTGACCCAGTGCATCACGACGGATGTTGCGCACGGCAACACGGGCGTCTTCAGCGGCATCACGAGCTTGCTTGGTGAAGCCCTTGCGGGTTTCTTCGGTCAGGGCCGGCATGCTGATCAGCAGCAGTTCACCGAGGTTGGTCGGATTGAGGTTCAGGCCAGCGCTGCCGATCGCTTTATCCACAGCCCCCAACATGTTGCGCTCAAAGGCAACGACTTGCAGGGTACGAGCATCTTTAACAGTGATGTTGGCCACTTGCTTGATTGGGGTGTCGGAACCGTAATACGGCACCATCACGCCTTCCAGAATGCTTGGGTGCGCCTGGCCGGTACGGATACGACCGAAGTTGTGCGCCAGCGATTCCAGGGATTTCTGCATGCGCTCTTGAGCGTCTTTCTTGATTTCGTTGATCATTGTTGGCCTTCCTCGATCAGGGTCCCTTCAGCGCCGCCATGCACGATGTTCAGCAGGGCGCCGGGCTTGTTCATGTTAAATACGCGCAGCGGCATTTTGTGGTCGCGGCACAGACAAATGGCCGTCAGATCCATTACACCCAGCTTGCGATCCAGCACTTCATCGTAAGTCAGATGATCGAACTTCTCGGCATGCGGGTCTTTGAACGGGTCAGCGGTGTAGACGCCATCGACCTTGGTCGCCTTGAGCACGACATCGGCATCGATCTCGATCGCTCGCAGGCAGGCCGCCGAATCCGTAGTAAAGAACGGATTACCGGTACCGGCGGCGAAAATCACGACTTCCTTGGCGTTCAGGTGGCGCATGGCTTTGCGGCGATCGTAGTGATCGGTCACACCGACCATGGAAATGGCCGACATCACGATGGCCGAGATATTGGCACGTTCCAGCGCATCGCGCATCGCCAGGGCGTTCATCACAGTGGCCAGCATGCCCATGTGGTCGCCAGTCACCCGATCCATGCCCGCCGCACTGAGCGCCGCGCCACGGAACAGGTTGCCGCCGCCGATCACCAGACCGACCTGAACACCGATGCCGACCAGTTGGCCAACTTCCAGTGCCATGCGATCCAGAACTTTGGGGTCGATCCCGAACTCTTCCGAGCCCATCAGGGCCTCGCCGCTAAGCTTGAGTAGAATGCGTTTATAGCGAGCCTGATAACCACTGCCCTGCTGAGCCATTGCGAATCTCTCCTGCGGCGTATTTTAAAAATTCTTTGCGAGCTGTTTACAGCTGGCGCTCACTCTAGCTTGGCGCTGCTTCAGCGCCATCGGAACATGGCTTTGTAAGCCAGTTCCAAAAGGAAACCAAATAAAATTGGCAACCCCATCTGAAAAGAGGCTGCGCGCGTAAGCGGGCAGCCTCTTCAGGGCGACAGTTAAAAAACTGTCTTATTGCTTGGCGGCAGCCAGCTGTGCAGCAACTTCTTCGGCGAAGTTGTCAACTGGCTTCTCGATGCCTTCGCCAACCTTGAAGTAGGTGAAGGAAACGATTTCAGCGCCGGCTTTCTTGGCCAGAGCACCTACGGTGACTTCCGGGTTCATGACGAAAGCCTGCTCGACCAGACTGGCTTCAGCCAGGAACTTGGTGATACGACCGGCGATCATCTTCTCGACGATTTCAGCTGGCTTGCCTTTCATCTTGCCTTCGTTCAGAGACAGGAAGACGCCCTTCTCACGCTCGATGGCTTCTGGCGAAACCTGCGATGGCAGCAGGAACTCAGGATTGCTTGCCGCCACGTGCATGGCGATCTCTTTGGCGAGCTGAACATCACCACCCTTGAGAACAACAGCAACACCGATCTTGTTACCGTGCAGGTAGGTGCCGACAACGTCACCCTCTACGCGCGCCAGGCGACGGATGTTGACGTTTTCGCCAACCTTGGCCACCAGGGCTTCACGAGCCGATTCTTGAGCGGCGATCAGCGGAGCTGCGTCGGTCAGTTTTTCAGCGAAGGCTTTGTCTACGCTGGCAGCAACGAAGTTCTTGAAGTCATCTTGCAGAGCCAGGAAGTCGGTCTGCGAGTTGACTTCCAGCAGCACGGCTGATTTGTCGTCGGCCTTGATAGCGATCGCGCCTTCAGCAGCAACGTTGCCTGCTTTTTTGGCGGCCTTGATGGCGCCCGAAGCACGCATGTCATCAATGGCTTTTTCGATGTCGCCGCCAGCCTTGGTCAAGGCCTTTTTGCAATCCATCATGCCTTCGCCAGTACGCTCGCGCAGTTCTTTGACCAACGCTGCAGTAATCTCTGCCATTTTCAAATTCCTCTTGGATAGGTTTTCAACCATTCCACCCGATCGAACGGGCGTTCAATTCTTCCCGAACCACCCTTGTTAGCCGCTGCACGTTACAGATGCTGTAGCTGCGCTGCTCACAAATGGTTTTCGAGGTGGCAAAAAGGGGGCCAAGCCCCCTTTTTGCTTACTGAGTCAACGCCAGGGCGTCAATTACTCAGCTGCTGCTACCGGAGCTTCTTCAACGAACTGCTCGGTGCCGCCAGCAACGTGGTTGCGACCGCGGATTACAGCGTCAGCCATCGAACCCATGTACAGCTGGATAGCGCGGATTGCGTCATCGTTGCCTGGGATGATGTAGTCAACGCCTTCCGGGCTGCTGTTGGTATCGACTACGCCGATAACCGGGATGCCCAGCTTGTTGGCTTCGGTGATCGCGATGCGCTCGTGATCAACGTCGATAACGAACAGAGCGTCTGGCAGACCGCCCATGTCCTTGATACCACCCAGGGAACGATCCAGCTTCTCAAGATCGCGAGTGCGCATCAGCGCTTCTTTCTTGGTCAGCTTGGCGAAAGTACCGTCTTCGGCTTGCACTTCAAGGTCACGCAGACGCTTGATGGAAGCACGGATGGTTTTGAAGTTGGTCAGCATGCCGCCCAACCAGCGGTGATCGACGTACGGCGAACCGCAACGTGCTGCTTCTTCAGCAACGATCTTGCCAGCGGAACGCTTGGTGCCGACGAACAGAATCTTGTTTTTGCCCTGGGCCAGACGCTCTACGAAAGTCAGAGCTTCGTTGAACATTGGCAGGGTTTTTTCAAGGTTGATGATGTGGATCTTGTTACGCGCGCCGAAAATGTACTTACCCATTTTCGGGTTCCAGTAACGGGTCTGGTGACCGAAGTGCACACCGGCCTTCAGCATATCGCGCATGTTGACTTGGGACATGATAGTTCCTTAATAAGTCGGGTTTGGCCTCCACGTATCCCAATGACCAACCAGCAGCATCAGCTGAAGGCACCCAGGTCATCGTGTCGACACGTGTGTGGATTTAAGCTTTCCAGGGTATCCCCGGAAAGCGGCGCATTTTATATCACAAGGCAGAAAAAAACGGAACCCGGATTCTGAAAAGCCGGTGAATGCTTTTGCCCCCCGCCTTGGAATCTCCCCAGAATGCGCCATCCTATAGAGAGAAGCGATACACAGAGGCTCAGATTTGCGCTGATCGTCTGGTAGAATCGCGTTTTTCAGGGCTGCGACATTTGTCTGCGCAATGCCCATTTCGTTTTAGAAGGCGCCATTGAGCGCAGAGAGAGCCTGTATGACCGTCACCCTCAAAACCCCAGAGGACATCGCAAAAATGCGGATCGCCGGCAAATTGGCCGCCGACGTGCTGGAAATGATTGCCGATTATGTCAAACCGGGTGTCACCACCGAAGAGCTGGACCGCATCTGCCACGACTATATCGTCAATGAGCAGAAAGCCATCCCTGCCCCGCTCAACTACAAGGGCTTCCCGAAGTCGATCTGCACCTCGATCAACCACGTGGTCTGCCACGGCATCCCGAACGAGAAGCCATTGAAAGATGGCGACACCGTGAACATCGACGTCACCGTGATCAAGGACGGTTACCACGGCGATACCAGCCGCATGTTCCACGTCGGCACCGTGCCGGTCTGGGCCGAGCGTCTGTCCCAGGTGACTCAGGAATGCATGTACAAGGCCATCGAACTGGTCAAACCCGGCTGCCGCCTGGGCGATATCGGTGAAGTGATCCAGAAGCACGCGGAAAAGAACGGCTTCTCGGTGGTTCGCGAGTTCTGCGGCCATGGCATCGGCAAAGTGTTCCACGAAGAGCCGCAGATCCTGCACTACGGCCGCGCCGGCACCGGCATGGAACTGAAAGCCGGCATGACCTTTACCATCGAACCGATGATCAACCAGGGCAAGGCCGACACCAAGGTGCTGGGCGACGGCTGGACCGCCATCACCAAGGACCGCAAGCTGTCGGCGCAGTGGGAACACACCCTGCTGGTGACCGAAACCGGCTACGAGATCTTCACCCTGCGCAGCGACGACACCATCGCGCGCGTTTCGGCCTGATCCCGCCAGTTCCGTTCCCAGCCTTATAGAAAGGAAAGTCAATCGATGCCGCAGGTGGATCCCGAACTCTTCGACCGCGGCCAGTTCCAGGCTGAACTGGCCCTGAAGGCAAGCCCTATCGCTGCTTTCAAGAAGGCGATCCGTCAAGCCCGCGAGGTGCTCGACGAGCGGTTTCGCAGCGGCCGGGACATTCGCCGGCTGATCGAGGATCGTGCCTGGTTCGTCGATAACATCCTGCAAAAGGCCTGGGAACAATTCAACTGGAACTTCGATGCCGACATCGCGCTGGTCGCGGTCGGCGGCTACGGTCGTGGCGAGCTGCACCCCTACTCCGACATCGACCTGTTGATCCTGCTGGACAGCGCCGATCACGAAATTTTTCGTGATTCCATCGAGCGTTTTCTGACGTTGTTGTGGGACATTGGCCTGGAAGTCGGCCAGAGCGTGCGCTCGGTAGACGAATGCGCCGAGGAAGCCCGCGCCGACCTGACGGTGATCACCAACCTGATGGAAAGCCGCACCATTGCCGGCCCCGAGCGCCTGCGCCAGCGCATGCTGGACGTGACCAGCACCGCGCATATGTGGCCCAGTAAGGACTTCTTCCTGGCCAAGCGCGCCGAGCAGAAGGCCCGCCACCACAAGTACAACGACACCGAATACAACCTGGAACCCAACGTCAAGGGCTCCCCCGGCGGCTTGCGGGATATTCAGACGATCCTGTGGGTCGCCCGTCGCGAGTACGGCACTTTGAACCTGCGGGCTCTGGCGGGTGAAGGTTTCCTGGTAGAGAGCGAAAACGCCCTGCTGGCCTCGTCCCAGGAGTTTTTGTGGAAAGTGCGTTACGCCCTGCACATGCTCGCCGGCCGTTCCGAAGACCGCCTGCTGCTCGATCACCAGCGCACGATTGCCGGGCTGCTTGGATTCAACGGCGATGACGCCAAGCACGCCATCGAAAACTTCATGCAGCAGTACTACCGGGTGGTGATGAGCATCGCCCAACTCAGCGACCTGATCATCCAGCACTTCGAAGAAGTGATCCTGGCCCCCGAAGACGAAGCACCGCCACAGCCTATCAACTCGCGGTTCCAGCTGCACGACGGCTACATCGAGGCGCGTAGCGACAACGTTTTCCGCCGCACGCCGTTCGCCATGCTTGAGATATTCGTGCTGATGGCCCAGCAGCCGGAGATCAAGGGCGTGCGCGCCGACACCATCCGTCTGCTGCGCGAGAACCGCCATTTGATCGATGACGACTTCCGCAATGACATCCGCAACACCAGCCTGTTCATCGAGCTGTTCAAGTGCAAGATCGGCATCCACCGCAACCTGCGGCGGATGAACCGTTACGGCATCCTTGGGCGTTATCTGCCGGAGTTCGGCTTCATTGTCGGGCAGATGCAGCACGACCTGTTTCACATCTATACGGTCGACGCCCACACCCTGAATCTGATCAAGCATCTGCGTAAATTGCAGTACACCCAGGTGTCGGAAAAATTCCCGCTGGCCAGCAAGCTCATGGCCAAGCTGCCCAAACCCGAGCTGATCTATCTGGCCGGTCTGTATCACGACATCGGCAAGGGTCGGCATGGCGATCACTCGGAAATCGGCGCAGTGGATGCCGAAGCCTTTTGCCAGCGCCACCAGTTGCCGGTCTGGGACAGCCGCCTGATCGTCTGGCTGGTGCAGAACCACCTGATGATGTCGACCACCGCCCAGCGCAAGGACTTGTCCGACCCGCATGTGATCCACGATTTCGCGCAGATCGTCGGCGATGAAACCCGCCTTGATTATCTGTATGTGCTGACCGTTGCCGACATCAACGCGACCAACCCGTCGCTGTGGAATTCCTGGCGCGCGAGTCTGTTGCGCCAGCTTTACACCGAGACCAAGCGCGCCTTGCGTCGCGGCCTGGAAAATCCGGTGGATCGCGAAGAGCAGATCCGTCAGACCCAGAGCGCGGCGCTGGACATCCTGGTACGCGGCGGCACCGACCCGGACGACGTCGAGCAGCTCTGGGCGCAATTGGGCGATGACTACTTCCTGCGCCACACCGCTGGCGATGTGGCCTGGCACACCGAGGCAATCCTGCAGCAACCGGCCGACGGTGGTCCACTGGTGCTGATCAAGGAAACCACCCAGCGCGAGTTCGAGGGCGGCACACAGATTTTCATTTACGCACCGGATCAACACGACTTCTTCGCCGTGACCGTGGCCGCGATGGACCAGCTCAACCTGAACATTCACGACGCCCGGGTCATCACCTCCAGCAGCCAGTTCACCCTCGACACCTATATCGTGCTCGACACCGATGGCGACTCGATCGGCGACAACCCGGCGCGGGTCAAGCAGATCCGCGAAGGTCTGACCGAAGCCCTGCGCAATCCGGACGACTACCCAACGATTATTCAGCGCCGAGTACCGCGCCAACTCAAGCATTTTGCCTTTGCACCACAGGTAACGATCCACAACGACGCCCAGCGTCCGGTGACCGTGCTGGAACTCAGTGCGCCCGACCGTCCTGGCCTGCTGGCGCGAATCGGCACGATCTTCCTCGAGTTCGACCTGTCGTTGCAGAACGCCAAGATCGCCACCTTGGGTGAACGCGTGGAAGACGTGTTCTTCATCACCGACGCGAACAATCAGCCGCTGTCCGACCCGTTGCTGTGCAGCCGCTTGCAGGATGCAATCGTCGAACAGCTGAGCGTCAGCCAGGAACCCGATATCAAACTGTCGCGCATCAACATCTGAACCAACAATTTTCCCTGTGGGAGCGGGCTTGTGTGGCGAGGGAGCTTGCTCCCGCTGGGTCGCGAAGCGGCCCCAAAAGCTTTGCGACTGCTGCGCAGTCGAACGGGAGCAAGCTCCCTCACCACAAGCCCGCTCCCACATAAATAGAGGCCCCCATGAACAACGCTCTGAACCAGTTGCAGCCCTACCCGTTCGAAAAGCTCCGCGCCTTGCTCGGCAGCGTCACGCCAAATCCGGACAAACGCGCCATCGCGCTGTCCATTGGCGAACCGAAGCACCGCTCGCCAGGCTTTGTCGCCGAAGCCCTGGCAAGCAATCTGGATCAGATGGCCGTGTACCCGACCACCCTCGGCATCCCGGCCTTGCGCGAAGCTATCGCCGCCTGGTGCGAACGCCGTTTCAGCGTTCCTGCCGGCTGGCTCGACCCGGCGCGTAACGTGCTGCCGGTCAACGGCACCCGCGAAGCGCTGTTCGCCTTCACCCAGACCGTGGTCAACCGTGGGGACGATGCGCTGGTGGTCAGCCCGAACCCGTTCTATCAGATCTACGAAGGCGCGGCGTTCCTGGCCGGAGCCAAGCCACATTACCTGCCATGCCTGGACGAAAACGGCTTCAACCCGGATTTCGACGCCGTTTCGCCAGACATCTGGAAGCGCTGCCAGATCCTGTTCCTGTGCTCGCCGGGCAACCCGACCGGCGCGCTGATCCCGGTTGAAACCCTGAAAAAACTGATCGCCCTGGCCGACGAATACGACTTCGTGATCGCCGCCGACGAGTGCTACAGCGAACTGTACTTCGACGAACAGACCCCGCCGCCGGGCCTGCTCAGCGCCTGCGTGGAACTTGGCCGCAAGGATTTCAAACGCTGCGTGGTATTCCACAGCCTGTCCAAGCGCTCCAACCTGCCGGGCCTGCGCTCGGGGTTTGTCGCCGGTGATGCCGACATCCTCAAGGGTTTCCTGCTGTATCGCACTTACCACGGTTGCGCGATGCCAGTGCAGACGCAATTGGCCAGCGCTGCCGCGTGGAACGACGAAGTGCATGTGCGCGCCAACCGTGCGCTGTATCGCGAGAAATACGATGCGGTACTGGAAATCCTCAGCCCGGTAATGGATGTGCAGCGCCCGGATGGCGGTTTCTACCTGTGGCCGAACGTACAAGGCGACGACGCGACATTCTGCCGGGATCTGTTTGCCGAAGAGCATGTGACCGTGGTGCCGGGTTCCTACCTCTCCCGCGAAGTGGATGGTGTCAACCCGGGCGCCGGACGCGTGCGCATGGCGCTGGTCGCGCCGCTAGCGGAGTGCGTGGAAGCGGCTGAACGGATTCGCGCTTTCATTACTCGCCACAAGTAACCCGTGTATGCCCGTGCCAGGCAATCTGGCGCGGGCATTTTTCATATCAAGTTACAGTTCATATAACTTTATACCTCACCTGCCTGCTGACCGGACATTAGTCTTGTTGCAGCGCACCTTGCTGCGCCTGAATAACTCTTTACTCTGAACTTCACGGAAGAAGTCAACGATGAACGACCTTCAACACTGCAGGCTTATACAGTGGCCGGACGATCAAGCGGCTTATGACGCTGCCATTAACGAGAACCCTGCCAATGCCGGTTTCACCGGTACAACTCGCCGCAAACGCTCGGTGGTCAACTACTCGAAACTGTGGGCCAACGGTCGCACGTTGAAAATCGCCTTCATGGACAGTCCTGAGGCCGACCATAAGCAGAAGATCATCGGCGCAGCCAGCCAGTGGTTGCCGTATATCAACTTGAGCTTTGATTTTGTCGATGGCTTGCAAGGCGACATTCGGATCGCCACCAAGAACAACGACAACAGCTCAATGCTGGGCACCGATGCGCTATTGATTCACCCCGACTGGCCCACCATGAACCTGGGCGTCAAACCCGACCATGAAGACTTCGAGGTGATTGTGACTCACGAATTCGGCCATGCACTGGGGGCGATGCATGAACACCAGCATCCACAGGCAAACATCCCTTGGGACAAGCCGAAAGTGTATGAGTTTTACCAGAACCGCGAGATGAACCCACTCACTCGGGAAGAAGTGGACAGAAACCTGTTCGCGCCATTCAACACGGTGGATGCGATTTATACCTCCTACGACAGAAGATCCATCATGCACCACCCGGTGGCGAATACGTTGACGCTGGGCGACTGGGAAGTCTCGATCAACCGCAAGATCAGTAAAAAAGACAAGCGTTTGATGAAACTACTCTACCCAAAATAAACCAATCGACTCCCTCGCCCTTATCGAGCTTCATTAACAGTGTCCGCACGGCGCAATGCTCTGCGGGCAGCATTGAAGTGCCATATTAGCCCCTTAGACTGCTGGCTGACCGTCGCACCCATGTCGCACGGAACATCTGATGGCCAAGTCAAAAAGACAAACCCGACCACAGCCGACGCGAAACCGTCCGGTCATGGCATAATCCTTCACCTTTTATTTCCAGCACCTGCAAAGGGGGCAATTCCTTGACCGTTTCAAGCAAAACGTTGCACCTTTTCGGCATCAAAGCTTGCGACACCATGAAAAAGGCGCGCACCTGGCTTGATGAACACGCTGTCAGCTATGACTTCCATGATTACAAAGCAGTCGGAATCGACCGTGAACACCTGACTCAGTGGTGCGACGAGCACAGCTGGCAAGTGGTGTTGAACCGTGCAGGCACGACCTTTCGCAAGCTCGACGACGAACGCAAAGCCGATCTCGACCAGCCGAAAGCCATCGAACTGATGCTCGCACAACCTTCGATGATCAAGCGCCCGGTGCTTGATCTCGGTGACCGAACCCTGATTGGCTTCAAGCCAGATATCTACGCGGCAGCGCTCAAGTGAGGCCGCCCGTTCCATTTTGTTAGAGGTATCAACATGTCCACTACCCTGTTCAGCCTGGCCTTTGGTGTCGGCACTCAAAACCGTCAAGGCGCATGGCTGGAAGTGTTTTACGCGCAGCCACTGCTCAACCCGTCGGCCGAACTGGTCGCTGCCATT
This sequence comes from Pseudomonas sp. B21-015, assembly GCF_024749285.1. Taxonomy (NCBI): domain Bacteria; kingdom Pseudomonadati; phylum Pseudomonadota; class Gammaproteobacteria; order Pseudomonadales; family Pseudomonadaceae; genus Pseudomonas; species Pseudomonas sp. B21-015. The sequence continues at coordinate 5,283,551 of NZ_CP087196.1, forward strand.
GCGCCGGTTCTGGGCTACACCGAAGGCAATCAGGCCATCGCGTTCAGCACCGCTCAGGCTTCGCAACTGGCTGAAGCCCTGAAAAGCGTCGACGCTGCACAAGCGGCACTGCTGACCCGTCTGGCCGAGAGCCACAAGCCGCTGGTCGCCACACTGCTGGCCGAAGACGCGCAACTGACCTCCACGCCTGAGGCTTACCTCAAGCTGCACTTGCTGTCCCATCGTCTGGTCAAGCCACATGGCTTGAACCTGGCCGGGATCTTCCCGTTGCTGCCGAACGTGGCCTGGACCAGCCAGGGCGCGATCGATCTGGCCGAACTGGCCGAACATCAACTGGAAGCCCGCCTGCGCGGCGAGTTGCTGGAAGTGTTCTCGGTGGACAAGTTCCCGAAAATGACCGACTACGTGGTTCCGGCCGGCGTGCGTATCGCTGACGCGGCCCGTATTCGTCTGGGGGCTTACGTGGGTGAAGGCACCACCGTGATGCACGAAGGTTTCGTCAACTTCAACGCCGGCACCGAAGGCCCGGGCATGATCGAAGGCCGTGTGTCGGCAGGCGTGTTCGTCGGCAAGGGCTCGGACCTGGGCGGCGGCTGCTCGACCATGGGCACCCTGTCGGGTGGCGGCAACATCGTGATCAAGGTCGGCGAAGGCTGCCTGATCGGCGCCAACGCCGGTATCGGCATCCCGTTGGGCGACCGCAACACCGTTGAGTCGGGCCTGTACGTGACGGCCGGCACCAAGGTTGCGCTGCTGGACGAGCACAACAAACTGGTCAAAGTGGTTAAAGCCCGTGAACTGGCCGGTCAGCCTGACCTGCTGTTCCGCCGCAATTCGGAGACCGGTGCCGTGGAGTGCAAAACCCACAAATCGGCCATCGAACTGAACGAAGCGCTGCACGCTCACAACTAAGCGTCGCATGATCACCTGTGGGAGCGGGCTTGCTCGCGAAGAGGCCCTTGAGGCCGCCAAAAGCTTCGCGGGCAAGCCCGGCTCCCACTGGGTTCGGCGTACCCCCACCAGGGCCCGATAGCATGATGATTCCCTCTCCCTGGCGCGCCGATTTTCCGGCCATCGCCGCATTGCAACGGCAAGACCAGACCTATCTGGACAACGCCGCCACCACGCAAAAACCTCAAGCCCTGCTGGATGCCCTGGCGCATTACTATGCCAACGGCGCGGCCAACGTGCATCGGGCGCAACACTTGCCCGGCGCCCATGCCACCCAGGCATTCGAGGACAGCCGCAGCAAAGTTGCTCAATGGCTCAATACCGGCGATTGCGGGCAGATTATCTTTACCCACGGCGCGACATCCGCGCTGAACCTCCTGGCCTATGGTCTGGAACACCTGTTCAATCCGGGCGATGAAATTGTCATCAGCGCGCTGGAGCATCACGCCAACCTGTTACCGTGGCAGCAACTGGCCCACCGTCGCGACTTGAAATTGGTGATTCTGCCGCTGAATGTCGACGGTTTGATTGACCTTGATGCCGCCGCGCAGTTGATCGGTCCGCGAACCCGTTTGCTGGCGGTCAGTCAGCTGTCCAACGTGCTTGGCGCCTGGCAACCGTTGCCCGCGCTGCTGGCGCTGGCCAAAGCGCACAACGCGCTGACCGTGGTCGACGGCGCTCAAGGCGTGGTCCATGGTCGGCACGACGTGCAGGCGCTGGGTTGTGACTTCTATGTATTTTCCAGCCACAAGCTCTACGGGCCCGATGGCCTGGGCGTGCTGTTCGGGCGCAACGAAGCGCTGCGGCAACTGCGCCCCTGGCAGTTCGGCGGCGAAATGGTGCTGGATGCCAACTACCACGACGCACGCTTTCGTCCAGCGCCGCTGGGGTTCGAGGCCGGTACGCCGCCGATCGCCAGTGTGATCGGTCTGGGCGCGACCCTGGACTACCTCGCAGGGCTGGATCAGGACGCCGTGTCCGCCCACGAAGCGGCGCTGCATGACTATTTGCTCAAAGGCCTTGAAGCGCGCAACGGCATTCGCCTGCTGGGCAAACCGCAACTGGCGCTGGCCTGTTTTGTCGTCGAAGGTGTGCATAACGCTGATCTGGCGCATTTGCTGACCGAACAGGGAATCGCCGTGCGCGCCGGTCATCATTGCGCCATGCCGTTGCTTAAAAGCTTTGAACTGGCCGGAGCGATTCGGGTGTCGCTGGCGTTGTACAACGACTCCGAAGACCTGGAGCGCTTCTTTGAAGCACTGGATCAGGCGCTGGAGTTGTTGCGATGACCTTGCCCGCCGATGCCGTCACGGCGCTGGACACATTTCAGAAGGCTGCGAGCTGGGAACAGCGGGCTCGGTTGCTGATGCAATGGGGCGAGCGTCTGCCTGCGTTGAGCGATGTGGATAAAGTCGAGGCCAACCGGGTGCATGGCTGTGAAAGCCAGGTGTGGCTGGTCGGTGCGTTGCAGGATGGGCATTGGCAATTCAGCGCCAGCAGCGATGCGCGCTTGATTCGCGGGTTGGTGGCGTTGTTGCTGGCGCGGGTTAACGGGTTGTCAGCGGTTGAGTTGCAGCAGGTGGATTTGCCGGAGTGGTTCAATCAGCTTGGACTGAGCCGGCAGCTTTCCCCGTCGCGCAGTAATGGCCTCAATGCCGTGCTCCAACGGATGCGGAGCCTGAGCGACATGTAGGAGCTGCCGAAGGCTGCGATCTTTTGATCTTTGGCGTCAGTGTTCACGCTAAAAAATCAAAAGATCGCAGCCTTCGGCAGCTTCTACGCGGGTTTATGCTTCAGCTTGGGTTTTAACCCGATCCGCCGGCCGTCGAACGCCTGCCACAATCTTATCCACAGCCTTGGTCGCCGCGACCATGCCGAACGTCGCCGTCACCATCATCACCGCGCCAAAGCCCCCGGCGCAGTCGAGCTTCACGCCATCACCGATAAAGCTCTTCTGCAGGCAAATGCTGCCATCGGGTTTCGGGTAGCGCAGTTGCTCGGTGGAAAACACACACGGCACACTGTAGTGACGGGTCACGGTACGGGAGAAGCCGTAGTCGCGGCGCAGCGTGGAACGCACTTTCGACGCCAGCGGGTCGTTGAACGTACGGTTCAGATCACAGACCTGAATCAGCGTCGGATCAATCTGCCCGCCCGCGCCGCCAGTGGTGATGATCTGGATCTTGCGCCGCTTGCACCAGGCGATCAGCGCCGCCTTGGCGTTGACGCTGTCAATGCAGTCGATCACGCAATCGATGTTCGGTGTGATGTACTCGGCCATGGTTTCGCGAGTGACGAAGTCCGCCACCGCGTGCACCGTGCAGTCCGGGTTGATCCCACGCAGGCGCTCAGCCATCACCTCGACCTTGGGTTTGCCGACGGTGCTGTCCAGCGCATGCAGCTGGCGATTGGCGTTGCTGACGCAGACGTCGTCCAGGTCGAACAGCGAAATCTCGCCCACACCACACCGGGCAACGGCTTCCGCCGCCCAGGAACCGACGCCACCGACGCCAACGATCGCCACATGGGCTGCGCGCAAGCGCTCCAGGCCGTCGATGCCATACAAACGGGCGATGCCAGCAAACCGCGGATCTTCTGTACTCATGACCATTACCCCAAAAACCGGCGCGCATTATAGGGCTGTCGGCGGCCAAGAGCACCTTTGGGCTGTGGACGGCAGTCTTGACGGCTTCAATTGACTACAAATTTATTGGAATTGAGCTACAGCGTCCCGGTCGAAGAACTTAAGTCGACCTGGATTGCCCAATGTCGGGCGTTTCCCTGTTCGCTGTACGGTCAGAGAACCTCCAGTGTAGGATGCGCGCCCCTGCCACCTGGCAGCCGGCCGCCAACCGTTCCTTCGTTCCACAGCCTTTGGAACCCGAAAAAGCTATGTCATCGCGTAAATTTGGACTCAACCTGGTCGTGGTGCTCGCCATCGCTGCCTTGTTTACCGGCTTCTGGGCGCTGGTCAATCGCCCGGTCACCGCCCCCAACTGGCCTGAACAGATCTCCGGCTTTTCGTACTCGCCGTTCCAGCAAGGCCAGTACCCACAGAAAGAGCAGTATCCGACCGACGATGAAATGCGTCGTGACCTGGAGATCATGAGCAAGCTGACGGACAACATCCGTACCTACTCAGTCGACGGCACGTTGCAAGACATCCCGAAACTGGCCGAAGAGTTCGGCCTGCGGGTCACCCTGGGGATCTGGATCAGCCCGGACCAGGAACGCAATGAGCGCGAGATTCTGCGCGCCATCGAACTGGCCAACACTTCCCGCAGCGTGGTTCGCGTGGTTGTAGGTAACGAGGCGATCTTCCGTAAGGAAATCACCGCCAAGGACCTGAGCGTGATCCTTGATCGTGTCCGTGCCGCCGTTAAAGTGCCGGTGACCACGTCCGAGCAGTGGCACGTCTGGGAAGAGCACCCTGAACTGGCCAAGCACGTCGACCTGATCGCTGCTCACGTTCTGCCCTACTGGGAGTTCATTCCGGTGGACAAGGCTGGTCAGTTCGTTCTCGACCGCGCCCGCGACCTGAAAAAAATGTTCCCGAAAAAGCCGCTGCTGCTCTCCGAGGTCGGCTGGCCGAGCAACGGCCGTATGCGCGGTGGCGCCGACGCGTCGCCGGCGGACCAGGCGATTTATCTGCGGACCTTGGTCAACAAGCTCAATCGCCAGGGCTTCAACTACTTCGTGATCGAAGCCTTTGACCAACCGTGGAAGGCCAGTGACGAAGGTTCGGTGGGCGCTTACTGGGGCGTTTTCAACGCCGCGCGCCAGCAGAAATTCAACTTTGAAGGCCCGGTCGTCGCGATCCCGCAATGGCGGGTGTTGGCTATCGGTTCGGTGGTGTTGGCTCTGCTGTCCCTGACCCTGCTGATGATCGACGGCTCGGCCTTGCGTCAACGTGGCCGCACCTTCCTGACCTTTATCGCGTTCCTGTGCGGTTCGGTGTTGGTATGGATCGGTTATGACTACAGCCAGCAATACAGCACCTGGTTCAGCCTGACGGTGGGTTTCTTGCTCGCCCTCGGTGCACTCGGGGTGTTTATCGTGCTGTTGACCGAGGCCCATGAATTGGCCGAAGCGGTCTGGACTCACAAGCGTCGACGTGAATTTCTGCCGGTGGTCGGCGATTCGGACTACCGACCGAAAGTGTCGATTCACGTACCTTGCTACAACGAGCCGCCGGAGATGGTCAAACAGACCCTCAACGCCCTGGCCAACCTCGACTATCCGGACTTCGAAGTCCTGATCATCGACAACAACACCAAGGACCCGGCGGTCTGGGAACCCGTGCGCGATTATTGCGAAACCCTCGGCCCGCGCTTCAAGTTCTTCCACGTGGCGCCATTGGCCGGATTCAAGGGCGGCGCGCTGAATTACCTGATTCCGCACACCGCCAAAGATGCCGAAGTGATTGCGGTGATCGACTCGGACTACTGCGTGCACCCGAACTGGCTCAAGCACATGGTGCCGCACTTCGCCGACCCGAAAATCGCCGTGGTGCAGTCACCGCAGGATTATCGCGACCAGAACGAAAGCACCTTCAAGAAGCTCTGCTACGCAGAATACAAAGGCTTCTTCCACATCGGCATGGTCACCCGCAACGACCGTGACGCGATCATCCAGCACGGCACCATGACCATGACCCGGCGCTCGGTGCTCGAGGAACTGGGCTGGGCCGACTGGTGCATCTGTGAAGACGCCGAGCTGGGCCTGCGGGTGTTCGAAAAAGGCTTGTCGGCGGCGTATTACCACGACAGCTACGGCAAAGGCCTGATGCCCGATACCTTTATCGACTTCAAGAAACAGCGTTTCCGCTGGGCCTATGGCGCGATTCAGATCATCAAGCGTCACACCGCCAGCCTGCTGCGCGGCAAGGACACCGAACTGACCCGTGGCCAACGCTACCACTTCCTCGCGGGCTGGCTGCCGTGGGTGGCGGACGGCATGAACATCTTCTTCACCGTCGGCGCGCTGTTGTGGTCGGCGGCGATGATCATCGTGCCGCAACGAGTCGATCCACCGCTGCTGATTTTCGCGATCCCGCCGTTGGCGCTGTTCGTGTTCAAGGTCGGCAAGATCATCTTCCTGTACCGCCGTGCAGTCGGCGTCAACCTGAAGGATGCGTTCTGCGCGGCATTGGCCGGGCTGGCGTTGTCGCACACCATCGCCAAAGCGGTGCTGTATGGCTTCTTCACCAGCAGCATTCCGTTCTTCCGTACACCGAAAAATGCCGATAACCACGGCTTCTGGGTGGCCATCTCGGAAGCACGCGAAGAGGTGTTCATCATGCTGCTGTTGTGGGGCGCAGCGCTGGGGATCTTCCTGGTGCAAGGCCTGCCGAGCAACGACATGCGCTTCTGGGTGACCATGTTGCTGGTGCAGTCGCTGCCGTACCTGGCCGCGCTGATCATGGCGTTCCTGTCGTCGCTGCCCAAACCTTCGACCGAAGCCGCGCCACTGCCGGCCGTCTAAATCAACACAGATGCACTAAACGGCGGCCAATGGCCGCCGTTTTGCTTTAAGATAACCGCCATTTTGCAGGCCTTGGCGGGACTCGGTTTAACGGCCGAACTCAATACCTGTGGGAGCGGGCGTGCTCGCGAAGCTTTTGGCGTCAGTGATGACGCCTTCGCGAGCAAGCCCGCCCCCACATTTAGACCGCGCCCATATTCAAGTTTTCCGGAGTTTCCCATGACGGCCCACGCCGACCTTTCGCCGACCCTTCAACTCGCCATCGATCTGATCCGCCGTCCGTCCGTGACGCCGGTCGACGCCGATTGCCAGAAGCAGATGATGCAGCGCCTGGGCGATGCCGGTTTTACGCTTGAACCGATGCGCATCGAAGATGTGGATAACTTCTGGGCGACCCACGGCAAACACGACGGCCCGGTGCTGTGCTTCGCCGGCCATACCGATGTGGTCCCGACCGGCCCGGTGCAAGCCTGGCAGATCGACCCGTTCGACGCGGTGATCGACGAGCACGGCATGCTGTGCGGCCGTGGCGCGGCGGACATGAAAGGCAGCCTCGCCGCCATGACCGTGGCAGCCGAGCGTTTCGTCGTCGACTATCCGGATCACAAGGGCAAGGTGGCATTCCTGATCACCAGCGACGAAGAAGGCCCGGCCCACCACGGCACCAAGGCTGTGATCGAACGCCTCGCCGCGCGCAAGGAACGCCTGGACTGGTGCATCGTCGGTGAACCGTCGAGCACCACACTGGTGGGCGATGTGGTCAAGAACGGCCGTCGCGGTTCCCTCGGCGCCAAATTGACCGTGCACGGCGTGCAGGGCCACGTGGCCTATCCGCACCTGGCGAAGAACCCGATCCACCTCGCCGCGCCGGCCCTGGCCGAACTCGCCGCCGAGCACTGGGACCACGGCAACGATTTCTTCCCGCCGACCAGTTTCCAGATTTCCAACGTCAATTCCGGCACCGGCGCGACCAACGTGATTCCGGGTGACCTGGTGGCGGTGTTCAACTTCCGCTTCTCCACCGAGTCCACAGTCGAAGGCCTGCAAAAACGCGTCGCCGATATCCTCGACAAGCACGGTCTGGACTGGCACATCGACTGGGCGCTGTCCGGCCTGCCGTTCCTCACAGAGCCGGGCGCGCTGCTCGATGCAGTGTCGGCGAGCATCAAGGACATCACCGGTCGTGACACCAAGGCGTCCACCAGCGGCGGCACGTCCGACGGACGTTTCATCGCGACCATGGGTACCCAAGTGGTCGAACTCGGGCCGGTCAATGCGACGATCCACCAGGTCAACGAGCGCGTACTGGCGGCCGACCTCGACGTGCTAACCGAAATCTACTACCAGACTTTGATCAAGTTGCTCGCCTGATGCTCGCCTGCCCGATCTGCAGCGAACCGCTGAACGCGGTGGACAACGGCGTGGCCTGCCCCGCCGGGCATCGTTTCGACCGCGCACGGCAGGGTTACCTGAACCTGCTGCCGGTGCAGCACAAGAACAGCCGTGACCCTGGGGATAACCAGGCGATGGTCGAAGCCCGACGCGACTTTTTGAACGCCGGCCATTACGCGCCAGTGGCCAAGCGTCTGGCGGAACTGGCCGCGCACTACGCGCCCCAGCGCTGGCTGGACATCGGTTGTGGCGAGGGTTATTACACCGCGCAAATCGCCGACGCCTTGCCCAACGCCGATGGCTATGCGCTGGACATCTCCCGGGAAGCGGTCAAACGCGCCTGCAAACGCAACCCGGCGCTAACCTGGTTGATCGCCAGCATGGCCAGGGTGCCGTTGGCCTCTGGCAGTTGCCAGTTTCTCGCCAGCGTGTTCAGCCCGCTGGACTGGGAAGAAGCCAAACGCCTGCTCAGCCCCGGCGGCGGCTTGATGAAAGTCGGACCGACCAGCGGCCACCTGATGGAATTGCGCGAGCGGCTGTACGACGAAGTGCGCGAGTACACCGACGACAAGCATCTGGCTTTGGTGCCGGAAGGCATGGCGCTGGCGCACAGTGAAACCCTGGAGTTCAAACTGACGCTGGTTAATGGTCAGGATCGCGCGAACCTGTTGGCCATGACGCCCCACGGCTGGCGCGCCAGTGCCGAACGCCGGGCGGCAGTCATTGAGCAGATCGAACCATTCGAGGTCACTGTGTCGATGCGCTACGATTATTTCGTTCTGCAATAACTCTTAATTTTTTGGTCTTGAGCAAACAGCTTGAGGCCGGCTAAATCCGCGAATGGATTTTTCAGACCCGCAGTGAGGACATCCATGCGCCAACCCGATATCGAGATTTACCTGAAAGACGCCGACGTCGACTACAAGGCCATCGCAGCCTGGCTCGGCGCGGCTTTAGGCCCGTGCACCGATTGGGTTCAGAAAGGCCAGACCTACAAGTGCAAGGCCGGCAACGTGCCGGTCACCTGGCTGCCGAAAGCCGTCGGCAAATGGAACAGCCTGTACCTGGAAAGCGACCAGACCCCATGGGAAGACGACATCGCCTGCGCCCGCGCTGCGTTTGCCGCGCTGAACGTCGAAGTACGTTGTGCGCCGGGCAGTTGGGTCGAGGAAGAAGGTGAGGAGACGGCCGATCGCTGGATGCGCATCAGCGCTGACGGTGAAGAAGAAATCACCTGGAAAACCGTCTGACACTGATCGTTCCCACGCGCCGCAAAGGAATGCCTCAACGGACGCTCCGCGTTCGGCTGTGAAAGGGACGCAGAGCGTCCCGGGCTGCATTCCCACGCAGAGCGTGGGAACGATCTTCAGAGACCCACCACATCCTCAGCCTGCAAACCCTTCTCCCCGGTCACCACCGCATACTCAACCTGCTGACCTTCAGTCAACGAGCGGTGCCCTTCGCCGCGGATCGCGCGGTAATGCACGAACACGTCCACCCCGTCCTCGCGCTGAATAAAGCCATAACCCTTGGCGTCATTGAACCACTTCACATTGCCGGTTTCGCGCGTTGCCATATCTGGTTACCCCTTGTTTTTATTTTGAACGGCCGAGTATATGACAGCCATCAAAACTCTCAACTCAAGTTTACTTAGCCGCTTTTTTGCCGATTTTCGGTGAATACGGCACACTATCGCCCGCCCGAGCAAACGCTCGGTTTTATTCACTTATGCAGATGCCGTATGACCCGTTCCCCGTTTCGCCGTCTTGTGTTTGGCACCCTGCGCCGACTGTTGTACCTCTGGGTTCGCTCAGAGACGATCAACCAGTCGTCGTTCACCCTCAACCTCGACCGCAGCCGGCCGGTGTTCTACGTCCTGCAAAACCCTTCACTGACCGACCTCGCCGTGGTCGATGCCGAATGCAGCAAGGCCGGCCTGCCCCGCCCGGTATTGCCGGTATCGGTGGGTGCGCTGGCAGAACCCGCCGCGTTCTTTTACCTGACGCCAGAGCCCGACTGGCTCGGCCGTCAGGACAAACGCGGCGCGCCGCCAACCCTGACCCGCCTGGTCAGCGCCCTGAGCCAGAACGCCGCCGAAGATGCGCAGATCATTCCGGTCAGCGTGTTCTGGGGCCAGTCGCCGGACAGCGAGTCGAGCCCGTGGAAACTGCTGTTCGCCGACAGCTGGGCCGTCACCGGGCGTCTGCGCCGGTTGCTAAGCATCATCGTGCTGGGCCGCAAGACCCGCGTGCAGTTCTCGGCGCCGATTCACCTGCGTGAACTGATCGAACACAACAAAGGCCACGAGCGCACCGTGCGCATGGCCCAGCGCATCCTGCGGGTGCACTTTCGCAACCTGAAAGCCGCGGTGATCGGCCCGGACATTTCCCACCGCCGCAATCTGGTCAAAGGCCTGCTCAATCAGCCCTTGGTCAAGCAAGCGATCCTCGATGAAGCCGAGCGCGAGAACATCTCCCCGGAGAAAGCCAAGGCCCAGGCCCTGCGCTACGGCAACGAGATCGCCTCGGACTACACCTACACCGCGATCCGTTTTCTGGAAGTGGTGCTGAGCTGGTTCTGGAACAAGATCTACGACGGGATCAAGGTCAACCACATCGAAGGTGTGCAGAAAGTCGCCCAAGGTCACGAAGTGATCTACGTGCCGTGCCATCGCAGCCATATCGACTACCTGCTGCTCTCCTATCTGCTGTTCCGCAACGGCCTGACCCCGCCCCACGTTGCCGCCGGGATCAACCTCAACATGCCGGTGATCGGCAGCCTGCTGCGCCGTGGCGGGGCGTTCTTCATGCGCCGCACCTTCAAGGGCAACCCGCTCTACACCTCGGTGTTCAACGAATACCTGCATACCCTGTTCACCAAGGGCTTCCCGGTCGAGTACTTCGTCGAGGGCGGCCGTTCGCGCACCGGGCGCATGCTGCAACCGAAAACCGGGATGCTCGCGATCACTCTGCGCAGCTTCCTGCGTTCATCGCGCATGCCGATCGTCTTCGTGCCGGTGTACATCGGCTATGAGCGTGTGCTGGAAGGCCGCACCTACCTCGGCGAATTGCGTGGCGCGAGCAAAAAGAAAGAATCGATCTTCGACATCTTCAAAGTCATCGGCGCACTCAAACAGCGCTTCGGTCAGGTCGCGGTCAACTTCGGTGAGCCGATCAAACTGGCGGAGTTCCTCGACAGCGAACAACCCGACTGGCGCCAACAGGAACTCGGCCCGCAATTCAAACCGGCCTGGCTCAACGAAACCACCAACCGCCTCGGCGAAAAAGTCGCACAGCATCTGAACGAAGCGGCGGCGATCAACCCGGTGAACCTGGTGGCCCTGGCGCTGCTATCCACCAGCCGCCTGGCGCTGGACGATCGCGCCATGGCGCGGGTGCTCGACTTGTATCTGGCGCTGTTGCGCAAGGTTCCTTATTCGCCGCACACCACCCTGCCGGACGGTGACGGTCGGGCACTGATCGAGCATGTGAAGGACATGGACCTGCTGTCCGAGCAGAGCGATGCGCTGGGCAAGATTCTGTACCTGGACGAACAAAACGCCGTCCTGATGACCTACTACCGCAACAACGTGCTGCACATCTTCGCGTTGCCGGCGTTGCTGGCGAGTTTCTTCCAGAACGCGTCGCGCATGAGCCGCGAGCAGATCCTGCGTTACACCCGTGCGCTGTATCCGTACTTGCAATCGGAACTGTTCATTCGCTGGACGCTGGACGAACTCGATAGCGTGATCGATCAATGGCTCGAAGCCTTCGTCGAGCAGGGCCTGCTGCGCTTCGAGAAGGACGTGTACCTGCGTCCGGCACCGAGCTCGCGGCATTTCGTGCTGCTGACGCTGCTGTCGAAAAGCATCGCCCAGACTTTGCAGCGCTTCTACATGACCGTTTCCCTGCTGCTCAACAGCGGCCAGAACAGCCTCAGCGCCGAAGAACTCGAAGACCTCTGTACGGTCATGGCCCAGCGCCTGTCGATCCTCCACGGCCTGAACGCCCCGGAGTTCTTCGACAAGAGTCTGTTCCGTCACTTCATCCAGACGATGCTAGACCTCGACGTGCTGCGCCGCGACGAAGCCGGCAAACTCAGCTATCACGAACTGCTCGGCGAACTGGCCGAAGGCGCAGCCAAACGGGTGTTGTCAGCGGAGATTCGCTTGTCGATCCGTCAAGTAGCCTTGCATCGCAGTGAAGATGCGGCGGATCAAGTCGCGGCTGCGGTGCAGACCGACTAAATTTCTACATCCGCCAACTCTCTTTTCTGAACCTTTTTCCGAACAAGGAAGCCGCCATGCTCCGCCCTACCCTTCGCTTCGCCGGCCTGTGCGCAGGCTTGATGATTTGCGCTAATGCCCTGGCACTGTCACTCAGTGACCTGTCGCAACAAGACGCCACCGGCGGTCTCAAGGACGCCCTGACCCAAGGTGCGCAACTGGCCGTCAAACAACTTGGCACGCCCGGCGGCTTCAGTAATAACCCGGACGTGAAAATCGAACTGCCGGGCAAACTGGGCAAAGTCGCGAAGAAAATGAAACAGTTCGGCATGGGTGACCAGGTCGATCAACTGGAAACCAGCATGAACAAAGCGGCTGAAGCGGCGGTGACGCAGGCCCAGCCGATTCTGGTGGATGCTGTGAAGAAGATGACCGTGGAAGATGCCAAGGGGATTCTCAGCGGCGGCAAGGATTCAGCCACCCAGTACCTGAGTAAAACCAGCCGCGAACAGATCCGCACCAAATTCCTGCCGATCGTCAAGCAAGCCACCGACCAGGTCGGCCTGGCCCAGCAGTACAACGCGTTCGCCGGACAAGCCGCGACACTGGGTGTGCTGGATGCGAAAAGTGCCAACATCGAAAGCTACGTGACCGAGCAGGCGTTGAACGGTTTGTTCGAGATGATTGGCAAGCAGGAAGAAAGCATTCGCCAGAACCCTGCGGCGGCGGCGACCAGTTTGGCGAAGAAAGTTTTCGGCACACTCTGAACCCTGTGGGAGCGGCGGCGCGGCGATCCGGCTTGCTCGCTCCCACATGGATTGCGCTTGACTGACGGGCATGACCGTCACACTTTGTCTCATCTTCAGTTATGCTCGCCGTTCGTCGTGAACGCTGGAGCCGCTGATCTTATGTCCCCCACTCGCCTGCTTGTCCCCCTCGCCTTTGCTCTGCTGAGCGCTTGCGCCACGCAGCCAAAACAGAACGTGACGGTGGAAAAACAAAGCGAATGCCCGGCGAAACTGCACAACGGGCAAAACCTGATCCTGACCCTGCCAAGCAACCCGACCACGGGTTACCGCTGGGCGATCCAGGATTCGGCCGGCGGCGTGTTGCGCGCGCTCAGCCCCGAGGTTTACAGCAACCCGGAAGACGCCGGGATCGTCGGCAGTGCCGGCCTCTCGACCTGGCGCTTCCAGGCCTTCGCCACCGGCACTGGCCGCTTGCGGCTGACTTACTCACAACCGTGGGCACCGGAAGTACCGGCCGTGAAAACCTTCGACTGCGCCATCGCGGTTAACTGATTGTGGGCTGGCTGATCCTGGCGCTGATGGGCGCGGTGACCTTTCTGTATGGCCTGAGCGTGCATGCCGCGTTGCTCTGCCTGCTGGTCAAACCGCTACCGGTGCTGGCCCTGCTCGGCTGGTTGCACGACGCACCGCCCAGCGACTATCGGCGCTGGATCAGCCTGGGTTTGATTTTCTCCTTGGTCGGCGATGTGTTGCTGGCATGGCCGCAAGACTTGTTCGTGTTTGGACTTGGAGCATTTTTGCTCGCGCATTTGGCGTATCTGAAGGCTTATTTGAGCGATTGCCAGCGTCTGGCGCTGTTGCCACTGGTACTGGCTCTCGGGGTTGGCGCACTCCTGCTGGGGATTTTGATTGCCCATGGGCTGGGTCCATTGCTGGTCCCGGTGATCGTCTACGGTCTGGCCATCAGCGCCATGCTCTGGCGCGCCCTGGCCCGACTCGGCACCGATGTGCCCAAACGCTCGGCGCTGCTGGCGGCGGCGGGAGCGGTGGCATTCGTGTTTTCTGACAGCGTGATTGGCATTAACCGGTTTGTGATGCCATTTCATGCCGCGCCGTACGTGATCATCCTCAGCTACTGGCTGGGGCAATGGGGGATTGCGGCTTCGGCGTTCGCCCAGAAACCGCGCTGAATTCTTCGCGAGCAAGCCCGCTCCCACATTTGATCAATGCTGAACATCTTTCTTGCGTCCGACTCAGAACCACTGTGTGAGCGGGCTTGCTCGCGAAAGCGGTATAGCTGAAGACACAGACCTCAACGCCCCACCACGGCGGTTTATCAGACAACCCGCGCATCCACACGCCAACTTGGCTAAAATGCCGGCCTTTTCCACCTATGCCGCTGGAACCGCCGTGAGCAAAGAATCCGATCGCCTTTTCGCCCAGCCCTTGGCCCAGGTACCTGACTTCGCCTTTAACGAGGACGTGGTGCGGGTGTTCCCGGACATGATCAAGCGCTCGGTGCCGGGTTATCCGACCATCGTTGAAAACCTCGGCGTGCTCGCCGCGCAGTTCGCTCAGCCCAACAGCGTGCTCTACGATTTGGGCTCGTCTTTGGGCGCCGTGACTCAGGCCTTGCGCCGTCACGTACGCACCGACGGTTGCCGGGTGATCGCTGTGGATAACTCCGCGGCCATGGTCGAACGTTGCCGCGAATACCTCAATGGCCAGGACTCGATGTTCCAGGAGTTGCTGCCGGTGGAAGTGATCGAGGGCGACATTCTTGCCCTGCAATTCCAGCCAGCTTCGGTGGTGGCGTTGAACTTCACCCTGCAATTCATCGCCCCGGACCAACGCACCGCACTGCTCTCGCGCATCCGCCAATCGCTATTGCCCGGTGGCGCGCTGATCCTCTCGGAGAAGCTGCGCTTCAACGACCCCGAAGAACACGCGCTGCTCACCGACCTGCACGTGGCCTTCAAGCGCGCCAACGGCTACAGCGAACTGGAAATCGCCCAGAAGCGCAGCGCCATCGAAAATGTCATGAAGCCCGACAGCCTCGAAGAACACCGCGAACGCCTGCTGGCCGCCGGGTTCTCGAAAGTCGTGCCGTGGTTCCAGTGTCTTAACTTTGCCTCGTTGATTGCCTTGCCATGATTGATCTGTCCCCCCTCGCCCGCCGTTTGGCCGGTACTCCGCTGGCCGAATGGGCCAATACCCTGCAAGCGCAACTCGACAAGAAAATGGAAAAAGGTCACGGCGACCTGGAACGCTGGCAAAGCGCGCTGGACGCGCTGCCGAAGATCCGGCCAAGCGAAGTCGACTTGTTGAACGGTTTGAAGCTGGACACCGATTGCGACTTTGAGACCCGCGCGCAAATGCGCACCGCGCTGATGGGGCTGTCGCCCTGGCGTAAAGGGCCGTTCGACCTGTTCGGCGTGCATGTCGACACCGAATGGCGTTCGGACTGGAAGTGGTCGCGGGTAGCTCCGCACCTGGACCTGAAAGGCAAACGCATCCTCGATGTCGGCTGTGGCAACGGTTACTACATGTGGCGCATGCTCGGCGCCGGGGCCGACAGCGTGATCGGCGTCGACCCGAACTGGCTGTTTTTCTGTCAGTTCCAGGCGGTGCAGCGTTACTTGTCCGAGCCCAATGCCTGGCATCTGCCCTTCCCTTTCGAAGACCTGCCGCCGAATCTGGAAGGCTTCGACACAGTGTTTTCCATGGGCGTGTTTTACCACCGCCGCTCGCCGATCGAGCATTTGCTGGCGCTGAAGGATTGCCTGGTCAAGGGCGGTGAACTGGTGTTGGAGACGCTGGTGATCGAAGGCGATCAGCAGCAGGTGTTGGTGCCGGAAGACCGTTACGCGCAAATGCGTAACGTCTGGTTCCTGCCGTCGGTGCCGGCGCTGGAACTGTGGCTGCGCCGCGCCGGTTTCAGCGATGTGCGATGCGTGGATGTCAGCGTGACCACGGTCGAGGAACAACGCGGGACGGAGTGGATGAAGTATCAGTCGTTGAGCGATTTCCTGGATCCGGATGATCACAGCAAGACGATCGAAGGGTTGCCAGCACCGATGCGTGCGGTGATTGTCGCCCGCAAGTAAAACCCCGATATCCCAAACGCCGGAAAAACCTGTGGGAGCGAGCTTGCTCGCGATAGCGGACTGACATTCAACATAGTCGTTGACTGAAAGGGCCTCATCGCGAGCAAGCTCGCTCCCACAGGGGTCGGTGTTTAGTCTGCTGGCCTGGCTCTACGCGCCTTGAAAAACTCGCTCAACACCGCGCCGCATTCCTCCGCCAACACCCCCCCCTCATACAACACCCGGTGATTCAGAAAGCCCTGGGTAAAGAACTGCCCCTGGCTCTGCACAATCCCGGCCTTGGGTTCCAGCGCGCCATACACCACCCGCGCGATCCGCGAATGCACGATCAGCCCGGCGCACATGCTGCACGGCTCAAGCGTCACGTAAAGCGTACTGCCCGGCAGGCGATAGTTGCTGGCGGCCTGGGCCGCGGCGCGGATCGCGACCATCTCGGCGTGGGCACTCGGGTCGTTGCCGCTGATCGGGCAATTGAAACCGCGCCCGATGATTTCACCGTCCTGCACCAGCACCGCGCCCACCGGCACTTCACCCAGGGCCGCGCCTTGAGCGGCCAGGGCCAGGGCTTCGCGCATGAAATCACGATCACGGCTGCGGTCGATGATCGCTGCGGGGCGAATCTGACGCATCACGCCACCTCGATGGCGGCCATCAGGCCGGTTTCCATGTGATCGATCACATGGCAATGGAACATCCAGACGCCCGGGTTATCCGCCACCAGCGCCACTTGCGCGCGCTCGTTCTTGCCCAACAGGTACGTGTCGGTGAAGTACGGGATGACCTTGTGCCGGTTCGAGGCAATGACCTTGAAGCTCATGCCATGCAGGTGGATCGGGTGCTGATACTGAGTCATGTTCTTCAATTCGAAAATATAGCTTTTGCCCTTTACGAGCTTGGCAATCGGTCGATCGGCGCAGGTCTTGTCGGTGATGTCCCAGGCCTTGCCGTTGATTTGCCACAGGCTGGGTGGCTTGCCGTTGTCGACGTTGACCGACACCGAGCCCACCCATTCAAAATTGAAGTTGAGTTTCTCGGCATTGGCCAGGTCCGGCTCGGCCACCGGGTTGGCGGGCAATGCCGGCGGCCACTCGGTCGGCGCGTCGGTGTTGGCCACCGAGCGGAAGGTGCCCAGGCGTACCGGGCCATTGCGCAGGGACAGTTCTTCGCCGGCTGGCGGGGCCTTGATCGCAAGGCAAATGCGCATGCCGGGGCCGAGCCAGTATTCCTTGCCCAGTGGGCGCGGTTCGATGGGATTGCCGTCCAGCGCGTAGATCTGCGCTTCGACGCCGGGGATGTTGAGGCGATAAGTCAGGGTGTTGTCGAGGTTGAGCACGCGTACGCGGGTGATCTGCCCGGCGGGCAAGTCGATCACCGCTTGCGAGACGCCATTGATGGTCGACAGGCGCCCGGCCGTACCGCCACGGGCCGCTTCGCGAGGAATGCTGAACGGCACGAAAGCGCCTTCTTCATCGACATGCCAGCTCTTGAGGCTCAAGGTCTTTTCGTACTTGAACCCGGTGGGCTCGCGCTCTTCGATGATCAACGGGCCGACCAGCCCGCGACCGAGTTCTTCGCTGCTGTTCACGTGCGGGTGATACCAGTAACTGCCGGCGTCGGGCACGCGGAATTTGTAGTCGAAGTATTCGCCCGGCAGCACCGGCAATTGCGACACGTACGGCACGCCGTCCATCTCCAGCGGCAGGCGGATGCCGTGCCAGTGAATGGTGGTCGCTACCGGCAGGTGGTTGATGAAGCGCACCCGCAGCCATTCGCCCTGACGCACGCGCAATTCAGTGCCCGGCGCCGATGGACCGAACGCCCAGGCCTGGGTCTTGTGCCCGGCCACCAGCTCGACGTCCAACGGTGCGGCGATCAGCTCATAGTCGTGGCCGGCGTCAGCGTCAGCCATTTTGCCCAGCCAGTAACGCGACGCGCCACCGGCTCCGACACCAACGACAACAAGACCGGCCAGGCCACCGAGGATTTGGCGACGGGTAAAGGACATGAAATCTACTACCTCACGTATCAGCCACAGGCGCGGGGCCTGCAAAAGGCGAATACGATACACCTGCGGTTGAGAAACAGTAAGGGCAGCGCGGCGGATGGTCACAGACCTTGGAGAGGCCCTTTGAAAGATCGCAGCCTTCGGCAGCTCCTACATTTGATCGGCGTACACCCTGTAGGAGCTGCCGAAGGCTGCGATCTTTTCGGGGTCGCGCGGTATGTCTGATGCAATGCGATTGCAGAATGTGTGGCCGCTTCGCTGATCGTTACTTAGTAGCCGCCAATCAGGGAATCACCCTACATCCATTTCCACCTTTCCCGACTTCTTTCCTGATCGATCCCCCGCAAAGTCCCCGCGCCTTATTTTCATGCGTTGTTGGAGCACGTCGCACGCATCGAACAAGAACTCGCTGTTATCTCTGAGACGGATAGATTTTATGACCGCTTCGCGCTCAATCGCGGGCAAGCCACGCTCCCACAGGATTGAAGTTGTTCCCCTATTTGGCGGTCTGCCTCGATTCCGTAGGAGCGAGGCTTGCCCGCGAAGGCGGTCTTACAGTCGGCGAAACTTCTGGGCAATGTCGTCGGAAGTTTCCTTCAAAACGTATCGGTCTCCATGAACTGGTGTGAAGTGAGATCCGTGGATAGTCTTTGGCTGTCACTGCGAATGCAGTGGCAGGGTGTAGGAGCCCTCTCTCATGGTGCAACAGCTTTGTCGTTTGATTGCGGCGCTTAATTCGTGTCCGTAAGATCGTTCGCGGCGGCTGTGCGCGGGACACGCTTCGGCGTGGCCGAGGTCCATGAGTGCTCGGTACTCCTACTCCTGCGCATGGCTGCCACCCAAACCTGTAGGAGGGTGCGTTGGCAGCTCATATTCATACTCATGGAAATTACAAATGACGACGCTAACGCCAGACCCACCCTACGAAAAACCAATTCCCCACCCCGACAACTGCTTCATGGCGCTCACCAGCAACTGCACCGACATGCCCACGCTGTTCGTCGATACCCACGCGCCGATCGATGTTTTGTATGACGCTGCCAGCTATCGAATTCGCGCAGTCACTCAAGTGCTTGAGAACCTGTCCATGCGCGGCTCGGTCGAGTGTGATTCGGTGATCCTCAGCGACTTCGCTTTGCTCTGCGCCATTCCGTTGCGGGATGGGTGCGATGTGCTGGATGTAATTGGGCGGCGGTTGCGGGCTCGGCCATTGGAGTAGCGTCGAGCTGCTTTTTGTGGCGAGGGAGCTTGCTCCCTCGCCACAAGAGCAAGATCAAAAGATCGCAGCCTTCGGCAGCTCCTACGGGAGTTTGCGTCGGGAGAGGGGCCGCTTCGCGACCCACAAAGGTCCGGTTATGGCTGAAGGCCGGTGATCAGATGAACCACTCCATCCTCCAGCATCATCACTCCCGGCACTCCAGCCGCTGTCAACGCCTGCCGATCCATCCGCGTCACATCCCGTAACTCCACCCGCATCCGGGTTAGCGCCACGGGCTGATGCGACTTGAGGTTATCCACACCGCCCAGTGCGGCCACGACATTCGGCGCCAACCCGGAAACGGCTTGAGCCACCGCTTTCGGCTCATCCACCACCAGATCCGGGGTCAACGCCTTCCAGAACGCCCGTTGCATTTTCTCGAACATGCTCAGTTCTCCAGAACCAGTGAAGTATCGACCGTCGCCTCATGGTGCAGCCGCAACGCCTCGCGTACCTGCTCGGCACTTTCCAGCCCCAGCACTTGCTGGGCGATGGCCTGGCAATCCAGCAGGTCCACTTCGCGGACCGCCGCTTTGATCGCCGGAATCAACGGCACACTCACCGACAGCTCATCCACGCCAAGCCCCAGCAACAGCGGCACCGCCAGTTTTTCCGACGCCAGGGCGCCGCACACGCCGACCCATTTGCCATGGGCATGAGCGGCTTTCACCGTGTTGGCGATCAGGCGCAGCACCGACGGATGAAAACTGTCGGCCTGACTGGCCAGCCGTGGGTGATCGCGGTCCATGGCCAGGGTGTATTGGGTCAGGTCGTTGGTGCCGATGGAGAAGAAATCCACTTCGGGCGCAAACAGGTCAGCCATCAGCGCCGCCGCCGGCACTTCGATCATGATCCCCAGTTTCGGCAGTTCCGTGAGGCCCAATGCCAGCGCCTCTTCTTCAAGCAGCTGACGGGCCAGCCGCAGCTCCGACAGCTGCGTAACCATCGGCAGCATGATGTGCAGGCGAGCCAGCCCGGCGCTGCTCAAAATTGCCTTGAACTGATCGCGCAACAGCTGCGGACGCTCCAGGCACAGACGAATTCCGCGCATGCCCAGGAACGGGTTGGTTTCGCGGTCCATCGGCACGTAGGCCAATGGTTTGTCACCGCCGACATCCAGGGTTCGCACCACCAGATTACGCGCTGGCCCTAATGCTCGGGCGATAGCGCTGTAGGTGGATGCTTGCTCGTCATGGCTTGGCGCGTGATTGCGATCCAGATAAAGAAACTCCGAACGCAGCAGACCGACGCCCTCGCCGCCTAGCGCCATGGCCTGTTCGGCTTCGGCCAGCGAAGCGATGTTGGCGGTGATTTCAACGTGATGCCCATCGCGGGTACAGGCAGCCAGCGCAGCATTTTCCAGCTCGTATTGCTGGCGTTTCTTTTGTCGCTGACGATTGGCTTGCAACTGCTCAATGGCAACCTGCGCGGGATCCAGCTGCAACTCGCCCTTGTCGGCATCGAGCAAAACCCGGGTGCCATTGGCCAGTGCCAGCACCTGAACCGGCAACCCGCAGATCGCCGGCAAGCCGAAGGCCCGCGCGAGGATCGCCACGTGGCTGGTGGCGCCACCGCCGACCGTCGCGAAACCCAGCACCTTGCGCGTGTCCAGGCCAGCCGTCTGGGAGGGTGTCAGTTGCTCGGCAATCAAAATCGCCCCTTCCGGCAACTCCATCGCCTGATCCTCTACGCCGAGAATCAGCTTGAGCACCCGTTGACCGACGTCGGCCAAATCCGCTGCCCGTTCGGCCAGCAAGGCATTGCCGAGTTTTTTGAACAAGGCAGCCGTCGACTCCGTGGCTGCGCGCCAGGCAAAACCGGCGCTTTTGCCGGCGTCGATCAGTGCCAGGGCCTGATCCAGCAGGCTTGGGTCTTCGAGCAGTTCCTGATGCGCCTTGAAGATATCTGCCTGGGCGTCACCCGTGGCCTGGTCACGCAACTGCTGCAGGCCTAGAACCGCCGCCGCCAACGCCCGTGACAGGCGCTCGCGCTCAACTTGCGCGCCCCGACCGGATTCAATGACTTCAAGGGTCTGCTGCGCAATCTGCACCACCTGGCCAAACGCCGACCCCGCCGATGCACAGACTCCGCGCAGCACCTTCAGCGATGAGGCCTCAGCGGCAACCGGCTCAACCTCTGCCATCACCGTCACGGCTTCCCCGCAACCGGCAGCCAGCAACTCGGCCAGAGTCTTGATCGCCACTTCAGCATCTGCGCCCGCCGCGCTGACTTGCACAATGTCGCCATGAGCGGTCTGCAACGCCATGATCGCCACCAGGGATTTGGCGTTCGCGCTGTCCTGCTGTTTATGCAGACAAATACTCGCCGAAAAACCTTTCGCCGCCTGGGCAAACACCGCCGCAGGGCGAGCGTGCAAGCCATTGAGATTGGGCAGCATCAGCGGTTTGGAGAACAGCGCCTCGCCCTCCTCCGGCATCTGCTCATCGGCCGCCACTTCGGATGGATTCAGACTCAGCAGTGGCTGACCGCTTTGCACCACGCCCGTTTCAGGTGTCAGCCAGGTGAACGGCTCACCGCTGACCACCAGCATCAAGGTCAACAAACTACGGGCGTTCAAGGCAATGTAATCGGCATCGAACCCGATCAGCGCCTGCCCCACCTCAACCCGCTGACCTTCCTCCACCAACCGGGTGAAGCCCTTGCCGGCCAGGTTCACGGTGTCTAGGCCGATGTGCATCAACACCTGCACGCCGTTCTCGTCGGTGATGCTGACGGCATGCCCGCTGACCTGCACATTGCTGATCACTCCAGCCAGCGGTGCGCACAAGGTGGATGAGGTCGGGTCGATACACAGACCGTCACCGATCACGCGACTGGAAAACACCTGATCGGGCACCTGGTCCAGCGGCATCAGCACGCCGGACAAAGGTGCCAGCAGTTGCAATTGTTGGGGTGTGGCCATGACGTCACCTGCTGTTTTGTTCTGTATAAAAGACGCTGCGATCTCGTGGTACCCGGTAGGAGCTGCCGAAGGCTGTGATCTGTTGGCGCCCGCAAGGACGTCAAGATCAAAAGATCGCAGCCTTCGGCAGCTCCTACCGGGTCATGCGGCGTTTATTTCCACCAATACTCGACCTGCAACCCGACGTTCGAACCGTGTCGCGCCGTGCCGAAAGCGCCGGTGTCGGACAATGCCGAGCCCGCCGCCAGTTCATTGGCCGCCCGTTTGGCCGCCTCGTTCCAGCTGGCATAGGTGTAATACAGGCGCACCTCGGGGCGCGCCCAGAATTCCGGGCCCTTGGGCGACCAGGTCGGGGCGATGGTGAACTTGCTCAGTTTGCGCGTGCCGCCTGTGGCCTCGACCTGATCGTGGCCCAGTTCGGTCACCAGTTTGATTTGCTCGGTGATCGCATAGGCCGGGCGAATCCCGAGGGAAATCCAGTTCTGGTCGGCGCCGTCCGGGCGAATGTCTTTCTGATAGACCGCTTCGACTTGCCCGCCGAAACGCGGCGTCACCTGCCAGTCGAAGAACTCGACCACGCGGTAGCTCTTGTTACTGTCATCCAGCTTCACGTTACCGGTATAACCCAACCCGGTGCCGGGGCCTTCGCCGTACTGAAAGGCCAGTTTGTTCTTGCCGCCCAGAAAGCCCTTCTGCACATGCTGGGTGGTGATCGCCCAACCGCGATGGGCGTCGCGGCTGTCGGGTTTGTCGATGTAGCTCAGACCGAACTCCAGCTCACCGCCAGGGTTGGTGTTGAAGCCGGCGACGTTGAAATCGTGACGGTTGATGTAGTCCTTCTGGTACAGGTTGTCCTTGCGCGAGAAGGCGTAGCTGTACTTCAGATCGCCGATCAACACATCTTCGATCCCGCCGCCGGTGGCGCTCTGGTTCCAGTAGTAGAAGTCGGAAATATGGATGTCGTTGCGCTTGTAGTAACGTCGACCGGCCCACAGCGAGCCGCCGTTCAAGCCGGGCATGTTCGACCATTGCGCATACAGCTGCGGCATGCGCACCGAGCCGTTGTCGCCCTTGAACGTCAGGCTGCGGTCGTATTGGTTATACAGCGAGGCCATGCCGTCGACACTGAGCACCGAACCATCGTCCAGCGTGAACAGATCCTGACGCAATTCCAGCTCCGCATACTGTTCGCATTCGTTGCCTAGCCGGTATTTCGACTGTGCGCCCGGCAATTGAAAGCACGACTGGGAACTGCTGTTGACCGAGGTGCCGACACCGCTACGCAAATAGCCGGCGAGTTCCAGCGCCTGGGCCGACAACGGTAATCCCAGGCACACACCCACGACTGCAAGGCTACGATTTATTGTTGTTTTCAAGAACCACCTCGTTATTTTTATTGTGCGATGCAGCAAAACCGGCGCGCAAAACTCCCCCGCGCAGCGTTCTGCGTGTTTGTTTTGAAACAGTGTTTTAGTCGTTGCTCAAGTGCAGAACGAACGACTCATAAGGCCGTAGAAACACTTGCCGGTTTCGTGGCGGACAGTCCGGGTAGTTACTGATCACCAGACTTTGAACCATCGATTCATTGATCACTTCACACGGCAGCTCGACTTCGCACGGCAAGCCATAGAAGTTGTTCAGCACCAGCAAACGCTCGCCAAGGCCCTCACGCACGTACGCCCAAATTTGTGTGTGCTCAGGCAACAACTGCCGATACACGCCGTCAGACATCAGCGTTTCACTGTGGCGCAGGGCAATCAGCTGACGGTAGTGATGCAGCACCGAATCCGGATCGTCGAGTTGGTGGGCGACGTTGATTTGCGTGGCATTGGCCGGCACCCCGATCCAGGGCTCGACCGCACTGAAACCAGCGTTCGGCTCGGCGTTCCAGTGCATCGGCGTGCGGCCGTTGTCCCGGGACTTCTGCATGATCGCCGCCATGTTGTCGGCGTCGCTGCTACCTGCCTCACGCTTGAGCCGGAAGATGTTCAGGGTCTCGACATCGCGGTACTGATCGATGTGATCGAACCCCGGATTGGTCATGCCCAGCTCTTCGCCTTGATACACAAACGGCGTGCCCTGGAGAAAATGCAGCGCGGTGCCGAGCATCTTCGCCGACACCACCCGGTGCTCGCCATCATCACCAAAGCGCGAAACCACACGCGGCTGATCATGGTTACACCAGAACAGCGCGTTCCACCCCCCGCCAGCCTGCATGCCGGTCTGCCAGTCGGAGAGGATGCGCTTGAGTTCGAGGAAATCGAAATCGGCGCGAATCCACTTTTGCAGGTTCGGGTAATCAACCTTCAAGTGATGAAAGTTGAAAGTCATCGACAGCTCTTTCGACTCCGGTCGTGAGTAGCGAATGCAGTGTTCCAGGCTGGTGGAGGACATCTCGCCGACGTTGATCAGGTCGTGACCTTCGAAGACTTCGCGGTGCATCTGCTGCAAGTACTCGTGGACGTTCGGGCCGTCGGTGTAGAAACGCCGACCGTCGGTGTTGTCCTCAGGGAAGTTCGCCGGTTTGGAAATCAGGTTGATCACGTCCAGACGGAAACCGCCCACGCCCTTGTCGCGCCAGAAACGCATCATCTTGAAGACTTCGGCGCGTACCGTGGGGTTGTCCCAGTTCAGGTCGGCCTGCGTGTGGTCGAACAAGTGCAGGTAATACTGACCGGTCTGGGCTTCGTACTCCCAGGCTGAACCGCCGAACTTGGATTCCCAGTTGTTCGGCTGGTCGCGCCAGATATAAAAATCGCGGTAAGGGTTATCGAGGCTGCTGCGAGCCTGCTGGAACCAGGTGTGTTCGATCGAGGTGTGGTTGACCACGATGTCGAGCATCAGTTTGATCCCGCGCTTGGCGGCTTCGGCGATCAGCAGTTCGCAGTCGGCCATGGTCCCGTAGCTCGGGTCGATGGCGTAGTAATCGCTGATGTCGTATCCGTTGTCGCGCTGGGGCGAACGCAGGAACGGCGTAATCCACAGGCAATCGACACCCAGCCAGTGCAGGTAGTCGAGCTTGGCCACGACGCCGAGCAAGTCCCCCGTGGGGTTGCCGGCGTGGCTGTGAAAACTCTTCGGGTAGATCTGGTAGATCACCGAACGTTGCCAGTCTTGCATGGCGCTATTCCTTCAATAGGTTTGTATCGGCCTGAGGGCCCCTTCGCGAGCAGGCTCGCTTCCACTGTTGATTGCGCTCCAATGTGGGAGCGAGCCTGCTCGCGATAGCAATCTGTCAGGCAACGCGATACCCAGGCCGGACAATCTTCATGCTCAACCCGCAGGTCAAAACAAACGGCACAACCATGGCAATCACCATCCCGGCCACGAACATCGGGATGAACTGCGGGATGATCGAGATGAAACCGGGCAAGCCGCCGACGCCGATCGCCGAGGCCTGGACCTTGTTCAGCGACAGGAAGATGCAGCCCAGCGCCGAGCCGATCAGGGCCGCATAGAACGGAAATTTGTAGCGCAGGTTGACCCCGAACATGGCCGGTTCGGTGATGCCGAAGTAGGCAGAAATCGCCGAGGTCGAGGCCATGCTTTTGTCCCGTACATTGCGGGTCATGTAGAACACTCCCAGTGCCGCGCTGCCTTGGGCGAGGTTGGACATGACGATCATCGGCCAGATGAAGGTGCCACCCTGGGTGGAGATCAGTTGCAAGTCGACCGCGAGAAACATGTGGTGCATGCCGGTGATTACCAGCGGTGCGTAGAGCAGGCCGAAAATCGCGCCACCGACCATGGGCGCCAGGTCGAACAGGGTGACCACGCCTTCGGTGATGATAATCCCCAGATGGCGGGTCACCGGGCCAATCACCGCCAGCGCCAGCACACCGGTGACGACGATGGTGGTGATCGGCACCACCAGCAATTGCACCGCGTTAGGCACCCGTGCCCGCAGCCATTTTTCGATGACACTCATCACATAGGCCGCCAGCAGGATCGGCAGGATTTGCCCCTGATAACCGACCTTCTCGATCTGAAACAGGCCGAGGATGTCGAAGTACGGCAGGCTTTGCCCCTCCAGCCCGGCCACCGCTTTGCCGTAGTTCCAGGCATTGAGCAGATCCGGGTGCACCAGCATCAGGCCGAGCACGATGCCAAGGATTTCGCTGCCGCCAAAGCGCTTGGCCGCCGACCAGCCCACCAGTGCCGGGAGAAACACAAACGAGGTATTGGCCATCAGGTTGATCAGGCTCCAGAGGCCATCAAGCGTCGGGTAGGCCTCCAGGAGGGTCTTGCCCTCGATGAACATGCCCTTGGCGCCGATCAGGTTGTTGATGCCCATCAGCAGGCCGGCAATGATCAGCGCCGGGAGGATCGGCATGAACACGTCGGAAAACACCCGCACCAATCGCTGAATCGGGTGGATCTTGTCGACGCTTTTTTGTTTAACGTCGGCGATGGTCGAGGCGGCGAGACCGGTTTGCCGGCGCAGCTCGGCGTAGACCTTTTCCACTTCGCCGGGGCCAATCACCACTTGGAACAGGCCGCCGGTAAAGAATGAACCTTTGACCAGATCGATCTGGTTCAGCGTGGCGCTGTTGACCAGGCTCGGGTCCTTGAGGGCCAGGCGCAGACGTGTGACACAGTGCGCGGCCTGCTCGAGGTTGTCGCTGCCACCGAGGCTGTGCAGCAGCTCGGTGACGATGTTCGGATAGTCATGGCTCATGCTTGTTCTTCCGCTGTAGTTTTTTGTTATTGGCAGCACGCCGAAGCGAAAAGTACTCGTCTGTACGAGTTAAAGCAACAACTCGTACAGACGAGTTCGGTTTTGTTTATCCTGAACCCGACAGGCGGCGATATTTCCTACCTCCGAAGTCAAAGAAACCCAAAGCCGCATGGACAAACCCCTACCCTGCCCTTAAGGTTCAAAACCTTGAGCACAACGCGGCACAGAGCCATCCCCATGAGTAAATACAACCAGATCTACAGCGATCTGCTTGCCAGCATCACCACCGAACGTCTGGAACGCGGCGCCCGATTGCCTTCCGAAACCGAACTGATGGACAGCTATCAGGCCAGTCGCGGCACGGTGCGCAAGGCCATCGAGCAATTGCAGGAGCGCGGTTTCGCCCAGAAAGTCCACGGCAAAGGCACCTTCGTGCTGTCGACCAACCCGATCGAGTTTCAGCTCGGTGGCATCGTCAGCTTCCAGGAAACCTACCCACGACTGGGCAACGACGTCAGCACCGAGGTGGTCGAATTCACCCAGATCCCCCTCGAAGGCCCGCTGCTCGAACACATCAAGGCTGAAACAGGCAGCCTGATCACGCGGATCAAGCGGGTGCGGCGGATCGACGGCAAACGGGTGATTCTGGACATCAACCATTTCGTCAGCGACGTGATTCCCGGCCTGTCCCGAGACATCGCCGAGCAATCGATCTACGCCTTCATCGAGCAGACCCTGCAACTGCAAATCGCCTACGCCCAGCGCACCATCGAAGCAGTGCCCCGCAGCAAGGACGACCAGCAACACCTGGATCTCGACGACCAGAGCCATGTGATCGTGGTCAGCAACCAGACGTTTTTGCAGGATGGCAGGCAGTTCGAGTACACCGAGTCACGGCATACCCTGGATAAGTTCTATTTCTCGGATGTGGCACGGCGCTGAGATGCGCTACGGCCGGATAAAGGGAAATGAAGGCGGTCGTGTGCGTTTAACTTGCACGAACAAATAGGATGGGATGTGTTAGCTGCCTGACACTGGCAGCTAACAATCAATCGAACTTGTAACCCCTGCGCTTATCGAACTCCTGATACTTCTGCGAAATGGCCGGGTCATCGAAGGTTCCTTCAATAGTGTCCACCGAAACGAGTCCATTAAGCCCCTTAACTGACTGAATGGCGACTTCCCATTCGCCCGGATCCAGAGGCGGCTCGATAAAGTCTTTCAAGTAATCATCCAGGATTCCCTTGTCGGGCGTCTCGATCTCGCTACTTAACGCCGACAGGTAAGCGGACTTTGTCGTCCTGCTCCAGTTGATTGAAAACCCTGCTCGATCACACAACACCGAGTGAACCACGAGCATCGTTCGGCCATTGCCATCCAGGAACGGATGACCATAGGCAAAAAAACCCATCACTACACCGGGAGACTTTCTGAGCAAAACCTTGTTCTGGCCGAGACGAAGCCCTTCTTCTACAGCCCTTTTTGCCTCAAACGGAGGACAGAAGTATGTCTCGGCCTTGGAAATGGCCAAATCGGGAGAAGTGCTCAGTCTGTCCTTGCCAGCCCAAGGATAAAGATCCCCAAACAGAAGTTTGTGAACGTGTAAAAAATCAACGTAAGTGATTGTTCTCTTCTTGATCAAGTAAGCCATGGCATCAGACAGGTTCGCGGTAAACAAGTCGTGCTCAAGGTGTTTGACAATGTTGAGGTCTTTTTCACCCACAACATTTCTGAGATATCCCTTCGCGTCGAAATCCTTGAATGGGTCAAACACTCTTTCTTTCTCTCAAATAGTTGGCGAGTAGATGAACCGCTTCTGTGCCGGAGACCTTTTTCTCTTTTTTCAACGCAATGACCAACTGCTCAATTGAGTCGGTACGAACATCATCCCCAGCCAATCTCGAGACATTCTCCGCCCATTCATCGGCATATGTTTTGACGTAGGAAACCTTGCTGAACTCGGCCAGATCCAGCACGTACCGTTTGAGGCCAACAGTCGGGATGATCAAGTCACCGGTTTTAGGATGACGCCTTACTGTATTTTTCGCTTTCCGGGAGGGTGCCCGTTCATTGATGTAAACCACCGATCTTCCGCCCAGCGACAATTTGCGGCGGATTCGGCGATTGCCCTGCACGCATATTTTCGCTTCCTTGCGGGCGGCCGAACGGCGCTGTTCTGAAGGCGTCGTTTGCACTGAAGCGCTCATGCCTAACCGTCTAAATGCTTCGACCGCCAGTGTTTCAAGATCCTCGACAGGCGTAATGAGTCCGGTGTCAGGATTTCTGAACGCTTTGGCATAAACACCAATGCCCATCCGAACAATTACGCCCTTTTTCTGCAGCTCATCGAGAGCGACGGAAACTTGAGAGTGACCACCCAGCGATGCAACATCCGCGCGCAGGATCACATTACCCGACGTGTGCTGGATGGCCATCCGCATACGTTCTTCAAGCTTCATGTTCAATCCTCCCGACAGCGAGCGAATACTTTACCACCTGTCGAAGCAAAACTTCTGCTGGCTATGTCGCTCACTTTATACGCAACAGAAACAGACGTTTCAAAAGCAGCGAAGCATAACCCCCCCCTGACCGAGACCGGTTCAGGGGCTTTACGCAACGATGACTCTAGTGAGGGATCATTCCCACTCAATCGTCGCCGGCGTCTTGCTCGACACGTCATAAGTGACGCGGGAGATGCCTTCGATTTCATTGATGATCCGGCCGCTGACGGTTTCCAGCAGTTCGTAAGGCAGGTGTGCCCAACGCGCGGTCATGAAGTCGATGGTTTCCACGGCACGCAGGGCAACGACCCAGGCGTAACGATGGCCGTTGCCAACCACGCCAACCGATTTCACCGACTGGAACACCACGAACGCCTGGCTGACCTTGTGGGAACTTCGCCGACTTTGAAGGCACACTTGGCCAATAACGCCGCCACTTGTCTGGACGATGGACAAGCGATTTGTCGCTCATCAGCCCCTATTCTTCTGGCGAAGCAGCTTGTTACCGTTGAGGTATGCAGCAACCCGACAAACAGAGACAACCTCCCGTAGAATGCCTTCGTGGCTATGGAACACCTTCCTTCTAAACCTCTATGACCTAGGGGTTCCGCTCTCCACACCGCGCCTGCTTCTTGCAGGCGTTTTTATATCGGCTGTAGACACGATGCTGCAGCTCGTTCACGACGGCGGCCAAGGGAGAAAATCAAGGATGAATCAGGAGCTGTTCCTGCGTCGCCGTACCAAAGTTCACGTCCCGATGGGCACTGGCGGTGCCACGCGCGCTCAGGTCGCGTCGGCTGTCCGGGAAGTCGCGGCGTTCCGATGTGTACTATCAGAGCCTCTGATTGAGCAAATCGGCATGTTGTCCGCGACAGAACTCAAGCACTGGCTGCGCGACATTGTCGGAGTGCTTCGGCGGGAAACTGGCGCTCATGTGCACCACCGGCCGTTTTATCCTGACTTTCCAGAGCAAGTTCTGACGGCCTCAGAGGCGGAGTTGTACCTTAACGCCGTCATGCACTACCTCACGCTTCGGCGTTTACCACTGACTGAACAGTCTCGACCTGCGATGCTTGAAGGCAACTTCATATCCCGCGTTATCGAACCGGGAAGCGTCTCTGAGTTCGAGTCACTGCTCGAGCCGCTGGTTTCATCGCACACCTCGCTCTCCGAAGAGGAAACTGCCGATGTAGTCTGGTTTGTCCGAGAGTACAAAAGCAATGTGTTCCGTCTGCTGCCTGAGGCCGTCTCGTTCCGGGAGATCCGTGCACAGCTTGGCGGCGCGCTTATCCTGAATGTAGTCAACGATGCACGGGTGGACGCATTCCTGGAGCGAAACGTCGAAACGGCGACCGACGTGCTACGACTTGCGGTCGCGCTGAATGGAGGAGACGTGTCACTGACGGCAGCTTCGACACGTTTCACAGCGATGAAGCGCTCGGTGCGCCGTCTGCTGTTGCGTCTACTCGACCACATACCCAACGCTGTAGAAGACGTGATGCGCCATGCTGAGCGCTGGAAACGTCTGGCTGAAGTACTGCATCCGGGCGACTACGCCGATAAGTACCCACGAGCGCTAGCCGCCATCACGGCAGCGCGTCGCAACGAAGCGCCAGCCTCATTTGGATCACGTGTCGAAACATTGCTTGCCCAGCGTCACATCGCCACGCTTATGCCCATACTACAGAGCCGTCCTGGTGAGTTCGCACGACGGCTGGACGCGACCCTGCGGCGCGCGACGGAACCAGAGTCGGTTCTCGACGCGTTCGAGGCTGTTGCGACACAAGTGTCCTCACCTGTCCTGCTGCAGTTGCTGGCCCAATTACGTGCTCCGCGCCCCCTGCCCCTGCGGGCGTTCACACCGAAAGGTGCATTTGCCAAAGTCTATGGCATCAAGGATCGACGCGAACCTCTCACACCCGACGTGTTGGCTCGCGCAGCCCGAATCTGCGAGGACGCCCTCGTAATGCGTTTTGCGTCGCTGCCGCCACTAGGCCGCTGTTTCATCGATCCAGCATTACGCGAATACAGGGTGCCGCTGGCGCAGCGTGCCTCATCGAAGTCGCTACGTACGCTGGTGCGGGGCAGTCGGTTGCCTATGCCTGACACACGTTTCATTCGCCTGTTCCTGTGGTGGAAGAACGGTCGTGAACGCACGGACATCGACTTGTCCGCCGCATTTTTCGACGCCAACTTCGTGTTCACACAGACGGTCGCGTACTACAACCTGAAGGGTTTCGGCGGCTACCACAGCGGCGACATCGTCGACGCGCCCGACGGGGCTTCGGAGTTCATCGACCTCGACCTTGATGTCCTCGTCGGGAAGGGTATCCGCTATGTCGTCACGTCTATCAACTCATTCACCGAGCAGCCGTACTGCGATCTTCCAGAATGCTTCGCTGGCTGGATGGCTCGCGCCGACACGGCGTCGGGTGAAGCATTCGAGCCGCGATCCGTGTTCGACCGTATCGATATCGCATCCGACACAGTTATCTGTCTGCCATTCGTGATGGACTTGCAGGAACGACGCATGATTTGGGCCGATCTGGGGCTCACTTCATCTCCGCGGTGGAACAACGTCCAGAACAACCTCAGTGGGATATCGTTGATGCTGCGGGCTTTGGTGCATACACCACGGCCAGATTTGGAAACTCTGTTCGACTTACATGTTCGAGCACGGGGGGAACGAGTGGCTTCGCCGCAGCAGGCACAGGCGGTGTTTGCGCCTGATCAAGGGATAACGCCGTTCGATACGGATTTGATTCGATCACAGTTTCTCTGATACCTACGCCAGCCTTTGCCATCTACTGAAAACGACGACTCTTGCTTCGGTGCTTTCCACCCAAAAACAAAAATGCCAGTCAGCATAACTGACTGGCATTGGCTAAAAACCCTCCTGCGCCCCTCCGAATCTAACGTTGAACTCTAGAGGGTGCCGGCTTTGTGGGTCGCCTCATCACTCCCACTCAATCGTCGCCGGCGGCTTGCTCGACACGTCGTAAGTAACGCGGGAGATGCCTTCGATTTCGTTGATGATGCGGCCGCTGACGGTTTCCAGCAGTTCGTAAGGCAGGTGTGCCCAACGCGCGGTCATGAAGTCGATGGTTTCTACGGCACGCAGGGCTACGACCCAGGCGTAACGACGGCCATCGCCGACCACGCCAACCGATTTCACCGGCTGGAACACCACGAACGCCTGGCTGACCTTGTGGTACCAGTCGGCTTTACGCAGCTCTTCGATGAAGATGTGGTCGGCGCGACGCAGCAGGTCGGCGTATTCCTTCTTCACTTCGCCGAGGATCCGCACACCCAGGCCCGGGCCCGGGAACGGGTGACGGTAGACCATGTCGTACGGCAGGCCGAGTTCCAGGCCCAGACGACGGACTTCGTCCTTGAACAGCTCGCGCAGGGGTTCAACCAGCTTGAGGTTCATTTCTTCCGGCAGGCCGCCCACGTTGTGGTGCGACTTGATCACGTGAGCCTTGCCGCTTTTGGCGCCAGCCGACTCGATCACGTCCGGGTAAATGGTGCCTTGGGCGAGGTACTTGATGTTATCCAGTTTGTTGGACTGGGCATCGAAAACGTCGATGAAGGTACGGCCGATGATCTTGCGTTTTTTCTCTGGGTCGCTTTCGCCAGCCAGGTTGTTCAGGAACTGGTCCTCGGCGTTGGCGCGGATCACTTTGACGCCCATGTTCTCGGCGAACATGGCCATCACTTGCTCGCCTTCGTGCAGACGCAACAGGCCGTTGTCGACGAACACGCAAGTCAGCTGGTCGCCGATGGCCTTGTGCAGCAACGCGGCAACCACCGAGGAGTCAACGCCGCCGGACAGGCCGAGCAATACGTTGTCGGTGCCAACCTGGGCGCGGACCTGAGCGATGGCGTCTTCAGCAATCTTCGAAGGTGTCCACAGGGCTTCGCAGCCGCAGATGTCGAGGATGAAGCGCGAGAGGATGCGACCGCCCTGCTTGGTGTGGGTCACTTCCGGGTGGAACTGCACGCCGTAGTAGCCGCGAGCATCGTTGAACATGCCGGCGATCGGGCAGCTCGGGGTGCTGGCCAGGATGTGGAAGTCTTCCGGCATCTTGGTGACCTTGTCACCGTGGCTCATCCACACGTCGAGGCCGAACAGGCCATCGGCGTCGATGTGGTCTTCGATGCCATCGAGCAGGCGGCTCTTGCCAACCACGTCAACGCGGGCATAACCGAACTCACGCAGCTCGGAACCTTCGACCTTGCCACCCAGCTGTTCAGCCATGGTTTGCATGCCGTAGCAGATACCGAAGACCGGTACGCCCAGGTCAAACACCGCTTGCGGGCAGCGCGGGCTGTCGGCTACATGCACGGACTCGGGGCCGCCGGCGAGAATGACGCCTTTTGGAGCGAATTCGCGAATCGCTTCGTCGTCCATGTCGAACGGATGCAGTTCGCAGTACACGCCGATTTCACGCACGCGGCGGGCGATCAGCTGGGTGTACTGGGAACCGAAATCGAGGATCAGGATGCGGTGAGCGTGAATGTCGAGGGCCATGATTCAGTCTCGTCTAAGTAATTCAGAAACAGTCGTGATTCAGAAACAACTCGGGGCTGAATAGAACAGCCCCGGTTGCTTAACGATTTGCTTGAAGCCTCAACCTACGCGGTAGTTTGGCGCTTCTTTGGTGATTTGCACGTCGTGGACGTGGGACTCGGCCATGCCAGCGCCGGTGATCCGCACGAACTCAGGCTTGGTGCGCATTTCTTCGATATTGGCGCTACCGGTGTAGCCCATGGAAGAACGCAGGCCGCCCATCAGTTGATGGATGATGGCGCTCAGGGTGCCCTTGTACGGAACACGCCCTTCGATGCCTTCCGGAACCAGTTTCTCGGCGCCTGCCGAGGAGTCCTGGAAGTAACGGTCGGAGGAACCTTGAGCCTGGGACATGGCGCCCAGCGAACCCATGCCGCGGTAAGCCTTGTACGAACGGCCCTGGAACAGTTCGATCTCACCTGGCGCTTCTTCAGTACCGGCGAACATCGAGCCCATCATCACGCAGGACGCACCGGCAACGATGGCCTTGGACAGGTCACCGGAGAAACGGATGCCGCCGTCGGCGATCAACGGAACGCCTGTGCCTTCGAGGGCAGCGGCGACGTTGGCGATGGCACTGATTTGCGGGACGCCGACACCGGCGACGATACGGGTGGTGCAGATCGAGCCAGGGCCAATACCGACCTTGACTGCGTCAGCGCCGGCTTCGGCCAGGGCCTTGGCGGCAGCGCCGGTGGCGATGTTGCCGCCGATGACCTGCACTTCAGGGAAGTTCTGCTTGACCCAGCGAACGCGGTCGATCACGCCTTTGGAATGACCGTGAGCAGTGTCGACCACTACCACGTCAACACCCGCATGGACCAGGGCAGCTACGCGGTCACCGGTGTCTTTACCGGTACCGACTGCAGCGCCAACGCGCAGACGACCTTGATCGTCCTTGCTGGCCAGCGGGTAAGCCTTGGCTTTTTCGATGTCGTTGACGGTCATCATGCCTTTGAGGGCGAATTTGTCGTCGACGATCAGCACGCGTTCGATACGGTGCTTGTGCAACAGCTCACGGACGTCGTTCTTGTTGGCGCCTTCCTTGACCGTGACCAGACGCTCTTTAGGCGTCATCACTTCACGGACGCTGGCGTCCATGCGGTTTTCGAAGCGCACGTCACGGGAAGTGACGATGCCGACCAGGTCGCCATCGTGCAGTACCGGAACGCCGGAGATGTTGTGCAGGCGAGTCAGTTCGAACAGTTCACGAACCGTGGCGTCAGCCTCGATGGTGATCGGGTCCTTGACCACGCCGGCTTCGTAACGCTTGACCTTACGCACTTCGGCAGCTTGCTGCTCGATGGTCATGTTCTTGTGGATGATACCGATGCCACCTTCCTGAGCCATGGCAATTGCCAGACGGGCTTCAGTAACGGTGTCCATGGCAGCAGAAACCAGTGGAATATTCAGCTCGATGCCACGGGTAAGGCGGGTCTTGAGACTGACTTCGTTAGGAAGAACCTCGGAATAACCGGGCACTAAAAGAATGTCGTCGAAGGTCAGAGCTTCTTGGCTGATACGCAGCATCGCGGGGGCTCCCGAGCGGGAAAATGGAAGCGCGCCATTATAGTCAGACACCCCTTCGGGTTCAATGTAAAACTCTGTCTATTATCGACGCAGTGATCGACGGAGGTTTTGGCACACAAATCCCGTAGGAGCGAAGCTTGCCCGCGAAGGGGCCATCACTGGCGCCAAAAGCTTCGCGGGCAAGCCTCGCTCCTACAGTTACAGTTCGACCTTGACCCAACTCACCGGCTGATCCAGCCAATCGGCAAATTCGTCGATAAAGCTCTGCTTGAACCCAGCCTCAAGCCAGTTGTTGAAGATGAAACCCAGGTTGGAAAAGCCGCACTCCTGCAAGAACAGAAACCCGTTGATGTCGTCTTCATGTCCGCATTCAGGACAGGTGAAGTTATCGGTGCGCCCTGGCATCCAGTCTTCCAGGCTTTCGAACAGCGCTTCGCCGATTTCCTTGCGGCATTCAGCGCAGCCGGCTTCTTCGAGGAAGCCCTTGGCCGGTGTATAGATGCAGCGTTTGGTGATGATCTCCAGGCCATTGATCGGCTCGCCGAACGGCAGCGCGTCAGGGTGCAGGACCACGGCGCGGGCGCCGTCGGCGATGGCGTGGGCCATGCGATTGCCGGTGCGGCCACAGGTGGTCAGCTCTTCTTTAATGATGT
Organism: Pseudomonas sp. B21-015; assembly: GCF_024749285.1. Taxonomy (NCBI): domain Bacteria; kingdom Pseudomonadati; phylum Pseudomonadota; class Gammaproteobacteria; order Pseudomonadales; family Pseudomonadaceae; genus Pseudomonas; species Pseudomonas sp. B21-015. Next base: position 5,319,580 of record NZ_CP087196.1, read on the forward strand.
TCTTGCGCACCAGCCAACGCACGACCGCCCTGGCCCGGGGTTCGTGTACCGGCAGTGTGGAGATTTTCGGGACGATGATGCTTTGCGAATTCATGGTGCAAGCCTACTGCGTCAAATAGATGTTTCTGCGGTGTGTCGATTGGCGCCTTCGCGGGCAAGCCCGCTCCCACATTTTATCTTTGGTGGTCACAAACGATGTGGTCACAGGAGATCCATGTGGGAGCGGGCTTGCCCGCGAAGGCGTCAGGGCGGCCGGCAGCTTAATCCCTGACGAAATCCGGTCAAGTACTCAAATAACGCCCGATCAAGGCAATCCCGCTGGCCAGCACCAACCAGGTCACCAGCCGCACGAATGCCTCGCGGGACAATTTCATGGTCAATCGCCGACCGATCCACAACCCCAGCGCCATCGCCGGCAACAAACACAGCGCCAATACCAACAAGGGTAGCTCGGCATACACCCCGGCGACGGCAAACAGGCTCAAACGCACCACGGTGCTGCAACTGATCAGTGCACTCTGTGTTGCCCGGGCCGCGTCCTTGGGCAACCGACTGTTCAAATAGATCGCATATAAAAAGCCGCCACTACCAAACAGCGCCCCGAACATCCCGCCCACCGTGCCCATCGGCACCGCCCAGCCGGCGGACAATTGCGCCGGACGGGTTTTAATCCACAGGCTATAAATCGCATAGGCGCTGATGAACAGCCCCATCAACAGCAGCAATATGTCGGATTTCAGGTTCAGCAGAAAAATCACCCCCAACGTGCAACCCACCGCCATGCACGGCAGCAGTCGCAGCAACTCGGGGCGAGCCACATTCCGTCGCGAGGGCAACAGATTGCCGAACGCCGCGACGAAATCCAGCAAGACCAGCAGCGGTACGATTTTCGACAGCGGCATGAACAGAATCAGAATCGGCCCCGCCACCAGCGCAGTGCCGAAACCGGCGATGCCGAACACGATGTAAGCCAGGGCAACGCCCAGCCCGATCACCAGCCAGTCCACCGCACCCCACGGCCATTGGCTCAACAACTCCAGCACATTCATCGACACGGTTTCCTTTTGTTCCTGCGATGACTTTAGCCAGCGCCAAGCGTTGCGACTAATATCTTCAAAGTCGACCAGCCATCTCGAAAAGGCATGCCTTGTGCTTTCAACCCGTCAATTGCGTTATTTCGTGGAAATCGCCGAGTGCGGCAGCTTCAGCGCTGCGGCCGAACGACTGTTTATTGCTCAATCAGCCTTGAGCCGGCAGATCAAGGACATGGAAACCCGCCTGCAAACCCCGCTGTTCGAACGCACCGCGCGCCAGCCCCGACTGACGGCGGCGGGTGAAGCCTTCTTGCCTCGGGCCAGAAACCTGCTGAACGAACTGACCAAAGCCAGCGAGATGGCCACTCAGGTGGGCACCGGTCAACTGGGTGTGTTGCGCCTGAGCCATTCCAGCACCGTGCCCATGAGCGGTCGGCTGCTGCGAGGCATCAGCGTCTATCTGGATCAACACGTTGGTGTGTCCATGGACATCGTCAAGCTGTCCTCCGAGGCGCAACTGGAAAAATTGGCCGAAGGTCGCCTCGATGTGGGCCTGTTACGCCTGCCAGTGCTGCGTCAGCGTGAAGGCGTGCAGATTGTTCCACTGTACAGCGAACGTCTGTTACTGGCGGTTCCACCGAATCATCGGCTGGCGGTGGATAAGTCCGCGCAAGGCATCGATCTGGCGCAGTTGAAGAACGAAGCGTTCATTTCCATCCCTCATCCCCAGCGTGGTGGCCTGAGCTATCTATCCGCCGAGTTATGCATGCGCCAGGGGTTCTTTCCCCGGGCGGCTCGGGTGGTGTCGCGTAAAACCACGCAACTGCAATTGATCCAGGCCGGGTTCGGCATTGCGCTGTTACCGGAATCGATGCAGGACATCGCGCCGCCGGATATCCACTTTCTCCCCTTGGCCGATCCGGATTGCCACAGCACCGTCGCCCTCGCCTGCCGGCAAGATCCCACCGCGCTGGTTCAGCAATTCATCAAAACTTGCACAACCCACTGTGGGAGCGGGCTTGCTCGCGAAAGCGGTGGGTCATTCAACAATGATGGCGACTGACATGACCTCTTCGCGAGCAAGCCCGCTCCCACAGGGGATTTGTGTTGATTCATGGAGATTGATGGACGAATGCCTTTATCATGCGCCCCATGATTAAAGATCCCTTTGCAAGACTCGGCCTGGACCGTGAAGTCCTGACTGTCAGCCAGCTCAACGGCCGCGCGCGGGTGTTGCTCGAAGACGTGTTCAGCAACATCTGGGTCGAAGGCGAAATCTCCAACCTCGCCCGCCCGGCGTCCGGCCATGTGTATTTCACCCTCAAGGACAGCGGCGCCCAGGTGCGTTGTGCGCTATTCCGGCAGAACGCCGCGCGGGTTCGCCAAGCGTTGAAGGACGGCTTGGCGGTCAAGGTTCGCGGCAAGGTTTCGCTGTTTGAAGGCCGTGGCGATTACCAACTGATTCTCGACACCGTGGAACCGGCCGGTGACGGCGCCCTGCGTCTGGCCTTCGATGCATTAAAGGAAAAGCTCAGTGCCGAAGGCCTGTTCAGCGCCGAGCGTAAAGTGCCGCTGCCGGCGCACCCGCAACGCATCGGCATCATCAGCTCGCCCACTGGCGCGGTGATCCGCGACATCATCAGTGTGTTCCGCCGCCGCGCGCCGCAGATCCAACTGACGCTGATCCCCACCGCCGTGCAAGGCCGCGAAGCCACCGCGCAGATTGTCCGTGCACTGAAACTGGCGGATGCCCGCGGTTTCGACGCGTTGATCCTGGCCCGTGGCGGCGGCTCGCTGGAAGACCTCTGGTGTTTCAACGAAGAAGCCGTGGCCCGCGCCGTGGATGCCTGCGTGACGCCGATTGTCAGCGCCGTCGGCCACGAAACCGACGTGTCGATCAGTGACTTCGTCGCCGACGTCCGCGCCCCGACACCGTCCGCCGCCGCCGAACTGCTCGCGCCGGATTCCAGCGATCTGGTGCGGCGGGTCGAAAGCCTGCACCGACGACTGGTGATGCGCATGCGTGACCGCTTGATGCGCGATCGTCTGCGTCTGGAAGGCATCTCTCGCCGCCTGCGCCATCCCGGTGAACGCCTGCGTCAGCAAGCACAACGTCTGGATGATCTGGACATGCGCATGCGCCGCGCTTTCGAACGCAATCTCAATACCCGCCGCGAACGTTTGATCCGCCTGGAAACCCGCCTCGCCGGGCAACATCCCGGGCGGCAACTGGCGATGCTTCGCCAGCGCCTCGACAGCCTTGCCGAACGCCTGCCCCGGGCCATGCGTGAAGGGCTTAAATCCCGCCGCCTGCAACTGCAAAGTCAGATGCAGACGCTGCACGTGGTCAGCCCGTTGGCGACCCTCGCTCGTGGTTACAGCATTCTGCTGGACGAGCGCGGCAACGCGATCCGCAGCGCCGCGCAAACCCACACCGGCCAGCGCCTGAAAGCCAAACTCGGCGACGGCGAACTGCAAGTGCGGGTCGAAGACAATCACCTGACGCCTGTCACCCTTTCTTTACTGGATTGATCCATGCCGCGTTTTTTCGCTCCGCTGCTGTTGCTGTGCCTGACCTTCAACGCCCACGCCGACAGTTACATCACCCGCCTGTTGAACAAACCGGTGCCGGGCGGCGTGGCGGTGGTGGATCTGGGCAGCTCCGCCCAGGCGCCGAAAGCCAGTTATCAAGGCAAACCGGTGTTGGTGGTCAAGGAACAGAACAACTGGCTGGCCATCGTCGGTGTGCCGCTGACCGTCAAACCGGGCAATCAGTCGCTGAGCACCGGTGGTCGCAACCTGAGCTTCACCGTCGGCAGCAAGAAATACCCGGAACAGCACATCACCCTGAAGAATACGCAGCAGGTCAATCCGAACCCGGAAAATCTCAAGCGTATCGAAGGCGAGTTGGCCGAGCAGATCCAGGCCTACCGCAGCTTCAGCCCGAACACCCCGAGCAACCTGCTGCTGGACAAACCGGTCAACGGGCCGCTGTCGAGCAAGTTCGGCGTGCGCCGCTTCTTTAATGGCGAAGAACGCAACCCCCATGCCGGCCTCGACTTTGCGGTACCCGCCGGCACGCCGATCAAGACCCCGGCCGCCGGCAAGGTGATCCTGATCGGGAATTACTTCTTCAACGGCAATACGGTGTTCGTCGATCACGGCCAGGGCTTTATCAGCATGTTCTGTCACATGTCGAAGATCGATGTGACGGTGGGGCAGCAGCTGGCTCGCGGCGGTGTGGTCGGGAAAGTTGGCGCCACCGGACGTGCGACCGGGCCGCATATGCACTGGAACGTCAGCCTGAACGATGCGCGGGTGGATCCGGCGATTTTTATTGGGGCGTTTCAGCCTTAAATAGTTGTTGAGGCTGATGGCCTCATCGCGAGCAGGCTCGCTCCCACAGTGGATTTCGTCGTACACAATATCTGTGTCTCATGAAGATCAAATGTGGGAGCGAGCCTGCTCGCGAAATCGGCCTCATTGGCACCGCTTATTCCGCTTCAAGGCCCTCAATCCCATGGACCTCCCTGTGCGCCAGACGTTCCTTGATCCAGGCCTGGGTTTCCTCCGAGAAACCAGTCAATTCTTCAGATGTGATCAGCTCATGAGTACACAGCCCCAGCAAGTGAGCAGGCGCCTCATTGCGTGAGTGACTGAAAACGCCAAACGCCCAATACAGTTCCTGCTGGCCGGCCTTCAGCCTTTCTTCACTGGCTTCAATACGCTCATAAGGCGCCAGGCTTTTATCCAGCACCGTACGCTCGACCGCCCCCATGATCCGGATACACATCCGCTCATGGGCTATCGGACGCAGTACGCTATAGAGCTTCCAATCCGATTCGTTCATTGCCGACTCCTGCTTCCCAGTCGTCTGGTTGAGGCTTTAAGAATAGCTGCACCGGCCGAGACGACGTCGACAAGTTTCAATTGCGCATCGCTCAAACCTCGAGCAAGCATCAATACAATCGCCGTCATTCACCGCAATAAAATCTCAATAAACTCGGCTTTTCGAGTATTCCTCTCAATTTTTTTCGACTGCTTGCCATCCTTCCCCCCGCGGTTAGGGTTGAAGGCATGAAAACCTCTCACACCCTCATTCAGCTCCGCCAGCACCGCAGCCTGTGCCTCGTCAGCGCACGACTGCCAGGCTGAATCGCGGTGCCTCGTCTTACGCTTTATCCCCAAAACATTTGATCCACCGGCAGGCCGCCTTTTTTCGGCCCACACAATAAGGATTTTCCGATGAGCATGCTCAAAGACCCGTCTTCGAAATACCGCGCGTTCCCGACCATCAACCTGCCGGACCGCACCTGGCCATCGAAGACCATCGACGTCGCGCCGATCTGGTGCAGCTCGGACCTTCGTGACGGCAACCAGTCGCTGATCGAGCCAATGGACGCGGTCAAGAAGCTGCGTTTCTGGAAAACCCTGGTGCAGGTCGGCGTGAAAGAAATCGAAGCCTCGTTCCCGGCCGCTTCGCAAACCGACTTCGACTTCGTGCGTACCCTGATCGAAGACGGCCACATCCCGGACGACACCACCATTCAGGTGCTGACCCAGGGCCGTGAAGATTTGATCGAGCGCACCTTCGAATCCCTGCGCGGGGCGAAGAAAGCCATCGTTCACCTGTACAACGCGACCTCCCCCTCTTTCCGCCGCATTGTCTTCAACCAGGACAAGGAAGGGGTCAAGGCCATCGCCGTGAACGCCGCCAAGCTGTTCGTCAAATATGCCGCCCAGCAGCCAAACACCGAGTGGACCTTCGAGTACTCGCCAGAAACCTTCAGCGCCACCGAGCTGGAGTTCGCCAAGGAAGTCTGCGACGCGGTGATCGACGTGTGGAACCCGACACCTGAGCACAAGGTGATCCTCAACCTGCCTGCCACCGTCGAATGCGCCACCCCGAACATCTATGCCGACCAGATCGAATGGTTCGGCCGTCACATCAACCGCCGTGACAGCGTGATCATCAGCCTGCACACCCACAACGACCGTGGCACTGGCGTGGCCGCCACCGAACTGGGCCTGATGGCCGGCGCCGACCGTGTCGAAGGCTGCCTGTTCGGCAACGGCGAGCGTACAGGTAACGTCGATCTGGTCACCGTGGCATTGAACCTCTACACCCAGGGCGTCGACCCTGAGCTGGACTTCTCCGACATCGACGGCGTGCGCAAAGTCGTCGAAGAGTGCAACCAGATTGCGGTGCATCCACGTCACCCGTACGTCGGCGACCTGGTTCACACCGCGTTCTCCGGCTCCCACCAGGATGCGATCCGCAAGGGCTTCGCCCAGCAGCAACCGGACGCCCTGTGGGAAGTGCCGTACCTGCCGATCGACCCGGCCGACATCGGCCGCAGCTACGAGGCAGTGATTCGCGTCAACAGCCAGTCGGGCAAGGGCGGTATCGCTTACCTGCTGGAACAGGAATACGGCATCAGCTTGCCGCGCCGCATGCAGATCGAGTTCAGCCAGGTCGTGCAGCGTGAAACCGATCGCCTGGGCCTGGAGATGACAGCCCAGCAGATCCACGCGCTGCTGCACAGCGAGTACTTGCAGGCCAACACCCCGTACGCGCTGGTCAGCCATCGCTTGCAGGAAGAAAACGGTCACAGCGCCGTGGAAGTCGAAGTTTCCAGCAAAGGCCAGGGCGAAACCAACCTGCACTGGCGTGGCAAGGGCAACGGTGCTCTGGAAGCACTGGTGGCCGGTCTGCCGATCCCGGTGGAAATCATGGACTACAACGAACACGCCATCGGCGCGGGCACCAATGCCAAGGCTGCGGCCTACATTGAACTGCGCGTGAACGGTGAGCGTGCGGTGCATGGTGTGGGCATCGATGAGAACTTCACCACCGCCAGCTTCAAGGCCCTGTTCAGCGCGCTGAACCGCTCCCTGAGCCAGCCGGAAGCAAAAGCGGCGTAAAGAGCCCTGCGCTGCAATGCAAAAGGCCCCGGGGTGTGAACCTCGGGGCCTTTTTGTTGATCGTTCCTACGCTCCGCGTGGGAATGCCTCAAGGGACGCTCCGCGTCCAGTGACGCGGAGCGTCACGGGCTGCATTCCCACGCAGAGCGTGGGAACGATCGGTTACGTGAACTCGAAGGTATCCGCATCCAGGTTCGCCGGGAATCGCGTGCGATAAGCCGCCAGATCCGCAGCACTCAGAACGACCTGAAACACGCCATCCGCTTCGCCCGCACTGAGTAGCGTCTCCCCCTGAAAATCCAGGACCTGACTGTCACCGGTATACGCAAAACCTTTGCCATCAGTACCGATGCGATTTACCGCCGCCACATAGCAGAGGTTTTCGATCCCCCGAGCGGGCAGCAAACGGTTCCAGTGCTGACGCCGAGCCCCCGGCCAGTTGGCCGTGTACAACAACAAGTCAGTGTCTTGCGGATCGCGGCTCCAGACCGGGAAGCGCAGGTCGTAGCAAATCAGCGGCCGCACTCGCCAGCCCTTCAATTCGAACTGCACCTGACGCTCGCCCGGGGTGTAGTGGTTGTTCTCGCCCGCCATGCGGAACAGGTGACGCTTGTCGTAATGCCACACCTCCCCGTCCGGCCGCGCCCACAACAGACGGTTGCGATGGCTGCCGTCAACCGCCTGGACGATGATGCTGCCGGTCACCACCGCGCCCAGCTTCGCGGCCTGAGCCCGCAACCATTTACTGGTGGGGCCATTTTCCGGCTCGGCGAGGGTTTCCGACTCCATGGAGAAACCGGTGGTGAACATCTCCGGCAGGATAATCAGATCAGCGCCGCGCGCCTGTTCCAGCAATGGCTCGAAATGCTCCAGATTGGCCTGACGATCATGCCAGGCCAAGGTGGTCTGGATCAGCGCGATATTCAGATTGGGCAGATTACTCAGATCACGCATAGCTTTGCCGCTGCTTCGCGCAGGGTCTCCTCGCGTTTGGCAAAGCACAGACGCACCAGGCGCTGGCCTTCGGGTGGAGTCTGGTAGAACACCGAGATCGGGATGCTCGCCACGCCATGTTCGCGGGTCATCCACAGCGCCATCTCGACGTCATTGAGGTCAGGGCGGATCTGCGAATAATCGACCAATTGGAAGTAAGTACCGGCCACGCGAGTGAAACTGAAACGCGACGGCGTCAGCAGATCGCAGAACAGATCGCGCTTGGCCTGATAGAAGCCCGGTAACTCTTCGACGTGTTCCGGGTGCTCGGCCATGTAATCGGCCAACGCATACTGCAACGGCGTCACGCCACAGAAACTGACGTACTGGTGCACCTTGCGCAGTTCCGCGGTAAGGGCTGGCGGCGCCACGACATAACCGGTTTTCCAACCGGTGACGTGGTACGTCTTGCCGAACGAACTGACCACGAAAGCGCGCTGATACAGCTCTTCATGGGCCAATACGCTGGCGTGAGGCACGCCGTCGAACACCAGGTGTTCATAGACCTCGTCGCTGATCACATAGATGTCGCGGTCGCGGATCAACGCCGCCAACTGATCCAGTTCGGCACGGCTGATCAGCGCACCGCTTGGGTTGTGTGGGGTATTGAGGATAATCATCCGCGTGCGTGGGCTCAGGGCTTCGGCGAGCTTCTGGAAGTCGATGGCGAAGTCGTTCAGGCCGAGTTGCACATGCACACAGCGACCACCGGCCAGCTCAACCGAGGGCTCGTAGCTGTCGTAGCACGGATCGAAAACGATCACTTCATCGCCGCTGTGGATCACCGCCTGAATGGCGCAGAAGATCGCCTGGGTCGCGCCAGGGGTGACCGTCACTTCTCTGTCGGCATCGACATGGGCGCCGTAGCTGCGAGCGATCTTCGCCGCAATCTGCTGACGCAACGCGGGCAGGCCGGTCATCGGCGAATACTGGTTGTGGCCACTGGCGATATGCCGCCCCACCGCATCGCGCAGAGCCTGCGGGCCGTCGAAATCGGGAAACCCCTGGGACAGATTGATCGCCCCGGTTTGCGCCGCGAGCTGAGACATCTGCGTGAAGATAGTGATGCCGACATTCGGCAGCTTACTGGTGATCATCGGTGATTCCCTGCTCTACACCCGGCTCTACGGCGGCACGGGGGAGTTCGAGGATAGCCCATCCGGCGCCCATAAAAAAAGGGCGCCAACCGGCGCCCTTCTTCTAATACATTCACCGCATAACCTGTGGCGAGGGGGCTTGCCCCCGTTGGGTGGCATAGCCGCCCCCAAACCCTGCACTGCGGTCTGTCAGATAAACCGCTGTGCGGGTTTTACGACTGCTTCGCAGCCGAACGGGGGCAAGCCCCCTCGCCACAAATGCGCCCACGCCAGCGGCGTGGGCAAGTCGTGAATCAACGCTTATCGCGGCGCTTCTTGTCGGCTTTCTTGTGGTGACTCATCAAACGACGCTTCTTGTTGACCTGGCGGTCGGTAAGCGAGTTCTTGTTGCCTTCATACGGGTTCTCGCCGCCCTTGAACTCGATACGGATCGGCGTACCGACCAGTTTGAGCACACGACGGTACGTGTTTTCCAGGTAGCGGACGTAAGACTTCGGCACCTTCTCGATCTGGTTACCGTGGATCACGATGATCGGCGGGTTCGCGCCACCCAAGTGGGCATAACGCAGTTTGATCCGACGGTTGTTGACCATCGGTGGCGCGTGCTCGCCGACCGCATCTTCCAGAATCTGGGTCAGGCGGTTGGTCGGCCAACGGGTGACCGCAGACTTGAACGAGTTCTGTACCGACGCGTAGAGGTTGCCTACGCCAGTGCCGTGCAGGGCCGAGATGAAGTGGATATCGGCGAAGTCGACGAAGAACAGTCGACGTTGCAGCTCGACTTTCACGAAGTCGCGCTCGCTCGGCGTCATGCCATCCCACTTGTTGATCGCGATAACCAGAGCACGACCGGCTTCAAGGGCAAAGCCCAGCAGGTTGAGGTCGTGATCCACCACGCCTTCGCGGGCGTCCATCACGAAGATCACCACGTTGGCGTCTTTGATCGCTTGCAGGGTTTTGACCACGGAGAACTTTTCGACTTCTTCGTGGATCTTGCCGCGCTTGCGCACACCGGCGGTGTCGATCAGCGTGTACTTCTCGTCGTTACGCTCGAACGGGATGTAGATACTGTCGCGGGTGGTGCCAGGCTGGTCATACACGATGACCCGGTCTTCACCGAGCATGCGGTTGACCAGGGTCGACTTGCCGACGTTCGGACGACCGATGATGGCGATCTTGATACCGTCTTTTTCGCTTGGGCCAGGAATGCGCTTGGCTTCCTCACCTTCGGCAACGATTTCTTCTTCGCCTTCTTCCGGTTCTTCGTCGTCTTTCGGGAAGTCGCTCAGGGCGATTTCCAGCATCTGGGTGATACCACGACCGTGGGCACCGGCGATCGGGATCGCGTGGCCCATGCCCAGCGGGGCGAATTCGGCGCGGGCCATTTCAGGGTCGATGTTGTCGACCTTGTTGGCGACCACATAGGAACGCTTGTTACGCTTGCGCAAGTGCTCGGCGATCATCTGGTCGGCCGCGGTGAAACCGGCCTTGGCATCTACCAGAAACAGAACGACATCCGCTTCTTCAATGGCCAGCAGCGACTGCTCGGCCATTTTTTCGTCCATACCGTGCTCGTCACCGGAGATACCGCCGGTGTCGACCAGAATGTAGGAACGCCCTTGCCACTTGGCCTCACCGTATTGGCGATCACGGGTCAGACCGGACAAGTCGCCGACGATGGCGTCGCGAGTCCTGGTCAGGCGGTTGAACAAGGTGGACTTGCCGACGTTCGGTCGGCCCACCAGGGCGATTACGGGAACCATGCGGCTCTCCACTTCGTTATTTCAGAAAATACAAAAGCCGCTGCGAGGCAGCGGCTGGTGCTCGGGGCAGCGCTTGGAAGCGCTGCGAGCCTTGCAGAACAAGGCCGCTTGGGGGTTAAACCCCAAGCATAGTCTTTACTTGATGGTCAGGGCTTCCAGTTTGCCGCTGTTGCCATACACATAAATAGTGTCACCCATCACCAGCGGACGGGCACGCAGGCCATCGCTGTCGATGCGCTCGCGGCCGACGAAACGACCGTCCACCTGACTCAGCAGGTGCAGGTAACCTTCCAGGTCACCGACTGCAACGTAGCTGGAGAACACTTCCGGAGCCGACAGTTGACGGCGGGCCAGCGAATCGTTGCTCCACAACGCAGTGGTGGAACGTTCGTCGACGCCTTCAACAGTGCCCGAAGACAGGCTCACGTAGACGCTGCCAAAACCCTGAGCGACGCCGGCATAGCTGGACGCATCACGCTGCCAGAGCTGACGACCGCTTTCCAGGTCCAGTGCCGCAACGCGACCCTGGTAGCTGGCGACATACAGCGTACCGCCGGACAGCAGCAAGCCACCGTCGATATCGACCACACGCTCCAATTCCGAACGACCTTGTGGAATCGCTACGCGCTGTTCCCACACCGGCACGCCGTTGGACACATCCAGAGCAACTACTTTACCGGTCGACAGACCAGCCACCGCGAGGCGGTTGGTGACGATCGGTGCGCTGGTGCCGCGCAGGGTCAGGACCGCTGGCGTGCTGTCATACAACCAGCGCTGGTTGCCGGTAGCGGCGTCCAGGCCGATCAGACGGTCATCCTGGGTCTGAACCACAACAACATCACCGTTGGTGGCCGGCGGCGCGAGAACTTCGCTGGTCACGCGAGCGCGCCATTTCTCTTCACCGCTACTGGCGTCCAGGGCAACGATTTCACCCTTGATCGTGCCGATCATGACCAGGCCATAACCCACGCCAACGGCGCCGGAGACAGGCAGTTCGAGATCTTTCTTCCATTTGACGTCGCCATTGCTGCGATCCATCGCCATCACCACACCGGTGACGTCGGCGGCATAGATGGTATCGCCATCGATCGCCGGAACCAGCATGTTGTAGGTTTCGCCCTGACCGTTACCGATCGAACGACTCCACTGCTTTTGCAGAACCACTTCTTCTTTGAAGTCGGTCAGCTCGGCCGGTGGCAGTTCTTTTTTGCTGTTGCTGCTGCAACCCGCGGCCAGAATGGCCAGAGCCAGCAATGCTGCATGTTTCCAACGGATCACGTCACGCATCCCCTTTGGCCAGGTCGTCCAGCTTGATTTGTAGGCCACCGACCGCCGCTTCATCCGACAGTGCCGCCTTGGCTTTTTGATACGCCGCGTTCGCTTCGTCGGTACGACCCAACTGCACCAGCAGGTCGCCTTTGAGCTCTTCGCGAGTGGCCAGGAAGGCCTTGTCGGCATCGCCTTCGAGCAGTTTCAGGGCTTCATCGACCTTGTTCTGCGCGGCCAGCACCTGCGCCAGGCGCTGACGGGCGATTTCGCCCAACGCCGGGTTGGCCGGTTTGGCGACAATGGCTTTCAGCTCGCTGGCTGCGTCGTCCAGCTTGCCGCTGTCGACCGCGACTTTCGCCACGAACAGGCTGCCATATTGCGCGTATGCGGTGCCGCCGAATTCGCTATTGAGCTTGCCGGCCAGTTCCGAAACACGTGCAGCATCAGGCTTGCCGTCAGGCGTCAGCGTGGTTTCGAGCAATTGCTGATAGAGAATCGAGGCGCCTTGCGACTGATTGCTCTGATACTTCTGAAAGGCCTGCCAGCCGAACACGATGACCAGCGCCAACAGGCCGCCAGTGACCAGGGGCTTGCCGTTGCGTGTCCACCAGTCCTTCAACTCCGCCAGATGTTCGTCTTCGGTACTCGACACCCCAATACTCCTTAATCGCTAAATCGGCTGTTTGACAGCTTCAACCCTGCACGACGCAGGTGGCCAGGTGTGCAGCAAGCGCATCCCAGGCAATGCTTTGTTGTTCGCCCTGGCCACGCAGGGGTTTGAAACCTACCACTTGCTGGGCCATTTCGTCGTCACCGAGGATCAGCGCGTACAGCGCGCCGCTCTTGTCAGCTTTCTTGAACTGGCTTTTGAAGCTGCCGGCGCCGGCATTGACCTGCAGGCGCAGGTTGGGCAATTGATCACGAACACGCTCGCTCAGGGCCAGACCGGCCAGCTCGGCGGCTTCACCGAAGGCGCAGAGGTAGACATCGACCTGACGGGAGATCTCTTCGGGGATCTGCTCCAGGGTTTCAAGCAGCAGCACCAGACGCTCGATGCCCATGGCGAAGCCGACGCCCGTGGTCGGCTTGCCGCCCATCTGCTCCACCAGACCATCGTAACGACCACCGGCACACACGGTGCCCTGGGCGCCCAACTTGTCGGTGACCCATTCGAAAACGGTCTTGCTGTAGTAATCCAGCCCGCGAACCAGCTTCGGGTTGATCACATAAGGAATGCCCGCGGCGTCCAGACGAGCCTTGAGGCCCTCGAAGTGAACGCGAGACTCTTCGTCGAGGTAGTCGGCCATTTTCGGCGCGTCGACCAGCGCCGCTTGAGTGTCGGCGTTCTTGGTGTCCAGAACCCGCAGCGGGTTGGTCTTCAGTCGGCGCTGGCTGTCTTCGTCCAGTTGATCCAGGCGAGCGGACAGGTATTCGACCAGCGCTTCGCGATAACGAGCGCGAGATTCGGCAGTGCCCAGGCTGTTGAGCTCGAGCTTGACCGCATCGCGGATACCCAGCTCGCCCCACAGGCGCCAGGTCAGCACGATCAGCTCGGCGTCGATGTCCGGACCGTCAAGATTGAAGACTTCGCAGCCGATCTGGTGGAACTGGCGATAACGACCTTTCTGCGGACGTTCGTGACGGAACATCGGGCCGATGTACCAGAGTTTCTGCACCTGACCGCCGCCGGTGATGCCGTGCTCGAGTACCGCACGCACGCACGCCGCCGTACCTTCTGGGCGCAGGGTCAGGGAATCGCCGTTGCGGTCGTCGAAGGTGTACATCTCTTTTTCGACGATGTCGGTCACTTCACCGATGGAGCGTTTGAACAGCTCGGTGAACTCGACGATCGGCATGCGAATCTGCTTGTAACCGTAGTTATCCAGCAGACGCGAGACGGTGCCCTCGAAATGACGCCAAAGGGGAGTCTGTTCGGGCAGGATGTCGTTCATGCCACGAATGGCTTGCAGAGACTTGCTCACTTTAAATCCTTAAATTCATTCGGCTCTTTAGTCAGAGTCAGCCGCGAGCGATTACAGCTGCGTCAGCTTCGACCTTTTCGGCCGCTTTCTGGCGGATCAAGCGTTCGAGCTCATCCACCAGATTGTCATTCGTCAGTTTCTGCGACGGCTTGCCGTCGATGTAAATCAGGTTTGGCGTGCCGCCAGTCAAGCCGATATGGGCTTCCTTGGCTTCGCCCGGCCCGTTGACCACGCAACCGATCACCGCAACATCCAGCGGCACCAGCAGGTCTTCGAGACGCCCTTCCAGCTCATTCATGGTTTTGACCACATCGAAGTTCTGCCGCGAGCAGCTCGGGCAGGCGATGAAGTTGATGCCACGGGAACGCAGGTGCAGGGATTTGAGAATGTCGTAGCCGACTTTCACTTCCTCGACCGGGTCAGCCGCCAACGAGATGCGAATAGTATCGCCAATCCCTTCGGCGAGCAGCATACCGAGGCCCACGGCGGATTTCACTGTACCTGAACGCAAACCACCGGCTTCGGTGATACCCAGGTGCAACGGCTGGACGATTTCTTTGGCCAGCAAGCGGTAAGCGGCGACGGCCATGAACACGTCGGAGGCTTTCACGCTGACCTTGAAGTCCTGGAAGTTCAGACGCTCAAGGTGTTCGACGTGACGCAGGGCGGACTCGACCAGCGCAGCGGGGGTCGGTTCGCCGTATTTCTTTTGCAGGTCTTTTTCCAGGGAACCGGCGTTGACGCCGATGCGGATCGGAATCCCGCGATCACGGGCGGCATCGACCACCGCACGCACGCGGTCTTCACGACCGATGTTGCCCGGGTTGATCCGCAGGCAGTCAACGCCCAGTTCGGCTACCCGCAAAGCGATCTTGTAGTCGAAGTGGATGTCGGCCACCAACGGCACTTTGACCAGTTGCTTGATTTTGCCGAAGGCTTCGGCGGCGTCCATGTCCGGCACGGAAATGCGCACGATATCGACGCCAGCGGCTTCCAGACGATTGATCTGGGCCACGGTGGCGGCCACGTCATTGGTGTCGCTGTTGGTCATGCTCTGCACAGCGATAGGCGCATCGCCGCCCACGGGCACGTTACCCACCCAGATCTTGCGGGATTCGCGACGTTTGATTGGAGATTCGCCGTGCATGACTTATTGACCCAACTTCAGGCGAGCAGTCTCGCCACTGGTGAACGGAGCGACATCAACCACCTGTCCGTTGTAGCTGACCTGCGCGCCACGGGCGAAGCCCAGACGCACGGCAAAGGGCGGTTTGCCGCTGACGGAAACATTTTCGCCTTTACGCTTGAGACCACTCAACAACACCTTGCCGGTGCCGTCGGTCACTTGCGTCCAGCAATCGGCGGTGAATTGCAGTTGAACCTGGCCTTGACCCGCTACCGGAGCTGCTGGAGCAGAAGCTGGAACGGTCGGCGCAACCGGAGCAGTCGCAACCGCTGCCGGTACAGCAGGAACAGCAGGAACAGCCGGGGCTGGCGCTGCTGGTGTCGCGACAACCGGAGCAGTGTTGTGGGCCGGAGCCGCAGGTGTTGCTACCGGGGCTGCCGGAGCTGGAGTTGGAGCTGGAGTTGGAGCCGGTGCGCTCGCTACGGCGCTGGCTGGTTCCTCTGCCGATGTCTCGGCCTGCGGCAATGCTAGAGGCGTTTCACCTTCAGCCTCACCTTGCGCGACGGCCTGATCTTCCGGCTCGTCCAGCGGATGGATCTGAGTGGTGCCGTCGGCGCCTTCGACTTCAACGTGTTCCGGAGCCAGGCTGACCAGGTCCTTGGTACGCAATGAGGTTTGATCCTGCCACCAGACGAAACCACCGCCAATCACCGCGATCAGCAACAGCAGGCTGACAACTCGCAAAATGGTGTGGGAAACCCGAACCGGTTCTTCGATACGTCCCAGGCTGTGGACGTTGCTGCCCTGGGAGTCGGTGCCGGTGGATTGATCGAACTGTTGGACCAGAACGGTCTGGTCCATGCCCAGCAATTTGGCGTACGCGCGAATATAGCCACGAGCAAAGGTGTGCCCAGGCAGCTTGTCGAAAGCGCCGGCTTCCAGATTGCTCAGGGAATTGACGGTGAGGTTGAGCTTGAGGGCCACTTCGGCCAGCGACCAGCCATTGCTTTCGCGGGCCTGGCGCAAGGTCTCACCGGGGTTAACGCGATTCGCTGCTACAACTTCGGGATGCGCCGCTTTCATCATTGCTCCGACAGGTATTGCTGATATTCCGGCGTACCGGGATAGAGTCGTTTTAATTGCAGGCCAAAACTGGCGGCCTTGTCACGATCTTCGAACACTTTTGCCAGCCGAACGCCGAGCAATAGACTACGTGCATTTTGCTCGGTGAGCAGGCTAAAACGGTCGTAATAGTCACGCGCGGGCACATAATGCCTGTCTTCGTAAGACAACTCAGCCATTTCCAACAATGCACGTGGCTGCTGGCGATTCAAACGCAGGGCTTTTTCCAGTTGCTGGCGAGCCAGGTCCCGCTGGCCAAGCTTTGATGCGGTCATGCCCAGGTTTTCGAAAACCCGTGAACGCTCAGGATACAGGGTATCGGCGGCGGCCTGTTCGAAGCGTTCGTACGCCTCTTTGTAACGTTTCTCTTCGAACAGAAAGCTGCCGTAGTTATTCAGGATTCGCGCATCGGCGGGACGGGAAGACAGCGCCTTGCGAAAATGCTGATCGGCCAGTTCCGGCTCCATCTCGGCCTGGAACACCAATCCCAGGGCCGCGTTGGCGTCAGGATCCGAGTCATCCAGCTCCAGAGCCTTCTTCAACGGGACTTTGGCGCGCTCGGTCATGCCCTGCTGCAAATACCCCAATCCCAGCTGCACGTAGGCGGCACGCGCTTCATCACGGCCCTTGCTGGTCTTCATCGGGTTGAAATCGCCCGACAGGACACAACCAGCACAAAGGCTGGCCAACAGCACAAGCAGCGCGAAGCGCAGGGACATAGAGATCCTCTCTTAATTATTGTTCACAGCGTTTTGCGGCATATCGTTCTCGGCGCTCAACTCACGCACGGCGATATAACGTTCGCTGCGACGGGTGCGATCCAGCACCTGCCCTACCAATTGGCCACACGCGGCATCGATGTCTTCACCGCGGGTGGTGCGAACAGTGACGTTGAAGCCTGCATGGTGAAGCTGATCCTGGAAACGGCGAATCGCGTTGTTGCTCGGACGCTCGTAACCGGAGTGCGGGAACGGGTTGAACGGAATCAGGTTGATCTTGCACGGAATGTTCTTGAGCAACTCGATCATTTCGACCGCGTGTTCGACCTTGTCGTTGATGTCCTTGAGCAAGGTGTACTCAATGGTCAATACGCGCTTTTCGCCCAGGGACGACATGTAGCGCTGGCACGACTCCAGAAGCATCTTAAGCGGATACTTCTTGTTGATCGGCACCAATTGGTTACGCAATGCGTCATTCGGCGCGTGCAGGGACAACGCCAGGGAGACGTCGATGTGCTTGGACAGCTCATCGATCATCGGCACCACACCCGAAGTAGACAAGGTTACGCGGCGCTTGGAGATGCCATAGCCCAGGTCATCCATCATCAGATGCATGGCGGCCACGACGTTGTCGAAGTTCAGCAGCGGCTCACCCATGCCCATCATCACCACGTTGGTGATGGCACGGTCGACGGTTGCCGGGACGCTGCCAAAGGATTTGTTGGCAATCCACACCTGGCCGATGACTTCGGCGGCGGTGAGGTTGCTATTGAAACCTTGCTTGCCGGTGGAGCAGAAACTGCAATCCAGGGCACAGCCTGCCTGGGACGAAACGCACAAGGTGCCGCGTTTGCCCTGGGGAATGTAAACGGTCTCGACGCAGCTGCCGGACGCCACGCGCACCACCCATTTACGGGTGCCGTCGCTGGAGATGTCCTCGCTGACCACTTCCGGACCACGAATTTCAGCAACAACCTTGAGCTTTTCGCGCAAGGCCTTGCTGACGTTCGTCATGGCGTCGAAATCATCGACGCCAAAGTGGTGAATCCATTTCATTACCTGACCGGCACGGAAACGCTTCTCCCCGATTGAGTCGAAGAATTTTTCCATTTCCAGCTGGGTCAGACCCAGCAGGTTGGTTTTTACAGTCGATGTAGTCATGGATTCACCTTCACTCTTAAGCCAATGCTTAGCGAGTGGTTACTTCAGTAGCTGCGAAGAAGTACGAGATTTCGCGAGCAGCAGCGGCTTCGGAGTCCGAACCGTGTACGGCGTTGGCGTCGATGGAATCAGCGAAGTCAGCGCGGATGGTGCCGGCAGCAGCTTCTTTAGGGTTGGTAGCGCCCATCAGCTCACGGTTCAGAGCGATAGCGTTTTCGCCTTCCAGAACCTGAACGACAACCGGACCGGAAATCATGAAAGCAACCAGGTCGCCGAAGAAACCACGAGCGCTGTGCTCAGCGTAGAAGCCTTCAGCTTCAGCTTTGGACAGTTGCTTCAGTTTCGAAGCTACAACGCGCAGGCCAGCTTTTTCGAAACGAGTGGTGATCTCGCCGATAACGTTTTTTGCAACAGCGTCAGGCTTGATGATGGAGAAAGTACGTTGAACAGCCATGGTGTAACTCCAGAAACGGTAATTTGTGAAAAATTAAACCCGCGAATTATACGCGGGTTCTTTGGTATTGCCTAACTGCGTACGGTGCAGACTCAGTCTGCTTCATCGATCCAGGCGGCCTGAATGGCTTCAAGCACCTTCTCGCCACCGCGGGTTGGATCATCACTGAACTCCGGCAATGCCAGCACCCATTGGTGCAGATCGACGAAGTTCACGTAACGCGGGTCCACATCCGGCTTTGACTCAGCCAGCTGGATCGCGATTTCCAGCACATCAACCCATTTCAGGCTCATGAAAGCTCCTTGAATCAGTGCGGCGCTTCGGCTGCATGGTTGAGCGAGTATTTCGGAATTTCGATGGTCAGGTCTTCAGTCCCGACTTTTGCCTGACAGGCCAGGCGTGACTGAGCTTCCAGCCCCCAAGCCTTATCAAGATAGTCCTCCTCCAGCTCATCAGCCTCTTCCAGCGAATCGAAACCTTCGCGAACGATGCAGTGACAAGTGGTGCACGCACAGACGCCGCCACAGGCGCTTTCCATCTCGATATGGTGTTCATGGGCCAATTCGAGGATGGAGATGCCTGGCTCAGCCTCCACAACCATGCCTTCCGGGCAAAACTTCTCGTGTGGCAGAAAAATGACCTGCGGCATCAATTATTCCTCGATTTCATTCAGATTGCGCCCCGCCAGAGCGGCTTTCACCGTCGAGTCCAGGCGGCGGGCAGCAAAGGCATCGGTCACTTGCGACAGACGCTTGGTCTGCTGCTCGATGGCGTAACCATCGGTACCTTTCATCAATTCGGTCAGTTCCTGCATCTGCAATTCGATGACCATGCGCTCTTCGGCGTCGAGCAGGCGTTCGCCGTCGACATCCAGAGCGCCCTGCACTGCTTCGATCAGGCGCTGGGCATCGACCTGCTGCTCACGCAATACGCGGGCGACCTTGTCGTCATTGGCGTGCTGGAACGAATCCTTGAGCATTTTGGCGATTTCGCCGTCGGTCAGGCCGTAGGACGGTTTGACCTGGATGCTGGCCTCAACGCCCGAACCCAACTCCCGGGCCGAGACACTGAGCAGACCGTCGGCGTCGACCTGGAAGGTCACGCGAATTTTCGCCGCACCGGCCACCATCGCCGGAATACCGCGCAATTCGAAGCGCGCCAGGGAACGGCAGTCGCTGATCAACTCACGCTCGCCCTGCAATACGTGAATCGCCATGGCCGACTGGCCATCTTTATAAGTGGTGAAGTCCTGAGCCCGGGCGACAGGGATGGTGGTGTTGCGCGGAATCACCTTCTCCATCAAGCCGCCCATGGTTTCCAGCCCCAGGGACAACGGAATCACGTCGAGCAACAGCAGTTCGCCGCCGTCACGCTTGTTGCCGGCCAGGGTATCGGCCTGGATCGCGGCACCAATGGCCACCACTTGATCCGGATCGATTTCGGTCAGCGGTTCGCGACCAAAGGCTTGCGCAACAGCTTCGCGAACGCGGGGCACGCGAGTCGAGCCGCCGACCATGACCACAGCGTGCACGTCGTCCAGCTCGATGCCGGAATCACGCACCGCGCGGCGACAGGCTTTCAGGCTGCGAGCAACCATCGGCTCGATCAGCGCATTGAACGCTTCACGGGTCAGCCCGGCCTTCCAGTCGCCATACGCGACTTCAACGGACGAGGAGTTGGTCAGGGCTTCTTTGGCTGCACACGCGATTTGCAACAGATTGCGTTGCGCACCCGGATCGAGGTCGGCCGACAGACCGGCACTCTCGATGATCCAGCCAGCAATGGCGTGATCGAAGTCATCGCCACCCAAAGCGCTGTCGCCGCCGGTAGCCAGCACTTCGAATACACCGCCGGTCAGACGCAGAATCGAAATATCGAAGGTGCCACCGCCCAGGTCATAAATGGCAACCAGGCCTTCAGCCTGTTGATCCAGACCGTAAGCCACCGCAGCAGCGGTCGGCTCATTGAGCAAGCGCAGCACGTTCAGGCCGGCCAGTTTGGCCGCATCTTTGGTGGCTTGACGCTGAGCATCATCGAAATAGGCCGGAACGGTGATCACCGCGCCGACCAATTCGCCACCCAAGGTCGCTTCAGCACGCTGACGCAGCACCTTGAGGATATCGGCGGAGACTTCGACCGGGCTTTTCGGGCCTTGCACCGTATCGATGAACGGCATATGCGACTCGCCATCGACAAAACGATACGGCAGCTGATCGCCCAATTGCTTGACGTCGGACAAACCACGCCCCATCAAGCGCTTGACCGACAGCACAGTGTTCAAAGGATCGGTAGCGGCGGCCAGCTTGGCCGAGTCGCCGACTTCGACATGATCGGCGTGATAGCGCACAGCCGACGGCAGGATAACCCGCCCTTGCGCATCAGCCAGAGGCTCGGAAAGACCACTGCGCAATGCAGCGACCAGCGAATTGGTAGTGCCCAAGTCGATCCCCACAGCCAGACGACGCTGGTGCGGTTGAGGACTTTGGCCGGGTTCGGCGATCTGCAGTAGGGCCATCGTGATCAGGACTTATCTGTATATCAGGCGTGCGACCGGAGCGGCACTGGGTTAATCGTCGAGGCGCTCTTCTAACTGGCGCACTTCGTGGGTGAGCTTGTCGAGGAACTGCATGCGCCGCATCAGGCGTTCGGCCCGCTCACGTTGCGCTGCATCATCCCAACAGGCTGCGAAGCTTTCGTTCAGTTCATCCTGGGCTGCTTTCAGGCGGCGCTTGAATGCTGCAATACCGGCCATGTCGGCGCTGTCTTGCAGGTCTTCGAGCTCTTCACGCAGCTCCATTTGCTGCAGAAGAAACTCCGGATCATGCACCGTGACCTCCAGCGGCAGCTCGCGACCACCCAGGGCGAGCAGGTAACGCGCGCGCTTGGGGGGACTTTTGAGCGTCTGGTAGGCCTCGTTGAGGCTTGCGGATTGCTCTAGCGCCAGCCGCTGCTCACGCTCGGAAGCGTCTGCAAAGCGGTCCGGATGAACACCGCGCGCCAACTCACGATAGCGCGTGGCCAACTGATCGAGATCCAGACGGAAGCTCGGCTTCAGTTCAAATAAAGCGAAATGACAAGGAGTACCCACAAGCAGCCTCAGATGTTGAAGCTTTCGCCGCAGCCACATTCACCGCGTACGTTGGGATTGTTGAACTTGAAACCTTCGTTCAACCCTTCCTTGACGAAATCGAGCTCGGTGCCGTCCAGGTATGCCAGGCTTTTCGGATCGATGATCACTTTCTCGCCGTGACTTTCGAACACTTGATCGTCCGCGCCCACCTCATCGACAAACTCCAGCACATAGGCAAGGCCGGAACAGCCCGTGGTGCGAACACCCAGACGAATCCCATCACCCTTGCCGCGCCCGTCGAGGGAGCGTCGCACGTGTTGAGCAGCCGCTTCTGTCATGCTGATAGCCATCGGTGACTCCTTACTCGTCGCCAAACCTTGAAAGTCAGATCAAGCCTTTCTTCTGCTTGTAGTCGCGAACGGCCGCCTTGATAGCGTCTTCAGCGAGTACGGAACAGTGAATTTTCACTGGCGGCAGGGCCAGTTCTTCGGCCAGCTGAGTGTTCTTGATGGTCTCTGCTTCATCCAGAGTCTTGCCTTTCATCCACTCGGTCGCCAGGGAGCTGGAGGCGATCGCCGAACCGCAACCGTAAGTCTTGAACTTGGCGTCTTCGATGATGCCTTGCTCGTTGACCTTGATCTGCAGACGCATCACGTCACCGCACGCCGGTGCGCCGACCATGCCGGTGCCGACATCAGGATCTTCCGCGTCCATCTTGCCGACGTTGCGCGGGTTCTCGTAGTGGTCGATGACCTTTTCGCTGTAAGCCATGATTCTTAATCCTCACTCATCAGGAGTCGCTCTTGAAACCCTGCAAATCGCCGATTCGCAGGGCCGGTTGCGGCGACTTGAATATCAGTGTGCCGCCCACTCGATTTTCGAAATGTCGACGCCATCTTTGTACATGTCCCACAGCGGCGACAAGGTGCGCAGCTTGGTAACGGCCTCGCAGACTTTCTGCGCGGCGTAGTCGATTTCTTCTTCGGTGGTGAAACGGCCGAAGGTGAAGCGAATCGAGCTGTGCGCCAGTTCGTCGTTGCGGCCCAGGGCGCGCAGGACGTACGAAGGCTCAAGCGATGCCGAGGTGCAGGCCGAACCGGACGAAACCGCCAGATCCTTGAGCGCCATGATCAGCGACTCGCCTTCAACGTAGTTGAAGCTCAAGTTCAGATTGTGCGGCACGCGAGCGGTCATGCTGCCGTTGACGTACAGCTCTTCCAGGCCTTCGACCTGCTTGAAGAAACGGTCGCTCAGGGCTTTGATGCGTGCATTCTCGGCAGCCATGTCTTCCTTGGCCACACGGAACGCTTCGCCCATGCCGACGATCTGGTGAGTCGCCAGGGTGCCGGAACGCATGCCACGTTCGTGACCGCCGCCATGCATGGTCGCTTCGATGCGAACACGCGGCTTGCGGCTGACGTACAGTGCGCCGATGCCTTTAGGGCCGTAGGTTTTGTGGGCGGAGAACGACATCATGTCGACTTTCAGTTTCGACAGGTCGATCTCGACCTTGCCGGTGGACTGAGCGGCGTCGACGTGGAACAGGATCCCCTTGGAGCGGGTCAGTTCGCCGATGGCTGCGATGTCGTTGATGGTGCCGATTTCGTTGTTCACGTGCATGATCGACACCAGGATCGTGTCATCGCGCAGGGCAGCTTCGACCATCTCCGGAGTTACCAGACCATCTTCGCGAGGATCGAGGTAAGTCACTTCGAAACCTTCACGCTCCAGTTGGCGCATGGTGTCGAGGACAGCCTTGTGCTCAATCTTGGTGGTGATCAGGTGTTTGCCTTTGGTGGAGTAGAAATGCGCCGCACCCTTGATTGCCAGATTGTCGGATTCGGTGGCACCGGAGGTCCAGACGATTTCACGCGGGTCGGCGTTAACCAGGTCAGCGACCTGACGGCGAGCGTTCTCGACGGACTCTTCAGCTTTCCAGCCGAACACGTGGGAACGGGACGCCGGGTTACCGAAGTTTCCGTCGACCAGCAGGCATTCACTCATCTTTTGCGCGACACGCGGATCAACCGGGGTGGTCGCAGAGTAATCAAGGTAAATCGGCAATTTCATGGACTATCTCCTAATCAGGCTGGCTGGCGTGCCGCTAGCTCTTTGGCTGTCATTCGACGGCGGACGCTTCAATCTTGTCCAGGCGTGGCGCCTTGCTGTTGCAACGGCGCTGGTCCTGACGCTGGGCTACTTCTTGCACCTCACGGCGAGTAACAAGGTCAGCCAAGCTGATACCGCTCAGAAATTCGTGAATCTGCAGGCTCAGATCGCACCACAAGTGGTGGGTCAGACAGGTGTCGCCGGAATGGCAATCACCCTGGCCCTGGCATTTGGTTGCATCGACCGATTCGTTGACCGCATCGATCACTTGGGCGACCTGGATGCCCTGCATGTCGCGGGACAGTTGGTAGCCACCGCCCGGACCGCGAACACTGGACACCAGATTGCTACGGCGCAATTTGGCGAAAAGCTGCTCGAGGTAGGACAGGGAGATGCCTTGGCGCTCGGAGATATCGGCCAGGGACACCGGCCCGTGCTGCGCGTGTAACGCCAGGTCAAGCATGGCGGTCACGGCGTATCGGCCTTTTGTAGTCAGTCGCATGGACAATTACCACGGAGTTCGGAATGGGGCGAGTATGCAATTCCCGAGTATTTAAGTCAACTATAAGACCTAGTGCTTTACTCAGGTTTACCCGCAAAAGAGCGCGCGCATCATAGCAAAGGCTGGCCGCGAACAGCCAGCAATTGCGCGCTCTCGCTCTTCGCGAGCAAGCCCCACACATTGGATCGTCTGTGGGTACAGATTTGTGCACGACAGAAATCAAGTGTGGGAGCGGGCTTGCTCGCGAAGGGGCCAGCTCGATTTAACCGGCCTGACTCTGATCCTTGTCTTTCACACAGGCAAAATCTTCTTCGCGCAGCTCAGGCAGATCCTTCGCACAATAGTTGCTACCCAGATCCTTCAGCGCGCCGCACATCCCCTCCAGACGACCATCGACCGCCTGCAAGTGATCGAGCAGCTGACCGATCGCCCGTGCCACCGGGTCCGGCATGTCCTCGCCGACGCCGTACGCATCGAAGCCGATCTTCTCGGCCATGGCCTTGCGCTTGGCATCCTGCTCATCATCGGACTTGACGATGATCCGCCCCGGAATCCCCACCACTGTCGCCCCAGGCGGAACCGCCTTGGTGACCACTGCATTGGAACCGACCTTGGCCCCGGCACCGACCGTGAACGGGCCGAGCACCTTGGCACCCGCGCCGACCACCACGCCATCCTCCAGAGTCGGGTGACGCTTGCCCTTGTTCCAACTGGTGCCGCCGAGGGTCACGCCCTGGTAAAGGGTGACGTCGTTGCCAATCTCGGCGGTCTCACCAATAACGATGCCCATGCCATGGTCGATAAAGAAACGACGACCGACTTTGGCCCCCGGATGAATCTCGATCCCGGTCAACCAGCGACCGAAGTTCGACACCAGGCGCGCGAGCCATTTCCAACCCGTGCCCCACAACGCCGACGACAGACGATGGATCCAGATGGCGTGCATGCCCGGGTAGCATGTCAGGACCTCGAAAGCATTACGCGCCGCCGGATCACGATGGAAAACACTCTGGATATCTTCACGCAAACGCTCGAACATCATTAATCCTTCCGCTGTAGAAGCTCGCCACGGGCCGCTTTCTGGGTTTCCGTGAGGATGCCACGCAATATATTCATTTCCGCCCGGCTGACCGAGCTGCGTCCGTACAACCGGCGCAGGCGCGCCATCAAGTGCCGTGGTTTTTCCGGATCAAGGAATTCGATGGCCACCAGGGTTTGCTCCAGGTGCTCATAGAATCGCTCCAGCTCATCCATGGTCGCCAGCTCACCACTTTTGGTGGAAGCCACTTCATCCTTCTCGACCTTGCTCGGCTGACCCAGGGCCGCGAGCCAGGACATACGCACTT
Source organism: Pseudomonas sp. B21-015 (assembly GCF_024749285.1). Taxonomy (NCBI): domain Bacteria; kingdom Pseudomonadati; phylum Pseudomonadota; class Gammaproteobacteria; order Pseudomonadales; family Pseudomonadaceae; genus Pseudomonas; species Pseudomonas sp. B21-015. Next base: position 5,345,252 of record NZ_CP087196.1, read on the forward strand.
CATAGCTCAACACCTGCACCGCCGCCCCAAGGTTCAACGAACTGAACTCGGGGTCTGATGGGATGTGCACGTGATAATGACATCGCTGCAGCTCTTCATTGGTCAAGCCGGAGTCTTCACGACCGAACACCAGCGCGATCTCGGCACCCTGCCCCGCCTCTTCGACCACCCTCACACCGCATTCGCGGGGATCGAGCAACGGCCAGGGAATGCGACGGTCACGAGCGCTGGTACCGAGCACCAGATTGCAGCCAACCAAGGCATCTTCCAGGGTGGCGACGACTTGCGCGTTTTCAAGGATGTCGCCAGCACCGGACGCACGTGCATCGGCCTCGTGGTGCGGGAACAACCGCGGTTCGACCAGCACCAGCCGCGACAGGCCCATGTTCTTCATGGCACGCGCAGCACCGCCGATATTTCCGGGGTGGCTGGTATTGACCAGGACGACACGAATGTTTTGCAGCAAGGGAGGCGCTCTCGAACACTTTAATAGGGAGCAGAATCTTACAGCGCCTCCTACCGTTAAGCTATGAAAGCGAACACCGACCTTCACCTGTAGAAACTTTCTGATAGAATGCCCGGCTTTCTTTAACAACCTTAGGTGACACATCCATGCAGCCCATGCTGAATATCGCGCTGCGCGCCGCCCGCAGCGCCAGTGAATTGATCTTCCGCTCCATCGAGCGCCTGGATACCATCAAGGTCGACGAAAAAGACGCCAAGGATTACGTATCCGAGGTGGATCGCGCCGCCGAACAGAAAATCATTGATGCGCTGCGCAAGGCCTACCCGAATCACTCGATCATGGGTGAAGAAACCGGCATGCACGCCGGCAGCGGTATCGAAGGCGAAGAATACCTTTGGATTATCGATCCACTGGACGGCACCACCAACTTCCTGCGTGGCATTCCTCACTTCGCGGTCAGCATCGCCTGCAAATACCGTGGCCGCCTGGAACACGCCGTTGTTCTGGACCCGGTTCGCCAGGAAGAATTCACCGCCAGCCGTGGTCGCGGCGCCCAGCTGAACGGTCGTCGCCTGCGCGTCAGCGGCCGCACCAGCCTGGATGGCGCCCTGCTGGGCACCGGCTTCCCGTTCCGCGATGACCAGATGGACAACCTCGACAACTACCTGGGCATGTTCCGCGCCCTGGTCGGCCAGACCGCTGGCATCCGCCGTGCCGGCTCGGCGAGCCTGGACCTGGCCTACGTGGCTGCCGGCCGTTTCGACGCTTTCTGGGAGTCGGGCCTGTCCGAATGGGACATGGCCGCAGGCGCCCTGCTGATTCAGGAAGCTGGCGGCCTGGTGAGCGACTTCACCGGTGGTCACGACTTCCTCGAGAAAGGCCACGTCGTCGCCGGCAACACCAAGTGCTTCAAGGCAGTACTGACGGCGATCCAGCCGCATCTGCCAGCTTCGCTGAAGCGCTAAGCGCTCAAGCCCCCCCCCAAGAAAACGCCCCGACTTGTTCGGGGCGTTTTTTTTTGCGCAAAAAAAATCCCCATCCATATGGGAGCGGGCTTGCTCGCGAAGGCAGCGTGTTATTCAACACATGTATCGACTGGCAACCCGCCTTCGCGAGCAAGCCCGCCCCCACAGGTTCCTCGCTCTAAATGACCAGCATTAGATGCAGCCATAACGAAAAATGCCCCGTATCTTTCGATACGAGGCATTTTCTTGAAGAACCAGCCTGAACAGACTGACTCTTCTGCATCGGAAGCTGGACTTAAGCCAGTTTTTCCTTGATGCGAGCTGCTTTACCGGACAGGTCACGCAGGTAGTACAGCTTGGCTTTACGTACGTCACCGCGACGCTTAACGGCCATGCTGTCGATTTGCGGGCTGTAGGTCTGGAAAGTACGCTCTACGCCAACACCGTTGGAGATTTTACGAACGGTGAAAGCACTGTTTACGCCGCGGTTACGCTTGGCGATAACTACGCCTTCGAACGCTTGCAGACGCGAACGATCGCCTTCCTTCACTTTCACCTGAACGACAATGGTGTCGCCCGGGGCAAAGGTAGGGATCTCTTTGGTCATCTGCTCTGCTTCGAGTGCAAGGATGATTTTGTTAGTCATGCTGTGCTCCTAAGGTAAATCGTCGGATCTACCATCGATACGTTGTTAACTATCGTCCCGCTCGCGGATGTATTCCTCGAGCAGCTTCTTCTCTTCTCCAGAAAGCGAGCGGCTTTCCAGAAGATCGGCGCGTCGTTCATAGGTCCGACCAAGGGACTGCTGTAAACGCCAACGCCGGATGTGCGCGTGATTGCCACTTAGCAATACGTCGGGAACACGCTGATCCGCATACACCTCCGGTCGGGTGTAGTGCGGGCAATCCAGCAAACCATCCGTAAAGGAATCTTCCTCGGCGGAGTCCGCATGCCCTAAAGCTCCAGGCAGCAGTCGTGTAACCGCATCGATCAGGACCATCGCCGGCAGCTCGCCGCCAGACAGTACATAGTCGCCAATCGACCACTCTTCATCGACATGAGCATCAATAAAACGCTCGTCAATGCCTTCATAGCGGCCGGCAATCAGGATCAATGCATCCAGATTCGCCAACTCGCGCACCGCCGACTGAGTCAGTTGACGGCCTTGGGGGGACAGGTAAATTACCTTCGCCGCCTCCCCGGCTGCTGCCTTGGCCTGAACCAGAGCATCTTCCAGGGGCTTGATCTTCATCACCATGCCCGGACCACCGCCAAATGGGCGATCATCCACAGTGTGATGTCGATCCGTCGTGTAGTCTCGCGGATTCCAACAGGTGAGCTGCAACAGCCCCTGCTTCACCGCCCGACTGGTGATGCCGTACTCGCTGATGGCGGAGAACATCTCGGGAAACAAACTGATCACTTCTACGCGCAGGTTAGCCACGTTTAGAAGTCCGCATCCCATTCCACCTTCATCTCGCCTGCGGCAAGGTCGACAGCCAACACGCATTGCTCCGTATAGGGCAACAGGCGTTCGCGATCATCCAGGCTGCCAGCGCAAGGCTTGACCACCATTACATCATTGGCGCCGGTCTCCAGAAGATGATCGATTTTCCCGAGCAATTGCCCGAGTTGATCAATAACCTTCAGACCTTCCAGCTGGTACCAGTAGTACTCGCCATCGGTCAATTCAGGGAACAGGTTGCGCGGCACACAGATCTCATAACCGGCCAGAAGACGTGCTTCTTCACGATCATCGAGACCCTTGAGCTTTGCGACCAGGAACTTGTCGTTCCCACGTCCGCTGACCAGCTCGACCTGTTTCACATTGCCTTCACGCTTGAGCGTCCAGGTTTTGTACTGCAACAGGTTTTCAGTCGGATCAGTAAAGGAATACACCTTCACTTCGCCGCGAACGCCATGAACAGAATAAATTTTGCCAATAACGATCAAATCATCGGCAACAGCTGGCGTCGCGCTCATATTGCTCAGGCCGCAGCCTTGGCAGATTCCTTCAACAACTGAGCAACGCGCTCAGAAGGTTGTGCACCAACGCTCAGCCAGTAGGCTACGCGCTCTTGGTTCACGGACAGACGAACTTCTTGACCACGAGCAACAGGGTTGAAGAAACCAACCTGTTCCTTGTGCGAACCGTCGCGCGGGTTGCGGCTGTCGGTTACGGTCAAGTGGTAAAACGGGCGCTTTTTGGAGCCGCCAAGGGCAAGACGGATTGTTAGCATGTGAACATCGTTCCTGTAGTCGGTGCTGCAAATCTAAAGGCACAGCGGGCATAGGTGCCCGAAAGGCCGCATATTCTAAGGAATATCCGGACTTTTGCAAATGTCTTTTTCCGGCGACCTATCGGTCGCCATCCAGATTTGCTATAGAGCCGTTGGTTAAAACGGCAAGTCAGCTCCCGCCAATGGCGGGTTTGCTGGAAAATCCACGTTGCCGTGGATAGCGCCGACATCACTGCCGGCGCGAATCTTTTACATCTTGGGCATGCCGCCGCCGGGCAACATACCGCCCATGCCGCGCATCATTTTGGCCATTCCGCCTTTCGCGGAGAATTTCTTCATCATCTTCTGCATCTGCTTGTGCTGCTTGATCAAGCGACCGATGTCCTGCACCTGAGTGCCGGAACCCATGGCGATCCGGCGCTTGCGCGAACCGCTGATCAGCTCAGGGTCGCGGCGCTCGGCCGGGGTCATGGAATTGATAATGGCTTCCATCTGCTTGAACTGCTTCTCTGCCGCGCCCTGGGCGTTGCCCATCTGCGCCAGATTCACGCCGCCGATGTTCGGCAGTTTGTCCATGAGGCCGCCGAGGCCGCCCATGTTTTTCATCTGTTGCAGCTGATCACGGAAGTCTTCGAGATCGAAGCCCTTGCCCTTCTTCAGCTTCTTGGCCAGTTTATCGGCCTTGTCTTTGTCGAGGGTCTGTTCGGCTTGCTCGATCAGGCTGAGTACGTCGCCCATACCGAGGATGCGCGAAGCGATACGCTCAGGGTGGAACGGTTCGAGCGCTTCGCTCTTCTCGCCCATACCGATGAACTTGATCGGCTTGCCGGTAATGGCACGTACCGACAACGCGGCACCGCCACGGGCATCGCCGTCGACCTTGGTCAGGATCACACCGGTCAGCGGCAGCGCATCGCCAAAGGCCTTGGCCGTGTTGGCGGCGTCCTGGCCGGTCATGGCGTCGACCACGAACAGGGTTTCGACCGGGTTGATCGCGGCGTGCAACGCCTTGATCTCGCCCATCATCTCTTCGTCGATGTGCAGGCGACCAGCGGTGTCGACGATGACCACGTCGATGAATTTCAGTTTGGCTTCTTTAATAGCCGCTTGTGCGATGTCGACCGGTTTCTGGCTAAGGTCGGACGGAAAGAACGTCACGCCGATGTCGTTGGCCAGGGTTTCCAGCTGCTTGATCGCCGCCGGACGGTAAACGTCCGCGGACACGACCATGACCGACTTCTTCTTGCGCTCTTTAAGGAAGCGCGCCAGTTTGCCGGCGGTGGTGGTTTTACCCGCGCCCTGCAAACCTGCCATCAATACGACAGCAGGAGGAACGGCGCTGAGGTTCAAGTCTTCGTTGGCCGCACCCATCAGGCTTTCGAGTTCGGCCTGGACGATTTTCACGAAGGCCTGGCCCGGCGTCAGGCTGCGCGACACCTCGGTGCCGACAGCGCGCTCCTTGACCGAATTGACGAAGTCCTTGACCACCGGCAGGGCGACGTCGGCTTCGAGTAACGCCATGCGAACTTCGCGCAGGGTGTCTTTGATGTTGTCCTCGGTCAGCTTGGCCTTGCCGGTGACATGGCGCAGCGTCTGCGAGAGACGGTCGGTTAAGTTTTCAAACATTGCGCGATCCTTTCAGGCCCTGTGTAGACCGGGATAATGGCGGCCCAGACCGGAATCAACATGTGCTCGGCGAGCCTGCGGCGTGGGCAGGTCGCGGATTATAGCGAAGACTGCGTCTGGCGGACACCTCGCCGTCAGCTTGCATGGTCTTTCGTGCGATGTGGGTTCTATGCCAAACTCAGCGCCTTTCGGGCTTGCCTAACAGGATTTATGCTCCCCTTGTCACCCAGTTTGCTTACCACCCTCGCCGCCGCCTGCTTATATGCCGCTGCGACCCTCTATCAGGGCACCCGTCTGGCCACCGGCGCCAAGGCGAACAAGCGCCTGCTGGTCACGCTCGGCGTGCTGGCCTTGCTGGCCCACAGCGTCAGCCTGGTTACCTATCTGCTGACACCGATCGGCCTGGCCCTGGACTTTTTCAGCGCCGCCAGCCTGATTGCCGCAGCGGTCATTGCCCTGACCCTGCTGGCCTGCTCGCGGATTCCGGTGGAAAACCTGCTTCTGTTGCTGTTCCCGCTAGGCGCCGCCACCGTGCTACTGGCACAGTTCGCCCCCGCCGGCACGGTGCAGATCATTGATGAAGAGCCAGGCATCCTCGCCCACATCCTCTTGTCGATCCTCGCTTACGGCATGTTCACCATCGCGGTGTTCCAGGCCTTGCTGCTGCTGGTTCAGGACCATCAGCTCAAACACAAGCATCCGTCCGGGTTGATCAAGAACTTCCCGCCACTGCAAACCATGGAAAGCCTGCTGTTCGGTTTCCTCTGGGCCGGCTGGAGCCTGCTGTCGCTGTCGCTGATCTCCGGCTGGCTGTTCGTCGAGAACCTGTTCGCCCAGCACCTGGTGCATAAAACCCTGCTGGCGTGCCTGGCCTGGATCGTGTTCAGCGTACTGCTATGGGGGCGCAACCGCCTCGGCTGGCGCGGACACAAAGCCATCCGCTGGACCCTTGCCGGTTTCTGCCTGCTGATGCTGGCGTATTTCGGCAGCAAGCTGGTCCGCGAATACATTCTGCATATCTGACGGGCGGCATTAATGGACGACTTGCCCATAGGGCCGATGCTCGCGGTGCTGGCCCTGCTGACTTTATGGTCGGGACTGTTTACCGCCATCGAAGTTGCACAGCAGCAGTTGCTGGCCCAGCGCATGGCCTCGCGCTCCAGCGACAAACCGGTGGCCAAACTGAGCTTCCCGCTCAACAGTCTGATCCTCTGCAACACCCTGTGCCGTGCGCTGGTGGTGGTCATCAGCACCTTGCTGGCGATTTTCACCTGGGCACAAAACGGCCCATGGATTGCCTGCCTCGGTGCCGGCGCGGTGTTGCTGGTGTTCGCCGACTACCTGCCGCGAACCCTTGCCGTCCGCTATCCGGATGTTGTTCTGGCCTTGGGCAACACTCTGCTCGGCATACCGTTGAAAATCGTCTACCCGGCCGCCTGGCTGCTCAATGGCATCAGCCAACTGCTGATGCGGCCGTTCGCCCGCAAAGTCAGCGTGGTACAGCAAAGCGAAGACGAGGCTCCGGCAGATCGCCACGACGATCACGAACATGCGGCCTATCGCCCACTGTCAGGTATCCACGCGCTGGATAACATCACGGTCAACGACATTCTGGTACCACGCAGCGACGTCGACGGGATCAACCTGGACGACTCCCTCGAAGAAATCATCGAACAACTGCGTCACAACAAGCGCACCCGCCTGCCGGTATTCCACAGTGACATCAACCAGGTAGAAGCAGTGCTCAACACCCGGCAGATCCGTCATCTGCTGCCGGATTCAAGCCTCACACTGGAAGCACTGCTGGCGGCCAGTCACGAACCGTACTTCGTGCCGGAAAGCACCCCGTTGCAGCTGCAATTGCTGAATTTCCACAAGCAGCAGCGGCGTTTGGGCATGGTGGTCGACGAGTACGGCGAAGTGCTGGGCATCGTCACCCTGGAAGACATTCTTGAAGAAATCGTCGGTGAGTTCGAAAACCAACACAGCCTGGATAACCCGCACATCCACCCGCAGGCCGATGGCCGACTGGTGATTGACGGTGCAGCGTCCATCCGCGAGCTGAACAAGAGCCTCGGCTGGCACCTGCCCAGCGACGGCCCGAAAACCCTCAACGGGTTGGTGACCGAGGCGCTGGAGACGATTCCGGACAGTGCGGTTTGCCTGAAGATCGGCCGATATCGGCTGGAGATTCTGGAGACGGAAGAGAATCGTGTCACGCGCGTGCTGATCTGGCATACCAGCTCAGTGCCTGCCCTTTCTAAAATCTGACACGATCCCTTGCTCCCGCTGGACTTTGAAGCAGGCCTGATCACAGACAGCGCGATTACCCTGAGAGAATGTATTCAGCCGTTTGCGGCCGCTACCTGCCCGAGCGGGAGCAAGCTCCCTCGCCACAAAAGTCATCGCATCCTCCAAGCCGCTTGTTGAATCATTAGCCGCCTTCCTATAATCGAGCGGCTTACCAAGCCCCGCCATACCCCGTGCTACCCGCACTCTGCGTTAACCCCACATCCCTGGGTATTCGACCATAATAATTCGCTCCACTGGGCCACATGACTGTCAGGGATAACCGCATGACGACCAGCACAACGTTCAGCGACACCACGCCTGCCCAACCGACGAACTCCGCCACCCGCGTGGCCACTGCGAGTTTCATCGGCACTGCCATCGAGTTCTACGACTTCTACGTTTATGCCACTGCCGCGGCGCTGGTGATCGGGCCGGTGTTCTTTCCGCAATCCTCCGGCACCGCCCAAATGCTGTCGGCGTTCCTCACCTTCGGTATCGCCTTCCTTGCACGGCCACTGGGGTCGGCGCTGTTCGGCCACTTCGGTGACCGCATCGGGCGTAAATCGACACTGGTCGCGTCCCTGCTGCTGATGGGCGTATGTACCACGCTGATCGGCGTGTTGCCGGGTTACGACAGCATTGGTGCCTGGGCGCCGATCCTGCTCTGCGTGCTGCGCTTCGGCCAGGGCCTGGGGTTGGGCGGTGAATGGGGCGGCGCCGCATTGCTGGCCACGGAGAACGCGCCCAAAGGCAAGCGCGCCTGGTTCGGCATGTTCCCGCAACTCGGCCCGTCGATCGGGTTTCTGGCGGCCAACGGCCTGTTCCTGACCTTGGCCATGAGTCTGAACGACGAGCAGTTCCGTTCGTGGGGCTGGCGGATTCCGTTCCTGCTCAGTGCCGCGCTGGTGATGGTGGGCTTGTACGTACGCCTCAAGCTCCACGAAACCCCGGTGTTCGCCAACGCCATGGCTCGCCAGGAGCGAGTGAAGGTCCCGCTGGTCGAGCTGTTCAGTCAGTACTGGGCGCCAATGCTGCTGGGGGCCGGCTCGATGGTGGTGTGCTACGCACTGTTCTACATCTCAACGGTGTTTTCGCTGAGTTACGGCGTATCGACACTCGGTTACACCCGCGAAACCTTCCTCGCCCTGCTGTGCTTCGCCGTGCTGTTCATGGCAGCCGCAACACCGCTGTCGGCCTGGGCCAGTGATCGTTTCGGGCGTAAACCGGTGCTGATCATCGGTGGCGTGCTGGCGATTCTGTCCGGATTCTTGATGGAACCGCTGCTGACCCAAGGCTCGACCTGGGGCGTGGCGCTGTTCCTGTGCATCGAACTGTTCCTGATGGGCGTGACGTTTGCGCCGATGGGCGCGCTGCTGCCGGAGCTGTTTCCGACCCACGTGCGCTATACCGGCGCATCGGCGGCCTACAACCTGGGCGGCATTGTCGGAGCCTCGGCGGCGCCGTTCTTTGCGCAGAAACTGGTGGCAATGGGCGGTTTGAGTTATGTCGGCGGGTATGTGTCGGGGGCGGCGGTGCTGAGCTTGATAGCGGTGCTGTGCCTGAAGGAGACGCGTAACAACGATTTGAATCGGGTGGCCTGACAGGCCGCCATCGCGAGTAGGCTCGCTCCCACAGGGGACCACGTTCTGTCAGAAAGAATGCGGTTCAATGTGGGAGCGAGCCTGCTCGCGAATGGCGCGACGCGGTTTAGAGCTCTACAACAACAGCCTGAGAAGCGCGGGTCGCTTTCGCACGAGCCGCTTCAATCGACACATCCCGCGCCAACGCCACCCCCATCCGACGCTGGCCATTGACCTCAGGCTTGCCGAACAGACGCAACGCGGTATCCGGCTCGCTCAACGCAGCACCCAGGTTGGCGAATGCAGTCTGAGTCGACTGCCCTTCCACCAGAATCACTGCCGAAGCCGATGGGCCGAACTGACGGATCAATGGAATCGGCAGGCCCAGGATCGCCCGTGCGTGCAGCGCAAACTGCGACAGGTCCTGGGAAATCAGGGTCACCAGACCGGTGTCATGCGGGCGCGGCGAGACTTCGCTGAACCAGACTTGATCACCCTTGATGAACAACTCGACGCCAAACAGACCACGGCCGCCCAAGGCTTCGGTCACGGCTTTGGCAACGCGCTCGGATTCCGCCAGAGCAACCGGGCTCATGGCTTGTGGCTGCCAGGATTCCTGATAGTCGCCCTTCTCCTGACGGTGACCCACAGGCGCACAGAACGTCGTGCCGCCAACGTGACGCACGGTCAGCAGGGTGATTTCGTAGTCAAAGTCGATGAAACCTTCGATGATCACGCGACCTTTACCGGCGCGGCCACCCTCTTGAGCGTAATCCCAGGCCTTCTGCACGTCATCGACGCTGCGCAGCAGGCTCTGGCCTTTGCCCGAGGAACTCATGACCGGTTTGACCACGCACGGGAAACCCAGGTCTTCGACTGCCTTGCGGTAATCCTCGAAGGTGTCGGCGAAGTGGTACGGCGACGTTGGCAGGTCCAGCTCTTCTGCGGCCAGACGACGAATGCCTTCGCGGTTCATGGTCAGCTGTGCGGCGCGAGCGGTCGGGATCACGGTGAAGCCTTCGGACTCCAGCTCCACCAGGGTCGCGGTGGCGATGGCTTCGATTTCCGGCACGATGAAGTGCGGCTTCTCGGCTTCGATCACCGCACGCAGGGCAGCCCCGTCGAGCATGTTGATCACATGGCTGCGATGGGCGACTTGCATGGCCGGCGCGTTGGCGTAGCGATCCACGGCAATCACTTCAACGCCCAGGCGTTGCAGCTCGATCACCACTTCCTTGCCCAACTCACCACAGCCACACAGCAATACGCGGGTCGCGGTTGGCGACAATGGAGTTCCGATACGGGTCATCTCAGGTCCTCAAGAAGCGGATCATCGAGGGAAGCACGCTTCCCGTGGGGAGAAAGCGCGGCATTTTACATGAACCTGAGGGTTTGGCTTCAGCTGGCGACGGCCTGTTTGCGCAGACGCCAGGCCATGGCCAACCAGACCACGGTGACGCCCGCGAACTTCGAGCCCAGCGCAGTGATGATCACGCCCGGAGTGAGCGCATCGATCATGCCGAAGAAGATGAAAGTGTCCAGCGGGATGCTCAGGGCCGAACTTATCCACAGGCGGTCGTGCAACGGACGCCGGGTGACGCTGAACACCAGCCAGTCGATACACTCGGACACCGCAAACCCCGTGGCGCTGGCGAGTGCAATGGACGGGTCGGAGGTGACGTAGGACAGCACCAGCGCCACCAGCATCGCCGCGATCGCACCGTGGCCGAAGCGGGTTTGCACCATGTCGCGCAGCACGAACACCAGACCACCCCAGGCCGACCAGATAATGTCCAGGTGCGGGGCGGTGGAAAAGGCGTAATTGATCAGCACGACGCTGCCGATGTAGGCGATCAGGAAGAGCATGGGGCGTGGGGTACCTGTCAATTTTGTGCACAGGGTACTCCATCTTCAGCGCACAGATAACCTGTGGCGAGGGAGCTTGCTCCCGCTGGGTTGCGAAGCGGCCCTGAAATCAGCGGACGCGGTGTGTCAGCTAGAACGTCGTCGGTTTAGGGGCTGCTTCGCAGCCCGGCGGGAGCAAGCTCCCTCGCCACAAAAGCACCAAATGACTCAGGATTTGGAGGGCAACATCCAGATCAACCCACTCGATTTGGCCCGCTCATGACACAACCCCAACACCTTGCGCCGCTCTGCGTTGTCCATCCGGCTCCAGCGGGTGATTTCTTCCACCGTGCGCTGACACCCGGTGCAAATGTCATCTTCATCCAGCGCACAAATGCTCACGCATGGCGACGGGACCGGTCGTTCAGTGGTGCTCATTCTTCCTGCTCGACCAGATCGCGGGCATAACGCTGCGAGTTGTGCACATAGTGGGCGGCGCTGGCTTCGAGCATCTTCTTTTGCAGCTCGGTCAACTCGCGCACCACCTTGCCCGGCGAACCCATGACCAGTGAACCATCCGGAATTTCCTTGCCCTCGCCGATCAGCGAATTGGCGCCGATGATGCAGTTCTTGCCGATTTTCGCGCCGTTGAGGATCACCGCGTTGATGCCGATCAGGCTGTAATCGCCCACTGTGCAACCGTGAAGCATGGCGTTATGGCCGATGGTCACACCAGTCCCAATGGTTAGCGGGTAGCCCATGTCGGTGTGCATCACGGTGCCGTCCTGCACGTTGCTGTTCTTGCCGATCAGGATCAATTCGTTGTCGCCACGCAACACGGCGTTGAACCAGACGTTGGCGCCCTCTTCCAGTTTGACCTTGCCCACCAGCACGGCATTAGGTGCGACCCAGCTCTGCGGATGGGTATCGACGCGGGCGTCGCCCAGGCGGTATTTCATCTTATGGTCCTCAAGGCCAGGCTGGCTCACTAGCGAAAAGCCGGATTCACGCCATACGCGCGATGGCTTCAGGTTTTGATAAAACTCTTGGGTGGTTGATGCAGGCTGATTTTCGCGTCATAGAGCAAGTTGATCAACTCAACAATCATGATTGCCGTCAGCCCCCAGATCTTGTACTCGCCATAACGGTAGCTCGGCACGTACCAACTGTGGCCCTGATAGTCGATGCGGTGAGTGTGCTCTCGCGGGTCCTTGCGGAAGAACTCCAGCGGCACGCTGAACACTGCGGCGATCTCTGCATCGTTGGCCAGGTATTCGACGAAATCCGGAATCACGCCGACATAGGGCGTGACCTTGATACCGTGCAGGGAGATCAGTGGGCTCAGCGGGCCGATCACTTCGACCAGCCCCGGTGGCAGGCCGATTTCTTCTTCGGCTTCGCGCAAGGCGGTAAAAATCAGGTCAGGGTCTTCGGGGTCTCGTCGACCGCCGGGGAAGGCAACTTCGCCGCCATGGGTCGAGAGCCCGCTGGCACGAAGGGTCAGGACCAGTTCCGGTTCGTCACTGCGCGTGATAGGCACCAATACCGCGGCTTCGGGGAAACGCAGGTCGGTTTCCAGCGTACGCGGCGTGTGATTGCTTACCCGGTGCAGTAGCTCGTCCAGCATGAGTCTTCTCGATCTGTGCCTTACCCTGCATCATGCACCAATCGCACCGGCCGCCCAAGCCCCGAACAGCCTCATGTCGCGAAACGACAACTTGCCGACCGACACCGCTGCACGCCAAGATAGGCGCAGCATTCAGGAACCCAAGCATGAAATTTTGCAGTCAATGCGGCAACCCGGTGACCCAGCGCATTCCCGAAGGCGATTCGCGCCTGCGTTTTGTCTGCGACAGCTGTCATACCATTCATTACCAGAACCCCAATATCGTGGCCGGTTGCGTGCCGACCTGGGGCTCGAAGGTGTTGCTGTGCCGTCGCGCCATCGAGCCACGGCTCGGTTACTGGACCCTGCCCGCCGGTTTCATGGAAAACGGTGAGACCATCGAACAGGCCGCCATTCGCGAGACCGCCGAAGAAGCTTGTGCCCGGGTACGTAACCTGAGCATCTATACGCTGATCGACGTGCCACACATCAGCCAGGTGCATGTATTCTTTCGCGCCGAGCTGATAGACCTGGATTTTGCCGCCGGCCCCGAGAGCCTGGAAGTGCAGCTTTTCGAAGAAGCCGACATTCCTTGGGGCGAACTGGCTTTCCGCACGGTGGGCCGTACTTTAGAATGCTTCTTCGCTGACCGGCGGGCCGAGGTCTACCCCGTGCGGTCCGAATCGATCCCGCCGCTTGTTCAGGCTGTCATCACTTGATTTCAATGTCGGCCTCTTTGCAAGCGCTAAAAGATTGCAGCCTTCGGCAGCTCCTGCAAAAACATCTATAACTAAAATAGTCGCGACACTTCTAGGGATATCGTTTCAATGCGCTGGTTGCTTGCCCTGTTTTGCTTGTCGTTCGTCGCCATCTCCCAGGCTTCCGTTGCGGAAACCCTGGACGGCAAAGTCATCGAAAAAGTTCTGGTTCTCAAGTCCGCCCACCAATTGCAATTGATCAACGACGGCAAGCCGATCAAGACCTATCGCATTTCCCTGGGCAAACGCCCCATCGGCCCAAAACTGATGGAAGGTGATAAACGCACCCCCGAAGGCTTTTACTGGGTGGACTGGCGCAAGATCAGCGACCGTTTCAACCTGGCGATGCACATTTCCTACCCTAATATCAGCGACTCTGCCCGCGCCCGGCGCGACGGTGTCGAGCCTGGCGGCATGATCATGATCCATGGCACTCCGGACACCGAAGAGAACCCTGAAGACCTGTTCCACACGCTGGACTGGACCGACGGCTGCATCGCCATGCGTAACATGGACATGCGCGAAGTCTGGGGCCTGGTGTCTGACGGCACGATGATCGAAATCCGCCCGTAACCCCAAAATTCACAGCATCGTGAAGAGCTTTTGTGGCTAGAGGGCTTGCCTGTGGCAGCTCCTATATAGGTACACAAAACTCTGTAGAAGCTGCGATCTTTTCGAGGCAACACACCGCAAAAAGCCCGCTGAAAATCATATCTTCAGCGGGCTTTTTCATGCCCGGTTATCCCTGCGGACACACCTGATCCAGCAACCGATTCACCGACAACTCCGCCAGGGAAATCATCTACTGAATCCCTAATGCCAGATTGCATGTCGGCCCGGTGAGATCGAACGCCAACTCACTGGCCATGACATCCGCCGAGGCCAGGGTTTCACAGGCATGGGCCAGCAGGGTTTCGGAATCGACGTTGGGGGCGATGACGAAAATCGTGCTTGGACGCTGGTTGGCTTTGGCCTTCTTCTCGGAAGGTGGCGGGATAAATTGGTCGGCTAGAAGGCCGCCAAGATCAAAAGATCGAAGATCAGGCACAGCAGTCAAATCCCGGACAACAAAAAACCCGCTGAAATCACTTCAGCGGGTTTCTCATTCAGCAGTCAGAAGAATCAGAAGTCTTCCAACCGCCACACCTCGTATGCCGGTACTTCGTAGGGATGGCTCTCTTTCAGAGCCACCACCACCGCCCGAATCAACTCATCGCTGACCACCAGCTCAACCTTCCATTCCTCAACCTGCTCGACCTGACCAGCCTCGCCAATGAACGGCTGACTGCCATCCAATGGACGAAACTGACCCAAGCCAAACACCTGCCAGGCGCAATGATCATAAGCCCCGATCCGCCCGCCACCGGCGGCGAACACAGCGCTTTTGACCACCTCGACATGACTGGCCGGAACAAAAAAGCATAGCTTGTACATGGCGCTTGGCTCACCTGCTCTTAGTTAACCCAGACGCGAGCGTTACGGAACATACGCATCCAAGGTGCGTCTTCGTTCCAGTCTTCCGAACGCCACGAGTTCTGCACCGCGCGGAACACACGCTCCGGATGCGGCATCATGATGGTCACGCGACCGTCGCGGCTGGTCAAACCGGTGATCCCGCGCGGCGAGCCGTTCGGGTTGGCCGGGTACTTCTCGGTGACCTTGCCGTGGTTGTCGACGAAACGCATTGCCACGCAACCCGACAGATCGGCTTGCAGCAACGCTTCTTCGCTGGCGAATTCGGCATGGCCTTCACCGTGGGCGATGGCGATCGGCATGCGCGAACCGGCCATGCCCTGCAGGAAGATCGAGTTCGACTCCTGGATCTGTACCATGGCCACGCGGGCTTCGAACTGCTCGGAACGGTTACGCACGAAGTGCGGCCAGAACTCGCTGCCCGGGATCAGCTCGTGCAGGTTGGACATCATCTGGCAACCATTGCACACGCCGAGGGTAAAGCTGTCGGTGCGTTCGAAGAAGCCCTGGAAGGCATCGCGAGCGCGGCTATTGAACAGCGCGGATTTGGCCCAGCCTTCACCGGCACCCAGTACGTCGCCGTAGGAGAAACCGCCGCAAGCCACCAGACCTTTGAACTCGTTCAGGTCGACGCGGCCGGCCAGAATGTCGCTCATGTGCACGTCGATCGCGTTAAAACCGGCGCGGTCGAACGCGGCCGCCATTTCCACCTGACCGTTGACGCCCTGCTCACGCAGCACGGCAACCTGTGGGCGGATGCCTTTCTTGATGTAAGGCGCCGCAACGTCCTGGTTGACGTCGTAGCTGAGCTTGACGCTCAGGCCCGGGTTGTCTTCTTCCAGCAGCACGTCGAACTCTTGTTCGGCGCAGTCGGCGTTATCACGCAGACGCTGGATCTGGTAGCTGGTTTCAGCCCACTGACGTTGCAACAGACGGCGTTGACCTTCGAATACGGTATCGCCGTTGAAAGTGATGCTGATCTCGCCGTTGTTCATCGGCTGACCGATCACCGACACGCAATCGCCCAGGCCAGCGGCGCTGAACTGCGCGAGGATGTCCGCGGTGGCGTCCTGGCGAACCTGGATCACAGCGCCCAGCTCTTCGTTGAACAGGATCGCGGCGATGTCGGCGGAGGTTTCTGCCAGACCGTCGAGGTTCAGGCTCAGACCGCAGTGGCCGGCAAACGCCATTTCCACCACGCTGGTCAGCAGACCACCGTCGGAACGGTCGTGGTAAGCCAGCAGGTGACCGTCGGCGTTGAGGCCCTGGATCACGGCGAAGAAGGCTTTCAGGTCTTCGGCGTCATCGACGTCCGGTGCCTGTTTGCCGAGCTTGCCGTGAACCTGAGCGAGGATCGAGGCGCCCATGCGGTTCTGACCACGACCGAGGTCGATCAGGATCAGGTCGGTGGTGCCCTTGTCCATGCGCAGTTGCGGGGTCAGGGTCTGACGGATGTCAGCCACTGGCGCGAAACCGGTCACGATCAGCGACATCGGCGAAGTTACCGCCTTATCGACACCTTCGTCGTTCCAGCGGGTGGCCATGGACATGGAATCCTTGCCCACCGGAATGGTAATGCCCAGCTCAGGGCACAGCTCCATGCCGACCGCTTTCACGGTGTCGTACAGACGCGCGTCTTCACCCGGGTGACCGGCGGCGGACATCCAGTTCGCCGACAGTTTGATGTCGGAGATCTTGGCGATGCGCGAGGCGGCGATGTTGGTCAGGGTTTCGCCGATGGCCATGCGGCCCGACGCCGGAGCGTCCAGCAGGGCCAGCGGAGTGCGCTCGCCCATCGCCATGGCTTCACCGGTGTAGACGTCGAAGCTGGTCGCAGTGACGGCAACGTCGGCCACCGGAACCTGCCAAGGGCCGACCATCTGATCACGGGCCACGAGGCCGGTGATGGTACGGTCGCCGATGGTGATCAGGAAGCTCTTGCTGGCCACGGCCGGGTGATGCAGGACGCGCTCGACGCAGTTGGCGATGTCGAGGGTCGACGGATCGAAATCATCGCCCAGCTCGTTTTCACGAACCACCGAACGGTGCATGCGCGGGGCTTTACCCAGCAGCACTTCCAGCGGCATGTCCACCGGGCTGTTGCCGAAGTGGCTGTCGGTCACGGTCAGTTGCGGCTCGGCAGTGGCTTCGCCGACCACGGCAAACGGGCAACGCTCGCGTTCGCAGATCGCCTGGAAGCGTTCGAAGTCCGCAGGCCCCACCGCCAGAACGTAGCGCTCCTGGGATTCGTTACTCCAGATTTCGTGCGGGGCCATGCCCGGCTCGTCGTTTGGAATGTTGCGCAGTTCGAAACGGCCACCACGGTCGCCATCGTTGACCAGTTCCGGGAAGGCGTTGGACAGACCGCCCGCGCCGACGTCGTGGATGAAGCTGATCGGGTTGTGTTCACCCAACTGCCAGCAACGGTCGATGACTTCCTGGCAGCGGCGTTCCATTTCCGGGTTTTCACGTTGTACGGAAGCAAAGTCCAGGTCCGCCGAGCTGGTGCCGGTGGCCATGGAGGAAGCCGCGCCGCCGCCCAGACCGATCAGCATCGCCGGGCCGCCGAGCACGATCAGCTTGGAGCCCACGACGATTTCGCCTTTCTGGACGTGTTCTTCACGGATGTTGCCCATACCGCCGGCCAGCATGATCGGCTTGTGGTAACCGCGAACTTCGTCGCCATGAGGCGTGGTGATCGACTGTTCGAACGTACGGAAGTAGCCGGTCAGCGCCGGACGACCGAATTCATTGTTGAATGCAGCGCCGCCCAACGGACCTTCGATCATGATGTCCAGCGCGGTAACGATGCGCTCGGGTTTGCCGTACGGCACTTCCCACGGCTGTTCGAAGCCCGGGATCTGCAGGTTCGACACGGTGAAACCGGTCAGGCCAGCCTTTGGCTTGGCGCCGCGTCCGGTGGCGCCTTCGTCGCGAATCTCGCCACCGGAACCGGTGGATGCGCCCGGGAACGGGGCAATCGCGGTCGGGTGGTTGTGAGTTTCAACTTTCATCAGGATGTGCACCGGCTCCTGCACCGCGCCGTACTGGCGGGTTTCAGGGTCCGGGAAGAAACGGCCGGCGACTGAGCCGACGATGACCGAGGCGTTGTCCTTATAAGCCGACAAAACACCTTCGCTGTGCATCTGGTAGGTGTTCTTGATCATGCCAAACAGGCTTTTTTCCTGGCTCTGACCGTCGATGTCCCAACTGGCGTTGAAGATCTTGTGACGGCAATGCTCGGAGTTGGCCTGGGCGAACATCATCAGTTCGATGTCGTGCGGGTTGCGCTTCAAACCAACGAAGGCGTTGACCAGGTAGTCGATTTCGTCTTCGGCCAGGGCCAGGCCCAGCTCGGTGTTGGCTTTTTCCAGCGCGGCGCGGCCGCCGCCCAGCACGTCGATCGCGGTCAGCGGTTTTGGCTCGGCGTGGCTGAACAGGCCGGCGGCTTGTTCAAGGTTGTCCAATACGATCTGGGTCATGCGGTCATGCAAGGCGCCTGCGATCAGCTGCGCTTCGGCATCGCTGAACTGGCCGGCGACGTAGAACGCGATACCGCGCTCCAGGCGCTGGATCTTGGTCAGGCCGCAGTTGCGAGCGATGTCGCTGGCTTTACTGGACCACGGCGAGATGGTGCCGAAACGCGGCAACACCAGGAACAGACGACCGGTGGGCTCTTGTACCGGAACGCTAGGACCGTACTTCAGAAGGCGCGCGAGCACCTGCTGTTCGTCGCCGGTCAGGACGCCGGTAACTTCGGCGAAGTGAGCGAATTCAGCATACAAGCCGCTGACAGCTGGAACCTTCTGGCTCAGTTGCTCAAGGAGTTTGCTGTGGCGAAAGGCAGAAAGGGCAGGAGCGCCGCGCAGGATCAACATCTTCGGGACAGCCTCGGGAAGGGGTGTGCTTTGAGGCCGTGCATTCTAGCCTAAACCGCCCGCGACATCACCCGAAACGGTACACGCGGCTGTACCCGAACGTCGGGCCGGGTATTCGGGCCTTGAGCAGGTGCGTGCCGAGGGTTATTTTTTCAGCCACAAAATGCGGTCCTGGCCCATTCCTGCGGGCTCCAAGCGGGTTTTAGACTCTCTAGCAGACAAGCCCTTCGCTGTCGATATATGGCGCTCGTGGTCCTTTGCGTATACTGCGCAAATGTTTTCCCCAACGGCTTTGCGTCCGCGGTACGCCAAATGGCTGATCGCAACCGGACTCTTCCTGATGCTCAGTGGCTGTGTTGATAAACCCAACACGCTGGAGCGCGTAAAGGAGGATGGCGTGCTGCGGGTGGTTACCCGTAACAGTCCCGCCACCTACTTTCAGGATCGCAACGGTGAAACCGGCTTCGAATACGAGCTGGTGAAGCGCTTCGCCGACGATCTGGGGGTCGAACTCAAGATCGAAACCGCCGACAACCTCGACGACCTGTTCAATCAGGTGGGCAAGCCGAATGGCCCGGTGCTGGCGGCTGCCGGCCTGGTCAGCAGCGAGGAACGCAAAAAACAGGTGCGGTTTTCCCACTCCTATCTCGAGGTCACTCCGCAGATCATCTATCGCAACGGCCAATCGCGGCCGACAGACGAGAAGGATCTGGTGGGCAAGAAGATCATGGTGCTCAAGGGCAGCACCCACGCCGAGCAATTGGCGGAGCTGAAAAAGAAACTTCCCGGTATCGAATACGAAGAGTCCGACGCGGTTGAAGTCGTCGACCTGTTGCGGATGGTGGACGAAGGTCAGATCGATCTGACCCTGGTCGATTCAAATGAAGTCGCGATGAACCAGGTCTACTTCCCCAACATACAAGTGGCCTTCGACCTCGGTGATGCCAGCAACCAGAGCTGGGCGGTGGCCGCTGGCGACGACAACAGCTTGCTCAACGAGATCAATGCCTACCTCGACAAGGTGAAGAAAAACGGCACCTTGCAACGTCTCAAAGACCGCTATTACGGGCATGTCGACGTACTGGGCTACATGGGCGCCACCACCTTCGCCCAACACTTGCAGCAACGCTTGCCTAAATACGAACAGCATTTCAAGGCGTACGCCAAGAAAGAGAAAGTCGACTGGCGCCTGCTGGCGGCGATCGGTTATCAGGAGTCGCTGTGGCAAGCGGCCGTCACGTCGAAGACCGGCGTGCGCGGCCTGATGATGCTGACCCAGAACACGGCGCAGGCCATGGGCGTCTCCAACCGACTGGACCCTAAACAAAGCATCATGGGTGGCGCCAAGTACCTCGCCTACATGAAGGATCAGTTGGATGAGTCGATCCAGGAGCCAGATCGCACATGGTTTGCACTGGCGGCCTACAACGTCGGCAGCGGTCATCTGGATGACGCGCGCAAACTGGCGGCCAAGGAAGGACTGAACCCGGACAAGTGGCTGGACGTGAAGAAGATCCTGCCGCGTCTGTCCGAGAAAAAGTGGTTCAGCAAAACCCGTTATGGCTACGCCCGTGGCGGCGAGCCGGTGCATTTCGTGGCGAACATCCGTCGCTACTACGACATCCTGACGTGGGTCACGCAGCCGCAGCTTGAAGGCAATCAGGTCGCTGAAGGCAACCTGCACGTGCCGGGGGTCGACAAGACCAAGCCAAGCCAGGAAACCCCGCCGCTTTAAGTCTTTGCTGCCTTCAAAGACGCCATCGCGGGCAAGCCACGCTCCCACAGGTCCGCGTCGAATATTCAACTGTCGTTCAACTCGGACCTGTGGGAGCGTGGCTTGCCCGCGAAGGCAGCGCCGCCGATCTAGCCTTTCAACGCAGCCGCCAGAATCAGCGCCTTCATTTCCGATACAGCCGACTTGAACCCGACGAACAACGCATGGGCCACCAACGCATGGCCGATGTTCAGTTCGTTGATGCCTTTGATCGCCGCAACCGCTTCGACGTTGTGATAGTGCAGACCGTGGCCCGCGTTGACGATGAGGCCCTGGGCCAGACCGAATGCCACGCCATCCGCCACGCGCTTGAGCTCTTCGGCGACGTCGGTTGGCGTCTCGGCGTCCGCATAACGCCCGGTGTGCAATTCAATGGCCGGCGCCCCGACACGGCGGGACGCTTCGATCTGCCGCTCGTCAGCGTCGATGAACAGCGACACTTCACAGCCGATCTTCGCCAGGCGATCCACCGCCGCCTTGATCCGCGCCTCCTGCCCCGCCACATCCAGACCGCCTTCAGTGGTCAGCTCCTGACGGGTTTCCGGGACCAGGCAAATGTGTGCCGGGCGGATGCGCTCGGCGAACGCCATCATTTCTTCGGTGACGCCCATTTCGAAGTTCATGCGGGTTTGCAGCACGTCCTTGAGCAGCAGCACATCGCGCTCCTGGATGTGCCGACGGTCTTCGCGCAGGTGCACGGTGATACCGTCAGCGCCCGCCTCTTCCGCGTCCAGCGCTGCCTTGACCGGATCCGGGTAGCGAGTACCCCGGGCCTGACGCAGGGTGGCAACGTGGTCGATGTTCACGCCAAGAAGAATGCGATTGCTGGTGGTCACGGAAGCGCTCCTGAGTTTAAAGATTCGGTGCACAGCATACGGGGAGACTACGGCTTTCGAAACAACTCGCGACTGACTAGAGGACGACCACCCAGATGAACGGCCAATGCCTGACGCATCAAACGCTTGGCGGCGGACAGCGCACCGGGCGCGGACCAGTCGGCGTCAGCCATGGCCAACAGTTCGGCGCCATTGAACAGGCCCGGCTGCAACAGATAGACCCTCTCCAGGCCTGCATCCACTTGCAACCGATAGAGGCCGTCCGGTGCGATGGGGTCGCCGTGGATGTCGGCGTTCAGGGCAAAGCCATAACCGAGGTCGTCGAGCAGACGCCATTCGAAGGAGCGCAGCAACGGCTCCAGCGGACGGCCTTCGGCCAGGGCGAGCAAGGTCGCGGCGTAGTGATCGAAGACGGCGGGATGCGGGTCTTCGGCGGGCAGCAGGCGAATCAGCAATTCGTTGAGATAGAGCCCGCTGAACAGCGCCTCGCCGTTGAGCCAGGTGGAAACACCGGCGCTTTCCATGCGGCCGACATTTTTCAGTTCACCCCGCCCCCGAAACTCGACTTCCAGCGGCACGAACGGCCGCGCCAACGTCCCGGCCTTGCCCCGTGCGCTACGCAACACCGCCCGCAACCGACCTTGCGGCGTAAGGAAATCCACCAACGCACTGCTTTCGCGGTAGGCGCGGGAGTGGAGCACGTAGGCGGGTTGGCCGATTGGCGCGGTGGTCGACATGGAAATCGCAGTTCTCAATGAAAGAGCGCAGTTCTACAAACAACCAAAACCAATGTGGGAGCGGGCTTGCCCGCGATGGCGGACTTACATTCAACATCTCTGCTGAATGTTACATCCTCATCGCGGGCAAGCCCGCTCCCACAAGGTTCTACGGTGCAGCGCAGACCGGGTTTACAGGTCGCCGTAACCCAGCGAACGCAGGGCGCGCTCGTCATCGGACCAGCCGCCTTTCACTTTGACCCAGAGGTTAAGCATGATCTTGGAGTCGAACAGCAGCTCCATGTCCTTGCGCGCCTCGGTGCCGATGCGCTTGATGCGCTCGCCCTTGTCACCAATGATGATTTTCTTCTGGCCGTCACGCTCGACAAGGATCAAGGCATGAATGTGCAGGGTTTTGCCTTGCTGCTTGAACTCTTCGATTTCCACGGTGATCTGGTACGGCAGCTCGGCGCCCAACTGGCGCATGATTTTCTCGCGCACCAGTTCTGCGGCGAGGAAGCGGCTGCTGCGGTCGGTGATCTGGTCTTCCGGGAAGAAGTGATCGTTTTCCGGCAGGTGCTCGGCGATCACTCGCTCCAGCGTGTCGAGGTTGTGCCCGTGCTGGGCCGAGATCGGCATGATCTGCGCGTTCGGCAACTGTTCCTGCAACCAGGTCAGGTGCGGCATCAGCTCGGATTTGTCTTCGATGCGGTCGGTCTTGTTCAGCGCCACGATCAGCGGGCCGGTCACATACTGGACGCGCTCGAGGACCATCTGGTCTTCGTCGGTCCACTTGGTGCGGTCAACCACGAAGATCACTACATCGACGTCTTTCAACGCCGCCGAAGCGGTCTTGTTCATGTAACGGTTCAGGGCCTTTTCGCCGCCCTTGTGCATGCCCGGTGTGTCGACGTAAATCGCTTGAACGGCGCCTTCGGTCTTGATGCCGAGCATGTTGTGACGGGTGGTCTGAGGCTTGCGCGAGGTGATCGCCAGTTTCTGACCCAGAATGTGGTTCAGCAGCGTGGACTTGCCCACGTTGGGACGGCCGACGATGGCAACATAGCCACAGCGAGTTGCGGTTGAATCAGTCATTGCCATTCTCCACACCCAGGGCAATCAGTGCTGCGGCGGCCGCTACCTGTTCGGCAATACGACGACTCACACCCTGACCTCGGCTTTTTTCATTCAGTAAGATGATTTCACATTCGACGAAGAACGTCCGGCAATGTGGTTCGCCCTGGATATCCACCACTTCGTAACGCGGCAGCTCACAACCACGGGACTGCAGGAATTCCTGCAGGCGGGTTTTCGGATCTTTGTTGGTGTCGACCAGCGTCAGGCCTTCGAACTCTCCGGCCAGCCAGGCCAGCACGCGCTCGCGCGCCACGTCCATGCCGGCGTCCAGGTAGATCGCACCGATCAGCGCCTCGAGGGCATCAGCCAGAATCGACTCACGACGGAAACCACCGCTTTTCAATTCGCCGGAGCCCAGGCGCAGGTATTCGCCCAGGTCGAAACCACGGGCCAGTACGGCCAGGGTCTCACCTTTCACCAGGCGTGCGCGCAAACGCGACAACTGGCCTTCGCGGGCCAGCGGGAAGCGATCGAACAGCGCCTCGCCAGCGACGAAATTGAGGATGGCATCACCGAGGAATTCCAGGCGTTCGTTGTTGCGCCCGGCAAAGCTGCGGTGAGTCAGGGCCAGGACCATCAGCTCCTGATCCTTGAAGGTGTAGCCGAGCTGACGCTCTAGACGGCTTAAGGAGACGCTCACGGTTTACCCACGCTGAGTTCGTGGTTGGATTCCACCGCCTGGGCTTTGATGCGGCGCAGGCTTGGGACAATTAACGCTGTGTTCAAAAATAACGTCCTGAATATCGTTGTTTTCATGCTTCTGCCGCCGATTGTGCCGACTCCAGAAATGCATTCGGCGCTGTGTTCAACAGCGCCGTGTGTGATTACTTGATCAGGCCAACCCGCGAGAAATTCGGCAGGTGACTGAGTTTGGGTTCCGGCCAGCTCATCCAGACTGCGAAGGCCTTGCCGACGATATTCTTGTCGGGAACCATGCCCAGCAGATCCTTGGGAATGCTCGGATCATCCCAGTAGCGACTGTCGTTCGAGTTGTCGCGGTTGTCGCCCATCATGAAGTAGTGCCCGGCAGGCACGGTCCACGAATGATCCGGCGTTGCGCGATAGCGGCTCATTTCCTTGCGGATCAAGTGCTCGGCGACGCCGAGTTTTTCCTTGTAGAGCTCGGCGCTGCCCAACGTACCCGGCTCGGAGCCGACCAGTTGTTCGGCGATCGACTCACCGTTGACGAACAGGCGCTTGTCAGCGGTGTAGCGAATCTGGTCGCCCGGCAGGCCCACCACACGCTTGATGTAGTTGACGTTCGGGTCGCTCGGGTAGCGGAACACCATCACATCACCGCGCTGCGGATCACCGACTTCGATGACTTTCTTGTCGATCACCGGCAAGCGGATCCCATAAGAAAACTTGTTCACCAGAATGAAGTCGCCGACGTCCAGAGTCGGTTTCATCGAGCCGGACGGAATCTGGAATGGCTCCACCAGGAACGAACGCAGCACCAGCACGATGAACAACACCGGGAAGAACGACTTGCCGTATTCAACCAGCAGCGGCTCTTTGTTCAGTTTCTCGACCACCACCATGTCAGCCTGGCTGACGCTACCCTGATAAGAGTTGATGGCAGCCCGGCGCCGTGGCGCCAGGAACAACAGATCGAGCAACGCCAACAGGCCGCAGACGAACACGGCGATGACCAGCAACAGCGGGAAATTTAGTGACATAGGACCTAACTATCCAACCTGAGCACTGCAAGGAAGGCTTCTTGTGGAATTTCCACGTTACCGACCTGCTTCATGCGTTTTTTACCGGCCTTTTGCTTTTCCAACAGCTTGCGCTTACGGCTAACGTCACCACCGTAGCATTTGGCCAATACGTTCTTTCTGAGTGCCTTGACGGTTGTCCGCGCCACAATCTGCCCGCCAATGGCGGCCTGGATTGCCACGTCGAACATCTGCCGCGGAATCAGCTCTTTCATTTTCTCGGTCAGCTGGCGACCTTTGTAATGCGCATTGTCACGGTGCACGATCAACGCCAGGGCGTCGACCTTATCGCCGTTGATCAGCACATCCAGTTTCACCAGATTAGCCGATTGGTAACGATCGAAATGGTAATCCAGCGAAGCATAGCCACGGCTGGTGGACTTCAGGCGGTCGAAGAAGTCGAGGACCACTTCGTTCATCGGCAGATCGTAGGTCACCTGGACCTGGGTGCCGAGGAACAGCATGTCATGCTGAATGCCACGCTTCTCGATGCACAGGGTAATGACGTTGCCCAAATGCTCTTGCGGCACAAGAATATTGGCCCGCACGATCGGTTCGCGCATGTCTTCGATCGAAGAAATATCCGGCAGCTTCGACGGGTTGTCGACGTAGATCGTTTCGCCAGTCTTGAGCAGCAGCTCGAAGATTACCGTCGGCGCCGTGGTGATCAGGTCCAGGTCGTACTCGCGTTCCAGGCGCTCCTGGATGATCTCCATATGCAGCATGCCGAGGAACCCGCAACGGAAGCCGAAGCCCAGGGCGTCGGAGCTTTCCGGGGTGTACTGCAAGGACGAGTCGTTCAGCGTGAGCTTTTGCAGGGCTTCACGGAAATCTTCGAAGTCGTCGGAGCTGACCGGGAACAGACCGGCGTAGACCTGCGGCTGAATGCGTTTGAAGCCTGGCAGCACGTCGACGTCCGGCGTGGAGCTCAAGGTCAGGGTGTCACCCACCGGCGCACCGTGAATGTCTTTGATACCGGCAATGATGAAGCCTACTTCGCCGGCCTTCAGGTCCACGGTGGCAGTGTGTTTCGGATTGAAGACACCGACGCTGTCCACCAGGTGGATCTTGCCGGTGGACTTGACCAGAATCTTGTCGCCCTTCTTCACACGACCGTGGCGCACGCGGACCAGGGAAACAACACCCAGGTAGTTGTCGAACCAGGAGTCGATGATCAACGCTTGCAGCGGGTCTTCGATGTTGCCCGTCGGCGCGGGAATGGTGTGAACCAGGCGCTCGAGCACTTCATCGACGCCCAGACCGGTCTTGGCACTGCACGTGACCGCGTCGGTGGCATCGATGCCGATGATTTTTTCGATTTCTTCTTTGACACGGTCCGGATCGGCCTGTGGCAGGTCGATCTTGTTCAGGACCGGCATGACTTCCAGGCCCTGCTCGATCGCCGTGTAGCAGTTGGCAACCGATTGAGCCTCGACGCCCTGACCGGCATCGACCACCAGCAACGCACCTTCACAGGCCGCCAGCGACCGGCTGACTTCATAGGTGAAGTCGACGTGGCCGGGGGTGTCAATGAAGTTCAGCTGGTAGTTGATGCCATCGCGGGCTTTGTAATACAGGGTGACGCTGTGGGCCTTGATGGTGATCCCGCGTTCACGTTCCAGGTCCATGGAGTCCAGCACCTGGGCTTCCATTTCGCGCTCGGCAAGGCCGCCACACATCTGGATGAAGCGATCGGCCAGCGTCGACTTGCCATGGTCAATGTGGGCGATGATGGAGAAATTGCGGATATGACTCAAATCACTCACGGATCAACACTCAAAAAGGCTGCAGGCATAGCCCGCCGAAAAATAGCCGGGAATTGTACCTGATCCACGGCGCAAGCGTCACGTTCGCAGGTCAGACGGCGCCTACAAAAACGCCCCGGTCTTGCGACAGGGGCGTTTTGAGTGACAAGCAAGACCGGAAAAACCCGCGATCAACCGGCCCGACGCAACAACCAGACCCCGGCCAGGGCGCAGACACCGGCCGGCACCAGCACCGCAAACAGCGGCGAGAAACCGAATACCTGGCTCGAAGGCCCGAGCAAATCCTGGACGATGCGGAAGGTGAAGCCAACCAGCACGCCGGTGAAGACCCGCTGACCAAGGGTTACCGAACGCAGCGGACCGAAGATGAAGGAAATCGCCATCAACACCAATGCAGCGGTCACCAGCGGCTGCAACACCTTGACCCAAAACGCCAGCCAGTAACGACCGTTGCTCAGCCCCTGGTCAGCCAGGTAGTGGATATAACTCCACAGACCGCTGATCGACAACGACTCGGGCGCCATTACCACGGTACTCAGCAGCTGCGGGCTCAGGGCTACTTCCCAGCGCTCTACCGGGGCAGTCACCACTTCGGTGCTCTTGTCATGGAACAACGTGGTCGTGACATCCGTCAGCTGCCAGTGATCCGTGTCGAATTCCGCGCGTTTGGCGAAGCTCGAAGACAACATGTGGCGTTGATCGTCGAAGCGATAACGGGTCACGCCATACAGCAAACCATTAGGTTGCACAGAGTTGACGTGAATGAACTCGTCACCCTGGCGATGCCACAGACCGTGCTTGGCGCTTTGCGCATCGCCACTGCCCTGGGCCAGCGAGCGGTTGGCCTGAGCGGTGACTTCCGTGGCCGGCGCGACGTATTCGCCAATCACCAGCCCCACCGCCATCAAAAGCAGCATCGGCTTCATGACAGCCCAGACGATCCGCCCGAGCGACACGCCCGCGGCGCGCATGATGGTCAGCTCGCTGTGGCTGGCCAGGCTGCCGAGGCCGATCAGGCAACCGATCAGCGCCGCCATCGGCAACATGTCGTACAGACGGCGTGGAGCGGTCAACAGCACATAGCTCAGGACATCCATCAGCGTGTAGGTATCGCTGACCTCACTCATTTCATCGATGAAGGCAAACAGCGTGGCCAGACCGAGGATGATCCCCAGCACTGCCAGGATCGCGACGAACACGCTGCTACCGATGTAGCGATCGAGCTTATCCAC
Organism: Pseudomonas sp. B21-015; assembly: GCF_024749285.1. Taxonomy (NCBI): domain Bacteria; kingdom Pseudomonadati; phylum Pseudomonadota; class Gammaproteobacteria; order Pseudomonadales; family Pseudomonadaceae; genus Pseudomonas; species Pseudomonas sp. B21-015. Next base: position 5,373,160 of record NZ_CP087196.1, read on the forward strand.
GGGCCACCTCCAGCGCACTGCGGCGACTCGCCATTTTCAAGCGCAGCGGCTCCCAGTACAGCAAGCCCAGGCCGATGGCCAGGAAGATCGCATGCACCCACCACAAGCCCAATGCTGACGGGATCTTGCCCTTCTCGAGGGCACCGCGAGCGGCAATCAGGATGGTCAGGTAAGCCATATAAAGAAGAATCGCCGGCAGCAGCTTGAGGAAACGGCCCTGACGCGGATTGACGCGCGACAGCGGCACCGCCATCAGGGTCACGATGAAGACCAGCAACGGCAGGGACAGACGCCATTGCAGTTCGGTACGCGAGCGGAGGTCATCATTGCCCAGCAAGGAGCTGGTGGGCATCGCATCGCGGTCGGTCACTTCGTCACTGACTTCCGGCTTGGGCAGCAATACACCGTACTCGTCGTATTTGATGGCGCGGTAGTCGGCCTGCCCCGGATTACCGTCGTAGCGGTAGCCGTTGTCGAGAATCAGATACCGATTGCCGTCGGGGCGAATTTCCTGACGGCCCTTCTCGGCCACCAGCACGGAAATCCCGCGATCCTTTTTGTCGGAATTTATATTTTTTTGCGAAATGAACACGCCGCCCAGATTGATGCGGTCATCCGACAGTTGTTCGGTGTAGGTCACTCGAGTGCCGTCGCGCAAGGCCTGGAAGCGGCCTGGTTCGAGGGTATCGAACTCAGTCATCGCGTCCTGCTTGTTCAGCAGCAGCTGGAACTGGTTGGCACCTTGTGGCGCCAGGCTCAGGCTCAGCCACGCCACCACCAGCGCAACCAGGGTGGCCGGAAAAAGGGTCATGGCGAACAGACGCTGTTGACTCATGCCAGTGGCAGACAACACGGTCATTTCACTTTCAAGATAAAGACGACCGTAGGCCAGCAAAATCCCGAGAAACAACCCCAAAGGCAGGATCAACTGCAGGAAACCCGGCAGACGGAACCCCATGATCAGGAACAACGACCCAGGATCCAGAAGGCCTGAGGCCGCCTGGGCGAGGTATTTGATAAAGCGTCCGCTCATGATGATGACCAGCAGCACGGCGCTGACGGCGCTCAAGGTCAACAGGACTTCGCGGGATAGATAACGGAAGACAATCAAACCAGACACTCCAGGGTTGTCAGGCTAAGCGGCCAAACAAACAAACATATCAGCCGGCCCGCAGGGCAGAGCCGCCGAAAAAGATGGCGCATTATCCTGTGATTGGGTGCGCCTGTCACTGCGCATGCTCAAGCAGGCGCCTGAACCACTGAAGTTCGCGCAACCGAGGGTTGTCAGGCGCAGGCAGCGAGGTTCAAACTGCGGCCTTTGTCGCGGGCAATGCACCGGCTTCTTTCTACTTATAAGCAAGCCTCTGCGCGTCGCGCACTTTGACCATTAATTCAGGGACCCGGACATGGAACTGGTTGTAAAAAGCGTTAGCCCGGAAACGTTGAAGACCGCCACACTGGTGGTCTCCGTCCGCGAAGACCGCAAGCTCGGCAGCGTTGCCAAACAACTCGACGAACTGAGCGGCGGCGCCATCAGTGCGGTGCTCAAGCGCGGCGACCTGGCCGGCAAAGTCGGCCAAAGCCTGTTGCTGCACAGCCTGCCCAACCTCAAGGCCGAACGCGTGCTGCTGGTGGGCGTGGGCAAGGATGAAGAACTGGGCGATCGCCCGTTCCGCAAAATCATCGCCGGCATCCTCAATACCCTGAAAGGCCTGGGTGGCAGCGATGCAGTGCTGGCGCTGGACGAAGTGGTGGTCAAGGGTCGTGACAGCTATGGCAAGACCCGCCTGCTGGCCGAAACCCTGGTGGACGGCGAGTACACCTTCGACCAGTTCAAGAGCCAGAAAGCCGACCCGCGCTCCCTGAAGAAGGTCACTCTAGTGACCATCAAGGCTGCACAGGCTGAAGTCGAACGCGCGGTGGCCCACGCCACCGCGATCGCCAACGGCATGGCCTTCACCCGTAATCTGGGCAACCTGCCGCCCAACATCTGCCACCCGACGTTCCTTGGCGAGCAAGCCAAGGGCCTGGGCAAAGAATTCAAGAACCTGAAAGTCGAAGTCCTCGATGAGAAGAAGATCAAGGACCTGGGCATGGGCTCGTTCTACGCCGTCGGCCAGGGCAGCGCCCAGCCACCGCGCCTGATCGTCATGCAATACAACGGCGGCAAGAAATCCGAGAAGCCGTACGCACTAGTCGGCAAAGGCATCACCTTCGACACCGGCGGCATCAGCCTCAAGCCCGGCGCCGGCATGGATGAAATGAAGTACGACATGGGCGGCTCCGCCAGCGTGTTCGGCACCCTGCGTGCCGTGCTTGAGCTGAAATTGCCGATCAACCTGGTGTGCATCCTGGCCTGCGCCGAGAACATGCCGAGCGGCAACGCTGCGCGTCCGGGCGACATCGTCACCACCATGAGCGGCCAGACCGTGGAAATCCTCAACACCGACGCCGAAGGCCGCCTGGTGCTGTGCGATGCCCTGACCTACTCCGAACGCTTCAAGCCGCAAGCGGTGATCGACATCGCCACCCTGACCGGCGCTTGTGTCGTCGCACTGGGCTCTCACACCTCGGGCCTGCTGGGCAACAACGACGAGCTGATCGGCCAACTGCTGAGCGCCGGCCAATCCGCCGACGACCGCGCCTGGCAACTGCCGCTGTTCGATGAATATCAAGAACAGCTGGACAGCCCGTTCGCCGACATCGCCAACATTGGCGGCCCGAAAGCCGGCGCCATCACCGCCGCCTGCTTCCTGTCGCGCTTCACCAAGAACCTGAACTGGGCGCACCTGGACATCGCCGGCACAGCCTGGACCAGCGGCGGCAAGGACAAGGGCGCCACTGGCCGTCCGGTTCCCCTGCTGACCCAATACCTGCTGGACCGCGCCAAAGCCTGAAACCGATGACCTTGAGCAGCGTCACTTTCCGGTGACGCCACTCAGGGCTCAGGAACCGCAATGACCAAAGTCGACTTCTATATCCTGCCCAGCGCCGATCCTTCGGCGCGGCTGGATTTCGCCTGCAAGCTCACCGAAAAAGCCTGGCGCATGGGCCACCGCATTTACCTGCATTGCAGCGATGCCACCCAGCGTGACGATCTCGATGCGCGTTTGTGGGCGTTCAAGGGCGAAAGCTTCGTGCCCCACGGCCCCGCCGAAAGCGAGCCGGAAGGTTTGATTGTCCTGGGTCTTGGCGATGACTGCGGTCAACATCAGGATCTGCTGGTCAATCTCGACCTGAAAGTCCCGGCCTTTGCCAAACAGTTCGCCCGCGTGGCGGAAGTGGTGGTGGAAGATCCGGCGATTCGTGCGGCTGCGCGGGAGAGTTTCCGTTTCTACCGCGAACAGGGCTATCCTCTGCAAGATCACCGTTTACAGCGACTCTGAGCATTCCGATGGACACTCCAAAACAGCCGCAACAGTCCGCGCATCTGCTGGATGACCTCGAGTCGATCCGCCAATTGCTCGGCGATGACAACCTGCAACCGCCCTTGCTGACCGACACGGTCATTGAAGGTGATCAGGAACAGATTCCCATGCTGTTCGACACCCTCGGCAATACGCCGCAGGTCGAACCGCCGCCCCCTGCCCCTGCTGCCCAACCGGCTCCCGCCGCCAGCAAAGGCCCCGACGCGCTGCTGCACCTGGACAGCGAACTACGCGCCGCCGCGCAATTGATCATGCAAGACGTGATCGACGACTTCGCCCCGCACATTGAAACCGAAATCAAACGCCGGCTGGATGCGCGGCTGGAACGGTTGTTGAGCCAGTACGAATAAACTTGAGTCGAGCGGGCTTCTGTGGCGAGGGAGCTTGCTCCCGCTCGGCTGCGAAGCAGTCGCAAAGCCTGAGCATGGGGTGTACCTGACACACCCGACTTGCAGATATTGGGGCCGCTTCGCGCCCCAGCGGGAGCAAGCTCCCTCGCCACAGGTCCATTCCACACATTAATCTGCGCCCGATCCACACCTGCTCGCCCTACGCCCCACGCCCCGCTATACTTCCCGGCTTTTCCTGAATAAATGCCAATAGGGTCCCGCCGCGCATGGATAAGACCTACCAGCCGCACGCCATTGAAACTTCCTGGTACAACACCTGGGAGTCCGAGAACTACTTCGCCCCACAAGGCGAGGGCGAGTCCTACACCATCATGATCCCGCCGCCGAACGTCACCGGCAGCCTGCACATGGGTCACGGCTTCAACAACGCGATCATGGACGCCCTGATCCGTTTCCGCCGCATGCAGGGTCGCAACACCCTGTGGCAGCCGGGCACCGACCACGCCGGTATCGCCACGCAAATGCTGGTGGAGCGCCAACTTGAAGCCCAGGGCCAGAATCGCCACGATCTGGGCCGCGAGAAATTCCTCGAGAAAGTCTGGGAATGGAAGGATCAGTCCGGCGGCAACATCAGCCGTCAGATCCGCCGCCTCGGTTCGTCCGTGGACTGGAGCCGTGAGCGCTTCACCATGGACGACGGTCTCTCGGAAGCGGTTAAAGAAGCGTTCGTGCGCCTGCACGAAGACGGCCTGATCTACCGCGGCAAGCGTCTGGTCAACTGGGACACCAAGCTGCACACGGCGATTTCCGACCTCGAAGTGGAAAACCATGACGAGAAAGGTTTCCTGTGGAACCTGAAGTACCCGCTGGCCGACGGCGCCAAAACCGCTGAAGGCAAGGATTACCTGATCGTCGCGACCACTCGCCCGGAAACCATGCTCGGCGACTCCGCCGTGGCGGTTAACCCGAACGATGAGCGCTACCAAGCCTTGATCGGCAAATTCGTCGAACTGCCGCTGGTTGGCCGTCGCATCCCGATCATCGCCGACGATTACTGCGACCCTGAATTCGGCACCGGCTGCGTGAAAATCACCCCGGCCCACGATTTCAACGACTACGAAGTCGGCAAACGCCACAACCTGCCACTGCTGAACATCTTCGACAAAAATGCCGACGTGCTGCCGGCAGCCCAGGTGTTCAACCTCGATGGCAGCGTCAACGAGCAGATCGACGGCACGCTACCCGCCGAATTCGTCGGCCTCAACCGCTTCCAGGCCCGCAAGGAAATCGTGGCCGCGTTCGAAGCCGCCGGCCTTCTGGTCAGCGTCGACGATCATGCCCTGAAAGTACCGAAAGGCGACCGCTCCGGCACCATCATCGAGCCGTGGCTGACCGATCAGTGGTACGTCTCCACCAAGCCATTGGCCGAACCGGCCATCGCTGCGGTGGAAGACGGCCGCATCCAGTTCGTGCCCAAGCAGTACGAAAACATGTACTTCTCGTGGATGCGCGACATCCAGGATTGGTGCATCAGCCGTCAGTTGTGGTGGGGCCACCGGATTCCGGCCTGGTACGACGAGTCGGGCAAGGTCTATGTCGGTCGCGACGAAGCCGAAGTACGTGCCAAGCACAATTTGGGCGCCGACGTTGCGCTGCAACAGGACAACGACGTTCTGGATACCTGGTTCAGTTCGGGCCTGTGGACCTTCTCCACGCTCGGCTGGCCGGAGCAGACCGAATTCCTGAAGAAATTCCACTCCACCGACGTGCTGGTCACCGGTTTCGACATCATTTTCTTCTGGGTTGCCCGGATGATCATGCTCACCATGCACTTGGTGAAGAACGAAGACGGCACGCCGCAGGTTCCGTTCAAGACTGTTTATGTGCACGGTCTGGTACGTGATGGCCAGGGCCAGAAGATGTCCAAGTCCAAGGGCAACGTCCTGGACCCGCTGGACATCATCGACGGCATCGAGCTGGAAGCGCTGGTGCAGAAACGCACCTCTGGCATGATGCAGCCGAAACTGGCGAAGAAGATCGAGAAGCAGACCCGCGACGAGTTCGCCGAGGGCATCGCCAGCTACGGCACCGACGCCCTGCGCTTCACCTTCTGCTCGCTGGCATCCACCGGCCGCGACATCAAGTTCGACATGGGCCGCGTCGAAGGCTATCGCAACTTCTGCAACAAGATCTGGAACGCCGCGCGCTACGTGCTGGACAAAGGTGAAGACTGCGGCCAGAACGGCGAAGCCTACGAGCTGTCTCTGGCGGATCGCTGGATCATCTCGCAGTTGCAGCGTACTGAAGCCGAAGTGACCCGTCAGCTCGATCAGTTCCGTTTCGACCTGGCCGCACAAGCCTTGTACGAGTTCATCTGGAACCAGTATTGCGACTGGTACCTGGAACTGTCCAAGCCTGTGCTGTGGGATGAGAACGCGCCGGTCGAACGTCAGCGCGGCACCCGTCGCACCCTGGTTCGCGTGCTGGAAGTCGCGCTGCGTCTGGCGCATCCATTCATGCCGTTCATTACCGAAGAGATCTGGCAGCGCGTCGCGCCGCTGGCCGGTATCGAAGGCAAGACGATCATGCTGCAAGCGTGGCCAGTGGCCGTTGAGGCACGCATCGATCAGGCCGCCGAAGACGACATCGAATGGCTCAAGGGCCTGATGCTCGGCACGCGCAACATCCGTGGCGAAATGAACATCGGCCCGGGCAAGCCGCTGAACCTGTTCCTGAAAAACGTCAGCGCCGAGGATCAGCGCCGCCTCACCGAGAACGAAGCCCTGCTGAAGAAACTGGCGCGCCTCGAATCGATCACTGTGTTGGCTGCTGGCGAAGAAGCACCGCTGTCCGCCACCGCACTGGTCGGCGAGATGGAAGTGTTGGTGCCGATGGCCGGTCTGATCGACAAGGACGCCGAACTGGCCCGTCTGGACAAGGAAATCCTGCGTCTGCAGGGCGAAGTGCAGCGCGTGGGCGGCAAGCTGTCCAACGCCGGTTTCGTTGATAAGGCCCCGGCCGAAGTCATCGAGAAGGAACGTGCCAAACTGGCCGAAGCTGAACAGGCTTTGGGCAAACTGGCCGAGCAGCATGCGCGGATTGCCAGCCTGTAACGGCACGTCGCAATGAAACAGGGAGGCCCATGTGGCCTCCCTTTTTCATGTCCGCCCCTTTCCCCCAAACACCGCTCCCACACTTGATCGGCGTTGCCCGCACTTTTGTCATCAATACCGAGCCGATGTGGGACAATACCCGCCACTTTTAGCCATACCCGAATCGATCACACCCATGAACGCCCCCCGCCCCCCCAAACCTGCGCGTAAAAAGCCTGAATCCGCGACCCCGGCCAAAGCCATGGAGCCCCGCGAGAAGGCTAGCCTGCATCCGCGCAATCGCCACCAGGGTCGTTACGACTTCCCGGCGCTGATCAAGAGCACGCCGGAACTGGCGAAGTTCGTGATCATCAACCCGTACGGCAAGGAAAGCATCGACTTCGCCAGCCCGGATGCGGTTCGGGTGTTCAACCGGGCGCTGCTCAAGTCGTTCTACGGCATCGCCCATTGGGACATCCCGGCCGATTACCTGTGCCCGCCGGTTCCGGGCCGGGCCGACTACGTTCACTTCCTGGCCGACTTGCTGGCCAGCGTCAACGACGGCGAAATCCCTCGCGGCGCGCCGGTCAAGGTGCTCGATATCGGCATGGGCGCCAACTGCGTCTATCCGCTGATCGGCTACAGCGACTATCGCTGGCACTTCCTCGGCTCGGAAATCGACCCGACGGCGGTGGCCTCCGCCAAAGCCATCGTGCAGTCCAACGGGTTGAACAAAGCCATCCAGCTACGCCAGCAAAGCAACCCCAAGCACATTCTGCTGGGCCTGCTCGAGCCCGGCGAACGCTTTGACCTGACCATGTGCAACCCGCCGTTCCACGCCTCGATGGACGAGGCAACCAAGGGCAGCGAGCGTAAATGGCGCGCGCTGGGTCGCGCCGACCCAAAACGCAAACTGCCGGTACTGAACTTTGGCGGTCAATCGGCCGAACTGTGGTGTGAAGGTGGCGAAGCACGGTTTGTAACGCAACTGATCGCCGAGAGCGCGCACTTTCAACACAAAGTGCTTTGGTTCAGCACCCTGGTCTCAAAAGCCTCAAACCTGCCGGCGATCCAGACGGCGCTGAAAAAGGCCGGCGTATTGGAAAGCCAGGTCGTGGAAATGTCCCAAGGGCAGAAGCAAAGCCGCTTCGTCGCCTGGACCTTCCAGACTAAATCCGAGCAACAGGTTTGGCGCGAACGCTGGGCGCGTAAAAGCTGATTAACTGCTGACAAGCCAAATGTCTGAGCGCTGAAATCCCTGTGGGAGCGGGCTTGCCCGCGAAGGCAGTGTGTCAGGCGTCAAAGAGGGCGACTGACACGCCGCCATCGCGGGCAAGTCGAATCGTCGCACCGCCGCTCCCACAAGGATCAGTGGTGTTTGAAGAATTTATGGCACAAAAAAACCGTGCCCGGATTGCTCCGGAGCACGGTTTTTTTAATAAATCTTACTTGTTAACAGCGTCGGTCAGGCCTTTGGCCACAACCAGCTTGATAACATTCTTGGCCGGGATTTCGATGGCTGCGCCAGTCGAAGGGTTACGGCCAGTGCGGGCAGGACGCGAGGTCACTTTCAGCTTGCCGATACCTGGCAGAGTGATTTCGCCGCCGTTTTCCAGCTGATCGGCAACGATTTGGCCCAGTTGGTCCAGAGCGTTACGCGCGGTGGTTTTTGGCGCGTCGATAGCTTCAGCGATGTCGGCGATCAGTTGGTCTTTAGTAAGAGCCATGTAGTGTTCCTTCCCTATCAAATTCATATGGATTGCAGAGTGCAGTGTCAGCCATCGAGCCCGATCTTCTGGATCTGGCACCCTCGGGCATAACCACGAAGAGTCGGGGTTATAGATACCGAAATCAGGGTTTGGTTCGACCTGACAAATGCTGAATGCACGCTTAACGCAGTGACTTCGCGTAAGACCGGGCAAAACTAGCACAGAGACGGGGAAATATCCGCTTCTTGCTAGCCATTTGGTCAGCTTTATTGCTCTAAAACAGGAAAAAACTGCATAAGGACCGCCGCGCGCCCCGGATTTGCCCTTCACCCTCCCCGCAGGAGCTGTCGAAGGCTGCGATCTTTTGATCTTGTTTTTAAAATCAAAGTCAAAGGATCGCAGCCTTCGGCAGCTCCTACGGGGACACGCTACGGCGTGGTTACAGCGCCAAAACCAGAGATTGCGGTACACTGGGCGCTTTTTCGGGGGAGCACGCCCTCCTCTCTTCAACCAGCCGAGAAGCCCATGCCGATCCGTCATTGCATCGTCCACCTGATCGACAAAAAACCCGACGGCACACCCGCAGTTCTTCACGCACGCGACTCTGAACTGGCTGAATCCGCGGCCATCGAGAACATGCTCGCCGACCTGAACGAAAGCTATAACGCCAAACAGGGCAAAGCCTGGGGACTGTTCCATCCAGAGTCCGGCGCGTTTCCGTTCAGCGGCTGGCTGAAGGAGTACCTCGATGGCGGTAAGGATTTCACGGCCTTCAGCCGTGTTGCGGTAGAACATCTGCAAAAGCTGATGGAAGAATCCAACCTCTCGGTCGGTGGTCATGTGCTGTTCGCGCATTACCAGCAAGGCATGACCGATTACCTGGCCATCGCCCTGCTGCACCACAGCGAAGGCGTGGCCGTGACCGATCAACTGGACGTGACCCCGTCCCGGCACCTGGATCTGGGCCAACTGCACCTGGCAGCGCGGATCAACGTCTCCGAGTGGCAGAATAACAAGCAGTCCAAGCAATACATCTCGTTCATCAAAGGCAAGAACGGCAAGAAGGTTTCGGAGTACTTCCGCGACTTCATCGGCTGCCAGGAAGGCGTCGACGGCCCCGGCGAAACCCGCACCCTGCTCAAGGCCTTCAGTGACTTCGTCGAAAGCGAAGACCTGCCGGAAGAGTCTGCCCGCGAAAAGACCAAGACCCTGGTGGATTACGCCAGCAGTCAGGCCAAACTCGGCGAACCGATGGGCCTGGAAGAACTCTCGGAGCTGATCGACGAAGAACGCCCGAAGGCGTTCTACGATCACATCCGCAACAAGGATTACGGCCTGTCTCCCGAGATTCCGGCGGATAAGCGCACCCTGAACCAGTTCCGCCGCTTCACCGGCCGCGCCGAGGGCTTGTCCATCAGCTTCGAAGCGCACCTGCTCGGCTCGAAGATCGAATATGACGAAGAAGCCGGCACGCTGATCATCAAGGGCCTGCCGACCCAATTGACCGACCAGCTCAAGCGACGCAACTGATGCTCGGCGGCGTGTTGAAGAAATGCCTGCTGATCCTGCTGGTGGTCGTTGTTTACCAGAACTGGGGAAAGATCGAGCGGGTGCTTCACCCCTCCCAAGTGGTGTCCGAGCAGACCCAGGCCAGGGCCAACGTCGTGCTCTATGCCACCGATTGGTGCGGCTACTGCAAGCTGACCCGGCGCTTTCTCGACCAGAAGGGCATTCCGTACAAGGAGTTCGATATCGAGAAGGATGCCGTGGCGCGCAAAGCTTATGAGGCGCTGGGGGGACGCGGGATTCCGTTGATCGATGTGAATGGAACGTTGATCCGCGGGTATGACCCGGACCAGGTTCTCGCTGCGTTGAAATAACCATCAGCTTCACACAATCCTTGTGGCGAGGGAGCTTGCTCCCGCTTGAGTGCGCAGCGCTCACAAGATAGTTGGGCCTGCTACGCAGCCCAGCGGGAGCAAGCTCCCTCGCCACAGGTCGAAACAAACCCAATCATCCGCGATGTCAGGTTACTGCGCGTCGATGCGAAACCCGAACCGCGGAAAGTGCACATGCACGACGCCGGCCCGTTCGTCTTCACGACGCAGAATCAATTCTTCGCTGCCCGCAAACAGCAATTCACCCGCCACCGGATCAACCCCGTAATCGGTCGCTGCAATCACCACCTGCTGGCCGACCTCGAATCCGTTCGGCTCATCAAACTGCTCATCTGGTAACGCGGCCGGCGTGGCATTGCGGGCAATCTCTAGCGCTTGCTCGGCCGTCATCTCACTGAACGCGCCATGACCAAAGCCCATCACACGGCCAAACCATGCCGAAACGGCCGGATAAGCCTCCACCAACGGTGACGTCACGTGCGTCGCCTTGAGGAACCACAGCGAGTGAGCCAGGGCGAAGTCGGCAATCGATGGCTCACCGAACAGGAAGTCCCCTTGTTCGCGCTGAAGCTGCTGCTCCAGACGCGCCATGATCGTTGGCCATTGATGCCGAGCCTGTTCGGCAGACGGCCGTATGGCGCTGCCACCGCTGAACAAGCCGGCGCGATCGGCCAGGAATGCCTTGATCGCTTCCGGCGATAATTTGCCGAAGCGCACCGCCACCGACTCTGGCTGGAACACCAGGCTGACCGCATGCTGGAACACCACCGAATCGGCCCACGCGGCGAAGGTCGCCGTGACCATTTCCTGGCCTTCCGGGAAAAACGCCGGTGAAGCCTTTTCCTGCTCCAGACGACGAGCGATCAACGCGGTGTCGCAATAGACATCAGCACCGATCTGCAAGACCGGCGTCTTGCGGTAGCCGCCGGTCAGGGCCGTCAGATCGGGTTTGGGCATCACCGGCGAGATCATCACAGAACGCCAGGACAGCCCCTTGAAGCCCAGCAGCAAGCGGGCTTTTTCAGCGAAAGGGGACGTCGGGTAATGATGCAGAATCAACTCGGACATGCTCGGCTCCGCCGCTCGGATAAGGAACCCGCAGCTTAGCGCGCAATCGGCAAGCAGCCTACCCATCTGCCTGATGGGCGCTTATCAGTCAGATTGATAAGCCCGCAGCCGCGCTCGCCACCAGACATTCCTTGGCGCTTTTCTTGAGTTTTTTGATCAAGCGTTCCTGGCGCAGTGCTTCGCTTTTATCGCGGCAGGCTTCGGTGTAGACCAATGCCACGGCCGGACTGGACAGGAAGAAGCGCGCGCCTTTGCCACTTTGGTGGGTGGCGAAGCGGCGGACCGGATCATCACTGATCCCGCAATAGAGCGAACCGTTGGCCGCGCGAACGAGGTAGACGAACCAGGGTTTGCTGGCGGGCACCGACGGTTCGGCGGCAATGACGGAAGATTCGCTCGAAGTGCTCACGTGACGATCAAGGCTTGAAAGAAAACAAGCCGCGATCTTATCAGCGACTGGCCTGGAATGCCTTCAGCCCCTTCAACGCCTGGGCCCGAACGGCGTTTCTCACCGCCGGGGTCCAGCCCAACAACAGCCCTTTGAAACCCAGCGCCTGACGGGACCAGCGCCACAGATCAAAACTGTCGTGGTGCTCACAGATTTTGCCGTCGCGAAACACGAAACGCGCCTGAATGTCGTTGACCACTATATTGCCGGTCTGGCTGAACAGGTACGTCGCCACCCAATGGGCACCGCCGGTGCGCTCATCGCTGCGCACGTTATCGAAGGTCAGGGAGAAATCCTTGGCCCGGGTGGTGAGCATGCGCCACATGTCGCCGGCATCGCGCCCGCGCAGTTCGCCGAACGCCGGATCACTGAACACCACGTCGTCGGTGTAGCAGGCGCTCATGGCTTCGGCATCCAGTCGCTGGAAAGCTTGGTAGAAGCGGGTGATCAAGACGTTGTGGGCATCACTCATGGACAGGCTCCCTCTGGATGTGCAAATAGATGCGCAAAATGGCTACGAAAGATTGCCTGCACGATAGTCAACAAATGCGCGGAACACTATCGACATTCGTGGCCCGAATACCGACACTGCGCCAGTGTCAGACTTTCTCGCTTTGAACCTGAACGTATAGCGAACGCCCGGCACCGAGTCCGGCGATGATCGCGCCGAGGCCGATCACGCCGAAAATCCAGCCCAAGGCGCTCCAGCCGCCGGTCCAGTCATGCACCACACCGACCGCGAACGGGCCCATGGACGCCAGGGTGTATCCGAAGCCCTGGGCCATGCTCGACAGGTTGGCCGCGACATGAGCATCGCGCGAGCGCAGCACGATCAGGGTCAAGGCCAGGCTGAACGTAGCGCCCTGCCCCAACCCCAGCAGGATCGCCCAACCCCACAGGCCATCGATCGGTGCATAGAGGCAACCGAACAAACCGCCGAGCGTCATTGCCATCACGATCACGATCGCCAGTCGCTGATCCTTGCCACGGGTCGCCAGCCATGGCGCTGCCAGCGAGCTGATCAACTGGACAATCACCGAGCCCGAGAGCACCAGACCGGCCTGCGTCGGTGTCAGCCCCCGCCCGATCAGGATCGACGGTAGCCAACCGAACACGATGTAGGCCAAAGAAGATTGCAGGCCCATGTACAAGGTCACTTGCCAGGCCAGCGGATCGCGCAACAGGCCTCGGACTCGATAGGCAACGTGATGCGCGCCGTGTTTCTGACCGACTTGCGGCAGCCAGAAAATCGCCGCGACCAACGCTGGAACCACCCAGAAGCCAAGACCCAGGGCCCAGCTTTTGTCGAAATGTTCGCTCAACGGCACGGTTGCCCCTGCCGCCATGGCCGCGCCCAGGCACAGCGCCATGGTGTAGACGCCGGTCATGGTGCCGGCCTGTTTCGGGAAGTCGCGTTTGACTATGCCGGGTAGCAGCACGCCGATCACCCCGATACTGGCGCCGGCCAACACGCTACCGGCGAACAGGCCGACCTCGCCGAACGAACTGCGCAAAATGATCCCGCCGGCCAGCATCAGAAGAACCCCCAACACCACCCGCTCGGCACCAAAACGGCGCGCCAGCACCGGCGCCAATGGCGCGAACAGACCGAGGCAAAGCACTGGCAAGGTTGTCAGCAAACCGGCCTGGGCCGCCGATAACTCCAGCGTCTTCGAGACCTCGCTGAGCATCGGCGCCATGCTCGACAGCGCCGGTCGCAGGTTCAGCGCCACCAGAATCAGGCCGAGCAACAACAGCCACGGCCGCCTCAGAATCGGATGACGTTGCTGGACCTCTGCATCATCGGCCTCGGCGTCGATCAGCAACTCTTCGAGCTCCGCCGTGCGTTTTAGCTCAGTGATGTTGCTGTTGCTGGCCTGCTGGCTGGACATGGCGCCCTCGGTTTCAAGGTTCATTGATCAACTGCCTCGTCAGGGCTTTGGCCCGCTCCGGGTCGCGTTGTTCCACAGCATCGAGCAGTTCGATATGCAGGTCGAACACCGCTTGGCGGCGGGGAGTGACGTTCAGGGTCTGACGCAAGTGCGCACCGACGATGCTGGAGAAGTAGCGATACAGCTCGCTGAGGGTCGGGTTATGCGCCGCGTCCACCAGACGGCGGTGGAACACCAGATCGCAAGCAATGTAGGTGTCCAGATCGCCATGGTAGTGACTGCCGCTGACGCCTAGCGCTTCGCGCAATGCCACCAGGTCTTCATCGGTACGGCGTAGCGCCGCCAGACCAATGGCTTCGACTTCCAGAATGTGCCGGGTTTCCCGAGCCTGTTCCTGAGAGCAACGGGACAGCGCCTTCAGGGTGTCCAGCGGATCGACCACCGCTCGCAGATAACTGCCGTCGCCCTGACGAATCTCGATCAACCCGGAAAACGCCAACACACGCATGGCTTCACGCACGGTGTTGCGGCTGATGCCCAGCTCAGTCGCCAGTTCCGGCTCGGTGGGCAAGCGCTGGCCGACCGTCCAGACACCTTGATTGATGCGCAGGCGTAACTGGTCCAGGGCCTGATCGACCAAGGATCGTTTAATTAATGGAGAAATGTCTGACATGGAATTCGCCCTTTCATCCAATCATAGGATGAATTTTCTGACATGTTAGTCAGCTTCGTCCGAGAGGACAACCGCCTAGGGTTAGAAGGCAGGAAACGGAGCGGGATTTTCGATTGTTAAAATTACCCTTTAAGGGTAATTTTCATCTCAGAGTTGAAGTGTCTTATGGAAAAGAACACACCTCACTACGACTTGGCGGTGGTCAAGGCGGAGGTTGCCAGGATGGGGGTCCACGCTTTTACTAACAAAGCATTGGAGACAGGCCGGAGCATGGGACTCACTTACCAGAGCATGCAAAAGGTCATTTATGCATTGGAGAGAAGGATGCTCTACAAATCCATGACCACTTATTTGGATCACCGAACCTGGCAGGACGTCTACCACACGCAACTTAATGATCAGGAGATTTACATTAAAGTGACCTACTGCCCCGGCGGTGGCGCCCCAGTGATCTCCTTTAAGGAGAAAAACCAATGAACATACGGCAATGCATGAGCTGTGGCGCCCACGACGGCATGCATCACTTCGTCGATCGCAGTCTCACCGTCAATTACAAACAAATGTCGCGACTGGTGCCTGATCTTGCTGGGTGGGAGTGCAAGGTGTGCGGTGAAATCATCTTCGATGACACCACAGACAGCGCCCAGCGATATGTCGATACAGGCGACAAGCTGCTGGAAGACTGCTTTCAAATCATGGGGTCCGAGATAAAACGTATCCGCCGCAAATTGCACCTCACACAGAAAGAAGCGGTGAAGCTACTCTCCGGTGGTGGGCACAATGCTTTTTCCCGCTATGAGCGCGGCGAGTTAGCCCCGCCTCAGCCGCTGTTTACGCTGATGCGCTTGCTTGACCGTCACCCACACCTGATGGCCGAGGTGCACGCGCTCAGCGAGGGCGCCGATTTAAAGCAGCTGTTGGCGACACGTTATCCAGAACAAGAAACCGTCCTGACGCAATAACCCAGACAAAAATAAACCCGGAACATAGTCCGGGTTTATTTCACTGCCTGGCGCCAATCAATGCAGAATCTGGCTCAAGAACAGCTTCGTACGCTCGTTCTGCGGGTTGTCGAAGAAGTCGTTCGGCGCAGCCTGCTCGACGATCTCACCCTTGTCCATGAAGATCACGCGGTTGGCCACGGTACGGGCGAAGCCCATTTCGTGGGTCACGCAGAGCATGGTCATGCCGTCTTCGGCCAGGCCGATCATGGTGTCCAGAACCTCTTTCACCATCTCTGGGTCGAGTGCCGAAGTCGGTTCGTCGAACAGCATGATTTTCGGTTTCATGCACAGGGCACGGGCAATGGCCACACGCTGTTGCTGACCGCCCGACAGTTGCCCCGGGTATTTGTTCGCCTGCTCCGGAATGCGTACGCGTTCCAGGTAATGCATGGCGATTTCTTCGGCCTTGCGCTTGGGCATCTTGCGTACCCACATCGGCGCCAGGGTGCAGTTCTGCAGGATGGTCAGGTGCGGGAACAGGTTGAAGTGCTGGAACACCATGCCGACTTCACGGCGGATCGCTTCGATCTGCTTGAGGTCGTTGGTCAGTTCCACGCCATCGACCACGATGCGGCCCTGCTGGTGCTCTTCCAGACGGTTGAGGCAACGGATGGTGGTGGATTTGCCGGAACCCGACGGGCCGCACAAAACGATACGCTCGCCTTGCTTGACGTTCAGGTTGATGTCTTTCAACACGTGGAACTGGCCGTACCACTTGTTCACGCCCTGCATCTGAATAATGCCTTCGGGGCTCACTGTCTTTTTGATTGCTTCGCTCATCAGAGAACTTCCTAAATTAGGTACTGCTTTAGCGCTTGTGGCCAGTGTCCAGCTTGCGTTCCAAATGCATGGAATAGCGGGACATACCAAAACAGAAAATCCAGAACACCAGGGCCGCGAACACATAGCCTTCAGTGGCCATGCCCAGCCATTTCGGGTCGGCGGCGGCTTGCTTGACGCTGTTGAGCAGGTCGAACAGGCCGATGATGATCACCAGGCTCGTGTCCTTGAACAGCGCAATGAAGGTGTTGACGATGCCAGGGATCACCAGCTTCAGGGCTTGCGGCAGAATCACCAGGCCCATGCTGCGCCAGTAACCGAGGCCCATCGCCGCCGCCGCTTCGTACTGACCTTTGGGGATCGCTTGCAGACCGCCACGCACCACTTCAGCGATGTAGGCCGACTGGAACAGGATCACGCCGATCAGCGCCCGCAGCAGTTTGTCGAAGTTCATGCCTTCGGGCAGGAACAACGGCAACATCACCGAAGACATGAACAGCACCGTGATCAACGGCACGCCGCGCCAGAACTCGATGAAGGTCACGCAGACCACACGAATCGCCGGCATGTTCGAACGCCGGCCCAAGGCCAGAACGATACCCAGCGGCAATGCTCCGACGATACCGACGGTAGCAATTACCAGGGTCAGCATCAGGCCACCCCACTGGCTGGTCGCCACGGTGCTCAGACCGAACAAGCCACCGTGCAGCAGGAGGTAGGCAATGATCGGATAGAGCACCAGAAAGCTCAGACCGTAGATTGCCTTGTGTGGAACGCGTGCGACGAACAACGGCGCCACGCCAATCACCGCCAGCCACACAGTCAGGTCCACGCGCCAGCGCAGGTCTGTCGGGTAGTAACCGTACATGAACTGGCCGAAGCGCTGCTGGATGAACACCCAGCAGGCGCCCTCCTTGGTGCAATCGGCGCGAGTGGTGCCGACCCAGTTGGCGTCGAGAATCGCCCAGCTCACGATAGGCGGAACTATCAGGTAAATCAGATAGAACGCGAACAGCGTCAGCAGGGTGTTGATCCAGCTGGAGAACATGTGCGCCCGCATCCACGCCACGACACCGATGCTGCTGCTCGGTGGTGGCATGTCGGGTTTGAAAGTATGAGTCGTCATGCGCTTTTCCTTACCGCTCGATCAGCGCAATGCGCTTGTTGTACCAGTTCATCAGCAGGGAAATGCTGATACTGATCGCCAGGTACACGCTCATGGTGATGGCAATGACTTCGATCGCCTGCCCGGTCTGGTTCAGCACCGTACCGGCAAACAACGACACCATCTCCGGATAACCGATACCGGCTGCCAGTGAAGAGTTTTTCGCCAGGTTCAGGTATTGGCTGGTCAGCGGTGGAATGATCACGCGCAGGGCTTGCGGGATGATCACCTTGCGCAGGGTCGGACCGTTGCGCAGCCCCAACGAGTGGGCGGCTTCGGTCTGGCCGTGGCTCACCGACTTGATGCCTGAACGCACGATCTCGGCGATGAATGCCGCGGTGTACACCGTCAAGGCCAGCGTCAGCGCCAGCAGCTCCGGGATCAGCACCCAGCCACCGACGAAGTTGAAGCCCTTGAGCTCTGGCATTTCCCAGTGCAGCGGCGCGCCGAAGATCAAGGCGCACAGCGCAGGGATCACCAGGAACAGCGCCAGGCCGACCCAGAACTTGTGGAACGGCACACCGGTGGCTTCGAAACGCTTGGTCGCCCAGCGGCTCATCAGCACGATGGCAACGATGGCCACGACGACGCTCACCACAAACGGCCAGAAACCGTCCGCCGCCAACGCTGCGGGCATGTTCAAGCCACGGCTGCTGACGAAGAAAGTGTCGCCGAAGTTATGGCTGTTGCGTGGCCCCGGCATGGTCAGGAACACGGCGAAGTACCAGAACAGGATTTGCAGCAGCGGCGGAATGTTACGGAAGACCTCTACATAAACCGTCGCCAGCTTGGCAATGATCCAGTTCTTCGACAGCCGTGCCACACCGACGATGAACCCGAGGATCGTCGCCAGGATCACACCGATAAAGGTGACCAGCAGGGTGTTGAGCAAGCCGATGACAAACACCCGGGCATAGCTGTCCGATTCGGTGTAGTCGATCAGGTGCTGAGCGATGCCGAAACCGGCGCTGCGCTCCAGAAAACTGAAACCGGAGGTAATGCCCCGGTGTTGCAGGTTTGTTTGAGTGTTGTCGAACAGGTACCAACCCATCCCGACCACGGCGACAACCGTGATGATCTGAAACAGCCACGCACGCACTCGTGGATCGCTGAGGCTGAGCCTCTGCTTTGGTGCGCCGATTGAATTTTGCATGAAGTGCCCCGGAAATAATGGAACAGAACATCACCCGGTGGTTGGCCCACCGGGTGATAGAACCATCAGCGCACTGGTGGTGCGTATTGAATGCCGCCGTTGGTCCACAGGGCGTTCAAGCCACGGTCGATTTCCAGCGCAGTACTCTTGCCGAGGTTTTTATCGAAGACTTCGCCGTAGTTACCGACTTGCTTGACGATTTTAACCACCCAGTCTTTCGGCAGTTTCAGATCCTTGCCGTATTCACCGTCGCCACCCAGCAGACGGGCAACGTCCGGGTTCTTGGTCGACTTGGCTTCGGCTTCGACATTCTTCGAAGTGATGCCTGCTTCTTCAGCGTTGAGCATGGCGTAACCCGTCCAGCGCACGATTGCCAGCCACTCATCGTCGCCATTACGCACGACCGGACCCAAAGGCTCTTTGGAAATGGTTTCCGGCAGAACGACGTAGTCTTTTGGCGAGGCCAGTTTGCTGCGCTGTGCGTACAACTGGGACTTGTCGGAGGTCAGTACGTCGCAACGACCGGATTCCAGCGACTTGGCGCTTTCATCGGAGGTGTCGAAGGTGATCGGGGTGTACTTCAGGCCATTGGCGCGGAAGTAGTCGGACACGTTCAGCTCGGTGGTGGTACCGGCTTGAATACAGATGGTCGCGCCATCCAGTTCCTTGGCACTTTTCACGCCCAGCTTGCTGTTGGCCAGGAAGCCTACGCCGTCGTAATAAGTGATGAAGCCAGGAAACTTCAGGCCCATGCCCGCGTCACGGGAACTGGTCATGGTGGAGTTGCGCGACAGCACGTCGATTTCGCCGGATTGCAGAGCAGTGAAACGCTCCTTGGCATTCAACTGGCTGAATTTGACCTTGGTCGCGTCGCCGAATACGGCAGCAGCCACAGCGCGGCAGAAGTCAGCATCGATACCCACAATCTTGCCGGTAGAGTCCGGAACCGAGAAACCCGGCAGACCGTCACTCACGCCACACTGTACGAAACCTTTCTTCTGCACTGCATCCAGGGTTGCACCCGCCTGAGCGAACCCACTGACACCGAGCACTGCGGCTGCAGTCACGATGGCCAGGGTGGATTTCAACATCTTCATTCAAACCTCCAGTTTTGCTCTTGTTGTGTCGGAGCTTGAGCCCTGTCGCACCCTTATGAGGCGTTGTTGACCCGTGTTGGCTTTTTTTAGGGTCAACCGATGCAGGACCGTCGCTATGAGTCTAGTAGGAGAAAATCCACATCATGGATAACTCCCTTCTCACCAATCGGCCGAACGGGCGGTAGCCCTTTCACGTTCGCGAAGCCCGTAGCGGCCCTTGGCGAACATCCATCACCGGATTCTTTGCTATCCCACGACCAGCCGTACACTGATAGTGTTACCGCCAGGCATAAGATTGGTTGCACAGGTATCCCTATAGCAAAGCCCGTACCAGACCGCTCGCCAAAGCGATTCAGCGACAGGTCAATAGCAAAACTTTCAGCCTTGCGACATCTTTTTAACTAATCAACCCATTGCGCACTCCAACCTCGCACTTAAATGAAAGCGCATGCACAAATATGGAGCACCCATGACCGAGCCCTTGATTCTTCAACCCGTCAAGCCCGCAGACGCCTGCGTTATCTGGCTGCACGGGCTGGGCGCCGACCGCTACGACTTTTTGCCGGTGGCCGAAGCGCTGCAGGAAAGCCTGCTGACTACCCGCTTCGTATTGCCTCAAGCTCCGACCCGTGCTGTCACCATCAATGGCGGCTACGAAATGCCGAGTTGGTACGACATATTGGCCATGAGCCCGGCGCGCGCGATCAGCCGCGAGCAGTTGGAAACGTCCGCGCAACGGGTCTTTGATTTGATCGAAGAGCAGAAGGCCAGCGGAATAGACGCCTCGCGCATCTTTATCGCGGGGTTTTCCCAAGGTGGTGCCGTGGTATTGCACACGGCCTTTGTGAAATGGCAGGGACCGCTGGGTGGCGTACTTGCCCTCTCTACTTATGCGCCGACTTTCAGCGATGAACTGGAGCTTTCCGCCAGCCAGCAGCGCATTCCGGTGCTTTCATTGCACGGCCAGTACGATGACGTGGTTCAAAACTCCATGGGCCGGACCGCCTACGAGTATTTAAAGCAGCGCGGTGTCACCGTGACATGGCAGGAATACCCAATGGGCCACGAAGTGTTACCCGAAGAAATTCGTGACATCGGCGTCTGGCTCGCCGAGCGTTTGCGTTAAAAGCTACCCATTGATCCATCCCACTACGCCGCGCCCGATTCTTGCATTACACTGGCCGGCGTATATTCCTTAACCAATTGATGAGATGACCGTGCTCAAAGCACTCAAGAAAATGTTCGGTAAAAGCGAGGCTGAGCAGCTCGCGCCAGGCTCCAGCGCTCCTTCTCATACGCCCAGCCACCGCACCGACGGTAATCAGCCTGGCAGGACCGCAACCGTAGCGGCACCGAAGCACGAGCCGGTGACCACACCAACCGCCCCCTCTGCCCCGGCCATTTCCTCTGAACAGCCGCGCAGCGAAGCCCCGAAACCGGCAAAACCGCGTCGCGAACCGAAGCCAAAGGCACCGGTTATCCCGTGGAAACTCGAAGACTTCGTCGTCGAGCCCCAGGAAGGCAAAACCCGCTTCCACGATTTCAAGCTCGCCCCCGAACTGATGCACGCCATTCAGGACCTGGGCTTTCCGTATTGCACGCCGATCCAGGCGCAGGTGCTTGGCTTCACCCTCGCGGGCAAAGACGCCATCGGTCGCGCCCAGACCGGCACTGGCAAAACCGCCGCCTTCCTGATTTCGATCATCACCCAGCTGCTGCAAACCCCGCCGCCCAAAGAGCGCTACATGGGTGAACCGCGGGCACTGATCATCGCCCCGACCCGGGAGCTGGTGGTGCAGATCGCCAAGGACGCAGCCGACCTGACCAAATACACCGGCCTCAACGTCATGACGTTTGTCGGCGGCATGGACTTCGACAAGCAACTCAAGCACCTCGAAGCCCGTCACTGCGACATCCTCGTGGCCACTCCGGGCCGCTTGCTCGACTTCAACCAGCGCGGCGACGTGCATCTGGACATGGTCGAAGTCATGGTGCTGGACGAAGCCGACCGGATGCTCGACATGGGTTTCATCCCGCAAGTGCGCCAGATCATTCGCCAGACCCCACCGAAGAACGAGCGTCAGACGCTGCTGTTCTCCGCGACCTTCACCGACGACGTGATGAACCTGGCCAAGCAATGGACCACCGACCCGTCGATCGTCGAGATCGAAGCGCAGAACGTGGCCAGCGAAAACGTCGAGCAACACATCTACGCGGTGGCCGGCGCCGACAAATACAAACTGCTCTATAACCTGGTCAACGATAACGGCTGGGAACGGGTGATGGTCTTTGCCAACCGCAAGGACGAAGTGCGGCGCATCGAAGAACGCCTGGTGCGCGATGGCGTCAATGCGGCGCAACTGTCTGGCGATGTGCCGCAGCACAAGCGCATCAAGACCCTGGAAGGTTTCCGCGAAGGCAAGATCCGCGTGCTGGTGGCCACCGATGTGGCCGGTCGCGGCATTCACATCGACGGCATCAGCCATGTGATCAACTTCACCCTGCCGGAAGTCCCGGACGACTACGTGCACCGCATCGGCCGTACCGGCCGTGCCGGCGCCGATGGTGTGTCCATCAGCTTTGCCGGTGAAGACGACTCCTACCAGCTACCGTCCATCGAGGCGCTGCTGGGTCGCAAGATCAGTTGTGAAACGCCACCGACGCATCTGTTGCGGGCGGTTGAGCGCAAGCGCCCGTAACCCGGGCCGCAGGACAAAAGGCGCAGCCGGAAACGGACTGCGCTTTTTTTTCGTCCGGTTTTTTCAACAGGAGCTTGCCCGAGACAACTAAAAGTCCATAATGGACAAATTAGTTTACCTTCAGCGCCCGGAGCCGACCATGTCCAGCACGCCTTACGTGATCACCCAACCTCAGGCCCGCGAACTGCTGGCGCAAGTCGACGTGCCGCAGATCCTGCGCAAGCTGTTCCGTGACCTGGCCGCCGGGCAAGCCGTGCAACCGGCGCAGCAGCTAGTGGAATTCCCGAAAGGTGCCGGGGACTTCATCAACTACCTGGGGGTGCTGGCCGAAGACGGGGTGTATGGCGTCAAGACGTCGCCTTACATCGTGCGTGAACAAGGCCCATTGGTGACCGCCTGGACGCTGTTGATGTCGATGCAGACCGGCCAGCCGCTGCTGCTCTGCGATGCCGGTGAACTGACCACGGCACGCACCGCAGCGACAACGGCGGTGGCGGTCGATGCCCTCGCGCCGCTGAAGGCCCGGCGCCTGGCGATCATCGGCAGCGGCAAAGTGGCCCAGGCGCACCTGCACTACGTCAAGGACCTGCGGGACTGGCAAAGCATCAGCCTCTATTCACCGAGCCTGAGCGGCAAAAACGCCGAACCCCTGGCACAGCTCAAAAACCTCGATCCACGCTTGACCATCGCCGACAGTCGCGAAGCCGCGATTCAAGACGCCGACGTGATCATGCTCTGCACCTCGTCGGCAGGCCCGGTGATCGACCCGTCCATCTTGAGCAAACCGGCGCTGATCACCTCCATCAGCACCAACGCCCCGCGCGCCCATGAAGTGCCGCCGCAGAGCCTCCATGACATGCAGGTGTTCTGTGACTATCGTCAGACCACCCCAGGCTCGGCCGGTGAGATGCTGATCGCCGGTGAACAGCATGGCTGGGACAAGCGCTTGATTATCGGCGACCTGCCCGACTTGCTCAGCGAAAAAGTACAGCGCCCCGAGTACGACCGCTCGGTGTTCTTCCGCTCCATCGGCCTGGGTCTGGAAGACATCGCACTGGCCAATGCCCTTTATCAATTACAGCGCTAGCACCTCGATCCTGTGGGAGCGGGCTTGCCCGCGATGCAGACGCCGCGGTCGGTCTGCTAAACCGCGGTGATGCCATCGCGGGCAAGCCCGGCTCCCACAGGGTCCCTCTATATCAATGGCATCGCGCCCCTTCAGGAGACGTTCATGAGCCAGGCAGACTTCATCATCATCGGCGGCGGGATTGCCGGCGCTTCCACCGGTTTCTGGCTGTCGCAGCACGGGCGGGTGATTGTGCTCGAACGCGAATCCCATCCGGCTTATCACTCCACCGGACGCTCGGCTGCGCTGTACACCGCCGCCTACGGCACCCCACAGGTTCGGGCATTGACCCAGGCCAGCCGGGATTTCTTCGATGCCCCGCCAGCCGGTTTCTGCGAGCACCCGCTGCTGACCCCGCGCGGCGAGATGACCGTCGACTTCACGGGCGATCCGGCCGAGCTGAACAATCAATACCTGAGCGCCAAAGCCACGGTGCCGGAAATGCAATTGCTCAGCGCCGACGAAGCCTGTGCGCGCCTGCCGATCCTGCGTCGGGAAAAAGTCCACGGCGCGATCTACGATCCGACCGCCAGTGACATCGATACCGATGCCCTGCATCAGGGCTATCTGCGCGGTATCCGGCGCAATAAAGGCGAGGTTCATGCCGACAGCGAAGTGCTGAGCCTGACCCGGGATGCCGAAGGGCTGTGGCAGGTTCAAACCAAGGGTCAGACCTTCAGCGCCCCGATCATCATCAACGCCGCCGGCGCCTGGGCCGACAAGGTTGGCGAACTGGCCGGCGCCCGACCTCTGGGCCTGCAACCCAAACGCCGGGCAGCCTTTATCTTCGCCGGCCCCGAGGGCCTGGATATTCATGACTGGCCAATGCTGGTCAGCCTTGATGAATCCTTCTATATGAAGCCCGACGCCGGCATGTTCCTCGGCTCACCGGCCAACGCCGACCCGGTAGAACCTCATGACGTGCAGCCGGAAGAGCTGGACATCGCCATGGGCATCTACCAGATCGAAGAAGCCACCACCCTGACTATCCGCCGCCCGACCCGTACCTGGGCCGGCCTGCGCAGTTTCGTGCACGACGGGGATTTGCTGTCCGGCTTCGATCAGCAGGTGCCGGGACTGTTCTGGGTCGCGGCGCAAGGCGGCTATGGCATCCAGACGTCTCCAGCCATGGGCCAGGCCAGTGCTGCACTGGTACGCGGTGAAGCCTTGCCCGAGCAACTGACCCGTTTCGGTCTGGACGCCGAGATGCTCTCCCCCGCCCGCCTGGGTTGAACCTGATCCTGCCCCTCAGGTGACGTGCCCACACGATTGCGGCAAACTTCCAGCGCCCCTTTTTTACGGGGCGCTGACGCTGCCTGGAGCTCCACTGTATGAATGCACCTGAAAAAGACTCGGCCCTGGACAACGTCTCCATGGACAACTTCCGCGCGATTGCCGATGCAATCGCCACGTTGTTCTTCCCTCACGCCGAGGTGGTGCTGCATGACCTGCGCACGCAAAAGGTTGATTACATTGCCAACAACCTGTCCAAACGGGAAATCGGCGACGACTCGTCGCTGGAAGACATGCTCAGCGAAGATGTCACTGAACGAAACATCGGGCCGTACGAAAAGCTCAACTGGGACGGCCAGAAGATTCGCAGCCTCAGCAGCGTGCTGCGCGACAGCGACGGTCATCCGCTGGCGGTGCTGTGCATCAACCTGAATATCTCGTTGTTCGAAAACGCGAAAGCGGCGCTGGATTTGTTCCTGTCGCCGACCAAGCTGATTCCGCAACCGGACTCACTGTTTCGCGATGACTGGCAAGAGCGTATCAACACCTTCCTGCACGCCTGGCTGCGCGAGCGTCAGTTGAGCCTGAATGTGCTGACCCGCGACCACAAACGTGAACTGGTGCTGGCCCTGCACGCCGAAGGCGCCTTCAAAGGCAAAAGCGCCTCCAACTATGTGGCCAATGTGCTGAACATGGGCCGGGCGACGGTGTACAAGCATTTGAAGGAATTGAAGGGCTGAGCGCTGGGATGCGTGTTGTCTGCCAGGGCCCCCTCGCGAGCAGGCCCGCTTGTGTCTTGCG
Organism: Pseudomonas sp. B21-015; assembly: GCF_024749285.1. NCBI lineage: Bacteria > Pseudomonadati > Pseudomonadota > Gammaproteobacteria > Pseudomonadales > Pseudomonadaceae > Pseudomonas > Pseudomonas sp. B21-015. The sequence continues at coordinate 5,398,776 of NZ_CP087196.1, forward strand.
CAGGACTTAGACTGAGGGTGAGAGCCTGCTCGCGATGGCGATCGATCAATCGCCGTAGATGTCGGACTTGAAGTACTTCTCTGAAATCTTCTGGTATTCGCCACTGGCGCGAATGCCGTCGATGGCCGCGTTCAGTTCACTGACCAATTCGGTGTTGCCCTTGCGCACCGCAATCCCGGCGCCCTCGCCCACGTATTTCGGATCCTTGAGCTCCGGTCCGACAAACGCGTAGCCTTTGCCTCGCGGCATCAACAGGAAGTCATTCAGTGGAATGGTGTCGGCAAAAATGGCATCGAGGCGACCGGCCGCCAGATCCATGTAGATTTCTTCGTTGTTGCCGTAGCGCTTGACGTTGATGCCCTTCGGCTCGAAAACCTCGGTGGCATAACGGTCGGTGGTGGTTGCGCGCTGCACGCCGATCGTCTTGCCCTTGAGGCTGGCGTACTGGTCATCCACGATCGCGCCTTCCTTCATCACCAAACGCGATGATGTGAAGTAGTACTTGTGGGTGAAGTCCACCGACTTCTTGCGGTCTTCGTTGATCGTCATGGACGACAGCGCCATGTCGATTTTCTTCACTTTCAGGGAAGGAATCAGACCGTCGAATTCGCCTTCAACCCACACACACTTGACCTTCATCTGCGCGCACAGGGCATTGCCGATATCGTAGTCGAAACCGACAATTTCGCCTTTATCGGTTTTGGACGCGAACGGCGGATAAGCCGCTTCAATACCGATGCGCAGGCTCTTCTCGGCGGCGAACAGGCTACTGCACGCCAACAGGCTCAGGGCCAGACCGGTAATGAGGGGGAATTTCTTCATGTTCGTTCTCTCGCGGGTTGTTGTTGGTTTGGCAAGACAGAAGAAAGAGCTGAAACGGGGAAACGCCTTTTTTTGTACTTATAATTCCATACTGGACTTTTATGTATTAACCGTCAATCAAACGAACAGGGTTGGGCCTGGCCGATGGTCGGGTGGTGAGTCAGGGAGTTATCGGCTGAAGCGGAAGACCTCTTCGCGGGCAAGCCCGCTCCCACAATAGATCTGTGTGCGCATAACCCTGTGGGAGCGGGCTTGCCCGCGAAGACGGCCTAAAGAACAACAAAGCAGCAACAGACTGCTTACTTGTTCCAGCGATCCGCCGCCGCATGATCGCTGTCGCGCCCTTCAACCCAGCGCGGGCCATCGCGGGTGTTTTCCTTCTTCCAGAACGGTGCGCGGGTTTTCAGGTAGTCCATGACAAAGGCGCAGGCATCGAACGCCGCCTGGCGGTGGGCGCTGGCGGCACCGACAAAGACGATCGGCTCGCCCGGCTCCAGAGCGCCAATACGGTGCAGCACTTCCAACTTCAACAGCGGCCAGCGCTCCTCGGCCTCCGTGGAAATCTTGCCCAGGGCTTTTTCGGTCATGCCCGGATAGTGCTCCAGAAACATCCCGGCGACGTCGAGGCCGTCATTGAAGTCGCGCACGTAGCCGACAAAACTCACCACCGCACCGACGCCCACGTTCGCTGCGTGCATGGCGTTGACTTCCGCGCCGGGGTCGAACGCGGTGGACTGCACGCGAATCGCCATGGCTCAGCCTCCGGTCACGGTCGGGAAAAACGCCACTTCATCGCCATCGCTCACCGGTTCGTCGAGCTGGCAGAGGTCTTCGTTGCGGGCGCACATCAGGTTCTGCTCGATCAGCACCTCGGCGCCGTCACATTGGGCCAGCAGCACGCGCACATCATCGACCGTGGCGAAATCACCTTCAACCGTCACCGAATCCACGCCGAGCGCCTCACGGTAACGGGCGAAAAACTTCACGGTAACGTTCATGGCTGATCCGCCTGGAAATGGCCGCTCTTGCCACCGAGTTTTTCCAGCAGCCGCACGCTCTCGATGGTCATGCCACGATCCACGGCCTTGCACATGTCATAGATAGTCAGCGCCGCCACGCTGGCGGCAGTCAGCGCTTCCATCTCGACGCCGGTCTGCCCGGACAACTTGCAGCGCGCCACGATGCGCACGGTGTCGTCGCCTTCGGCACTGAGTTCGACCTTGACGCCAGTGAGCATCAACGGGTGGCACAGGGGAATCAGATCGCTGGTTTTCTTCGCCGCCTGGATGCCGGCGATCCGCGCCACGGCGAACACGTCACCCTTGGGATGGCCGCCGCTGACGATCATCTGCAGGGTTTCGGGCAGCATGCGCACCAGCGCTTGGGCCGTCGCTTCACGGAACGTCACGGCTTTTTCGGTGACGTCGACCATATTGGCGCGACCTTGGGAATCGAGATGAGTCAGCACAGGGTTACTCCTGATCAGGAGCATCGATTGTAAACCTGCGGGTCAATTTTCCGCACGCTTGATTATGCGTTTACACCGAACCCTGTGGGAGCGAGGCTTGCCCGCGATGCAGACGCTGCGGTTCAACAGGGACACCTCGGTGATGCCATCGCGGGCAAGCCCGCTCCCACAGGTTATTCGTCGGGCATAAAAAACCGGGCGGCTTTGGGCCGCCCGGTTCTATTGAAGCGATTACAGATGCGATTCGGCGTATTCGGCCAGAATCGAACGTGGCACCCCTTGCAGGGTGATGTGTACACCGTTGGGGAAGTCTTTGAAGCGTTCGGTCAGGTACGTCAGCCCGGAGCTGGTCGCGGACAGGTAAGGGGTGTCGATCTGCGCCAGGTTGCCCAGGCACACCACTTTGGAACCGGCGCCGGCACGGGTGATGATGGTTTTCATCTGGTGCGGCGTGAGGTTCTGGCATTCATCGATCAGGATCAGGCTCTGCTGGAAGCTGCGGCCTCGAATGTAGTTGAGGGATTTGAACTGCAACGGCACTTTGCTGAGGATGTAGTCGACGCTGCCATGGGTGTTTTCGTCATCCATGTGCAAGGCTTCGAGGTTGTCGGTGATGGCGCCAAGCCAAGGCTCCATTTTTTCCGCTTCGGTGCCGGGCAGGAAGCCGATTTCCTGGTCCAGGCCCTGCACGCTGCGGGTGGCGATGATGCGCCGGTAGCGTTTGCTGACCATGGTCTGTTCGATGGCCGCCGCCAGGGCCAGGATGGTTTTACCGGAACCGGCCGCGCCGGACAGGTTGACCAGATGAATATCCGGATCGAGCAAGGCGTACAGCGCCAGGCTTTGATAGATATCACGCGGTTTCAGGCCCCAGGCTTCCTGGTGCAACAGAGGTTCCTGATGCAGGTCGAGAATCAGCAACTTGTCGACCTGGATTTCCTTGATCCAGCCGACAAAGCCCTGTTCGTCGATGATGAACTCATTGACGTGTACGGCGGGCAGGTTGTCGATCAGCTGTACCTGATGCCAGGTGCGGCCATGATCCTGCCGGGTTTCGACTTTGCTCACCCGGTCCCAGAAGGAGCCGGTCATGTTGTGGTAGCCATTGGGCAGCAGGGATACGTCGTCGACCAGTTGGTCGGTGCTGTAGTCCTCGGCCGCAATCCCGCAGGCCCGCGCCTTGAGGCGCATGTTGATGTCTTTGGTGACCAGCACCACGGGCAGTTTCGGATCGCGCGCGTGCAGGTCGATCAACTGGTTGATGATGATGTTGTCGTTCAGGTGCTCGGGCAGAATGATGTTCGGCTCGGCACGCTTGCTCATCAGAATTGACAGCAAGCCCTTCGGCCCGCTCTTGCCGCGCTGAATCGGCACGCCCTGTTCAACGTCCTCCGGTGAAGCATCACCCAGGGTCTTATCGATCAGCCGGATGGCCTGACGGCATTCGGCGGCCACGCTGTGATGCCCGCTCTTGAGCTTGTCCAGCTCTTCAAGCACGGTCATCGGGATGGCGACGTGGTGTTCTTCGAAATTAAGCAGGGCGTTTGGATCGTGAATCAATACGTTGGTATCGAGTACATAAAGGATTGGCTGGTTGGAAGAAGGGCTACGTCCGTGGTCATCCATACTCGGTCACCTTATGTGGGAGCCAGTCGACGCAATACCGTTACAGTGCTGCGCCTCGAAGTGGCCACCGAATTCACCTGCGGGGACTCAAGTGAACTGCACACAAGCTGGGTCTTGGAAGACGCCACCTGTGTTGCAGGTTTCGGCGGTCTGTCTTCGTAATACTCCAAAACCTGTGACAGAAAAAAGCACTTTGACGCTTTTTTGAAGTTTATTTTGCAGAATGACCAATAGCACTTGGCGGACTGCCACCACCCCGCTAAAGTCGGAAGTCCGCCTGCACCGAAATCTCTCTCAAAAACGCCCCCGGCTCAATGTTTACGGGCTTTCTCCGTTTCAGCGAAACGCGTCCTGACAATGCTCCCAACCGATCCCGCTTGGCGCCGTTTGTGTAATGAGCCAGGGCATCGCAGTTTTCAGCGCATCCTGCTTCACATTGAAGTTGATCACCCCGTGCCGCCACAGCAGCATCAGGGTCAACACCCGTTGTGCACTCTGGTTGCCCTTGAGCTTGCCGGCGCCGTCCTGGGCGTCGATGTCCCACAACGCCACTTGCAAACCCTGAGACGTGAAGAAGCCTTCAGCATCGGACCGACGCTGGCCATCGGGTGGACGAAACAGCGGTACGTAATTCTCCGGCAGCTTGCCTTTGACCAGCTCGACGCTGCGCCGTACCGAATCCTGCCAGTCTTGCCAGTGGCTGTGAGAGCGGAACTCCCAACCCTGTACACCCACGCATTGCTGCGAATAAGTGCCTTGCAGGCTGGTCACCGAACGCTCGGCCAGACGGGCCTGAATGTCCTTGCCGAGGACGAAGAACGTAGCGCTCATGTTCGATTTGCGCAGGTACTCGGTGACCCAGGCCGTGTTATCGGGCGTGGCATTGGCGGCACTGTCGAAGGTCAGCAGGAACAGGCGGTCATTCATGGCATCGCCATTGCGTTCATAGTCGCCAAAACGATCGACTTCGCTGCTGGTCTGCGGGAACAGCGCGGCCTTGCGCAACTGCTCGTCCAGGTACTGCGCGTGGAACAACCGGCTCGGCTCGGCCCACTTGATGTAATAGCTGTCGTCGCTGACCTGAAACTTGGCCGCTTGCTCACGCAAGGTGTCCATGTCCTCGACCAGAAAACAGAAGGAGGCATCCTGATCGCAACTGCGCTGGGCGAAGTTGTAGTTGGTCAGCAAACGCTGCCACAAGTGCTGACGCAGCTGGTTGACCGACGCCAGATTGAGGGTGCGCAGGCCCAGACGTTGAGCCAGGCTCGCTTCGTCCAGCGATTCACTGGCCAGCAGGACACGGGCGAACATGAGGATTTCGGCCCGCGAGGCGACGTCGAACAGCGTCGGGCTGCTGAGCTGCTCAGGCCAGGTGCTGCGATCCAGCGTCGCCACATCGCCCGGCGCCGCCAGGGCGCCAAAGCTCAACAGCCAGGCAAAGAATAGAAAAACGATACGCAATGGGATGCCTCCATAACAAAACCCGCGCGGCACTATATCCGATCCAACACCCTTCCCCGAAGTAACGACGATCCCCCAGGGTTTTACCGGTAGCCACCGATCATCACCTATGACCTTGATAGCTGGAGTCAACACAGACAACCCCCTAGAATCGCCCCCACGATTAAAGGAGACGACTTCATGCTGATGGTGATTTCCCCCGCCAAGACCCTCGACTACGAAACACCGCCGGCGACCCCGCGTTTCACTCAGCCACAATACCTCGACCATTCCCAGGAGCTGATCCTGCAACTGCGCGACCTGACGCCGGCGCAGATCAGCGAGCTGATGCATGTCTCCGACAAAATTGGCGGCCTCAATGCCGCGCGCTTCGGCAGCTGGACCCCGGCCTTCACCCCAGCCAACGCCAAGCAAGCCTTGCTGGCGTTCAAGGGCGACGTTTATACCGGCCTGAACGCACAAACCTTCAGCGATGCTGACTTCGACTACGCCCAGCAACACTTGCGCATGCTCTCCGGCCTGTACGGCCTGCTGCGCCCTCTGGACCTGATGCAGCCCTATCGGCTGGAGATGGGCACCAAACTGGCCAATGCCCGGGGCAAGGACCTGTATGCCTTCTGGGGCACGCGAATCAGCGAATGGTTGAACGAAGCGTTAGCCGATCAGGGCGACGATGTGCTGCTGAACCTGGCCTCCAATGAGTACTTCTCGGCAGTCAAACGCAGTGCCTTGAACGCGCGCATCATCAATACCGAATTCAAGGACCTGAAGAACGGCCAATACAAGATCATCAGTTTCTACGCGAAAAAAGCCCGCGGCATGATGAGTCGCTTCGTCATCGAAGAACGCATCAATGACCCGGCCGCCCTCAAGCAGTTCGACGTTCAGGGTTATCGCTACAGCAGCGAGCAGTCTAAACCGGACAATCTGGTGTTCCTGCGCGATCACGCGCCGGAGTAATGGAAACCTGCACCAGGTCGGCGCACGACATTGGTTACTTCGTCGTGCGCCGCTCCGTTGATACTCGAATAACTCCCGCCTTTTCGCCGCTTTATTGGCGCCAAAAATCAAGCACTCGAATTTCTAACTTTAGTTTCACTCGACATTGATCATTTTTTTCAGTAGTGGCACTGAAAATTTTTATCTGTAGTGGCAAAAAAGTACCCAAGACAACAATCACCCTATATATAAAGGGCGAAACGGCAAGTGCTATCAATATGAGAGCAGTGCCATCTTTTTCCATATTTCAAGAAATTTCAGAATTCGCGATGGGCGGACTGGAACTATGTCTAAATGCGCCGCTCATACCACCGGTAACGATTCTCTCGGCGCTTGTACGAGATAACTTACGCAGAGAAGAGATTTACATAGCGAAGTTGTCACACGAACTTCTGCTTACTAATCCCTAATTTGGGCAACACATGAAGGACAGGAGATAACGTATCAATACTATCCCCTACAAGGCCACGGCCACGCCCCTATAAACGTGCTCACCCGAGCACCCAACCGCTTGATTTACGGGCTTCTGGCCTGGCATTGAGCGCGCAAGGCCTTTGCACGAACGTCCTCTGATCAGAGGGTCGGCTGCATAACAGGGCACATCATAATAACAAGGCCTGATTGCGCACATCTTGAGTGCACTTATTTAGACACTCGGAACTTAGTATGCCTGCACACGACACTGTAGCGCCTGTAAGGCGCACTTGCGAGTGCACTATGACCGCTGAACACCATTAACTCCGGCCATGTAATGGCTTGTTGAACACAGTCTTGATTAACTGAGAGGTAATTGCGATGCGCATCAGCATATTTGGTTTGGGTTACGTCGGCGCAGTCTGTGCCGGTTGCCTGTCTGCACGGGGCCATGACGTCGTTGGCGTCGATGTCGCCAAAGACAAAATCGATATGATCAACGCTGGTAAATCGCCGATCGTTGAACCGGGCCTGGGCGAACTTCTGCAGCAGGGTATCGAGACGGGCAAATTGCGCGGCACGACCAACTTCGCCGAAGCGATTCGCGACACCGACCTGTCGATGATCTGCGTCGGTACGCCGAGCAAGAAGAACGGCGACCTGGAACTGAACTACATCGAAGCCGTGTGCCGCGAGATCGGTTTTGTCCTGCGTGATAAAACCACCCGCCACACCATTGTGGTTCGCAGCACCGTGTTGCCGGGCACCGTGGCAAACGTGGTAATCCCGATCCTCGAAGATTGCTCCGGCAAGAAGGCAGGCGTCGACTTCGGCGTTGCAGTGAACCCTGAGTTCCTGCGTGAAAGCACCGCGATCGCCGACTACGACCAGCCGCCAATGACCGTCATCGGCGAGTTCGACAAGGCTTCGGGTGACGTTCTGCAATCGCTGTACGAAGAACTCGACGCTCCGATCATCCGCAAGGACATCGCTGTCGCCGAGATGATCAAGTACACCTGCAACGTGTGGCACGCCACCAAAGTGACCTTCGCCAACGAGATCGGCAACATCGCCAAGGCCGTCGGTGTCGATGGTCGTGAAGTGATGGAAGTGGTCTGCCAGGACAAGACGCTGAACCTGTCCCAGTACTACATGCGCCCGGGCTTCGCATTCGGCGGCTCTTGCCTGCCAAAAGACGTGCGCGCCCTGACCTATCGCGCCGGTTCCCTGGACGTGGAAGCACCGCTGCTGAACTCGCTGATGCGCAGCAACGAATCCCAGGTGCAGAACGCGTTCGACATCGTCTCCAGCCACGACAAACGCAAAGTCGCCCTGCTGGGTCTGAGCTTCAAGGCCGGCACCGACGACCTGCGCGAAAGCCCACTGGTTGATCTGGCCGAAATGCTGATCGGCAAAGGCTACGACCTGAGCATCTACGACAGCAACGTCGAGTACGCCCGTGTCCACGGTGCGAACAAGGATTACATCGAGTCGAAGATCCCTCACGTCTCGTCCTTGCTCAACTCGGACTTCGACGACGTGATCAACAACTCCGACGTGATCATCCTCGGCAACCGTGACGAGAAATTCCGCGCCCTGGCGCAGCAAGCTCCACACGGCAAGCAAGTGATCGACCTGGTCGGCTTCATGTCTCAAGCCACCAGCGTCAGCAAGCGCACCGAAGGTATCTGCTGGTAACACGCCTGTAGGAGCTGTCGAGTGAAACGAGGCTGCGATCTTTCCTAGGGCACTTGAGTCCTGAGTGAACCCAAAGACAAAGATCAAAAGATCGCAGCCTGCGGCAGCTCCTACCGGGATTTCTGGCGTCACCCAGAGCGGGTGTCGCCAGTTTTCACAGGCCTGCCTTAACCCCATCGGGCCACCCCACAGGCTCGCCCGAGATCGAGACGGATGCAGATTATGCACAGGCTAAAGCACGGCCTACTTCAAGCCGCCGGTTGGCTGTTTTACCTAAGTTTACTGATGGGCATCGCCATGGCGCTGCCTGTGTCCACGTTCGACTCCGAGTCGAAGGACTTCATCTTCCTGATCGGTATCGTCGGTATCTGGCGCTACTCGATGGGTGCCACGCACTTTCTGCGCGGCATGCTGTTTCTATACGTGGTCTACCCGCACCTGCGGCGCAAAGTGCGCAAGCTGGGTAAAGCGGCAGACCCGTCCCATGTATTTCTGATGGTCACCAGCTTCCGTATCGACGCGCTGACCACCGCGCAGGTCTACAGCTCGGTGATCCGCGAGGCCATCGACTGCGGCCTGCCGACCACCGTGGTGTGTTCCATCGTCGAAATGTCCGATGAGCTGCTGGTCAAGAGCCTCTGGAAGCGCATGAACCCACCCGCGAGCGTCAAGCTCGACTTCGTGCGCATTCCCGGCACCGGCAAGCGCGATGGCCTGGCCTACGGTTTCCGCGCCATCTCCCGCCACCTGCCGGACGACCGCGCCGTGGTTGCAGTGATCGATGGCGACACCGTGCTGGCCGAAGGCGTCGTGCTCAAGACCGTGCCGTGGTTCCAGCTGTTCGGCAATGTCGGCGGCCTGACCACCAACGAGTTCTGCGAAGTGCGCGGCGGCTACATCATGAGCGAATGGCACAAACTGCGATTCGCCCAGCGTCACATCAACATGTGCTCCATGGCCCTGTCCAAGCGCGTGCTGACCATGACCGGCCGGATGTCGGTGTTCCGCGCCTCCGTGGTGACCGACCCGGACTTCATCGCCGACGTGGAAAGTGACTCGCTGCAACACTGGCGCCTGGGCCGCTTCAAGTTCCTGACCGGTGACGACAAGTCGAGCTGGTTCAGCCTGATGCGCCTGGGCTACGACACGTTCTACGTGCCCGACGCCGCGATCCATACCGTGGAACACCCACCGGAAAAGAGCTTCATCAAGGCCAGTCGCAAACTGATGTTCCGCTGGTACGGCAACAACCTGCGGCAGAACTCCCGCGCCCTTGGCCTGGGGATGAAACGCCTCGGTCTGTTCACCTCGGTGGTGCTGTTCGACCAGCGCGTGTCGATGTGGACGTCCTTGCTGGGCCTGACCGTGGCGCTCATCGCCACCTTCAAGTACGGCACCGCGTTCATCCTGGTTTACCTGCTGTGGATCGGCATCACCCGTCTGATCCTGACCGTGCTGCTGTCCTGTTCCGGTCACCGGATCGGCCCGGCTTACCCGGCGATTCTCTATTACAACCAGATCGTCGGCGCGCTGGTGAAGATCTACGTGTTCTTCCGCCTCGACCAACAATCCTGGACCCGCCAGGACACCAAATTGACCCGTGATCTCGCCAGCTTTCAACGTTGGTTCAACACCTGGTCGTCTCGGACCATGACCTTCTCCGCCGGCAGCATTTTTGTCGCCGTGCTGCTGATGATGGTCTGACCGAACTCGCCTGAATTAACTAGGAAATCGCCCATATGAATACCGCCGTCAACAGCAACGTAGTGCACGAATCCGAAGCCCAGCGCCAACACGCACGCGTGAAAATCCCGGCCAAGCTGCGTTTCTTCGGTCCTGATCGGACTCCGGTTGAAGCCCGCGTCATCGACCTTTCCGCTGGCGGCCTGGCGTTCAACGCCGGTCAGCTGCCGCTGAAGGTCGGCGATGTGCACAAGGCCCGCCTGCAATTCGTCATCGATAACCTCGGCCTGGCCATGGACGTGGAATTGCAAATCCGCTCCGTCGATCGCCAGACCGGTCGCACCGGTTGCCAGTTCCAGAACCTGGAACCCCGGGACATTTCCACCCTGCGCCACCTGATCACCTCGCACCTGGCCGGCGACATCGTCAGCGTGGGTGAAATGCTCGCGACCCTGCAGCGCGACAACTTCACCAAGGCGCGCAAGGTCAAGGACGGCGGCCACGGCATGACGCCGCTCGGCCGTCTGAAAGCGGTGACCTTCAGCGCCGGTATCTTCGTGGTCGGCCTGGTGGCGTTCGGTTTCATTATCAAATCGGTGTACGGCATGTACTTCGTCAGCCACGCGCAGGCTGGCCTGGTCAGCGTGCAAGGCATGAACATCACCATGCCGCGCGACGGCACCGTGCAGAGCCTGATCAAGGCTGACGGCGTGGCCGCCAAAGGCGCACCGCTGGCGACCTTCAGCACCAGCATGCTCGACATACTCAAGGGCCATCTGGACGAAGATCAACTGCAACCGTCCAAGGTCGAAGAACTGTTCGGCAAGCAAATGACCGGCACCCTGACGTCGCCGTGCGATTGCACCGTGGCTCAGCAACTGGTGGCTAACGGTCAATACGCCAGCAAAGGCGATGTGATCTTCCAGCTGGTGCCGCGCAACACCGAAGCCAACGTTGAGGCACGCTTCTCCTATCGCCAGTTCGGCGACGTGCGCCCAGGTACTTCGGTCAGCTTCCAGATCGCCGGCGAAGACCAGACCCGTACCGGCAAGATCGTCAGCAGCACCAGCCTGAAAAGCGCCGACCTGTCGTCCGACATCCGCGTGCAGATCAAACCTGACGAGCCACTGGACAGCGCCTTCGCCGGTCGCCCGGTGGAAGTGAACAGCACCCGTGGCCCGAACCTGAACTGGCTGATCAACAAAGCCATGGCCGCCGGTCTTTAAACAGAGGACATGCCCGTGACGATCATCAGTCTCCTGAAAACGCCGCGAATCCTGTGGGAGCGGGCTTGCCCGCGATTGGATAAACGCGGTCTTTCTGAAGCACCGAGCCGCCTGAATCGCGGGCAAGCCCGCTCCCACAGTGGTTATGTGGTGTGCTCGCTGGCTTTGGCCGTGAGCCTGGCCGGTTGCGCCGGCCTGCCCGACCAGCGTCTGGCCAATGAAGCCCTCAAGCGCGGCGACACCGCGCTGGCGGCGCAGAATTACCAGCAACTGGCAGACCTGGGCTACAGCGAAGCCCAGGTTGGCCTGGCCGATCTGCAGGTCGACAGCCGCGACCCGGCACAAATCAAAAAGGCCGAGGCGACTTACCGCGCCGCAGCCAGTGTCTCGCCGCGGGCTCAGGCTCGCCTGGGTCGCCTGCTGGTGGCCAAACCCGGCGCCACCGAAGCCGAACACCACGAAGCCGAAGCACTGTTGAAGAAAGCCGCGACCAATGGTGAAGGCAATACCCTGATCCCGCTGGCAATGCTGTACCTGCAATACCCGCACAGTTTCCCGAACGTGAACGCACAGCAGCAGATCAGCCAATGGCGCACCGAAGGCAAGCCCGAAGCGGGTCTGGCCCAGGTGCTGCTCTATCGCACCCAGGGCACTTACGACCAGCACCTGGATGACGTGGAAAAAATCTGCAAGGCGGCGTTGAACACCACCGACATCTGCTACGTCGAACTGGCCACGGTCTATCAGAAAAAAGCCCAGCCAGAACAAACGGCCGAGCTGATCAAGCAGATGCAAGCCGCTCACAGCCGTGGCGCCGTCTCTGCGCAACGGGTGGACAGCGTGGCCCGCGTACTGGGCGATGCAAGTCTGGGCAAGACCGACGAAAAAACCGCTCAGTCGCTGCTCGAAGGTATCGCCCCTGGCTACCCGGCGTCCTGGGTCAGCCTGGCGCAACTGCTCTACGACTTCCCTGAACTGGGCGACGTCGACACCATGATGAAGTACCTCGACAACGGCCGCGCCGCCGACCAGCCGCGCGCGGAACTGTTGCTCGGCAAGCTCTACTACGAAGGCAAAATGGTGCCGGCCGACGCCAAGGTCGCCGAAGAGCACTTCCAGAAAGCCGTCGGCAAGGAAGTCGCCGCCGATTACTACCTCGGCCAGATTTACCGCCGTGGTTACCTGGGCAAGGTCTATCCGCAGAAAGCCCTGGATCACCTGCTGACCGCTGCGCGCAACGGCCAGAACAGCGCCGATTTCGCCATCGCCCAACTGTTCTCCCAAGGCAAGGGCACCCGGCCCGACCCGGTCAACGCTTACGTCTTCAGCCAATTGGCCAAGGCTCAAGGCACTCCGCAAGCCACTGAGCTTGCGCAAACAATCGAAGCGCAACTGCCGCCTGACCGGCTGGCCGAGGCCCAACGCCTGCTCAAACAAGAGCAAGCCATTCGTAGCACCGTGAGTCCGGACACGCTGGAACTGCACGCCCTGCAAGAAGAAGACGGCGAGGAATCCCTATGAAGCTCAATCCATTCGTGCAGGCCGGTATTGGCCTGACATTCGCCCTGCTGTGGTCGTGCCCGACCCTGGCGGCCCTGACCGAAGACAAGAATTTCGGCCTCGAAGTCAAAGTTACCGGCCAGTCCGAAGACGACCGTGACCTGGGTACTGCCAGTGGCGGTGACGTAAACGGCGTCGGCCTCGACCTGCGTCCGTGGGTATACGGCGAGAGCGGCGCGTGGAGCGCCTACGCCATGGGCCAGGCCGTGACATCCACCGATATCATCGAAACGGACACCCTGCAACAGTCCGACAACAGCGGTACCCAGACCACCGACAACGGTGATCGCAAAACCAAGAAGAACTACCTGGCAATGCGCGAGTTCTGGGTCGGCTACAGCGGCCTCACACCCTACCCTGGCGAGATCCTCAAGCTCGGTCGCCAACGCCTGCGCAACGACGACGGCCAATGGCGCGACACCAACATCGAAGCCCTGAACTGGACCTTCGACACCACCCTGTTGCGCGCCAACGTCGGCGTCGCCGAACGCTTCAGCGAATACCGCACCGACCTGAAAGAACTGGCACCCAAGGACAAGGATCGCCTGCACGTTTTCGGCGACGTCGCCGCCCAATGGTCGCCGGGTAACTGGGTCGGCATTCGCGGTCATCACACCCACGATGACGGCAAGCTCGACTATCCGGAGCCGGGCGTTGCCGGCGATTCTCTGGACAAGAAACAAAACGGCGACATCAGCTGGCTCGGCCTTACCGCCGACAGCGATGCCTACAACTGGCGCAACACCAACACCGTCAACTACTGGGGCAGCATCACCGGCATGAGCGGCGACCGTGACACGGTCAACCCGTTGAATGCCGACGGCACCCGCCCGGCAGAAGCCAAGCGTGGCGAAGACCTGAACGGCTGGGCCACCGACGTGGGTGTGCGTCTGCGCCTCGATCCGCAGTGGCAAGTCGGCGCAGCCTATGCCCGCGCCAGCGCCGAGTACGAACAGACCGGCCTGGAAAGCAACCGTTCGAACTACACCGGTACGCGCTCGCGGGTTCACCGTTTCGGCGAAGCCTTCCGTGGCGAAATGAACAACATGCAGACCGCTACCCTGTTCGGCTCGTGGATGCTCAACGACGAATACGACGCCAGCCTGATCTACCACAAGTTCTGGCGCGTGGACGGCAACAAGCCGGTGGGCAGCAACGGCATCAACGCCGTCGAAAACAACACCGACGACGTGACCGGCGCGATCCTCTCCAGCACCTCCCTGCCGCTGGAAGATGGCAACAAGGACCTCGGTCAGGAAATGGACGTGGTCGTCACCAAGTACTTCAAGCAGGGCCTGCTGCCCGCCTCCTTGAGCCAATCAATCGATGAGCCTTCGGCCCTGGTGCGTGTGCGTGGCGGTGTGTTCAAGCCCGGTGACGCGTATGGCAAAGGCGTCGACTCGTACATGCACCGCGCGTTTGTCGACGTGGTCTGGCGCTTCTGATGCAAACCGCGAAGGGAGTGCCCGACATGAACAGTGCCAAGAAAGGCTCGATCAGCCTGCTGGCCGGCGCGCTGCTGCTGGCCAGCACGGCGGCCTTCGCCACCGTTGAACCGGCCAAGTCTGTGCACCAGCCTGAACAGCAGAGCAAATCGGCGACCATGGCCAAGGGACTGCAACAGGCCAAGACCTACACCGTCAGCAGCGCGCCAACCGCGCCGCTGGACCTGGCCAAGCCAGAACTGCCGGACACCTCTGGCTACACCGCCGAAGCCATCGCCGCGAAAATCGTGCGCACCAAACCCGGCAAGATCAGCGTGCGCCGGATGATGCAGGAAGACGCCCTGAAGGACTTCATCGGCGGCGACAACAAGATGGCCGAGTGGGTGGTGCGTCAGCATGGCATCCCGCAGGCGATCTTTGTCGACGACGGCTACATGAACCTCAAGGACTTGGCGAAGAAGCTGCCCAAGCAGTACTTCAGCGAAACCTCGCCGGGCGTGTTCCTGGCGAAGTTGCCGATCGTGGTGGGTAACAAGGGCATTCTGGAAATCGACAAGCAGACCCAGGAATTGCGCCTGTCCCAAGAGGCCGGTTCGTTCCTGGTCAACGACGGCCAGTTGTTCGTGCGTGATACCAAAATCACTGGCTGGAGCGAGAAGGCAAACGGCCCGGCGGCCTTCAAGTCGCCCAAGGAATTCCGTCCATTCCTGCTGTCCTGGGGTGGCACCGAGACCTACATCGCCAACAGCAAGATCGCCAGTTTCGGTTACGCCAACAGTAAGTCCTACGGCGTGAGTATTTCCCAATACACGCCGAACATGGCCAAGGTGCTCAAGCGCCCTGAACCGACCGGCTGGATCGTCGGCTCCGAGTTCTCGGACATGTGGTACGGCTTCTACTGCTATGAAACCCGCGACTTCGTGGTCAAGGGCAACACCTACAAAGACAACATCGTCTACGGCATCGACCCCCATGACCGTTCCCACGGTCTGATCATCGCCGACAACACGGTGTTCGGGACCAAGAAGAAGCACGGGATCATTATTTCCCGTGAGGTCAACGACAGCTTCATCTTCAACAACCGCAGCTACGACAACAAGCTGTCGGGCCTGGTGATCGACCGTAACAGTGTGAACAACCTGATCGCCTACAACGAGATCTACAAGAACCACACCGACGGCATCACCCTCTACGAGAGTGCCGACAATCTGTTGTGGGGCAACAAGGTGATCAGCAACCGACGCCACGGCATCCGTATTCGTAACAGCGTGAACATTCGCCTGTACGAAAACGTCTCGATGGCCAACGGCCTGACCGGTGTCTACGGGCACATCAAAGACCTGACCGACACCGACCGGGACATCAAGCTCGACCCGTTCGACGCCGAGGTGTCGCTGATCGTGGTCGGCGGTGAACTGGCCGCCAATGGCAGCGGACCGCTGTCGATCGACTCGCCGCTGAGCGTGGAGTTGTATCGCGTGTCGATGCTCGCGCCGACCAAATCCAGCGGCATCAGCTTCTCCGGGATTCTCGGCGAGCGCCAGGATGAAATTCTCGACCTGCTGGTGCGCCAGCAGAAAGCCGTGCTGATCGACCCTGTCGAACGCCAGACCGAAATGCGGGACTGAGGATAATTTTATGCACCCACACTTGATCAAATTACTCAGCCTGTCGGCCCTGACCGCGGGCATTCTCGCGGCCAGCACTGGCGTGCGTGCCGAAGACGCCAAAGCACCGAGCTTCAACGCCGAGCCGTGCTGCAGCCTGTGCCCGGCAGCCCACGACCCGAAGAACTACACCACCCGCTATCAGCAGAACTTCACCACGCTGGTGCAGGCGCAAGGCGACTGGCTATTCCGTACGCAAGAAGACTTGCGCACCGAGTTCGACACCACGCCCGCCGGCTACAAACGCCTGAAACAACTGCACGAAGCGTTCAAGAGCAGAGGTGTGGAGCTGGTCATCGTTTACCAGCCGACCCGTGGCCTGGTGAACCGCAACAAGCTGAACCCGGAAGAAAAAGCCAGATACGATTTTGACAAGGCACTGACCAACTACAAGAGCATGCTCGGGCGTTTCGCGCAGATGGGCTACGTGGTCCCGGACCTGTCGCCGCTGACCAACGAATCGCTGCCCGACACCCTGCCAGCCCACGATTTCTACTTCCGCGGCGACCAGCACTGGACGCCGTATGGCGCCCAGCGCACGGCTAAAATCGTCGCCGAGAAGGTCAAGCAATTGCCGGCCTTCGCCGACGTTCCCAAGCGTGAATTCGAGACCCATAAGTCGGGTCGCATGGGCAAGACCGGAACGTTACACAACATGGCGGGTCAACTCTGTGGCACCAGCTACGCGATCCAGTACATGGATCAGTTCACCACCGAGCCCAAGGGCGAAGCGGCGGATGGCGATCTGTTCAGTGATTCCGGCAATCCGGAAATCACCCTGGTCGGCACCAGTCACAGCGGCAAGAACTACAACTTCGCCGGTTTCCTCGAAGAGGCCATCGGCGCCGACATCCTCAACGTAGCGTTCCCCGGCGGCGGCCTGGAAGGATCGATGCTGCAGTACCTGGGCAGCGAAGAGTTCCAGACCAAACCACCGAAGATTCTCATCTGGGAATTCTCGCCGCTTTATCGCCTCGACCAGGAAACCATCTACCGCCAGATGATGGCGCTGCTGGACAACGGTTGCGAAGGCAAAGACGCACAGATGAGCGCCAGCGCCACGCTGAAGCCGGGCAAAAACGAATTGATGGTCAACAGCAAGAACCTGGACCTGCGCAACAGCAGCCACCAGGTCGATATCCGCTTCGCCGACACCTCGGTGAAAACCTTGCAAGCCACCCTCTGGTACATGAATGGGCGCCACGAGGACATCAAGATCGACAAACCGGAAACCTCCGATACCGACGGGCGTTTCGCCTTCGAGTTGCGCACGGACGAAGACTGGGCCTCGCAGAATCTGCTGGCCGTCGAAGTCCAGGGGCCTGAAAAAGCAGGTACCGCGCCGCAGAAAGTCGAAGCGAAAATCTGCAAACGCAACGTGTTCTCCGGCGCCGAGCAGCGTACCGCTCAAGCCGGGCAATGAGGCTACCTCTTATGAACTGCATGCAAACCCGAACGCTGAAAAAGTTACTCGCGCCGTCCCTGCTGACGCTGGCGATGTTCGCCGGCGCCACCCAGGCCGCCGCGCCACTGCGCCCGCCACAGGGTTACTTCGCGCCGATTGAAAAAGTCAAAGCCGGCGACAAGAGCGAAGGCTGCGACGCGATGCCGACGCCCTACACTGGCGCCCTGCAATTTCGTAGCAAATACGAAGGTTCCGACAAGGCCCGTTCGACCCTGAACGAGGCATCGGAAAAAGCCTTCCGCGAGACCACCGCCGACATCACCAAGATCGAGCGCGGCACCAGCAAGCGGGTGATGCAGTTCATGCGTGACGGTCGCCCGGAACAGCTGGAGTGCACGCTCAACTGGCTGGCTACTTGGGCTCGGGCGGATGCGTTGATGTCCAAGGACTTCAACCACACCGGCAAGTCCATGCGCAAATGGGCCTTGGGCAGCATGGCTTCGTCCTACGTCCGCCTGAAATTCTCTGACTCGCATCCACTGGCCACCCACCAGGAAGAAGCGCAGGTGATTGAAGCCTGGTTCAGCAAAATGGCCGATCAGGTGGTCAGCGATTGGGACAACCTCCCGCTCGAACAAACCAACAACCACTCGTACTGGGCCGCCTGGTCGGTGATGGCCACGTCGGTCGCCACCAACCGCCGCGACCTGTTCGATTGGGCCGTCAAGGAATACAAGGTCGGCGCCAATCAGGTCGACGCCCAAGGCTTCCTGCCCAACGAACTCAAGCGTCAGCAACGCGCCCTCGCCTATCACAACTATGCCCTGCCGCCGCTGGCGATGATCGCCAGTTTCGCTCAGGTCAACGGTGTGGATTTGCGCCAGGAAAACAACGGGGCCTTGAAACGCCTGGGCGATCGCGTGCTCGCAGGGGTGAAAGACCCGGATGAATTCGAGAAGAAGAACGGCAAGGACCAGGACATGACCGACCTCAAGGTCGACTCGAAATTTGCCTGGCTCGAGCCGTTCTGCTCGCTCTACACCTGCACGCCGGATGTGCTGGCGCAGAAACACAAAATGCAGCCGTTCAAGACCTTCCGCCTCGGTGGGGATTTGACCAAGGTCTACGACCCGGCCAGCGCAAAAGCCAACAAAGGCTCTTAGGGTTGATCGTTCCCACGCTCCGCGTGGGAATGCAGCCCGTGACGCTCCGCGTCACATGCCGAAGCGGACGCAGAGCGTCCAGTGAGGCATTCCCACGCAGAGCGTGGGAACGATCGTAACTCTCCAGATTTTCGTGGGGGGTTTGGGGGGGCCGTTGGCCCTTGACTGTTGGTTAAACATGGAGAGATCGGGATGGTATTTTCATCCAACGTGTTCCTGTTTCTGTTCTTGCCGATCTTTCTCGGCTTGTACTACTTGAGCGGGCAACGCTATCGCAACCTGCTGCTGCTGATCGCCAGCTACGTGTTCTACGCCTGGTGGCGTGTGGACTTCCTTGCGCTGTTCGCAGCCGTCACGCTGTGGAACTACTGGATCGGCCTGAAAGTCGGTGCGGCAGGCGTTCGGACCAAACCGGCCCAACGCTGGTTGCTCCTGGGCGTGGGCGTCGACCTGTGCATCCTCGGCTACTTCAAGTACGCCAACTTCGGCGTGGACAGCATCAACGCGATGATGACCTCGGTCGGTCTTTCGCCGTTCATTCTGACCCATGTGCTGTTGCCGATCGGGATCTCGTTCTACATCTTCGAGTCCATCAGCTACATCATCGACGTCTACCGTGGTGATACCCCGGCGACCCGCAACCTGATCGACTTTGCCGCATTCGTGGCGATCTTCCCGCACCTGATCGCGGGCCCCGTGTTGCGTTTCCGTGACCTGGCCGACCAGTTCAACAACCGCACCCACACCCTCGACAAGTTCTCCGAAGGTGCCACGCGGTTCATGCAGGGCTTCATCAAGAAGGTCTTCATCGCCGACACCCTGGCGGTGGTGGCCGACCATTGCTTCGCCTTGCAGAACCCGACCACGGGCGACGCCTGGCTCGGCGCCCTGGCCTACACCGCGCAGCTGTACTTCGACTTCTCCGGCTACAGCGACATGGCGATTGGTCTGGGCTTGATGATGGGTTTCCGCTTCATGGAAAACTTCAAACAGCCGTACATCAGCCAGTCGATTACCGAGTTCTGGCGTCGCTGGCACATCAGCCTGTCGACCTGGTTGCGTGACTATCTGTACATCACCCTCGGCGGTAACCGTAAAGGCACGCTGATGACCTATCGCAACCTGTTCCTGACCATGCTGCTTGGCGGTCTGTGGCACGGCGCGAACATCACCTACATCGTCTGGGGCGCCTGGCACGGCATGTGGCTGGCGATCGAAAAAGCCCTCGGCCTGAACACCTCGCCGCGCAGCATCAACCCGATCCGTTGGGCCCTGACCTCCCTGCTTGTCGTCATGGGCTGGGTGATCTTCCGCTCGGAAAACCTGCACGTCGCCGGTCGCATGTACGGCGCGATGTTCAGCTTCGGCGAATGGTCGCTGTCGGAACTCAACCAGGCCAGCCTCACCGGTCTGCAAGTGGCGACCCTGGTGGTGGCCTACGTCACCCTGGCGTTCTTCGGCATCCGTGATTTCTACACCAACCGGCCACCGGTCAAGACCAGGCCTGCCGTAAACGTCGAGGCCGATGGCCCTGCCGCAGCGACGCCTGGAATGATCAAAGCCGTACCGGGTGACAACCCGGCCAGCATCCACGAACCGGGTTACACCGTCGGCGTTGAAGCGACTGTGCAACCGGCCTACTGGGTCGCGGACTGGCCGCGTTATGTGATGCGCACGCTGGTGCTGCTGCTGTTCATCGCCTCGATTCTCAAACTCTCGGCGCAAAGCTTCTCGCCGTTCCTTTACTTCCAGTTCTGAGGGATCTGACCATGACCCGCTCATTACGCATCTTCTACATCGCCCTGTTCCTGGTGACCTTGCTGGCCTTGGGCGTGTGGTCGGTACGCAGCTTCTTCGGCTTCAGTACCAACGCCGATGCCACCGTGCTCAACGGGCGTTGGACCAAAGCCGTCGAGACGCACTACGACGACGAGTTCCCGATCAAGCGCCTGGGCACCAACCTTTGGGCCGCGCTGGACTTCAAACTGTTCAACGAAGGTCGTCCGGGCGTGGTGCTCGGTCGCGATCAGTGGCTCTACAGCGATGAAGAGTTTCACCCGATCGTCAACGAAGAGTTGAACCTGCAAGGCAACTACGCGCTGGTCGAAGGCGTGCGCCAGGAACTGAAAGAGAAAGGCGTGCAACTGGTGATGGCCATTGTCCCGGCCAAGACGCGTCTGTACCCGGAACACCTGGGTGAAGTGAAGCCGGCGAGTATCCACGCCAATTTGTACCAGGACTTCCACGCTCGTGTGGCAGCCGACAAGATCCTCGCCCCTGACCTGCTCGGCCCGCTGCAAAAGGCCAAGCAAGGCGGTCAGCAAGTGTTCCTGCGTACCGACACCCACTGGACCCCGGAAGGCGCGCAAATCGCTGCCCAGACCCTGGCCAAAACCATTGCCGACAAAGCTCCGCTCAGCGGCGAACCGCAAAACTTCATCACCGAGCCTGCGGAGAAGGTGACGCACAAGGGTGACCTGAGGTTGTTCCTGCCGCTGGACCCGCTGTTCGAAAACCTGATGCCGGCGCCAGAACCTTTGCAAAAGCGCAACACCGTGGCGGCCCAGGACCAGCCCGCCGGTGATGACGCCCTGTTCGCCAACACTGAAGTGCCGGTGGCCCTGATCGGCACCAGCTACAGCGCCAACCCGAACTGGAACTTCGTCGGCGCGCTGAAAGAAGCGTTGCACAGCGACGTGGTCAGCTACGCCGAAGACGGCCACGGTCCGATTCTGCCGATGCTCAGCTACCTGAAAAGCGATGCCTTCAAGAACAGCCCGCCACAAGTGCTGATCTGGGAGTTTCCTGAACGATATCTGCCTGTGAACAACGAAATCGGTGACGCCGACCCACAGTGGGTCGCAGAGCTTAAACAAGCCGGCGCACGCCAACAAAACGTAGCTGCAAACACTAAATCCGAGACGCCCGACCGGGCGCAAAACTGAAAGAGAGAGGTACTACCATGACTTTCACTACTACTCCTCGCCGTCTCGCCAAGACCTTCGCCCTCGTCGCCGGCATGAGCGTGCTGTCGATGCAGGCGTTCGCCGGTGGCGACGCCGCCCTCTACGGCCCGACCGCACCAAAAGGCTCGAGCTTCGTGCGGGTCTACAATGCCGGCAATGCTGAAGTCAGCGCCACCGTCGGTACCACCAACCTGAACGAAGTCGCGCCGCTGTCCAGCACCGACTTCAGCTTCATGCCGGGCGGCGACTACAGCGCCAAGGTCGGCAGCCAGACCCTGCCGGTGAAACTGGCCGGCGATCACTATTACACCCTGGTCAACAACGCCAGCGGCGCGCCGCAACTGATCGAAGAGCCACCGTTCAAGAACAAGCAGAAATCCCTGGTACGCGTGCAGAACCTGAGCGACAAGGCCCTGACCCTGAAAACCGCCGACGGCAAGACCGAAGTCATTCCGTCCGTGGCGGCCAAGGGCCGTGGCGAGCGTGAAATCAACCCGGTGAAAGTCAGCCTGGCACTGTACGACGGCGCCACCAAAGTCGGCGACGTGAAACCGGTTGCCCTGGAGCGTGGTGAAGCCGCGGTGCTGTACGTCACCGGCAACGGCAGCAGCCTGTCGCCAGTCTGGGTCAAACGCCCGGTGTCGACGCGCTAACACATTTGCCGGATTGACCCATATCCCTGTGGGAGCGGGCTTGCCCGCGATGCAGACAACTCGGTGCAACAGATACTCCGAGGTGATGCCATCGCAGGCAAGCCAGCTCCCACAGGAGACCCAGGCGTCAATTCGGACACGGAACAAGAACAAGAGTGAAACGACAGAACGTTCGTGGCTCTAACCAATCGATTTTAAAGGAGTAACAACATGATTCCGGTGATCTTGTCAGGTGGTAGCGGCTCACGTCTTTGGCCGCTTTCGCGCAAGCAATTCCCCAAGCAATTCCTCGCCCTGACCGGCGAACAAACGCTGTTCCAGCAAACCCTGGAACGCCTGGTGTTCGAAGGCATGGACACCCCGATCGTGGTCTGCAACAAGGACCATCGCTTCATCGTCAACGAGCAGCTGGGCGCCCGCAACCTGGACGTGCAGCGCGTGCTGATGGAACCCTTCGGCCGTAACACCGCACCAGCCGTGGCCCTGACCGCGATGATGCTGGTCAATGAAGGTCGCGACGAGCTGATGCTGGTGCTGCCGGCCGACCACGTGCTGGAAGACCAGAAAGCCCTGCAACGCGCCCTGGCCCTGGCCACCGTGGCGGCCGAGCGTGGCGAGATGGTGCTGTTCGGCGTGCCGGCGACCAAACCGGAAACCGGTTACGGCTACATCAAATCCACCAACGATGCCCTGCTGCCGGAAGGCGTCAGCCGTGTCTCGCACTTCGTCGAAAAACCCGACGTGAAACGCGCCACCGAATTCGTCCAGTCCGGTGGTTACTTCTGGAACAGCGGCATGTTCCTGTTCCGCGCCAGCCGTTTCCTCGAAGAGCTGAAAAAACACGATCCGGACATCTACGACACCTGCGTACTGACACTGGAACGTAGTGCACAAGACGCCGACACCGTCGACATCGACCCCGCCACCTTCGCTTGCTGCCCGGACAATTCCATCGACTACTCGGTGATGGAAAAAACCCAGCGCGCCTGCGTGGTGCCGCTGACCGCAGGCTGGAGCGATGTCGGTTGCTGGTCGTCGCTGTGGGAAGTCAATGAAAAAGACGCCAACGGTAACGTCACCAAAGGCGACGTGGTCATCCAGGACAGCAAGAACTGCATGATCCACGGCAACGGCAAACTGGTGTCGGTGATCGGCCTGGAAAACATCGTGGTCGTCGAAACCAAGGACGCCATGATGATTGTCCACAAGGACAAGGTCCAAGGCGTGAAGCAGATGGTCAACACCCTCAACGAGCAGGGCCGCAGCGAAACCCAGACCCACTGCGAAGTCTATCGTCCGTGGGGCTCCTACGACTCGGTGGACATGGGCGGCCGCTTCCAGGTCAAGCGTATCTCGGTCAAGCCGGGCGCGTGCCTGTCGCTGCAGATGCACCACCACCGCGCCGAACACTGGATCGTGGTCAGCGGTACCGCCGAAGTGACCTGCGACGAAAACGTGTTCCTGCTGACTGAAAACCAGTCGACCTACATCCCGATCGCCTCGGTCCACCGTCTGCGCAACCCGGGCAAGATTCCACTCGAGATCATCGAAGTGCAATCGGGTAGCTACCTGGGCGAAGACGATATCGAGCGGTTCGAAGATATCTACGGTCGTTCCACCCCGATCGAACGCGGCGTATCGGTGAAAACCATCGCGCAGTGATTGACCGGTAAAACAAAAAGCCCCCGTCCAGCCCGCTGCGTCCCTATCCGCAGGGGGTTGGGCGGGGGCTTTTTACATCAGGGTCACCATGATTAAAAAGGTATCCATTGATTGCTCTTCGCGGGCCTGTAAGCGACGATGTGAGCGCTCGGAATCGGAGTAATGAAGGTCATTTCCACAGTCATGGGGGGAATCATTGCAACGAACTCGGACTGATCCAGTGTGTCGCCACTCATCAACACTCTGGTACCCAACTTTCCTTTGGGAATGAATTTGAAAGGTGACCCGAGCCCCAGCGTTTGATCATTGATGGCTCGCTCTTTCAAACCCGGAATTTCCATCCGGTACAGGAAAGCTCTTGTGTCACCGTACCCTCCTGAGTCTTCATCCATGCCGGTGGACACGTAACCCGCAACGGGGCTTCTAACGTGCTCCTGGGCCAGGGTGTTGATCCCTTTGGTCACAGCGGCCTGCCTGAACTCCTCTTTGATTTTTGACCCTCTGTTATCCCTGGGGAAAAAACCACCCGCGGTACGGATCTGGTCGGGGTCACGATTGTCCCCCCTCATGGCCACACCCCCCCCTCGTGGGCCAATCGACAATGAATGCGAGCCGACAACCATTGAATCGGTCGCGTATGAAGGGAGCGCCCCCGTAGACGGAGACGCCGTGGGCAACGCAATTGGCGCCGGTGGTCGTTGGGGAGCTTCCTTTTTCGCTGGCGCAGCTACATTCATCTGAACCGGGCTGGATCGCGTGGGCACGGGTGGGCGGGGAGGCGCAGACGGAAGTGCTCCCGGCCTCAGCGGGATCGGGGGACGTGCAGGTGCCGGAGCCCCGGATGCATAGGCTCCATCAGAAAGTCCTGTCATGCTTGAAACCAAACTGCCCTTTGCCTTGTCGGGATTAAGCCCGTTTTCATCAACCAGGCCTACCGGGTTGTTTCGAACCATCCGATACAGGTTCAAACCATCAACCGTTCCTGCCGGATCCGGCTTCAACCACCGCTGCAACCACGGGATGTAATAGCGATATCCATAGTAATAAAGCCCCGTTGCATCCCGCTCCTTGCCCGAGTAACGAACGGTTTTGTAACTGACCTCGATCACATCATCCCCGGCCAGGCAGGCCGTCTCGCCGAACGGGTAAAAGGTTTCCCGGCTGATGATCCGTGCATCAGCGGCCAACTCCAGGCTGATCGAACCCAAATGATCGGTGAAGCCATATCGATACTGGTCGTTTGTTCCCGAAGGCGGAGTGCTCTCCCAGTGCAACACCCGCACGCTGTTGAGTCCGGCCTGGGCGGTGATCACCTGCAGCACCTCGCCGGTACCGTTATCGGTGCGCCACTCCAGCCCCGGCAAGTAACGCACGTCAGCGACCACAGTCCGGGCGTTGGTCTGCAACGAGCGGATTTTACGTATGCGCTGGCCGCCGCCATCGTAGAGATACGACTCCCTGTCATTGCGCCCGGAAGCACGTTCCACCGGGCTGACCGATTGCAGCTGGTTGCGCAGATCCCACGTCAGAAAGCGCCTCTGGTCCAGCTCCAGCAAATTGCCCTTGGCGTCGAACGCGGCGGCGATTTCGTCTTCAGTCGGTGGCACGCCGTTACGATATGGCAGGCAGCGGTTGCTGTAGCGGGCGGCTTTCAAATCGCGCCCGTGGTCTTGCGCGCCGACGTGGGTCAGTTTCAACAGATTGCCGCCTGCGTCATAGCGGTAGGTCTGGCGGTAGTTGCCGACAGCCGCCGGGTCGGTGCGGCGGACCGACTCGGGCCCTTGATTGGGACCGCCCGCCTCCCAGCCAGAGGCCTCGATCAGCTGGTACAGGCTGTCGTAGCTGAAGCGATTGATCGGGTCGATACGCTGGTTGGCGAAGTAGCGGATGGGCAACGCCTGATCCTCGATGCTCAACACATTGCCCATCGGGTCATAGTCGTAGATCAGATGCTGCAACATTCGGGTGCCGGCATCCTGTACCCGACGTTCCATCAACAGACCATCTTCGGGACGGTAAACGAGGGTCGTTTGCACTGCGTTGCCCGTTGTTTCGTGCTCGACCTGCCCCTGCGCGCTGTACTGGATATCGCTGACCAGCACTTGCCAGGCGGTCAGTCCATGGAGTCGCAGACGAGTTTCACGCAACAGACCATCAAGGGTCAGACTGAAGACCTGACGATTGCCCTTGGCATCGGTCCGCTCCAACCCATCACCCAGTGGGCCGAACCGCCATGCGGATGTCGCGCCCAAACCGGGTTCGAGCAGCCGTTGGCGATCATTGATCAGTTCCGGCCAGTCGGGGGTGACCGGATCGAGAGTGAAGTGCCGAGTGTTTTCGACACATTGGCCGCTGATCGCAAACGCGTCGAACAGCACACTGCCCGCCGGGTCATCGTGGCGAATCAGTTGGCCGTATTGGTTATGGTCCTGATTACCCTGGCCAGGACAACCATACTCAAAACGTTCGACACAGCGACGCGGCTGCGCAGCGCCCTGCTCGAACACTGCCACTGGCCTCAGTAAATCGTCATATTCAACCTCGCGACAGGTTTCGCGGCTGTCCCGGCCCAACAACACTTCGTCGGCCAAGCCATACAGGTTGATCTGCGTTCCGGCGTCGACGCTGTCCGTGCGCAGCGCGTTCCCGGACAGCGAGTACACCGTGGTCAGATTGGCCGGTGCCAGGGGATCGCCCACCTGCAGCGCCCACAATCGCGGATCCCACTGTTTCACCGCCCGCCCTGCGCCATCGTGAACAGTGCGGCTGATGCGGGCCTCGGTGGGCAGGTTGTCGACGGCCCGCCAATAATCAACCGAACGAATTGATAAACCACGCGGATCGACGACCGTCAGCGTGGGTGTCTTGTGGTGCATTCCCATTGTTACCGCCCATCGAATAACTGCCCTGTTGGCCAATGTCTTCTAACGCTTCGAGCGCAGGGCTGGCTACTGTCAGAAATTACAGTGCAGGCCAGCGGTGCAATCCCTTGCTCGCCGAATGTCCATTCCCGTGCCCCTTCGGTAGGATGGTGGTCATGAGTTAAAGGAGCGTTCAAACATGTTCATCGGCGTCCTGCTGGTCATCACCTGGCTGATCCTGCTGCTGCGCTACCCGGCCAAGGCCGTGCCGGTTTCCATGGCCGCCGCTGTCGGATTGGGCCTGGTGGCGACGTGGGTGTTCTGGATGGACAACCGCGAGGTCAAGCAACTGGCACGTCTTGAGCTGCGCATCACCTACGCGCCCGAACACTGCCCGGCGGATCGGCCGTTGCAGCTGAAAATGAACAACGGCAACGACGTGCCGCTGACCGAGTTACGCTGGCGCATCGCGGCGTATGCGCCGGGCGATACGGTGAACCTGGCCGACAATCAATACGCCGCACCGCGTTATCGCGGCCCCGGCGAATTGCAGGCCGGCGGCACTTGGGAAGACTGCTTGCCGATGCCGCCCCTGCGCCCTGGTTACCGTCCGCAAACCCTGGAGTTTCGCGCCGAGCGTTTGCAGGGTAGTTTCTCCGACTGATTCCCCCTCTTCTCTTGCACAAGGACCGCGCCATGCCCGTTGCGTTGATTACCGGTTGTTCCAGCGGCATTGGCCGCGCCCTCGCCGATGTGTTCAAAGGGGCCGGATACGAAGTCTGGGCCAGCGCCCGCAAGGCTGAAGATGTGGCCGCGTTAACCGCCGCCGGTTTCACGGCCGTACAACTGGACGTCAACGACGGCCCGGCACTTGAACAGCTGAGCGAGCGGATCAATCAGCAACACGGCGGCCTCGATGTGCTGATCAACAATGCCGGCTATGGCGCCATGGGGCCGCTGCTCGACGGTGGTGTGCCGGCGATGCAGCGCCAATTCGAAACCAATGTGTTCGCGATTGTTGGCGTGACCCGCGCGCTGTTCCCGGTGTTGCGTCGGGCCAAAGGGATCGTGGTAAACATCGGCAGCGTTTCCGGGGTGTTGGTCACACCGTTTGCCGGCGCGTATTGCGCCTCGAAAGCCGCTGTCCATGCCTTGAGCGATGCATTGCGCATGGAGCTGGCGCCGTTCGGTATCCATGTGATGGAAGTGCAGCCAGGCGCGATCGAGTCCAGCTTCGCCAAGAATGCCGGGCATGAGGTGGAGCAGTTGATCACCGAGCAATCGCCGTGGTTTGCGCTACGCGAAGGTATTCGTGCGCGGGCCAAGGCCTCACAGGACAAACCGACGCCGGCCGGGGAGTTTGCCGCTGAGCTGCTCAAAGCAGTGCAACAGAGCAAACCGCCACGGCTGATCCGCATTGGCAATGGCAGTTGGGCATTGCCGCTGTTGACAACGTTGCTGCCCAAGGGCTTGCTGGAGTCGACCTTGATGAAGCGCTTCGGTTTGAATCGCCAACTCTGAGCGTGGCAAACCGGTCTAATCGCGCCAGACCGTCACGATCATCATCAGACTGAGCAGTGCCATGGCGCCCATGGCGAGGCTCAGGCCCAGAGTGAAAAAGTGCCGGGTATCACTTCACGAGGATCGGCCGGATTGTGGAATACGGTCACCTTGTCCCCAGCCTCAACGCCGGAAAACTCGTCTCTGAACTCATGAATGACCGGTGTGCCGTAGGCCGTGACAAAGGCAACTTTTCTGACGTAGGTATAGCTGTGACCGCTCTGCACGCCGATAATTCGAGAGTTTGATGTACTCACGACTTCAGCGTGTGCCTTGACTCCCCTGATTCTGAGATCAAAGAAATCGTACCCTTGTAAACGGCACCGGCCGTGCTCAGCAGCATCCGACCGAAGAACAAACCTGCTATGTACTTCATCCACGCGCTCCTTGCGGGTTTTGAAGGGGCGGCAATATAGCGACTGGACATCACAACAACAATTCGATCACACCGCCGGTGCCGCATCCACACAGGTTTGTATGTCCGGGTGCTTTCAGTAGAATGCGCGCACTTGAGACAAGTCGACGCGTTTACGCCGACTCAAGCAGCATGGAATCGCTGGCATTAAAATTGAAGCACGGATTGCTTTGCCTTCCCGCTCTTCCCCTGCCCGTTCCATGCGACCTTTATTCAATCGCAGATCAGGGAATATCCATTGAACGTTTTCAACGTGCTGCCACTGGCCTTTGTTGCCTTGTTGGCCGGCTGCAGCGTCGGCTCCGAACAGACCACCAGCAAAGAGCCCTCCCTCAACGACACGCTGCCCAAGCTGACCTTGCAAAGTGTGCTGCCGTCACCGTCCAGCAATGAACAGTGCAATGCGCAAATGGACAGCGACATTCTGTTCGGCCTCGGTTTTCAACTATACGGCGATCAGGAATGGGACACCGCCAAAAGCTGCCTGGAACTGGCCGCGCCGAAACACCCTCGCGCCTTCTGCTATCTGTCGATGATCGCCGGCCAGGACGAAAGCAAAACCCCGGATCAACGCAACAGCGACGCCTTTAATTACATGGCCTATTCGGCGATGCAGAATGACTGGTGCGCAGAATACGGTCTGTATCAGGCCTACCAATACGGCAGCAGCGGAGCCAAGCAAGATCCTGCGATGGCCAGCCGTTGGCTTGAGCGTTCTTCGGTGCATGGTTACCCCGAGGCTCAGAAGGAACTGATCAAGCAGTACGAAGAGCAAGGCAACCTGGTCGCCGCCTACGCCTGGACAAAGATCATGGCCAAGGACGATGGCTCGTCAGCTGCCGATACCCTAAAAACGAAGATGACCGCCGCGCAAATCACCGACGGTGAAAAGCGTTACACGGAGCTCGCTGGCCAGGTCACCAGCAAAAAAGCCATGTACGCCGAAGCGCGGGAAGAAGACGTCGGCCGTTACTCCGCCGAAATCTACCAAGACTATCCGGACACCTTCAAAGGCCTGTCGTCTGCCGAGCGCTACGACTACGTGAAGCAGTCGATGTACAAAGCCATTGACCTGCCGTTCACCAAGAGCCGTGGCCACGTGCTGAGCTATATCGTGATCAATCGCGCCGCACAGCTGAAAAAACCTGACGCAAATATCGCGAATGACCAGAAGATCGTCGCCCTCATGGAAGATGACGAGTTGTCGGTGGCTGAAACGATCAAGCATGGCTTGCTGGTGGTCAACAAGTTCTACAGGTAAACCGATACAGCGGTGGCGAGGGAGCTTGCTCCCTCGTTCCATGCTCGCTGTTACCTCATTGCAGTCTGGAAATTTTCATTGAAATCGCTAAACGTACTGCCATTGATCATGGCCAGCCTGTTGGTCGGCTGCGGGGCTTCACCGGAGGAGACGCTAAATCACGGACTGCCGCAGTTGACCATTGAACAGGCCCTGCCTGAAGCAGTCGCCAACCGGTACTGCAATCAGAGAATGGACACGGAGTTGTTGTACGGCATCGGCACCTTGCTGGATGACATTGGGGAACAACTGGAAGCAAAAAATTGCATGATCATGGCCGCCCCCGACTATCCGATAATTTTCTGCTACCTGGCCGTTAACGTAAGCCAGCGACAAAGCCCCGAAAACAATCGGGAAGCCTTCAACTACCTGGCTTACGCCGCGTCGAAAAATGAACGCTGCGCAGAATGGGCCCTGTACCACATCTATAACGTCGGCACGTTCGACAAGCCTGCCAACAAGGCGCTGTCCCGGTATTGGCTGGAACGTGCGGCGCTGGATGCCGACCAGGATTCCCAGACAGCCATGGTCGAGCTCAATCGTGCGCAGAACAATCTGCCTGTCGCTTATGCCTGGGCCAGAGTCCAGGGAGATGCCGAAGAGCTTGGCGCATTGAAAGCCACAATGGCTGCGGCGCAAATCAACGCAGGCGATCAGCACTACAACGAACTGCTCGGCAAAATGATCCCGATAGACGTGGTAATTGCCCAAGGTCGACAGGAAAATATCGCCAAGTTTTCAGCCGATCTTCACATGCATCATCCAGAGGCCTTCGAAGGCCTTTCCGTTGCTGAGCGGCATGCCTTCATGTCGAAGGTCGTGGACATTTTGCATCAGGCCGACGACTTCTCCGAACACCGCCAACTGTACTCCTATGTACTGATTTCCCGACGTGCCGGCCTCACCGATGCGCCCGTGGATCTATGGCAGAATCCGACGCTGCGCACCTTGCTGAACAATAGAAGAATGAGCGTGGAGGACACCGTAGCCGAGGCGCTGGTCTTCCTCAGCAAGAGCCAACAACAGCCTTTGGCCCACGACGTGCCTGCGCCACGGACGTAATGCCTCAACCGCGATCAAGGAGTATCCATTGAGATGCAAAAACCTGCTGCCGCTGGCATTGGCCACCGCGCTTGTCGGCTGCGGCACGCCATCGCCAGACGAGGCGCTGAACGCCACCCTGCCCAAGCTCAGCCTCAAGGAGCTGTTACCGCAAGCCGTCGCCAACGAGTATTGCAACCTCTACATGGACAGCGATCTGCTCTACGGCATCGGCTACCAGTTGTACAACGACGAGAAGCCCGAGCAAGCCCGCAGTTGCCTTATCATGGCCGCGCCCATCCATGACCGGGCCTTGTGTTATCTGGCAAGCATCGCGGAACAGGACACGAGCAAGGACAGCGCCCAGCGCGACCGAGAAGCCTTCAGCTATATGGCGTATTCCGCGGTCAGAAATGACTCGTGCGCCGAGTTCGGCATGTTCCAGAACTTTGCCTATGGCATGCGCGGACAGACGCCGGACACCGACCTCGGTTTACGTTGGCTGGAACGCTCGGCACGCCATGGCGATCCGGACGCCCAGCAAACCCTGATTCGTATGCATACCAACAAAGCCAATCTGCCCGTGGCTTACAGTTGGGCAAGAGTCCTCGACGACACGGCACAGATCGACTCGCTGAAACAACGAATGAACCCGCAGCAACTCAGCGAAGGAGAAAAAGGTTACGAGCAACTGAGCAAGAACGTGATCAGCAAGGACGAGGTGCGCAAGGAAGCGCGAGAGGAAAACACTGCGGTGTACTCGGCGAACATCCATATGCAGTTCCCCTACACCTTCAAGGGATTGTCGCAGAAAGATCGCCATGCCTTTATGGAGAACGCACTGGCCACGGTGAGTGCTCGTCCCGAGTTCAGCACCCGTAATCAGTTTTACGCGTATGTGATCATTTCACGACAGGCTCAGTTGCACGGCACCAATGCCGACGTCCTGCAGAATCCGCAGGTTATGGCGCTGCTCAGTGACAAAGAACTGGACGTGGCTGAGGCAGTGAACAAGGCCGAAGTCATCCTCAGCCAGGCGCGACGGTAAGACGCCTTACCGACGAAGAAGCCCGTGGTTCAGACCAGGCCTCTTCTCAGCAAACACAAAACCTGTGGAAGTGGGTTTGCCTGCGATGGCAGCGACTCGGTCTACCTAGTTCTCCACAACGTCCTGCTTCACCACTACCGTGCACGTAATTCCCGCCGCCAACAGCACCCCGTCCGGCACTTCATCAATGTGAATCCGCACCGGCACTCGCTGTGCCAGGCGCACCCAGTTAAAGGTCGGATTTACATCGGCGATCAGCTCGCGGCTTTCCGGGTTATCACGGTCGTAGATTCCGCGAGAAATGCTTTCCACATGCCCCTTGAGCACTTCGCCACTCATCAATTGCATGTCGGCTTTATCGCCCACGCGTACATGCGGCAGTTTGGTTTCTTCGAAGAAGCCATAAACCCAGAACGAGTTCATGTCGACCACGGCCATTTTCGCTTCGCCGATGCGTGCGTAGTCACCGCGATGGACGTTGAGGTTGGTCACGTAGCCGTCCACCGCTGCACGTACTTCGGTGCGTTTGAGGTTCAGTTCGGCGGCGTCCAGTTGTGCCTGGGCATGTTGGTAATCAGCCAGGGCCGAGTCAGCGATATTGCTGGCGTCATCACGGTTTTCCCTGGAGATCACCAGGTTGTCGAGGTCGGCGCGGCGACGGGCGTTGACCTTGCGCATCTCCCACGTCGCCTTGCGCGACGCTACCAGGCTCTGTGCCTGTTTCACCGCGATGCGGTAGTGCTCAGGGTCGATGCGCATCAGCAAGTCGCCCTTTTTCACCAACTGGTTGTCGCGCACCGGCACCTCCACCACCTCTCCGGTAACGTCGGCGGCGACGTTGATGATGTCGGCGCGCACCCGGCCGTCACGGGTCCAGGGGGTGTTCATGTAATGCACCCACAGGGTCCGGCCGGTCCACAGGGCGAGGGCCAGCACCAGCAGGGTCGCGAGCAGGCTGAAAAGCTTTTTCATCAGGGCCTTCTTCAGAAATAGAGAGTCAGTGATAGAGAGTCAACGGTAAACAGTCAGCGCCAGGGCGCCGAACAGACAGGTAAACAGGCTCAGGCGCAACAGCGCCGGGTGCCAGAAGAAACGGTACAGATCGAACCCGGACAAAAACCGGTCAAGGGCCCAGGCCAACGCCGCCGCAATGAAAAACATCAGGGTCATGGTCGGCATGTACACGCCGTGGAAGGCGATTTCACGAGGCATGTTCAAGTCCTTGGGGCTTGGCAGTGGTGTATGAGGCCAGAGGCGATTGCGGGTCGAGCAACGAGGTACGGATGAAATGCAGGTAGCTCTTCACCCGGCGCAATGCAGAGGTATCGAAGTGTGGCGCGAAGGGTTCGTCGGTGGCCTGCACGCGGCCGATCGCGTGGTCGACCGCGACCAGCGCCCGCTCCAGATTGCTCTGGCCCGGTTGCAGAAACAGTCGCACCAGCGAACGCCCCATCACCCGGATGGACTGGCGCCACGGTTGGGATTCGGCATACGCCGGGTGCACCGGCAGAATCGCTTGTTCCTTACGCAGTTCGATAATCGCGTGGCCGACTTCCAGCACCACCAACATCCAGCGCAGCAAGTCCCGTTGCACCTGCGGCTGTCCCGCTGCCAGACCGTAAGCCTGATGCAAAAGGTCGCGGGTGCGACTTTCGAAACTCGACGCCAAACCCTTGAGTCTGCCGCTGATGGCGTACACCACTTGCCCGCGCAAATCCTGCTCCAGCCGCCGCCACAACCAGCGGCTGTTGGGCGGCAGAATGATCGCGCCGGCCGCCGCGCACACCAGCATGCCCATGATCATGGCGATGTAGTCGTTGATGAAGGCGTAAGGGTTGTAGACCGTGAGGTTGTCCGGCACGGAACCTGTGCTGAAGAAGATCAGCAACCCCAGGCCAACCCCGGCGTATTGCGGCCGTGAAGTGAAGAACGACCCGAGCACGATCACTGGCGCGAGCATCACGCAGAGCAACGGAAAACCGTCGATCCAGGGGAAGATGAAAAACATCTCGACGAAACCGATCAGCGCCCCGAGCAACGTCCCGCAGGCCATCTGAAACGCCATGCGCTTGGGGTTCGGTGTCGCCGCAGAAAGGCCGACGGTGGCGGCGGCGATCAGGGTCATGGTCGCCCCGCTCGGCCATGCGGTGGCCACCCAATAACTGCCGAGCACCACGAGGATGAACGCTGCGCGAATGCCCGATGCCGCCGAGGCCAGCCAGTTGGTTTGCGGGGTGAAGGGCTCATCCCAACGTTCACGTTCGTGGCTGTGATCGGCCAGGGACGCGTGGGTCTGTGCATAACTGTGCAGGTCGTCGACGAAGCGATAGAGCAGTTCGTAGGCCGTGTGAAAATCCAGCTGCTCGGCGTCGCTCGGGCCGCTCTCCTGAAAGGTCGCCCGCAGGCTGCGCACGCGCGCCGGCAAGTTTTCCTTATAGGTCGACAACGCGGTGGCCAAGCGTGCCGCGTCGGGGCTGGTCAAGGCGCGACCGCTGAAACCGTCGAGCACTTCGGCCAGGTCCTGCAACCCCGTTTTGATCGCCGCGACCACGTGATCGGTGCCGCTGCCGCGCAGGCGTTCAAGCAACTGATGCAGGGCATTGAAGCGCGTGGTGATGCCCATGAATTCGCTGTTCAAGCGACTGAGCCGCCCGTTGCGCCGACGCATGTGCGGGTCTTCGAACACGGTGACGCTGCGCAGCCCTTCAAGGCCCACCGCCTCGGCAATGAACCGCACATTGCTCGCTTCAAACGCCTCGCGCTGACTGCGACCGCGCAAGCCATCGGTGACAAACAAGGCGAACACACCGAAGCGCTGATACAAGGCGTTGCGCATCGCGGCGCTGGCGGTTTGCGGCAGAATCGCGGCGCTGACCAGCGTCGAGCAGAGAATCCCCAGGGAGATTTCCAATACGCGCCAGACCGCCGCCATGAATGCGCCGTCCGGATGCGCCAGGGCAGGCAGTCCAACCATCGCCGCCGTATAACCGGCGAGCACAAATCCGTAGGCGCGGAAGTTGCGATAACGCGCCGCGCCAGCCGTGCAGAGGCCGACCCAGATCGCCAGCGAGCCGAGGAACAGTTCGGTGTTCTGCGCAAATAAGGCAATCAGCGCGACCATCACCGCCGACCCGGCCAACGTGCCGAGGAAGCGATAGAAACTCTTGGCGAACACCTGGCCGCTTTGCGGTTGCATGACGATGAACACGGTAATCATCGCGGTGCGCGGTTGCGGCAATTCCAGGCGCATGGCCAGCCACAGCGTGAGGAATGCGGCGAACAGCACTTTGAAAATGTAGACCCAGGTCACGCCGTCGCTACGCGCCCAGTCGAAAAAACC
The DNA here is from genome assembly GCF_024749285.1 of Pseudomonas sp. B21-015. NCBI lineage: Bacteria > Pseudomonadati > Pseudomonadota > Gammaproteobacteria > Pseudomonadales > Pseudomonadaceae > Pseudomonas > Pseudomonas sp. B21-015. The sequence goes on from NZ_CP087196.1 coordinate 5,434,259, forward strand.
CCGGCGCCATTCAAGGGAATACAGCCAGCGCAAAGGTGCGGGCAAGGGAGTCATGGAATTTTGCTCATTGAAATTCAGTCAGGTCGCGGAACCTGTGGGAGCGAGCCTGCTCGCGATGACGATTTCACATTCAACATTGATGTCGACTGACACACCGCTATCGCGAGCAGGCTCGCTCCCACAGGTTTTGTGTTCAACGCAAAAGAACCGGGGTTTTCGGGGGTTGGGTTTTCTCGGCATTCGGCACGTCGTTGCCAGCGCCGAGGCCTCCGCCCAAAGCAGTCACCAATTCCGCGTGAGCACTCAAGCGTGCGGCCTGAACCTGCTGCTGCACCTGTTGCTGCTTGAACAGCAACGTCTGCGCATTGAGCACGTTGAGGTAATCGGTGAGCCCACGCTGATACGCAATCATCGCGATGTCGTAGGTCTTCTGCGCCGTGGCCACCGACTCGGCGGCGAAGGCCTGTTGCTTGTCCATCGACTCGCGGCGGATCAACTGGTCGGAGATGTTCTTCAGCGCGTTGACCAGGGTCTGGTTGTACCTGGCCACGGCGATGTCGTAACCGGCCGAGGCCTCGCCCAGTTCTGAACGCAAGCGGCCGCCGTCGAAGATCGGCAATGAAATCGCAGGTCCCACGCTGTAGTTGAGCTTCTTGCCCGTGAGGAACTCCAGCGCCCCGCCGCCGGTGGCCATGTAGCCGAGGCTGCCGACCAGATCGACGTTGGGGTAGAAACCGGCGTGAGCGACATCTATGCCTCGCGCCTGGGCCGCCACTTGCCAGCGACTGGCAACCACGTCCGGGCGTTGACCGAGCAATTGCGCCGGCAGCGACGACGGCAACTTCAGCGCCGCGCCCAACGACAGCGTCGGCCGTTGCAACTGCGCGCCCTCCCCCGGGCCCTTACCGGCCAAGGCCGCGAGCTGGTTGCGGCTGAGGGCGATTTCTTCGTCCAGCGCATCGAGTTGGCGATGGGTTTCCGGTAGCGGCGTTTCGGCCTGACTGACTTCGAAATGCGTGCCGATGCCACCGTCCAGACGTTTTTGCGCCAGATCGAGGATTTGCTGTTGCTGCTTCAAGGTCGCGGCGACGATGTCCCGTTGCGCGTAATGCAACGAGAGTTCGATATAGGCGCGCACGATGTTGTTCTGCAGTTCGAGCCGGGCCTGCCGCGCCTCGGCGGCGCTCATGTGGGCCATGTCCACGGCGCGTTCGGTGGCGTTGCTTTCGCGACCCCACAGGTCGAGGGCATAGCTGAAGCCCAGCGCGGCGTTATTGTCCCAGGTGGTGGTGTTGGCCAACTCGCCGGGGCCGTAGAACTGATCGGTGGGCCAGTTGTGGCGCTTGAGGGTGGATTGGCCGTTGATCTGCAACGACTCGGCGGACTCGGCAACGCCAGCCATGGACCGGGCCTGATGCACTCGCGCGGCGGCCATGGCCATGCTCGGGCTGCCTTGCAGGGCGAGGTCGATCCAGCGGTTCAGTTGTGGGTCGCCGTAGGCTTGCCACCATTGGGCGGTGGGCCAGTGAGCGTCCTGGGCGGCGTTCTGGATGGCTTCGTCGGTGGCCAATGAATTAACCTCCAGTGCCTTGCCCTGTGGGGCAATGCCGCCGGTTCCGATGCAGCCGCTGATTGCCAGGGTTAAAGCCAAAACACTGAGCGTCTTGAGCGCTCTGTTGATGCGACGCGGCACTGCTGCGATTTCCTGAGATGAGGGAGATCCCCTGTAGGTGGGCGCAATTCTAGGGGTGGGCTCTGTTGGCGATAAGCCGGGAATCCTGTGAATCTTTGTTACCGTTAACGCGATAATCCCTTGGTCGCGTCTTTAGTCGCCTGTAAAAAAGCAGAAACTTCGTGTCACAATTTGCCATTCGCCTAGAGAGCACCCCATGGACACTTTGCAAAACATGCGCGCCTTCAGTTACGTGGCCGAGGCCGGCAGCTTCACCGCCGCCGCCGTGCAACTCGACACCACCACGGCCAACGTCTCGCGCGCGGTCTCCAACCTGGAGGCCCACCTGCAAACCCGTCTGCTCAACCGCACCACCCGCCGTATCGCTTTGACCGAAGCCGGCAAGCGCTACTTATTGCGCTGCGAGCAGATCCTGGCCTACGTCGAAGAAGCCGAAGCCGAGGCCAGCGACGCCCACGCGCGCCCGGCCGGGCAACTCAAGGTGCACACCATGACCGGCATCGGTCAGCACTTCGTGATCGACGCCATCGCCGGCTACCGCAAAACCCACCCGGACGTAACCTTCGACCTGACCATGGCCAACCGCGTGCCGGATTTGCTCGACGAGGGCTACGACGTGTCCATCGTGCTCGCCAGCGAACTGCCGGATTCGGGCTTCGTCTCCCAGCGTTTGGGCATCACCTACAGCATCGTTTGCGCATCGCCGGCCTATGTAAAAGCCAACGGCTGTGCGCACAAACCCAGCGACCTGCTCAACCACGCCTGCCTGCGCCTGGTGAGCCCGGTGATCCCGCTGGAGAAGTGGGCCTTCGACGGCCCCGACGGCCAGGAAATGGTCACCATCAACAGCTCACCGTTTTTGGTGAACTCGGCTGATGCGATGAAGACGGCGATCACCAGTGGCATGGGGGTTGGGGTGTTGCCGGTGTACGCGGCGATCGAAGGGCTGCGCAACGGCACGCTGGTGCGGGTGATGCCGAAGTACCGCTCGCAGGAATTGAACCTGTACGCGATTTATCCGTCGCGGCAGTATCTGGATGCGAAGATCAAGACGTGGGTGGAGTACTTGCGCGGGTCGTTGCCGGAGATATTGGCGGCGCATCAGGCGGAATTGGCGGCGTATGAGTTGAGTGGGAGTTTGGGTGGGGTTCGGTTGGCGAATTGAGCTACAGACGGTCCTACAAATCGCCAATGTTCGGGGATGCTTCCCACGTGTTTTGACGGTTGGTGTGTGGGACGGGAGATGGGTAGGCTTTGGGGGTCGCTGACGCATCAGCGATCAGGTCTGGAAAACCTGGATCAATCTTTACCTCAGCACATGGCATACTGCGGCGCTTTTTTCTGCTCGCAATGTTATGGCGGCTGTGCGCGGGAGACCTTCGGGTCTGCCGGGTTGTGGTTGGGATTGACCGGTTTTTCCAGTCCGCGCACGGCTGCCACCTTTTGTCTGGAAAACAAAAAGTGGCAGCTCCATCAATCCCAGCATGGAGTAATGCACTTATGTTCAAGCCGACGCCAAATCCCCCTCACATACCCAGCCACTTGTTCCAGGTTGCCCCCGACGCCACCACCGAAACCTTATTGGTCTACGCCTGCGAATCCCTCGCCTCGGCCAGCGTCATGGCCAGTGACTTCGCCGGGTTTCTCGAAGGCACTCATCGCAACACCATGCTGGGCATCCAGCAGGTCATCATGCTGGGCGAACTGGCGGTGAATCGAGTACTGGACAACATCGACCCACAAGACTGACCCGTACCTGTAGGAGCTGCCGAAGGCTGCTCCTACGCACAACAGCGAAAAAGAATGTTAGCGTGCTTGGCATTCTCCAAGCCCGACGAGCCGCCTCCAATGAAAAAAACCGTCCTCGCCTTCAGCCGCATCACCCCACCGATGATCGAACGTCTGCAACAAGACTTCGACGTGATCGTGCCGAACCCGAAAAACGGCGACATCAACGCCCAATTCAACGAAGCCCTGCCTCACGCCCACGGCCTGATCGGCGTAGGTCGCAAACTCGGTCGTGCGCAACTGGAAAACGCCAGCAAACTGGAAGTGGTCTCCAGCGTCTCGGTCGGCTACGACAATTACGACCTCGCCTACTTCAACGAACGCGGGATCATGCTCACCAACACACCCGACGTACTCACCGAAAGCACTGCCGACCTGGCCTTCGCCTTGCTCATGAGCAGTGCCCGCCGTGTCGCCGAACTGGACGCCTGGACCAAGGCCGGCCAATGGCAGGCCACCGTCGGCGCACCGTTGTTCGGCAGCGATGTGCATGGCAAAACCTTAGGGATCGTCGGCATGGGCAACATCGGCGCGGCCATCGCACGGCGTGGTCGGCTGGGCTTCAACATGCCGATTATTTACAGCGGTAACAGCCGCAAGACCGAACTGGAACAGGAGCTCGGCGCGCAGTTGCGCAGCCTCGACCAATTGCTGGCCGAAGCCGATTTCGTCTGCCTGGTGGTGCCGCTCAGCGAAAAAACCAGGCACCTGATCAGTCACCGTGAACTGGCGTTGATGAAACCGAGCGCCATTCTGGTGAACATCGCCCGCGGCCCCGTAGTGGACGAACCGGCGCTGATCGAAGCCCTGCAAAACAACCGGATTCGCGGCGCCGGCCTGGACGTCTATGAGAAAGAACCGCTGGCCGAGTCGCCATTGTTCCTACTGAAAAACGCGGTGACATTGCCGCACATCGGCTCCGCGACTCACGAAACCCGCGAGGCCATGGCCAACCGCGCACTGGCCAACTTGCGCAGCGCCTTGTTGGGTGAGCGGCCGCAGGATCTGGTGAACCCGCAAGTGTGGAAAGGCTGATCAAAACGGGCAGGCGTTTTAAACGCCTGCCCGACTGAAGATCGAGCGCCGAGGCAGACCGCGCTCGATCATTATTCAGCTCAAGCCAACTTGCCGTTCCCCTGCACCATCGGGGCCTTGGGTTTACGAAACACCAACACGTTACCCAACATCACCAACACCAACCCCACCAGTGCCGGCGCGGTCCATTGATAACCCTCGGCAAACGCCGACACATTCAGCGCCACCACCGGGAACAACACGGTGCAATACGCCGCCCGCTCCGGCCCCATGCGTCCGACCAGCGTCAGGTAGGCGGTGAAGCCGATCACCGAGCCCGGGATCACCAGATACAGCAACGAGCCGATGTAACGGGCATTCCATTCCATATCGAACGGGACACCTTTGACCAGGCACCACACCGACAACATCGCCGCGCCGTAAGCCATGCCCCAGGCGTTGGTGGTCAGGGGTTTGAGGCCTGCTTTCTGTTGCAGACTCGACAGCATGTTGCCCGCCGAGAAGCACAAGGTTCCGAGTAACGCCAAACCCAATCCGAGCAAGGTTTCCGGGCTCGCGGTATGGCCGGCCAGCTCTGGCCAGAACAGCAGGCCAAGTCCGAGCAAGCCCAACGCGCCGCCCATCAGCACGTTACGGGCAATTTTCTGACCGAAGAACACCCGCGCATTAAAGGCGTTCCACAGCGTGGCGGTGGAAAACACCACGGCGACCAGACCGCTGGGGATCCACTGGCTGGCCGTGAGGAAGCACATGAAATTGATGCAGAACAGGCACAGACCCTGCGCCAGGCAAATCAGATGCCCGCGACGGTTCATCACTTGCAGGCGCCGGCTGAGCAACAGCATCACGAACAGCACCAGCGCGGCGAGGCCAAAGCGGTAGACGATCGATACTGGAATGGCCACAACGCCCAGTTGCCATTTCAAGGCGATCCAGGTGGTGCCCCAGATCAGCACGGTCAGCAGGTATAACGAGAGATTCATGACCAGACTCCTGAATAGGCCTTCAGTGTCCAACGTGCCCCCCTTTTGCACTTGCATAAACTTGCGCTTTTGTCGGCCGCCGGGCTGGCAGGCCAACGTCTACGGAGTAGGATGCAAGGCGTTGGAGAGAACCGATCATGGCCGCACTGGAAACGCTGCAAGTCTTTCAAGCCCTCAACCGCTCGCCCAATGCTCGCCTGGAGCACAGCGCCGAGCTCGGTGACGGTATGGCTGCAGCCTTGTGGAACAACCACCACGACGCCCAGGACTACGAAGCGCCGAGCCATCACACCTTGTCGTGCTACATCGCCGGCGGCACCGGCACCTTTCGCCGCGATCAGCCCGGCAACAAGGGCGGCCCGGACAAGCTGTGCATTCTGCCGGCCGACCATCAGTCCGGCTGGGTGATCAACGGCGACATTCGCCTGGCCCACCTGTATTTCAGCGCCGAACAATATGCCCTTGGTTGCGTCACGCTACTGGATCGCGAACCCCGGGAATTACAGTTGCACGAGCGCACGTTCCTCGAAGACCCGCAGCAGGCCCGGCGCTTTCGGCAGTTGATCGCCCTCAACTGGGACGAACCGGGCGAACGCCTGCTCACCAGCAGCCTGGCCCACGAGATGCTCAGCCATACGTTGCTCAGCCAGGTCGGCGTGCGTCAGGGCTTGCGCCTCAAGGGCGGATTGGCCGCGCACCAGCGGCGGCGGTTGGTGGAGTTCATCGACAGTCAGTTGGCCGAAGCGATCAGCCTCGGACAGTTGGCGGCGTTGTGTGCGCTGTCGGAATATCATTTTGCGCGGATGTTTCGTGTGAGCTTCGGGCTGCCGCCGCATCAGTATGTGTTGGCGCGGCGACTGAGTCGGGCGCGGGAGTTATTGCGCGGGACGTCGCGGCCATTGGGGGAGATTGCATTGGCCTGCGGGTTTGCCAGTGCGAGTCATTTCACCAACCGGTTTCGGCAGGCTTTGGGAGGAGCGCCGGGAGAATATCGGCAGGCGTTTTTGCGGTAGCGCGGCAGTCCTGAGGTTTTTCGGTGCCTGTACAGCCGCCTTCGCGAGCAAGCCCGCTCCCACAGGTTCCGTACCTGTTGACTGGCATTGGAACACGCCCAGGAATCACTAAATCCAGAAACAAGAACGGGCCTGCAATGCAGGCCCGTTTTTTTAGTGGGAAGGTAAAAGCAGCCTCAGGCCTCAGCCGTTGAGCGCAGCCTGTTCGTTCTCGAGAAATTCTTCTTCCAGCAGGACGTCAGCATGAGCGCCCCTCTCGAACGGCACGACAGCGGCACGTGGTTTGCCGCGTAATTTGCCAAACATATGCTCCAGCGCATGTTCAAGTTTTTCGGCCGCCCCGTCGATCGCCAGTTCCAGGGAGTCGGCTTTATGGGTAACGGAAATCGGCTGGTGGCCTTTTGGCCGCGCTTCCAGCTGGCAGCGTATGTCATGGGGGCCCGGCTTGTCGCCGTTCTCGTCCCGCAGATGGACCTCGACGCGGGTCAGGTCCTCTTCATAACGTTCGAGCGTGCTCTCAATGGTAGTACGTACCCACTCCTCCAGTCGTTTACTGCTTTGAATATGGTTATCGCTATTGACTTGGATTTGCATAGTTCATCCCTTATTTCAGCTAGCTCGCGAGAGGCCGGTCAGTTAGCCCTTGGGCGTCATCACCGTGACCTCTTGGTTACACAATCGGTGTGTACGCTGGATAATTCAACCCCTAAAAAAAGATAAATATTCATACGTAAAAAAAGCCGGACAACGGGCAAAAGCGCTGTTAATGTCGGGAGTTCGGTCGCCCCTGCTTGATGTCTTAGCTGCTCACATCTGCCGCTCCGCCAGCGGGTGCAGACTACGAAATATCCCCGCCTCCTCCACCAGCCAGTCATGCACCGCGCGTACGCTCGGATGGCTCAGCGCGCCCGGTGCATAGAGCAGCACGTAACGCTTGTGATTCGGCACCGCCAAGCCAAACGGCACGATCAACGTCCCGCGTTCCAGTTCGTCATTGAGCAGCGTGCGCCGCGCAATCGCCACGCCCATCCCGGCAATTGCCGCTTCGATGGTCAGGTGATTGCGATTGAAGGTATGCCCGCGCCGTACATCCGCGCCTTCGAAGCCGATGGCGTTGAGATAAAACTCCCATTCCGCGTACTCGTAACTGCCGCGCCAGGCGGTGATGTCGTGCAGTAGCGGAAAATGCATCAGGTCTGCCGGGCCGTGCAGCGGCGGGCGCCCGCGCAACAGGCTCGGGGCACACACCGGAAAGATTTGTTCGTCCAGCAAGGCTGTGGATAACAATCCGGGATAACTGCCGTCGTTCAGATCGATCGCCAGATCGAAGTCGCCTTCGTGCAACGAGACGCTGCTGTCCTCAGCCACCAAACGCAGTTGGATATCCGGAAAACGCTGCTGCAAACGTGGCAGGCGCGGAGTCAGCCATTTGCTCAGGAACGACGGGATCGAGCGCACCCGCAGAATCCCGCTGATCATTCCCGCATCCAATCGTCGCAATTCTGCGTCGATGCTGCCGTAGGCCTCGTTGACAGTGATGGCCAGTCGCTGGCCTTCAGCGCTCAATTCCACGCCACGGGCGCGCCGATGAAACAGGCGAAAACCCAGCCGCTCTTCCAGTTGCCGAATTTGCTGACTGACCGCCCCCGGCGTGATGTGCAGTTCTTCGGCGCAGCGGGTGAAGGACAAGTGCCGCGCGGCACAGGAAAACACGTGCAGCCAGACGTAAGTCTGGGCATGCAATTGGCGACTCATCGTTTAGTCCTGCTAAAGGCTTTCTTAGGAAGTTTCGTTGGTCACGTAGGACCGAGGTAGGCAGTATCGCCGACATTGCGCTTGTCCTACAAAAATGGCAGCGATTTCTCTTCCATTGCTTGTATAGGCTTTAGCATGGCTATCAGTGTTTTCGATCTCTTCAAAGTCGGCATCGGTCCGTCCAGTTCCCACACCGTCGGCCCGATGCGCGCCGCCGCGACCTTCGCCCAAGCCCTGATCGATCAAGCTTTGCTGGACGACGTACGGCGGGTAGAAATCCGACTCTATGGTTCGCTTTCGGCCACCGGCGTCGGCCATGCCACCGACCGTGCCTGTATCATGGGCCTGATGGGCGAATGGCCGGACAGCATCGATCCCACGTCCATCGACAGCCGAATCCAAACCTTGCGTGAGACCGGCGAACTGAGTCTGGCAGGTCAATCGATCATCCCCTTCAACTGGAAGAGCGATCTCCTGCTGCTCGACGAGAGCCTGCCCTACCACCCTAACGCCATGTCCCTGACAGCCTTCGGTGAAACCGGTGAGCTGTTCGAGCAGACGTATTACTCGGTGGGCGGCGGTTTCATCATCGAAGCGGCCGAAGCCGAGTCAGGCATGGCACCGGCTAGCGACGTGGTGCTGCCGTACGATTTCTCCAGTGCCGCCGAATTGCTCATGCTGTGCAAGCAGCACGGCCTGCGGGTTTCCGAGCTGATGATGGCCAATGAACGGGTCTGGCGCAGCGACGCCGAGATCCGCCAGGGGCTGCTGCACATCTGGTCGGTGATGCGCGAGTGCGTCGAGCAAGGGTTGCGTCACGAAGGCATCCTGCCGGGCGGGCTGAATGTTCCGCGCCGCGCCGCGAAATTGCACCGCAGCCTGTTGGAAATCGGCAAACCGAATGTCATCAGCTCCACCCTGTCGGCCATGGAGTGGGTCAACCTGTTCGCCCTTGCCGTGAACGAAGAAAACGCGGCGGGCGGGCGCATGGTCACCGCGCCTACAAACGGGGCGGCGGGGATCATTCCCGCCGTGCTGCACTACTACATGAAATTCAACCCGGACGCATCGGACGATGATGTCGTCGCGTTCTTTTTGGGCGCCGCCGCTGTAGGCATTCTCTGTAAGAAAAACGCTTCGATCTCCGGCGCCGAAGTCGGCTGCCAGGGTGAGGTCGGCTCGGCATGCGCCATGGCCGCCGCCGGTCTGGCGGATGTGCTCGGCGCCACCCCGGAGCAACTGGAAAACGCCGCCGAAATCGGCCTGGAACACAACCTCGGCCTGACCTGCGACCCAGTCGGCGGCCTGGTGCAAGTGCCGTGCATCGAGCGCAACGCGATTGCCGCCGTCAAGGCGATCAACGCCACGCAAATGGCCCTGCGCGGTGATGGCAAACACTTCATTTCCCTGGACCGGGTGATCCGCACCATGCGCGATACCGGCGCCGACATGCACGACAAATACAAAGAAACTTCACGGGGCGGCCTGGCGGTGAGCTGGGTGGAATGCTGAGGCGCATTTTCTGACCGTTTCGCGTGAGCCCGAGCAAAAATAATAACGAGGCGATACCGATGACCGAAATACATACACCTGCCGCCGATAATCCTGCTGTAGACCTGACACGTAATCGCGAAATAACCCACAAGGGCTGGAGCAAGCACGACACCACATGGATGCTCGGCCTCTATGGCACGGCGATTGGCGCCGGCACGCTGTTCCTGCCGATCAACGCCGGCGTGGGTGGTTTCTGGCCACTGCTGATTCTGGCTGTGCTGGCATTTCCGATGACATTCTTTGCCCACCGCGGCCTGACGCGTTTCGTGTTATCCGGTCGTTCCGGGGACATCACCGAAGTGGTGGAAGAACACTTCGGCATCGGCGCCGGCAAGCTGATCACGCTGCTGTATTTCTTCGCGATCTTCCCGATTCTGCTGGTGTACAGCGTGGCGCTGACCAACACCCTGAGCAGCCTGATGGAGCACCAGTTGCACATGACGCCACCGCCTCGGGCGATTCTATCGCTGGGGCTGATTCTCGGCCTGATGGCCATCGTCCGTTGCGGTCAGGGCGTCATCGTCAAATGCATGAGCGTGCTGGTTTACCCGTTCGTCGCGGCGTTGTTGCTGCTCGGTATCAGCCTGATTCCAAACTGGAACGGCGCGTTCTTCGCCACCGCCAGTGAAGGCATGCCCATGCCGTTGTTCTTCCAGACGCTGTGGCTGGCGATCCCGGTAATGGTGTTCTCGTTCAACCATTCGCCGATCATCTCCGCCTTCGCCGTCGATCAGAAACAGCGTTACGGCGAGCAAGCCGAACGCAAAAGCAGCGGAATTCTGGCGATCGCGCACGCCATGATGGTCGTCACGGTGATGTTCTTCTGCTTCAGCTGCGTGCTGGCGTTGTCCCCGGCGGATCTGGCCGCTGCGAAGGCACAGAACATTTCGATCCTGTCGTACCTGGCCAACCATTTCCAGACACCCATCATCGCTTACGCCGCGCCGCTGATTGCGCTGGTGGCAATCACCAAATCCTTCCTCGGCCATTACATCGGCGCCAGCGAAGGCTTTCAGGGCCTGATCGTGAAAAGCCTGCGTGGCCGTGGTCGAGTCATGTCCGCCCGTTGGCTGAACCGCATCACTGCGCTGTTCATGATCCTCAGCTGCTGGGCCGTGGCGACTTTCAATCCGAGCATCCTGGGCATGATCGAAACCCTCGGCGGGCCGATCATCGCGTGCCTGTTGTTCCTGATGCCGATGTACGCCATCCGCCGCGTGCCGGCCTTGCGCCAGTACTCGGGCCAGGCCTCGAACGTGTTCGTGGTGTTGATCGGCTTGATTGCACTGTCTGCGATCATCTACTCATTCATGCCCTGAAACGGGCAGGCAAAAAGAAGGCGGGCCAGAGTGCCCGCCTTCTTTTTGCCGTGTTCACTACCCCATCGTTTTCCCGGCATGCCCCTTGCTTTGCCTCCTACGTTGCACGGATGGAAGTACATGAACATGGAAGGCCGGTGGTCTGGTGTCGCGAACTAATCCCGATCACGGCCGTCAACAACTGCACGTTCAATCAGGCGGTGACGCATTATGGACAACCCTTTTCAGATCATTACCGATGCCTTTGCTCCGGAGTATCAAATCAACCTGAGCATTCAGGGTCTGGACGGCAGCATCATGCTGACCCTCTCCAAAAGTGGCCGCGTGGCGGCCAAACGGATGATCAGCGCCGAACAGCGCAATGACCCCAAGCGCCTGAAACGCCTGGTGCAGAGCATTCAGTTCGGCATCGCCATCGAACAAGGCCACAGCGCCGTGGCCATCCTCGAAGCCATGACCGACGGCGACAATCGCAACCCGCCGCCGCCCTTGGTCAAATCCCGGCCCTGGCCCGCCATGGGGCTTTAAAGCTCGCCCTTCTCCACTTCAGGATGTTCACCGGAACCCGCACCGATCTTGCGCTGCGGGTGTTCGATCTTCACCGAAGGGAACTGCGACGAGGCGTAACGCACCACCAGAATCGAAAACGCCAGCAGCAGAATCCCGCCGCACAGGTAGATGATCCCCAGGTCCGGCGGATTGTGGTGCGAGACGTTGGAGATCAGCAGCCGCGTCAGCGCGGTGATCGCCACATAGATCAGGAAACGCACCGGCATGTGGTTGGTCTTGAAGTAAATCCCGACCATCGCCCCCAGTTCCAGGTAGATGAACAGCAGCAAGATGTCATCGATCTTGATGTTCCCTTTCTCCAGCATCCCGAGGAATTCCATGACCGCAGCCCAAGCGGTCACCGCACCGATGGCGAACAGCGCCAGGTAGTGGAAGGTCTCGACGAACAGGTTGCCCAGGGACTCGGCCAGTTGGTGCACGTTCTGCCGCAGGTTCTCGGCCCAGTTGATTTTCACGATGATTTTTCCTTAGCTCGGTTCGAGCGGATGATGCGGGTTGGACGTGACGGTTGTTCTGCATGCAGAAAAAAGGCCAGAGGCTGTGGGGTGAGATGGCGATGGGCTGCTACTGGACACTTCTGTGGTGTCTGCTCGCGATGGCTGCGCCACGGTTCACCTGACAAACGCCGATTACGGTCTACATTAAAAAGCCACTACCCAAAGCGCAGGGATTCGCTTATCCTTTTCGCTGTATATAGATACAGTAGTCGCAAAGACAACTAAATGTGAAGGCATGTGAGGTGGTGAATGGCCGTCGAAGTGGTATACCGCAGCAGCCGAGATCTGGAGCGCTTGTTCATGGATAAAGCCGAAGCTGACCGTCATGACAAAATGCTCGAACTGGCCGAATTGCTGGCTGAAGTGTTGCAAAAAGCCGTTCCGTCCCTGACCGAACAGCAAGTGGAAGAAGCCGGGATCTACATGGCGAAGAACCGTGATGTGTTCGCCAAGGCATTCAAGAGCCAGCCGGACGCGCTGTCCGAACTGCTGAATGTGCCGGCTGAAGTCGTTGAAAAGGCTGCACCCGTTGAAGTCGCTGCACCTGTTGAAGTGGCGCCCGCTGAGCCGACCAAGCCAGCCAAAGCCGCCAAGACGCCAAAGTAAGCAATGCCCGAATTGAATAGGCCCTGAGTCCAATGGCTCAGGGCCTTTTTCATGCCCGCAAAACGTCAGGCCTCGGGTTGTTCCAGCGCCGTCACCAGAGCCTTGAAGAACCGCGCAGCCTCGCCGCCAGTCACTACACGGTGATCGAAGGTCAGGGACAGCGGCAGGATCGGATGCACCGCCACCGCGCCCTCGACCGCCACCGGTTCATCGCGGATCGCCCCGGCGGCGAGGATCGCCACTTGCGGCGGCACCACCACCGGGTTGGCATAGCGGCCGAACAAGGTGCCGAAATTCGACAGGGTCAGCGTCGCGCCCATCATCTCCTTGGGCGGGATCGAGCGCGCCTGCACATCGGCCCGCAGGCGCATCACGCCTTCTTTCAAGTCTGCTGACGTGCGATTGCCGACATCGCGCAACACCGGCACGAACAAACCGTCCGGCGTATCCACAGCAATGCCCAGATCGAGCCGTTGGTGTTGTTTGAGCGACAGGGTTTTGCCATCGAAGGCGCTGTTGAGTACCGGCTCCACCGCACAGGCCGCCGCCATGGCCTTGGCCAGACGAATCAGTGGTTCTCGCGCCAGCCCCCAGCGATGCAGATCGGCATCGCCGAAAATCGTCACCGGCACCACTTCGGCATGGGACCTGGCCATGTTCAGCGCCATGCTGCGTCGCACACCGCGCAGCTTCTCACCGCCGAAGCGCTCACGTTCCGTCTGAGCCGCATTTTCCACATCGCTGCGGGTGATCTGGCCGTCCTGGCCGGAGCCGACCAATGCGCTCAGTTCAACGCCAAGCTGCCGAGCCAGTTGACGCACTGCCGGCGTGGCACGGCTGGCCAGGTGTTCGCGGGTCGAAGGCGCGGCGCCGATAAAAAATGCATCCTCCTGATTCGTACCGCCGCCCTCAAGGCGTCCCACCACGGTGCCCGCATCCGCTTCACCTTCGTAACCGAGCAGCGGCTCTCCAACGTGCAGAATGTCGCCCTCGCCGCCGAAGGTTTTCGCCACCACGCCGTCGTAGGGCGCGGGAATGTCCACCAGCGCCTTGGCGGTTTCCACCGACACCAGCAATTGGTCAGCCTTGACGGTATCGCCGACCTTGACGTGCCAGCGGACAATTTCCGCCTCCTGCAAGCCTTCGCCCAGATCCGGCAGTTTGAAATATTTCATCACAACCTCCTCGGCCTCTGGCGTCTCTTCAGGGGTGATGCAGCACGGTGTTGCAGGCGTGCAGAATGTCTTCGACGCTGGGCATGTACAGCGATTCCAGCCGATACAGCGGCGGTGGAATGTCTGGCGCGGTGACTCGCAGGATCGGTGCCTGCAACTCCAGCAACACCCGTTCGTAGAGACTGGCGGCGATTTCCGCGCCGACCCCGCAGGAGCGCGGCGCCTCATGCACAATCACGCAGCGACCGGTCTTGCGCACCGAGGCCTCCATTGTGTCGAGGTCCAGCGGCTTGATACTGGCGACATCGATCACTTCCGCCGAAACGCCCTGTTCAGCCAACACCGTCGCGGCCTGCAGGGTTTCCATCACACTGGCGCCCCAACTGATCAAGGTAAGGTCGCTGCCTTCGCGCAGGGTGAAACAGCTGTCCAGCGGCAGGCGCTTGCCATCATCCAACAGCGGTTGCGGGTTCATTCGATAGAGTCGGGTCGGTTCGAGAAAGATCACCGGATCCGGGTCATCGATGGCCGCAAGCAACAAGCCATAGGCCCGGGCCGGCGAGGACGGGATCACCACCCGCAGCCCCGGAATGTGCGCGAACAGTGCTTCGGTGCTTTCACTGTGGTGCTCCGGCGCGCGAATCCCGGCGCCCATCGGCGAGCGCAGCACCATCGGGCAGGTGATCCGCCCGCGCGTACGATTGCGCATGCGGCTGGCGTGGGACACCAGGTGTTCCATGGTGGCGTAGATGAACCCCATGAACTGGATTTCCACCACTGGTTTCAGGCCTTGGGCCGCCATGCCCACCGCCAGCCCGCCGAGCATGGTTTCGGCCAGCGGCGAGTCGATCACCCGCTTGAAACCAAAGCTGTCGCGCAGGCCCAGCGTGGCGCGAAATACCCCACCGTTCACCCCGACGTCTTCACCCAGGACGATGACGTTCTCGTCTTCGCGCATGGCCCGATGCAACGCCAGATTCACTGCTTCCAGCAGCGTCACCTTACCGTTACTCATGGACCGAACCTCCCGTCCGGCGCGCCACTCGTTCGAGGAACTCTTCGCGCTGTTCGGCCAGAGCCTGCGGCCACTGCGCGTAAACATGATCGATCACCGATTCCGGCGCCTGCAAACCCGCCGCGTCAAAGTTATCCACAGCACTTTGCACCAGCGCCTGGCATTCGCCGATCAGCGCCTGTTCGCGGCCTTCGTCCCATACACCTTGCCCGGCCATGAACCGTTGCAGGCGTTTGATCGGTTCTTCGAGCCAGGCCTGCTTGACCTCGTCCGCCGAGCGGTAGCGCGTGGCATCGTCGGCCGTGGTGTGATCGCCGAGGCGATAACTCAGGCATTCGAGCAACACCGGGCCTTTACCGTGGCGCGCCCGTTCGAGGGCCGCTAGCACGCGGTCATAAACGGCGAGTATGTCGTTGCCGTCGACCTGCTCGCCGTGGAAGCCCGCGCCAATGGCTTTCTGCGCCAAAGTGGGGGCACCGCACTGAATTCGCCGCGGTACCGAAATCGCCCATTGGTTGTTGTTGACTATAAACACCACCGGCAACTGCCAGGCGCCTGCGACATTGAGGGCTTCCAGGAAGTCACCTTTGCTGGTGCCGCCATCGCCGCAGGTGGTGACGGCGACCCGATGCTCACCGCGGATTTTAAACGCGCTGGCCACGCCGCAGGCATGCAGAGCCTGAGTAGCGATCGGTACGCAGATCGGGAAATCCTGAGCCACCGCCGGGTCGACAAAGTCGCTGCCACGCTCGTCGCCGCCCCAATACAGCAGGATTTCTTCCATGCGCACGCCACGCATCAACTGCACGGCGGTGTCACGGTAATACGGGATCAGCACATCTTCGGCGTGCATCAGGCTGCCGACCGCCACGCCAATGGCTTCCTGGCCCAGGGTCGGCGCATAGGTGCCGATGCGTCCGGTGCGTTGCAGGGCGACAGCTTTCTGATCGAAAAGGCGGGTCAGGACCATCTGCCGATACAGGCGCGTCAGCAGATTGAAATCGTCGGCCCAGGCGGGAAGATCGCCAAGCAACTGGCCATCAGGGGATAAAAAACGGGTGTAAGGCAGCTCAACCTTGTGAAGCATCACAGGGCTCCTGGCACGCGGGGTCGGCGTGCAATGATCAGGCCCGACGCTTGTGGCGCAGGGCTTGGGGAGCAAGTGGGCCGGATAGGCGCTCACTCCCTTGTCGATTCAAACTTTTCACCCGTACAGCATCACCGGTACAGCACTTTCTCCGCCAACTCATCCGCCACCCGGGCCGGGGAACGTTTTTCTGCCTGGGCATGGGCGAAGACTTCGGTCAGTCGTGAACTGATTTTCGACAGGTGCGCGGTGATGGTTGTCAGCTCTTCCCCGCGGTGCTTGAGCGACACGTAGATCAGCCCGCCGGCATTGATCACGTAATCCGGCGCATACAAAATGCCCCGGCGTTCCAGCTGATCGGCGATTTCCAGATGGATCAACTGGTTGTTGGCCGAACCTGCGACCGCCGCGCAGCGCAATTGCGACACACTATTGCTGTTAAGCACACCACCCAGGCCGCAGGGCGCGAGTATGTCGCACGGTGTGCTGAGCAGCGCATCGTTGGCAATTGGATGAGCGCCCAACTGCTCCATGGCCAGTTGCACCTTGCCATGATCGATGTCGCTGACCAACAACTCGGCCCCAGCCGCGTGCAACTGTTCGGCCAAGGCATAACCGACATTGCCCAGGCCTTGAATGGCGATGCGCAGTCCTTCGAGATTGTCGCTGCCCAAGCGGGCCATCGCGGTGCTGCGGATGCCGGCGAACACGCCCATGGCCGCGTGGGGTGCAGGGTCGCCCGCGGCGGTGGTACTGGTGACGAATTGCGTCTGCTGGGCGATGCAATCCATGTCCGCCACTGAGGTGCCGGCGTCGATGGCGGTGATGTAGCGACCGTCGAGCTCGTTAATGCAGCGCCCGAACGCTTCGAATAGCGCGGCGCGACTCTCCACATGGGCCGGGCGAATAATCACCGCAACGCCACCGCCCTGGGCCAGGCCGGCCAAGGCCGCCTTGTAACTCATGCCTTGGGCGAGGCGCGCAGCATCCTCGATCGCGGATTCATCGCTGGGGTAGGCAAGGTAACGACAACCGCCCAAGGCAGGCCCCAGACGGCTGTTATGGATGGCAATCACCGCCTTCAATCCGGTGACCGGATCGACGCTCAGGTGCAGCGATTCAAGGCGAGTGCTTTGCATGAGAGCGAACATCGTAGGGCTCCCGAATCACTTCTTGTAGTCGCCAGTATAGGCTTGCGCACAAAAATTGCAGAAGCGCGCCGGAATAAGCGGCACCGCTTTCGAAGTTTTCGGACATAACCTGTTACCGCCTGTGTGCGGTACTGGACGAAAGCGTGGGACGGGGCTAAAACGAGGGCATTCCCCGGAGATTTTGATGACCCCGCGCCAACGCTTTTTCGACTGTCTGCAACGATCACCGCCCGCGCTGTTCGAGGCGGCGCTGTGGATTGCCGCCGAACACGATAATGAACTCAATCCCGAGGCGGTACTGGCAGACTTCAAGGACCTGCAACAGCGAGTCAGCTACGGGTTGCCGATGCTGCCGGTAAATGAGTTGGCGCAACCGTTGTTGCGGCGGATGAATGACCTGGGGTTTGCCCAGGACGACTTCACGCCCTTGCGCCCGCAAGTGGCGTTACTCCATAAAGTGCTGGAACGCCGAAGAGGCCAGCCACTGGCACTGGGCCTGATCGCGCTGGAACTGGCCAGAAGGCTGGAGATTCCTATGGTCGGGGTCAACTTCCCCGGGCATTTCCTGCTGCGGGTGCAAGGCGCCGACCACCTGCTCGACCCGTGCGGTGGGCGCCGGCTGTACCCCAACGATTGTCGTGAACTGCTGCAACGCCAGTACGGCCCGAACATGAAGCTCAGCGCCGAGCATTTGCAGACCGCAGAACCTACGCAGATGCTGCAACGGCTGTCACGCAACCTGCGCCAGTTGCACCTCACGAACGATGACTACATCGACGCCCTGGTCGACGCCGAGCGCGTGCTGGAACTGGGCAACGCCAGTGCCTCCGACTACCTGGCCCGGGCCAGCCTCTATCAACGGCTGGACTGCCCGAATGCCGAGCGCTTTGACCTGGAACACGCGCTGCTGCTCTGCGACGACCCGATCCAGCGGATTCGCCTGACCGAACGGCTGGGGCATTTGCCACCCAATTCGGTGGTGCACTGATCCCTTGTGGGAGCGGTGTGAAGCTTCAAGGGATGTCTGGCTGGTTCGCCGGATGCGCCTTGATGAACGCTGGATGCTGCACCGCCAACGCTGCCACTCGACGAATTCGCGGGTAGGCTTGCAGTGAAATATTGAAGCGCTCGGCCGCATACAACTGCGGGATCAAATAGACGTCCGCCAGCCCCGGTTGATCGCCAAAGCAGTAACCGGCGTCACCGATCAATTGCTCCACCGTCGCCAACCCTTGGCTGATCCAGTGCCCGATCCACTCCACCACCTGCGGCTCATCGTGCCCCAACTGCCGCAGCTTATTGAGCACGCTGACGTTGTGCAGCGGGTGAACATCGCAACCGATCACCGCCGCCACGCCACGCTCATGGGCGCGGGCGGCGAGGTCTTTCGAGAGCAACGGCACCTGTGGATAACGTTCCTCCAGATACTCGATGATCGCCGGTGACTGGATCAGCAATTCGCCTTCGTCGGTGCGCAAGGCTGGCACCCGGCCTTGCGGGTTGATGCCCAGATACGCCGGTTGCCGATGTTCGCCACCTTGCGGCGCGATCAGGTTGATCGGTAGCGCCTGGTAATCCAACCCCTTCAGCGCCAGTGCAATGCGCACCCGGAAAGACGAGGTCGAACGGTAGTAGGTATAGAGTTCCATGACCCGATCCTCTTAGCGTGCCGGCAACACTTTGCCACGGCATTCGCCGAAACCGATGGAAGCAAAACCCTCGCGGCTGCAACGCGCCCGCAGGATGATTTCGTCGCCGTCCTCGAGGAATTTACGCACCTCGCCCGAGGCCAGTTCGATCGGCTTTTTACCGCCCTCGGTGATTTCCAGCAGGCTGCCGAACTGACCGTTTTCAGGGCCGGACAACGTGCCCGAGCCAAACAGATCACCGGCCTGCAACTGACAGCCGTTGACGCTGTGGTGCGCTACCATCTGCGCGACAGTCCAGTACATGTGTTGGGTATTGCTCAGGGTCAGACGATGGGCCGGCAAATTCTGCTCGCGCAGCCCTTCGGTGAGCAGCAGCACTTCCAATTCGATGTCGAAGGCACCGGCGGCCTGATCGCGTTTGTCGAACAGGTACGGCAACGGCTGTGGATCGCCTTCAGGGCGCGCAGGCTGTGCACGACGGAACGGCTCCAGCGCTTCGGCCGTCACCACCCACGGCGAAATGCTGGTGATGAAACTCTTGGACAGGAACGGCCCCAGTGGCTGGTATTCCCAAGCTTGGATATCCCGCGCCGACCAGTCGTTGAGCAGGCAGAAACCGGCGATGTGATCGGCGGCGTCACCGATGGCGATCGAGTCGCCCATGGCGTTGCCCTGACCGATCCAGATACCCAGTTCCAGTTCGTAGTCCAGACGTGCGCACGGGCCAAACGTCGGCTCGGTCTGGCCGGCCGGCAAGGTCTGACCTTTCGGACGCCGCACGTCGGTGCCGGACGGGCGGATGGTCGAGGCGCGGCCGTGGTAACCGATCGGCACATACTTGTAGTTCGGCAGCAACGGGTTATCCGGGCGGAACAGTTTGCCGACATTCTGCGCGTGCTCGATGCCGACGTAGAAGTCGGTGTAGTCGTTGATCTTTGCCGGCAGGTGCATCTGGCAATCCGCCGCCAGTGGCAGCAGTTTTGCGCCTTGGGCTTCGATCTTGCCGTGCAGGGTGCTGCCTTCCTTGAACAACTCGATCAAGCGTTCACGCAAGGCGACACGTGCCTCGCGCCCCAACTCGAAAAACGCATTCAACTGACCGCCACGGGTGGCTTCGACTGCTGTCCGCGCGGCACCGTCGTCGAACAGCCCGGCATCGAGTGCCGCTCCCAGATCAAAGATATGGTCGCCGATGGCCACGCCACTGCGCGGCGCGGCGCCCTTCACGCTGAACACGCCCAACGGCAGGTTTTGCAGCGGAAAATCCGCGTGGCCGTTGGCGGAGGCAACCCAGCTACGAGTGATGGAAGTCTGAGTCATGGGTTATCTCCGGGTCGGGTCGAAAGTGGCGGGCAGCGTGGCCCAGCAAGCGTCGTAATCGTTTTGCAGTTGCGGGCAATCCAGGGCGAATCGGCTCGGACGCAGCACCTGGCTGGTTTCGAACATGAAAGCCATGGTGTTGTCGATTTTAGCCGGCGCCAGTTCAGCGTTGATCGCCTTGGTGCAGGTCTCGCCGTCGGGGCCGTGAGCGCTCATGCAGCTGTGCAACGAGGCGCCGCCGGGCACGAAACCCTCGGCCTTGGCATCGTAGGCGCCCTGGATCAAGCCCATGTATTCATTCATCAGGTTGCGGTGGAACCACGGTGGGCGGAAGGTTTTCTCGGCCACCATCCAGCGTGGCGGGAAGATCACGAAGTCGAGGTTGGCCAGACCGTGCACGCTGGTCGGCGAGGTCAGGACGGTGAAAATCGATGGGTCAGGGTGATCGAAACTGACGGTGCCGATGGTGTTGAAGCGGCGCAGGTCATATTTGTACGGCACGTTGTTGCCGTGCCAGGCGACCACGTTCAGCGGCGAATGATCGAGCTCGCAACCCCACAACTGGCCGAGGAATTTCTGTACCAGGGTGGTCGGTTGCTTGAGGTGTTCGTAATGGGCCACCGGGGTCAGGAAGTCCCGCGCATTGGCAAGACCGTTGCTGCCGATGGGGCCCAGATCCGGCAGGCGCAATGGCGCGCCGTGGTTCTCGGTAATGTAACCGCGCGCTTGCGGGTCGAGCAGTTCGACGCGGAATTTCAGCCCGCGAGGCAGGACGGCGATTTCCAGTGGTTCCAGTTCCAGCACGCCCAGCTCGGTGGCGATGCGCAGGCGGCCCAGTTCCGGCACCAGCAGCAGTTCGCCGTCGGCGTTGAAGAACACCCGCTCCATGGAACGGTTGGCGCGGTAGTTATAAATGCTGATCCCGGCCGGTTTATCCGCGCCTGAATTGGCGGCCATGCTCACCAGCCCGTCGATGAAATCGGTGGGCTCGGTCGGAATGTCCAAAGGGTTCCAGCGCAGGCGATTGGGGGTCACTTCACCCAACGGGCCGCCGGCCAGTTGCCGATCCAGTTTGACGAATGCCGGGTGATTGGCCGACGGCTGAATGCGGTACATCCAGGTCCGCCGCGCTTCACTGCGGGGCATGGTAAAGGCCGTGCCGGAGAACAGTTCGGTGTACAGGCCATACGGCGCTTTTTGTGGGGAGTTCTGGCCAACGGGCAGTGCGCCGGGCAACGCTTCGCTGCTGAATTCGTTGCCAAAGCCTGACTGATAAGCCAGCGCTGGCGCCGTTGAATCGAGGTTCATGGAGCCTCCTGAACGGGAAGTTATTTTTATCGTAATTCAATTACGCATAACGTAATTTGATTGGTATTGACCGTCAAGCTATAAAGACGCCCATTCGTCCCGGGATCACACCGCCTCCATGACCAGCGAAAGCAACGGTAAACAGAAAGTCCGCTCGGCCGAGGTCGGCACCGACATCCTCAAGGCACTCGCCGAGCTGTCGCCCTCCACCTCGTTGTCGCGCCTGGCCGAACACGTGCAGATGCCGGCAAGCAAGGTTCACCGCTATTTACAGGCGCTGATCGCCAGCGGTTTTGCCGAGCAGAACCCCGCCACCAACCATTACGGTCTGGGCCGTGAAGCGTTGCGCGTAGGCCTTGCTGCGCTGAACAGTATGGACGTGCTGAAAGTCGCCGCCCTGCCCCTGGCCGAGTTGCGCGATGAACTGAACGAAACCTGTTTTCTGGCGGTGTGGGGCAATCAGGGTGCAACGGTGGTACACATCGAACCGGCGGTGCGCGCGGTGACGGTGGTGACGCAATTGGGCTCGGTGTTACCGCTGCTCAGCTCCTCCACCGGTCTGGTATTTGGTGCGTTTCTGCCCAAGCGCGAAACCATCGATTTACGCGAGCAGGAACTGCAAATCGGCACCGCTCATGCCTTGGCCGACGATCAGGCCTACGCGATGTTGTGCGAACAAATCCGCGAACGCGGCCTGCATCATGTGCATGGCTTATTGATGCCGGGAGTGGATGCATTATCGGCCCCGGTGTTTAACGCAGTCGGTCAAGTGGCGGCAGTGATGACCATCGTCGGCCCGACCTCATTGTTCCACGCCGACGAAAACGGCCCGGCGGCGCAACAATTGCTGGCGGCAACCCGAGCCGTGAGCTGGCGGATGGGTTATCAGAGCGAAGACGCCTGTCGTTAATGCGATTGACGTCGATACCACGTCTTACACGTTACTCCCACAATCCCAACAGCTTGGCTTTGGCTACCGCCTGGGTTCTGCGCTCGACGCCCAACTTTCCATGTATGCGTCGGGCATGGGTTTTCACTGTATGCAATGAAATGAACAATGTATCGGCAATCTGCTGATTGGAATTACCCAGGGCAATCAACTTCAGCACTTCCAGCTCACGCTGGCTGAGTGGATTGGACTGTTGCGGGGTTACATCACTTCCAGCGGGCGATCCCGACGCAGTCAATGCCTCGAGCAATGGTGCCTGACGCAGACGTAACTCGTGCAACACCTGATGCCCCTGAAAACGCGCGACCATGCGCAAGCCTTCGCGCAGTGCCTCAATGGCCTGCAGGGTGTCGCCACTCAGCCATAACACCTCCGCCATGACCAACTGCAGTTCGGTATCGAGCGCATGCATCCCGCGTTCCCGGGCATGCGCCAACAGAGACTGAAGGGAGGCCAGCGCCAGGGCATTGGCCGGTCCGCTCTGAACCTCGGCCAATATCAACAAGTACTCGATCCGCGGAATCAACTCCAGTGTCGCCGGTGGTGCTTGCCGCGCCCCAGGTCCACGATAGTGTTTGAGCACTCGGCCCAATGCCTCATGCGCCAATTCCGGGCGGCCTTGTTGCAACCAGAAATGGCTACTGACTTGCAGCAGAACGCTACGGTAGACGGTGTCGGGAATGTGCCGCTGTTGCATCAAACGCTCAGCGTCGCGCAACCGGACAAACGCCTGGGCGTAATCGCCCTTGTTTGCAGCCAGTTGCGCCTGACCGAGAAACCCATACAGCACCCGCTTGTCGTGGTTGCGCAAGCAATCGTCCAGGCCTGCCTGAAAGAACTCGGCAGCGCGCTCGTCTGCGCCCAGGCACAGGGCCAGCCGCCCACGACGCAACGCAATTCGTCCCAGCAAGGGTGCAGGTAGATCCGATCGCTGACGAAGCAACTCATCGATATTGCAGAGCAGACTTTCAGCACGCGTCGCCGCGCCCCGTTGTTCCAGCAATTGCGCATGATCTAGTTCCATCAGGCCCTCAAACACCAGCGAACCTTGCGCCCGCGCCAGGCACAACGCCTCGCGGTTATGGGCTTGCGCTACGTCGAGTTCGCCCCTTAGCAGGGCCTGTTGCGTCAGACCGGACAAACACATCAGCCGCGCCGTCCAGCATTCGGGATCGAGTGCGCTCAACGCGTCAAGAAAGTGCGCGCGCGAAGTCTCCATGCCCCCCTGCAAATGCAGTAACCAACCCTGCAGGGACTGCCAGCGTGCAATCAATTGACACTGAAGCACTGCCGAGGGTTGGGGCGTGAAATGCGCCAAACGAGCGATGCAGGCGCTCGCCTGTTCGAAACGTCCGGCGAACAACAGCGCGGCCGTAATCAATCCGACCAACTGCGGACTGCCCAGCGTCAGCTCCTCGCCTTGCTGCTCATGCAAACGCAACAGCAGCACCACCGTCTGCTCCTCGAACAACTGCTCGAAGCTGAAGTGCTGCAACAGGCTGACTGCCACTTCGTACTCCTCGGCGAGCAAGGCCTGTTCGAAGGCCAACTTCCAGTCCTGTTCGGCACAGAACCACTGGCAGGCACGCCGATGCCAGGAGCGTCCCGCCGGCCATTGCTCATCGCGCAACAACTGGGTGAAGGGGGTGAAAATCTGTAGCCAGTCGGTGGAGTCGCGCCAGGGTTCGATAAAACAGCCCAGTGCCTGCAAGGTCCTCAGGTACTGCGCGCCCTCCCCGGCCCCAAACAGGTGGTCGCACAGCCGGGCATTGAAGCGCGGCAAATGGGCCAGCACGCGCCAGGCCTCGCTCAACTCAGGCGTCAGTGAGCTGAATAATTCGTGCTCCAGATAATCGAGCAAGGTCTTCGTCCGTCCCTGGGGGTTGTCCTGACGCGACCAATCGCATTTTTGCAGCAGCGCTATCCGCACGCCGGCACACCAGCCACCGGTGCGCTGCAAAATATTTCCGGCCACCTTGTCGGCCTGTACCGAAGGCAGGTGAAACAAAAACTGTGCAATCTCTCCCTGCGTGAGCGCCAGCGTCGCGCCTTCGCACTCATATAACTCGTCATCGAGCAGCAACCTTGGCCAGTTGCAGGGCGGCCGGCGGCGGGCCCCCAGCCACCAGGTCAGCATCGGACTGCTGATCGCCAGCATGCGATCCAGTAGCTGATCCAGTTCCGGGTTCGGGAGACGGCAGTAGTCATCGAGAAACAGCCAGGTCGGTGTCTGCAACCGCGCCAGACAACCAAGCAACTCGGCTTCGTCCGTCGAAGCCAACCCCAACGTCCCTGCCAGGCGATGACGAAAATCCGCCGCGCTCGACGCCACGCCAGACAACGGCAACCAATGCACCCGGCATTGGGTTGGCGCCTGCAACAGGCATTCGGCGAGCAGCGCAGTCTTGCCACTGCCGGCGGGCGCGCAGAGCAATTTCACCCGTGCCGTGGAGGCCAGTAACGGCTCGATCAAGCGAGCCCGTGACAGGTGATGGGAGGAAAGTCTGGGCAAGAATCCGGGGCGATCCAGACATGCAGTCATGGCGGTCATCGGGTGAGCCTTTTTATAGTTGTGAGATCACCCTAGCCCTCTCCAGCCAGCTTGTTGACGAGTATTCAGCGTGCTGATTGGCAGCTATAAAAAAGGCGACCGTGTGGTCGCCTTTCGCTCAGCCAATGTATCAAAACCCTTACCGAACACCCTCGGCGCGCAGGGCCGACGGGGTGTAGTCGGCAGCCTTGGCATCGAAGCCGAATTCGAAACTGTGCTTCTCTTCGTTCTTCATTCCCAGGGCAATGTATCGGCCAGCAATGATGTCGTAGAGCGCCTCGAGGGTGTAGGCCGGAGTCTGGTGATCGTAGTAGTACTGGGCGTGACCTTCGGCCACTCGCCACAGTTGGCCACGACCGTCGTAGTGATCCACCAGCGCCACTTGCCAGCTGTCTTCGTCGAGGTACATGTGGCGTTTGGCGTAGATATGCCGCTCGCTCGGCTTGACCGTGCCGACCACTTCCCAGACCCGGTGCAACTCGTAGCGGGTCAGGTCCTGGTTGATGTGCCCGGCCTTTACCACGTCATCGTACTTGAGGCTCGGCGAGTCGAGTTTGTAGCTGTTGTAGGGGATGTACATTTCCTTTTTGCCGATCAGTTTCCAGTCGTAGCGATCCGGCGCGCCGGAAAACATGTCGAAGTTGTCCGACGTGCGCAAGCCGTCAGCGGCGGTGCCCGGCCCGTCGTAAGCCACTTGCGGCGCACGACGCACACGGCGTTGACCGGCATTGTAGATCCACGCCAGACGCGGCTCTTTCACCTGGTCGAGGGTTTCGTGTACCAGCAGTACGTTACCCGCCAGCCGCGCCGGAGCGGTCACCGACTGTTTGAAGAAGGTCAGTACGTTGGCGGCTTTGTCCGGGTCCAGTTCCTTCATCAGTTGCGGTACGGCGATCTCTTCCTCGAAGCGGATCGGCGTGTAGCTGCCGTTGGTTTGCGGGGTCACCTGGGTGATGATGCGTCGCAGGTTGCCGCCGTGGTAGCGCGTGATGTGGTTCCACAGCACCTCGACGCCATTCTTCGGAATCGGGAACGCGTAGTAGCGGTTACCGGTGAAATTGGCCAGGCCGTTACCGTCGTTGATGCTGGTCACGTTCAGCGCACTGCGCTTGGCCGACTCGTAGATTTCCGGCGGTACGGCCACGGTACGGTGGGTCGGATAGACCGGGATCCTGTAGGTTTCCGGGTAGCGTTTGAACATCGCCACCTGACCGTCCGAGAGCTTGTCCTTGTACTTGTCGACGGTCGCGGCGGTGATGGTGAACAGCGGTTTTTCACTGGCGAACGGGTCGGCCAGAAAGCCTTTGCTGTCGACAGCGCCGGCGTTTTTCGGGATGCCACCGGTCCACGCCGGGATCGAGCCATCGGCGTTACCGGCCTTCTCGGCGCCCAGCGGCGTGAGGGTGGTGCCGAGCTTGTTGGCTTCTTCCGGCGAGACCGCAGCCATTACGTTGGCGGCCAGCAGGCTCAGGGCCAGGGCGCCGCATTGCAGAATCATCTTGCGCATTTAAATCATCCTTCTCAGCCAGATCAGAAGTTCACGCCGAAGCTCAAGGCCACGAAGTCGCGGTCAGTCAGGGTGTTGTAGTCCCCGCCAAAAAAGTCGGTGTAACTCAAGCTCGCGGTATAAGTGTTGCGGTAGTCGGCATCGACACCGACGCTGACCGCCTTGGCGCCTTCGTTGAACAGCCCGTTGGGGCCGTAGCCGGCGACGTCATGGGACCAGGACAGGTTGGGTTTGAGGTTGATCCCGCCGATCACGTTGGCGTAATCGAGGATCGCCCGGGCACGGTAGCCCCAGGAGGTCGAGGTGACGAAGCCGTCGGTATCGCCGCCAAAACCGTACTGGCCGTAGACCGAGTCACGGCCGTAACGCAGCTTGGTCTTCGACTCCAGACCACCGACCCGCACCACCGCCGCTTCACCGACCAGGGTCAGGCGTTCGGCGCCCAGCACTTGATCGAAGAAGTGCGTCAGGGTGCTTTGCACCTGAGTCACTTCCTTGCGGCGGTAACCGGTGTTGTTGGCACCTGCCGTGGTGGCGATAGGCGATGCGGCGCCGCCGGCGATCGGGTTAAGCAATGCCAGGGTCAGGTCGTTGGTGTTGACCTGCACCGGAGCGTTGGGCCGGTAGCTGATTTCGCCAGTCCACGCCGTACCGGTGGGCAGGGTGGTGGAGAAACTCGCACCGTACAGGCGAATGTCTTCCGGGTATTCGAGGTAGTAC
Source organism: Pseudomonas sp. B21-015 (assembly GCF_024749285.1). Classification (NCBI taxonomy): domain Bacteria; kingdom Pseudomonadati; phylum Pseudomonadota; class Gammaproteobacteria; order Pseudomonadales; family Pseudomonadaceae; genus Pseudomonas; species Pseudomonas sp. B21-015. Next base: position 5,461,504 of record NZ_CP087196.1, read on the forward strand.
TGGCCGCGCCCGAGCATCACGCTTTGGGCCAGACCCGAACCGCTGCCCGGCGCCAGACGGTTGGCGGTGCTGACCATGCCCGGCAGGCTGGCCAGTGTCGACAGCCCGGCGGTGGTGGTGCCGACGGTCGGTGTGCGACTGTGGTAGTTCATGAAGTAGAGGCCATATTCGGTGTCGTCACCGAGCCAGCGCAAGGCCGTGCCCCATTGCCCCGAGTCCCGTGCATCACGGTCGCCACCACGGGGCACGATCACACCCTCACGGGTGACCTGGATAGGTTGGCCAAAGGCTGCCGCCAGCGGCGCCAACGGGGCGATCGCCGGGCTGCCGACGGTGTAACCGGTGGTGCAACCATCCGCCGCCACGTCACCGCCGAAGAAGGTGCCGCAATTGTCGAGAACCGTCTGATCCCACTCCAGTTGGTAGAAACCTTCCACCGTGAGTTGATCGGTCAAGCCCTGGGAAGCGAACAGCATGTTGACCGGAATCAGACCTTCCTTGATCTCCGCGCCAGGACGCCGGAACGCCGAAACGTCGATCGGGTTGATGCTGTTGATCGAGTTGCCGATGAAAGTACTTTCACCCCAACTGACCACCTGCTTGCCAGCGCGCACGGTGCCCGGCAGATCGGCAATGGAATAGTTGTGATAGACGAACGCATCGAGGATCTGCGCGCCCGAAGACTTGGCGCCTTCCTTACGACCGCTGTCGCTGATCTGTTTGAACTCGCGGTCTTCGTCCTTGAGCTCGAAGTCGTACCAGTACTTGCCACGGACAAACACACCCGTGTCGCCGTACTTCAATTCGAGGTCGTGGATGCCCTTGAAGATCTTGGAGAAGGTTTCGCCTTTCTTGAAGTTCAGGCGTCCGTCATCACCGGTCGAAGACTGGCCGGTGCCGCCGTTGACGGTGCCCACCAGAGACTTGTCGGCATCGCGCATGCCCCAGCTCGCGCCGACGGACAACGAAGAATCGAACTGCCCCTCGATTTCGCCGATGTTGAATGAAACAGCCTGCGCCTGGGCACAGCAGCCCAAGGCCACCGCAGCGGCCAGCGCTTGCGGTTTGAAGATGGCGCGCATTGTTGTTTTTGTCATGCGTCTTCCCCGGTGAGTGACAGAAGGCCCCACCCTACTGCCGCACGCAGGGAGCGATAAGCGCACCAAGGAGGTATTCGTGGTGTACCTCTAAAGGATGAATGCCCGCATGGGATGGCGGTTTGCGCGGGGTATGGATGAGCTGGATGGGGGGTTATCAATGCAGCGCATGGGACTGGGTGAAGCCGGGGGGTGTAGCCGCTACCGAAGGCGGCTACAGGGGTCAACCCGAGACTGTTGCTCAGCCTGCAACAGTGCATGTCTGGAATCGCTATTTTTCCTTTGTACTCAAGGCCTTATTCTTGCCGGGCTTTCACGGCAAACGGCCGAAAGCACGAAGCGATGGAAATGATAGACACGCCCCATCGGCAACAGAATCCAGATGATTTGAAGTGTATTTTTCGACTCATCGCCCGGTGTTCACTGACGTTGATCTATTGCTCCTTGATCCACGTCTTGCTTTGGCCGCTGCGTTTGCAGCGGCCTTTTTTATGGGCGAAAGATTTTAGGAGAGAGTCATCAAGGGGCAGATGGCAGGATGTCGCGCAATCAGATGGAATACTTCTGCAAGTTCTCCATCATTTCCTTCAACGCCTCAATATTGTCCTTCGGATGCGCCGCACCTTCGAAATCACAAATCTGCTGCCATTGCGCCGCGACATCTTCCGGCGAAAACCCCACCCGTGGATCAAACCCGGCGCCCAGGCTGCGCTCCCAGCGCACCTTGCCCATCCAGCCGCCACCCACTTCGAACAACCCGGACGTTTCCTGACAATGCTCACTCGCCAGGTACACCACCAGCGGGCTGACCAGTTCCGGTTTGAGTTGTTCGAACATGTGCGGCGGGATCAGGCCTTCAGTCATGCGGGTGCCGCCCGTGGGGGCGATGGCGTTGACCAGGATGTTGTTCTTGCGGCCTTCGATAGCCAGTGTGCGGGTCAGGCCGTAGAGGCCGAGTTTGGCCATGCCGTAGTTGGACTGGCCGAAGTTGCCGTAAATGCCCGAGGTCGACGCAGTGAAGATCACGCGGCCATAGTTTTGCTCGCGCATGTGTGGCCAGGCGGCGCGGGTGACTTTGTAGGCGCCTCCGACGTGAACGCGGTAAACAAGGTCCCAGTCGCTGTCGTCCATTTTGTGAAAGGTCTTGTCGCGCAGGATGCCGGCGTTGTTCACCACGACATCGATACGACCGAACGTATCAAGGGCGTGCTGGACGATTTTGTCACCGTCGGTGACAGAGTCATGGTTAGCCTCGGCGGTGCCGCCCGCTTCGCGAATTTCCGCCACCACTCGATCGGCCGCCGACGCATTGGCGCCTTCACCTTGAGCCGAACCGCCGAGATCATTGACCAGCACTTTGGCGCCCTGTTTTGCGAACAGCAGCGCGTGCGCCCGCCCCAGACCGCCGCCCGCACCAGTGACGATCACGACTTTATCTTCGAAGCGCACAGACTCATTCATGGGGAATTCCAGCAGGCCAAGGGACAGTAAGTGCGAGTGTCAGGTACAGGGCTGCTGGTCACAATAAACACGGAGGAAGCTGAATGGTGTGCAATAAGGCAGCGCGATAGTCAGGAACACGCCACCTTGCGCGGCGGTGAAAACAGCTGATCGCGAAACTCCAGATAGTGCTTGAGCACCTGCGCCGGCGCTTCGATCTGTGGGTAATGGCCGATCTCGGACAGCAGGACGGTGTCCGGGGCAGGAATCAGTTGCCGATAGCGCGCCACCATGTGCGCGCCGGAAACCGGATCGACCTCGCCATCGATGACGCGCAGCGGCACCTCGCCACGCTGCATGGCGCTGACCCAACGCTCACGTTGGACCCGCCGCTGCGGGATATAACCGATCAACTTGTGCATGATCCGCTGCCCGTGATTGCTATCGACCAGGCTCCAGAAATCATCCAGCTCACTTTCGGTAGGCCGGGTCTGCGGCCCGAAGACCTGCTTGAAACTCTTCACCAGCGCGTCACGGGTAAAGGCTAGCCCGATCATCCAGCCCAAGGGGCTGAGCAGGAGTTTTTGCATCAACACCGGGCGATGGGTTTCGGGAAACAGTCCACCATTGAGGAACACGCAACTGGCGATATGAGCGCGCGCTTCATAGTGCCGGGCCAACAGTTCCTGAGCCACGCTGTCGCCATAATCGTGTGCCAATACATGAACGGGTTGCTCGACGCTCAGATGCGCCAGTAAGGCCTGTTGCAGATCGGCCTGTTCCAGCAGGCTGTAGTCATGATTCAGCGGTTTGGCCGAATCGCCGAAACCAAGCATGTCGCAGGCAATCACCCGATAGCGCTGCGCCAACGGCTGCCACAGGTAATGCCAGTCCCAACTGGCCGTCGGAAAGCCATGGATCAGCAACAGCGGCTCGCCCTGCCCCGCAGTCCAATAGCGGATACTCTGACCGCGAAATACGAACGTCTGGCCGCGTTTGCGCCAGACACACAGGGGAATCTCGGCGAGTGCCATTTAGAGTTTATAACCCGGGTCTTGTTTATCGAGTTTGCGCAGCAGCGCCGGCCAGGCCAGCGCGCCACCCATCCCTTGAGCACTTTTGGTGACGCCGGCGATCATCGCCTTGGCACCCGCCAGAATCTGCGGTTCGATGGCAATCAGTTCCGCACCACCGTTTTGCGCCAGCACCTGAATTTCGCAGGCACGCTGGAAGGTAAACATCATCAGGAATGTGTCGGCGATGGTGCCGCCACAGGTCAGCAGACCGTGGTTGTGCAGCATCAGGAAATTGTTTTCTCCAAGGTCGGCTTGCAGCCGCGCCTTCTCGTCATGGTTCAGTGCAACACCTTCGTAGGCGTGATAAGCCAGGCTGGAGAGGACGAACAATGACTGCTGGCTGATCGGCAAGATGCCCTGCCTCTGCGCTGATACCGCCACCCCTGCCGCCGTATGAGTGTGCAGCACACACACGACGTCATGACGGACTTCATGCACGGCGCTGTGGATGGTGTAACCCGCCGGGTTGATCTCGTAAGGGCTGTCCATCAACTTGTGGCCGGCCTGATCGACCTTCACCAGGCTCGAGGCGGTGATTTCGTGGAACATCAGCCCAAACGGGTTGATCAGGAAATCTTCAGTGCCCGGCACCTTGGCCGAAATGTGCGTGAAGATCAGATCGTCCCAGCCGTGCAGGGCGACCAGACGATAACAGGCAGCCAGGTCGACGCGGGTCTGCCACTCGGCGGCACTGACCTGGCCTTTTACACTGTGTGGCGATTGGGCGGGGGCTACGCTCACGGCAAGACCTCTGATTTTTATTTTTCTGGGTTCTTATCGTTTTACCGACGTTACAGCAGTCTAGTCAGCCCCCGGACTTCGTGTAGTTGCATTGGCAGCCAGCTTGATGGCCGAGCGAGTCAGTGCGCGGGTGAGCCTGGATCCATGTCAAGGCACCCGCCCAATAAAGGCGCGTAGGCCTTAATGCCCGTAAGTTAAGTTAAGCCGCGCAAACTTGTGGGAGCGAGCCTGCTCGCGATGACGGCGGCACCTTCAGCATCAATGTTGCCTGACCCGCCGCTATCGCGAGCAGGCTCGCTCCCACAAGTCAGCCCCGCAGAGCGCTGACGAGGTTCGCCAGCCAAGGTTCGGCGTCGGTTTCCGGGGTCACGGTTTCACTGGCGTCCAGGCGCAGCATCGGCAGGACTTCGCGCACGCCCAATTCGCCGAACAACTCGCGCATTTGCTCGCCGCCGCCGCAGAACGTATCGCCATAACTCGAGTCGCCCAAACCGATCACCGCACCTGGCAAACCGCGCCAGCCGGCGGGCAATTGATCGCGGATCATTGAATACAGTGGTTGCAGGTTGTCTGGCAACTCGCCCATGCCAGTGGTCGAGGTCACCGCCAGAAATGCTTCGGGGCCAAACGCCAGAACATCAGCGAGTGTCGCGCGCGGGTTGTGCCAGGTTTCAAAACCGGCGACGTTCAAAATGCTTGCAGCGTGGCGGGCAACTTCTTCAGCCGTGCCGTACACCGAGCCGGAAAGGATGGCGACTTTCATCAATCTGATCCTGAAGCTGAGTAAAAGATCGAGATATTAACAGCACCGCCTTCATTGATCTTTTAGAATGCAGCGCATCAATCAATACGCAAAGGACGCTGCGATGATCAATGCCCAACTGCTGCAAATGGTGATCAACGCCTCCAACGACGGCATCGTGATTGCCGAAAAGGAAGGCGAGCAGGACAACATCCTGATTTACGTAAACCCGGCATTCGAACGCCTGACGGGTTATACCAGCGAAGAAATCCTCTACCAGGATTGCCGTTTTTTGCAGGCAGGAGACCGGGATCAGTCCGCCCTCGCCTTGATTCGCCAAGCGTTGGATAATGACGGTTCCTGCCGGGAAATCCTCAGGAATTACCGCAAGGACGGCACACCGTTCTGGAACGAACTGTCGCTTTCCACGGTAAAAAACCCGCACGACGGACAGACCTATTTCGTCGGGGTGCAGAAAGACGTCACCGGGCAGGTCAAGACTCAGCGGCGAGTCGCGCAACTGGAGGCGCAATTGGCCGAGGTACAGGCTGAACTTTGCGCACTCAAACGACGAACGGCTCAAACCAATCTGCGAATTAACGGTCATTTACTACAATCACCGATGACTTTGTGACTATTCCTTTCGAGCAAATCATGCAGCGCGACGCACTCCTGACCCAGGATGAGCTGGATTTTATCCAGACCATGCAACACAACCCGCAACTCAATGTACGGGATGCGACGTCGAGCCTGCTCGTCAACGGTGGTTCGCAGATTCGTGACTTGCTCACTCGCCTGGCCGCTCATGAACAAGTCACCATCCAGGCCAATTTCGAAAATCAGCAAATGACCTTCCCGCTGCACCTGGTGGAAGATGAATTCCATGCGATGCATCTGCGCCTCGGTGTCCCCAGTATTTATGAAGACGGGCCGATGATTCGGCCATGGCGCCTGGCGCTCGAAGAACCCGTGGCGCTGGAAAATGCCAAAGGCCAACCCGGCACGATGTGGGTGCATGAAATATCGTTCAAAGGGGTCTTGCTGGAGGTTCGTAACAAGACCAAGGCACCAAAACATTTCGCGTTGTGGTTCAGTCCGTCAGGCTATGAACGAATTGCGTTGCGCGGCACCTTCGAGCGCGAAACCGAGCAGGGTTTCTACGCCTATGAGTTGAGCCAGAGCGACACGGATGAAACCGAACGTCTGCGTCAGTACATTCTTCAGCAACATCGCCTGACCCATCCCGCACTGCATCTCTGAATCTCAGGTATCCAGATTCCCCGCCAGGAACTGTTTCAGACGCTGGCGCATCAACACTCCCTCGTTTCCCAGGCAACCGATCGACGATCCGGCCAGGCTCTCCTGCGCCAGGTCCGATGCATCCCCGGCCAGCAACACCTGACAATCCAGGCTCATGGCCAGACGGTTCAAACGTCGAGGCAGTTCGGCGGCAGGTGCGTGATTGGAAACCAGCACCAGTGCCTTGGGCTTGATCTTCTCGCAGACCAGGATCAACTCGTCGAAGGGCTGACCGATCGCCAACAGCTGAATAGCCGAATCGACGCTGCTCAGATACAGCGCCGTGACCAGTACATCAAGTTCACGACATTGATCGGCCAGGGTGCAGACAAGCACTCGTCGCGGTTCCATGACACGTACCAGCAGCAAGCGTTGCAACACTCGAGCACGCAGAAAACCATCCAGAAAAAGCCACTCGCTGGCCTGACCGAACGCTTCATGGCGTTGTAGCAGTTGCTTCCAGATCGGAATCAGAATGTCCTGAAACAGCACCGTCAGCGGGTACCTGGAAAAAATCTGACCGTAGACTTGCTCCAGTCGAACTTCGTCAAAAACGCTCACCGCCGCCTTGACCTGCTGCTGCCATTGGTCGCAGTCAGCCTGAGCGAGTTCGTTGGGAGAGGTCTGCACCAGCACCTTGAGCGGTTCGGTCTTGGCCAGTATCTTGCCGACCTTGCTGACTGCGACACCGCGTTCGATCCAGCCAACGATGCTGCGAACCCGCTCGATATCGGTCAACGAATACAAACGATGCCCACTTTCGGTGCGAGTGGGCTGTATCAACCCGTACCGTCGCTCCCATGCTCTTAGTGTGACCGGGTTGACTCCCGTCAAGCGCGCAACCTCACGAATCGGAAACAGCTCTTCTCGAATCAGGGAGGTACTGGTGGGAAAGCTAGGCGCAAGGTTGCTCAGCACAGGCATCTTTGAATCTACATCCATGTATAAATTTGGATATATTATAACTCTCCTGCCGCGACAGCATTCAACACGTTGTTGAAAGAAGCAGGTACTGATGTCCATGACATAATCAGGAATAATCCTTGCTTGTCCCGAGATGCAGCCCACCACCCCGGCGCTGTGTCTGGCGAAGCTCTTATCCGGAGCGACGCGTTAGTAATATGGAGATACACAATGTCTACTTCACCCGTCACGCTGATGGTTGCGCGCCGCGTCGCCGATGGGCGTTATCAGGACCTGATGGCCTGGTTGCGCGAAGGCGAACAACTGGCCACCGACTTCCCCGGTTATCTCGGCTCTGGCGTGCTCGCTCCGCCGCCCGACGATGACGAATTCCAGATTATCTTCCGCTTCGCCAACGAGCAGACCATGCACGCCTGGGAGCATTCCGCGTCGCGTACCGCCTGGTTGGGGCGCGGCAGCGATCTGTTTGCCCATCCCTTGGAGCATCGGGTCAGTGGCATCGATGGCTGGTTTGGTGCGGTCGGCCAACGCCCACCACGCTGGAAACAGGCCGTGGCAATCTGGCTGGCATTCTTCCCGGTGTCCCTGTTGTTCAACTTCGTCCTGGGGCCGCTATTGGCTGAAACGGGTTTGCTGACCCGAGTATTCGTCAGCACCCTGTGCCTGACGCCACTGATGGTTTACTTCTTCATTCCGCTATCGACCCGTCTATTGGCTAACTGGCTGCACAGTACACCGGCACATCCGTTGCCCGCCGAACCCTCAACCGAGCATCACTGATCCCCCTGTGGCAGCGGGCTTGCTCGCGAAGACGGCGGCACAGTCAACATAGATGTCGCCTGACACACCGCTTTCGCGAGCAAGCCCGCTCCCACAATAGGTGTACGCCTCCCGTCGCTGGTATAGTTTTGCTCTAACCGCGACGCGAGCCGTTCATGACCTCTTCCGCAGCCCCAATCCTCATCACCGGTGCCGGCCAGCGTGTCGGCCTGTACTGTGCGCAGCGTTTGCTCGAAGACGGCCATCCGGTAATCTTCAGCTACCGCAGCGAACGCCCCGGCGTAAAGACTCTGCGCGACTTGGGAGCGATTGCGGTGTTCGCGGACTTTTCCAGCGAGGCCGGAATCTTCGCGTTCATCGGCGAACTTAAGAACCACACCGACAGCTTGCGGGCGATTGTCCATAACGCCTCCGAATGGCTGGCCGAAACCCCAGGTGCCGAAGTCGAAGCCTTCACCCGCATGTTCAGCGTGCACATGCTGGCACCCTACCTGATCAACCTGCACTGTGCCGACCTGCTACGGCGTTCAAGCCCCGCCGACATCATCCACATCAGCGATGACGTGACCCGCAAGGGCAGCAGCAAACACATCGGCTACTGCGCCAGCAAAGCCGGGCTCGACAGCCTGACCCTGTCCTTTGCCGCCAAGTTCGCGCCGGGCATCAAGGTCAACGGTATCGCGCCAGCCCTGCTACTGTTCAATCCCGACGACGACGCGGCGTACCGCGCCAGGGTCCTGGCCAAATCCGCACTGGGCATCGAACCGGGCAGCGAAGTGATCTACCAGAGCCTGCGCTATTTGCTCGACAACCCTTATGTCACCGGCACGACCCTGACCGTCAACGGCGGACGGCACGTCAAATAAGCCGCCCCCGCGAGGATGTCCCATGACGTTATCCCTGCCCCGGAACACGCTGTCCCAGAGCTATCGCGAGATCCTCGTCGGCCTCGGTGAAAACCCCGACCGCGAAGGCCTGCTCGATACGCCGGTGCGCGCCGCGAAAGCCATGCAGTACCTGTGTCATGGTTACGAACAGAGTGTCGAAGAGATCGTCAACGGCGCGCTGTTCGCCTCCGACAACGATGAAATGATCATTGTCGACAACATCGAGTTGTACTCACTGTGTGAACATCACATGTTGCCCTTCATCGGCAAGGCGCATGTGGCATATATTCCAACGGGCAAAGTGCTGGGCCTGTCGAAGATTGCGCGGCTTGTGGATATGTTCGCCCGCCGCCTGCAAATCCAGGAAAACCTCACCCGGCAAATCGCCGACGCCGTGCAGCAAGTGACCGACGCCGCCGGTGTCGCGGTGGTCATCGAAGCCCAGCACATGTGCATGATGATGCGCGGCGTCGAGAAACAGAATTCGACCATGAACACCTCGGTGATGCTCGGTGCCTTCCGCGAGTCGAGCAACACCCGTCAGGAGTTCCTGCAATTGATTGGACGGAGCAAGTAGCAATGCCACAACTTCAACCAGGAATGGCACGCATCCGGGTCAAGAACCTGTGTTTGCGAACTTTCATCGGGATCAACGAGGACGAAATCCTCAACAAGCAGGATGTGCTGATCAACCTGACCATCCTGTATGCCGCCCAGGAGGCAGTGCGTGACAACGATATCGATCACGCGTTGAATTACCGCACCATCACCAAGGCGATCATCGCCCACGTGGAGGGCAATCGCTTTGCCTTGCTCGAGCGCCTGACCCAGGAGTTACTGGACCTGATCATGGCCAATGAGTCGGTGCTGTACGCCGAAGTCGAAGTCGACAAGCCCCACGCCCTGCGCTTCGCCGAGTCGGTGTCAATCACCCTGGCCGCAAGCCGCTGACAGCGTCTGGCGCATCGCTCGCCAGGCTTTTATCATCCGCGCCACGATTTGATTGCACAGAGCCCATCATGAACGATCAACAACGCCTGGAACTTGAAGCCGCCGCCTTTCGCCGGCTGGTTGCCCACCTGGACAGCCGCAAGGACGTGCAGAACATCGACCTGATGAACCTCTCGGGTTTCTGCCGCAACTGCCTGTCCAAGTGGTACAAGGCCGCCGCCGACGAACGCCAGATCGACGTCAGCCTCGACGAAGCCCGCGAAGTGGTTTACGGCATGCCGTACGCCGAGTGGAAAGCCCAATACCAGAAAGAAGCCAGCGCCGACCAACAAGCGGCGTTCGCCAAAGGAAAACCCAATGAGTGATTTGAACACCCTGCGCGCCAGCCTCAAGAGCGGCGAGCATGCTTTCGCCGACACCCTGGCGTTCATTGCCGCCGGTTACGACTATCAGCCTCAGTCGTTCAATAACGGCGGCGTGGAAAACGCGGCAGGGCAGAACGAAGGTTCGTGCAAGACCTTGGGCCTGGCATTGCTGGAAGGTCTGAGCAATGAAGAAGCACTGTTGGCGTTCGGCGAGCATTACCGTTCGGTGGTGGCCACACCTGAAGGCAGCGACCACGGCAATATCCGCGCGCTGATTGCCCATGGGTTGGCGGGTGTGAAGTTCGCGCAGCAGCCGCTGACTCGCCGCTAAAAAGCTTTTTGCAGGAGCACGGCTTGCCGGCGAAGGCGATCTCAAGAACGCCATCGCCGGCAAGCCGTGCTCCTACAGGTATTAGCGGCACATCCCGACTTTTAAGATTGACCCGGCAACTTTATTTCGTTTGCCGGGTACCACTGCTCGCGGCTTAGATAAAAAGAAGCATCCCTTCTTCTGAGTCCGGTATCCATGAGCAGCGAAAACATCAGTCGGTCGATCAACATCGTTCATCCCGTCACGCTCAGCCACGGCAAAAATGCCGAGGTCTGGGACACTGACGGCAAACGCTACATCGATTTTGTCGGTGGGATCGGCGTGCTGAACCTCGGCCATTGCCATCCGCGCATCGTCGAGGCCATTCGCGAACAGGCCACCCGCCTGACCCACTACGCGTTCAACGCCGCCCCGCATGTGCCTTACCTCGAACTGATGGATCGCCTCACTGCGTTTATTCCGGTGGACTATCCGGTCAGCGGCATGCTCACCAACAGCGGTGCGGAAGCGGCGGAAAACGCCCTGAAGATCGTCCGTGGCGCCACCGGTCGCACCGCAGTCATCGCCTTCGATGGTGCCTTCCACGGTCGCACGCTCGCCACTCTGAACCTCAACGGCAAAGTCGCGCCCTACAAACAGAAAGTCGGTGTGCTGCCGGGGCCGGTATTTCATCTGCCATTCCCCAGCAAAGACAACGGCGTGACCTGTGCCGAGGCCCTGAAAGCCATGGACCGTCTGTTCAGCGTCGAAATCGACGTTGATGACGTGGCCTGTTTTATCGTCGAACCGGTGCAGGGCGAAGCGGGCTTCCTGGCGATGGACGTGGAGTTTGCCCAGGCGCTGCGACGTTTCTGTGATGACAAAGGCATCCTGCTGATCGCCGATGAAGTCCAGTCCGGCTTCGGCCGTACCGGCCAGCGGTTTGCGTTCTCGCGATTGGGCATTGAGCCGGACCTGATCCTGCTGGGTAAAAGCATTGCCGGCGGCGTGCCGTTGGGTGCGGTTGTCGGGCGCAAGTCGCTGCTCGATAACTTGCCCAAGGGCGGATTGGGCGGCACCTATTCGGGTAACCCCATCGCCTGCGCCGCCGCGTTGGCGACACTGGACGAAATGAGTGATGCACACCTGCACGCCTGGGGCACGCAACAGGAAGAAGCGATTGTCGGCCGTTATGAATCCTGGCGAGCCCGCGAACTGTCACCGTATCTGGGTCGCTTGACCGGCGTCGGTGCAATGCGCGGCATCGAGCTGATCAATGCCGACGGCACACCGGCTTCGGCACAACTGACGCAGCTACTGGCACTGGCGCGAGATTCGGGCTTGCTGCTGATGCCCAGCGGCAAGTCGCGCCACATCATTCGTCTGCTGGCGCCACTGACCACCGAGGCCGCCGTGCTGGAGGAAGGGCTGGATATCCTCGAGGCGTGCCTGAAGAAATTGGCCTGAGCGTTGAAGTCGACGCACATCCTGTGGGAGCGGGCTTGCCCGCGATAGCGATTTATCATTCAACATTAATGTCGCCTGACCCACCGCCATCGCGGGCAAGCCCGCTCCCACAGGTTTACTGCACTTTTCTGAAGGCACAAAAAAACCGGCCGAAGCCGGTTTTTTGCTTTCTACAGAATCAGAATCAAGCGTTCTGCAGATCATCGAGGTAGCGCTCGGCATCCAGTGCCGCCATGCAACCGGCACCGGCCGAGGTAATAGCCTGACGGTAAACGTGGTCAGCCACGTCACCGGCGGCAAAGATACCTTCGACACTGGTGGCGGTGGCGTTGCCATCACGGCCACCCTTCACAACCAGGTAGCCGTCTTTCAACGTCAACTGACCTTCGAACAACGAAGTGTTCGGGGTGTGGCCGATGGCGATGAACACGCCGTCGACTTTCAGCTCGTCGAAGCTGCCGTCGTTGTTCTTCAGGCGAGCACCGGTCACGCCCATGTTGTCGCCCAGCACTTCGTCCAGGGTCGAGTTCAGCTTCAGGATGATCTTGCCTTCGGCAACCCGGGCATTGAGCTTGTCGATCAGGATCTTCTCGGCACGGAAGGTTTCGCGACGGTGGATCAAGGTTACGGTGCTGGCGATGTTGGCCAGATACAGGGCTTCTTCTACAGCAGTGTTACCACCACCCACCACAGCCACTGGCTTGTTGCGATAGAAGAAACCGTCGCAGGTCGCGCAGGCCGACACGCCTTTGCCCATGAACGTTTCTTCCGACGGCAGGCCCAGGTAACGGGCGCTGGCACCGGTGGCGATGATCAGTGCATCGCAGGTGTAAGTCGCGCTGTCGCCAATCAAGGTGTATGGCTTGGCGGCGAAGTCCACGGCATTGATGTGATCGAACACGATCTCGGTTTCAAAGCGCTCGGCGTGCTCTTTCATGCGTTCCATCAGCGCCGGGCCGGTCAGGCCATGGACGTCGCCCGGCCAGTTGTCGACTTCGGTGGTGGTGGTCAGTTGACCGCCCGCCTGCATGCCGGTGATCAGCAGTGGCTTGAGGTTGGCACGGGCGGCATAGACCGCTGCGCTGTAACCGGCAGGGCCGGAACCGAGAATAATCACTCGCGAATGACGAACTTCAGACATGACCTGCTCCTGTTGACCGGCCCGAAACACTGGGCGCGGAACGCCGGATTGCCGGCGGGAATAAAAAAGGACCGTTGAAAGCACTTGGGAAAGGGTTGAGCTCGACAGTCCTGTAAAAAGAATGGGTGCAGCGTATCGAGGGGACGAAGATTAAGGAAATACGGTTTAACAATCCAGCTCATAGGCGGTCTCTATTCCGTTGCAGTGAATGTATAGACGCCTTTGTTACAGTTAATGTCGATGCCGCTACCGCGCTTTCGCCCGTCAGGCAAAGCCGGTAAGGTCGGCGCGTTTTCCTCTTGCTCGGAGCACGTTATGCCCGCCCCTGTTCTGTCCGGCCCGCAATATTTGCGCGAGGGCCTCAAGCTGGTCCTGAGCCCAAGCCTGCGCTTGTTCGTGTTGTTACCGCTGGCGATCAACCTGGTGCTGTTCGTCGGATTGATCTATCTGGCCGGTCATCAGTTCAGCCTGTGGGTCGATACGCTGATGCCGTCCCTGCCCGACTGGCTGAGTTTTCTCAGTTACATCCTCTGGCCACTGTTCGTCGTGCTGGTGGTGCTGATGGTGTTCTTCACCTTCACCATGCTCGCCAACGTCATCGCCGCGCCGTTCAATGGCTTCCTCGCGGAGAAAGTCGAAGTGGTGGTGCGCGGCACCGACGACTTCCCGACCTTCAGCTGGGGCGAACTGATCGCCATGATCCCCCGCACCCTGGCCCGGGAAATGCGCAAACTCGGCTACTTCCTGCCAAGAGCCATCGGGCTGTTCATCCTGTCGTTCATCCCGGTGGTCAACATCATCGCCGCGCCGCTGTGGCTGCTGTTCGGGGTGTGGATGATGGCGATCCAGTACATCGACTACCCGGCGGATAACCACAAACTGGGCTGGAACGAGATGCTCGCCTGGCTGCGCCAGAAGCGCTGGCAGAGCATGAGCTTCGGCGGGATCGTTTATCTGGTGCTGCTGATTCCGGTGGTCAACATCCTGATGATGCCAGCGGCGGTGGCTGGCGCGACGCTGTTTTGGGTGCGTGAGCGTGGCGCGGAACACCTGGTGGCACAGCGCAGTTAATCGCGTCACAAATCCATCATCCCAACGTCACAATGACGACATGGCCTCAGCCGACACTGAGGTCATGACGACAGCTCTGCATATCACTCTGATCACCGAAACCTTCCCACCGGAAATCAACGGCGTGGCCAATACCCTGGGTCGCTTGTTCGATGGTTTGCGCGCACGCGGGCATCAGGTCGAGTTGGTGCGGCCACGTCAGGATTGCGACCCGCTCATAGGCAACAATGATGAGTTGCTGCTGTGTCGGGGCTGGCCGCTGCCGGGTTATCCCGGCCTGCAATGGGGTCAGTCGTCGATGCACAAGCTGCTGCGGCGCTGGAAGCGCCATCGCCCGGATGTGTTGTACATCGCCACCGAAGGACCGCTGGGGTTGTCCGCGTTGCGCGCCGCACGGCGTTTGGGGATTTCGGTGGTCAGTGGCTTTCATACCAACTTCCAGCAGTACTCCAGACAGTACGGCCTGGGACTGCTGACGCGCTTGCTGACCCACTACCTGCGCTGGTTTCACAATCGCTCGACCCTGACCCTGGTGCCCAGCGCCAGCCAGCGACTGGAGCTGGAGCGTCGCAGTTTCGAGCGCCTGGCGTTGCTCTCTCGAGGCGTCGACAGCCAGTTGTTTCATCCGGCCAAACGGCTGAAGCCGCTGCGCGAGCAATGGGGGCTGGCCGAGGATGATATTGCCTTCATCCACGTAGGACGCCTGGCCCAGGAGAAGAATCTTGGCCTGCTCAAGCGCAGTTTCGACACGTTGAAAACTACTTATCCACAGCGGAACATGAAATTGATTGTGGTCGGTGACGGTCCGCTACGAGCGACGCTGGAAAAGGAATTGCCCGAGGCGATTTTTTGCGGCTCACAACGCGGCGAAGCGCTGGCCAATCACTATGCGTCGGGGGATGTGTTTCTGTTTCCGAGCCTGACCGAAACCTTTGGCAATGTAGTGCTTGAGGCATTGGCCTCGGGGCTGGGGGTAGTGGCGTACGATCAGGCGGCAGCAGCCCAGCATATTCGCCATGGCTACAACGGCGTACTGGCCATGCCCGGGGATGAAGAGGCGTTCTGCGATGCGGCGCGTTGGCTGCTGGAGGAGCGCGAAACCTTGCGTTGCGTGCGCCTTAATGCGCGCCAGCATGCGAGCCGTCAGGGCTGGGCGGCGATTATCGAGCAGTTCGAGGGGCAGTTGCGCGGGGCTTGCGTTGGGGAGCAGGTGGTTCCTAATGCTCAGACATTACCCTGAATCTTTGCTGACCTTGAGGCCATCATCGCGGGCGAGCCCGCTCCCACAGGATTTGTGTGTGACGCAGAACACTGTGGGAGCGGGCTTGCCCGCGATGGGGCCCTTCCAGACGCTACTTAAACCAACGTCATCAACGCTTCACGGCTAAACGGCAGGATGTCTTCCTCACGTCCGTCCCGCACTTTCTGCGCCCAGTCCGGGTCCACCAGCAACGCACGGCCTACCGCCACCAGATCGAACTCATCGTTGTTCAAACGCTCCAGCAGTTTTTCCAGGCTGGCCGGTTGTGCGATCTTGTCGGTGTTGACCATGAACTGCAGGAACTCGCCGTCCAGGCCAACGCTGCCCACGGTGATGGTCGGTTTGCCGGTGAGCTTGCGGGTCCAGCCCGCCAGGTTCAGTTCGGAACCGTCGAACTCAGGCTCCCAGAAACGCCGCGTCGAGCAGTGGAAAATGTCCACGCCGGCGTCGGACAACGGCTTGAGGAACTCGCCCAACGCCTCTGGCGTCTGCACCAGGCGGGCGGTGTAGTCCTGCTGCTTCCACTGGGAGAAACGGAAGATGATCGGGAAACCCTCGCCGACCGCTGCACGCACCGCCTCAATCAGTTCGATGGCGAAGCGCGAGCGGTTAGCCAGGCTGCCACCGTATTCGTCGGTACGCTGGTTGCTGCCTTCCCAGAAGAACTGATCCACCAGATAACCGTGAGCACCGTGGATTTCCACGCCGTCCATGCCGATGCTCTGGGCGTCTTCGGCCGCTTGGGCGAACGCGGCGATCACGTCCTGGATGTCCTGGCGGGTCATGCCGTGAACCACCACCTGACCGTCCTTCAATTTATCCGACGGGCCGTAACCCGGCACGCTGGCATCCGGCTCGGTGCCGATGCGCCGCACGCTGCCCACATGCCACAGTTGCGGAACGATCTTGCCGCCTTCGGCATGCACCGCGTCGACGACTTTTTTCCAGCCAGCCAACGCGGCTTCACCGTAGAAATGCGGCACATTCGGGTAGCCGTTGGACGCCTTGTGACCGACGGTGGTGCCTTCGGTGATGATCAGGCCAACCCCGGCGGCGGCACGGCGACGGTAGTATTCGATCACTTTGGAGTTGGGCACACCGCCCGGCGAAAACGAGCGGGTCATCGGCGCCATGACGACACGGGTCGGCAGTTCGAGAGCGCCGAGTTGAAAAGGTTTGAACAGGGCTTTGACGGGCACGGGACGCTCCACGGGACATAGGCTTTATGACGGCGATAATATGGAGAGCAACCAGCCTTGAACAGCACTATTGATTTAAGTGATTAAGGATTAGAAACGAAAAGATCACAGCCTTCGGCAGCTCCTACAGAGGAATGTGAACACCTGTAGGAGCTGCCGAAGGCTGCGATCTTTTGATCTTGATCTTCGCTTTTAACTCAGAGCTTTTTCAATCGCCTGAATCACAGCCGGATCATCCGGCGCCGTACGAGGCGAGAACCGCGCCAATACACGACCGTCCTTGCCCAGCAGGAATTTTTCGAAGTTCCAGGTGATGTCGCCCGGGAATTCCGCCCCCTCGCCCGCCAGCAGACGGTACAGCTGATGACGCTCATGACCGTTGACCTCCAGCTTGCTGGACAACGGAAAGGTCACGCCATAGTTGAGGCTGCAAAACTCCTGGATCTCTTTCTCTGTGCCCGGTTCCTGCCCGGCAAACTGGTTGCACGGCAGGCCCAGCACACTGAAACCCTTGTCCTTGTATTGCTGGTAGAGGTTTTCCAGCGCCGCGTATTGTGGGGTCAAGCCACATTTGGAGGCGACGTTGACCACCAGCACGACGTGCCCTTTGAAGGGCGCCAGAGGTAACTCCTGGCCATCCAAAGTTTTCAATGTAAGGTCGTGAAAAGCACTCATGACGGACTCCAAATTTCCCGTGTTCTTCTCGAAACAGCCACTTGGTCATGTCGCCAAGGACAGCCGCGGACTAAAAAGGCGCCCTCGGGCGCCTCTCCAGTTCTCGAAAGCTTAGCGCAGAAAATCAGTGGTGATGGCCACCTTCGCCATGGACGTGACCATGAGCGATTTCTTCCTGGCTGGCGTCACGGATGGCGACGATCTTGACCTGGAAATTCAGGCGCTGACCGGCCAACGGGTGGTTGCCGTCGACGGTGACATCATCGCCGTCCAGATCGCGAATGGTGACGATCTGCATCTGGCCGTCCGGAGCGGAAGCGTGGAACTGCATGCCCACTTCCAGTTCGTCGACGCCTTCGAACATGCTGCGGCTCAGGGTGCTGACCAGTTCGGCAGCGTATTCGCCGTAGGCATCTTCAGGTTCTACGGCGACAGTCAGTTCTTCACCGACGGCTTTGCCTTCCAGTGCCTTTTCCAGGCCCGGGATGATGTTACCTGCGCCTTGCAGGTAGACCAGCGGCGCGCCGCCGGCGGAGCTGTCGATGACCTCACCAGCGTCGTTGGTCAGGGTATAGTCGATGGAGACAGCCTTATTGGCGGCGATCAGCATGGGGCGAGACCTTTTGCATAAGAATGATGAATGTCCAAGTTTAGCGAAGCAATCGTCCGAAAGCGAACACAACCCGGACAGACGGATTGCGGCGAAAGGCTCGACGGTCACAGGCTTTCATCAGGACGAGGACGGGCACTGGGTGGCCGAGCTTTCCTGCGACCATACCCAACACCTGCGGCACCAGCCACCGTGGCAATCCCGGGCCTGGGTGCTGGACCCTTTGCTGCGCAATGAAAAAATAGGCCAGCCCTTTGATTGCGGTTGGTGCGCACAGGGCTCGGTTAGCGATAACCTTGGCGACTGAATATCGGTAGAGCGCCAGCCATAGGCGTTCACCATTGCAGAGAATCCGCATGCAAACTTTTTTTATCGCGCCCACCGATTTTGGTGTGGGTCTGACCTCCATCAGCCTCGGGCTGGTGCGTACCCTCGAGCGGGCCGGCCTCAAAGTCGGCTTTTTCAAACCGATTGCCCAGCCACACCCGGGTGACACGGGCCCTGAACGCTCCACCGAACTGGTGGCCCGCACTCACGGTTTGAAACCGCCACAGCCGTTGGGCCTGGCCCACGTCGAGCGGATGCTCGGCGACGGTCAGCTGGACGAGTTGCTCGAAGAAATCATCACCCTCTATCAGCAAGCCGCTGTCGGCAAAGATGTGCTGATTGTCGAAGGCATGGTCCCCACCCGCAGCGCCAGCTACGCCGCGCGGGTCAACCTGCATTTGGCCAAGAGCCTCGACGCCGAAGTGATTCTGGTCTCGGCGCCGGAAAACGAAGTGCTGACCGAACTCTCTGGTCGGGTGGAATTGCAGGCGCAATTGTTCGGCGGGCCGAAAGACCCGAAAGTCCTTGGCGTGATCCTCAACAAGGTCAAAACCGACGAGAGCATGGAGGCCTTCGCCTCGCGCCTGAAAGAACATTCGCCATTGCTGCGCAGTGGCGACTTCCGCCTGCTCGGCTGTATCCCGTTTCAACCGGAACTGAACGCCCCTCGCACTCGCGACGTGGCCGATCTGATGGGCGCTCAGGTGCTCAACGCCGGCGACTACGAAACCCGGCGCATGACCAAAATCATCATTTGCGCCCGCACCGTGCGCAACACCGTGGAGCTGCTCAAGCCCGGCGTGCTGGTGGTGACCCCTGGCGATCGCGACGACATCATCCTCGCGGTCAGCCTCGCGGCAATGAACGGCGTGCCCCTGGCCGGCCTGTTGCTGACCAGCGACACCCTGCCAGACCCGCGCATCATGGACCTGTGCCGTGGCGCCTTGCAGGCCGGTTTGCCGGTGTTGTCGGTCAGCACCGGTTCCTACGAAACCGCCAACCAGTTGAACGGTTTGAACAAGGAAATCCCGATCGACGACCGCGAACGTGCAGAGATCATCACCGATTTCGTCGCCAGCCACCTCGACGCCAACTGGCTGCACCAGCGCTGCGGCACGCCACGGGAAATGCGCCTGTCGCCAGCGGTGTTCCGCTATCAACTGATCCAGCGCGCCCAGTCCGCCAACAAGCGCATCGTGTTGCCTGAAGGCAGCGAGCCGTTGACCGTACAAGCCGCCGCGATCTGCCAGGCACGGGGCATTGCCCGTTGCGTGTTGCTGGCCAAACCGGCGGACGTCGAAGCCGTGGCCCGCGCCCAAGGCATCGAGTTGCCGCCGGGGCTGGAAATCCTCGACCCGGACCTGATCCGCGAGCGTTACGTAGAGCCAATGGTCGCCCTGCGCAAAAGCAAAAGCCTCAATGCACCCATGGCCGAGCAGCAACTGGAAGACACCGTGGTGATCGGCACCATGATGCTGGCGCTGGATGAAGTCGACGGGCTGGTGTCCGGGGTCATTCACTCCACCGCCAACACCATCCGCCCGGCCCTGCAACTGATCAAGACCGCGCCGGGCTGCACCCTGGTGTCGTCGGTATTTTTCATGCTGTTTCCGGAAGAAGTGCTGGTTTACGGCGACTGCGTGATGAACCCGCACCCGAGCGCCAGCGAACTGGCCGAGATCGCGTTGCAAAGCGCCGATTCGGCAGCGGCGTTCGGCATCACTCCGCGGGTGGCGATGATCAGCTACTCCAGCGGTGAATCGGCCAGCGGCGAAGAAGTCGAGAAGGTTCGCGAGGCCACCTTGCTCGCCCACGAACAGCAAAACGCTCTGTTGATCGACGGCCCGTTGCAGTACGACGCCGCCGCCAACGAAACCGTGGCCCGGCAACTGGCGCCGAACAGTCAGGTGGCCGGTCGTGCCACGGTGTTCGTGTTCCCCGACCTGAACACCGGCAACACCACCCACAAAGCCGTGCAGCGCAGCGCCGACTGCGTCAGCCTCGGGCCGATGCTGCAAGGCCTGCGCAAACCGGTGAACGACCTGCCGCGTGGCGCGCAAGTCGACGACATCGTCTACACCATCGCGTTGACCGCGATCCAGGCTGCCAACCGACCTATGGATGTTTAAATGCTGGATTTTCTACCTGCCCCCGTGCGCGGCGTGATCGCCTCGCTGCTGTTGGCGCTGAACACGATTGCCTGCTGCACCCCGCTGTTCGTGGTGGCGATCTTCAAACTGCTGCTGCCCTTCCCCGCCGCCCAGCGTCTCACCAACTGGCTGATGGGCCATATCCACGAAACCTGGATCAGCAACAACAAAGCCTGGATGGACTTGCTCGGGCACACGCGCTGGCAACTCAGCGGGCTGGAAGGTCTGGACTATCAGCACTCGTACCTGATCACCAGCAACCACCAGAGCTGGGTCGACATCATGGTGTTGCAGTACGTGCTCAACCGTCGCATCCGCCCGCTGAAGTTCTTTCTCAAACAGGAACTGATCTGGGTCCCGGTGATTGGTCTGGCGTGGTGGGCGCTCGGTTTTCCGTTCATGAAGCGTTACTCCAAGGCCTATCTGGAAAAGCACCCGGAGAAGAAAGGCAAAGACCTGGAAACCACCCGCAAGACCTGCGACAAGTTCCGCAATAACCCGGTGGGGATTTTCAACTTCGTCGAAGGCACGCGCTTCACCGAGGGCAAACACGTACAGCAGAGCTCACCGTTCCGCTACCTGCTCAAGCCGAAAGCGGGCGGCATTGCGTTCGTGCTGGATGCCATGGGGGACCAGCTGGAAGGCATCATCAACGTGACCATCCACTACCCGGCGGGGCGCCCGGGTTACTGGGATTTGCTCTGCGGTAATGTAAAAGACGTGGTGGTGCACTTTCAGGAGCTGAAGATTCCACCGCAGTTCATCGGCAAGAACTACGACCAGGATGGGGTGTATCGCCTGGAGTTTCAGGGCTGGATCAATCAGCTGTGGAATGACAAGGATGCGCTGCTGGGGCAGATGCACCGTGAGCACACCGCCAAGGTTTGAGGCGCTTGTACCGGCCTCTTCGCGGGCAAGCCCGCTCCCACAGTGGTTCTCTGTGAAACGCAAATTCTGTATCCGCTAAAGATCCCTGTGGGAGCGGGCTTGCCCGCGATGGCGATCTCAAGGACACAAAAAAACCCGCAGACGATCACTCATCTGCGGGTTTTTTATTTGCAGCTAACGCTTAGATCGCACCACGCTTACGCAGCAGATCCAGCACTTGCTTGACGCTTTCTTCCAGCGACAGCGACTGGGTGTCGATCACCAGATCGGCATTCAGCGGCACGTCGTACGGGAAGGATTCGCCCGGGATGTTATCGCCACCCGCCGCGTACAGACCTTGCGGATCACGCTCGGCACAGACCGTCGGAGAGGCCTGGACGTAAACCGTCAGCAGACGCTCCTTGCCGATCAGCTCCCTGGCCTGCTCACGACCTTCGGCACTCGGGGCAACAAACGCCGCCAGTGTCAGCAAACCGGCTTCGTTGAACTGACGCGCAACGTGCGCCGCACGACGCCAGTTTTCGGTACGCCCGGCGCGATCATTTGGCAGACCTTTGTTCAGGTCATGACGCAGGTTCTGGCCATCGAGCACAAACACCGCACGGCCCAGGTCGAACAGCTTGCGTTCAACCGCGTAGGCCAGGGTGCTTTTGCCAGCACCGGACAGGCCGCTGAACAACACAGTGGCCGGTTGCTGGCCGAAGCGCTGAGCGCGTTCTTCGGTGGCCACGTGCGCCAGTTTGCCGTGGTGGGTGCTGCTGCCATGGCTCAACGGCTGGGCGATGATCATGCCGGCCGCGACCGTGCCGTTGGTCAGTCGATCGATGACGATGAACGAACCAGTGGTGCGGTTGCTGTCGTAACCGTCCAGCGCGATAGCCGCGTCGAGGCTGATCTTGACCCGACCGATCTCGTTCAGTTGCAGCGAGCTGGCTGGCCCTTCGGCCAAGGTGTTCACGTCCACGCGATTAACGATGCTGGTGATCGAACCCGGCACGTAAGTCGTGGCACGCTTGATGTCGTATTTCTTGCCCGGCAGCATCGGCTCTTCGGCCATCCACACCAGCATGGCGTCGAAGGCGTCAGTCACTTGCGGCTTGTTGTCGGCGTGCACCAGCAAGTCGCCGCGGGAGATGTCGATCTCGTCTTCCATGGTCAGCGTCACCGCTTGACCAGGGCCTGCATGCTCCAGCTCACCTTCGAAGGTGACAATGGATTTCACGCGGCTGCTCTTGCCCGACGGCAGCACAACGACTTCGTCGCCCTTGTGCACGATGCCGCTGGCCAGGGTGCCGGCGAAACCACGGAAGTTCAGGTTCGGACGGTTGACGTACTGCACCGGGAAACGCAGGTCGGTGTAGTTGCGGTCGCTGGCGATTTCGACGGTTTCGAGGATTTCCATCAGCGACTGGCCGGTGTACCACGGCGAGCGCTCGGACTTGTTCACCACGTTGTCGCCCTTGAGCGCGGACATCGGCACGAACGCCATGGTGCTCGGCTTGAACGCGATGCCTTCGGCGAACTTCAGGTAATCGGCCTTGATCGACTCGAACACGCTTTCGTCGAAGCCGTTGAGGTCCATCTTGTTGATGGCGACCACGATGTGCTTGATGCCCAGCAACGAGGCGATAAAGCTGTGGCGACGGGTCTGGGTCTGCACGCCGTAACGGGCGTCGACCAGGATGATCGCCAGGTCACAGGTGGACGCACCGGTGGCCATGTTGCGGGTGTACTGCTCATGGCCGGGGGTATCGGCGATGATGAATTTGCGCTTGGCGGTAGAGAAATAGCGGTAGGCGACATCGATGGTGATGCCCTGCTCACGCTCGGCCTGCAAGCCGTCGACCAGCAACGCCAGGTCGATGTCTTCGCCGGTGGTGCCGACTTTTTTCGAGTCGCGGGTAATGGCTTCCAGGTGATCTTCGTAGATCATTTTGGAGTCGTGCAGCAGGCGCCCGATCAGGGTGCTCTTGCCGTCGTCGACGTTGCCACAAGTCAGAAAGCGCAGCATTTCCTTGCGTTCGTGCTGGCCCAGGTAGGCGAGGATGTCCTCGCTGATCAAATCAGATGCGTGCGACATGACAACCCCTTAGAAATAACCCTGACGTTTCTTTTCTTCCATGGAACCGGCGCCATCGTGATCGATGACTCGGCCCTGGCGTTCGGAAGTTCGCGTCAGGAGCATTTCCTGAATGATGTCGGTCAGGCTGGTGGCCTCGGACTCGACAGCACCGGTCAACGGGTAGTCGCCCAGTGTACGGAAACGGACCTTTTTCTTGACGATGCGCGCCTTGTCTTCGTCGCTCAGGTGATTGAGCAGGCGCTCGTCGTCGATCATGATCCAGGTGCCGTTCATCTCGATGACATCACGCTCGGCAGCGAAATACAGCGGCACGATCGGGATGCCTTCGAGGTAGATGTACTGCCAGATGTCCAGCTCGGTCCAGTTCGACAACGGGAATACGCGGATCGATTCGCCCTTGTTGACCTTGCCGTTGTAGACGTTCCACAGCTCCGGGCGCTGGTTTTTCGGGTCCCAGCGGTGCTTGCTGTCACGGAAGGAATACACGCGCTCTTTGGCCCGGGACTTCTCTTCGTCGCGACGGGCGCCACCGAATGCGGCATCGAAGCCATACTTGTCGAGGGCCTGTTTGAGGCCTTCGGTCTTCATGATGTCGGTGTGCTTGGCACTGCCGTGGGTGAGCGGGTTGATACCCTGCGCAACACCCTCGGGGTTGACGTGTACCAGCAGGTCCAGGCCGAGCTCTTCGACCATGCGGTCGCGGAACGCGTACATTTCCTTGAACTTCCACTGGGTGTCGACGTGCATCACCGGAAACGGAAGTTTGCCCGGGAAGAATGCCTTGCGCGCAAGATGCAGCATTACGGCGGAGTCTTTACCGACGGAGTACAGCATCACCGGGTTATCGAACTCGGCGGCGACCTCGCGGATGATGTGGATGCTTTCGGCCTCCAGCTGTTTCAGATGCGTCAGTTTGTCGACCATGGCTACTCACGAAAACGATCTTATGGACGGCCTTCGGGCCGTGTTCGAGCGGGGAATCCTAGCACAGCGCCCCCTTCTAATCAGGACGGCGGCTAGATCGAAAGAGTATATGAATATACCTGCCCGTTCGGGTGTATGAGCACCTGTGGGAGCGAGCCTGCTCGCGATAGCGGTGTGTCAGTGACATGAATGTCGAATGTGACGCAGCCATCGCGAGCAGGCTCGCTCCCACAGTTGAATTGCGGTGTTAAGTGAAAATCTGTACAGCATCAAATAGGGTTCGGGCAATCGATGAAGATGTGCTCGAGGGCAAAACGTCGCGCCAGGTAATCGCCCAACGCCTGCACACCGTAACGCTCGGTGGCATGGTGGCCGGCGGCGATGAAGCTGATGTCGTTTTCCCGGGCGCTGTGGAACGTCTGCTCGGAGGCTTCGCCGCTGAGGTACAGATCGACGCCAGCCAACACTGCCTGATCAATGTAACCCTGGCCGCCACCGGTGCACCAGCCGACCCGACGAATCATCTCGCTGCCTTCGATCAGCAACGGCTCGCGCCCCATGACTTCCTGCACGCGGCGGGCGAAATCGCGGGGGGTCATCGGTTCGCTCAACGAGCCGACCAGCCCGACGACTTTCAGATTGTCCGGATCCAGCGGGCCTTCGACGGTGATGTCCAGTTGCCGGGCAAGCTGCACGTTGTTCCCGACTTCCGGGTGCAGGTCCAGCGGCAAGTGATAAGACAGCAGACTGATGTCGTGCTTGAGCAGGGTTTTCAACCGGCGCTGCTTCATGCCGGTGATGCACGGGTTCTCGCCTTTCCAGAAATAGCCGTGATGCACCAGCACCAGATCGGCCTGGGCCTCGACCGCGGCGTCCAGCAGCGCCTGGCTGGCGGTGACACCGCTGACGATGCGCATCACTTGCGGCCGGCCTTCGACCTGCAAGCCGTTGGGGCAGTAATCGGCGATCTTCGCACTTGCCAGGTAACGGTCGGCTTCTTCGACCAGGGTGCTCAGGGCGACGGCCATAAAAGACTCCTAAATATCCCGTTCAGAGGCACGCGCGGCCTCGTATAATGCGCCACATTATGGGCGGTCTCATACCGCCTGCAACCTCTCAGGACGTGCTTAATGCTCAAGGCGCTGCGTTTTTCCGGCTGGCCGCTGTTGGCCGGCGTGCTTGTCGCTCTACTGATTATTCAGCGTTACCCGCAGTGGGTCGGGCTGCCAAGCCTCGACGTCAATCTGCAACAAGCCCCGCAAACCATCGGCCTGCAACAGGGCCCGGTGTCCTACGCCGACGCAGTGACCACGGCCGCGCCGTCGGTGGTCAACCTGTACACCACCAAAGTGGTCAACAAACCCAGCCATCCGCTGTTCGAAGATCCGCAGTTCCGCCGCTTCTTCGGCGACAACTCGCCCAAGCAGAAGCGCATGGAGTCGAGCCTCGGTTCGGGCGTGATCATGAGCCCGGAAGGTTACCTGCTGACCAACAACCACGTGACCAGCGGTGCCGACCAGATCGTGGTGGCACTCAAGGATGGCCGTGAAACCCTGGCCAGGGTCATCGGCAGCGACCCGGAAACCGACCTCGCGGTGTTGAAGATCGACCTGAAAAACCTGCCGTCGATCACCGTCGGCCGCTCCGACAACCTGCGCATCGGCGATGTGGCCCTGGCCATCGGCAATCCGTTCGGCGTCGGCCAGACCGTGACCATGGGCATCATCAGTGCCACGGGGCGCAATCAGTTGGGCCTGAACAACTACGAAGACTTCATCCAGACTGACGCCGCGATCAACCCCGGCAACTCCGGCGGGGCGCTGGTGGATGCCAATGGCAACCTGACCGGGATCAACACGGCGATCTTCTCCAAGTCCGGCGGTTCTCAGGGCATCGGCTTCGCGATCCCGGTCAAACTGGCGATGGAAGTGATGAAGTCGATCATCGAACACGGCCAGGTGATTCGTGGCTGGCTCGGCATCGAAGTGCA
Organism: Pseudomonas sp. B21-015; assembly: GCF_024749285.1. NCBI lineage: Bacteria > Pseudomonadati > Pseudomonadota > Gammaproteobacteria > Pseudomonadales > Pseudomonadaceae > Pseudomonas > Pseudomonas sp. B21-015. The sequence continues at coordinate 5,487,902 of NZ_CP087196.1, forward strand.
ACCGTTGAGTCAGGAGCTGGCGGAGTCGTTTGGCCTGTCGGGACGCCCGGGGATTGTGGTCGCGGGGATTTTTCGTGATGGCCCGGCGCAGAAGGCTGGCCTGCAACTGGGCGACGTGATCCTCAGCATTGATGGCGAACCGGCTGGCGATGGTCGCAAGTCAATGAACCAGGTTGCGCGAATCAAGCCGACCGACAAGGTCACGATTCAAGTCATGCGCAACGGCAAAGAGCTCAAGCTCACGGCAGAAATCGGCCTGCGCCCGCCTCCCGCGCCAGTCAAGGAAAAAGAAGAAGAGTAAGCCCGTAGGCGCTGCCGAAGGCTGCGATCTTTTTACGCCTTCAGCAGCCCTATAACGCCCGAACTGTTAACAGCATACATTCTCATTAAGCATGTTATATTGTTTCAATATCACTATTGGGAACAACATAACATGTCGTCTCGAACAATGGCTTCCCTGGCCGGTTTGGCCCTCGGTCTGCTGGGGGATCCAGTCTTCGCCGAAGAACCCCAAACCGTTGAACTGGACGCCATCAGCGTCACCTCCGATTACGAGTCCTCCACCGGCCCGGTCAAGGGCTATCGTGCAACACGCTCTTCCAGCGCGACCAAAACCGACACCGCCCTTCGCGACATCCCGCAATCGATCAGCGTGATTCCCGTCAGCGTGCTCAAGGACCTGGGCAGCACCCATGTCGAGCGCGCGCTGGATTTTGCCGGCGGTGTGTCGAAGCAGAACAACTTCGGCGGCCTGACGCTCTACGAATACAGCGTACGCGGCTTCACCACCTCGGAGTTCTACAAGGACGGCTTCAGCGCCAACCGCGGCTATCCAAGTACGCCGGACGTGGCCAACATCGAACGCATCGAAGTGCTCAAAGGCCCGGCCGCCAGCCTCTATGGGCGCGGCGATCCGGGCGGTACGGTGAACATCGTCACCAAGAAACCCCAGCCCGAGGCATTCACCACGCTGCAAACCAGTGCTGGCAGTTGGGATCGTTATCGCACCGCCGTGGACGTCAACACACCGCTGGATGATGCCGGCAACGTTCTGTCCCGGGTGAACCTGGCTGTCGAGGACAACCACAGCTTTCGCGATCACGTCGACAGCCAGCGCGTGTTCGTTGCACCTTCGTTCAGCTGGCAGCTGAACCCGGACACCAGCCTGTTGGTCGAGAGCGAGTTCGTCCGCCACAGCTCGACATTCGATCGTGGCATCGTCGCGCCAGACAATAAGTGGAGCGGCGTCTCCCGCTCGACCTTCCTCGGCGAACCCAACGACGGCAACATCGACAACCACAACAACCTGCTGCAAGCCGCGCTCGAACATCAGCTCGACGACAGCTGGAAGCTGCGCCTGGCCAGCCATTACAAGGAAGGCAAGCTCTGGGGCTTCGCTTCCGAAAATCGTCCATTGAACGCCGACGGCCACACCCTCAACCGCCGCTACCGCGAGCGCGATACCAACTGGCATGACAGCATTACGCAACTCGAACTGCGCGGCCTGTTCGACATCGGCAGCTGGCAACACGAACTGCTGATCGGCAGCGAGTACGAGAATTTCCGCAAGAACGAACGGGTCACGACCATTGCCGGCGGCCCCTACGCCATCGATATCTATCAGCCGATCTACGGCCAGCCGAAACCCAATGGCGTGCGCTCGGGGAGCGACTTCTTCGAGCATGTCGAAAGTCAGGCGCTGAATCTTCAAGACCAGATCGTTTTCACCGACAAACTGCGCGGCATGCTCGGTGTGCGCTTTGAACATTTCGAACAAAGCATCGACGATCACAGCCGCAATGCGACCAGCCGCCAGCGCCACGATGCGCTGACTCAACGGGCTGGCCTGCTCTACCAACTGACGCCCGAAGTGGGGTTGTTCGCCAACGCTTCCACCTCGTTCAAACCGAACAATGGCCTGGATGCCGCCGGCAAATCCTTCGATCCGGAAGAAGGCGTCGGCTATGAAGTCGGGATCAAGAGCGAGCTGTTCGACGATCGCTTGAGCAGCACCCTCGCCGTCTTCCATATCGACAAGGAAAACGTCCTGGCCCTCGACCCGGGCACCGACTCCAGCCGTGCCATGGGCAAGGCCCGCAGCCAGGGCGTCGACCTGCAAGTCACCGGGCAAGTGACCGACGCCGTGCGAGTGATCGGTGCCTTCGCTTACATCGACGCCGAAGTCACCCAAGGTGACAAAGTCATTCCCACCGGCAGCCGGATTCTCGGCGTGGCTAAGCGCAGCGGCAGCTTGCTGGGGGTTTATGAATTTCAGGATGGTCATTTGCGCGGCTCGGACCTCGGCGCCGCGTTCACCTATGTCGGCGATCGCTCGGGGGAAGCCGGCAGCGATTTCGAACTGCCGGCCTACCACACCGTCGACCTGCTGGCCCATTACAAGGCCAGCGAAAACGTCACCGTGGGCCTGAACCTGAACAACCTTTTCGACGAGAAATACTTCGAGCGCTCCTACAGCAACTACTGGGTCAACCCCGGCGAGCCGCGCAATTTCACCGTCAGCCTGACACTCAACCTGTAAAAGGAAAAATCACCATGCAACAAGCTAAATCACTGGTTCTGCTGGGGCTGCTCGGCACGATGTTTGCGACTCACGTCGCGGCCCATGGCCTGTGGACAGAACAACGTCGCGGCAATATCGAAGCCATCTATGGTGATGGCGCCGAGGACGACGCCTTCAACGCGCAGAAAATCAGCGGTGCCTGGGCCTATGACGTCAACGGCAAAATGATCCCGGTGAGCGTGCAGCGCCTGGCCGACCACGCCCGCCTGCAACCGTTGAAACCACCGGCAGTGATGGCCGTGGCGCTGAACAACGGCATGTGGTCGCAGACCGCCGACAAAAAGTGGATCAACGAAGGGCGCAGCAAGGTGCCGGGGGCCATTGAGTCGACCCATACCTTCAAATACAGCCTGGCGATTTACCAGCCGGGGGCGAAGCTGCCGAAGCTCGATCAGATGAAATTGCTGATTCTGCCGGAGGTCGATCCGCTGACCGTTGGGCCGGGTAAGTCGTTGCCGGTTCGAGTGCTATTGGACGGTAAGCCGGCGGCGGGTGTAAAGCTGGTGGGCGACTATCGCAGCGCGCCCAATACCTTGAGCACAGAGACCGACGCAGAGGGTCGGGCGCAAGTATTGGTGCGTAATGAGGGGTTGAATGTGATTGCGGCGCAGATAGAAGTGCAGCTCAAGGACAATCCGGATGTGGCGACGCGCGGGCTCTTCAGCTCGTTGACGTTCCTGGGCGAACCGCATCACGAGTAACCCACAAAACCTTGTGGGAGCGAGCCTGCTCGCGATAGCGGTTTTGCATTCAACATCAATGCTGAATGTTATGGCCTCATCGCGAGCAGGCTCGCTCCAACAGGATCGGGGAAGCCTTACAGGTCGCCGAGGCCGTCGATCAGTGCCTGGTTCTGCTCCGGTGCGCCAATGGAGATCCGCAGGAACTGGGCAATCCGCTCCTGCTTGAAGTGCCGAACGATCACGCCCTGTTCACGCAACTTCGCCGCCAGCCCTGCCGCATCGTGCTTCGGGTGACGGGCGAAAATGAAGTTCGCCGCCGACGGCAACACCTCAAACCCCTTCGCTTCCAACTGCGCGACCACCTGCTCGCGACTCTCGATGACCAACCGGCAGGTCTTGTCGAAATACTCGCGATCTTCGAACGCCGCCGCAGCCCCGACAATCGCCAGGCGATCCAGCGGGTAGGAGTTGAAGCTGTTCTTGATCCGCTCCAGCGCCTCGATCAGGTCCGGGTGCCCCACCGCCAGGCCAACCCGCAGGCCCGCCAGCGAACGGGACTTGGACAGGGTCTGAGTCACCAACAGGTTCGGATAACGGTCCACCAGCGTGATCGCCGTTTCGCCACCGAAATCGATGTAAGCCTCATCCACCACGACCACTGAATCCGGGCTGGCCTTGAGGATTTGCTCGACAGCGTCCAGCGCCAGCAGGCAACCGGTCGGTGCGTTCGGGTTAGGGAAAATGATCCCGCCATTCGGCTTGGCGTAGTCCGCCGGGTTGATCTGGAACTGCTCGTCCAGCGGCACCGCGTCGAACGCAATGCCGTACAGCCCGCAGTAAACCGGATAGAAGCTGTAGCTGATGTCCGGGAACAGCAGTGGTTTATCGTGTTGCAGCAAACCGTGAAAGATGTGCGCCAGGACTTCATCGGAACCGTTGCCGAGGAACACCTGATTGCTTTGCACGCCGTAGTATTTGGCAACGGCTTGTTTGAGCACGTCGCTGTTCGGGTCCGGGTACAGACGCAGGTTGTCGTTCAGCTCGGTTTGCATCGCCGCCAAGGCTTTAGGCGATGGGCCGTACGGATTTTCGTTGGTGTTGAGTTTCACCAGTTTCGCCAGTTTCGGCTGCTCGCCCGGCACGTAAGGCACCAGATTCTTGACGAACGGGCTCCAGAATTTACTCATGTTCAGTTCCCCTGCCCTTGAAGAAAGTCTTCGTCAACGATGCGGTATTCGGCGCTACGCGCGTGAGCGGTCAACGACTCGCCACGGGCCAGCACGGAAGCAGTCTTGCCCAGTTCGGAGGCACCCTGCTCGGAGCAGAAGATGATCGACGAACGCTTCTGGAAGTCATACACACCCAGCGGCGAAGAGAAGCGCGCGGTGCCGGACGTCGGCAGCACATGGTTCGGGCCTGCACAGTAGTCTCCCAGGGCCTCGGAGGTGTGACGGCCCATGAAGATCGCCCCGGCGTGGCGGATCTGCGGCAGCCAGGCCTGCGGGTCGGCGACCGACAACTCCAGGTGCTCCGGCGCGATGCGGTTGGCCACTTCGATGGCTTGTTCCATGTCGCGAACCTTGATCAGCGCGCCACGGCCATTGATCGAAGTTTCGATGATCTCGGCGCGTTCCATGGTTGGCAGCAGTTTGGCGATGCTCGCCGCGACCTTGTCGAGGAACTCGGCGTCCGGGCTGACCAGAATCGCCTGGGCATCTTCGTCGTGCTCGGCCTGGGAGAACAGGTCCATGGCAATCCAGTCCGGGTCGGTCTGGCCGTCGCACACCACCAGAATCTCCGATGGACCGGCGATCATGTCGATACCGACCTGGCCGAACACATGGCGCTTGGCAGTGGCGACATAGATGTTGCCCGGGCCGACCACTTTGTCGACTTTCGGCACGCTTTCGGTGCCATAAGCCAGCGCCGCAACCGCTTGGGCGCCGCCGATGGTGAACACCCGGTCGACGCCGGCGATGCAGGCCGCGGCCAGCACCAGTTCGTTGACTTCACCGCGCGGGGTTGGCACGACCATGACCACTTCGGTCACGCCCGCCACCTTGGCTGGAATCGCGTTCATCAGCACCGACGACGGGTAGGACGCCTTGCCGCCCGGTACGTACAGACCGGCGCGGTCCAGCGGTGTGACCTTCTGGCCCAGCACCGTGCCATCGGCTTCGGTGTAGCTCCAGGAATCCTGCTTCTGTTTTTCGTGGTAGCTGCGCACACGGGCCGCTGCCTTCTCCAACGCTTCACGCTGAGGCGCGGTGATGCGGGTCAATGCCAGTTCCAGGCGTTCACGAGGCAGGATCAAATCCGCCATGGATGCTACTTGCAGGCCATCGAACTTCTGGGTGAACTCGACCACCGCCGCGTCGCCACGCTCGCGTACAGCCTTGATGATGTCCAGCACCCGCTGATTGACCGAGTCGTCAGACACACTTTCCCAGCTCAGCAGATGATCCAGATGATGTGCGAAATCCGGATCAGCAGCATTGAGTCGGCGAATTGCAGTCGGTGCGGTCATAGCGAGAGCCTCATAGGATTGGCAAAAACTCAGGCGCCCTAACTTAGCAGTCGTTTCCGCTTGGGCACCTGAGAATTCTGGCTATGAGGCGGATAGACGGGCGCGACTCAAGGTCGCGCAGGTGAATCAGCCGCGGTGTCGAGACTCCACTGCCTTGCGCAGGGTGTCGATCAACGCCTGGATACGGGCGTGTTGCATTTTCATCGAAGCTTTGTTGACGATCAGCCGGGAGCTGATGTCGGCAATGAAATCCTGGGGTTCCAGGCCATTGGCACGCAGGGTGTTACCGGTGTCGACCACGTCGATGATCTTGTCCGCCAGACCGATCAGCGGCGCCAGCTCCATCGAGCCGTAGAGCTTGATGATGTCGACCTGACGGCCCTGCTCGGCGTAGTAACGCTTGGCGACGTTGACGAATTTGGTCGCCACCCGCAGACGGCCCTTGGGCTCGACATCGCCGACACGGCCGGCGGTCATCAGCTTGCAGAGGGCAATTCGCAGATCCAGAGGCTCGTACAGACCCTGGCCACCATATTCCATCAGCACATCTTTACCGGCGACGCCGAGGTCCGCGGCACCATGCTCGACATAAGTCGGCACATCGGTGGCGCGCACGATCAGCAAGCGCACATCGGCCTGGGTCGTGGGGATGATCAGCTTGCGGCTCTTGTCCGGATTCTCGGTCGGCACAATGCCCGCTTCAGCCAGAAGCGGCAGGGTGTCGTCAAGGATGCGGCCCTTGGACAGTGCGATAGTCAACATGGGAAACGTCAGTCCTTATCAAGGTACTCATGCCCGGTCGCAAACGGCGCCGGACACACATCGAGCCGGAAACCGGCTCGACTTCAACAAATCAACGGGCAGCGTCCTTGCGCCCATGCAGCAGAAACTAGCCCGGTACGCGGCGGATCTTGGCGCCGAGCATCTGCAGTTTCTCTTCGATGCACTCGTAACCACGGTCGATGTGGTAGATGCGGTCGATCAAGGTATCACCTTCGGCGATCAGCGCCGAAATCACCAGGCTGGCCGAAGCACGCAGGTCGGTGGCCATGACTGGCGCGCCCTTGAGCTTTTCGATGCCGGTAACGATGGCGGTGTTACCTTCGACCTGGATGTGAGCCCCCATACGGTGCAGTTCGTAAACGTGCATGAAGCGGTTTTCGAAGATCGTCTCGATCACCGCACCGGTGCCTTCGGCAATGGCGTTGAGAGAGATGAACTGTGCTTGCATGTCGGTCGGGAACGCCGGGTATGGAGCGGTCCGCACGTTAACGGCTTTCGGCCGCTTGCCGTGCATGTTCAGCTCGATCCAGTCTTCACCGCAGGTGATTTCAGCACCCGACTCGCGGAGTTTCTCCAGAACAGCTTCGAGGATGGTCGGATCGGTGTCCTTGACCTTCACACGCCCGCCGGTGACCGCTGCCGCCACCAGGTAGGTGCCGGTTTCGATACGGTCAGGCATCACTTTGTAAGTGGTGGTGTGCAGACGCTCGACGCCATCGATGGTGATGGTGTCGGTGCCGGCACCGGAAACCTTCGCGCCCATGGCGTTCAGGAAGTTCGCCAGGTCGACGACTTCAGGCTCGCGAGCGGCGTTTGCCAGCACGCTGCGGCCCTTGGCCAGAGCGGCGGCCATCATGATGTTCTCGGTACCGGTCACGCTGACGGTGTCGAAGAAGAAGTGCGCACCGCGCAGGCCGCCTTCAGGGGCCTTGGCCTTGATGTAGCCGCCTTCGACGTCGATGACCGCGCCCATGGCTTCAAGGCCACGGATGTGCAGGTCGACTGGACGCGAACCGATGGCGCAACCGCCAGGCAGTGCGACTTCGGCTTCACCGAAACGGGCAACCATCGGGCCCAGCACCAGGATCGAGGCACGCATGGTTTTCACCAGTTCGTACGGCGCGATCAGGGTCTTGATGGTGCGCGGGTCGATTTCGACGCTGAGTTTCTCGTCGATCACCGGCTCAATGCCCATGCGACCGAACAGCTCGATCATGGTGGTGATGTCGTGCAGGTGCGGCAAGTTGGCCACGGTCACCGGGCCATCGCACAGCAAGGTGGCAGCCAGGATCGGCAGGGCAGAGTTCTTTGCCCCGGAGATGCGGATCTCGCCATCAAGACGAGCGCCACCGGTAATAATCAATTTATCCATAAGAATCTCGACGCCCTTGGGCTCAGGTGCGCTCGGCCCAGGCCGCGCTGCTGAAAAATTTCATAGTGACCGCATGGATGCTGCCATCGGTGATCCATGGGTTCAAATGGGCATAGATCTGCTGCTGACGCTTGACCGGGCTTAACGCCGCCAGTTCATCGCTAATCACGTTCAGCTGGAAATTGCAGCCTTCGCCCTCAACTTCTACCAGCGTTCCGGGCAGCTTTCCTTCAAGGAAGCTCTTCACTTCTACGGCCTGCATGCTCAACCTCAATCGGCGCCCTGTGCGCGCGGGTCGGACATCATACAAAAAAGCCCCGCGCCTGCGAACCCCGCGAAGCAGGACTCTGACGGGGGGCTTCTTTATAGATGTGGTTCAGGGATGCGCCAACAGCTCGGTCAATTCGCTGACCTGAGCGATTTCACGCATGTCTTCGGGCATCGCGCGAATGCTCAAGGCCTTGCCGGCCGCCTGAGCATCGCGCATGAAGCACAGCAGCAGCGACAAGCCGACGCTGCTGGACTTCTCCACCGCGGAGCAATCGACCACCAGCGCAGCCGCTTTGCTGGACTTGATCAGCGCCTGACCCTGCTTGCGCAGGCTCGGACCCGTGCGGTAATCCAGCACGCCGCTGAGCAACAGCTCGCTGGCTTCGCTCATGCGAATGGCCGACTCACTCATTGGGCTTGTTTCTCGGTGGATTTTTCGGTGGCTTCCTTGGCTTTGGCGACTTCCCCGGCCCAACCGTTGATGGTCTTGTCCAGGTCGTTGCCATTGCGCTGCATCGCGTCAGCGAACTGATCGCGGAACAGCTTGCCGATGTTGATGCCATTGATGATCACGTTGCGCAGCTTCCACTCGCCATTGATCTTTTCGAGTGTGTAAGACACAGGATAGATCGCGCCGCTGCTGCCTTTGACCGACATGCCAACGCTGGTACGGTCTCCCGACTCATCCTTGGCAGGCTCGACGACGATACCCTGGTTGTCGTATTCCAGCAGGGCATTGCCATAGAACTGAAACAGGCCTCTTTTGAAGTTTTCTTCAAACGTGCGCATTTGCTCAGGAGTGGCTTTGCGCGAATACTTGACCGTCATGATGCTCTTGGAAATGCCCTCGGCATCGACTACAGGGCCAACGATGGTGTTCAGCGCCGAATAAAAGTCTTGCGGATCCTGCTTGTACTTTGCTTTGTTGGCGGAAAGATCCGCCAGCAGCCGGGAGGTGGTGTCCTGTACCAGATCGTGCGCGGAAGGCGCCGCCACGGCGTTAGCCATCAACGGCAAGGCCGCGAGTATTACCAACAGGCCACGTCGCAAGATAGAGATCATTCAAAAGCTCCTCATTTGGCGTCTTTGCTAACGGTATTGAGCAGAAATTTACCGATCAGGTCCTCGAGCACCAGCGACGACTGCGTGTCGTGGATGGTTCCACCATCCTTGAGCAGGGTTGCTTCCCCGCCCACGCTGATACCGATGTATTTCTCACCCAACAGACCAGCGGTCAGGATAGATGCAGTGGAGTCAGTCGGCAGATTATCTACGCGCTTTTCCAGTTGCATGGTCACCCGACCGGTGAAGCTGTCGCGGTCCAGATCGATCGCCGTGACCTTGCCGATGGTCACACCGGCCATGGTCACTTTAGCTCTGACCGTCAAACCGGCGATATTGTCGAAATACGCATAAAGTTTATAAGTATCGGTGGTTGCGCTCGGGGACAGACCACTGACCCGCAACGCAAGCAACAGCAAAGCCAGGATGCCAGCCAGCAAGAAAAGGCCGACACCGATTTCCAGGGTGCGGTTTTGCATCAGAAATCTCCAAACATCAAGGCGGTCAGAATAAAGTCCAGGCCGAGTACCGCCAAAGAGGCGTACACCACGGTCTTGGTAGTGGCACGACTGATCCCCTCGGAAGTGGGCTCGCAGTCATAGCCTTGGAATACGGCGATCCAGGTCACGACGAAGGCAAAAACGATGCTTTTGATAATACCGTTGAGCACATCGTCGACAAACGTCACGCTGTTTTGCATGTTCGACCAGTAAGAGCCTTCATAAACCCCCAGCCAGTCGACGGCCACCCACGAACCGCCCCAGATACCCACCACGCTGAAAATCATTGCCAGCACTGGCAGGGAAATGAAGCCGGCCCACAGGCGCGGGGCAATGATGTACTTGAGCGGGTCGACCCCGATCATTTCCAGGCTGGACAACTGCTCGGTGGACTTCATGTTGCCGATTTCGGCGGTCAGCGCCGAACCCGCACGCCCGGCGAACAACAACGCAGTGACCACCGGCCCCAGTTCCCGCAACAGCGTCAGCGCAACCATCTGCCCGACCGCCTGCTCCGAACCGTAGCTGGACAGAATGTTGAAGCCCTGCAGTGCCAGCACCATGCCGATGAACACCCCGGAGACCACAATGATCACCAGGGACATCACGCCCACCGAATGCAGTTGCTTGACCAGCAGGCCAAAACCGCCACCGATGCCGCCACGACCGAGCAAGGCATGAAACAGGAACAGCGCCGAACGCCCGAACACCGCCAGCACTTCGATGCCGGCATAACCGAACCGACGTACTCTTTCTATCAGTGAAATCTTGCGCATCAGCGCGTCCCCAGAAGATCTGCGCGGTAATCCGTCGCTGGAAAGTGGTATGCGACCGGGCCGTCGGGTTCGCCTGTCATGAATTGACGAATACGTGGCTCGTCGGAGCTCATCAATTCCTTGGGCGTGCCCTGCCCCAACACTTGTCCGTCGCCCACCACAATGAGGTAATCGGCGATGCTCGCGGTCTCGGCCAGATCGTGGGAGACCACGATGCTGGTGATGCCCAGCGCATCGTTGAGCAGGCGGATCAGGCGCACCAGCACGCCCATGGCGATCGGGTCCTGACCGACAAAGGGCTCGTCATACATGAGAATTTGCGGATCGAGGGCAATCGCCCGGGCCAGCGCGACGCGACGCTTCATACCGCCGGATAATTCGTCGGGCATCAGGTCGATGGCACCACGCAAGCCCACGGCCTGCAATTTGAGCAGGACAATGTCGCGAATCATTTCTTCCGGCAGCGCGGTATGAACGCGCAACGGAAAGGCGACGTTCTCGAACACATCGAGATCGGTAAACAGTGCGCCGCTCTGAAACAGCACGCCCATATGCTTGCGCGCATCGAACAAATCGCTGCGCGACAACGTAGGCAGGTTCTGGCCGTTGACCCAGACTTCGCCGCTGGTGGGACGCAATTGTGCGCCCATCAGCCGCAACAGCGTGGTCTTGCCACACCCGGAAGGCCCCATGATGCCGGTGACCTTGCCGCGCGGGATGCGGATATCGACGTTATTGAGAATGCTGCGCGAACCGCGCTTGAAGGTCAGTCCCTTCAGCTCGACCGCGTAGGCGTTATCGGCACTCATCTAAACTCCTTGCGATGCAGCCTCTCACTCGGACGCCTGGCTTTCTGGCGAAAGCACATACCTCCCCGGGCAGGCCGAACTGGCGGCGAACTATATCACTGCAAAGGCCAAGCGCCCAAGGCCCAAGCCGGGCACGTTCAGCAACATGACGGCCTGAAATCATCTATTTAGAGGGATTCGGTAACAAGGAATGACAAACCGCGACGAACTTGCGTGAGGGTTTCGATCATTACCGCTATAATCGCCGCCTTTTCATCAGGCTATATGATTTCCGACATGAACCAATCCAGCGACCTGATTCAATCAGCACAACGTACCATCCGCCTCGAACTGGAAGCCGTACAAGGCTTGCTACCCCATATCGACGCAGATTTCGTACGCGCTTGCGAGATGATTCTGGCCAGCAAAGGCCGTGTGGTCGTGGTCGGCATGGGCAAATCGGGGCACATTGGCAACAAGATTGCCGCCACCCTGGCCAGTACCGGCACCACAGCCTTTTTCGTGCACCCGGCCGAGGCCAGCCACGGCGACATGGGCATGATTACCCGTGACGACATCATTCTGGCGCTGTCGAACTCCGGGTCTACCAACGAAATCGTCACCTTGCTGCCGCTGATCAAGCGCCTGGGCATTCAAATGATCAGCCTGACCGGTAACCCCGAGTCGCCGCTGGCCAAGGCAGCGGAAGTCAACCTCAATGTAAGCGTCGAACACGAAGCCTGCCCGTTGAATCTGGCACCCACCTCATCGACCACCGCTGCGCTGGTCATGGGTGACGCCCTCGCCGTTGCCTTGCTTGAAGCTCGCGGTTTTACCGCTGAAGATTTCGCTTTTTCCCACCCGGGTGGCGCCCTTGGCCGCCGCTTGTTACTGAAAGTGGAAAACGTCATGCATGCCGGCGCCGAGTTACCGCAAGTGGTGTGCGGTACGCTGCTCAAGGATGCCTTGATGGAAATGACCCGCAAGGGGCTGGGCATGACCGTCGTACTGAACACCGATGGAAAGCTCGCCGGGATCTTCACTGATGGCGATCTGCGCCGCACTCTGGACCGCACCATTGATATCCACAGTACGACCATTGACGAAGTGATGACTGCCCACGGCAAGACCGCCCGCGCCGAGATGCTCGCCGCCGAGGCGTTGAAAATCATGGAAGACCACAAGATCAACGCGCTGGTAGTGGTCGACAGCGAAGACCGCCCGGTCGGCGCCTTGAACATGCACGACTTGCTGCGTGCGGGAGTAATGTAATGAGCACGGACCTGCTGCAACGCGGCAAACAGATCAAACTGGCGGTATTCGACGTCGACGGCGTGCTGACCGACGGGCGCCTGTACTTCCTCGAAGACGGTAGCGAGTTCAAGACCTTCAACACCCTCGACGGCCAGGGCATCAAGATGTTGATGGCCGCCGGCGTGCAGACCGCTATCATCAGCGGCCGCAAGACGCCGGTGGTCGAGCGGCGTGCGAAGAACCTCGGCATTCCACATCTGTTCCAGGGCCGGGAAGACAAACTGGTGGTGCTCGACGGGCTTCTTGCCCAGCTCAACCTAAGCTATGAACAAGTGGCCTACCTCGGCGACGACCTGCCAGACCTGCCGGTGATTCGCCGTGTTGGCCTGGGCATGGCGGTGGCCAACGCTGCCAGCTTCGTGCGCGAACATGCCCATGGCATCACCCAGGCCCGTGGTGGCGAAGGCGCCGCTCGTGAATTCTGCGAATTGATCCTGCGCGCCCAAGGCCATCTCGATGCGGCCAACGCCGCATACCTGTGAGCCCATCATGCTGAGCAAAAAGATTCGCAACATTCTGATATTCGGTTGCATCGCAGCGCTGTTCGCCGCGGTCGGCTACTGGAACATCAGCCCGGAACGCTTCCTCGACAAGCCGGTGGCGCCTGTCGATGAAGCGGCGATCGACTATTACGCGATCCACGCCCACAGCGTGCAGTACTTGCCGGACGGCAAATTGCAGTACGAAATGACGTCCGACAAGGTCGAACACCTGAAAGCGACCGAAGTGACGTTGCTGACCAATCCTGACCTGAACATGTTTCGCGGCACCGAGTTCCCCTGGCACGTCCAGAGCGAGCGCGGCGAAGTCAACCCGGACGGCACTCAGGTCGAGCTGATTGACTCGGTACGTATCACGCGCTTCGACGAAAAAAACCGCAAAACCCTGATTACCAGCACCCGTATGACCGTGTTCCCGCAGCAGCAATATGCGCAGACCGATCAACCCGTTAGAATCGACGGCGCCGGCGGTGTATCGACAGGCAACGGAATGAAAGCGTACTTGAAAGAAAGCAGGATACACCTGCTATCGAACGTAAGAGGACAGTATGAGGCTCGTTAAAACTCTCCCTATTTTGCTCAGTCTGGGCGCAGCACTGGGAAGCGTGAGCGCCTGGGCTCTGCCGAACGATCAAGAGCAGCCTATCCGCATTCAGGCCGACGACGCCCAACTGGACGACAAGAATGGCGTTGCCACCTATAAAGGTGACGTGATCATCACCCAGGGCTCGATGAAGGTCACCGGCAACACCGTGACCATCACCCGCACCCCGACCGGCGACATCGACGTGGTGACTTCGGTGGGCAACCTCGCCTACTTCGAGCAACTCCAGACCCAGGGCGACACCAAGCCTGTTCAGGGCTGGGGTGTGACTATCCAGTACCACGCTTCGCAGAACCGCGTCGTGCTGATCGATCGCGCGAAAGTCATCGATAAGGACAACAACACCACTCAGGGCGAGAAAATCGTCTACGACACGGTCAAGAAGCTTGCGAGCGCCGGCCGCGCCACCGGCAACAAGGTCACCGAGCAGCGTCCGCGCATCGATATGGTGATCCAGCCGAAGAAGAAAACCGACGAGCAGAAGGCCCAGTAATGGCAACTCTGAAAGCTCAGCATCTGGCCAAGAGCTACAAGAACCGCCAGGTCGTGCGTGACGTCAGCCTGTCCATCGACAGCGGTCAGATTGTCGGCCTGCTTGGCCCCAACGGCGCCGGCAAGACGACTTGCTTCTACATGATCGTCGGCCTGGTACAGGCCGACCAGGGCCGCGTACTGATCGACGACCTGGACGTCAGCCACCAGCCTATGCACGGCCGTGCGAAGGCCGGTATCGGCTATCTTCCGCAAGAAGCGTCGATCTTCCGCAAGCTTTCGGTGGCCGACAACATCATGGCCATCCTCGAAACCCGCAAGGAACTCGACAAGGCCGGTCGCCGCAAAGAGCTGGAAAGCCTGCTGCAGGAATTCCACATCCACCACATCCGCGACAACCTCGGCATGAGCCTGTCCGGTGGTGAACGCCGCCGTGTGGAAATCGCCCGGGCATTGGCCACCAACCCGAAATTCATCCTCCTCGACGAACCCTTCGCCGGCGTGGACCCGATTTCGGTCGGCGACATCAAGCAGATCATCCATCACCTCAAGGCCAAAGGCATTGGCGTACTGATCACTGACCACAACGTCCGTGAAACCCTGGATATCTGCGAAACCGCCTACATCGTCAACGATGGTCAGCTGATCGCTGAAGGTGACTCCGCCACCATCCTGGCCAACCAACTGGTCAAGGAAGTGTATCTGGGCCACGAGTTCCGCCTGTAAGCACTGAGGTGTCTGGCTGATTGTCCGAGCGCTTGTCTCGATAAAAAATCAATAGGTTTTTATTGTTACAGCGCTCTAGGCAAACGCTGCAGTTTCGGGCATATAATTTGCTTAAGTTTGGCGCTTCGGCGCCCTGTAGTGGATGGCGCATGTGCGCCGGCGAATAAGGTGTTAAGCCCCTGCCATGAAACCATCGCTAGTCTTGAGAATGGGCCAGCAGCTGACGATGACACCGCAGCTGCAACAGGCCATCCGCCTGCTCCAATTGTCGACCCTGGACCTGCAACAGGAAATCCAGGAGGCCCTGGAGTCCAATCCGATGCTCGAACGCCAGGAAGAAGGCGACGACTTCGATAACGCCGATCCCTTGGCCGACAAAGCCGAACAGCAACCCAACGCTGACATTCAGGAACCCTCCTATCAGGAAACCGCCCCGACGGTGGATAACCTCGAGGAAGGCGACTGGAACGAGCGCATTCCCAACGAACTGCCCGTCGACACGGCCTGGGAAGACGTCTACCAGACCAGCGCCAGCAGCCTGCCGAGCAACGATGACGACGAGTGGGATTTCACCACCCGCACATCGGCCGGTGAAAGCCTGCAAAGCCATTTGCTCTGGCAACTGAACCTGGCACCGATGTCTGACACCGATCGCCTCATCGCCGTAACCCTGATCGACTGCATCAACAATCAGGGCTACCTGGACGAAACCCTCGAGGAAATCCTCGAAGCCTTCGATCCGGAACTGGATATCGAACTGGACGAAATCGAAGCCGTCCTGCACCGCATCCAGCAATTCGAACCCGCCGGCATCGGCGCCCGCAACCTCGGCGAATGCCTGCTGCTGCAACTGCGCCAACTGCCCGCCAAGACCCCTTGGCTGGCCGAGGCCAAGCGCCTGATCACCGATTACATCGACCTGCTCGGCAGCCGCGACTACAGCCAGCTGATGCGCCGCATGAAGCTTAAGGAAGATGAACTGCGCCAGGTGATCGAACTGGTCCAGAGCCTCAACCCGCGCCCGGGCTCGCAAATCGAGTCCACCGAAGCCGAATACGTCGTTCCTGACGTGATCGTGCGCAAGGACAACGAGCGCTGGCTGGTGGAGCTGAACCAGGAATCGGTACCACGCCTGCGGGTCAACGCCCAATACGCCGGTTTCGTGCGCCGCGCCGACACCAGCGCCGACAACACCTTCATGCGTAATCAGTTGCAGGAAGCTCGCTGGTTCATCAAGAGCCTGCAAAGCCGCAACGAAACCCTGATGAAAGTAGCCACCCAGATCGTCGAGCATCAACGCGGCTTTCTGGAGTACGGCGATGAAGCCATGAAGCCGTTGGTGCTGCATGACATCGCCGAAGCGGTGGGCATGCACGAATCGACGATTTCACGGGTGACCACGCAAAAATTCATGCATACCCCACGGGGCATCTATGAACTGAAATACTTTTTCTCCAGCCACGTCAGTACCTCCGAAGGCGGTGAATGCTCGTCCACAGCGATCCGCGCGATCATCAAAAAACTGGTTGCCGCGGAAAATCAGAAAAAGCCGTTGAGTGACAGCAAGATCGCTGGTTTACTGGAGGCACAAGGCATTCAGGTAGCCCGTCGCACCGTCGCCAAGTACCGCGAATCCCTGGGGATCGCGCCTTCCAGCGAACGGAAGCGGTTGATGTAGCCGCCGGGCTCGCCACAGCGTTCCAGTGGCAGGTATTTCTGCCTGCCGCTTTATGCACTGGCAACGAAGGAGAAGCTGTATGCAAGTCAACATCAGTGGACACCAACTGGAAGTGACCGAACCTCTGCGCACCTACATCGGCGAAAAACTCGACCGATTAGAGAGGCATTTCGACAAGATCACCAACGTGCAAATCACGCTGAACGTCGAAAAGCTGCTGCAAAAGATCGAAGCCACGCTGCATATCCCCGGCGGAGAAGTGGTCGCCAATGCCGAGCATACGGACATGTATGCCGCCATCGACCTGTTGACCGACAAGCTGGATCGCCAACTCAAAAAGCATAAGGAAAAGACCCAGAGCCTCCTCCAGGGCGCAACCGGTCGTTAACACCCCCAATCCATGATCCGACTTGAAAACATCCTGACCCCCGGCCGTTCCCAGGTGAACGTGCCGGGCGGCAGTAAAAAGAAAGCCCTCGAGCAAATTGCCAACCTGATCGCCCGGGAAGTGCCGGATCTGGAGATGCAAGATGTCTTCGAGGCTCTTATTGCCCGTGAAAAACTCGGTTCGACCGGTTTTGGCAACGGCATTGCCATACCCCACTGTCGCCTGAAGGGCTGCAACTCGCCCATCAGTGCCTTGATGCACCTAGATGCACCCATCGATTTCGACGCCATCGACGGCGCCCCGGTTGACCTGCTGTTCGTGCTGCTGGTCCCGGAAGCCGCCACCGATGCACACCTGGAATTGCTGCGCCAGATCGCCAGCATGCTTGACCGCAAGGAAGTGCGCGAAAAACTGCGCAGCGCCCCGAGCAACGAAGCCTTGTATCAGGTTGTCCTGGACGAGCAAAACGGTCACTAATCATGCGCTTGATCATTGTCAGCGGCCGCTCCGGCTCAGGTAAAAGCACCGCCCTCGATGTTCTCGAGGACAACGGCTATTACTGCATCGACAACCTGCCTGCCGGCCTGCTACCGGAACTGGCCGAGCGAGCGCTGATTCACACCGAACTGGCACAACCGCTGGTGGCCGTGTCCATCGATGCGCGTAACTTGCCAAGCCACCTGTCACGGTTTCCCGAGCTGTTGGAAGAGGTCCGCAGCCGGCATATCCAGTGCGATGTGCTGTATCTGGACGCCGATGAAGAAACCCTGCTCAAACGCTTCTCGGAAACACGCCGTCGTCACCCGCTCAGCAGCGCCAATCGCTCGCTGGCGGAAGCGATAGAGGACGAAACCAATCTGCTGGGGCCTATCGCCGATCTGGCCGACCTCAAGGTCAACACCACCAATCTGAACCTGTATCAGCTGCGCGATACCATCAAGCTGCGCTTGCTGAATCAGCCGGAGCCCGGCACTGCGTTCCTGGTCGAGTCTTTCGGGTTCAAGCGTGGCATGCCGGTGGATGCCGATCTGGTGTTCGACGTGCGCTGCCTGCCCAACCCTTACTGGAAGCCGGAGCTGCGCGCGCAGTCCGGGCTCGATCAACCGGTGGCCGAGTACCTGGCGGCACAGCCGGACGTCGAAGAGATGTTCCAGGACATTTCCTCGTACCTGCTCAAGTGGCTGCCCCGCTTTGCCGCCAGCAACCGCGCCTATGTCACCATTGCCATTGGTTGCACCGGCGGGCATCACCGCTCTGTCTACCTGACCGAACGTCTGGGTCAGGTCCTGCAACAATCCCTGAAGAACGTCCAGGTTCGCCACCGCGACCTCAGCTAAAGGATTCAAATCGCGATGCCTGCTCTGGAAATCGAAATTATCAACAAGCTGGGCCTGCATGCCCGCGCGTCTGCCAAATTTGTCGGAGTCGCCGGTCAGTTCAAGGATTGCACGATCAGGGTAGGACGCACGCCAGAATCCGCGGTCGACGGCAAAAGCATCATGGCCATGATGATGCTGGCCGCTGGCAAGGGCACCAAAATCCACCTGAGTACCGAAGGCGAACAGGAACAGGAAGCGCTGGATGCATTGGTGGCGCTGATCAACAACTTCTTTGACGAAGGCGAATGAACATCAAAAGATCGCAGCCTTCGGCAGCTCCTACATGGGATTGCGGACACCTGTAGGCGCTGCGATCTTTTTTCTCAAGCGAGCGCTGTATCCATCACCATCATCAAGCAAAACCCGATCAGCAGTCCGAGGCTGGCCAGTTTGTCGTGACCATGGCGTCGCGACTCGGGAATGACTTCGTGAGTCACCACCAACAGCATCGCCCCGGCTGCCAGCGCCAAGCCCAAAGGCAACAGCAGTTCAGCCAGGCTCACCAGCCAGGCGCACAGCAGTGCAAAGACCGGCTCGACCACCCCTGACGCGGCACCGATCAGGAATGCCTTGATCCGCGACATCTCTGCTCCGGCCAACACCAACGCGATCACCAGCCCTTCGGGTACATCCTGCAAGGCGATGCCCATGGCCAGGCTATCGGCGTCAGGCATGCCACCACCGGCCGAGACGCCGACTGCCATGCCTTCGGGAATGTTGTGGGCGATGATGGCAAATACAAACAACCAGACTCGCGGTGGAATCAACGGCCGCTCCAGCGTCCCCACATGCATTTCAGGCGTGGCGCCAGACACCTTGCGATCCACCAGAAACAGCCCGAATGCGCCCAACATAATGCCGAAGCTGATCAGACCACTGGCCGCCCAAGGCGTCAGCCCGAGGTTTTCGGCCGCCGCAATGCCTGGCACGATCAGCGAAAACGCCGTCGCCGCGAGCATCACTCCGGCCCCGAAACCCAGTAGCGTGTCGCTGACAGCCTGAGGCATCCGCCGAATCACCAGCACCGGCACCGCACCCAAGGCTGTGCCCAAGGCGCAAATGGCCCCGCCTTGCAGGGCGCGCAACAGTTTCGGTTCGAGGTCCAGCCACATCAGCCCCTGGGCCACCAATAACGTCATGCCTGCCAGCAGCAACAGCGATCCCAGTGCGTAACGAAACATCCGCCCGCTTCCGATCGCCAGTGTTTCAGTGCCCATAGTCAGCCTTGAATTGTTTTAAGCCAGTGCAGCCTGATAGCGCGCAGCGACTTCGGGCCAATTGATCACGTTGTAGAACGCATTGATGTATTCCGGGCGGCGGTTCTGATAGCGCAGGTAATAAGCGTGCTCCCAGACATCCAGGCCGAGAATTGGCGTATTGCCGTTCATCAGCGGGCTGTCCTGGTTGCCGCTGCTTTCAACGACCAACGTCTTTTGCGGCGTCACGCTCAACCAGGCCCAACCGCTACCGAAACGGGTCAACGCGGCTTTGGTGAAGGCTTCCTTGAAGCTGCCGAGACCACCCAGTTGCTCGTCGATCGCCTTGGCCAGCGCACCTTCAGGCTGGCCGCCGCCGTTGGGCGCCATGACTTCCCAGAACAGTGAATGGTTGGCATGCCCACCACCCTGATTGATCACCGCCGCACGGAGTTTTTCCGGCAATTGCTGGACAGCCGCCACCAGTTTTTCCACGGGCCATTCGGCGAATTCGGTGCCTTCGACTGCAGCGTTGAGGTTATTGATGTAGGTCTGGTGGTGTTTGGTGTAGTGAATTTCCATGGTCTGCGCATCGATGTGTGGTTCCAGGGCGTCGTAGGCGTACGGCAAGGCAGGCAAGGTAAAAGCCATTTCAATGAATTCCATGTTGTAGGGGTGCAGGCTGATGCGCGGGCGACGTCTTGGTGTGCAGCAATCGCTGAGTGCGCGGATACTCGCCGTGCTCGCTGATGAAATTCAGCAGTTCGACATAGGTTTTGCTGCTCTGGCGCAGCGCGGCTTCACGCAAGGCCGGTGACAGCCGTGGGTCCTGCATGGTCTGCAACAGCCGTTGATGGATTGCGCACAGGTACTCGACGCTCTCCTCGGGCTGGTTCAGACGCAAGTGCAGGTCTGCCAGGTTGTGGTGAGAAATCACGCAGGCCGCCACCGCTTCGTCGGCATCCGCCCAGCGCTCGAACAACACCTGGGCCAAGGCCAATGCCTGTAAGTAAGCCTCGCGGGCATCGACCAGTTCGCCCAGCATGAAACAGCGATTTGCTCTTTCGATCGTGCGTTTCCAGTGCTCCATGGTGAGCCTCCAAAGCGCTAGCAGTGATTACACGCCACCTGCGGTGAGCTTTTCCGGATCAAGCAAAACCTCAAGCTGGCTGCGTGTCAGGTCGGTGTGTTCCAGGGCGACATCGATCACCGGCCGCCCCTGCTGATAAGCCTTCTTGGCAATTTCAGCAGCTTTTTGGTAACCAATGATCGGGTTGAGTGCGGTGACCAGAATCGGGTTGCGCGACAGCGCTTCCTTGAGCCGGGCCTCGTTGACCTTGAAGCTGGCAATGGCCTTGTCGCCCAGCAGACGACTGGCGTTGGCCAGCAATTCGATACTGCTCAGCAGGTTCTGGGCGATGATCGGCAGCATGACGTTCAATTCGAAATTGCCCGACTGACCGGCGACAGTGATGACCGTGTCGTTGCCAATCACCTGAGCGGCGACCATCGCGGTGGCCTCCGGGATTACCGGGTTGACCTTGCCGGGCATGATCGATGAGCCCGGCTGCAAAGCTTCGAGTTCGATTTCACCGAGGCCGGCCAACGGGCCGGAATTCATCCAGCGCAGGTCGTTGGCGATTTTCATCAGGGAAACCGCCGTGGCCTTGAGCTGCCCGGAAACGCTGACCGCCGTGTCCTGCGAGCCAATCAGCGCAAACAGGTCCTTGCCCGGTGTGAACTGCACCTGAGTCAGTTGACTGAGCTGCTGACTGAAACGCGCCGCAAACTCTGGATGGGCATTGATCCCGGTGCCCACTGCAGTGCCGCCCTGGGCCAGGGATTGCAGGCTCGGCAGCAGATCCTGCAAGTGACCGATATTGGCCTTGAGCTGTTGCGCCCAACCGTTGAGCACCTGGCTCATGCGCACCGGCATGGCGTCCATCAAATGGGTACGCCCGGTTTTGACGAACGGATGAACCTGCCCGGCCTTGCGCTCGATCACCTGCACCAGATGCACCAGCGCCGGCAGCAATTGCTCATGCAAAGTCAATGCAGCGCTGACGTGAATGGTGGTCGGGATGATGTCGTTGCTGCTCTGGCCGCAATTGACGTGATCATTGGGATTCACCGGCTCGCCCAACAAACGACTGGCCAGGGTGGCGATCACTTCGTTGGCGTTCATGTTGGAACTGGTGCCGGAACCGGTCTGGAAGATATCGACCGGGAAGTGCTGCATGAAGTCACCTTCGAGCAGGCCTTGAGCGGCGTCGACGATGGCTTTGCCCTGGGATTCGCTGATCTGCTTGAGCTCGACGTTGGCTCGGGCAGCGGCGGCCTTGGCCAGGATCAGCGCCCGGATGAATTGCACGGGCATCGGCTTGCCACTGATCGGGAAGTTATCCACCGCGCGTTGGGTTTGCGCGCCATACAAAGCATCAATCGGGACCTGTAGCTCGCCCATGCTGTCGCGTTCGATACGAGTGTTATTCATCAGGAAATCCTTGCACCAGTTCTATGAGAGGGATGGAGGGTTGCAATTCGCAGGTCGCCAGTTGCCAGGCGTAGCTCCGCCAGCGCTTGAGGCGGCATTTGCAGAGTGATTGCCGTTCGAGATCACGCAGCGGTCGCCAGGCCTGGTCGAGACACAGGCTGCGCCAGTGCCAGGGCAGCGCGACGTCGGCAGCTGTGTCGAGCAATAAACGCAAGGAGGTTTCGGCGATGGTCCAGGGTGAGGTCGCCGTGCAACAAGCCAGGTATCGGCCCTCGGCCAGATAATGCTCGATCAGGCGCGGCTCGTCGGGGTCCATGGCGCAGCGGATCTGGCGACTCATCCAGCGCCAGCTTTCGAGGTAAGGCTGCTCGTGCAAGGCAGAACTCATAATCCGGGCTCATTCGGTAATGAGATTTATTATTAGATGATAATGAGAACCAAAACAAGTACAGCAAAGCATTGAGCATTTTGTGGGAGCGGGCTTGCCCGCGATGACGATAGAAGATTCAACATCGATGTCGACTGAAATGACGCTATCGCGGGCAAGCCCGCTCCCACAGGATCTGGGTTGCGACCAATAAAAAAGGCGCGCCATCCGATAGATGACGCGCCTTTTTGTGCAGCGGTCGGAGTTTAGCTACCCGCCACCGTCATTCGCTCGATCAACACCGAACCGGTGCGAATGTTGCTACGCAGCTCCAGGTCATTACCGACCGCCACGATCTGCTTGAACATGTCGCGCATGTTGCCAGCGATGGTCACTTCCTGGACCGCGAACTGGATTTCGCCGTTCTCGACCCAGAAACCCGCCGCACCACGGGAATAATCGCCAGTGACCATGTTCAGGCCCTGCCCCATCAGTTCGGTAACCAGCAGGCCGCGGCCCATGCGGCGCAGCAAGGCGGCCTGATCTTCGTCGCCATGGGTGACGAACAGGTTGTGCACGCCGCCGGCGTTGGCGGTGCTCGGCATGCCCAGCTTGCGGCCGGAGTAGGTGCCGAGTATGTAGGACACCAACTCGCCCTTCTCCACGAACGGCTTGGCGTACGTCGCCAGGCCGTCACCGTCGAAGGCCGAGCTG
Organism: Pseudomonas sp. B21-015; assembly: GCF_024749285.1. Classification (NCBI taxonomy): domain Bacteria; kingdom Pseudomonadati; phylum Pseudomonadota; class Gammaproteobacteria; order Pseudomonadales; family Pseudomonadaceae; genus Pseudomonas; species Pseudomonas sp. B21-015. The sequence continues at coordinate 5,511,096 of NZ_CP087196.1, forward strand.
CCCAGGGCGCGCATCAAGTGCGGACGTTCATCGATGGTCAGCCATTCCGGGAACAGCTTCTGCCCCAGGGTGCCTTCGAGGAACGACGATTTTCGATACAGGCTGCCGCCGGAAATCGCCGAGAGGAAACTGCCGAACAAGCCACCGGCCAGTTCCGCGGAAAACAGCACCGGCACTTCGCAGGTCGGCACCGGGCGGGCGCCCAGACGGCTCGCCGCCCGCTGCGCGGCACGTTGGCCGATGCTCTCCGGAGAAGCCAGCAAGTTGCCCTGACGGTTCACGTCATACCAGTAATCGCGCTGCATCTGGCCTTCGGCTTCGGCAATCATCACGCAACTGAGGCTGTGACGGGTCGACGCATAACCACCGATAAAACCGTGGCTGTTGCCGTAAACCCGGCAGCCCTGGTGAGTGCTGAGGGTGGTACCGTCGGCGTTCTTGATCCGGCTGTCGGTGGCAAACGCTGCTGCTTCACAAGCCAGGGCCTGCTCAATGGCTTGCTCCGGGGTGATGCCCCATTGGTGGAACAAATCGAAATCCTGCAGATCCTTGGCCATCAGCGCGGCATCCGCCAGGCCTGAGGCTTCGTCTTCGGAGGTGTGCTTGGCAATGGCCAGCGCGGCGGCAACGGTTTCGCGAATCGCCTCCGAACCGCTGGCCGAGGTGCTGGCCGAACCCTTGCGCTGCCCTACATACAAGGTGATGCCAAAGCCCTGGTCGCGGTTGAACTCAACGGTTTCGACTTCCCGCTGACGCACCGTGGTCGACAAGCCCTGCTCCAGCGACACGGCCACTTCACAGGCACTGGCGCCCTGGCGCCTGGCTTCAGCGATGATCTGCTCGACTTGTTCTTGCAGTGCCGGCAACGCTTGTGGGCCGACGCTTTCAACTGCACTCATGCTGTTCTCCACTCAAATTCTGCTTTCGGTAACGGTCATCGAGCGACCGGGCCGGACAAGCGGCCCCCGACTGGTTATCATGGCGGCGTTTCTTTGCGGACGGCCACCATGGTTGATTCTTACGACGACTCCCTCGATACGGGAGAAAAAAGCAAATCCCAGGTCAAACGCGAGCTGCATGCTCTGGTTGACCTCGGCGAGCGCCTTACAACACTCAAGCCTGACCTGCTGGCAAAACTGCCCTTGACCGACGCTTTGCGCCGGGCTCTGGCCGATGCGCCCAAGCACACCGCGAACATCGCGCGTAAACGGCACCTTCAGTTCATCGGCAAGCTGATGCGCGATCAGGACACTGACGCCATTCTCACCCTGCTCGATCAACTCGATGCCTCCACCCGGCAGTACAACGAACGTTTCCACGGCCTGGAACGCTGGCGCGATCGCTTGATCGCGGGCGACGACGCCGTCCTGGAGAAATTCGTCGTCGATTACCCGGAGGCCGATCGTCAACAATTGCGCTCCCTGATCCGTCAGGCCCAGCACGAACTGGCGACCAACAAGCCACCGGCTTCGAGCCGTAAAATCTTCAAGTACATCCGTGAGCTGGACGAGACTCAACGCGGTTTGCGTTAAGTCCCGAATCGGGTGAGCCACCTAGCGGCTCACCCGAAGCTCCATTTCTTACGCGCCCGTGCCACCCACGGTAATCGCATCGATTTTCAGCGTTGGCTGGCCGACACCCACCGGCACCGACTGCCCATCCTTGCCACACGTTCCCACACCGCTGTCCAGCGCCAGATCGTTACCGACCATCGACACCCGACTCATGGCTTCCGGCCCGTTGCCGATCAACGTCGCGCCTTTGACCGGGGCGGTAATCTTGCCGTCTTCGATCAGGTACGCCTCGCTGGTGGAGAACACGAACTTGCCGCTGGTGATGTCCACCTGACCGCCGCCGAGGTTGGCGCAGTAGATGCCTTTTTTCACCGAGGCGATGATTTCCGCCGGGTCGCTTTCGCCACCGAGCATGTAGGTGTTGGTCATGCGCGGCATCGGCAGGTGCGCGTAAGACTCGCGACGACCGTTGCCGGTGCGGGCCACGCCCATCAGGCGCGCGTTGAGCTTGTCCTGCATATAACCTTTGAGCACACCGTTTTCGATTAGCGTGGTGCACTCGGTCGGGGTGCCTTCGTCGTCGACGCTCAGCGAACCACGGCGCCCGGCGAGGGTGCCGTCATCGACGATAGTGCAGAGCTTCGATGCAACCATCTCGCCCATGCGCCCGCTGTAGGCCGAACTGCCCTTGCGGTTGAAATCGCCTTCCAGACCATGGCCGACCGCTTCGTGCAGCAGCACACCGGACCACCCCGAACCCAACACCACCGGCAACGTACCGGCCGGGGCCGGAATGGCTTCCAGGTTTACCAGCGCCTGACGCAACGCTTCACGGGCATAGCCCATGGCGCGGTCGTCGCTGAGGAAATAGCGGTAGTCGGTACGACCGCCGCCGCCATGACCGCCGCGTTCACGGCGACCGTTCTGCTCGACGATCACACTGACGTTGAAACGCACCAGCGGCCGCACATCCGCCGCCAGGCCGCCATCAGTGGAGGCTATCAAAATCCGCTCCCAAACCCCGGCCATGCTCACGGTGACTTGCTGGATACGCGGGTCGAGGGCGCGGGTCGCCACGTCGATACGCTTGAGCAGCTCGACTTTCTCGGCACGGGTCATCACTTCCAGCGGGTTGTCTGGCCCATACAACTGGGTAACATCCTGGGTGGTGAACGCCTGCACGGTGCCGTTCTGCCCGGCCCGGGAGATCGAACGGGCCGCACCGGCTGCCGCCCCCAACGCTTCGAGGGTGATCGCATTGCTGTAGGCGAAACCGGTTTTTTCACCCGATTGCGCACGCACACCAACACCCTGGTCGAGGTTGAAGCTGCCTTCCTTGACGATCCCGTCTTCCAGTGCCCAGGACTCGGAAATCTGCCCCTGAAAATACAGGTCGGCGGCATCGATGCCCGGGCCGGCCAGATCACCGAGCACACCTTGCAGGCTCTCGATCGTTACGCCGCCGGGCGCCAGGAGGTGTTCACTGACTGAGGACAACAACTCGCTCATATGCTTTACGCCTTAAATTCGTCGTTCTGATGCAGGTCGCTGGGCGCCCTGCGAGAAAAAGCGCCGGTGAGTGGACACCGGCATCCGCGCCCTGATGGACGCCTGTTCGCTGCTGTCGCGTTCGGCCAGCAGCACGGCCTCGCCCTGATCCTGTTGTGCCAGCACACGCCCCCAGGGGTCAACGATGGCGGCATGACCAAACGTTTCTCGTGGCCCTGGATGCGTCCCACCCTGGGCGGCCGCGAGCACGTAACACTGAGTCTCGATGGCCCGAGCGCGAATCAGCACGTCCCAATGCGCCGCACCCGTCACCGCGGTAAAAGCCGACGGTGCGGTAATCAATTCCGCGCCGGTTGCACGCAGTTCGCTGTACAGCTCCGGAAATCGCAAGTCGTAACAGACGGTCAGGCCAACTCGACCGACCGGCGTATCAGCAACCACCACACCACTGCCATAAGCATAGTCATCGGATTCGCGATAACGCCCGCGATTGTCCGCCACGTCCACGTCGAACAGGTGCAGCTTGTCGTAACGCGCCACAGTCTCGCCCTGGTCATCGACCAGCAACGAACACGCATGCGATTTGGCCATCGGTTGATCCACCGGCGGCAACGGTAACGTACCGGCCACTATCCATAACTTGAGGTCGCGGGCGGTCTGTTTCAACCACGGCAGGATCGGGCCTTCGCCCAAGGCTTCGGCGCGGCCGATGTCGGCAATGTCGCGACGGCCCATGGCGGCGAAGTTTTCCGGCAGCACAGCAAGTCGCGCACCACCGGTCGCCGCCTGCTCCAGCAGACGACGGGCCTGGGCCAGATTGGCCAGCACGTCGCTCTGGCTGACCATTTGAATCACCGCTACAGACATGGCCATTTCCTTATCTGGAATCAACACATACCTGTAGGAGCAGCCTGCGGCAGCTCCTACAGGGGGCTTACGGCCATGCTACTCCATAGGCCTGGAAAGTGGCTTTTCAAAAAGGCTTGTCGAAGGTGATTTTCGGTTCTTTCCATGGGCCTTTGACGGTGTATTTGACGCTGGCGAAACGCGCCACGCGGTCACCGATCAGCTTATCGATCAGGAACAGCGCCCCGCCGACAGCCGGTGCTCCGACGATCAGCGCGGCAATTGGCAGATTGTTGGTCACCGGCAAGGTCACCAGCAACCTGGCATCGACCTGATCCGCCACCAGGTCCAGTTTGCCGTTGAGTTCCAGGTTGCTCGACGGGCCGGTCAGCAAGATCGGCTCACGGGTCACGTACACCCCGTTGGTCGCGACCAGCAGGCCTTTGACCCGGTCATAGCTCAAGCCTTTGCCAAACAGGTCGGAAAAGTCCAGGCGCAAGCGGCGGCCGATGGAGTTGAAGTTGAGCAGGCCGAATACCCGTAGAGCCTGGGCGCTGCCCTCGATTTCAACGAACTGACCTTTATTGAGCGATGCGTCAAGAGTGCCGGAGAAGCGTTTGGTAGCCAGCCACGCCGGTGAGCCGGGCCAGCGACCGTCGACATCCATGTGAAACTCTTCACTGGTGACGCTCGGCGCAAAACCCCAGCCCTTGAGCACGTCGGCGAGGTTCTTGCCACTGACCCGCCCCTTGTACCAACTGCTGGAATTACCCGGCATGCCTTCCCAACCGCCGCTGCCTTGCAAGAGGATGCCCTTGAGGCCCAGATCCAGGGTATTGAGGGCAATGCCTTTGGCGGTCGGGCGGACTTTCAACTGCCAGCCACCCACCAGATCCTGCCCCTGGAACAGCTGATTGATGGTGATATCCAGCGCCGGGATCTTCGTCGGGTCTACGGTGGCCAGCGGATCCGGCGAGTTCTCGTCGGCCAGCGCCGTCGGGGCGGGTGCCGGTAAACGTACGTATTGCAGATTGACCGCAATCGGTGCCGCTTTCGCATCGGGGATGCCGACGGTGCCCTTGGCCTGCTGACTGTCGAGTTGCAAGGCCCATGCGGTTGGCTTGCGCGTCAACTGCACCGACGCCTGATCGAGGGTGGTGCCGAAACCGCTGAGCTTGCCAACCTTGATATCCGCGCCACTGAGCAACTGCTTGGCACTGCCGCCCGGATTCTGCCCGGCATACCTGGTCACCAGATCCTGCCAGGGTGCGACATCCAGCTCGGACAGTACACCGCGCACTCGCAAGCCTTTGGCGCCGGGCAACACGGCATTGCTGCCACCGAGAAACAGCTCGCCGCGACCGTCGACGAAATTGCCGGTCGGGGCCGCAAACGTGAAGTTCGCCAGTTCACCGTAGTTGACCCAGTAACGCCGCTCCGGTCCTTGCAGGGTCATGCGGAACACGGTGTCGCGCCCGACATCGGCCGCCATGCCGAACGGCGCCGGCAAATCCACCGCCACACCTTTGAGACTGGAGCTGACCATCAATTGGCTGTCGGCGCCATCAAGGTTCAGTTGCAACTGATAAGGGATCAAGCCCGTCACCGGCAACGGCTGAGTGACGTTCAACCATTCAGTGAGCTTCTTGACCTCGACTTCCCCCGATGCGGCGACCCGAGTATTGAGCTTGCCCGCACCGCCATCGGCGAAAATCTGTGCGGTCACTGGCTTGTCGAACGCGCGCGCCGTGATCTTTTGCCCGCTCAAACCCTTGATACTGTCGAAACGGAAATCGCCCTTGAGTTGCGTCAGTTCCAGGGGAGGCTCGCTGAGCTTCAAGCGGGCCTTGTCGGTCTTGAAGTCGACGAGAATTTTCGGCCGCTCGCCTTTGACCAGCGGGATATCGAGTTTGAGCTTGCCTTGCAGGTCGCCATCGCCTTCCCAACCGGCGAACGTGTCGGCGGTGCCGATCGGCGCTTCCTGCAGAATTTTCAGGCCATCGCCCAACCCGCCAGCGAACCCGCCGCCGAGGAACAAATGAGTGCTCTGCCCGACAGGCGCATGGGGAATATCGACGTAGATGTTGCTGACCTGTGTATCGAGCAATTGCCCCTTGCTGGCCAGAATCCTCACGCCGCTGTCTTCGACGAACACATCGCCGGTGACCTTGCGGACATGTGGCCACCCTGGCTGAAACGCCAGCTCGGCATCGTGAACCTTGAAAAACAGGCTGATGCTGCGAGCCGTTTCGGCGGCGCCATGGTTCAGCGAACCCTGGTACTGGAAGAAACCTTCATCCACCGCGCCTTTGAGAATCGCCGTGCGCAGCCATTCGTCCAGCGCCGGGCTCAACATTTGCGGCAGGTATTTGGCGGTGTAACGGCCGTCGCCGTCGACCAGACCGACCCGCAGGTCCATGTAGTCTTCCTGGGTGTGATCGAAATGCAGGCGAATCAGGAAGTCGCCGGCAATCTTGCCCTCTTCGCCCAGCACCTTCAGGTACGGCGCGATCAGGGTGAAACCTTCTTTGTCGAGTTTCCAGGTCAGCCGGGCGTTGGCCTGAATGTACTGCCATGGTTTGGCGAAAATCGGGTCCAGGTGCAGGGAAAAATCCTTGCTGTCCATCCGCAACTCACCCTGCCCGAGGTCGCCGCTGATGCTGCCGCTGACATTTCGCGCCGCCGGCGCACCGTGATAAGCGTCGAAGCCGACCCGTTCCAGATTGGCGGCAAAGCTGAATTTGCTGTCATCGGTAGCCGCGGGGCGGAGGTCGATCAGTACATTGCGCAATACCCCGGTGACCTTGAGCCGCTCGACCGCCGTAGCGACACCTTCCGGAAGTGGCCCCAAGGCATTCAGCAACGGAGTGAGCGGTGTGAGGTCGATGCGGTCGGCTTGCAGATGCAAGAACTCTGGCGCCTTGTCGGTCGCCGCCATTTGTTGAAATTGCAGCTTCGATTCCCAGCGGGTTTCTCCCAGGTTCATGGCCAGAGAATCCAGGGTCACCAGGACGCCTGTGGAGCTGCGCTGGAAATACCCGTTAAGCGCCAGATTGTTGATCTGGATCGGCTTGCGCTCGGCGTAGGCACCCTTGAGTTGCGGCGCGTTCAAACGGATCGCGGCGCTTTGCAGGGCGCCCTCGCTCCAGTTCAGCCATAGCTCGCCACCGGCCTTGATCTCGGAGAAATTCCATTGTTGGGTCAGGCGCTCAGGCAACCATTTCGACCAATCGCTTTGCGGCAGGCTCAGGTAAGCCTCGGCCTCGCCGTTCTGCCACTGACTGGCGTGGATACGGGTGCGCACACTCATCGCAACCGGCTGACCATCGGGCAGGTTCAGGCGCACATCGAGTCGCTGACGCGACACGCCGGTTCTCAGGTTCAGGCCGACGTAAGTCAGGGTCAGCGGTTGCTGTTCCAGAGGCTGCAAGGTCACCTGACTGTCGAGCACCGACAACTGCTGAACCGTTTGCATGCGATTGAGCAACTGCTCCGGATCGAGCGGCTGATCCTGCTGTACCGGCAAACCTTCCAGCGCCCAATGACCGTCCTCGCCTTCCTTGAGGCTGATCTTCAGGCCGCTAAGCTCCAGATGTGCGATGCGCACTTCGCGCGCCAGCAGGCTGGCCCAGAGATCGGGCACCGCGCGCACCTGATCCAGACGCAGGGCATTGGAACCCTCGCCGACCATCACGTCATGGGCCAGCAAAACCGGGGCGAGGCCGCTCCAGTTGCCTTCCAGCGCACCAATACGCAGCCGCATGCCCAAGACATCGCTGGCTTTGGCTTCAACGTCGGCACGGTATTCGGCTACCAGCGGCGTCAACTCCCGGCCAAGGCTGACGAACAACGCCATCAGCACCAAAACCAACGCACACAGGCCCAGCCCCCAGCGGGTCAGTGCGGCAAAAATAAGTGTCAGACGGTCCATGTCAGTTGGCTCCCATGGCAAAAATACTGCAAAAAGCTGAGGCCAGCCGTTCTAGTGGGGTTGAAACACAACGATTCAGAGCAGCACCACGTCGTATTGTTCCTGGGAATACATGGTTTCTACCTGAAACCGAATGGTGCGCCCGATAAACCCTTCGAGCTCGGCGACGTTGCCCGACTCTTCATCGAGCAAACGGTCGACCACTTTCTGGTTCGCCAGCACGCGATAGCCTTCGGCCTGATAGGCCCGGGCCTCACGCAGGATTTCGCGGAAGATCTCGTAGCACACGGTTTCCGGAGTCTTGAGCTTGCCGCGTCCCTGACAGCTGCTGCACGGTTCGCACAGCACTTGCTCAAGACTTTCGCGGGTGCGCTTGCGGGTCATCTGCACCAGGCCCAGTTCGGTGATGCCGATGATGTTGGTCTTGGCATGATCGCGTTCCAACTGCTTCTCGAGGGTGCGCAGCACCTGACGCTGATGCTCTTCATCTTCCATGTCGATGAAGTCGATGATGATGATCCCGCCCAGATTGCGCAGACGCAGCTGACGGGCAATGGCGGTGGCGGCTTCGAGGTTGGTCTTGAAGATGGTTTCTTCGAGGTTGCGATGACCGACGAAGGCTCCGGTGTTGACGTCGATGGTGCTCATGGCTTCCGCCGGATCGACCACCAGATAACCGCCGGACTTGAGCGGTACCTTGCGCTCCAGAGCCTTTTGGATTTCGTCTTCGACGCCGTACAGGTCGAAAATCGGCCGTTCACCAGGGTAATGCTCCAGACGATCGGCGATTTCCGGCATCAGTTCGGCGACGAACTGCGTGGTTTTCTGGAAGGTTTCCCGGGAGTCGATCCGGATCTTCTCGATCTTCGGGCTCACCAGGTCGCGCAAGGTACGCAACGCCAGGCCGAGGTCTTCGTAGATCACACTCGGCGCGCTGATGGTTTTGATCTGGACGTTGATCTGATCCCAGAGCCTGCGCAGGTAGCGGATGTCCATGAGGATTTCATCGGCCCCGGCCCCTTCGGCAGCGGTGCGCAGAATAAAGCCGCCGGCTTCCTTGATGCCTTCTTTGGCCACGCAGTCGGTGACCACTTGCTTGAGGCGCTCACGCTCGGCTTCGTCCTCGATCTTCAGGGAAATGCCGACGTGGGCGGTGCGCGGCATGTACACCAGATAGCGCGACGGAATCGACAATTGCGTCGTCAGGCGTGCGCCTTTGGAGCCGATCGGGTCCTTGGTGACTTGCACCACCAGGCTCTGACCTTCGTGAACCAGCGCGCTGATGCTCTCCACCGCCGGACCTTCGCGCAGGGAAATTTCCGAGGCATGAATGAATGCGGCGCGATCCAGACCGATATCGACGAAGGCGGCCTGCATGCCCGGCAATACCCGCACGACCTTCCCTTTATAGATGTTGCCGACGATCCCGCGCTTTTGCGTGCGCTCGACATGGACCTCTTGCAGCACACCGTTTTCGACCACCGCCACGCGCGATTCCATCGGCGTGATGTTGATCAGGATCTCTTCACTCATGGCAGGGTCTCGTTCAGGCATGTTCACGATAATGGCCGCATCTTGTCAGTACGACGCTCAGCGCGCGTTAAGGGTTTGCCAACAGGGTATGCCGAAATGGCCGAGTAGTTCTGCGGTTTCGCACAGCGGCAATCCGACCACCGCCGAGTAGCTGCCATTGAGCCCGGCGACGAACACCGCGCCCAGCCCTTGAATCCCATAGCCACCAGCCTTGTCCCGAGGTTCGCCGCTGGCCCAGTAGGCCGCCGCTTCATCGCGGTCGATAGTGCGAAAACGTACCAGACTGCGCACCACCAAAGACTCGCAGCGCTCGCCGTCCTGCACCGCAATCGCCGTCAACACTTCATGTTCACGGCCGGACAACAGCATAAGCATGGCGCACGCCTGGGCTTCATCCACCGGTTTGCCGAGAATTTTCCCGTCCAGCACCACAGCGGTGTCGGCGCCCAGCACGCAGAAATTCGCGTCGGACACGACCGCCCCGCGCCCGGCTTCGGCCTTGCCGCGCGCCAGACGCTCGACATAGGCCGATGGAGATTCTTGAGGTAAAGGGGTTTCATCGATGTCCGCGCTGATGGCGGAGAACGGCACGCCGATCTGCCTGAGCAGTTCACGCCGACGTGGCGAGCCTGAGGCGAGGTATAACGATTTCATCAAGACATCTCCCTGTCTAGTGCCCTGTCTCACAAATACTGTTCCTTTTTGGCGGCGTCTGCTGTTGCCATACTGCGTTGCCGCTCCTCGCCATAGCGAGCCATGACTCGTCGCGGCGCCTTGTCTTGCAACAACAGCCACTCGCCAAAAAAGGAACGTATTTGCGAGACAGAGCACCGGTGCGGGCACATGCCTGACCGAATCAAGTGATTTTGTAGCGTCGACGCAAACCCCGCAAACCGAAGCTGATCCATGGCCAGAGCAATGCACTGACCAGCGCCGGCAACACCAGCGCCAGGGTCGGCTGACGATTGCCGGTCAGAGCACTCAGCCACAACTGAACCAGTTGGGCGAGGCCGAAGATCACCAGGATCACCAGGCTTTGTTGCCACATCGGGAACATGCGCAGGCGCTGTTGCAGCGACAGCACCAGAAACGTAATGAGCGTGAGGATCAACGCATTCTGGCCCAGCAACGTGCCATACAGCACGTCTTCGGCCAACCCCAGGCACCAGGCGGTCACCATGCCGACTTTCTGTGGCAAGGCCAATGCCCAGAAGGCCAACAGCAAGGCCAGCCACAGAGGACGCAGGATTTCCATGAATTGCGGCAGCGGCGAAACGCTGAGCAGCATGCCGATGGCGAACGTCAGCCAGACCATCCAGCCGTTACGAGATGCAGTTGTACCGCCCATTATTCTCTTCCCCCAGTGGTGGCCGGCGCGGAGACAGGCGGTTTGGCAGCAGGCTTCACGGCAGCGGGCTGGGCCGCCGGTGGTTTAGTAGCCACTGGCGCCACCGCGGGCGGTTTGGCGGCCGCAGGGTGAGCAGCGCCAGGCTTGACCGGGGTCGCCGCGGCAGGTGCAACAGGTGCAGCTGCCGGCACAGCCGGAGCAGCAGCCGGGATCACCGACGCGGCCGGTTTCGGCACGGTCGCAGGAATGATCGGCCCACCGCCGTGCTGGTCCAGAGCTTCCTGAGCCTGGGCGGCTTCGTTGGCGCGCTCCTCGGCTGTGCGACCGTCACTGAACACCAACAGCAGATAACGGCTGCGATTCAACGCGGCGGTCGGCACTGCACGGACGATGGCGAACGGCTGACCGGAATCGTGAATCACTTCCTTGACCGTCGCCACCGGGTAACCCGCCGGGAAACGCTGACCAAGGCCGGAGCTGACCAGCAGATCGCCTTCTTTGATATCGGCGGTATCGGCCACATGACGCAGCTCAAGGCGTTCCGGGTTGCCGGTGCCGCTGGCAATCGCCCGCAGGCCATTACGGTTCACCTGCACCGGAATGCTGTGGGTGGTATCGGTCAGCAATAGCACGCGGGAGGTGTACGGCATCAACTCCACCACCTGACCCATCAGGCCGCGAGCGTCGAGCACTGGCTGACCGAGGATCACACCGTCGCGCTCACCTTTATTGATGATGATGCGATGGGTAAAGGGGTTGGGGTCCATGCCGATCAACTCGGCCACTTCGACCTTCTCGTTGACCAGTGCAGAAGAATTGAGCAGCTCGCGCAGCCGAACGTTCTGCTCGGTAAGGGCAGCAAGCTTTTGCATGCGCCCCTGCAACAGCAGGTTTTCGGTTTTGAGTTTTTCGTTTTCGGCGACCAGTTCGGTCCGGCTGCCGAATTGGCTGGCCACACCTTGCCATAGCCGCTGCGGCAGGTCGGTGATCCAGTAAGACTGCATCAGCACCAGCGACATTTGGCTACGCACTGGCTTGAGCAGTGTGAAGCGGGCATCGACCACCATCAGCGCGACCGATAGCACGACCAGCACCAACAAGCGCACGCCCAGTGAGGGGCCTTTGGTGAAAAGCGGTTTAATAAGCCGCTCCTCCCAGGCAAATGTTCTCTTTATTCATACGGCATCAAACCGGCCTGGATGCAGACTGACAGAAGATAAACGCCAACAGGCAGCACTGCAAAGTGCTGCCTGCGGGTCCACAGCATAGATGCAACCCAACGATTTATTCGCTGGAAAGCAGGTCCATGGTGTGTTTATCCATCATTTCCAATGCACGGCCACCGCCGCGAGCAACGCAGGTCAGCGGGTCTTCGGCGACGATCACCGGCAGACCGGTTTCCTGGGCCAGCAACTTGTCGAGGTCGCGCAGCAAGGCGCCACCACCGGTCAGTACCAGACCACGTTCGGCGATATCCGATGCCAGCTCCGGAGGCGATTGCTCCAGCGCGCTTTTCACAGCCTGAACGATGGTGGCCAGGGACTCTTGCAGAGCTTCCAGCACTTCGTTGGAGTTCAGGGTGAATGCACGTGGAACGCCTTCGGCCAGGTTACGGCCACGAACGTCGACTTCGCGAACTTCGCCGCCCGGGTACGCCGTACCGATTTCCTGCTTGATGCGCTCGGCGGTGGACTCGCCGATCAGGCTGCCGTAGTTGCGACGCACGTAGGTGATGATCGCTTCGTCGAAGCGGTCGCCGCCAACCCGTACGGATTCGGCATAGACCACACCATTGAGGGAGATCAGCGCGATTTCAGTGGTACCGCCACCGATATCGACCACCATCGAACCACGGGCTTCTTCAACCGGCAGGCCGGCACCGATCGCGGCAGCCATCGGCTCTTCGATCAGGAACACTTCGCGTGCACCGGCACCAAGGGCCGATTCACGGATGGCACGACGCTCAACCTGGGTGGATTTGCATGGAACGCAGATCAGCACACGAGGGCTAGGCTGCAAAAAGCTGTTTTCGTGAACCTTGTTGATAAAGTACTGCAGCATCTTTTCGCAGACGCTGAAGTCGGCGATCACGCCGTCCTTCATCGGACGAATGGCAGCAATATTGCCCGGCGTACGACCGAGCATGCGCTTGGCCTCGGTGCCGACAGCCACGACACTTTTCTGGTTACCGTGTGTCCGAATAGCCACAACGGAGGGCTCATTCAGGACGATACCGCGCTCGCGCACGTAAATAAGGGTGTTGGCAGTGCCCAGGTCAATGGAGAGATCGCTGGAAAACATGCCACGCAGTTTCTTGAACATGGGAAAGGGACCCTAGGCAACGCGTGGGTAAAAAAGTGCGGCAAACTCTAACAACGACAGGGATTTTGGGCAAGGCGCCAATATGTTAAATTGGCCGCTTTTCTGTGCACCAAGCCCCACAATCGCGGCCTTGAGACCGTAGAAATGCGGTAGTGTTCCGACAATCTAACACACGGACGCCGTCCGTTCTGTTTTCCACTGGAGAATCCCATGGCGCTTGAACGCTCCGACGTGGAAAAAATCGCTCATCTGGCCTGCCTTGGCCTCGATGATGCCGATCTTCCACACATCACTTCGGCCCTGAACAGCATTCTCGGGCTGGTCGACGAAATGCAAGCGGTCAATACCGACGGTATCGAGCCGCTGGCCCACCCACTGGAAGCCAGCCAGCGCCTGCGTGCAGACGTCGTGACCGAAACCAATCATCGCGAGGCCTATCAGTCCATCGCACCAGCGGTCGAAAACGGCCTGTACCTGGTTCCGAAAGTCATCGACTAAAGGGAAAGAGCCTGCAATGCATCAATTGACTCTGGCCGAGATCGCCCGCGGACTCGCCGATAAAAAGTTTTCTTCCGAAGAGCTGACCAAAGTCCTGCTGGCGCGCATCGCCCAGCTCGACCCGCAGCTCAACAGTTTCATCAGCCTCACCGAAGACCTGGCGCTTGAGCAGGCGAAAGCCGCTGACGCTCGTCGGGCCAATGGTGAGAGCGGCGCCCTGCTCGGCGCGCCGATCGCCCACAAAGACCTGTTCTGCACCCAGGGCATCCGCACCAGCTGCGGCTCGAAGATGCTCGACAACTTCAAAGCACCGTACGACGCCACCGTGGTCGCCAAACTGGCCGCTGCCGGGGCCGTGACCCTGGGCAAGACCAACATGGACGAATTCGCCATGGGGTCGGCCAACGAGTCGAGTTACTACGGCGCAGTGAAAAACCCGTGGAACCTGGAACACGTTCCGGGCGGTTCGTCTGGTGGTTCGGCTGCTGCAGTTGCCGCTCGTCTGTTACCGGCCGCGACCGCCACCGATACCGGCGGCTCGATCCGCCAACCGGCAGCGTTCACCAACCTCACCGGTCTGAAACCGACGTACGGTCGCGTTTCGCGTTGGGGCATGATCGCTTACGCGTCCAGCCTCGATCAGGGCGGCCCATTGGCCCGCACCGCCGAAGACTGCGCGATCCTGCTGCAAGGCATGGCCGGTTTCGACCCGCAGGACTCCACCAGCATCGACGAGCCCGTGCCAGATTACTGCGCCGGCCTCAACGGTTCGCTGCAAGGCCTGCGCATCGGCGTGCCGAAGGAATACTTCAGCGCCGGTCTCGACCCACGCATCGCCGACCTGGTCATGGCCAGCGTTGAAGAGCTGAAAAAGCTCGGCGCCGTGGTCAAGGAAATCAGCCTGCCGAACATGCAGCACGCAATCCCTGCGTACTACGTGATCGCTCCGGCGGAAGCGTCTTCCAACCTGTCGCGTTTCGACGGCGTGCGTTTCGGCTATCGCTGCGAAGCCCCGAAAAACCTGGAAGACCTGTACAAGCGTTCCCGTGGCGAAGGTTTCGGCCCGGAAGTGCAGCGCCGGATCATGGTCGGTGCCTACGCGCTGTCGGCCGGTTACTACGACGCCTATTACCTGAAGGCACAGAAGATCCGTCGCCTGGTGAAGAACGATTTCATGGCTGCCTTTAATGAGGTCGACGTCATCCTCGGCCCAACCACGCCGAACCCGGCCTGGAAGCTTGGTGCCAAGAAAGACGATCCTATTGCCGAGTACCTGGAAGACTTCTACACCATCACCGCCAACCTCGCCGGTCTGCCGGGCTTGTCCATGCCAGCAGGTTTTGTCGATGGCCTGCCGGTCGGCGTGCAGTTGCTCGCCCCGTATTTCCAGGAAGGCCGCTTGCTCAATGTTGCCCATCAGTACCAACTGAACACTGACTGGCACACTCGCACCCCAACCGGCTTCTGAGGAGAAACACATGCAATGGGAAGTCGTGATCGGGCTGGAGATTCATACCCAGCTCACCACCCGGTCGAAAATCTTTTCCGGTAGTTCCACCACCTTCGGTTCCGAGCCGAACACCCAGGCCAGTCTGGTAGACCTGGGCATGCCCGGCGTATTGCCGGTGCTGAACCAGGAAGCGGTGCGCATGGCAGTGATGTTCGGCCTGGCCATCGATGCCGAGATCGGTCAGCACAACGTGTTCGCCCGTAAAAACTACTTCTACCCGGACCTGCCCAAGGGCTACCAGATCAGCCAGATGGAATTGCCGATCGTCGGCAAGGGCCACTTGGACATCGCCATGGAAGACGGCACGATCAAACGTGTCGGTGTGACCCGTGCGCACCTGGAAGAAGACGCCGGCAAAAGCCTGCACGAAGAGTTCAACGGCGCCACCGGCATCGACCTGAACCGCGCCGGCACGCCGTTGCTGGAAATCGTTTCCGAGCCGGACATGCGCAGCGCCAAGGAAGCCGTGGCCTACGTCAAGACGATCCATGCGCTGGTGCGTTACCTCGGCATCTGCGACGGCAACATGGCCGAAGGCTCGCTGCGTTGCGACTGCAACGTGTCGATCCGTCCAAAGGGCCAGGTTGAATTCGGTACACGCTGCGAGATCAAGAACGTCAACTCGTTCCGCTTCATCGAAAAGGCGATCAACAGCGAAGTGCAACGTCAGATCGAGCTGATCGAAGACGGCGGCAAGGTGATCCAGCAGACCCGTCTGTACGATCCGAACAAGGACGAAACCCGTCCGATGCGCAGCAAAGAGGAAGCCAACGACTACCGTTACTTCCCCGATCCGGACCTGTTGCCGGTGGTTATCGAGGACTCATTCCTCGACGACGTACGCGCCACCCTGCCGGAACTGCCACCGCAGAAACGCGAGCGCTTCCAGGAACAGTTCGGTCTGTCGGTCTACGACGCCAGCGTCCTGGCCACCAGCCGCGAACAAGCCGATTACTTCGAGAAAGTCGTGAGCATCGGCGGCGACGCCAAACTGGCGGCCAACTGGGTGATGGTTGAACTGGGCAGCCTGTTGAACAAGCAAGGTCTGGACATCGACCAGTCGCCGGTGTCGGCCGAGCAACTGGGCGGCATGCTGTTGCGCATCAAGGACAACACCATCTCCGGCAAGATTGCCAAAGTGGTGTTTGAAGCCATGGCCAACGGCGAAGGCAGCGCGGACGAGATCATCGACAAGCGCGGCCTCAAGCAAGTGACCGACACCGGCGCAATCTCGGCGGTGCTGGACGAAATGCTCGCGGCCAACGCCGAACAGGTCGAACAATACCGCGCGGCAGACGAAGCCAAACGCGGCAAGATGTTCGGCTTCTTCGTCGGCCAGGCCATGAAAGCCTCCAAAGGCAAGGCCAACCCGCAACAGGTCAACGAACTGCTTAAAAGCAAGCTCGAAGGCTGATTGCGATCAATGGTGAGGGTGGGATGTTGTGTCCGACTCAAACCTTGTGGGAGCGGGCTTGCCCGCGATGGCGGTGTATCAGATACATTGCCATCGCGGGCAAGCCCGCTCCCACATTTATTTTGGGAGCCTTTTAAATGAAGCGTCTGCTCAGTGCCTGCGCCCTGCTCTCTCTGCTGGCCGGTTGCGCCAGCACGGACACCATCGATCCACACGGCTACGACAAAACCGGCGTAGCGTCCTACTACGGCGCCAAACACCAAGGTAAACGCACCGCCAGTGGCGAGCGTTTTGACAAGAACTCCCTGACCGCCGCCCACCGTCAGTTACCGTTCGGTACGCGGGTGAAAGTCACCAATCTGAATAACGACAAATCCTGCGTGGTGCGTATCAACGATCGCGGGCCGCACACTCGTGGGCGTCTGATCGATGTTTCACACGAGGCCGCGGAACAACTGGGTATGCTCAGAAGTGGCACCGCGCAGGTTCGCGTGCAAGCCCTCGACGACTGATAGACGGAGCGCTGACTATTTTCGGACTTGCCGATTTACCCCTGATCAGCGTGATTGAATTGCTCAGCGGTCTGTTTTTACTGATCGCCGGCGCAGAACTGATGGTACGCGCCGCCGTTCGCCTGGCTGCGCGACTGCATGTGCGGCCGCTGATCATCGGCCTGACCATCGTGGCCCTCGGCAGCAGCGCGCCGCAGATGGCGGTCAGCCTGCAAGCCACCCTGGCGCAAAACGCCGACATCGCCGTCGGCAGCGTGATCGGCAGCAGCATCTTCAACATCCTCGTCACCCTCGGGCTCTCGGCACTGATTATTCCGCTGCGGGTTTCGCGGCAATTGGTGCGCCTGGATATTCCACTGATGATCGGCGCCAGCCTGCTGGTGTTCGTGCTGGCGTGGAATGAAGAACTGACTCGGGTCGACGGTGTGATGCTGCTGACAGCGCTGGCTCTGTATCTGGGCTTGCTACTGCGCCAGTCGCGACACTCGGCCCGTCCGCTATCGGGGGCTCATGAAGCGCCGCAGGCACCGTGGTTCAGCAGCCTGCTGATGATCGTCGCCGGGCTGGCGATGCTGATATTCGCCGGGCACTTGCTGCTCGGCGCCGCCGTTGCGGTCGCCACCGACCTGGGGTTGTCGGAGCGGATCATCGGCCTGACCATCGTCGCCGTCAGCACCTCCCTGCCGGAGCTCGCCACGTCTTTGATCGCCGCATTGCGCGGTCAGCGGGACATTGCGGTGGGCAATGTGATCGGCAGCAACCTGTTCAACCTCTTGGGGGTGCTCGGGCTTACCACATTGGTCGCGCCGTCGCCGCTGTCGGTCTCGCCGAATGCCCTGGATTTCGACCTGCCGGTGATGCTTGGTGTCGCGGTGTTGTGCCTGCCGGTGTTTTATTCCGGCTACCGGGTGACTCGCGCCGAAGGCCTGCTGTTTTTGGGCTTGTACCTGGCCTATGGGCTGCATGTGGTGTCGTTCACTACCGGCATGCCGCTGGCCGGCAAGCTTGAACACCTGATGCTGTTTTTCGTCCTGCCGGCGCTGATGGCGTTTTTGCTGTTCACCTCGCTGCGCGCCTGGCGTCGCCAACACCACAAGAGGGAATTGCCATGAGCACTGATAAAAAGGCTGGGGTTGAAGTCCGCCGCCAAGTGATGGGCGACGCTTTCGTCGACCGCGCCTTGGGCAATGCCACCGAGTTCACCCAACCGTTGCAGGATTTCGTCAACGAACACGCTTGGGGCGGTGTGTGGAATCGCGAAGGTCTGCCGCTGAAAACCCGCAGCCTGATCACCCTCGCTGCGCTGACCGCGTTGAAGTGCCCGCAAGAATTGAAGGGCCATGTGCGCGGAGCGCTGAACAACGGCTGCACCGTGGAAGAGATCCGCGAGGCACTGCTGCATTGCGCGGTGTATGCCGGCGTGCCGGCGGCGATCGATGCGTTTCGGGCGGCGCAGGAAGTGATTGATACCTACCAGAAGCCGGAGTGAGCCCCTGGGTTTTCGCCGTCAGTGGCATCGCCATCGCGGGCAAGCCCGCTCCCACAGGGATCTGCCTTGTTGCATGAATTGCATAAGCACTGAAGACCTTTGTGGGAGCGGGCTTGCCCGCGATGAGGCCCTGGAGAACATTGCAGCTCCCGAGGTTAAATCCACCCACCCCACTGCAACAAAAAGATCCCGACGTTGGTGGTGACCGCCGCCATCAGCGTGGTAATCACGATGATCGCCGCCGCCAGCTCATGATTGCCATTGGCCTGTCGGGCCATGACGAAACTGGCCGCGGCGGTCGGGCTGCCGAAGTACAGAAACAGAATCCCCAACTCCGCCCCGCGAAAGCCCCAGAGCCAGGCGCCCAGTGTCGCCAGCACCGGCAGGCCGATCATCTTCACCAGGCTTGAACTCAGCGCAATCGTGCCGCTTTTGCGCATTGCCGCCAGCGACAACGTGCCGCCGATGCAGATCAGCGCCAAGGGCAAGGTGGTTTGTGCCAGGTATTGGCCGGACGTTTCCAGCCACCCCGGCAGGCTGATCTTGAACCAGGCAAACGGTGCCGCCGAAAACACGCTGATGATCAAGGGGTTCATCATCACGCTCTTGCAGATGCTCCACGGATCAGACTTGATCACCGGGCTGTAGACCGCCAGCACGATGGTCGAGAGCGTGTTGTAAAACAGGATCACCAGCGCCGCGAGAATCGCCCCGAGGGAAATCCCGTAGTCGCCGTACATACTCGCCGCCAGGGCCAGACCGATAACGCCGTTGTTGCCGCGAAACGCGCCTTGGGTGTAGATGCCTCGGTCTTCGCGCGGGCATTTCCAGATCGCCCAACCCCAGGCAATCGCAAAGCACATCAGGGTCGCGATCGAGAAGTACATCAGCAGCGCCGGTTGCAACGCGGCGTGCAGGTCGGCATGCAAGATGCCCAGAAACAGCAACGCCGGCATGCTGACGTTGAACACCAGGGCCGACGCGGTATGAATGAAATTGTCGTTGATCCAGTCGATGCGCTTGAGCAGCGCCCCCAGAAACAGCATGGCAAACACCGGCGCGGTGATATTCAGGGTTTCGAGGAAAATTGCCAGCATGCCGGGGGGAACCTTGGGTGGGCGTCGTTAGGGGGCTAATGATAAGCCACTTTCACCCGGATCGTTCCCACGCTCTGCGTGGGAATGCCTCTTGTGACGCTCTGCGTCACGCTTTTGGGACGCAGAGCGTCCCGGGCTGCATTCCCACGCAGAGCGTGGGAACGATCACTCGGTCTCAGGTAATCGGCGCCGGGTTGAACAGGGTGATGTCGTTATGCAGCTTATGCCGCTGCGCCCACGTCTGTTTCTTGCCGCTGGCCACGTCCAGGTAGTAGTGGAACAACTCCCAGCCGAGGTCTTCGATCGACGCCCGCCCGGTCGCAATCCGTCCGGCATCGATGTCGATCAGGTCCGGCCAGCGCTGCGCCAGTTCGGTCCGGGTCGACACCTTCACCACCGGCGCCATGGCCAAACCGTAAGGCGTACCCCGCCCGGTGGTGAACACATGCAGGTTCATCCCTGCCGCCAATTGCAACGTCCCGCAGACAAAATCACTGGCCGGGGTCGCGCAGAAAATCAGCCCTTTGCGCTTGAACCGTTCACCAGGGCCGAGCACTCCGTTGATCGCGCTGCTACCGGATTTGACGATCGAGCCCAACGACTTCTCGACAATGTTCGACAACCCGCCCTTCTTGTTCCCCGGCGTGGTGTTGGCACTGCGATCCGCTTCGCCCTTGGCCAGGTAACGGTCGTACCAGTCCATTTCCCGCACCAGTTCCTGAGCGACTTCCTCAGTTTCGGCGCGGGACGTCAGCAGGTAAATCGCATCACGCACTTCGGTGACTTCGGAAAACATCACCGTCGCCCCCGCCCGCAGCAGCAAATCCGAGGCATAACCCAGCGCCGGGTTGGCGGTGATCCCGGAGAACGCATCGCTGCCGCCGCACTGCATGCCGAGGATCAGTTCGGACGCCGGCACGGTTTCCCGACGACGCAGATCGAGCTTCTTCAAACGGGTTTCGGCCAGCGCCATGATCTGCTCGATCATCTCGGTGAAACCGTGGCTGGAATCCTGCAAGCGGTACAACCACGGCTCGCTCAAATCCACCGAGCTGTCGTTCTCGTGCATCACCTGTCCGGCCTGCAATTTCTCGCAGCCCAGGCTGATCACCAGCGCTTCGCCACCCAGGTTCGGGTTGCGCGCCAGATTGCGCACGGTGCGGATCGGGATGTACGCATCGGTAGCGGTGATCGCCACGCCACAGCCGTAACTGTGGGTCAGCGCCACCACGTCATCGACGTTCGGGTATTTAGGCAGCAACTCGTCCTTGATACGTTTTACCGCGTGATCCAACACGCCAGTGACGCACTGCACGGTGGTGGTGATACCGAGAATATTGCGCGTGCCGACGGTGCCGTCGGCGTTGCGATAACCCTCGAAGGTGAAGCCTTCCAGCGGTGCCTGCGTGGCCGGCACTTCGGTGGACAGCGGCAAGCTGTCCAGCGGTGGTGCGGTGGGCATGCGCAGTTGATCTTCCTTGACCCAGCTACCGAGCGGGATCGGCTGCAACGCATAGCCGATGGTCTGGCCGTACCGAATCACCTGGCCGCCCTCGGGAATATCTTCGAGGGTGACCTTGTGGCTCTGCGGCACGAAATCCACGGTGACCAGGCCATCGGGGAATTCGGTGCCGGCCGGCACGCCCTGATCATTGACCACAATCACTACGTTGTCCCGCTCGTGCAGGCGGATGTAGCGCGGCGAGTCGGAATGTTCAATCAACTGCATGACGCCGCTCCTCAGGAATGCGCTTCAGATAACTTGTTGTTCGTTTCAGGACCGCTGACTGGCGGCTCTTTGAGCACAACGCGTTTGATCGGGCCAACGATCACCAGATAGCTGAATACTGCTACCAGCGCGTTGCAACCGACGAACACCAGCGCCCACTTGAACGAACCGGTGGAGCTGATGATGTAACCGATAACGATCGGCGTGGTGATCGACGCGATGTTGCCGAAGGTGTTGAACAGGCCACCGCTCAGACCAGCAATCTGTTTCGGCGAGGTGTCGGACACCACCGCCCAGCCCAACGCACCGACGCCTTTGCCGAAGAAGGCCAGGGCCATGAAGCCGACGACCATCCATTCAACGTCCACATAGTTGCAAGCCACGATGCTACTGGAAACCAGCAAGCCAGCGATGATCGGCGCCTTGCGGGCGAACGTCAGCGAGTGACCTTTGCGCAGCAGGTAATCGGAAATCACCCCGCCGAGCACACCACCGATAAATCCGCAGATCGCCGGCAGCGAGGCAATGAAACCGGCCTTGAGAATGGTCATGCCGCGCTCCTGCACCAGGTACACCGGGAACCAAGTCAGGAAGAAGTAGGTGATGCCGTTGATGCAGTACTGGCCCAGATACACGCCAAGCATCATGCGGTTGGTCAGCAGCTGGCGGATGTAATCCCACTTCGGACCGTCGCCTTTTTTGCCTTTGCCTTTGTCCGAGTCCATATCGACCATGCCGCCGTTGTCGGCGATGTGTTTGAACTCGGCGTCGTTGATCATCGGGTGTTGGCGCGGGCTGTGGATAACCTTCAGCCAGATCCCCGAGAAGATGATGCCGATCACCCCCATGACGATGAACACGTGCTGCCAACCGAAGCTGTAGACGATCCAGCCCATCAGCGGTGCAAACAACACGGTGGCAAAGTACTGCGCCGAGTTGAAGATCGCCGACGCTGTACCGCGTTCAGCGGTCGGAAACCAGGCCGCCACGATGCGTGCGTTGCCGGGGAAGGATGGCGCTTCGGCCAGGCCCACCAAAAAGCGCAGCATGAACAGCGCAACCACCGCCGTGGACATGCCGAACTCACCAACATAGCCCTGCAGCACGGTGAACAGCGACCAGGTGAAGATGCTCAGCGCATAGACTTTTTTCGAACCGAAACGGTCCAGCAGCCAGCCACCGGGAATTTGCCCGGCCACGTAGGCCCAACCGAATGCGGAGAAGATATAACCGAGGGTGACCGCGTCGATGCCGAGGTCTTTTTGCAGGCTGGAGCCGGCAATTGCGATGGTGGCCCGGTCGGCGTAGTTGATCGTGGTCACCAAAAACAGCATGAGCAGGATCAAATAGCGGACGTGAGTCGGCTTGGTCGATTGCATTGTAGATGTACTCCCACTGATTATTTTTATGCGCGGGTGAATCTTCTTTGGTCTTTTGTGGGAGCTGGCCTGCCAGCGATGACATCACCGCGATGCAACTGACAGACCGAGGTGCCCGCATCGCTGGCAAGCCAGCTCCCACAGGTATTGCGTGTATCAGGAGCCGATGTAGCTGGTCTTCACGACCGTGTAGAACTCTTGCGCATAGCGACCTTGCTCACGTGATCCATAGGATGAACCTTTACGCCCACCAAACGGAACGTGGTAATCCACGCCGGCGGTCGGCAGATTGACCATCACCATCCCGGCCTGGGAGTGGCGCTTGAAGTGGTTGGCATACTTCAGCGACGTGGTAGCGATGCCCGCCGACAGGCCGAACTCGGTGTCGTTGGCCATGGCCAGCGCTGCCTCGTAATCGGCGACGCGAACGATATTGGCCACCGGGCCGAAGATCTCTTCGCGGCTGATACGCATCGCAGCTTCGCTGTCGGCAAACAGCGTCGGGGCGAGGAAGTAGCCTTCGGTGTCGCATGTGACCAAGCCACCGCCGCTGACCAGACGCGCACCTTCGGACTGGCCGATGTCGATGTACTTCATGTCTTGTTCAAGCTGAGCCTGCGAGACGACCGGACCGATATCGGTACCGGTTTTCAGCGCGTGGCCAACCTTGATCGACTTCATGCGCTCGGCCATGGCTTCAACGAATTTGTCGTGAATCCCGGCGGTGACGATGAAGCGGCTCGACGCGGTGCAACGCTGGCCAGTGGAATAGAACGCGCTCTGTACCGACAGCTCGACTGCTTGTTTAAGGTCGGCGTCATCCAGAATGATCTGCGGGTTCTTGCCGCCCATTTCCAGCTGAACCTTGGCCTGACGCGACACGCAGCTAACAGCGATCTGACGACCCACGCCCACGGAACCGGTGAAGCTGATGCCGTCGACTTTCGGGCTCCGCACCAGCGCATCGCCAACCACTCGACCGCTGCCCATCACCAGGTTGAACACGCCGGCCGGGAAACCGGCGCGGGAGATGATTTCCGCCAGCGCCCAGGCACAGCCCGGAACCAGATCAGCAGGTTTCAGGACGACGCAGTTGCCGTAAGCCAGAGCCGGAGCGATTTTCCACGCAGGGATCGCGATCGGGAAGTTCCACGGGGTGATCAGGCCGACCACACCCAACGCTTCACGGGTCACTTCAACGTTGACGCCCGGACGCACCGACGGCAAATAGTCGCCGGACAGGCGAAGGCATTCACCGGCGAAGAACTTGAAGATGTTGCCGGCGCGAGTCACTTCGCCGATGGCTTCGGGCAAGGTCTTGCCCTCTTCCCGGGCCAGCAAGGTGCCGAGTTCTTCGCGGCGGGCGAGGATTTCGCTGCCGACTTTATCCAGGGAATCGCTGCGCGCCTGAATGCCCGAAGTCGACCAGGCCGGGAATGCGGCGCGAGCGGCGTCGACGGCGGCGTGGACCTGAGCCAGATCAGCCTTGGCGTAGTGGCCGATGGTATCGGTCAGCTCGGACGGGTTGATGTTGGCGCAGTAATCACTGCCCGCCACCCATTCGCCGTTGATGTAGTTATCGAAACGCATTGCATCTGCCATCTGGAAATCTCCTCACGCAAAAGGCCGCTGATCACTCAGCGGCCTTATTTAATCGGGTGTGTTACTGCGCACCTTGCTTGTCGATCAGCGCGGCGAGCATTTCGTACTCTTCGCCCGTCAGATCGGTCAGCGGCGCACGCACAGGACCTGCGTCATAACCGGCGATTTTCGCCCCGGCCTTGACGATGCTCACGGCGTAACCAGCCTTGCGGTTACGGATGTCCAGGTACGGCAGGAAGAAGTCGTCGATGATCTTGCCGACGGTGGCGTGATCTTCGCGAGCAATGGCGTGGTAGAAATCCATCGCGGTTTTCGGGATGAAGTTGAACACCGCCGAGGAGTAAACCGGCACTCCCAGCGCCTTGTAGGCCGCGGCGTAGACTTCAGCGGTCGGCAAACCGCCCAGATAGCTGAAACGATCACCGAGGCGGCGACGGATCGACACCATCAACTCGATATCGCCCAGGCCATCCTTGTAACCGATCAGGTTCGGGCAGCGCTCGGCCAGACGTTCCAGCAGCGGCGCGGTCAGGCGACAGACGTTGCGGTTGTAAACCACCACGCCGATGTTCACCGATTTGCACACGGCTTCAACGTGGGCCGCAACGCCGTCCTGGCTGGCTTCGGTCAGGTAGTGCGGCAGCAGCAACAGGCCTTTGGCGCCCAGACGCTCGGCTTCCTGAGCATATTCGATGGCCTGGCGGGTGGCGCCACCGACACCGGCAAGGATCGGCACGCTGGTGGCGCAGGTGTCGACGGCAGTCTTGATGATTTCCGAATATTCGCTGGCCGCCAGAGAGAAGAACTCACCGGTGCCGCCCGCGGCGAACAATGCCGAGGCGCCGTATGGGGCCAGCCATTCGAGACGTTTGATGTAGCCCGCGCGATGAAAATCGCCCTGAGCATTGAAGTCGGTGACCGGGAACGACAGCAGGCCGGAAGAGAGGATGGACTTCAGTTCTTGTGGATTCATTATTCGAACACCCTGGGTAGCACGTTGTGTGAAGAAATCGTTCAGCCTTCGCTGAAGTTGTAGGTCATCGTACAACTTAAAATACAACCGTCAACTGCATTTCATCGCCGCCCTCAGAATTTGAGTCAGAAATGTCAGGTCTACACGCTCAACCGAAGGAATACACCCGACAGATCATTGCCGATCTGGATGATCTTTTTACTGAGCACGGCATCGCCGTTTCCGGCGATGGCGCCACGCTTAAACGCTGGCGAGTTGGCCGTGAGGGTGGATCGTTCGATCCTGACACAAGGCTCAGCCATCACAACCGGAAACGGTTGGTCATGATCATTTTCGGCACACCTGGCAAGAGCCTCCTACAGTGATAAAACCGCCGTGAAGGAATCATGGCCCACCTCGCATGGAGAGCGAACCCATCATGACTTTTGCCCCACCCATTCTTCCCCAGCTTCTGAAACACGAACCTGAAAAAGCAACCGTCAAACTGTCGCACCTGGGCGATGACTTGATAGTCCGCGTCCCGGATCCGAACGATATTCCGCCGAATTGGGAGGTCTATCCAATCCTCGGCGCAGATACGGAAGAGCCCGACTGGAAGGGCCTCGAAGAGCCTACCGGCGCCTGGGATGACGCCAGTGACGACATGGCAAAGCTGACAGGAATTGAATTGCGAATCCCGAAAGTTGAGCTGGAAAAGTACAAGAACACAGAAGTCGAATTGCGTTACAAATTCGCGGATGAGTCCAGTCTGGAGCCGTGTTCTGAGCCCCTGAGACTGTATATCGAAACCTGATCTCTCTTCGCGCCTGATCGTTTAGCGGTCAGGCGCGTTTTTGTGCCAGGCGTCTTCCTGGCACGCGCAATTTAACGCTGGGCCTGCGCCTCTTCATGGGCCTGGCGCAGCCGTTCGCGGCTATTGGTCAGGTGCAAGCGCATCGCCGCCCGCGCCGCATCGGAGTCCTGCCGCGCGATCGCGTCATAAATCTCTTCATGTTCACGGCTCAGGCGACTCATGTAGTGCTGCTGGTCGTCATGGGCCAGGCGCGCGGAGTTGAGGCGTGTGCGCGGAATGATGCTGGTGCCCAGGTGGGTCATGATGTCGGTGAAGTAGCGGTTGCCGGTGGCCAGGGCGATTTGCAGGTGGAACTGGAAGTCTGACGCCACGGCATCGCTGGCATGCGAGACACTTTCATTCAACGCGTCCAGCGCCGCTCGCATCAACGCCAACTGTTCAGGGCTGCGACGTTGCGCGGCAAGGCCGGCGGATTCCACTTCCAGGCTGATGCGCAGTTCCAGAATCGCCAATACGTCGCGCAAGGTCACCACGGTGGCCGGGTCGATACGAAAACCGCTCGGGCTTGGGGTGTCGAGCACGAAGGTGCCGATACCGTGACGGGTTTCCACCTGGCCTGCGGCCTGCAAACGGGAAATCGCTTCGCGCACCACGGTGCGGCTGACGCCGTGGGCATCCATGATCGCCGACTCGGTGGGCAACTTGTCGCCACGCTTGAGCTGACCGTCGCGGATCTGCTCGGAGAGCACCGTCACCAGTTCCTGAGCGAGGCTGCGGCGCTTGCGAGGGAGGCGAGGTGCGTCGATCGGGTTTTCCATGGTGAACATCTGTCTCGAAAAAACGGCTGAACCCGCATCATAGCTCAACACGGTTGTACGATCACCGTCAGCATCCACTATCCCCTGTGGGAGCGGGCTTGCTCGCGAAGGCGGTGTGTCAGACACCTCAATACTGGATGTCAGACCGCTTTCGCGAGCAAGCCCGCTCCCACAAGGGGATTGCGGTGTTCAGGCGGTCACGGTTTGGTCCACCAAATGGCCATTCTCGATACGCACATGCCGTGGATGGAAACGCTTCAGGCTGCTGCGATGCCCGACGCTGACAATGCTCAGCCCCGGCAATTCATCGATCAACGCCTGATACAGCGACGCTTCATCCTCCTCATCCATCGCCGAAGTCGCTTCATCCATGTACAGCCATTGCGGCGCATAAAGCAGCGCTCGGGCGAAAGCCAGGCGTTGCTGCTCACCCGGCGAGAGCATGCGCTGCCAGTGATTGGCTTCATCCAGACGCGAAACCAGGTGCGGTAAGCGACAGGCTTCCAGTACGTGGACGTAGCGCTCGTGCGGGTAGGTGTCGCCGGGCTGTGGATAACTCAGCGCCTCGCGCAAGGTACCAATCGGCAGATACGGTTTTTGCGGCAGGAACAGATAACGCCCTGTCGGCAGGCGGATGCCGCCGTGCCCGGCCGGCCAAAGGTGCCCCATCGCCCGCAGCAAGGTCGATTTGCCGCTGCCGGAACGACCGCTGAGCATGACGCGCTCGCCCTCCTCCACGGTCATGTCGGCGTTGGTCAGCAGATGACGGCCGTCAGCCAGGTCGAGGCCAAGGTTATGCACCCGTAGCGCCGAACCCTGATTCTGCACATCGATGGCCGGTGCGCGTTCTTCGTTGTCGGTCATGGCCTGACGGAAACTCAGCAGACGATCACAAGTGGCACGCCACTCGGCGAGATCCTGGTACGCACTGATGAACCAGCTGAAGTTCTCCTGCACGTTACCGAACGCCGAGTTGATTTGCATCAGCTCACCGAGTTCGATCTTGCCGGCAAAGTAACGCGGCGCCGCGACCATGAACGGGAAGATGATCGCGATCTGGGCATAACCGGAGGTGAAGAAGGTCAGGCGCTTGGACACTTTCATGATGTCCCAGAAGTTGTGCCAGACCAGGCCGAAGCGGCTGCTCAGACGACGGTTCTCATTGGGCTCGCCGTTGTACAGCGCAATGCTTTCGGCGTTCTCGCGGACCCGCACCATGGAGAAACGCAGGTCGGCTTCGAAACGTTGCTGGTTGTTGTTGAGGCCAATCAGGCGACGACCGATCAAATGCGTGAGCCAACTGCCGACGGCGGCGTAAACCAGTGCACACCAGAACATGTAGCCGGGAATCGTGAAGCCAAGCACTTCGATACTGCCCGACACGCCCCACAAAATGATCGAGAACGACACCAGGCTGACGATGTTACGGATCAAACCCAAGCCCAGGCCCAAGGTATTGGTGGTGAACTTGTTGAGGTCTTCGGAAATCCGCTGGTCCGGGTTATCGGTGTAACCGCCCTGCTCCAGCTGGTAGTAGTTCTTGTTGCCGAGCCAACGGGCAAAGTGCTTCTCGGTGAGCCAAGCCCGCCAGCGAATCGTCAGCATCTGGGTCAGGTAGAGCCTGTACACCGCGCCGAGGATCGCCACGGCCGCGATGCCGCAAAAGTACAGGATCAATTGCCAGAACGCTGCTTCGTCTTTCTTCTGCAGGGCGTTATAGAAATCCTTGTACCAACTGTTGATCCACACCGAAATCGCCACGCTGAACAATGACAGCGCGATCACGGCGATCAACAGCGTCCAGGCCTTGCCCTTCTCTTCGCTGCGCCAGTAAGGCGTGGTCATCGCCCAGACTTTGCGAAAAAACTGCCCGCGCACAGCATCGTTGACCGCGGAATATTCAGCGTTCTGATTCATGAATAAGGCTCGATAAAGAAAAGAACACACACGAGCCGATCATAAATGAACGGCTCGGCTTGTAGCGAAGTGTGACAACAATTGTTCAGCGCCGTTTCAGCGACGGACCGGACGCTTTTGCAGTTTGCGCTGCAGCGTACGGCGGTGCATGCCCAAGGCACGGGCGGTGGCGGAGATGTTGCCTTCGTGCTCGGTCAATACGCGCTGGATGTGCTCCCACTGGAGGCGGTCCACGGACATCGGGTTTTCCGGCACCAGGGTGTCGAGGTCGGCATGCTCGGAGAGCAACGCGGCCAGCACGTCATCGGCGTCCGCCGGTTTGCACAGGTAATTGCAGGCGCCGCGCTTGATTGCCTCGACGGCGGTGGCAATGCTCGAGTAACCGGTGAGGATCACCACGCGCATGTCCGGGTCGAGCTCCAGCAGTTTGGGCAGCAACACCAAACCCGAATCGCCGTCCATTTTCAGATCAAGGGCGGCGTAATCCGGGATGTCAGCCTGGGCGATGGTCAGGCCTTCTTCGGCAGAACCTGCCGTGCTGACGCGAAAACCGCGGCGGGCCATGGCGCGGGCCATCACGCGGGTGAAGGTTGCATCGTCGTCTACCAGCAGCAAATGCGGCAGTTCTTCGCCTTCGACTTGGATCTCGTCACTCATGTTCGTCTCCTCGGGCGACACGGGGCAGGCGCAGCTCGGTGAGCGTGCCACCTTCCTCATGACTGTAGAGTTTCACTGAGCCGCCGGCGCGTGTCACGCTGGCCTTGCTCAAAAACAGGCCCAGGCCGAAACCTTTGCCCTTGGTAGTAAAAAACGGTTTGCCGATCTGCTCGGCAATGGCCAATGGCACACCAGCGCCATGGTCGCGAATGCTGATGGTCAGGTCCTCGGCATTCCAGTCCAGGGTCACTTGCAAGCCTTCGGGGCAGGCATCGGCAGCGTTGTTCAGCAAATTCAGCAGGGCCTGGGTCAGGTCCGGCGGTGGCGCCATGCGCGGCACGGTCCCTTGGCCCAGGCGCTGGAAGCGATAACTGGCTTCCGGGCGCATCAGGTGCCAGCGGTTCAGGGCTTCGTCGAGCCAGTCGGTGACGTCCTGCATCTCCACCGCCAAACGACGATTGGCTTCCGCCGCC
The DNA here is from genome assembly GCF_024749285.1 of Pseudomonas sp. B21-015. NCBI lineage: Bacteria > Pseudomonadati > Pseudomonadota > Gammaproteobacteria > Pseudomonadales > Pseudomonadaceae > Pseudomonas > Pseudomonas sp. B21-015. Next base: position 5,540,960 of record NZ_CP087196.1, read on the forward strand.
CGTACCAGCTGCTGCAAGGTTTCTTTGCAGAGTTTGACCTGATCCTGCAACACGCTCAAATCGTCCTGCAGCAACGGGTCGGGATGATCCTGGCGCATTTCCTTGAGCAATACACTCATGGTCGCCAGCGGCGTGCCCAGTTCATGGGCGGCGCCGGCAGCCTGGGTCGCGACAGCCAGCAATTGTTGATCGCGCAGGCCTTCTTCGCGACGAATGGCACGCAGTTCCTCCTGACGGCGCAACTCTTCGGCCATGCGCGCGGCGAAGAACGTGATGACCGCCGCCGCCAGGGCGAAGCTCAGCCACATGCCGTAGATCTGCAGGTTCTCCCGGGCGATCGGGAACGTTTCCAGCGGGTAGAACCGCGCCAGCAGCAACGTATACAGCGCCAGGGCAATACCGGACAGAATCACCGAAAAACGCCATGGCAAGGTCACGGCGGCGATGGTCAGCGGCACCAGGTAATAAGAGACGAACGGGTTGGTCGAACCGCCGGAGAAGTACAGCAAGGCACTGTGGATAAACAGATCGCAGGCCAGTTGCACGGCGTACTCGAGCTCGGTCACCGGCCACGACGTGCGCAGGCGAATCGCGGTCAGGGCGCAGAGCACCATGGAAAAACCGAGGGTGATCGCCAATTGCATCCACGGCAACGGCAGCAGGTGGAACCAGTAGGCCAGGCCCACGGAACCGGCCTGCGCGGCCAGCACCAACGTGCGGATGAACGTGAGCCGCCAGAGGTTCTGGCGAGTGGCGGAAGTGATTTGAACGGGGGCGAGCATGAGCTCTCCTGATGAGCGCTCCAGGCGGATCGCACGGAGTATAACCAAGCCACGAGCCTGAGAGGCGAAAGTGCGGCAAACGACCACAGCCAAAGACCATTGATCTGTGGAAATGCATCTGTGGCGAGGGAGCTTGCTCCCGCTCGGCTGCGCAGCAGTCGTAAACCTGTATGCAAGGTGAACCAGGCTCACTCGGTCGACTGACTTGGGCCTGCTTCGCAGTCCAGCGGGAGCAAGCTCCCTCGCCACAGAAGCCCCACTCACCACCGAAGTTCTTGTTGGTTGTCGATCTGTATAGAAGTTGTAACTGGGCGAACCGGACCATTGAAGCTAGAGTCTGATGGTTTCACGCAGGTTCGGACCTTAACCCCTGCGCACTGTCCAAGGAGCTTTTCATGCACACATTGCGCCGCAGCGCCGCCCTTCTTGCCTTAAGCGTTGGCACCGTCGCCAGCCTCCCGGCCCTGGCCGTCGACGAACTGCATTACAACCAGATCTCCCTGCGCGCCGAAGTCAGCCAGGAAGTGGCCCGCGACCTGATGATCGTGACCCTCTACACCGAAGAGCAAAACACCGACCCGGCCAAACTCGCCGCCGACGTCAGCACCACCATGAACAAGGCATTGGCCCAGGCCAAACAGGTCAAAGACATCACCCTGCGTCAGGGCAGCCGCAACAGCTACCCGATCTACGACACCAAAGGCCAGAAAATCACCGGCTGGCGTGAACGCGCCGAACTGCGCCTGGAAAGCTCGGACTTCGCCGCCCTGTCCAAACTGACCGGCGAACTGCTCACCGACCTGAAAATGGGCGGCATGGACTTCGCCATCGCCACACCAACCCGCAAGGCCAGCGAAGACGCCCTGCTCAAAGAAGCCGTGACCGCCTTCAAGGCCCGCGCTCAACTGGCCACCGACGCACTGGGCGGCAAGGGCTACAAAATCGTCAACCTGAACCTCAACAGCAACGGTTATCCACAACCGTACATGCGCGGGCCGATGATGATGAAAGCCGCCGGCATGGATTCCGCGCCGGTGACGCCGGAGGTTGAAGCAGGGACCAGCCAGGTCAACATGACGGCGGATGGGGCGATTGAAGTGTTGATGCCTTGATGCGGTGGTGGATCAGTCAGTTTTGCAGTGACCGATCCGCCGCCTTCGCGGGCAAGCCCGCTCCCACAGTTGATATGTGTCGTACGCTGAATCTGTGAACGACGATGAACCACTGTGGGAGCGGGCTTGCTCGCGAAGAACGATAACGCGGTCTACCTGACTGAACGCCTGCTTAGCCCTGCGGATCGACGTTATCCAACGCCCGGTTCACCGCCAACCCCGCCAGCATGATGATCTGTTGAATCGCCAACGCCGTATTGCGCTGCAGGCCGATCAGGTTTGTTGCGAAATCGCTGGCCAGGACACTGGCCGAGGCCAATGACTCGCAAGCTTGAGCCAAGAGACTTTCGTTGTCGCTGTCCGGGGAAACCAGGAACATCGTGCTGGGGCGACGAGGTTTTGCGGAGTAAGGCCTGGGCGAATCGAGGTAGTAGTCGAGCGCACGTTTTATGACTTCGCGGTCTTTGAGTAGCTCTTCGGTACGCAAAGCTTCGGCGTTGGGTGTGGAGGTGTTGAAGGGTAGGTCGGGGATTAACTTATCCATACAAACTTCCTTTTGATATTGGAGCCATCAATTTCCGATCTCACTCGGCGAAGAGGTGGCAGCTATGTGCGGTGTGAGATTACCGGCAAAAGGAACCCGGCCCGGGAAAGGTCTGCGCACTGAGACATCAATTAAACATTCAAAAGCGGAACGCGGAGCATCCCTGGCGGCGTTCCCACGCGGGAGCGTGGGAACGATCATTGAGCATCAGCTCTGGATAGATCTATGGGAAGCTCTGATGGCATCAATCGCCTCTTGAGTGAGCGTCATAACAGTCGTTGTGCTTACTTCAATCCGACTGATGATGTCTGCTCTCGGACCTTGCTTCCAATCAGTACTTGAGTAAAAAAGATCTTGAGAGGCTTGCCGATGATTCTCGCTCTCGTAGGAGCGAATTAAGTGATAACTGTCATCGTCATGTAAAGAGCCGCCATAAGAAACAACATCCATACCCGCCTTTAAGTGAAGCGGAACGCTTACTTCCCGCATTATTCGATGGAAATCCAATCCTGATCCCGGTTTCAAGGTGTACATCAGGATTTCAACAATTCGAGTCATTCCAGATCTTCCATGTGGGATTTCAGTTCCTGCCTAAGGATATGTGCTGGCTGATCCGCCGCCTTCGCGGGCAAGCCTCGTCCCTACAGTAGGACGGTGTACATCTGGGGGAGATTGAGACTGTCAGGCCGCCAAGATCAAGGTCAAAAGATCGCAGCCTTTGGCAGCTCCTACCGTCCCATCAACGTAAAAACCGGCCAACTATGCCCGGATAGAGGGGTCCCCCTCAAAAAACGATATTTCCGCCCGCCCCGCCAACAACGCTACCCTCAGGAAAACACCGCCGCCACGCCCTCGGGGACTCCATGGAAAGAACCACCGTCAAACCACTCCTGCTCGCCCTCGCCCTCGCCACCACCGCACCACTCGCCCAAGCCGCCACGACCCTGGTCTATTGCTCCGAAGCCAGCCCCGCCGGCTTCGACCCCAGCCAATACACCAGCGGCACCGACTTCGACGCCTCGGCCGAAACCGTCTTCAACCGCCTCACCCAGTTCAAACGCGGTGGCACCGAAGTCGAACCCGGCCTCGCCACAAGCTGGGATGTCTCGAAGGACGGCCTCGCCTACACCTTCCACCTGCGCGACGGCGTGAAGTTCCACACCACCGACTACTTCACCCCCACCCGCGACTTCAACGCCGACGACGTGCTGTTCACCTTCCAGCGCTTGCTCGACCCGGAAAACGCATTCCGCAAAGCCTATCCCGCCGAATCGCCGTACTTCACCGACATGGACCTGAACAAAACGATCAAGAGTGTCGACAAAATCAACGATCACACCGTGCGTTTCAGCCTGAACAACATCGACGCCGCGTTCATCCAAAACCTGGCCATGAGTTTCGCCTCGGTCCAGTCCGCCGAGTACGGCGCGCAGTTGTTAAAAGAAGGCAAAGCGGCGGACATCAACCAGAAACCGGTCGGCACCGGCCCGTTCGTCTTCAAGCGTTATCAAAAGGACTCGCAGATCCGCTATGCCGCCAACAAGGCCTACTGGAAACCCGAGGACGTGAAACTCGACAACCTGATTTTCTCGATCACCCCGGACGCCGCCGTGCGCTTGCAGAAGCTCAAGGCCGGCGAGTGTCAGGTCAGTGGCTACCCGCGCCCGGCGGACATTGAAGTGATGGAGAAAGACCCGAACCTGACCGTGCTCAAGCAGGCCGGTTTCAACCTCGGTTTCCTCGCCTACAACGTGACCCACCCGCCGCTGGACCAACTCAAGGTGCGTCAGGCGCTGGACATGGCCATCGACAAGCCCGCCATTATCAAAGCTGTCTACCAGAGTGCCGGGCAACTGGCACAGAACGCCTTGCCACCGGCGCAATGGTCCTATGACCCGACCATCAAAGACGCACCCCACGATCCGGCCAAAGCCCGCGCGCTACTAGAAGAAGCAGGAGTTGCACCCGGCACCACCATCGATTTGTGGGCCATGACTGTGCAGCGCGCGTCCAACCCCAACGCGCGGATGTCGGCACAGATGATCCAGCAGGATTGGGAGAAAGTCGGGATCAAGGCCAACATCGTCAGCTATGAGTGGGGCGAGTACATCAAACGCGCCAAGAATGGCGAACACGACGCAATGATCTACGGCTGGACCGGCGACAACGGTGACCCGGACAACTGGCTCGGCGTGCTCTACAGCTGCGCTGCGGTGAAAGGTAGCAACTACGCCAAATGGTGTGACCCGGCCTACGACAAACTGGTGCAGCAAGCCAAGGTGTCCACGGACAAACAGCAGCGAGTCAAACTGTACCAACAGGCACAGCAAATCCTTAAGCAACAAGTACCTATCACACCGATTGCCAACTCGACGGTGTTCCAGCCACTGCGCAAGGAAGTCACCGACTTCAAGATCAGCCCGTTCGGCCTCACCCCCTTCTATGGCGTGGGTATAAATAAGTAACACCAGGCTCCAACCGGGTGCGTCACACGCCCCGGACGCCCCTTATCAGTGCGCGTTTTGCACCGTAAAAAACCTGCGCAAACGGTCAAATATGTCGCTATTTATACATATGCGACATTAAGGTACGTTCGTGCCACTCTTTAAGGCTTGTGGCCATTCAGGATCTTGCAATGGGTACGGCCCCTGCATAAGTATCCGCAGGGTCGACTCACGAGGTCGTCCTCTAATTCCAAAAATGACAACAAATCATGAGGCCACCATGCTTAAACACGCGGTCATTCCGTTTTTAGTCGGCGCAAGTCTGTTAGCCAGCGCACCTTTCGCCTTCGCTGCGACTAACCTGGTGTTTTGCTCCGAAGGGAGCCCGGCCGGTTTCGACCCTGGTCAGTACACCACCGGAACCGACTTCGACGCGTCTGCAGAAACCATGTTCAACCGCCTGACCCAGTTCGAGCGCGGCGGCACCGCCGTGATTCCTGGTCTGTCGACCAAGTGGGACATTTCCGATGACGGCCTGACTTACACCTTCCACTTGCGTGAAGGCGTCAAGTTCCACACCACCCCGTATTTCAAGCCGACGCGTGAGTTCAACGCCGACGACGTGCTGTTCACCTTCAATCGTATGATTAACAAGGATGACCCGTTCCGTAAGGCGTACCCGACCGAATTCCCGTACTTCACCGACATGGGGATGGACACCAACATCACCAAGATCGATAAAGTCGACGACCACACCGTCAAGTTCACCCTCAAGGATGTAGACGCCGCGTTCATCCAGAACATGGCCATGAGCTTCGCCTCGATCCAGTCCGCCGAGTATGCTGCCCAGCTGCTCAAGGAAGGCAAGGCCACCGACATCAACCAGAAGCCAATCGGCACTGGCCCGTTCGTGTTCAAGAGCTACCAGAAAGACTCCAACATCCGCTACACCGGGAACAAGGACTACTGGAAGCCTGACGACGTGAAGATCGACAACCTGATCTTCGCCATCACCACCGACCCGTCGGTACGCATCCAGAAGCTGAAGAAGAACGAGTGCCAGATCACCCTGTTCCCGCGCCCAGCCGACCTGAAAGCGCTGAAAGAAGACAAGGATCTGAAGCTGCCTGACCAGGCCGGTTTCAACCTGGGTTACATCGCCTACAACGTGATGGACAAGGTCAAGGGCAGCAACGAGCCGAACCCGCTGGCCGACCTGCGTGTTCGTCAGGCGCTGGACATGGCCGTCAACAAGCCGCAGATCATCGACTCGGTTTATCAGGGCGCGGGCCAACTGGCCGTCAACGCCATGCCGCCGACCCAATGGTCCTACGACACCACCATCAAGGATGCCAAGTACGATCCTGAGAAAGCCAAGGCGCTGCTCAAGGAAGCCGGCGTCAAGGAAGGCACCGAAATCGTTCTGTGGGCGATGCCGGTACAGCGTCCGTACAACCCGAACGCCAAGCTGATGGCTGAAATGCTGCAGTCCGACTGGAAGAAGATCGGCCTGAACGTCAAGATCACTAGCTACGAATGGGGCGAGTACATCAAACGCTCCAAAGGCGGCGAGAACCAGGCGATGATCATCGGCTGGAGCGGCGACAATGGTGACCCGGACAACTGGCTCAATGTGCTGTTCGGCTGCGACTCGCTGAGTGGCAACAACTTCTCCAAATGGTGCGACAAGAAATTCGACGGCCTCGTCAAGGAAGCCAAACGCACCACCGATCAGGCCAAGCGCACCGAACTGTACAAACAGGCGCAACACGTCCTCAAAGATGCTGTTCCAATGACACCTATCGCTCACTCGACGGTGTTCCAACCCATGCGCGCCAACGTGCAGGACTTCAAGATCAGCCCATTCGGCTTGAACTCCTTCTACGGCGTCAGCGTCAGCAAATAAGAAAAAGCAGCGGCGACGTTTTCAGCGTCGCCGCTGCTTTTTTCTGCCCAGAAGCTAGGAATTTGCCTACATCCAAATCCGCTGTCTGACGCAGCCAGGGGTTAGGACGCGTTGCCTTTTCCTACGAGTCTTTAGGACTCAGCGCATTTACTGCCAGACCCACGGCACCTACCGTCGGGTTCTGACCAGTGACTGCGTGGGCTATCGGTTTGCTGCCCCGTATTGGTTTGAGCTCAATGCAGCCACAACGTCCCCGGACGGGATCCCGGCGCATTGAATAACACTACAAAAAGAGGGAGCGTCATGCGCCATACCTTGGTTTTATCCGCATTGCTGGGCACCGGCCTGCTGGCCGCCACTTCCATCAGCCAGGCCGCCAACAACAGCCTGGTGTTCTGCTCCGAAGGCAGCCCCGCCGGTTTCGATACCGCGCAGTACACCACTGCGACCGATAACGACGCCGCTGAGCCGCTGTACAACCGATTGGCAGAGTTTGAAAAAGGCGCCACCAACGTCGTACCAGGCCTGGCAACGAACTGGGATATTTCCGAGGACGGTCTCAAGTACACCTTTCACCTGCGCGAAGGGGTGAAATTTCACACGACCAAATACTTCACGCCGACCCGCGACTTCAACGCCGACGACGTGCTGTTCACGTTCAATCGCATGCTCGATCCGCAGCAACCCTTCCGTAAGGCTTATCCGACCGAGTTCCCGTATTTCAACGGCATGAGCCTGAACAAGAACATCGCCAAGGTCGAGAAGACCGGGCCGCTGACCGTGGTGATGACGCTCAACAGCGTCGACGCCGCGTTCATCCAGAACATCGCCATGAGCTTCGCCGCCATCCTGTCCGCCGAGTACGCCGACAAACTGCTCGCCGAAGGCAAGCCGAGCGACATCAACCAGAAGCCGATCGGCACCGGGCCGTTCGTGTTCAAGAGCTATCAGAAAGACGCCAACATCCGTTACAGCGGCAACAAGCAGTACTGGGACCCGAGCCGGGTCAAGCTCGACAACCTGATTTTCGCCATCAACACCGACGCCTCGGTGCGCGTGCAGAAACTCAAGGCCAACGAATGCCAGATTACCCTGCACCCGCGCCCCGCCGACGTGACCGCGCTGAAGAACGACCCGACCCTCAAGCTCATCGAGAAGCCCGGCTTCAACCTCGGCTACATCGCCTATAACGTGCGCCACAAACCGTTCGACCAGCTCGAAGTGCGCCAGGCACTGGACATGGCGGTGAACAAACAAGGCATTCTCAACGCTGTCTACCAAGGTGCCGGTCAACTGGCGGTCAACGCCATGCCGCCGACCCAATGGTCCTACGACGAAACGATTAAAGACGCCGCCTACAACCCGGAAAAAGCCAAGGAACTGCTCAAGGCTGCCGGCGTCAAGGAAGGCACCGAGATCACCCTTTGGGCCATGCCGGTTCAGCGTCCGTACAACCCCAATGCCAAGCTGATGGCCGAAATGCTCCAGGCGGATTGGGCGAAGATCGGCCTCAAGGTCAAGATCGTCAGCTACGAATGGGGCGAGTACATCAAGCGCACCAAGAACGGCGAGCACGACATCAGCCTGATCGGCTGGACCGGTGACAACGGCGACCCGGACAACTGGCTCGGCACGCTCTACAGCTGCGACGCCATTGGCGGCAACAACTACTCCATGTGGTGTGATCCAGCCTACGACAAGCTGATCAAGCAGGCCAAAGTCGTCACCGATCGCGACCAGCGCACCGTGCTCTACAAACAGGCGCAACAGTACCTCAAGCAGCAGGTGCCGATCACGCCAGTCGCCCATTCAACGGTTAACCAGCCGTTGAGCGCCAAAATCGAAGGATTCAAGGTGAGTCCTTTCGGTCGCAACGTGTTCTCGGGTGTCAGTATCGACCAATAACCCATTAGCCAGAAACGCTGGGGGCGGATTCCGCCCTCACGCAAGCGTATTGCCGTAATTCGTCAATCTGGCCTGTAGCAAACGTTTGCGATGCCTTGAATGTGTTCTGAACCAAATAGCCGGATCACCCAAAAAGACCGGCATTAAAAAAGAAAGAAAGGAGCTTCACCCATGAAACTGAGCAGCACCGCGTTATTGGCCTTGGCCATCAGCAGCGTGACCGCCACGGCGTACGCAGAATCCCAGAGCCAGGCGTTCACCCCGGTTACCGTGAAAGAGAAAAGCGCCCAAAGCGAAGCCACTGGTTTTGTCGAAGGCCAGTCGATCACCGGCAGCACGCGTAACTGGTACGCCAACGAGCATTTCAAGCGGGGTGCGACACTCAACTACCGTCAGAATGGTGAAACGCGCCAGACTGACCGTCGCATCAACTGGCTGCAAGGCACAATCATCAAGTACAACTCGGGGTTCACTGAAGGCACCGTCGGCTTCAGCACCGAAGTAGCGGCCTACAACGCCATTGCCCTGGATCGTGATCGCAAGGATCTGGCGTCCAACAACGGCGGTGCGCCGACCACGCGTCCTGGCGCGGGTAACAACCGTACGCTGACCAAAGAAGGCGGCGACGCCGTCGGCCAGTGGAGCAAACTGGGCCTGGCCAACGTCAAGGCCCGTATCTCCAACACCACGCTGACCGCCGGTCGCCAGAACTTCAGCAGCCCGCAGGTAGACGTTATCGGTAACCGTGCCCTGCCTTCGAGCTTCGAAGGTGTGACCCTGCACAGCGAAGAGCTGGAGAACCTGTCCTTCGACCTCGGCACCTTCGACCGCAACTCACCGCGTACCGAACAAAGCCAGCGCAAGTTCCGTTCCGAATACGGCGACACCAATGCCGAGGCCGATCACGTCCACACTGCCGGTATCACCTACCAGCCGTTCGCCAGCCTGACCACCAGCCTTTGGGGCACCCAGGCTGAAGACTTGTGGAATCAGTACTACTTCGGCGCCACCCATGTACTGGGCGACAGCCAGGTCCTGAGCCTGACCACCGGCCTGAACTACTACAAAACCGTGGATGAAGGTAAAGCCAAGCTCGGCCAGATCGACAACGACACCTACTCCCTGTCGTTCGGCCTGACCCACCAGGCCCACAGCCTGACCTTCTCGTACCAGGAAGTGAACGGTAACGAGTACTTCGACTACCTGCACGAAACCAACGGCATCTACCTGGCCAACTCCCTGCTGTCGGACTTCAACGGCCCGAACGAGAAGTCCTTCCAGATCGCCTACGGCCTGAACATGGCCGAATACGGCGTGCCAGGCCTGAAGTTCAACATCTACCAGGCTCGCGGCTGGGGTATCGACGGTACTCACTACAACAGCACCGGCTACACCGATGTGAAGGCGATGGACGGCGAGCACCACTATGAATACGGCATCGGTGCTTCGTACGCCGTGCAGAGCGGCCCACTCAAGGCCACCGCTATCCGTGCGACGTACACCGCGCACCGTGCCAGCGAAAACCAGGCGGACGGCAGCCTCAACGAGTTCCGTCTCGTGACCACCATCCCGTTCAACATTTTGTAAAACCCATGCCTGCGGCTGACTCATGACGAGTCGGCCGCCTGGCTTTTCCGTTCAACCGATTGCAGAGGGCTCTAGATGAAAATGCTTCCCCTACGAGCAGCCATCGCTGCCGCGTTGCTGAGTGTCGCCGTTGGCGTCTCGGCCAAACCCTTGGTGGTCTGTACCGAAGCCAGCCCGGAAGGCTTCGATATGGTCCAGTACACGACTGCAGTCACAGCCGATGCGGTGGCCGAAACCATCTTCAATCGTCTGGCGGACTTCAAGCCCGGCACCACTGAAGTGATCCCGGCACTGGCCGAGTCCTGGGACATCAGCGACGACGGTCTGACCTACACATTCCACCTGCGCAAAGGCGTCAAGTTTCACACCACCGACTACTTCAAGCCGACTCGCGACATGAATGCCGACGATGTGGTCTGGAGCTTCCAGCGCCAGCTGGACCCGAATCATCCATGGCACAAGAAATCGAGCGTGGGCTTCCCGTACTTTGAAAGCATGGGCTTCAAGGAACTGCTCAAAAGCGTCGAGAAAGTCGACGACAATACGGTCAAATTCAACCTGACCCGCCGTGAAGCGCCGTTCCTGGCCGACATCGCCATGGCCTTCTCCTCGATCTACTCCGCCGAGTACGCCGATCAGTTGCTCAAGGCCGACAAGACCGGCGACCTGAACAACAAGCCAGTCGGCACCGGCCCGTTTGTCTTCCAGCGTTACGCCAAAGACGCTCAGGTCCGCTTCAAGGCCAACCCGGACTACTTCCGTGGCAAGCCACCGGCTGACGCGCTGGTGCTGGCGATTGCCACCGACAACAACGTACGCCTGCAAAAGCTCAAGGCCAACGAGTGCCAGATCGCGCTGTATCCGAAACCGGATGACATCCCGAGCATCAAGAAAGACGCCAACCTGAAGGTCGATGAACTGAACGCGATGACCGTTTCCTATATCGCCATGAACACCACCCACAAGTACATGAGTGATGTGCGGGTGCGCAAAGCGATCGACATCGCGTTCGACAAAGAAGCTTATGTCAACGCGCTGTTCGGCAAAGGCAATGCGACAGTGGCGGTCAACCCCTACCCGGACACCCTTCTGGGCTACAACCATAAACTGACCAACCCGCCTCGCGACCTCGACAAGGCTCGCGCCCTGCTCAAGGAAGCCGGTGTACCGGATGGCACCACGTTCACCCTGTTCACCCGTAACGGCGGCGGCACGACCAACCCGAACCCGATGCTCGGTGCGCAGATGATGCAGGCCGACCTGGCCAAGGTCGGGATCAAGGTCGATATTCGTGTCATGGAATGGGGCGAAATGCTCAAGCGCGCGAAAAACGGCGAGCACGATATGGTGTCCGCTGGATGGGCTGGCGATAACGGTGACCCGGATAATTTCCTGACGCCTATGCTCAGTTGTGAGGCGGCCAAGAACGGCGAAAACTACGCTCGCTGGTGCAATGAAAAGTTCCAGGCGCTGATCGACGAAGCGAGGGCTAAAGTGAACCCGGACGAACGCGCGGCGCTCTACGAACAGGCCCAGGCCATTTTCAACCAGGACCAGCCATGGATCAGCATGGCGCACACCCGCATGTTCACTGCAATGCGCACCAATGTAGAGGGCTATCAAATTAGCCCCCTCACCACTAATAACTTCGCCACCACCCAGGTGAAGTAGATAAAAAACGCCCGGCATCGCTGACCCCAGCGCCGCCGGGCACGCCTAACCGGCTGATGAGGTACAACACACGATGTTTAGTTTTATTGCCCGCCGACTGGGATTACTGATCCCCACGTTCTTCGGCATCACCTTGCTGACTTTCGCGTTGATCCGCATGATTCCTGGCGACCCCGTAGAAGTGATGATGGGAGAACGTCGGGTCGACCCCGAAATGCATGCTCAGGCAATGGAACGCCTAGGTCTGAACAAACCGCTGTATGCCCAATACCTGGATTACATTGGCAAACTGGCCCACGGCGATCTCGGCGAATCCCTGCGTACCCGTGAAAGCGTGTGGAGTGAATTCAAGGTGTTGTTCCCGGCCACCTTCGAGCTGTCGATGGCGGCCCTGTTATTTGCCGGAGTCCTCGGACTGCTGGCCGGTGTAATCGCCGCGTTGAAGCGAGGATCCCTGTTCGACCATGGGGTCATGGGCATCTCCCTCACGGGATACTCGATGCCGATCTTCTGGTGGGGCCTGATCCTGATTATGTTCTTCTCGGTCAGCCTGGGTTGGACGCCGGTCTCCGGGCAGAACGACTTGTTGATCGACGTGGAGCGCAAAACCCATTTCATGCTGATCGACACCTGGCTCAGCGATGAACCGGGCGCGCTACTCGACTACCTGCATCACTTGATCCTGCCGGCCATCGTGCTGGGCACCATTCCGCTAGCGGTGATTGCCCGGATGACCCGTTCCTCCATGCTTGAAGTGCTGCGTGAGGACTACATCCGCACCGCTCGGGCCAAAGGCCTGTCGCCGGCACGCGTCGTGTTTGTCCATGGCCTGCGCAACGCGTTGATTCCGGTGCTGACCGTGGTCGGCCTGCAAGTCGGCACACTGCTGGCTGGCGCTGTTCTGACCGAAACGATCTTCTCCTGGCCCGGCATCGGCAAATGGCTGATCGAAGCCATCGGCGCCCGGGACTATCCCGTCGTGCAAAACGGCATCTTGTTGATTGCCTGCATCGTGATCCTGGTTAACTTCGTGGTGGATATCCTCTACGGCTTTGCCAACCCACGCATTCGTCACCAGCGCTGAGGTAAATACCCATGAGCACTCCAACTTCCTCAGCAGTCACGTCTACCTCCGCCGTGGATCAAAGCCTGCTGTATCCATCACCGTACAAAGAGTTCTGGCATGCATTTTCGAAGAATAAAGGCGCCGTGGCCGGCCTGATGTTCTTCACCCTGATTGTGTTCTGCGCGATTTTTGCCCCTTGGGTTGCGCCGCACAATCCAAGCGAGCAATACCGTGATTTTCTGCTGACGCCTCCGGTGTGGCTCGATGGCGGGCAATGGCGCTTTTTCCTCGGCACCGATGAACTGGGCCGCGACCTGCTGTCGCGCTTGATTCACGGCTCGCGCCTGTCGCTGTTGATCGGCCTGTCCTCGGTGGTCATGTCGCTGATTCCCGGCATCATGATGGGATTACTGGCCGGGTTCTTCCCACGCGTGCTCGGCCCGACCATCATGCGTCTGATGGACATCATGCTGGCGCTGCCGTCCCTGCTGCTGGCCGTGGCGATTGTCGCCATCCTCGGCCCTGGCCTGATCAACACCGTGATCGCCATCGCCGTGGTGTCCCTGCCGTCCTATGTTCGTCTGACCCGCGCCGCGGTGATGGGCGAGCTGAACCGCGACTACGTGACCGCCGCGCGCCTGGCCGGTGCCGGTCTGCCACGCCTGATGTTCATCACCGTGCTGCCCAACTGCATGGCGCCGCTGATCGTGCAGGCAACCCTGAGCTTTTCCTCGGCGATTCTCGATGCCGCGGCACTGGGCTTCCTCGGCCTTGGCGTACAACCGCCAACCCCTGAGTGGGGCACCATGCTGGCTTCGGCCCGCGACTACATCGAACGCGCCTGGTGGGTGGTGAGCTTGCCTGGTTTGACCATTTTGCTCAGCGTGCTGGCAATCAACTTGATGGGCGACGGCCTGCGCGATGCGCTGGACCCGAAACTCAAGAACGCCGCCTGAGGAGATTCAAATGTCACTGTTAGAAATCAAGAATCTCAACGTTCGCTTCGGCGACGCCAACGCTGTTCCGGTGGTCGACGGTCTCGACATAACCGTGGACAAGGGCGAAGTGCTGGCCATTGTTGGCGAATCGGGTTCCGGCAAGTCCGTGACCATGATGGCGCTGATGGGCCTGATCGAGCACCCGGGGATCGTCACTGCCGATGCCCTGAATTTCGACGGCAAGAACATGCTCAAGCTCAGCAACCGTCAGCGTCGGCAAATCGTCGGTAAAGACCTGGCCATGGTCTTCCAGGACCCGATGACCGCACTGAACCCGAGCTACACCGTCGGTTTCCAGATCGAAGAAGTGCTGCGTCTGCACCTGAAGATGTCCGGCAAGCAAGCCCGCAAGCGCGCCATCGAACTGCTGGAAAAAGTGGAAATCCCGGGCGCCGCCAGTCGTATGGATGCCTACCCGCATCAGCTCTCCGGCGGTATGAGCCAGCGCGTGGCGATTGCCATGGCGATTGCCGGCGAACCGAAACTGCTGATCGCCGACGAACCGACCACCGCGCTCGACGTCACGATTCAGGCGCAGATCATGGACCTGCTGCTGGCCCTGCAGAAAGAGCAGAACATGGGCCTGGTGCTGATCACTCACGACCTCGCGGTCGTGGCCGAAACCGCCCAGCGCGTGTGCGTGATGTACGCCGGCCAAGCGGTTGAAGTCGGTCAGGTGCCACAGCTGTTCGATATTCCGGCGCATCCGTACAGCGAAGCACTGCTGGCGGCGATTCCGGAACACAGCATGGGTGCCGCGCGCCTGTCGACATTACCGGGCATCGTTCCCGGTCGTTACGACCGCCCGCAAGGCTGCCTGCTGTCGCCGCGCTGCCCGTATGTGCAAGACAACTGCCGCGTGCAACGTCCGGCCCTTGACCAGAAAAGTAACAGCCTCGCCCGCTGCTTCTACCCGTTGAACCAGGAGGTGGCGTAATGGCCGTCGTACTTACCGCCCGCGACCTGACCCGTCACTACGAAGTGTCCCGTGGCCTGTTCAAGGGCCATGCGATCGTGCGCGCCCTCAACGGTGTGTCGTTCGAACTGGAAGCCGGCAAGACCCTCGCCGTTGTGGGCGAATCGGGCTGCGGTAAATCCACCCTGGCCCGCGCCCTGACGCTGATCGAAGAACCGTCCTCCGGCTCCTTGAAAATCGCCGGGCAGGAAGTCGCCGGCGCTAACAAGGCCCAGCGCAAGCAACTGCGCAAAGACGTGCAGATGGTGTTCCAGAGCCCGTACGCGTCGTTGAACCCACGGCAGAAGATCGGTGATCAGCTTGCAGAGCCATTATTGATCAACACCAACCTCAGCGCCTCGGAACGTCGCGACAAAGTCCAGGCGATGATGAAGCAGGTGGGCTTGCGTCCCGAGCACTACCAGCGCTATCCGCACATGTTCTCTGGCGGTCAGCGCCAGCGGATCGCCCTGGCCCGCGCAATGATGCTGCAACCGAAAGTGCTGGTGGCGGACGAACCGACCTCGGCGCTGGACGTGTCGATTCAGGCACAGGTGCTCAACCTGTTCATGGATTTGCAGCAAGAGTTCAACACCGCCTACGTGTTCATCTCCCACAACCTCGCCGTGGTGCGCCACGTCGCCGATCACGTGATGGTGATGTACCTCGGCCGGCCGGTGGAAATGGGCCCGAAAGAGGACATCTACACCCGTCCTCTGCACCCGTACACCCAGGCGCTGCTGTCGGCCACTCCGACCATCCACCCGGATCCGGACAAACCGAAAATCAAGATCGTTGGCGAATTGCCCAACCCGCTGAACCCGCCGTCCGGCTGCGCCTTCCACAAGCGCTGCCCGTATGCGACCGAGCGCTGTGCCATCGAAGAGCCGGCCCTGCGCCTGCTCGACACCCGCCAGGTGGCTTGCCACTACGCCGAGCAATTCCTCGACGGCGCGGCATAAAAAATGTGGGAGCGAGCCTGCTCGCGATAGCGGTGTGCAGACTGTCATGACGCCTTCGCGAGCAGGCTCGCTCTCACAGGGATACTTGACCTGTTCACCACCCCCTTCCGCCGGATTGCGCATCAGTCCGGCAGGAGGGGTTTTCTTTTGTCTGTCATTTACGTTTGCTTGTCTTCCTCATCCTCATCGGTGTCTGGGTCGTCAGTGGTCGAGTCGTCATCGTCTGTTTGGGACGCAGCGATCATCAACTGGCTGTGCGTACCTTGCCCGTACCAGGCCTGCTGCTCATCATGGTTCGTGCATTGCGCCCATGCCGCCGACGTGCCGATGGACAGCATCACCAAAACCTTAAGCAGCAACATAATGCGTTGAAAAATGCTCATAGCCGATTCCATCCTTTGTTGGGTGAAGCATGGGACGCCTGACAGGTGCTGAGTGAAATCTAGTTCCGATTGACCGGGTTCTCCAGACAGGACGCTACCGGGTAGCAGAAAATGCCACTGGCAAGGAGATTTGTTTGGAATAGGTGTTATGCCGAACCGATATTACTGTGGCCCGAGGCAGATACCAAAAAGCCCCGCAGCTTTCGCAACGGGGCTTTTGATTTTCGCAACTCAGCGCTTAGTGATGCTCACGCGTCGCACGGAATTTCACGTCCGGCCAGCGCTCTTCCATCAGCGCCAGGTTGACCCGGGTCGGGGCCAGGTAGGTCAGGTGACCGCCGCCGTCCAGTGCCAGGTTTTCCACAGCCTTGTTGGAGAATTCCTCAAGCTTCTTCTTGTCGCTGCACTCGATCCAGCGCGCGGAATACACGGTGATCGGCTCGTAGGAGCACTCGACCTTGTATTCCTCTTTCAAGCGGCTGGCGACCACATCGAACTGCAGCACGCCGACCGCGCCGAGGATGATGTCGTTGCTGCGCTCGGGGAAGAACACCTGGGTGGCGCCCTCTTCCGCCAACTGCTGCAAGCCCTGGCGCAGTTGCTTGGATTTCAGCGGATCACGCAGGCGCACGCGACGGAACAGTTCCGGGGCGAAGTGCGGGATGCCGGTGAAGCCCAGGGCTTCACCTTCGGTGAAGGTGTCACCGATCTGGATGGTGCCGTGGTTGTGCAGACCGATGATGTCGCCAGCGAAGGCCTCTTCCAGTTGCTCACGCTCGGAGGAGAAGAAGGTCAGCGCGTCGCCGATCCGTACGTCCTTACCAGTGCGTACGTGGCGCATCTTCATGCCTTTTTCGTACTTGCCGGAGCAAATGCGCATGAAGGCGATGCGGTCGCGGTGTTTGGGGTCCATGTTCGCCTGGATCTTGAACACGAAACCTGAGAACTTCTCTTCCACCGGTTCCACGGTGCGCTCGTTGGCGACTCGGGCCAGCGGTTTCGGTGCCCAATCGACCACGGCGTCGAGCACGTGATCGACACCGAAGTTGCCCAGTGCGGTACCGAAGAACACCGGGGTCAGTTGGCCGTCGAGGAATTCCTGTTGATTGAATTCGTGGCAGGCGCCCTGCACCAGTTCCAGCTGTTCGACGAAGCGATCGTACTCGTCGCCCAAGTGCGCGCGGGCTTCGTCGGAGTCGAGCTTCTCGATGATTTTCACATCGGTGCGCTCGTGGCCGTGGCCGGCGGTGTAGACAATGATGTAGTCGTCGGCGAGGTGATAAACGCCCTTGAAGTCGCGGTAGCAACCGATCGGCCAGGTGATCGGCGCCGCCTTGATTTTCAGGACCGCTTCGATTTCGTCGAGCAGTTCGATCGGGTCGCGGATATCACGGTCGAGTTTGTTGATGAAGCTGACGATCGGCGTGTCACGCAGACGGCAGACGTCCATCAGCGCGATGGTGCGTGGCTCAACACCTTTACCGCCGTCGAGCACCATCAAGGCCGAGTCCACCGCCGTCAGGGTGCGATAGGTATCTTCGGAGAAGTCTTCGTGGCCCGGGGTGTCGAGCAGGTTGACCATGTGGTCGCGATACGGGAACTGCATGACCGACGTGGTAATGGAAATACCCCGTTGTTTTTCCATTTCCATCCAGTCGGAGGTGGCATGGCGGTCGGACTTGCGAGACTTCACCGTGCCGGCTACCGCAATCGCCTTGCCCATC
Source organism: Pseudomonas sp. B21-015 (assembly GCF_024749285.1). Classification (NCBI taxonomy): domain Bacteria; kingdom Pseudomonadati; phylum Pseudomonadota; class Gammaproteobacteria; order Pseudomonadales; family Pseudomonadaceae; genus Pseudomonas; species Pseudomonas sp. B21-015. Next base: position 5,558,999 of record NZ_CP087196.1, read on the forward strand.
AGCAAGAGCTTCTCGGTGATGGTGGTTTTACCGGCATCGGGGTGGGAAATAATGGCGAAAGTGCGGCGTTTCGCGACTTCGGCGGCCTGTTTGGTCATGGGAAATCGCCTGGCGGTGATTCAAAAAAGGGCGGCGAGTATAGCTTAAAAAGTGACCTACGGACCACCATCCACAGGGCTGACGGAGGTTGCGATCCAACGTAGGAGCTGCCGAAGGCCGCGATCTTTTGATCTTCGCTTCTAAAAGCAACATCAAAAGATCGCAGCCTTCGGCAGCTCCTACGCGGTGGCTAAATGCTGCTGATTATGGAACCTTTTAAAAGGTGGAGGCGTCCACTCCCCTGTTACGACCCATCGTCAGGGGCTGAAAAATCAGCAAGTCAGCCTGACGAGGCTGCGCTTATGGCTCGATTTCATGCGGTTTCATCAGCGTGTAGAGCTGCTTCTCGCGAACGTTGTTTTCCCGGCAGCCAGGCATGGCATTGCCACTCGGGACTGCGTCCGCCGACTGAAAAAAGGAGTCCGCCTGTGGCTATTCGCTATGGCAAAGGGCTGACAGGAGGTGCGGTTGTCGTCGCCCTTCTGGCCCTGCTGATCCACTGGATTGGCATCAACACGATCGAACAGTACCGCGACGATTTGTTGTTTTACCTGCAAGCTCATCTGATTCTCGTCCTCGTTTCCATGCTGGCCGCCCTTGTAGTGGGCATACCCGCCGGCATCTTCCTCAGCCGCCCGACCATGGTTGGCCGCGCCGAACGTTTCATGCAGATCTTCAACATCGGCAACACCGTGCCGCCTCTCGCCGTACTGGCCATCGCCCTGGGTATCCTCGGCATTGGCAGCGGTCCTGCGATTTTCGCTTTGTTCCTCGCCTCACTGTTGCCGATTGTGCGCAACACCTACGAAGGGCTGAAAAACGTCCAGGGTTCACTCAAGGAAGCGGCCGTCGGCATCGGCATGACGCCGACTCAGGTGCTGTGGCGGGTCGAACTGCCGAACGCCGTGCCGATCATCATCGGTGGCGTGCGCGTGGCGCTGGCGATCAACGTCGGTACCGCACCGCTGGCGTTCCTGATCGGCGCCAACAGCCTGGGCAGCCTGATTTTCCCCGGTATCGCCCTGAACAATCAGCCGCAACTGCTGCTCGGCGCGGCGTGCACCGCCCTGCTGGCCTTGCTGCTCGACGGTCTGGTGACACTCGCCAGCCGCCTCTGGCTCGAACGCGGCCTGCGCCCGTCTTAAGCCCCGGCAAAGGAATTTTCATGAAGACATCAAGCTTTTTACTAGGCTGCGTTCTGCTGTTCGCAGGATTTGCCCAAGCCGCTGAAAAACCCGTGATCCGCATTGGCGCCCGGGTGTTCACCGAACAAACCCTGCTGGCGGAAATCACCTCCCAATACCTGCGCGCCAAAGGTTACGACACTCAAGTGACGGGCGGTCTGGGCAGCAACCTCGCCCGCAGCGCCCACGAAAGCGGTCAGCTGGATTTGATGTGGGAATACACCGGCGTGTCGCTGGTGGCTTACAACCACGTCACTGAAAAACTCGACAGCGCTCAGTCCTACGCCAAGGTGAAAGCACTCGACGAAAAAAAAGGCCTGATCTGGCTGACCCCGTCGAACTTCAGCAACACCTACGCCCTGGCGCTACCGGAAAAAACCGCGAAGGCTTACCCGCAGATCAACACGATCAGCGAGCTGAACACAGTGTTGCAGGCTGAGCAGAAGCAAAATCATCTGGTAGCGCTGGATACCGAATTCGCCAACCGCTCCGACGGTCTGGCCGGCATGGTTGACCTCTACGGCATGAACCTGACCCGCAACAACATCCGCCAGATGGACGCCGGGCTGGTCTACACCGCCCTGCGTAACGGCCAAGTGTTTGCCGGTCTGGTTTACACCACCGACGGTCGCCTGAACGCCTTCAAGCTCAAGTTGCTCGAAGACGACAAGCATTACTTCCCGGACTACACCGCCGCGCCGGTGGTGCGCCAGGCCTACCTCGATGCCCACCCGAAACTCACCGAAGAGCTCAAGCCACTGGCCCAGCTGTTCGACGACGCCACCATGCGCCAGCTCAATGCACGGGTCGATGTCGATCACGAAAGCCCTTCATCGGTTGCCGCAGATTTCCTGCGCCAGCATCCGTTGAACTAAAGAGGAAAAGTCATGGAATTTCTCAACGCCTTTTCCCATCTCGACGGGCCGCAGGTTTTGCACCTGACCTGGCAGCACATCACCCTGGTCGGCATCGCGGTAACACTGGCGATTCTGGTCGGCGTGCCACTGGGCATCCTGATGACACGCTTCCCGACACTGGCCGGCCCGTTGCAAGCCAGCGCTACGGTGTTGCTGACCGTGCCATCGATTGCGCTGTTCGGCCTGCTGCTGCCGTTCTACTCGAAATTTGGCCAGGGCCTCGGCCCGATGCCGGCGATCACCGCCGTGTTTCTGTATTCGCTGCTGCCGATCATGCGTAACACCTACCTGGCACTGACCGGCGTGGAACCCGGCATTCGCGAAGCCGCCCGTGGTATCGGCATGACCTTCGGCCAGCGCCTGCGCATGGTCGAACTGCCCATCGCGGTGCCGGTGATCCTCGCCGGCGTACGCACCGCCGTGGTGATGAACATCGGCGTGATGACCATCGCCGCGACCATCGGCGCCGGCGGCCTTGGTGTACTCATTCTCGCTTCCATCAGCCGCAGCGACATGTCGATGCTGATTGTCGGCGCCGTGCTGGTCAGTCTTTTGGCCATCTTCGCCGACCTGCTTCTGCAATGGCTGCAACGCACGCTGACTCCAAAAGGACTGCTCAAATGATCGAACTTCAAAACCTCAGCAAGACCTTCCAAAGCAACGTCAAAGATGTGAAAGCCGTGGACTCGGTGAGCCTGACCGTCAATGAAGGCGAGATCTGTGTGTTCCTCGGGCCATCGGGCTGCGGCAAAAGCACCACGCTGAAAATGATCAACCGTCTGATCAAGCCGACCTCGGGCAAGATCCTGATCAACGGTGAAGACACCACTGACCTCGACGAAGTGACCCTGCGTCGCAACATCGGTTACGTGATCCAGCAGATCGGTCTGTTCCCGAATATGACCATCGAGGAAAACATCACCATCGTTCCGCGCCTGCTCGGCTGGGACAAACAGAAATGCCATGACCGCGCCCGCGAGTTGATGAGCATGATCAAGCTTGAGCCCAAGCAGTACCTGACTCGCTATCCCCGTGAATTGTCCGGTGGCCAGCAGCAACGGATCGGCGTGATTCGAGCGCTGGCGGCGGATGCGCCGCTGTTGCTGATGGACGAACCGTTCGGCGCGGTCGACCCGATCAACCGCGAGATGATCCAGAACGAGTTTTTCGAAATGCAACGGGCGCTGAACAAGACCGTGATCATGGTCAGCCACGACATCGACGAAGCGATCAAGCTCGGCGACAAGATCGCGATTTTCCGCGCCGGCAAACTGTTGCAGATCGACCACCCGGACACCTTGCTCGCGCATCCGGCGGACGACTTTGTCAGCAACTTCGTCGGCCAGGACAGCACGCTCAAGCGTCTGTTGCTGGTGAAGGCTGAAGATGCGGCGGACAACGCGCCATCGGTAAGCCCGGAAACCCCGGTGGCCGATGCACTTGAATTGATGGACGAACTGGACCGTCGCTACGTGGTGGTCACCTGCGCCGAGAACAAGGCCTTGGGCTACGTGCGTCGGCGCGACCTGCATCGCCAGGCCGGCACCTGCGCGCAATACCGGCGCGAGTTCAACGCCACCGCGGCCTACGACGAACACCTGCGCATCCTGTTGTCGCGCATGTACGAGTTCAACCGCTCGTGGCTGCCGGTGATGGACGCCGAGCGGGTGTTTCTGGGGGAAGTGACTCAGGAATCGATTGCCGAGTATTTAAGCTCTGGCAAGTCCCGTGGGGGCAAGACCAGCATTGTTTCGCCGGCTGAGACTGCTGTCGCCTGATCTGACGCCTTCGCGGGCAAGCCCGCTCCCACAGGGTTCTTGGCGTACACAAGATTTGTGTACGACAGAAATCACTGTGGGAGCGGGCTTGCCCGCGATTGGGGGCACTACAAACCCCTCTGACACTCCTCAAATATCCCTTCTACGGGAACATCACACTGTCATGCAGGTCGGTTACATCAGTAGCTGTCGGGGACCGCACGACGGAAGCGTGCAAAAACGCGACATTTTTTGTTGATCTCAAGCCCCTCACGCCCTAAAGTTCGCGCCGAACGTCCATGCTGGAAACGATCCATCCGGCTCAAGTACTGACGACGAGACAGCAAGGCCAAGGGAAAGCACCGCCTCCCATGGCCTTTTTGCTTTCGGCGACATGCCTTGGGAAGTAGGCGAACCAAAGTGGGGATACGGAGGACGTTCATTTGCACCCATTGTTAATTTCAGTTTGCCAGTAGGAGTTCCCAGCATGTCGATCAACGTCGAAGACTATTTCGCGCGCGATACCTTCAACAAAATGAAGGCCTTCGCCGACAAACAAGAAACCCCGTTCGTGGTGATCGACACCGCGATGATCGCCCAGGCCTATGACGACCTGCGCGCCGGTTTCGAATTCGCCAAGGTCTACTACGCGGTAAAGGCCAACCCGGCCGTGGAAATCATCGACCTGCTCAAAGAGAAAGGCTCGAACTTCGACATCGCCTCGATCTACGAGTTGGACAAAGTGCTGAGCCGCGGCGTCGGCCCGGATCAGATCAGCTACGGCAACACCATCAAGAAATCCAAAGACATTCGTTACTTCTACGACAAAGGCGTTCGCCTGTACGCCACCGACTCCGAAGCCGACCTGCGCAACATCGCCAAGGCAGCTCCGGGCTCGAAAGTCTACGTACGTATCCTGACTGAAGGCTCGACCACCGCCGACTGGCCACTGTCGCGCAAATTCGGCTGCCAGACCGACATGGCCATGGACCTGCTGATCCTCGCTCGCGACCTGGGTCTGGTGCCATACGGCATCTCGTTCCACGTCGGTTCGCAGCAACGCGACATCAGCGTCTGGGACGCGGCGATCGCCAAGGTCAAAGTGATCTTCGAACGCCTGAAAGAAGAAGACGGCATTCAACTGAAGCTGATCAACATGGGCGGCGGCTTCCCGGCCAACTACATCACCCGCACCAACAGCCTGGAAACCTACGCTGAAGAAATCATCCGTTTCCTCAAGGAAGACTTCGGCGACGACCTGCCGGAAATCATCCTGGAGCCAGGCCGCTCGCTGATCGCCAACGCCGGCATTCTGGTCAGTGAAGTGGTGCTGGTGGCGCGTAAATCCCGTACCGCCGTCGAGCGATGGGTGTACACGGATGTGGGCAAGTTCTCCGGCCTGATCGAAACCATGGACGAAGCCATCAAGTTCCCGATCTGGACCGAGAAGAAAGGCGAGATGGAAGAAGTGGTCATCGCCGGCCCAACCTGCGACAGCGCCGACATCATGTACGAAAACTACAAGTACGGTTTGCCGTTGAACCTGGCTATCGGTGATCGCTTGTACTGGTTGTCGACCGGTGCTTATACCACCAGTTACAGCGCTGTTGAGTTCAATGGCTTCCCGCCGCTGAAGTCGTTCTACGTGTAAACGTAACGCGCCCACAAAAAAGCCCGTGATAAATCACGGGCTTTTTTGTGGGCGATAGTTTTTAAAAAACATTAACTAACAACAACTAAAAACCGGTTACAGACAAAACATACACTTATTCTGAAAGCACCATTACCTTAGCCACTCGGACCACATATTAAATGGAATTAGACAAATGCAAACCCATAGCAACCCACCGACACCCATCATTACTAAAGACGACATCCAAAAAATCAAGCGCTATGTAACCACCGCCAAGGCCCTGCCCATTACCCTGAACGAAGTTGAGCAACAATTAAACGCCCAAAAGACCGGCATTATCGGACTGGAACCGTTTGATGTGCTCAGCCTATATCACAAGATCATCAACAACGCCAATTCGTGGACAGATATAGAGTCTTCCATGAAGCGCGTAAGTGGCAGTCTTGCGACGTTCTCGGAAGATCTGGAAAGTTTTGGCCAGGACATTATCGACGCCATTGTGACCATGCCAGGTTATCAGAACTACATAGGCACGCTCGACAATATGAGCGAGGAAGAGATCAGCCTTCTTCCCCCGCTCGAAATTGGTCGAACGAAAAAAAACCGCTTTGGTTCAATCCAGGAATCTCTGAAATTTATCGCCAGTTCGATTGATGAAAAAAAGTTGAGCAGCCTGGATGTCCTGACCCGTCTGAAGTTTTTCAAGGACGAGATGAGTAACGAAGTCCAGCCCGGCATCGGCTCCAAATTGAAACTGGCCAATAGTGAAGACATCAACAGGCAAATCACGGCGCTGAACAAGGTAATCGACGAAGCCCAGAAGCGCATCGACGAAAAGATGCGGGAAACCTCGCCCAATTTCTTTGATTACATTTTCTCCGGCTACAGCCCGGTAGGTTTCCTGCACTCCGGCAACCTTGAACTATTGCAGAAAACCCACGTGGCGCCGCTGCTCAGGCAGCGTGAACAGCTGACGCAGCAAATCAAACAGAAAAGCATTCTCGCCGGCACCCTGGTGGAACTTCACGGCGACCTGGACAGTTTACTGACCTACGTTCAGGGTGCAATCACCAGCACCGCACAACTTGAAACCTTATGGATCTCGATCTCTGAATACATTAATGCCTCCAGAAACAAAGTTGCAGGCATTAACGACTTTCTAACCCTGAGAAGTTTTGTTTCCAGTCTCAAGATCATTCTCAAAAACTGGAAAACCATTCAGAACAATGCGAACACGATGATTGTCGCGTTCGACTAACCACGCCTTATAAAAACCGAAAAAAGGATTTCCCCATGACTAATTTTGCTTATGCTATTCCTGACTTCGCCCAGCTTCGTGAAAGCCGCGCGGCCATTCGTTATCAGTCGATCGTCGGTTCCGCCAACCTGTACATCAAAGCTTTGAGTGACGAATTGATCAGCCTCAACGCCGCTATCAGCAGCACCGATCAACTGGTCGCCAACGCCATTACGTCAGCTATAACCGCGCTGGAAACCGATGATCTTCGCGAAAACCTGGAAGCGCTGGCGGTATTGAACGCTCGTGAGCCAGACCACAATACTAAAAAAGCAATTGCGCTCTATTCGAAAATTGCCAACCAACTGATGGAAATGTGCACTGACCAACTGTCACAACTGCACATTAAATTACACACCGGACTGTTCAATGTTCAGAGCGTGTCCATCAGTGACAATCGGTTCAGGCTTGCCGAACTGGCTGATTCCCGGATCGGCCTGGCCAAAGAACTGAGCGTCGAACAGGCGGCGCTGAACGAAGTGGTCAGTGACGAACGCATCTTGAATGAAGCGATCAAGCTGTTCGAAAAGATGACGTTTATCGATCGTATCAAGCCCCTTTTTGAACAACTGGCTGGACTGGCCGGCAAGCCTCAAACACCGGAGACCGCCGCGATGGAAGCTGGATTGGCAGTCGCCTTCAAGTTTCTGGATGAGGCCAATGAGTTGGTCAAGTACAGGGATTTGCTGAGGGCACGGCAGATTGTCCAGACTCGCATTGGCCAGCGACAGGAACGAGTGTCATCGCTGGAACAACAACTGCGCACCAACGAAAACCACACTCGACAGCTCAATGACACGCAGAAGGTCATTCCTCACCAACACACCTACGTCAGTGAAACCACCAAACTGGTCGATACACTGTCGATGTTCCTTAAGTCGATCATGCCTGGCACTGACGATGACATGTTGAAAACCGGTGAGCGCCTGATCGAACGTAGTCAGAGTTTGCTCGCGTACATGAATATTCTGCAGGGTCGCTGGTTACGCGGTTGATCTCATCCGTTGCCGCCCATCTGACGGTGGGCAGCAACGGAAGATGTCGGCTAACGCCCGGAAAGCTTAGCCATATGCGTGCGATAAGCCTGGCCCATCGCACGTATCTGCGGATGACAAGCGCCGAGCAGCGACTCACTGCTGACCCGCAGAAAATTCAGATTGCCGCCGACCAGCGCCCTCTCCAGCCACACGAGCGCTTCATCGACATGGCCTTCATCAGCCAGCACCGTGGCATAACTGAACTGCCCCCGAAAATCCCCACCCTCGGCCGAACGCCGATACCAGTCGCGAGCCCCTGCCAGATCCGCCGGGCACACCTGCCCTTCTTCCAGATAACGCCCCAGCAGATTCATCGATTTGGCGTGGCCTGCCTCAGCGGCGCGTTGATACAACGCCAGTGCCTGAAGATGATCCTCAGCCACACCGCGCCCGGTCGCCAGCAGATTGGCGAAGTTGTACATCGCCCAATCCAGTCCGGCCTCTGCCGCGACTCGATAATGCCGTGCAGCCACCGAAGCATTGACCAGGCAACCCCAACCCTGTTCATGGCAACGCCCAAGCATATTGCGCGCCATCAGATGACCTTGGCCCGCGGCGATCTCGAACCAGCGCAGAGCCAACGGTTGATCCTGAGCGATGCCCTGACCGTCGAGCAGAATCTGCCCGAGCAACGCCTGCGCTTCGAGCACGCCTTCGCCGGCGGCCAGCAGAATCGCCTGGGCCGCGCGGGCCGGGCTTTCTGCGAGCATGGCCGTAAACCGCTCGCCGTCGAGGACTTCCTCGCGGCGCAAACGAAAGTCCGCCACTTTACACCTCGACCCAGCGGCGCAACAGGTTGTGGTAGGTGCCAGTGAGACGAATCAGTGAAGGATGCTCGGGCATGTCCTGGGTCAGCTGCTGAATCGCCCCGTCCATCTCGAATAGCAAGGCGCGCTGGCTGTCTTCACGCACCAGGCTCTGGGTCCAGAAAAACGAGGCGTAGCGGGTTCCGCGCGTAACCGCGTTGACCTTGTGCAGGCTGGTGCCGGGGTACAGGACCATGTCGCCGGCCGGTAACTTCACGCGCTGGGTGCCGAAGGTGTCCTGGATTTCCAGTTCGCCGCCGTCGTAGTCCTCCGGTTCACTGAAGAACAGCGTCGCCGACAGGTCGGTGCGCACCCGCTCGATGCTGCCCTTGGGCTGACGCACGGCGTTGTCGATGTGGAAGTCGAAACTGCCACCGGCCGTGTAACAGTTCAGTAACGGAGGGAAGACCTTGTGCGGTAACGCCGCTGACATGAACTGCGGATTTTTCCACAACCGTTCGAGCATCGCAGCACCGATCTCCTGGGCCAGCGGGTGACCTTCAGGCAGTTGCAGATTGTGCTTGGCCTTGGCCGACTGGTAACCGGCGGTAATCTTGCCATCGGCCCAATCCGCCTGCGCCAGGGCCTCGCAAATGCGCTGCACTTCTTCTTTCGCGAACACGCCGGGAATGTGCAGCAACATGGACAGACACCTGAAGGCAAAGGGATGCCAATGGTATTGATTCTTATTGCCTGTGTAAAACCCGAGTGACGAATGAAACCGTAAAAACCGTAAAGGTAAATTGTAAAGAATGTAAATTCGTCGCGAATAGCAATGTTTCGCAATTGATACAAATACGTATTTACCCTATATTCCGCGGCCTCAAATCCTTGGGGAGGGGAATTCACATGTCACGCCAACAACTACAATTACCGGTCGGTTCACCACGTTTGCTCGCGTCTGCAATTGGCGTGGCGATCACCGCCGGCTCTGCGGGCCATATGGTTTTCGCGGCCGAGAAGACCGATGAAAAGGCACCCGGCAATACGATTTCCCTGGACGCGACCAGCGTTGTAGGCGAGCAGGATGACACCTCCTACAAGACCGATACCTCGGCCTCCAAGAAGTACACCGCGCCACTGCGCGAGACGCCGAAAAGCGTCACCGTGATCCCGCAACAAGTGATTCGCGACACCGGCGCCACCAGCCTGGTCGACGCCCTGCGCACCACCCCGGGCATCACCTTCGGTGCCGGCGAGGGCGGCAACCCGGCCGGCGATCGTCCGATCATTCGCGGCTTCAACGCCGAAAGCGACACGTTCGTCGACGGCATGCGCGACCCGGCGTCCCAGAGCCGCGAGATCTTCAACGTTGAATCGGTCGAAGTCAGCAAGGGCCCGGGGTCAGCCTTCACCGGCGCCGGTTCCACTGGTGGCAGCCTGAACCTGGTGAGCAAGACCGCCAAGCTGGGCAACGCCTATAACGGCGGCTTCACCTGGGGCTCGGACCAGACCAAGCGCACCACCCTCGATCTGAACCAGCAGATGACCGACACCTCGGCCGTGCGCCTGAACCTGATGAAACACGAAGCCAACGTCGCCGGCCGTGATGCCGTGGACGTCAGCCGTTGGGGTGTGGCGCCGTCCTTCGCCTTCGGCCTGGGCACCGATACCCGTCTGACCGTCGGCTACTACCACGTCGAAACCGACGACATGCCCGACTACGGCATCCCGCTGACCTTGAGCCCCAACCGCAGCAAGTACAACGTCGACAAGCCGGCCAACGTTAACCGCGACAACTTCTACGGCCTCACCGGTCGCGACTATCGCCAGACCAGCAACGACAGCGGCACGATCAAGATCGAACACGATCTGAACGATAGCCTGACCGTGTCGAACAGCTTCCGCATGTCCCGTTCGACCCTGGACTACATCGTCACCAACCCTGACGACAGCAAGGGCAACGTGGCCAATGGCAGCGCTTACCGTGGCGCGAAGACCCGTAACTCGACGTCCAGCGGCTGGATCAACCAGACAGACCTGAGCGCCAAGTTCAACACCGGCGCTATCGAGCACAGCCTGGTGACTGGCCTGGAGTTCTCCTATCAGGACACCCACAACCGCCCGTACCTCCTGACCTCCACCGCCAGCGGCACCCGCTGCAACCGCGCCCTGTTCAACTCCGGCGACTGCACCAGCCTGTACAACCCGACGCCTGGGGATAACTGGAATGGCACGATCACCGACAGCAACGCCTTCACCGACACCGACACCAAAACCGCCGCGGCGTACGTGTTCGACACTCTGAAGTTCAACGAGCAATGGTCCCTGAACCTGGGCCTGCGTTATGACAACTATCAGGTTGAATCCAGCGGCTTCGCCAACGCCAGCAGCACGGCCCCAGCGGGCAGTTTCTCCCGTGAGAACACCAGCGACCTGGTGAACTACCAGATCGGCGTGGTCTACAACCCGTTGCCTAACGGCAGTATCTACGCGGCGTACTCGACCTCCAGCAACCCGGCCGGCGAAACCAGCGGCAACGGTGGCCTGGAACTGGCGGCGAACAACAGCAATCTGGACCCGGAAAAAAACCGCAACTACGAGATCGGCACCAAGTGGGACTTCTTCAATGACAACCTGTCGCTGACCGCCGCGCTGTTCCGCACCGAGAAAACCAATGCGCGTATCAACGATCCAAGCGGCGGCACCACTCAAGTGCTGGACGGCGAACAGCAGGTCAATGGCCTGGAGCTGGGCTACACCGGCAAGCTGACCCATAACTGGAGAGTCTTCGGCGGCTACACCTACATGGACAGCGAAGTGGTCAAAACCACCCTCGCCGCCGATGAAGGCAACCACATGCCAAGCACCCCACGGAACAACTTCACGTTCTGGTCGACCTACGACCTGGTGCCGGACAAGTTGACCGTCGGTGCCGGTGCGACCTTCGTCGATTCCCAGTTCGGCAACGTCGCCAACTCGGTGGAGATCCCGTCCTACTGGCGTTACGACGCAATGGCCAGCTACCGCCTGACCAAGAACGTCGACCTGCAACTCAACGTCCAGAACCTGACCGACAAGCGTTACTTCGACCAGATACTCCAGAACCACTACGCCCACGTGGCGGCGGGCCGTACCGCCCTGCTGAGCGCCAACTTCCACTTCTGATCCTGTGGGAGCGAGCCTGCTCGCGAATACGGTGTCTGTCGCACTTTATCTGTCGTGGCTGACATAGCCTTCGCGAGCAGGCTCGCTCCCACACTAGAGTGGTGGGCAAGACGCCCTGGCCCCGTTCATCGAACTGAACGGGGCTTTTGTGTGTAAAAAAGAATGTTTCTCGACAACTCACGGCATAATGCGCGCCGTGATGATGACTTTTGAACGAACAAGGCGAGCGACGTGTTGAAGAAATCCCTGTTCCAGTTGCACTGGTTTTTCGGCATCAGCGCCGGACTGGTCCTGGCCCTGATGGGCATCACCGGGGCGACGGTATCGTTCCAGGATGAAATCCTGCGGGCGTTGAACCCCTCTGTGCTGCACGTCGAGAAGCAGATTGCCGGCGTACTGCCGCCTGCCGAGCTGGTGGAGAAAATCGAAGGGGCTTCGGGCAAGAAAGTCTCGATGCTCTGGGTCGAGACCGACAGCGGCAACGCCGCGCGGGTGATTTTCACCGCGCCACCCGGTGAACGTCGCGGGCCGATGCGTTACTTCGACCCGTACACCGGCGAGTTCATGGGCGACGTCACGGGCCAGGATTTCTTTGGCCTGATGCTGCAACTGCACCGGGTCCTGGCCATGGGCGATATCGGCCGACAGATCACCGGCGCCTGTACCCTGATTCTGCTGTTCTTCTGTCTGTCTGGCCTGTACCTGCGCTGGCCGCGCCAGTGGAAAAGCTGGCGCGCGTGGCTGACCCTGGACTGGAATAAAAAGGGTCGCAGCTTCAACTGGGATCTGCACTCGGTGGCCGGTACCTGGTGTCTGGTGTTCTACCTTTTGGCGGCGCTGACCGGGCTGAGCTGGTCGTACGAGTGGTACAACAAAGGCCTGACCCGGCTACTTTCCGATTCGCCGCAGAACGAACGTGTGCGCAGTGGTCGCGGTCCTGCGCCAAGCGGCCCGGCCCCCACTGCCGATTACGCCGCAATGTGGAGCAGCATCTACAGCGCCGCCGGCCCTGGGCTTTCGTCCTACAACGTTCGTATGCCGCCTGTGGCCGGGCAACCGGCAACCGTGTTCTACCTGCTGAAGAATTCACCCCACGACCAGGCACGGAACCAGCTCACCCTCGATCCGGCGACCGGCATCGTCAGCCGTCATGACCGTTACAGCGACAAGAGCCTCAAGGCGCAGCTGCTGACCAGTATCTATGCGCTTCACGTCGGCAGTTATTTCGGGATTATCGGGCGGATTATCCTGACAATCGCCGCACTGGCCATGCCACTGTTTTTCATCACAGGCTGGTTGCTGTACCTGGACCGTCGACGCAAGAAACGTCAGATCAAGGACGCCCGCAATGGCCTCGCGCAACCGGGCAGTGATGCGCCGGCATGGCTGATCGGCTTCGCCAGTCAGAGCGGATTCGCCGAACAGCTCGCCTGGCAGACCGCCGGACAATTGCAGGCCGCCGGGTTGCCGGTGAAGGTCCAACCGTTGGCCAATGTCAGCGAACAGGACCTGCAGGATTCCAGCAACGCGCTGTTTGTGGTCAGCACCTTCGGCGACGGCGAAGCGCCGGACAGCGCACGAGGATTCGAACGCAAAGTGCTGGGTCGTGCGCTGAGCTTCGACAGCCTTAACTATGCCGTGCTCGGCCTCGGTGACCGCCAGTATCAACACTTCTGCGGCTTCGCCCGCCGCTTGCACACCTGGCTGGGCGAGCACGGCGGCAAGACCTTGTTCGCCCCGGTGGAAGTCGACAGCGGCGACCCTTACGCCTTGCGTCACTGGCAACAACAACTCGGCCTGCTGACCGGCCAGGCGCCGGTGGATACCTGGCAAGCGCCAAGCTACGACAACTGGACCCTCACCCGCCGCGAATTGATGAACCCGGACAGCAGCGGTTCGCCCGTGTACTTGCTCGGCCTCAGCGCCCCCACCACCAGCAGCTGGCTGGCCGGGGATCTGGTGGAAGTGCTGCCGCGCAATTGTTCGTGGGCCATCGAGCATTTCCTCGACGGCCTGGGGATTGACGGTCGGGCCACGGTTGAGTTCGATGGTCTGTCGCAAACACTGGAACAAGCCTTGGCCAGCCGCCAACTGCCCCAGAACCGCGCCCATCTGGTCGGCCTGCACGCGCAAGCACTGGCGGACGCTCTGGTGCCGTTGGCCATGCGCGAATACTCCATCGCTTCGATTGCCGCCGATGGCGTGCTGGAATTGATCGTGCGCCAGGAATTGCACCCCGATGGCAGCCTGGGTATCGGCTCCGGCTGGTTGACCGAACACGTCCCTGTGGGTAGCAGCATCAGTTTGCGGGTGCGGCGCAACAGCGGCTTCCATCTACCGAACGAACCGGTGCCGATGATCCTTTTGGGCAACGGCACCGGCCTGGCCGGGTTGCGCAGTTTGCTCAAGGCTCGGATTGCCGACGGGCAGCAGCGCCACTGGCTGCTGTTCGGCGAGCGCAACCGCGAGAACGACTACTTGTGCCGTGCGGAACTGGAAGAGTGGTTGATCAACGGTGATCTGGCGCGTCTGGACCTGGCGTTTTCCCGCGATCAGGCACACAAGATCTACGTGCAGGATCGCCTGCGCGAGTCTGCCAGCGAGTTGAAAAAATGGCTGGCCGATGGTGCCGTGATTTACATCTGCGGCAGCTTGCAGGGGATGGCTTCAGGGGTGGATCACGTGCTCAACGAATTGCTGGGCATTGAAGAAGTCGACCGCTTGATCGAACAGGGCCGCTACCGTCGCGACGTGTACTGACACCTTTGATCCCCTGTGGGAGCGGGCTTGCCCGCGATGAGGCCATCACATCTAACATTGATGTTGCTGACAGTCCGCAATCGCGGGCAAGCCCGCTCCCACATTTGATTGATGTCCACTCAAACGATAGTTGCCAGCCTCACACCGGCTGCAACTTGCGCTCAAACACTCCCACCCCATCCAGATCCCGCAACACAACGGTCAGCTCCCCCGTCTGCCCATCGATATTCACCTCGCCAAAAAACTGAAACCCGGCAAACGGCGAGGTGTTCTGCGCCGCTGGTGCCTTCTCGAACACCACTTCAGGGCCGAAGGTTTTATCCAGCGCATTAGGCCCGAAGCTCCCCGCGTTCAGCGGCCCCGCGACAAACTCCCAGAACGGTTCGAAGTCCTGAAACGCCGCGCGGTCCGGGTGGTAATGATGCGCCGCGCAGTAATGCACATCCGCCGTCAGCCAGATGAAATTGCGCACCTGCTGCACTCGCAGAAAACCGAGCAATTCAGCGATCTCCACTTCACGGCCCTGAGCCGGGCCCGGATCACCGTTGGCCACCGCTTCCCAACGCGCCACGCCGGGGCTGACTTCACCGTCCGGCACGCCGAGGCCAATGGGCATGTCGGCGGCGATGACTTTCCATTGGGCCTGGGAGCCTTTCAATTCACGTTTGAGCCAATCCAATTGCTCTCGACCGAGGAACGGCTTGGCGGCACCGAGGTTATCGTCATTGGCACCGCGATAACTGCGCATGTCGAGCACGAACACGTCGAGCAGCGGCCCATAGCTGAGCTTGCGATAAATCCGTCCGCCACCGTCGGCGCTCTGCAAACGCATCGGCGCATATTCGAGCCAGGCCTGCCGCGCGCGACCCACCAGGCTGTGAATATCTTTGCTCTTGTAGCGATCATCCAGTTGCTTGCCCGGCGACCAGTTGTTCACCACTTCGTGGTCGTCCCACTGCCAGATCTGCGGCACTTCGGCGTTGAAGCGGCGGATGTTTTCGTCCATCAGGTTGTAGCGGTAATTGCCGCGATAGTCGTCGAGGGTTTCGGCGACTTTGCTCTTGGCTTCGCTGGTGAGGTTGCGCCACATCCGGCCACTTTCGGTGGTCAGTTGCGCCGGCACCGGGCCGTCGGCGTAGATGGTGTCGCCGCTGTGGATAAAAAAGTCCGGCAGGCGCAGGCGCATGGCTTCGTAGATGCGCATGCCGCCGATGTCCGGGTTGATGCCGAAGCCCTGGCCAACAGTGTCGCCACTCCAGACGAACCGAATATTCCGTCGGGCGGCGGGCACACTGCGCAGATGGCCGAACCAGGGTTCACTGGCGACACCGCTCTGGGCGTCTTCGAACGTCACGCGATAGAAAATTGCCTGATCGGCGGGCAGGCCAGTGAGCTCGACCCGGACGGTGAAGTCGGTACGGGCATCGGCCAAGGGCGAGACGAATCGACGAGGGTTACTGAACAGGCTGCGCGTATCCCATTCCACCACCATCCGCGCCGCACGGTCGCTACGGCTCCAGATCATCACCCGGTCACCCAACAGGTCACCGGACTGCACGCCATCGGTGAGTTGCGGCCGATCCTTGACCGAAGCAATCACCGCCGGCGCCAGGCCAGGCATCAACAGCCCGGCCCCAACGACCTGCATGACACGACGACGGCCGAGGTCGAATTCGCTCATGGTGTTCTCCCTGAAAAAGGAAAACTTAAGCATGGCTGTATGACTGCGGCATGACACAAAAATCTGCCAACACAGCAGATTCCTGTGGGAGCGGGCTTGCTCGCTCCCACAAGGGATAGGGGTCAGGCGCTGACTGGCTCTCCTGCCAACTCCACCGTCTCAGGCCGCTTGAGCAGCGCATACGCCACCGCCGTCAGCAAACTCCCGGCCACGATCGCCAGCAGATACAACAGCGCATGGTTGATCGCATTCGGAATCAGCATCACGAACAAGCCGCCGTGTGGCGCCATGAGCTTGCAGCCGAAGTACATCGACAACGCGCCGGTCAACGCACCGCCAGCGATGCTCGCCGGAATCACCCGCAGCGGGTCTTTGGCCGCGAACGGAATCGCCCCTTCGGAGATAAAGCACAGCCCCAGCACCAGCGCCGCTTTACCGGCCTCGCGTTCAGCCTGGGCGAACTTGCGTCGGGCAATGAACGTGGCGATGCCCAGGCCAATCGGCGGCACCATGCCGGCAGCCATGGTCGCGGCCATCGGTGCATAACTTTGTGACGCCAGCAGCCCCACCGAAAATGCGTAAGCCGCTTTGTTGATCGGCCCACCGAGGTCGACGCACATCATGCCGCCCAGCAGCACACCCAGCAGAATCGCGTTGGTGGTGCCCATGCTGTCGAGGAAGTGCGTGAGCCCCGCGAGCATCCCGGCCACCGGTTTGCCGACCACGTAGATCATCACCAGACCGGTGAACAGGCTCGCCAGCAACGGGATGATCAGGATCGGTTTCAGCGCCTCAAGACTTTGCGGCAAGCGCGCATAGCGATTGATCGCCTGGGCCGCATAGCCGGCGATGAAACCGGCAATGATCCCGCCGATGAAACCGGCACCCAGGGTGCTCGCCAGCAAACCACCGATCATCCCCGGCGCCAGGCCTGGGCGGTCAGCGATCGAGTAGGCGATGTACCCCGCCAACAGCGGCACCATCAGCTTGAACGCAGTCTCGCCGCCGATCTGCATCAGCGCGGCCGCGAGCGTACCTGGCTCCTTGAACGCGGTAATGCCGAACACGAAGGACAAGGCAATCATCAGACCGCCCGCCACCACCATCGGCAACATGAACGACACACCGGTCAGCAGGTGTTTGTAGATACCGGTCTTTTCTTGCTTGGCCGGGCCTTTGGCGCCGGTCGACGCGCTTTCCTGCTTGCCTTCGGCCAGGGCTTTGTTCAACGTCGCTTCGGCTTGTTTCAGCGCAATGCCGGTGCCGCATCGGTAGATTTTCTTGCCGGCGAAACGCTCGGTGGCGACTTCGATGTCTGCCGCCAGCAGCACCACGTCGGCATCGGCAATCGCCGCCGCGCTGAGTGGATTACGCGCGCCGACCGAGCCTTGGGTTTCCACTTGCAGGTCATAGCCCAGACGCTTGGCCGCTTGCTGCAAGGCTTCGGCGGCCATGAAGGTGTGGGCGACGCCGGTCGGGCACGCGGTGACAGCCACCAGGCGCGGTGCATTTTTAACCACCGCAGCAGGCTCGGCGGTGGCTTCGGACGCGACGTAAACCTCGGCCTCCTCCACCCCGCGACGCAGCAGCGCTTCGACATCTTGCAGGGCCTGGGCCGGGGTGCTCTGGAATACGCGTTTGCCGACGAACCGCGACATATCCACTGGCCCGCTGGTGACCAGCAATACCCACTCGGCGGCCTCGAGGGTCGCAGACGACAGTTGGCGTTCCGGATGGGCCGCATCAACGACTTCGACACTGGTGCTCCAGCCCTGACGCTGGGCGGCTGCATCGAGCAGACGAGCACACAGCACACTGGTGACCATGCCGTTCGGGCAGGCCGTAACAATGGCTAACTTCATGTCAAACCCTCTTATTGTTCTGTCAGGGGGCGCAGGCGCACACCCTGTTCGAGGTGCGCCAGCTGCGCGGCGTCGCCGATACCAAAACCGATCTGGGTAACGGCCATGGCGGCAATCGCGGTGGCGGTGCGCAAGGTTTGTTCCGGCGTATCGGCACTGAGCAAACCGTGCAGCATGCCCGCCAGCAACGAATCCCCGGCACCGACAGTGCTGACCACGCTGACCTTGGGCGGCGTGGCGTGCATGGCCGAGCCGACACTGAACCAGTTCACCCCGTCCGCACCGTCGGAAATCACCACGTGCTCGATGCCATGAGCATGCAAACGGCTCGCCGCCTCGGCTTGGGCACCCACGGAAACCACCTCGCACCCCAGCGCTTGCGCCAGTTCTTCGGTGTTAGGTTTGATCAGCCATGGACCGGCCGCCAAACCTGCGCGCAAGGCTTCACCGCTGGTGTCGAGCGCCACCTTCAAGCCGCGTTTTTTCAAGCGATGGATCAGTTCCCGCAACCACTGAGGATTCACGCCACGGGGCAAACTGCCGGCCACCACGACCGCGTCATGCCCGGGAGCAATCTGGTCGAGACGATCGAGCAAGGCCTGCTGCGCCGCTTCACTGACCCTCGGCCCCGGACCGTTGATGTCGGTGATGCGCCCATCGCTTTCCGCCAGTTTGATATTGCTGCGGGTCTCGCCGGGGACACGGATAAACGCGTCGGTGAAACCGCGTTTGGCAAACAGGGTTTCGAACGCCTGAAGATTGTCTTCCCCGAGAAAACCACTGACGGTCACTTGATGCCCGAGGTCGGCCAGCACCTGCGCCACGTTTACCCCTTTGCCAGCGGCGTGGGTGTGCATTTCGTCGCTGCGGTTGACCTGACCGGGTGCAAGTACCGGCAACTGAACGGTGAGGTCCAGTGCCGGGTTGAGGGTCAGGGTTAAGATCTTGGCCATTACAGGGCCTCCACTAATGCGCGGACTTCGTTCGCGCTGCCCACGGCCAGGGCCTGTTGGGCAAGGGTTTGAGTCTGGGTCAGGCTGAGTTCACGAATACGCGCCTTGACCTCGGCAATGCTGCGGCCCGACACGCTCAACTCATCCACACCCAGGCCCACCAGCACCGGCACCGCCAGCGGATCGGCCGCCAGTTCACCGCACACGCCGACCCACTTGCCATGAGCATGAGCCGCACGCACGGTGATGTCGATCAGTTGCAGCACTGCCGGGTGCAAGCCGTCAGCCTGGGCCGACAAGGTCGGATGACCACGGTCGATGGCCAGGGTGTATTGCGTCAGGTCGTTGGTGCCGACGCTGAAGAAGTCCACTTCCTTGGCCAGCACCGGCGCCAGCAAGGCGGCCGACGGCACTTCGATCATGATCCCCAGTTGCAAATCGGCTACCGGAATTTCCAGGCGCAGACGTTCGGTCATGTCCCGAGCCTGACGCCACTCATCGACGCTGCCGACCATCGGGAACATGATCCGCAAGGGACGGTTATCCGCCGCACGCAGCAAGGCGCGCAACTGCGCTTCCATGACCTGCGGACGTTGTAGGGTCAGGCGAATGCCACGCACGCCGAGGAACGGGTTTTCTTCTTTGGCGATCGGCCAGTACGGCAGCGGTTTGTCGCCACCGACGTCGAGGGTGCGCACCACCAGCGGTCGGCCGGCCAGGCCATCGAGTACGCGACGGTATTCGACTTCCTGGGTCGCCTCGTCCGGCGCTTGTGGGTGGGCCATGAAAATCAGTTCGGTGCGCAGCAGGCCAATGCCTTCGGCGCCTTGCTCCACCGCGCTGGTGACGCCGGCGCTTTCGCCGATGTTGGCGAACACTTCCACCGGGTGGCCATCGGAGGTCAGCGCCGGTTGATGGCGTTGTTCGGCGGCGGCCTTCAAGCGCAGTTCGCGGGTGTCGCGCTCTTCGGTGGCACGCTGCAAGGTCGCGGCATCGGCGTCCACGTGCAGGCGACCGCGTTGACCATCGATCAACAGCGGTGTGCCCGGCTTCAGCAGCAACACGGCGGCACCGGCGCCCACCAGCGCTGGAATACCCAGAGCCCGGGCGACGATAGCGCTGTGGGCCGTGGCACCACCGCGAGCGGTGAGAATGCCGGCCACGCGCGTCGGATCAAGACGCGCAACGTCCGACGGGCCGACTTCGTCCATCACCAGAATGTACGGCTGCGCAGGCTCGGCCGGTGTTTCGACGCCACTCAATTGCGCCAACACCCGACGACCAATGTCGCGCAAATCGGCGGCACGTTCGGCGAGCAATGCGTCCTGCAGCGATTCCTGTTGTTTGGCGGCGGCTTCGATCACCGTCATCCACGCCGCTTCGGCGCTTTCACCTTGCTTGAGGCGGGTGGCGACTTCGTCGGTCAGTTCCGGGTCGTCGAGCATTTCCTGATGGGTGATGAAAATCTCGCGAATCGCTTTGGCCTTGCTGCGTTCGATCAGGCCTTCGATGTCGCGACGCACATCCACCAACGCTTGCTTGAGACGTTCGCGCTCGATGGCGGCAGACTCACCGCGCAGCGGGTAATCGATAACTTGCAGCACTTGAATATGCGCCGGGCCGATGGCGATCCCCGGCGCGGCGGCAATCGCCTGAATCAAACTGCCGGAGGCCGGTGCAAGCAGCACTTCGGCAACATCAGCGATCACTTCGCGCTGTTGGCTCACTACCGGCAGCGGCTCGACTTCTTCACCGAGGCCTTCTTCGATGGCCGCCAGCAAGGCGGGCAAGGCGTCGGCAGCGATAGTTGGTTCGGCAATGAATTCCAGCACCTGACCGCGACGGGCACCAAGGCTGAGCAGCTTGCTCAAACTTTTCACCGACACCGCGCTGTCGTGACCGTCGACGATGCGTACGCGAACTTCGCCTTCAAAACTTTTCGCCAGTTGCGCGAGGATCTTCGCCGGGCGCGCATGCAAGCCGTGGGCGTTGGCCAAGGCAATGCGTGCGCTCGGCCAATCCGCCGGCACTTCACCACCCAACACTTCCAGCACCGCGCGGCTGCTGGTGGCGCGGCCCAATTCATGACCACGACCTTCGATCAACAACGCGCAAAGGCGTTCGAGCAGCGCCTGATGGGCTTCACCGAGGCTGGCCAGGCAGAACAGACCGCTCAGCGGCTGACCGAGGTAGCGAATGGGTTTGTCCGGGGTAACGAAGGCCAGACCTGGACGCTTCACCGTTTGCTCGCTGTGCAGCCACCACAGGCCATCACCCAGGGGCAGCGCCTCGACCTGCTGCAGGACGCCGGCAAAACCGTTGCTCACGCAATCGGCCTGACGCAGCAAACGGGCACCGCGCCAGACCAGCTCTTCGAAGTCATCGGCGGACACACTGAGGCCGATCATCTGTGCGTCCAGTGCCAGCTCTTGCGGCGCGCCTTGCAGCAGCTTCAGCAAGGCTTCGGCGGAACTGGCGCGGCGCAGGGCCTGGCCCAGGTCGGTTTCACCGAGGGCACGGGTCAGCAGTTGCAGCAAGCGCAGGTGTTCATCGGATTTGGCAGCAATACCGATGGCCAGATAAACGATCTGGCCATCGCCCCAGTCCACGCCATCAGGAAACTGCATCAGCCGCACGCCGGTGGCGAACACCTGATCGCGGGTTTGCGGGGTGCCGTGGGGGATGGCAATACCTTGACCAAGAAAGGTCGAGCCCTGGGCTTCCCGGGCCTGCAAGCCGGCGAGGTAACCGTCGGCCACCAGGCCATCGGTCACGAGTCTGTCAGCGAGTAATTGCAAGGCGCTGGCTTTATCCACAGCCGACTGGCCCATGGATATCTGCTCTATGGTGAGCTCGAGCATGCTTTCTCCTTTTTGGCGCCGTGTGACGCCAGGTATTGTTTTGATTGATTCAGCTTAGGCGTTTGGAAACACCTTTTCAGGGGCAATTTTGGCGGTTTCGCGGCAGAACCGACCAAAGCGACCTATAACGTAGAAAATACGCTTGCTGAAACGTTTAATCTAGAATGTTAGGCACGTTACTCGATAATGTCTCATCCTTGAAGTCCAATTGTCGGATGTGCTGCGACAATGGTCGTCTGCCTGAATCAGGTAGGATCGGCGAAAATGTCGGGCAAACTCGAATAAAAAAGGAAAACCCGGGTTGAAACTCAGTGATATTGCACAGCTGGCCGGCGTCTCCGTGACCACCGCCAGTTATGTCATCAACGGCAAGGCCGAACAGCAACGCATCAGCAGCGCCACCGTCGAGCGCGTGCGGGCGGTGGTCGAACTACATGGCTTCACACCCAATCCTCAGGCCGCCGGGCTGCGCAGTCGGCACACCCGCACCCTGGGGTTCATTCTGCCGGACCTGGAAAACCCCAGTTACGCACGAATCGCCAAACTGCTGGAGCAAGGCGCCCGGGCTCGCGGTTATCAGCTGCTGATCGCCAGTTCCGACGATGCGCCAGACAGTGAACGGCAACTGCTGCAACTGTTCCGTGCCCGCCGCTGCGATGCGTTGATCGTCGCCAGTTGCCTGCCGACCGGCGACGACAGCTATCGCCTGTTGCAGGCCAAAGGCATTCCGATCATCGCCATCGACCGGGTGATGGAACCCGAGCACTTCTGCTCGGTGATCAGCGATGATCGCGAAGCCAGTCTGCACCTGACCCGCAGCCTGCTGGACCCGCTGCCAAAACAGATCGCGCTGATCGGCGCACGCCCCGAATTGAGTATCAGCCAGGAGCGGGCGGCGGGTTTCAAGGAAGCGCTGAACGGCTTTAAAGGCGAAGCGATGATCGAACACGGTGAGTCGTTCAGCCGTGAGTGCGGCAAACAATTGATGGAAGAGTTGCTCCAGCGTCTGGGCCATTTGCCGGATGCGCTGGTGACCACCTCCTATGTGCTGCTTCAGGGCGTGTTCGATGCCTTGCACGACTTCCCGCTCAAATCCCGCCCGCTGCGCCTGGGCACCTTCGGTGATACGCAGTTGCTGGACTTCCTGCCGCTGCCGGTCAACGCCATGTCCCAGCAGCACCAGCTGATCGCCGACAAAGCCCTGGAGCTGGCATTGGCCGCCATCGAACAGGCCGATTACCAGCCCGGCGTGCAGGCCATCGCACGGACCTTCAAGCAGCGTATTCATCAGGATTGAACCGTGGAACTGATCGACACCCACACTCATCTGGATTTTCCGGATTTCGACCCGGATCGTCGGGCGCTGCTGGCCGAAAGCCGCGCCCTCGGCGTGCGGCGGATGGTGGTGCTGGGGGTTTATCAGGCCAATTGGCAGCGGGTCTGGGAGCTGGTGCAAAGCGATCCCGATTTGCATGGGGCGTTCGGTTTGCATCCGGTGTATCTGGATGACCATCGCCCTGAGGATTTGACCGAACTCGGTGACTGGCTGACTCGATTGGCGGGCCATCGCCAGCTATGCGCGGTGGGCGAGATCGGTCTGGATTACTTCATCGAAACCCTGGATCGTGAACGTCAGCAAACACTGTTCGATGCCCAACTGCAACTGGCGGCGGACTTCAATCTGCCGGCGCTGATTCATGTGCGACGCAGCCACGCGGCGGTGATTGCCACGCTCAAACGTTTTCGCTTGAAACGGGCGGGCATCATTCATGCGTTCGCCGGCAGCCAGGAAGAGGCTCGCGAATACATCAAGCTCGGTTTCAAACTCGGCCTCGGCGGCGCCGCGACCTGGCCGCAAGCCTTGCGCATGCACCGGGTGATCGCCGGCTTGCCCCTTGAAGCGGTGGTACTGGAAACCGACTCACCGGACATGGCCCCCGCCATGTTCCCCGGCCAACGCAACAGCCCGGCCCATTTGCCGGCGATCTGCGAGGCACTGGCCGCCATCATGGCAATCAGCCCCGAACAACTGGCTACCGTCAGCACCGCCAATGCGTGTGAGTTGTTCAACTGGTAGTCCGCTGATTCACGCAATACCTGTGGGAGCGGGCTTGCCCGCGATGACGGACTGTCAGTCAACATTGATGTTGAATGGTAAGACGCTATCGCGGGCAAGCCCGCTTCACATTGGATCTGCTGCGTGGCATCAAACCCGGAACGCGCTGATCAATTGCTTGAGCTCCACCACCTGCGCCGACAATGCTCGGCTGGCATTTTCAGTCTGGTGCGCGCCGTCGGCGGTACGCTCGCCGGCGCGGTTGATCTCGACGATGTTCTGGTCGATGTCGTGAGCCACCGCGGTCTGCTGTTCTACCGCGGCGGCGATCTGCTGGTTCTGGTCGACGATCATGCCGACGGCGCCGAGGATGTTTTCCAGCGCCTGCTGGACCTTTTCGGACTGCCCGACCGTGCCGTTGGCCATTTGATGGCTGGTGCCCATCGCCTTGACGGCTGCACCGACACCGCTATGTAGCTTGGCAATCATCTGCTCAATTTCTTCGGTCGATTGCTGGGTGCGCTTGGCCAGGGTCCGAACCTCGTCCGCCACCACCGCAAAACCACGGCCCTGCTCGCCCGCGCGCGCGGCTTCGATAGCGGCATTAAGAGCCAGCAGGTTGGTCTGTTCGGCAATACTTTTGATCACTTCCAGCACACGGCTGATGGATTGGCTGTCGCTGGCCAGTTGGTTGATCACCCGTACAGATTGATCGATTTCACTGGCCAGTGCAGCGATGCTGCCCTGCTGGGACTCCACCAGCCCACGACCGCTGATGGTCTCGTCATTGACACTGTGGGCACTGCTGACGGCCGCAGAGGCACTGCGCGCCACCTCCAGGGAAGTGGCCGACATCTGGTTCATCGCCGTGGCGACCTGTTCGATCTGTGTGCGCTGCCCCGCCACCGCCTGGTTGCTCTGGGCGGACACGCTTTCGACCTGCCCAGCCTGACGCTCGACCTCGCTGACGGTCTGGCCCACTCGCTCGATCAGGTCATGGATTTTCTTCACGGTGCCGGTAAACACCTCACCCAACTCGCCCAGTTCATCGCGGCTGTTGGCGCTGAAAGTCACGGTCATGTCACCGGCCGCCACCTTGTCCATCACCGCGCCAAGACGCTTGAGGGTGGTGCGGGTCGAGGCGTAGAAACCGCCATAGAGGTAAAAAATCAACACAAACACCAGCGCCAGCGCCACTGCCTGCAAAACCATGTGGGTGCGGTGCTGCTCCAGCCGCTGCTGCAACTGAATATCGAGAAACTTCAGGGTGGCTTCATTGAGGTGGTAGGTCTGGTCCATCAGGCCCGTGACCTGATCGTAAAAAGCCAGCCACGGCGCATCGAGGGTATCGGCCATCACCACCTGTTCTTCGAACAATTCACTGGCCTTTTTCAGGGAGGCCTTGCTGCTGTCGGCCTGGGCAGCCAGGGTTTCACGCGCGGCTTTACTGGAGCCCAGTGCGTCCTGCAATTTCAGACCGTATTCGGCCTGAAGTTTTTCGATCTGCGCCAGCAACTCTTCGAAACGGGTGCTCGACGCCGAATTGAGAAAGCCCTGCCCCAGCGAGTAAGCGCCCATCGCCCGGCCTTCGCCGAGCGTCTGGGTGACGGCCGGCGTGACGTTGGTAATGAGTTCGCTCAGCTGCCGCATGTCGCTCTGGCTGTCACGGCTCAGGCCTGCCTGACTGGCGATGATCTGGCTGAAAATCTGCGCGTTGCCGAGCAACTTGCCGATCAGCGCACTTTTGCTTTGCAGGGAGTTTTCCGCTTGCTGGGCCTTGAACGCGACGATCATTTCATCGCGCTTGCCATCGAAAAACGTGATTTGTTCCGGGTCAGTGGTCATCGCCGCCAGCCCTTGCAAACGGGTCAGAACGCTTTGCTCCAGGGCACTGATCGTCGATTCGACATGACCGGCCTTGCCGGACTGGCCGAGGGTGACGTTGATCTGCACCAGGTTATTCAGGGTTTCCAGATCCCGGCGCAGGCTCAGGCCGCTGCCCAGCAGGTCGAGGCTCTGCAACTCGACCTGGGTGCCCTGGAATTCGCGGTAGGAATCGCGTACCAGATAGAAATTGGTCACCAGCATTGGCACAAGGAACAGCACGCTGATCAGACTGAACTTCATGCCGAAGCTCAGGCGGTTCATCAGCGCGACGGCGGGATAGAGCAAGCTCTTCACTGTGAAGTCTCCCTTTGATTTTTTATTTTTATTGGCAGGCGCGCAGAGACAGCAGATAGCCACTATTGGCGCTATCTCTGTATAGCTTAATTCGGAGGAAGGTTTTGTAACTTAAGGTTAACGACAGGTCGCCGTTGTTGGAGCGGATGAGCCCCTGTGGCGAGGGAGCTTGCTCCCGCTCGGCTGCGAAGCAGTCGTAATTCCAGACAACTTAGTCTGCCTGGATGGGCGCCGGGGGCCGCTTCGCGACCCAACGGGGGCAAGCCCCCTCACCACAGGTGTTGTGGATTACGACAACACCGTCCACAACGCAAACCCGGCATACCAAAGCACCGCCGCGCGCAGCAGCAGTTCCCAGATCCGGTCCAGGCTGTTGATGCCGTCCGGGCCGACCACCGGCGCCGGAATTTCACCGGCCACCAACCCGACCTTCTCGATCAGTTGGGCGGCGCTGATGTTCCAGTTCAGCAGTTCATGCAGCATCACCCGGCTGACCGCGACAAAGTTGCCAACCAGCGCAAAACTCGCCGCCAGCAGTCGCACCGGCACCCAATCGAACGCATGACGCAGCTGCGCGGCACGCTCGACCACGGCCGGGTTCTGACCATGCTCTTCGGCTAGCGCCAGCAGTCGATAGCTCAGGGCCGCAACCGGGCCCAGCAGGAAGTACCAGAAGATCACCGCGAAAAAGCTCTGATAGGCCTCCCACAGCAGATACCCTTGCACCCGTTCCAGCAGCTGCTCGCCGTTGTCAGCGCAGATATCCAGGTCACGTTTGGCGACATGGGCGGCGGCCTGCAGGTCTTCCCGGCGCCAGGCATCGCGAAACGGCCCAAGCCCGGCCAGCAGATCACCACGGCCCAGGCTGTAAATCACCACCAGCAGATGCACCGGCAACGCCAGCAAACCGTAGGCCACCGGCTCCAGCACCACCAACAGCAACCCCAGCAGCGCCACCGGCAACAACACCAGCACCGCCAGTATCAGCCACGGACGGTTGCTCATGCGTGGGCTGGCTTCAAGCTTGTTCAGCTCGCGAACCCAACCGCCATCACGTTGAACCCGATGGCGCAGGGCCGAGAACTTCTCGATCCACACCGCCAGAAGCAGCACCAGAAAACTCATTGTGATCCCTCTTTTGCCAGAGCCGCGCGATAGCGTGCCCAGTCGAACGCCGGTCCCGGGTCTGTCTTGCGCCCGGGTGCAATGTCGCTATGCCCGCAGATGCGTTGCGCGGTGATGCCCGTGAAGGCGCCTTGCAGCTGTCGGGTCAGGGTCGTCAACGCCTGATATTGCGCATCGGTGAACGGTAGATCATCCGTGCCTTCAAGCTCGACGCCCACGGAAAAATCGTTACAGGTGTCCCGTCCTTCAAAACACGAGACGCCAGCGTGCCATGCGCGCTCAAGACAAGAGACAAACTGAGTGACAGCACCGTCACGCTCAATCAGAAAGTGCGCAGACACCCGCAGGTCAGCGATCCCCGCAAAGTAGGGATGTTCCGTGACATCCAGACGATTCTGGAAAAATTCCTGCACCTTGCCGGTCAGAAACTGCGCTGGCGGCAGACTGATGTTGTGGATCACCAACAGGGAAATTTCGCCCTCGGGGCGCGCATTGAAGTTGGGCGAGGGGCATATGCGCACACCCTGACACCAACCGCTCGCGGGGTCCAACTGCATACAGGTTCCTTCAACGACGACTGTGTTGGCGCCCAGTATGCCGCGATAGACCCTCGGCGCGCGATCACTTGCCGCGATTGAGACGCCGCAGGTTGCCCAGCACCGACTCCAGCGCCCGATCGAACAGTAAGGTGTCGTCCAGCGTTCGCACCGCGCCACGCCGGAACTCC
The DNA here is from genome assembly GCF_024749285.1 of Pseudomonas sp. B21-015. NCBI lineage: Bacteria > Pseudomonadati > Pseudomonadota > Gammaproteobacteria > Pseudomonadales > Pseudomonadaceae > Pseudomonas > Pseudomonas sp. B21-015. The sequence goes on from NZ_CP087196.1 coordinate 5,587,043, forward strand.
AGGGCCAGACCGGTACGGCTGTGCTCCAGCACTTTCATCCCGGTACGGTTGACGAAGATGTATTTGTCGGTGGCTTCAATGATCGCCGCCAGCTTGCAGCGCAGGGTGTTTTCCTCGTCTTCCTGAAACTCGACCCAGCAGCCCAGGTGCAGCTGATCGACCTGAAGCAGAGCAACATCGTCCTCCGGCAAACGCATCGATGCCGTTTCGACCGGGCCTTCGTCAGCGGTGCGAAGCACGATTTCCTGCTGCACTTCGACCATCAGCGGTGCGTCAACAGCCGTGCTTTTCTGGCCCGGGCGTTCGAACAACTGAAGGTGCAAAACTTCCAGCTCGCTGAAAAACTCACCGGTGGCGAACGGGTCGAATGCCGAGCTGTTCAAGCCATCGCGCAACGACTTGAGCAACCCCGGCACCAGTGCCAACAGGCGCAGGCTCGCATCGGGTTCGTCATGGCGTTGCACGCTCCAGATCAATTGCGCCATGGCCTGCACATCGGCATGCCATTCGGTGGACTGATCAGAGTGCTTGAGGCAGGTCAGCAACAGCACTTTGCTCCAGGCCTCCTGGACAAACGCCACCACGCTGTGCGGGAGCACCTTGCCCAGCAACGCCTGGTTCAGTGCCTGCTCGACGCGCTGACGCGCCAGTTCGGTCCTGGCGCGGCCTTCTTCGGCATCGCGGGTGCGCTGCTCCAGTAATTCGCTGCGACGGCGCTCGTCACTGGTGAAGGCGAGAAAATCCGCCAGCAATTCGGAAAAGATCGCCGGGTCATCGACAAAGTCGTTCAGCAAACGCTGCACCACTTGCTCGATGCGCAGATACAGGCTGTCGCGCTCATAGTCATCGCACTCGCCCCAGCCCATGGCCGCAGCGGCGATTTCGTTGAGTAAGCGCCGGGCCGGATGGCTGCTGCGGCTGAAGAAGCTCTTGTCGAGCACCGCGACTTTCAGCATCGGGATCTGCAAACGGCCGATCAGCGCCTTGAGGGAGTCCGGCAGGTTGCGGTCATCGAGGATGCATTCGAAGAGCATGGCGATCAGGTTGATCACGTCTTCGTCGGCCACCCCGACTACACGCGACCTGCCGCTCTTGACGCTGACCCGGGTCAGCAATAGTTCGAGCTGGTTACGCAGATCGAAGTCGTCCTGAGCCGCCAGCGCCGGCACGTATTGCTGCAAGTGCGAGAGCAGGCGCAACAGATCGCGGGTGGAAATGGGCTGGGTCTGGGCACTGACTTCCAGGGTCGGCGCAACGCTGCCGCGCACATGGAACAGCAACTCCTGCAGGGCGGCGAAAACTTCCTGCACCCCATCGTCAATCTGAGAATTACCGGAGCGCCCCCCAGCCTCAGCGGGGTCGGCGTGAACACTGGCCGCCGCCCGATCGGTGGCACGCCGCGCCGGGGCGGGCTTGAGGTCCGGCAGCACGCCGGTGGCGATCAGCAGTTGATTGGCTTCGGCGTAGAGCTGATCAGCATTGCTGAGCACATAGCGCTCGAACAGTTTGAGGATGATCAGCTTGACCTTGATCTCCATGCCCAGATTGCGTCCGGCCTGCAAGAAATACTCACAGAGCAGCGTCGGCCCCAAGGGGTTGTGCTGTTCGACCAGCGTCTTGCCCAGCAGCGTGCTGAGACGGGCCGTGAGTTGGTCGAGGGCGAAACCGTCGCGGTTCAGCACTTTGCCGACCATGACCTCCACCGCCACATTACGCTCCATGTCGTCACGGGATAGCGGCACCGAGGTATCGAAAGCCAAGGCCTGAGGCAAGGCAGCCTGAGCGATGTCGTGCTGCGTGAGGCTGACGAAAGCCTCGAAAAATTGCTCGAGAAAACCGCGTTCGATGCTTTTGCGTTTGAGGCGCAAATCGCGCATGGCTTCGAAGAAGATGTTTTGCTCGACGTCGTTTTGGGCGCGATCGGCCATTTCGAACAGGGTGTCGTCGGCGTTATCGAACAGCTCCTGCAAGCCCTGCTTGAGCTGTTGGGCTGCCTTGTCGCGCACCTGAAGCAGAATCACGGGCAGGCGGGCGAGCGGCGAGTGAGTCGCCTGGTCGGTAGTCGCCTTGTGCAAAGGCACTACATTCCCGTCGTTGTGCATCCAAGCCTCCTGAAACGGTGATTCTTCGGTTCGGTTCGGTAAGAAAGATCGAGTTCACAGGCCACACAGCCGGCGCTAAGCGTGGAACAACACTCACCCGCTGCCATTCAATAATCGGGAACCCAAAGCCACGTCAAAGCTATGACGTCAAACGAAAGGCGGATTATCGACAAAAGACCTTCCTTGTGCCAGTAGACTCTGCGCCCCCAAAAAAATAGACACTTATGAAAGACCCCTTGCTCAGGATTGCTCGCGCGAATCGACCAAATACAGGTTTACGAACGACGGGATGGCCGCTGATGCCTTGGGTTGCCTTGCGCCATGGCCCTATAATCGGGCCACTTTGTTTGTGGAGCCCGTTATGCCGAATCTACGTCTCGCCGATTTGACCGCCGAAATCGAAGCCAACGTGCGCCGTGCGTTGCTCGAGGACATCGGCAGCGGCGACATCACCGCGCAACTGATCCCGGCCGAACGCCTGGCCAAAGCCACCATCATCACCCGCGATGCGGCTGTCATCAGCGGCACCGCGTGGGTCGATGCCGTGTTTCGGCAGCTGGATCCGCGGGTCGCCGTGCACTGGCAGGTGAGCGATGGCGAACGGGTAAAGCCCAATCAGGTGTTGTTCCACCTCGAAGGCCCGGCACGCTCGCTGCTTACGGGCGAGCGCAGCGCACTGAATTTCCTGCAACTGCTTTCCGGCGTGGCCACTCGCGCGCAGTACCTGGCCGATTTCGTCGCCCAAACCCAAGTGAAGCTGCTCGATACCCGCAAAACCCTTCCGGGGCTGCGTCTGGCCCAGAAATACGCCGTGACGTGCGGCGGTTGCCATAACCACCGCATCGGCCTGTATGACGCCTTCCTGATCAAGGAAAACCATATCGCCGCCTGCGGTGGCATCCCTGAGGCTATCGCTGCCGCGCACAAGATCGCCCCGGGCAAACCAGTAGAGATCGAAGTAGAGAACCTGGCGGAGCTCAAAGAAGCCCTGGCGGCGGGTGCCGACATCATCATGCTCGATGAGCTGAGCCTGGACGACATGCGCGAAGCCGTGCGCCTGAACGCCGGCAAGGCAAAACTGGAAGCCAGCGGCGGCATCAACGAAAACACGCTGCTGCCAATCGCCGAAACCGGGGTGGATTACATTTCGATTGGTGCGATGACCAAGGATGTGAAGGCGGTAGACCTGTCGATGCGTTTAAGCCTCTGATCGAGAAAACGCCCGTTTCAAATGTGGGGGCGGGCTTGCTCGCGAAAGCGGTGAGTCAGGCGACATTTACGTCGACTGATACGCCCTCTTCGCGAGCAAGCTCGCTCCCATAGATCAGACCACCAGATTATTCATCTCGCAGTACTCTTCCCACTCGACGCCCAACACCTCGGCCGCTTCCTTGTGCAGCGCCAGGCGCGCGGCCTCGTACTCTTCGGGGCTTGAGGTGTACTTGAGCGTCAGCTCCCACGGCTGCAAGCCCTGGGATTCAGCCTCATCCTCGAATGCCCACTGGATCTGGTCTTTCTGATCGTCGGCGGGCAAGTCCTTGATCTCTTCCATCAATTCATGCGCGTCCAGCGCGTACTTCTTGAGGGCTTCTTCGTGTCTGGCTTCTTGGGTCAATTCTTTAACGGTCATGGCGTTCTCGCTGATCTGGGGAATGGAAGATGGATCTGGATCATCAAGGATCTCTCTGACGCAAAGAAACCGTTTGAAGCCCGGTTTGTCTGGCCTTCAGAACCATTCGGGATCATCTGAAAACTGCTGGGCGATGCTCATGCAGGCAACGAATATAGGACGTTTTGCCGATGATTTACACGGGTCTTTACATCTATCCCACAAAAAGCTGCGTGCGAGAGGATCTGAAGACCTCGGGAACATAAATCCAAATCCCAAGTCATAGCGATGTGCCATGTCGGCACTTCACAAGGACCCCAGTGATGCGCAGTTTTTCGAAGCTTTCGTCTACCCGGCTTGCCACCGCTACCCTGCTGCTCGGCAGCCTGACATTGGCCAGCGCCGCTCAAGCGGCTGTCGAAGTCACCTCTGACCCTTCGCTGTACTCCGACAAAATCTCCGCCCTCCACAATTCATTCGGCAAGGACACACTCGTCAGAACCAGCGTCAGTATCGATGATCTGGAAAACCTGCAAAAAACCGTGAAGGCCAATGCCAGCGAACTGGAAAGCCAGAAGCGCACCATCAGCGAGCAGGCCCGTCAGATCGAAGAACTCAAACGCAACAGCGGTTCCAGCTCCAACTCCAGCAGCAAGGAGATTGACGATCTCAAGCGCACGGTCAATGAACAGGAACGCGACCTGAATAGCCTCAGCAAGCAAGTGGAAGAGCTAAAGCGCAACAGCGGTTCCAGCTCAAGCTCGAACAACAGCGAAATTTCCAGCCTCAAACGGGAGATCAGCGATCAGGATCGCGCGATGGATCAGCTCAAGCGCACCGTCGAGGATCTGAGCAGAAAGGTGAAGTGAAGAAGAGAATGGTGCCCGAGACAGGAATCGAACCTGCGACCTTCGCGTTACGAGTGCGCTGCTCTACCGGCTGAGCTACACGGGCTGTGGGCTAAACCTAGCACTGGCTTCGGGGTCCGGCAACTTGGCGCACCGCAAAATCAAAAGATCGCAGCCTTCGGCAGCTCCTACATTGGGCTTGTGTAGGAGCTGCCGAAGGCTGCGATCTTTTGATCTTCCTGCACATAAAAAAATGCCCCGCCGTTTTCACGGCGGGGCATTTTTATAACGTTGAAGCGGTCAGGCTAAGGGGGTGATTAAACGCCCGAAGCCTTGGCTGCTGCTACGTCTTTGATGGACAGCTTGATACGGCCGCGGTTGTCCACGTCCAGTACCAGAACTTCCACTTCCTGGCCTTCTTTCAGAATGTCGGTCACTTTCTCTACGCGAGCATCGCTCAGCATCGAGATGTGAACCAGACCGTCCTTGCCCGGCAGGATGTTGACGAATGCGCCGAAGTCGACGATGCGCTCAACCTTACCGACATAGATCTTGCCGATTTCAGCTTCAGCGGTGATGCCCAGAACGCGCTGACGTGCCGCTTCAGCCGCTTCCTTGGTTTCGCCGAAGATCTTGATCGAGCCGTCGTCTTCGATGTCGATCGAAGCCTTGGTCTCTTCACAGATCGCACGAATGGTCGCGCCGCCTTTACCGATGACATCACGGATTTTGTCGGTGTCGATTTTCATCGCGATCATGGTCGGAGCGTTTTCCGACAGCTCGGTACGCGACTGGCCAATGATCTGGTTCATCTGACCGAGGATATTCAGGCGCGCTTCCAGGGCTTGGCCCAGAGCGATTTCCATGATTTCTTCGGTGATGCCCTTGATCTTGATGTCCATCTGCAGCGCGGTCACACCCTTGGCGGTACCGGCTACTTTGAAGTCCATGTCGCCGAGGTGATCTTCGTCGCCCAGGATGTCGGTCAGAACAGCGAATTTCTCGCCTTCTTTAACCAGACCCATGGCGATACCGGCAACCGGTGCCTTCATCGGCACACCGGCGTCCATCAGAGCCAGCGAAGCGCCGCAGACCGAAGCCATGGAGCTCGAACCGTTGGACTCGGTGATTTCCGACACTACACGGATGGTGTACGGGAACACGTCGGCAGCAGGCAGCATGGCCTGAACCGAACGACGGGCCAGACGGCCGTGACCGATTTCACGACGACCAGCGCCACCCATGCGACCACACTCGCCCACCGAGAACGGAGGGAAGTTGTAGTGCAGCATGAACGGGTCTTTTTTCTCGCCTTCCAGGGTGTCCAGCAGTTGTGCATCACGGGCGGTGCCCAGCGTCGCGACGACCAGAGCCTGGGTTTCGCCACGGGTGAACAGCGCCGAACCGTGGGTCTTCGGCAGAACACCGACTTCGATGTTCAGTGGACGTACGGTGCGGGTGTCGCGACCGTCGATACGTGGCTTGCCGTTAACGATGTTTTCGCGAACGGTGCGGTATTCGATTTCACCGAACGCCGCTTTGACTTCGCTGGAAGAAGGCTGACCTTCTTCACCGGACAGCTTGGCAACCACCTGGTCTTTCAGCTCGCCCAGACGTGCGTAACGGTCGGCCTTGACGGTGATGGTGTAAGCCTGGGAGATCGCCTCGCCGAACTCGGCGCGGATAGCGCCCAGCAGTTCGGTAGCTTCAGCCTGAGGAGCCCAGGTCCAGGTTGGCTTGGCAGCTTCGGCGGCCAGTTCTTTAACGGCGTTGATCACCACCTGGAACTCGTCGTGAGCAAACAGTACCGCGCCCAGCATCTGGTCTTCGGTCAGCTCTTTAGCTTCCGATTCAACCATCAATACCGCTTCCGAAGTACCGGCAACGACCATGTCCAGGCTCGACGCTTTCAGTTGTTCGTAAGTCGGGTTCAGCAGGTAGCCGGTGCTTTCGTGGAACGCAACGCGGGCAGCGCCGATCGGGCCATCGAAAGGAATGCCGGAGATGGCCAGGGCAGCCGAGGTACCGATCATCGCAGCGATGTCCGGATCGGTCTTCTTGCTGGTGGAAACGACGGTGCAGACAACCTGCACTTCGTTCATGAAACCTTCTGGGAACAGCGGACGGATCGGACGGTCGATCAGTCGGGAAGTCAGGGTTTCTTTCTCGGAAGGACGGCCTTCGCGCTTGAAGAAACCGCCAGGGATCTTACCGGCAGCGTAAGTCTTTTCCTGGTAGTGAACGGACAGAGGGAAGAAGCCCTTGCCTGGATCGGCTTGCTTGGCACCGACGACGGTCACCAATACGCTAACGTCGTCGTCAACGGTGACCAATACTGCGCCGGAGGCTTGACGGGCGATACGGCCAGTCTCGAGGGTAACGGTCGACTGACCGAACTGGAATTTTTTGATTACCGGGTTCACGGTGTCCTACCTTCTTTGTGGCTCTTGGGGAACTTGTCTTCTTGCGAAATTCTTGGGCAATGCCGGGAATCGGCCCGACTTTCATTGTCCAGGTAAAGCAGGTATCCAGATAAAACTTGAGGCTGGGAGCCTGTCATGCGCCAGCGGAAACCCGCTGACGCACGACAGACAACCAACCTCTAGCGCAATCGCTTATTAGCGACGCAGACCCAGGCGAGCGATCAGAGCGCTGTAACGGCTCACGTCCTTGCCTTTCAGGTAGTCCAGCAGCTTACGACGCTGGTTTACCATGCGGATCAGACCACGACGGGAGTGGTGATCTTTACCGTTGGCCTTGAAGTGACCTTGCAGTTTGTTGATGTTGGCGGTCAGCAGTGCAACTTGCACCTCTGGCGAACCAGTGTCACCAACAGCTTGCTGGTAGTCAGCTACGATTTGAGCTTTTTCTTGAACGTCGAGAGCCATGAGGCAATCCTTTTATCAGGAAACCATCCAAGGGACGGTTTCAACAGGCCAGGGACAAATCCCTGTATCTAAAAATGAGTAGTGACCGTGCCTGTTAACAGCCACCCTCGTCCGGTCATTCTGACCGAATCAGTCGACGCGGCGCGATGCGCCCGTCTTCGCTCACTTCACCGATACCGATGAAGCGACCATTGTGATCCTGTACCCGTACCATGCCGAACTTCGGTGCATCCGGGGCGCGTACCGGTTGGCCGTTGAGCCAGTAAAACGCGCTGTGTTCCGAGAACTGCAACAGCGGCCAATCCAGCAGGCCGCTGTCCGATGGCATCAGGAAACGGTCGACCGCTTCGTTACCGCCTTCGGCATGTACCGCTTCCAGCTCTTCCAGAGTGACGGTCTGTGCAAGCGTGAAAGGCCCGGCCTGGGTACGTCGCAATTCAGCCACGTAAGCACCACAACCGAGTTGCTCACCGATATCTTCCACCAGGGTGCGGATATAGGTGCCTTTGCTGCAATCTACCGCAAGCCGCGCAGTATCACCCTCAAAGGCCAGTAATTCCAAGCGCGCAATAGTAACAGAACGCGGTTCGCGCTCCACTACCTCACCTGCACGAGCCAGCTTGTACAGCGGCTGACCGTCGCGCTTGAGCGCCGAGTACATCGGCGGTATCTGACTGATTTGCCCACGAAATTTCGGCAGCACAGCTTCCATGTCGGCGCGACCAACGGTCACCGGGCGCTCCAGCAAAACTTCACCTTCGGCATCCGCCGTGGTGGTGGTCTTGCCCAGTTGCGCCAGGGTTTCATAACCCTTGTCGGAATCGAGCAGGTATTGCGAGAACTTGGTGGCCTCGCCGAAGCACAACGGCAGCACGCCGGTGGCCAGCGGATCGAGACTGCCGGTGTGCCCGGCCTTCTCGGCATTGAGCAACCAGCGGACCTTCTGCAACGCCGCGTTGGAGGTGAACCCCAGCGGCTTGTCGAGCAGGATGATGCCGCTGACGTTACGACGGATACGTTTGACCTGAGCCACCGATTACTCCTTGGCGTCTTCGGGTTCAGCCGCTACCGGGTGCTGATTGTCTTCAGCCACCGCACGTTCGATCAGGGCCGACAGGTGCGCGCCACGCACGACGCTTTCGTCGTAGTGGAAGTGCAACTGTGGAACGCTGCGCAACTTCATTTCGCGGGCCAACTGCATGCGCAGGAAACCGGCGGCGGAGTTGAGCACTTTAATGCTTTGCGCGATGTCTTCGGCGTTGTCCTGCCCCATCACAGTGATGAAAATCTTGGCGTGACCGACGTCACGGCTGACTTCAACAGCGGTAATGGTGACCAGACCGACGCGCGGGTCTTTGACTTCACGACGGATCAGCTGTGCCAGCTCACGCTGCATCTGATCGCCGATACGTTGGGTACGGCTATATTCTTTTGCCATGTCTTGTTACCTGTTACTGCCCCACGGTGAAACCCGTGTGGTCTGAAAGCGGCAAACGCCCGGCCTGACAGAAGCCAGACCGGGCGTTGCGTTTAGAGTCCGACTGATGCGCCGCGCAGTTGCATGCGGCTGGACATCACGGCTCTTGAAGTGCGCGAGTTAGAGGCTGCGAGCAACCTGAACCTTCTCGAAGACTTCGATCTTGTCACCGACCTTAACGTCGTTGTAGCTCTTCACGCCGATACCGCATTCCATGCCGGCACGTACTTCGGAAGCGTCATCCTTGAAGCGGCGCAGGGATTCCAGCTCGCCTTCGAAGATAACGATGTCTTCACGCAGTACACGGATTGGACGGTTACGGTGAACAACACCTTCGATAACCATGCAACCGGCGATCGCGCCAAACTTCGGCGAACGGAACACGTCACGCACTTCAGCGGTACCCAGGATGTTCTCGCGAACATCGCTGCCCAGCATACCGGTGAGGGCTTTCTTGACGTCTTCGATGATGTCGTAGATCACGTTGTAGTAACGCATATCCAGACCTTCCTGCTCGACGATCTTGCGAGCGCCGGCATCGGCACGCACGTTGAAGCCAAACAGTACAGCATTGGAGGCCAGTGCCAGGTTGGCGTCGGACTCGGTGATACCACCAACACCGCCACCGACCACACGCACTTGCACTTCGTCGTTACCCAGGCCGTTCAAGGCACCGTTCAACGCTTCCAGCGAACCACGGACGTCGGATTTGAGGACGATGTTGAGCGTCTTCTTCTCTTCCTGACCCATGTTCTCGAAGATGTTTTCAAGCTTGCCAGCGTGAGCACGGGCCAGTTTGACTTCGCGGAACTTGCCTTGACGGAACAGAGCCACTTCACGGGCTTTCTTCTCGTCGGCAACCACGCTCATCTCGTCGCCAGCGTCCGGGGTACCGTCCAGGCCGAGGATCTCGACAGGGATGGAAGGACCGGCTTCCTTGATTGGCTTGCCGTTCTCGTCGAGCATGGCGCGAACGCGGCCATAGTTCGAACCGACCAGCACCATGTCGCCTTGGCGCAGAGTACCGTCCTGAACCAGAACGGTTGCAACCGGACCACGACCTTTGTCGAGACGGGATTCAACCACAACGCCACGGCCAGGAGCCGAAGGGGTCGCTTTCAGTTCGAGAACTTCAGCTTGCAGCAGAACAGCTTCGAGCAACTCGTCCACACCAGTACCGACTTTCGCCGAAACCGATACGAACGGGGTGTCGCCGCCCCACTCTTCCGAGGTCACGCCGTGAACCGACAATTCGCTACGGATGCGATCGAGATCGGCGCCCGGCTTGTCGATTTTGTTCACTGCAACAACCAGCGGAACACCGGCAGCCTTGGCGTGCTGAACGGCTTCAACGGTCTGCGGCATGACGCCGTCGTCCGCTGCAACCACCAGGATCACGATGTCGGTCGCCTTGGCACCACGGGCACGCATGGCGGTAAACGCGGCGTGACCAGGCGTGTCGAGGAAGGTGACCATGCCGCGTTCGGTTTCAACGTGGTACGCACCGATGTGCTGGGTGATACCGCCGGCTTCGCCAGCCGCTACCTTGGCACGACGGATGTAGTCGAGCAGCGAGGTCTTACCGTGGTCAACGTGGCCCATTACGGTCACAACCGGTGCACGGGAGAACGCTTCACCTTCAAATTTCAGGGACTCGGCCAGGGAATCTTCCAGGGCGGTGTCGCTGACCAGGGTCACTTTGTGGCCCAGCTCTTCGGCAACCAGTTGAGCAGTTTCCTGATCCAGTACCTGGTTGATGGTCGCTGGGGTACCCAGTTTGAACATGAACTTGATGATTTCAGCAGCCTTGACCGACATCTGCTGGGCGAGATCGCCAACAGTGATGGTCTCGCCGATCTTCACTTCGCGCACAACAGGGCCGGTTGGGCTCTGGAAACCGTGGGCGTTGCGTTTCTTCAGCTTGGCCTTGCCGCGACCACCACGACGGAAGCCATCGCTTTCTTCGTCGGTAGTACGTGGCGCAACACGTGGAGCAGGCGCTTTTTCCTTGACCGAAGCACGATGAGGAGCGTTTTTGCGCTCGCCATCGCCACTGCCACGACGATTGTTATCGTCGGCACGTGGTTTGTCCGGACGACGCTGTTCGTCGCGTTTGCGAGTGTCGGCTGCAGGTGCAGCGGCCACGACCGGCGCGCTTTCACGCACGGGTTCGGCAACCGCAACAGGCGCTGCGACAGCTTCGGTAGTCGCGGTTTGCGCAGCAGCAGGCTGGCGACGCGCTTCTTCTTCGGCGCGACGCTTGGCTTCTTCTTCAGCCTTCTGACGTGCAGCATTTTCTACTGCGCGACGTTCTTCCAGTTCGCGTTTGCGCTCGGCTTCGATTTCTTCCGGGCTGCGCTGTACGAAAACTTTCTTTTTACGGACTTCAACGCTGATGCTTTTGCTGCCAGCAACACGCAGGGTGCTAGTGGTTTTACGCTGCAGCGTGATCTTGCGTGGTTCTTCCACTTTCGCCTTGTGGCTGCTTTTCAAGTGAGTCAGCAAAGATTGCTTCTCACTGTCAGTCACATGTTCTTCGGCGGCGGTGTGCGGCAGACCTGCCTCACGCATCTGCTGCAACAGGCGCTCTACCGGTGTTTTGACCTCATCGGCCAGTTGTTTCACCGTGACTTGCGTCATGCACTTCTCTCCTCAGGCCGCGCCTAATTACTCGAACCAGTGGGCTCGGGCGGCCATGATCAACTTGCCGGCACGATCATCGTCAATGCCGTCGATGTCGAGCAGGTCGTCAATAGACTGCTCGGCCAGGTCTTCGCGGGTAATTACGCCGCGCACCGCCAGTTCCATCGCCAAATCCTTGTCCATGCCCTCAAGCGAGAGCAGGTCTTCGGCCGGATGGGCGTCTGCCAGCTTTTCCTCAGTAGCGATGGCTTTGGTCAACAAACGATCCTTGGCGCGAGCGCGAAGCTCGTTGACGGTTTCTTCGTCAAAGCCGTCGATGTTGAGCATTTCTTCCAACGGTACGTAGGCAATCTCTTCCAGGCTGGTGAAGCCTTCATCTACCAGCACCTGCGCCAGGTCTTCGTCGACTTCCAGCTCGTCGATGAAGTTGCGCAGGATGTCGCCGGTTTCTGCTTGCTGCTTAGCCTGGATGTCCGATTCGGTCATCACGTTCAGGGTCCAGCCAGTCAACTGGCTGGCCAGACGCACGTTCTGACCACCGCGACCGATGGCCTGAGCCAGATTGTCTGCGCCAACGGCGATGTCCATTGCATGGGCATCTTCGTCAACGATAATTGCCGCCACTTCAGCCGGCGACATTGCATTGATCACGAACTGAGCCGGGTTATCGTCCCACAGGACGATGTCCACACGCTCACCACCCAACTCGCCGGACACTGCCTGGACGCGCGAACCGCGCATACCGATGCAAGCGCCTTGCGGGTCGATGCGTTTGTCCTTGGAGCGGACCGCAATCTTGGCGCGCGAACCCGGGTCACGGGATGCAGCCATTACTTCGATCAGGCCTTCAGCGATTTCCGGCACTTCGATTCGGAACAACTCGATCAGCATTTCCGGCGCGGTACGCGACAGGATCAGCTGCGGGCCGCGGTTCTCGGTGCGGATTTCCTTGAGCAGCGCACGCAGACGCACGCCAACCCGGAAGGTTTCACGGGAGATGATGTCTTCACGGGCCAGCAACGCTTCAGCGTTGTTGCCCAGGTCGACGATCACGTTGTCGCGGGTAACTTTCTTCACGGTGCCGGAGATGATTTCCCCCAGGCGCTCGCGATAGGCGTCAACAACTTGAGCACGCTCGGCTTCGCGAACTTTCTGCACAATGACTTGCTTGGCAGTCTGTGCAGCAATGCGGCCGAACTCGATGGACTCGATCTTTTCTTCGACAACGTCACCGACCTTGGCGCCGGGATGCGTTTCTGCAACCTTGCTCGGCCAGGTTTCAATAGCCGGATCGTCCAGATCGGCTTCTTCGACGACCGTCCAGCGACGGAATGTCTCATAAGCACCGGTGTGGCGATTGATTTCCACACGCAGATCGACTTCGTCCTCGAAACGCTTTTTGGTAGCAGTGGCCAGAGCCAGCTCCAGCGCTTCAAAAATTACGTTTGCCGGTACGCCCTTTTCATTGGATACCGACTCAACAACCAGCAGTACTTCTTTGCTCATCGTACGCCTCGCCTTTCGCAAGCCATTGGATCCGCGGGATCCGCGTCTCAGTCAAAACTGGGAATAATGTTGGCCTTGTCGATCATATCGATCGGCAACAGGAACTCATGGTCTTCAACCTGCACCACGACGTCCTGCTCTTCTACACCGCGCAGAAGGCCCTGAAAGTTGCGCCGGCCTTCAAAAGGCGAGCGCAGCTTGATCTTCACTTGTTCACCGGCAAATTTTGCAAACTGCTCAAGAGTGAACAGTGGGCGTTCCATGCCAGGCGAGGAAACTTCAAGGGTGTATTCAACGGCGATAGGATCTTCAACATCCAGCACACCGCTGATCTGGCGACTGACGATGGCACAATCGTCCACCAGTACGCCGCCTTCTTTATCGATATAAACGCGCAACATTGAGTGGCGACCTTGAGCCGAAAACTCAATACCCCAGCATTCATAGCCTAGGGCCACGACCACCGGGGCCAGCAAGGCCTGCAACTCTTCTAGCTTGCTCGACACCTGAACCCCCTCGTGCATGTATGTGCATGCTGTGCAAAATAAAAAAATGGGCGAAACGCCCATCCTTGAAAACGCCGTCGAACAGCGGCGTTGAAAGTGTCCAGCTAACAAAAAGCCCCTGAAAAGGGGCTCCTTAAACTGGTTGCGGGGGCCGGATTTGAACCGACGACCTTCGGGTTATGAGCCCGACGAGCTACCAGACTGCTCCACCCCGCGACAAAGCTGGGGCGGAAGTATACGACCGATCCCTGACAGGGTCAATGTAACCTTCCACCTACAAGAAAGCCCGCAACAGCGGGCTCTCTTGATAATTGGTACCGAGAAGGGGACTCGAACCCCTACACCCTATGGGCACAACCACCTCAAGGTTGCGTGTCTACCAATTCCACCACCTCGGCAATACTACGTTTGAAACTCTTCTTACTTCTGCTCTTGAGCTGGAGGCACGTCAGTCGCTGGAGTAGCCGACTTTTGCTCTTGAAGCACCGGGACATCATCAGAAGCCGGTTGTTGCTTAGGAACTTCCAACACTGCTGGATTTGGCAAACCTACTTGAGTCAGCTGATGAGCCTTCTCTTTAGCAAAGTAACCTAACCCCAAGCTGGTTATGAAGAAACCGGCGGCAAGTATAGCAGTAAACTTACTAAGAAAGGTAGAGGAACCTTGGCTTCCGAACACAGTATTTGAAGCACCTGCTCCGAAAGATGCGCCAGCGTCCGCACCCTTACCCTGCTGCAGCAATACCAGAGCAACTACGCCCAATGCACCCAGCAGATGAAAAACGACTACGACTGTTTCCAGCATTTTTTCAGTTTCCCGCGGCGCGACAAATCGCACCGAACTCATCTGCATTCAGGGAAGCTCCACCAATGAGCCCCCCATCGATATCCGGCATGCCGAACAGTTCGACCGCATTGGCCGCCTTCACGCTGCCGCCGTATAGAAGCCGCACACCTTGTGCGACTTCAGAATTCTCTGCCGCCAACTGCGCGCGAATGGCTGCGTGCACATCCTGCGCTTGTTGCGGCGAAGCAGTCAGCCCGGTACCAATAGCCCAGACCGGCTCGTAAGCGATTACTGCCTTTGCAAAAGCACCGACACCCAGCTCCTCGATGATGCTACCCAGCTGACGCCCGACAACCTCAAGAGTTTTCCCGGCTTCGCGCTGCTCGAGGGTTTCCCCTACACACAACACCGGAATCAAGCCACATGCCTGCGCTGCCGCGAATTTGCGACTCAGCGTTCCGTCAAGCTCGCCCATTATCTGGCGGCGCTCGGAGTGCCCGACAAGCACCAGGGAACAACCTGCATCCACTAACTGACTCGGCGAAATCTCACCTGTCAACGCACCCTGCCCGGATTCAATCGCAGAGTTCTGCGCGCCGACCGAGATCGACTTACCTTGCAAGCCATCAATCACTTGACTGATATACAAGCTAGGCGGGAACACCGCGACATCAACACCGCTCGACAAGGCCAGATGACGAAGGCCGTTGATCAGCTCAGCGACGCTGGCGCGGGTACCGTGCATCTTCCAGTTACCAGCTACCATAGGGCGACGCATGCTGTACCTCGTCGGTCAAAGTGGGCGCAGATGTTACCCAACACAATCATGGCTGGCAAGCCGAAATCAGGCAGAAACTTCAGTTACCAGTTTTGCCAGCTCTTCGGCGTAACCGCGAACCTGAATTTCGTCCTCACCTTCGACCATCACGCGCACCAGCGGCTCTGTCCCGGACTTGCGCAACAGCACGCGCCCACGACCCGCCATCGCTTGAGTGACACGATCACTGGCCTCCTTGACTGTCGGATGTTCGAGCGGGCTCGCACCGCCGCCAAACCGCACATTGATCAGCACCTGAGGGCACTTGCGCAGCGCCTGACGGGACTGAGCCAGGCCTTCTACGCGCCTCTTCAACGCCATCAGCACCTGCAACGCGGCAATGATCGCATCACCGGTGGTGGTATGACTGAAGCAGACAATATGCCCCGAGTTTTCCCCACCCACCTGCCAATCGCGCTCCAGCAACTCGGAAATGACGTAACGGTCGCCAACGTTGGCGCGCACAAAAGGAATCGCCAGATCCGCCAGGGCCAACTCCAGCCCCAGATTACTCATCAGCGTACCGACCACACCGCCTTGCAACTTGCCGCGCTCATGCAGATCGCGAGCAATGATGAACAGCAACTCGTCGCCGTCGACGACAGCACCAGTGTGATCAACCATCTGGACCCGGTCACCGTCACCGTCAAAGGCGATACCCAAATCGGCGTGCTCGGCCAATACGGCAGCTTGCAACGGCTCCATATGGGTTGAACCGCAATTTTCATTGATGTTCAGGCCATTAGGATTAGCAGAAAGCACAACAACGTCGGCCCCCAGCTCACGGAACACACTAGGCGCCACCTTATAGGTCGCGCCGTGAGCACAATCGAGCACGATCTTCAGGCCGGCAAAACTGGTGCCGGTCGGGACGCTGCTCTTGCAGAATTCGATATAACGGCCCGAAGCATCGTTGATTCGCGACACCTTGCCGATCTTGCTCGACTCAACCACAGTCATCGGGGTGTCGAGCAGCTCTTCGATCATCAGTTCGACTTCATCCGGGAGCTTGGTACCCTTTCCAGAGAAAAACTTGATGCCGTTGTCGTCATGAGGGTTGTGCGAAGCGCTGATCACGATGCCAGCTTCGGCATGAAAGGTTCGCGTCAGATAGGCG
Source organism: Pseudomonas sp. B21-015 (assembly GCF_024749285.1). NCBI lineage: Bacteria > Pseudomonadati > Pseudomonadota > Gammaproteobacteria > Pseudomonadales > Pseudomonadaceae > Pseudomonas > Pseudomonas sp. B21-015. Next base: position 5,603,342 of record NZ_CP087196.1, read on the forward strand.
ATAGCTGGCGTCGGCATCGGCCCCAACAGCATCACATCAGCACCTGCCGAGGTCAGCCCGGCCTCAAGTGCCGACTCGAACATGTAACCGGATATCCGGGTGTCCTTGCCCACGAGCACCTTGCAGGCACCCATGCTGCGAAATGCCATGCCTGCAGCCCAGCCAAGCTTGAGCATGAAATCAGGAGTAATCGGGTATTCACCGACCCGACCACGAATGCCGTCGGTGCCAAAATATTTCTTACTCATAAGTACTCCATCATTCTTATTCGGCTGATTCTACGGCAGCGATCATCCGCACCACATCGACTGTTTCGGCCACATCATGGACGCGCAATATACGCGCGCCCTTGACCAAAGCTAGCGCCGCGAGCGCCAGGCCGCCATGCAGGCGCTCTCCCACCGGCCGATTCAAGGCCTGCCCGATCATGCTCTTTCGTGAAACCCCGACCAACAGGGGCCGCCCCAAGGCATGCAGGGCCTCCATATGCTTAAACAAGCTCAGGTTGTGCTGCAAAGTTTTCGCAAAGCCGAAGCCCGGATCGAGGATGATCCGCTCAGGGGGAATACCCACCGATGCACACTGGACCATGCGTTCAGCGAGAAACTCACCGACCTCTTTCGTAACATCCCGGTACTGCGGATTGTCCTGCATGTCGCCCGGCTCGCCGAGCATATGCATCAGGCACACCGGTAAGCCGGTTGCTGCTGCTGCATCCAGGGCACCGTCTCGACGCAACGAGCGCACGTCATTGATCAATCCCGCCCCCAGCCTTGCGGTTTCACGCATGACCGCCGGCGTGGAGGTATCGACCGAAATAATCACATCGAGTTCACGATGAATACGCTCGACGATGGGCGCTACGCGCTCCAGCTCTTCAAGTGGTGAAACCGTCCTGGCACCGGGCCTGGTCGATTCGCCACCGACGTCGATCAGCGTCGCGCCAGCCACAACCATCGCTTCGGCGTGGCGCAAGGCCGCATCCAGCTGACTGTATCGGCCGCCATCGGAAAAGGAATCGGGGGTGACATTGAGAATACCCATGACATGCGTCTGGGCCAAATCAAGAACCCGGCTGCCGCAAGGCAACCGGGTCGAGGACTGAACAGAAGTCATTTCAAACCTTATACGTCAGCAGCCGGGCCACCGATTGGTGTTTCCGGACGCCCATCCTGCACCGCCGGAGGCGTGCCGGAAGCATCGTTACCGCCAGACCAGTCGCGAGGTTCGCGCGGTGTACGACCTGCCATGATGTCATCGATCTGATCGGCATCGATCGTCTCGTACTTCATCAAGGCATCCGCCATGGCGTCAAGCTTGTCACGGTTATCCGTAAGGATCTGCTTTGCCGTGCCATAGCACTGATCAATGATGCTGCGCACTTCGGAGTCGATCAGCTTGGCCGTCTCGCCGGAGAAACTGGCATGCTGACCACCGCCGCCGCGACCGAGGAACACTTCACCCTCTTCTTCGGCATACATCAACGGACCGAGTTTTTCCGACAAGCCCCACTTGGTCACCATGTTCCGTGCAATCTGGCTGGCACGCATGATGTCGTTGGACGCGCCGGTGGTGACGCCATCGAAGCCCAAGGTCATCTCTTCAGCGATACGACCGCCGTACAGCGAGCAGATCTGGCTGATCAGCGCACGCTTGGACAGGCTGTAGCGATCTTCTTCCGGCAGGAACATGGTCACGCCGAGCGCGCGACCGCGCGGGATGATCGACACCTTGTAGACCGGGTCATGCTCAGGCACGACGCGGCCGACGATAGCGTGGCCTGCTTCGTGATAAGCAGTGTTCTGCTTCTCTTTCTCGGACATGACCATGGATTTGCGCTCGGCGCCCATCATGATCTTGTCTTTGGCCAGTTCGAACTCTTTCATCTCGACGATGCGCTTGCCGGCACGGGCAGCGAACAACGACGCCTCGTTCACCAGGTTGGCCAAGTCAGCACCGGAGAAACCAGGCGTACCACGAGCGATCACTGCTGGAGCGACGTCATCACCCATCGGTACTTTGCGCATGTGGACTTTAAGAATCTGTTCGCGACCACGGATATCCGGCAGACCGACCACTACCTGACGGTCGAAACGGCCTGGACGCAGCAGTGCAGGGTCCAATACATCCGGACGGTTGGTCGCGGCGATGACGATGATGCCGTCATTCATTTCGAAGCCGTCCATCTCTACCAGCAACTGGTTGAGAGTCTGCTCGCGCTCATCGTGACCGCCGCCCATGCCGGCGCCACGGTGGCGACCAACGGCGTCGATTTCATCGATGAAGATGATGCATGGCGCGTGTTTCTTCGCCTGTTCAAACATGTCACGAACACGGCTGGCACCGACACCGACGAACATTTCGACGAAATCGGAACCGGAAATAGTAAAGAACGGTACTTTGGCTTCGCCGGCAATCGCCTTGGCCAGCAAGGTTTTACCGGTACCCGGAGGCCCCACCATCAGCACACCGCGAGGAATGCGACCGCCCAAGCGCTGGAACTTGCCTGGATCACGCAGGAATTCGACCAGTTCGCCGACTTCTTCCTTGGCTTCATCACAACCTGCAACGTCAGCCAGGGTGGTTTTCACCTGATCTTCGGAGAGCAGGCGCGCCTTGCTCTTGCCGAAGCTCATCGGCCCACCCTTGCCACCGGCACCGCCCTGCATCTGCCGCATGAAGAACATGAAGACGGCGATGATCACCAGGATCGGGAAGCTTGCGACCAGGAGTTGAGTCCAGATGCTTTGCTGTTCAGGCTGCTTGCCTTCGACCACAACGTGGTTATCCACGAGGTCGCCGATCAGACCGTTATCCTGGATCGCAGGACGAATGGTCTTGAAGCTGTCGCCATCGTTGCGCTTGCCGGTAATCACGTAGCCATCAACCGCTACGCGCTCGACCTTGCCATCCTTGACCTGCTGGATGAAGTCGGAATAGTTGAGGGTCTGCGGCTCGTTAGGGCTGGAGAAGTTGTTCATCACCGTCACCAGGACAGCCGCGATGATCAACCACAGGATCAGATTCTTTGCCATATCGTTCAATTAACTACCCTCTGAAGCAAGCTCCGCTAATGGCGCGCGCTTCGCATGATATTCACCGGCCTAACTTACTACATTACCTACGGCTCTGGCAGGCGCCGTCTGTAACCCTTTGTGAAACACTTTCTACACAATATTCGCTAATGCTCACGGGGCGAAATACGAAAATCCTATCGACCCGCAAAAAAACCTCGATTTACTCACTACGGCCGCGGTAGCCCCAAGCCAGCATGTATTGCTCGCGGGAACTGCCACGGGAAGAGTCCGGCTTGATCATCTGGACCTTGTCGAATTTCTGACGAGCGTCCTTCACGTAAGCATCAAACCCTTCGCCCTGAAACACCTTGATCACAAAATTACCACCCGGCTTGAGTATCCGAGCCGCCAGATCAAGAGCCAGCTCACATAGAAACATGGCTTTTGGCATGTCCACCTCAGGCGTACCACTCATATTGGGGGCCATATCGGAAATCACAAGGTCCACCTGCGAATTACCCACGGCTTCAAGGATCTGAGCGAGCACTTCGTCCTGGGTGAAGTCACCCTGGATGAAAGTCACGTCCGGAATGCTGTCCATTTCCAGGATGTCCGAGGCGATCAGACGCCCCTGACCACCGATCAGCCGACTAGTGACCTGCGACCAGCCGCCGGGCGCTGCACCCAGGTCGACAACGCTCATGCCCGGACGGATCAGCTTGTATTTCTCCTGGACCTCCAGAAGCTTGTAACTCGCACGCGAGCGGTAACCATCCTTCTGCGCCTGCTTCACATATGGATCATTGACATGTCTTTTCAGCCAACCAAGGCTTGTCTTGGAACGCGCCATTGGGCACCTCGATGATAAGGGTCGTGATTAATTGGGCGGATCCACGAACCCTCGGGTAAAATGGCCGCCATTTTACAGAATCCAGACTAAAGGGTCAGATTATGCCGCTCACTCAAGAGCAGAAGAAACAGTACAAATCCATTGGCCACCATCTGAAACCAGTTTTGATTGTGGCTGACAACGGCTTGACTGAAGGTGTGTTAGCCGAACTTGAACGCGCTCTGGCGGATCACGAGCTGATCAAAATCAAGCTCAACATCCTCGATCGCGAATCGCGCCTGGCGGCCATTGCAGAACTCTGCAAGGCCGGCAAAGCGGATCTGGTTCAGGTCATCGGCAAGATGGCACTGATTTACCGCAAGAACTTCAGCGTCAACAAGCAGCTGTCGAACGTCCATCGCTTCAAGTGATGGCAAGGGTCAAGGGTGTGCTTCGCGCACCCTGACACTCCACCCAGGCACCGGCTGCATCACCAGCACCAGCCCGGAAAAGCCCAGGACAAGATAGCTGAACAACTGCCAATGCAGCGCCTGAGGCCAACCGAAGCGCACTGCGAAATACATCGCGCACCCATACAGCGCCATCAGCAGCAGTTGCCCGCGAATATCCCGCCATAGACTGGCAAGGCCCTCGGCCTGTACCAGCACCAAAGCCTGAAAAATCACACTCGCCGTGGCGAATCCCACCATCAGCGTATTCAGCGCGCCTGCAATTTCGTCGATCAGCAGCGGCGCCAGGCCGATTTGCCCCAGCACCGGCAGCAGACCGATGTGCAACAACCACACGCCGCCAACCCACAACATTTGGGTTAGCTGCCAAAGCATGGCGCCCGCACGTAGCGGGCGCCTTCTTTCAGATGTGGCGAACTTCGACAATCTCATACTCGATAACGCCACCCGGCGTTTTCACGGCGACCACGTCACCCTCTTCCTTGGCAATCAAGGCGCGGGCCAGTGGCGAACCCACCGAAATCTTGCCGAGTTTGAAGTCAGCCTCATCCTCACCCACGATGTGGTAAGTGACGCTTTCATCAGTCTCGACGTTGGCGATTTCAACGGTGGTGCCGAAAATCACTTTGCCGGTATGAGGAATAGTCGTGACATCGATGATCACCGCGTTCTGCATGCGGCCTTCGATATCGCGGATCCGCGCCTCGACCATACCCTGCTGCTCGCGAGCAGCGTGGTATTCGGCGTTTTCTTTCAAGTCACCCAACTCGCGGGCCGTACCGATGTCCTGGCTGAGCTTCGGACGGACGACTTTGGTCAGGTGAGCGTGCTCTTCTTCCAGGGCTTTCGCGCCCTGAACGGTCATTGGGTACTTGGTTATGCTCATGCCTTCAATCCTGCGTGTAGATCCTGCAAGCGGCGCACGGTCTTCTCAGGACCGAACTTCAGCGCTTCACAGATAGCTTCGCCAGCAGCAATGGTAGTGGTGCAGTAGATCTTGTGCTGCAAGGCATTACGACGAATGGAGTAGGAATCGGCGATCGACTGGCGACCTTCGGTGGTGTTGATGATCAGGGTGACTTCGTCATTCTTGATCATGTCGACCACGTGCGGACGACCCTCGGTCACCTTGTTCACACGACGCACTTTCAGGCCTGCGGCTTCGATCAGCTTGGCAGTACCGGCAGTGGCGACCACTTCGAAGCCCAAGTTGATCAGATCACGGGCCACGCCTGCAACCAGTGGCTTGTCATCGTCACGCACGCTGATGAACGCGGTGCCGCCGGTCGGCAGCACTTCACTGGCGCCCATCTGGGCTTTGGCAAAGGCTTCGCCGAAGGTATCGCCCACACCCATCACTTCACCGGTGGACTTCATTTCCGGGCCCAGGATCGGGTCCACACCAGGGAATTTGGCGAACGGGAACACCGCCTCTTTCACGCTGTAGAAGTTCGGAATGATTTCCTTGGTGAAGCCGATTTCCTTCAGGGTTTTACCGGCCATGACGCGTGCCGCGATCATCGCCAGGGAAACACCGATGCACTTGGAGACGAACGGCACAGTACGGGAAGCGCGCGGGTTGACTTCGATGACGTAGATGTCTTCGCCTTGCAGCGCCAACTGAACGTTCATCAGGCCGACCACACCCAGTTCCAGGGCCATTTTCTTGACCTGTTCGCGCATCTCGTCCTGGATATGTGCAGGCAGCGAGTACGGCGGCAGGGAGCATGCGGAGTCACCGGAGTGAACGCCGGCCTGCTCGATGTGCTGCATGATCGCGCCGATCACCACGTCAGTGCCGTCGCAGACCGCATCCACGTCCATTTCGATGGCGCAGTTGAGGAAGTGGTCCAGCAGCACCGGGCTGTCATTGGATACTTGAACCGCTTCACGCAGGTAGCGCTTGAGTTCTTCTTCTTCGTAAACGATTTCCATCGCGCGGCCGCCCAGTACGTAGGACGGACGAACCACCAGCGGGTAACCGATCTTGGCCGCGGCACGAATCGCTTCGTCTTCGCTGCGCACGGTGGCGTTTGGCGGCTGACGCAGGTTCAGACGCTCAACCATTTGCTGGAAGCGCTCACGGTCTTCGGCACGGTCGATGGCGTCAGGGCTGGTGCCGATGATCGGCACGCCGGCCTCTTCCAGGGCACGCGCCAGTTTCAGCGGAGTCTGGCCGCCGTACTGGACGATCACGCCTTTAGGCTTCTCGACACGGACGATTTCCAGTACGTCTTCCAGGGTCACTGGCTCGAAGTACAGGCGGTCGGAAGTGTCGTAGTCGGTGGAAACGGTTTCCGGGTTGCAGTTGACCATAATGGTCTCGTAACCGTCATCGCGCAGGGCCAGTGCCGCGTGTACGCAGCAGTAGTCGAACTCGATACCCTGGCCGATACGGTTAGGACCGCCGCCGAGGATCATGATCTTGTCGCGGCCCGACGGCGCGGCTTCGCACTCTTCCTCGTATGTCGAGTAGAGGTAGGCGGTGTCGGTGGCGAACTCGGCCGCGCAGGTATCAACGCGCTTGTAGACCGGGAACACTTCGAGCTTGTGACGATGACGACGCAGGCTCTTCTCGGTCACGCCCAGCAACTTGGCCAGACGCATGTCGGAGAAGCCCTTGCGCTTGAGACGGAACATCGTGTCGCGGTCGATGCTGGCCAGACCAAGGGTCTTGACCTTCTCTTCATCCTTGATCAGATCTTCGATTTGCACCAGGAACCACGGATCGATCATGTTCATGCCGAAGATGTCTTCGACCGACAGACCGGCGCGGAAGGCGTCAGCCACGTACCAGATACGCTCGGCACCCGGCACGGTCAGTTCGCGCTTGAGGATACTCATGCTTTCCGGGTTGCTCAGGTCGAGCTTCTCGTCCAGGCCGCAAACGCCTACTTCCAGACCGCGCAGGGCTTTCTGCAGGGATTCCTGGAAGGTCCGGCCGATGGCCATGACTTCACCGACCGACTTCATTTGAGTGGTCAGGCGTGCGTCGGCTTTCGGGAACTTCTCGAAGGCGAAGCGTGGCAGCTTGGTGACGACGTAATCGATGGACGGTTCGAAGGACGCCGGGGTCTTGCCGCCGGTGATGTCGTTCGACAACTCGTCGAGGGTGTAACCGACGGCCAGTTTTGCCGCGACCTTGGCGATCGGAAAACCGGTGGCTTTCGACGCCAGGGCCGAGGAACGGGATACCCGCGGGTTCATCTCGATGACCACCATGCGGCCAGTGTTCGGGCAGATGCCGAACTGGACGTTGGAGCCGCCGGTTTCCACGCCGATCTCACGCAGCACTGCCAGGGAGGCATTACGCAGGATCTGGTATTCCTTGTCGGTCAGGGTCTGTGCTGGGGCAACAGTGATCGAGTCACCGGTGTGCACGCCCATCGGGTCGAAGTTTTCAATGGAGCAGACGATGATGCAGTTGTCCTTCTTATCGCGGACAACCTCCATCTCATATTCTTTCCAGCCGATCAGCGATTCGTCGATCAACAGCTCTTTGGTCGGCGACAGGTCCAGACCGCGAGCGCAGATTTCTTCGAACTCTTCACGGTTGTAAGCGATACCGCCACCGGTGCCGCCCATGGTGAAGGACGGACGGATGATGCACGGGAAACCCAGACGATCGAGAACCGCGTTGGCCTCTTCCATGCTGTGGGCAATACCCGAACGCGGGCAGTCCAGACCGATGGATTTCATTGCCTTGTCGAAGCGCGAACGGTCTTCGGCCTTGTCGATGGTGTCAGCGTTGGCGCCAATCATCTCTACGCCGAACTTCTCCAGAACGCCTTCGCGCTCCAGGTCCAGGGCGCAGTTCAGAGCAGTCTGGCCACCCATGGTCGGCAGCAGCGCGTCCGGACGCTCTTTCTCGATGATCTTGGCAACGGTCTGCCACTTGATCGGCTCGATGTAGGTGGCGTCGGCCATGGCCGGGTCGGTCATGATGGTCGCCGGGTTGGAGTTCACCAGGATGACGCGGTAACCCTCCTCGCGCAGGGCTTTACAGGCCTGGGCGCCGGAGTAGTCGAATTCGCAGGCCTGGCCGATCACGATCGGGCCAGCGCCGAGAATCAGGATGCTTTTAATGTCTGTACGTTTTGGCATGGGTTGTCACTCAAATCCGCAGGTCAGTCGGCAAGCCGTCTTGTTCAATCTCTGAAGCCTTGAGGGGGCCGCCGGTTTCGGGACCGCCCTCAGGCTTCGCTACATCAGGGCGAGCGATTAGCGTCGCTTGGCCATTTCGTTGATGAAGCGATCAAACAGTGGCGCTACGTCGTTCGGGCCAGGGCTGGCTTCAGGGTGACCCTGGAAGCTGAAGGCGCTCTTGTCGGTACGTTCGATGCCTTGCAGGGTGCCGTCGAACAGCGATTTGTGGGTCGCCCGGACGTTGGCTGGCAAGGTCGCTTCGTCTACCGCAAAACCGTGGTTCTGGCTGGTGATCATTACCACACCGGTATCCAGATCCTGGACCGGGTGGTTGGCACCGTGGTGACCATGACCCATTTTCAGGGTCTTGGCGCCGGAAGCCAAAGCCAGCAGCTGGTGGCCGAGGCAGATACCGAATACCGGAATCTCGGTTTCCAGCACGTCTTTGATGGCCTGGATCGCGTAGTCGCATGGCTCCGGATCACCAGGGCCGTTGGACAGGAACACGCCGTCCGGCTTCAGTGCCAGCGCTTCGGCGGCCGGAGTCTGTGCAGGCACCACGGTCACGCGGCAACCGCGCTCGACCAGCATGCGCAGGATGTTCAGCTTGACGCCGTAGTCGTAGGCCACCACGTGGTACGGCAACTCGGAGGCTCCGATGGTTGCGTGGCTGTCGGTTTTCAGATCCCAGACAGTCGAGCGCCATTCGTACTTCTCTTTGGTGCTGACGACTTTTGCCAGGTCCATGCCTTTGAGGCCAGGGAAGCCCTGAGCGGCGGCGATGGCGGCTTCTTCGGAGATGTTGTCACCAGCCATGATGCAGCCGTTTTGTGCGCCTTTCTCACGCAGGATGCGTGTCAGGCGGCGAGTGTCGATACCGGCGATTGCCACCACATTGTTGGCTTTCAGGTAATCGGACAGTGACATCGTGTTGCGCCAGTTGCTCGCAACCAGTGGCAGGTCACGGATGACCAGGCCAGCGGACCAGACGCGATCGGACTCGGCGTCTTCCGGCGTGGTGCCGGTGTTGCCGATGTGCGGGTAAGTCAGGGTAACGATCTGTTGGGCGTAGGAAGGATCGGTAAGGATTTCCTGATAGCCGGTCATTGCGGTGTTGAACACCACCTCACCAACGGTTTGACCGTCGGCTCCAATGGCTTCGCCGCGAAAAATGCTGCCATCAGCAAGGGCGAGTATGGCTGGCTTAGTCAAGAAGACCTCCCGTAAATAAAGCCTGAAAGGGCGATCGCAGGTTGTAAAAAAGCGGAGTGACGTATGGACACGTCACCCCGCTTCTTCACTGAATTATTCTGCGCGCTTTTAGTGGACACACTAAAGCTGTAGCTTACAGAAAAAGGCATTTTTGGTCTACCGCCAATGAGCCTTAAAGACCGAGGAATGCGACAGGACGTCGCTTGGCGGTTTAAAACCGGGCTTCAAAGCTATGTTTGAACCCGGTTTCGGCTGCATCTTAACGCAGATCGAGCACATCTTGCATGTCGTAGAGGCCTGGCTCGCGACCATCCAGCCACAAAGCTGCACGTACCGCGCCCTTGGCGAAGGTCATGCGACTGGATGCCTTGTGCGTGATTTCCAGTCGCTCGCCTTCACAGGCGAATAGCACCGTATGATCACCGACCACATCACCACCGCGAACAGTGGCGAAGCCGATCGTTTCTCGCTCGCGCACACCGGTGTGCCCCTCACGACCATAGACCGCGACCTTTTGCAGATCACGATCCAGCGCACTGGCGATCACTTCACCCATGCGCAGGGCCGTACCTGAAGGCGCATCGATCTTGTGCCGATGGTGAGCTTCGATGATTTCGATATCAGCATCATCACCCAGCACACGAGCCGCCATATCGAGCAGCTTCAGCGACAGGTTTACACCGACACTGAAATTGGCCGCGAACACAATCGCAATGTCTTTGCTCGCCTCGACCAGCAACTGCTTCTGCGCGGCGTCCAATCCCGTGGTGCCGATCACCATGGCCTTGCCCGCCTCGCGACAGAACGCCAGGTTTTTCAGCATGACTTCAGGAAGCGTGAAGTCGATCAACACATCGAACTCATCAGCCACCGCATCCAGCTTACCGGACAGCGGCACACCGATTCGCCCCAGCGATGCCAGCTCACCGACATCCACGCCAATCAACGTGCTGCCAGGACGCACAATGGCTGCCGTCAACCCCGTCAGCGGCGCGCGTTGCTGCACCGCCTCGACCAGAATCTTGCCCATGCGGCCGGCGGCCCCCATCACAGCAATACGTCGCATGCCCGTCTCCTTACAAATCGCCGAAGAAGCGCTTCACGCCTTCGAACCAACCAGTGGTTTTCGGAGAATGGCTGTTGTCGTCCGCCAGCGAGCCGCGGAACTCTTCCAGCAATTCGCGCTGACGACGACCCAGGTTGACCGGGGTTTCGACCGCCACGCGGCACATCAGATCGCCAGCACCACCGCCGCGAACCGGCGCAACGCCTTTGCCGCGAACACGGAACTGCTTGCCGGTCTGAGTTCCCTCAGGGATCTTCAGTTTGACCCGACCATCAAGGGTCGGAATTTCCAGCTCGCCACCCAGCGCTGCGTCGACAAAGCTGATCGGCACCTCGCAGAACAGGTGCTTGCCGTCACGCTGGAAGATCGCGTGCTCGCGCACATTGATCACTACATACAGGTCACCGGTCGGACCACCCTGCGCACCCGCCTCGCCTTCGCCAGACAGACGAATACGGTCACCGGTATCGACACCGGCCGGCACTTTCACCGACAGAGTCTTGTACTCTTCGACACGGCCTTCGCCGCGGCAGGAATCGCATGGGTCGGAGATGATCTTGCCCTGACCATGGCAGCGCGGGCAGGTTTGCTGCACCGAGAAGAAGCCCTGCTGCATGCGCACCTGACCGATACCGCCACAGGTCGGACAAGTGATCGGCGAAGAGCCTTTCTTGGCACCCGAGCCGTCGCACGGCTTGCAGTTGACCAGCGTCGGAACGCGGATATTGACGGTCGTGCCGCGCACCGCCTCTTCCAGGTTCAGCTCCAGGGTGTAACGCAGATCGCTGCCGCGCTGGGCACCACCACGGGCACCGCCGCGACCACCACCGAAGAAGTCGCTGAAGACATCGCCAAAGATGTCGGAGAAGTTCTGACCGCCAAATCCGGCACCGCCGCCACCCATGCTTGGGTCGACACCTGCATGACCGTATTGGTCATAGGCTGCGCGCTTGCTGGAATCGGACAGCACTTCATAGGCCTCATTGGCCTCTTTGAACATATCTTCCGACGCTTTGTCATCGGGATTACGGTCCGGGTGGTGCTTCATCGCCAGGCGACGGTAGGCCTTTTTCAGGTCCGATTCGCTTGAACCACGCTCAACACCCAATACTTCGTAATAGTCACGCTTTGCCATAAGTCTTTGCACTCTTAAGGACGTCCGGCAAACCTCTCCTGAGCCTCGCCAAACTCGTTGAGCCCCAATACAGGCCCGGACCCAACTCACGTCAATTCAACGATCCTGGTCTTTGATTCGATGCGGTACCTGTGGGCCGAAAAGCAGGAGCATTCCCGACCGTACCGCCAGCATCCGAGCGTTGTCGCATGCTGTAAAAATTCGCTTACTCCAGACACGCCAACGCGGGAGCAAGCTCCCGCGCGGCGACATCCTACCAGTCACCGCCTGAAGGCAGTCAACCGGGCGACCAACAACTTACTTGTGGTCTTTGACTTCTTCGAACTCGGCATCGACGACGTCGTCAGCTTTTTCAGCTTTTTCGTCGTGCGGTGCCGCGCCTTCAGCTGGCTGAGCCTGATCGGCGTACATTTTCTGAGCCACTGGCGCGGAGACCTTGGACAGCTCTTCAACCTTGGCTTCGATAGCCGCCTTGTCGTCGCCTTTAACGGCAGCTTCCAGGGCAACCACTGCAGCTTCGATTGCAGTCTTCTCTTCAGCGCTTACTTTATCGCCAGCATCGGCGACCATTTTGCGCGTCGAGTGAACCAAGGCATCGCCCTGATTACGGGCGCTGGCCAGCTCTTCGAACTTGCGGTCTTCTTCAGCGTTCACTTCAGCATCGCGAACCATCTGCTGAATTTCTTCCTCGGACAGACCGGAGTTGGCCTTGATCACGATCGACTGAGTCTTGCCGGTAGCCTTGTCTTTCGCGCCGACGTGCAGGATGCCGTTGGCGTCGATGTCAAAGGTCACTTCGATTTGTGGCACGCCACGTGGTGCTGGTGGAATCTCGGCCAGGTCGAACTTGCCCAGGGACTTGTTCTGTGCGGCTTGCTTGCGCTCACCTTGCAGCACGTGAATGGTCACGGCGCCCTGATTGTCGTCGGCAGTCGAGAACACTTGCGATTTCTTGGTAGGAATCGTGGTGTTTTTCTCGATCAGCGCGGTCATCACGCCGCCCATGGTTTCGATACCCAGAGTCAGCGGGCTGACGTCGAGCAACAGAACGTCTTTTACGTCACCAGCCAATACCGCGCCCTGGATAGCAGCACCCATGGCAACAGCTTCGTCAGGGTTGACGTCTTTACGTGCTTCTTTACCGAAGAAGTCGGTCACCAGTTTCTGAACCAGTGGCATGCGGGTCTGACCGCCGACCAGGATCACGTCGTTGATCGAACCAACGTCGATACCGGCGTCTTTCATGGCGATGCGGCAAGGTTCGATGGTGCGTTGAACCAGGTCTTCAACCAGCGCTTCGAGCTTGGCGCGGGAAATTTTCACGTTCAAGTGCTTAGGACCGGTAGCGTCTGCAGTGATGTACGGCAGGTTCACGTCGGTCGACTGGCTCGAGGACAGTTCGATCTTGGCTTTCTCAGCGGCTTCTTTCAGGCGCTGCATGGCCAGCGGGTCACCCTTGAGGTTCATGCCGCTTTCTTTCTTGAATTCGTCGACGAGGTAGTCGATCAGACGAATGTCAAAGTCTTCACCGCCCAGGAAAGTGTCACCGTTAGTGGCCAACACTTCGAACTGGTGCTCGCCATCGACTTCAGCGATCTCGATCACGGAAACGTCGAAAGTACCGCCGCCCAAGTCGTAAACGATCACGGTGTGATCGCCCTTGGCCTTGTCCATACCGTAAGCCAGAGCAGCTGCGGTTGGTTCGTTGATGATACGTTTTACGTCCAGGCCCGCGATGCGGCCGGCGTCTTTGGTGGCTTGGCGCTGGCTGTCGTTGAAGTAGGCCGGAACGGTGATCACCGCTTCGGTCACTGGCTCGCCGAGGTAGTCTTCGGCGGTCTTCTTCATTTTCTTCAGAATTTCGGCCGAGATTTGTGGCGGTGCCATTTTCTGGCCGTTCACTTCAACCCAGGCGTCGCTGTTGTCAGCCTTGACGATCTTGTAAGGGACCATCTGGATGTCTTTCTGTACGACTTCTTCGTCGAAACGACGACCGATCAGACGCTTCACCGCATACAGGGTGTTATGCGGATTGGTCACGGCCTGACGCTTGGCCGACTGGCCAACCAGGATTTCACCGTCGTTGGCATAAGCGATGATCGACGGCGTGGTACGCGCGCCTTCAGCGTTTTCAATAACTTTGGCCTTGCCGTTTTCCAGCACGGAGACGCAGGAGTTGGTAGTCCCCAGGTCGATACCGATAATTTTGCCCATGTTCACTCTCCCGAAACTTTGGATTTGGATGCCGCAGCAGTGGTGGCTGACTGCGGTAGCACTTAAACGCTTGACTTCTAAATGGGGGCCTTGCGGCTAATTTCAAGCCTGCTCGTCAATCGAAGGCGAAACCGGTGCAGGCGCCTTGCTGACCACAACCATGGCCGGGCGCAGCAGGCGACCGTGGAGCTGGTAACCCTTCTGGAACACCTTGAGTACGCTGTTTGGCTCGACGTCGGCGCTTTCCTGCATGGCCATTGCCTGATGATGCGAAGCATTGAAGGGTTCGCCTTCAGGATCGATCGCTTCCAGGTGATAGCGTTTCAGGGTGTCCTGGAACATTTTCAGGGTCAGCTCGATCCCTTCGCGCATCGGACGAATGTTTTCGTCTTCAGGGTTGGACAGTTCCAGGCCACGTTCCAGGCTGTCAATGATCGGCAGCAGGTCGCCAGCGAACTTCTCCAGCGCGAATTTGTGGGCCTTCTCAACGTCCTGCTCGGCACGACGGCGGACGTTCTGCAGATCGGCGGCTACACGCAAAGCCTGATCCTGCGCACCAGCCAATTGCTCTTCGAGCACTTGTACACGAGCCGCCAGGTCTTCACCCGAAGCCTCGGGGCCCTGGTTGGCGTCTAGATTTTGCGTATCCACTGTCTGTTCGTCAGCCATAGATTTCTCCTTCCAATATCGTCCGCGAGCTCAACTCGCGCTTCTGCCCCGGTATATGGGGCCGTAAAATTCAGCTTCAAGGGCTGTTTGATGATTGACCCTACAAAAAACAGCTGCATTGTCATTCCCAGGCGAACTAAGTATTTCTTTCAATCAAGCAAATCGACCTAAGAGAGGGCATTGTCAGCCAGAAACAAAACACTGTATAAATAACCAGACCTAAAGCCTGGGAGCGGCCTTTATGCTGGTGCACCTGTCCGTACACAACTACGCCATCGTTGAACATCTCGATCTCGAACTCGATCGCGGGATGAGCGTGATCACAGGGGAAACCGGCGCCGGCAAGTCGATCATGCTCGACGCCCTCGGCCTGACCCTGGGCGATCGCGCCGACAGCGGCGTGGTCCGCCCGGGCGCCGACAAGGCCGATATCCTGGCCACCTTCGACCTGATCGACATCCCGGAGGCCAGCGCCTGGCTGGCCGAGCGCGACCTCGAGAACGACGGCCCGTGCATCCTGCGCCGAGTGATCACCGCCGAAGGGCGATCGCGCGGCTATATCAATGGCACCCCCTGCCCCCTCGGTGACCTGAAGGCCCTGGGCGAGCTGTTGATCGATATCCACAGCCAGCACGAACACCAATCCCTGCTCAAAACCGATACCCACCGCCGCCTGCTCGACGAGTACGCCGGTGCCACGGACCTGGCCCGCCAAGTACAGCTGGCCGCCCAACGCTGGCGCCAGACCCGCCAGGAACTGGAACGCCTCTCCAATTCCGGTGACGAGCAACGCGCGCGTCATCAGTTGCTCAGTTATCAACTCGAAGAACTGGAAAACCTCGGCCTCGGCGAAAGCGAGCTGGAGCAGTTGGAACAGGAACACAAGAACCTGACCAACGCCGAAACCCTGCTGGGCATTTGCCGGCAAGTGGTCGAACAATGCAGCGAAAGCGATTCTGGCAATGTATTGAACGCACTCACCGCCAGCCTCAACCGCTTGTCGAGCGTAAACAATTCGATCGGCGCCCTGGGCGAAGCCAGCAGCCTGCTGACCAGCGCGCAGATTCAGGTTGAAGAAGCCGTGGGCGAGCTGAACCGTTTTCTCGACAATTTCGACGCTGACCCAGCCCGCCTTCAATACCTGGAAGAGCGCCTCGATGCCATCTACACCCTGGCGCGCAAACACCGCATCCAGCCGACCGAAGTCGCCGAGATGCAGCAGAAGCTGCTCGATGAAATCGAAACCCTGAATGCCAACGATGAATCCATCGAACGACTGAGCGATGAGCTGGCCTCCTACGCCCGTCATTATCAGGAGAAAGCTCGGGCACTGAGCGACCTGCGCCATCAAGCCTCGAGCAGCCTGGCCAGTGCCGTGGAACAGGAAATCCAGCGCCTGGGCATGCCCGGTGGCCGCTTCACCATCGAACTGCGCCCCAACAGCAGCGATGAACTGCTGCCCAACGGGCTCGAACAGGTAGAACTATTGGTGAGCGCCAACCCGGGGCAACCCTTGAAAGCCCTGGCAAAAGTAGCATCGGGTGGCGAGCTGTCGCGTATCAGCCTGGCCATTCAGGTGATCACTGCACAGACCTCGCGCGTACCGACGCTGGTGTTCGACGAAGTGGACGTGGGCATTGGCGGCCCGACCGCCGAGATTGTCGGCCAGTTGCTGCGACGCCTCGGGGAGCGCGGACAGGTGCTGACCGTGACTCACTTGCCGCAAGTGGCAGCGCAAGGGCATCAACATCTATTTGTGCACAAGGTCCGCGGTGAAGAGGCCACGCATACGGCCGTCTCCAAGCTGAGCAAGAATGATCGTGTGGAAGAAGTGGCGCGGATGCTGGGCGGCATCGACCTCACCAAGGAGTCCCTGGCACACGCGAAGAAAATGGTCGTTACCGCGAAAATCTAAGAACGGTAGAAAGCACGAAGGCGACCCTGGGGTCGCCTTCGCTCGTTTCGCGAACCTGAAGTTCGCGCGACATGCTTACTTTTTCTTGCGCACGTACAGTACAAGATTGTGATCAACCATCTCGAAGCCATACTTGTCGACGATGGCTTTCTGCAGCCGCTCGATTTCTTCGTCGAAGAATTCGATCACTTCGCTGGTTTCGACGTTGACCATATGGTCGTGATGCTTGCCATCGTCCAGCTCGAAGACCGCATGGCCTCCGTCGAAGTTGTGCCGCACCACAAGGCCAGCTGCCTCGAACTGGGTCAGAACACGGTAAACCGTGGCCAGACCGACGTCCTCACCAGCCTCCATCAGCGCCTTGTAGACGTCCTCGGCACTCATGTGGCGTTGCTCGGCGGAATCGAGCATTTGCAGAATTTTGACCCGTGGAAGGGTCACTTTGAGGCCGGCTTTGCGTAGTTCGCTATTTTCAACCATGGTCAGCTTTCTCGCGATGCTGCTTCGCAGCTTCTCTTAATGCGGGTATGATCGGCGTTTACGTTGTCCCAGCCAAGATAGTGGAAGTCGCCCACCGATGCAAAACACCAAGCTCTTGCTAACCAGTTTCACCTTTGTGGGACTGCTCGCACTCGCCGGTTGTTCATTCCCCGGGGTTTACAAAATCGACATCCAGCAGGGCAATGTCGTCACGCAGGACATGATAGACCAGTTACGCCCGGGAATGACCCGCCGGCAAGTACGGTTTATCATGGGCAACCCTCTGCTGACCGACACGTTCCATGCCGATCGCTGGGATTATCTGTATAGCCTGCAACCGGGTGGCGGTGAACGCCAACAGGAACGCATTAGCGTTATCTTCAACCCAAATGACCAACTTGTCAGCCTCTCTGGCGACTTCATGCCAGGCGTGAGCCGCGACGAGGCCATTCTCGGCAAGGACAGCGGCACTACCGTGAGCGCGCCTGCAGAAAACGCCGAAAAGTCGAAGCCAGAAAAACCGGTCAAGCCAGGTTCGTTGCTGGACCAGATCCAGAAGGATGTGGACAACGTAGAAACCGTTCCAGTCCCGACGCCAGAACCGCTGGAAACCTCGCCGCAATAATTTGCGACGCATAAAAAACCCGGCATGTCCGGGTTTTTTATCGCCTGGCATTTAGCCGAATCACTGATTCCGGGCTTTTGCCTCGGCCGCTTTGGCGGCACGCAACCGGCGCACTTCTTTCGGATCGGCGAGTAGCGGCCGATAAATCTCGATGCGGTCCCCTGCCTGAACCGCTCGAATGGCCGGCTCAGCGATCACTTTGCCAAAGATCCCAACCGGACAACTGGCCAGATCCACCTCAGGGAATTCGCTGTTGAGGCCGGATTTGAGCAACGCATCCCGTACCGTTGCGCCCACTGGCACCGTTACGGTCAGCAGCACCTGACGGTCAACGGCGGCATACACCACTTCGACCTTGATCACGACCTCAACCATGCATCTGCTTCGCACGTTGGCAAAACGCGTCCATCAGCGTATTCGCCGCCTGATTAAACAGAGGCCCCAACGTCGCACGCACCAGCGGCCCCGAGTAGTCGAACGACAAATCCAGACTGATCTTGCAGGCTTTCTCGCCCAACGGCTTGAACACCCAGACGCCGTGCAACTGGCTGAACGGACCTTCCTCGAGGTTCATCTCGATCGAACGCCCGGGCACCAGGGTGTTGCGCGTCACGAAATGCTGACTGAGACCACCCTTGGCCACGCCGACGCTGGCGCGCATGAACTCAGGAGAGCTTTCCAGAACTTCGGCCGACGAGCACCACGGCAGGAATTCCGGATAGCGAGCCACGTCATTGACCAAGTCATAAAGCGCTTGTGCCGGATACGGCAGCAGGGCCGAACGTTGAATGTGTGTCGTCATGTCAGCGTTACTTCCACAACTGGGCGGCAAACACTACAAGAATGCCGATGGGCGCCACATAGCGCATCAAGAACAGGGACAGGGCGAACAATACCGGACTGCGGATCGACAACTCGTCGCGCACCGCTTCACGCCCCATCACCCAACCCGCAAACACCACGAAACACAAACCACCGAGTGGCAGCATGATCCGCGAGGTGAAGAAGTCGATCACACCAAAGAAGTCGAGACCACCGGCGACTCCCCATTGGTAGAGATGGAACATCCCGCCTTCGTTCACGAAAAACTTGGCTTCCTTCCAGATATTGAAGGAAAACACAGTACCCAGACCGACGAACCAGCAGATGAATGCCAGCCAGAAGGTGACCCAGGCGCGGCTGATCTTCGTGCGTTCAACCAGGTAAGCCACCATCGGCTCGAGCAGGGAAATCGCCGAACTCCAGGCCGCAATCGCTACCAGCACGAAGAACACTACGCCCATCAACTGGCCGAACGCTACGTTACCAAAGGCAAATGGCAGGCTGACGAACATCAGGCCTGGGCCTTCACTCGGGTTCAGGCCAGCAGCGAACACAATCGGAAACAATGCCAGGCCGGCCAACAGCGAAACGAAGGTGTCGAGCAGCGCCACACCGACGATGGTTCCGGAAATAGACGAATGCTTCGGCATGTAGGCGCCGTAGATCATGATCGAGCCGACGCCCACGCTCAGGGAGAAGAACGCGTGCCCCATGGCAGGCAGCAAGCCATCAAGCACCTTGTCCGGGTGGAAGTCGAACATGAAATGCACGCCCTCCATGAAGTGACCCGTGGTCATGCTGTAACCCAGCAGGACAATCACCATCACGAACAGCAGCGGCATCATGATCCGCAGGCTGCGCTCCAGCCCTGCGACCACGCCTTTGGCAATCACCACCGCGGAGAGGAGCATGAAAATCGTGTGCCAAAGTGTCAGACGCCACGGATCGGCGATCACATTGCCGAAATACGCGCCGACCTCGCCTGCCGTCACACCCTGGAAATCGCCACGCCCCATATCAATGATGTAATCCAGCGACCAACCGCCGACCACACTATAGAAAGACAGGATCAGCAACGCCGTGATCATCCCGGCAAATGCGCCCCAGGACCACTTCGCCGAATGCCCCGCTTCCAGCGCCAGAACCTTCAAGGCATTGGCCGGGCTCTGCCGTGCGCGGCGGCCGATCAGGGTTTCGGCCAGCATCACGGGCATACCGATCAGCGCGATACAGGCCAGGAACATCAGCACGAAGGCTCCGCCACCGTAGACGCCGACCATGTAAGGGAATTTCCAGATACTACCCAACCCCACGGCCGAACCGGTCGCGGCGAGTATGAAGACCCAGCGGCTAGCCCAACTGCCGTGGACAGAAACCTTGTCTGTCGACATCGTTATCACGCCCAAGCGTTCAAAAAAGAGGCCGCATTGTCCGGGATTCAATCAACCTGCTCAAGCACGTAGCGATACCGTAGCCGACTCGCGTGCAACTCCCTATAATGCCGCCCCTATGGCTAAACAGAAGAAACACCCAACAGGGACCATCGCGCAAAACAAAAAGGCGCGACACGATTACTTCATCGAACATCGGTTCGAGGCTGGTCTGGTCCTGGCCGGCTGGGAAGTAAAAAGTCTGCGGGCAAGCAAGCTACAACTGGTTGACAGTTACGTACTGCTCAAGGATGGCGAAGCCTGGCTGCTCGGTAGCCACATCACGCCCCTGACGACCGCCAGCACCCACGTCATTGCCGATCCGGTCCGCACCCGAAAGTTGCTGCTGAACCGGCGCGAGCTGGAGAAGCTGGCCGCGGCCGTGCAACAAAAAGGCTACGCCTGCGTGTGCCTGTCCTGGTACTGGAGCAAGCACATGGTCAAGTGCGAGATCGCTCTGGGCAAGGGCAAGAAGGAATACGACAAGCGTGATACCGAACGCGAGCGCGACGCCGGTCGTGAATTGCAGCGTGCGGTGCGGAACAAGGGCAAGGAAGATTAATCTTTCGGCCTGATCGCGGCTTTTGTGGCGAGGGAGCTTGCTCCCGCTCGGCTGCGAAGCAGTCGTAAACGATCTGCTTAACGGTGTGCTGGCCCGGGGGCCGCTTCGCGCCCCAGCGGGAGCAAGCTCCCTCGCCACAATAAACTGACTACATCCCCTTGCGCCGCTCGGCCCGAGCCATTCGCTGCACTTCCTGACGCACCTCTTCCAGCACTTCCTGCACATACAGAATGTGCCGACTGGAAACTTCCCGCGCCTGCTCTGCCCTGCCTTCGATAATCGCCAGGTACAACTCCCGATGCTGTGCGATCAGCATGTCGCGGGTTTCAGAACGTTGCTTGTACATGCCGCCAATGTTGGTCACCACGTTGCGCTTGAGTAGATCGAACAGCCCGCGGATGGTGTGCAGCAACACTGCGTTATGACTGGCCTCGGCGATCGCCAAGTGAAAATTTGCATCCGCTGTGCCCTCTTCCGCCCGGCTCACTTCATCGTGACGTGAATAGCAGTCCTGCAATTCATCGAACGCCGCCGTCAGCCGTTCGCGATCGACGTCGGTGGCGCGCAATGCCGCGTAATAAGCACAGGACGCTTCCAGGGTATGGCGAAACTCCAGCAAATCGCGCTGGGCCTCGGGGTTGCTTTCCAGCAGATGCAGCAGTGGATCGCTGAACGTCGAGCCCAGGGATTCCACCACATAATTGCCGCCGCCCTGACGACTGACCAGCAGCCCTTTGGCCACCAGTTTCTGAATCGCCTCGCGCAACGAAGGACGTGACACGCCGAACTGCTCGGCCAACGCACGCTCCGCCGGCAGGCGTTCGCCAGCCTTCAAGGTGCCCTCGAGAATCATCCCCTCGAGTTGCTCGACAATATCGTCAGACAAACGGCGCTGCCGAATCTGATCAAACCCCATGACTCAATTCTCCACGATCCCGGCGGCTCGCCGGGCTCTCTATTCTGGCCTATCGGCGCTGCGCCAGCACCTACCAGACGACGCTTGATCGAACAGATCAGATGCTCTCTGCACCGCTCATTCGACAAAAGTTTTAGGGCGGCAAATTGACACACCGCCTCCAAGGCTTTTACCCTAGCCAACAGCGATTGTAAATTGGTATTACCAATTATCCAAGAACGCTGACCAGTGCCTGACCAACAACAATTAGGGGCCACCCCATATGCAAACCTGGCAACAGCTCTACAGCCCGCTCGGCAGTCTCGGCGTGTCCGCACTCGCGGCCGTCATCCCCATCGTATTTTTCTTCCTGGCCTTGGCCGTGTTCCGCCTCAAAGGTCACGTGGCCGGCAGCATCACCCTGACGCTGTCGATTGCCGTGGCAATCTTCGCGTTCCAGATGCCGGTCGACATGGCTTTCGCCGCCGCCGGATATGGCTTCGCCTACGGCTTGTGGCCGATTGCCTGGATCATCGTGGCTGCGGTGTTTCTCTACAAACTGACGGTCAAAAGTGGCCAGTTCGAAGTGATCCGCAGCTCGGTGCTGTCGATCACCGACGACCAACGCCTGCAGGTGCTGCTGATCGGCTTCTGCTTCGGCGCGTTTCTGGAAGGTGCCGCCGGTTTCGGCGCACCAGTAGCGATTACCGCCGCGCTGCTGGTTGGCCTGGGTTTCAACCCGCTGTACGCCGCAGGCCTGTGTTTGATCGCCAACACCGCGCCGGTGGCCTTTGGCGCATTGGGGATTCCGATCATCGTCGCCGGGCAAGTCACCGGTATCGACGCGTTCAAGATTGGCGCCATGGCCGGTCGGCAACTGCCATTGCTGTCGGTGTTCGTGCCGTTCTGGCTGGTGTTCATGATGGACGGCCTGCGTGGCGTTCGGGAAACCTGGCCTGCCGCACTGGTGGCCGGTTTGAGCTTTGCCGTCACCCAATACTTCACTTCAAACTTCATTGGCCCGGAGTTGCCGGACATCACCTCGGCGCTGGTCAGCCTGATTTCTCTGACCCTGTTCCTGAAAGTCTGGCAGCCAAAACGCGCCGCAGGTGCACACATCGTCGGCGCCGTCTCGGCTTCCGTGGTGTCCAGCGCCGGTGGTTTCGGCCAACCGCGCACCACCGTGGCTTCGCCTTACAGCCTGGGGGAAATTTTCAAAGCCTGGTCGCCGTTCCTGATCCTCACCGTACTGGTCACAATCTGGACGCTGAAACCGTTCAAGGCCATGTTCGCCGCAGGTGGCTCGATGTATGGCTGGGTGTTCAACTTCGCGATCCCGCACCTGGATCAAATGGTGATCAAGATCGCACCGATCGTGACCGCCCCGACGGCGATGCCGGCGGTGTTCAAACTTGATCCGGTTTCCGCGACCGGCACGGCCATTTTCTTCTCCGCGCTGATCTCGATGCTGGTGCTGAAGATCAATTTCAAAACTGGTCTTACCACTTTAAAAGAGACGTTCTACGAACTGCGCTGGCCGATTTTGTCCATCGGCATGGTGCTGGCGTTCGCCTTCGTCACCAACTACTCGGGCATGTCGTCGACCATGGCTCTGGTATTGGCAGGCACCGGCGCGGCGTTCCCGTTCTTCTCGCCATTCCTCGGCTGGCTCGGTGTGTTCCTGACCGGCTCCGATACCTCATCCAACGCGCTGTTCAGTTCGCTGCAAGCGACCACCGCGCACCAGATCGGCGTCAACGACACCTTGCTGGTGGCGGCGAACACCAGCGGCGGGGTGACCGGCAAGATGATCTCGCCGCAATCGATCGCCGTGGCTTGCGCCGCGACCGGGCTGGTGGGCAAGGAATCGGATCTGTTCCGCTTCACCCTCAAGCACAGCCTATTCTTTGCAACGATCGTCGGCCTGATCACCTTGGCCCAGGCTTACTGGTTCACCGGCATGCTGGTGCACTAAGCACTACACACGACATGGAAAAAACCGATGCCGGATTACGCCCCCGGCGTCAGCTATTCACAACCGGGTCTGCAAGGCTGCTGAAAGCTTCCCTCTCTATATTCAGCAGCCTCAGCGGACGGATAACCGGGACCACCCGGAGACACACCTGATGAGCGAGCTTTTTTACAACGCCGTGCCGAACGCGACCCGCGTCGCCCCACCACTGCCCGAACCTCGGCAATACCCCAGCGAAAAACCGTCACGGGTTTACCTGTTCGGAACCTGCGTGGTGGATCTGTTCTACCCCGAAGCCGGGATGGACGCGATCCACCTGCTGGAACGCGAGGGCATTCGTGTCGAATACCCGCAAGGGCAGAGCTGCTGCGGGCAACCGGCCTACACCTCGGGTTACACCGAACAGGCCCGGACCGTGGCGCGCTCGCAACTGGCATTGTTTGCCGGGGATTATCCGGTGGTGGTGCCGTCGGGCTCTTGCGCGGGCATGTTGCGCGAACACTATGCCGACTTGTTCAAGGACGAGCCGCAAACGCTGAAACAGGTTCAGGCCCTCGCGGCACGAACTTACGAACTTGCCGAGTTCCTGCTGTTTGTCTGCAAGGTGCAACTCAAGGACAGCGGCGAACCGGTGAAAGTGGCGTTGCACACGTCGTGCTCGGCACGCCGTGAAATGAACACCCACCTGCATGGCCGTGAGTTGTTGGCGCAGCTGAGCAATGTGGAGCGAGTCGACCACAGCCACGAAAGTGAATGCTGTGGCTTTGGTGGGACTTTCAGCGTCCGTATGCCAGATATTTCCGGCGCGATGGTGGCTGACAAGACCCGCGCGTTGAAGGAATCCGGTGCGCACAAGGTACTCAGTGCCGATTGCGGTTGCCTGATGAACATCAACGGCTCGCTGGAGAAACAGCAGGAAGCGTTGCGCGGTCAGCATCTGGCCAGCTTCCTTTGGCAGCGAACCGGAGGTGCCCGATGAGCAGCTCCACGATTATTCCTACGGTCGCCGTAGAAGAAGATTTCCGCAGCCGGGCTCACAAGGCTTTGGCTGACACGCAATTGCGAAACAACTTTCGCACGGCGATGGACTCACTGATGAGCAAACGGGCAGCGTCTTTCAGCGATGCCCATGAAAGAGAACATTTGCGAGCGCTGGGCAATGCGGTCCGCGCCCGTGCATTATCCAAGTTACCCGACCTGCTCGAGCAGCTTGAACAGAGCCTGACCCGCAACGGTGTGACAGTGCACTGGGCGGAAACGGTGGACGAAGCCAATGGCATCGTCTTATCGATCATCCGCGCTCACGAGGGGCGGCAAGTGATCAAGGGCAAATCGATGGTCAGCGAAGAGATGGAGATGAACCATGTCCTCGAAGCTCAAGGCATTGAATGCCTGGAGTCGGACATGGGCGAATACATCGTCCAGCTCGACCACGAGAAGCCTTCACACATCATTATGCCGGCGATCCACAAGAATGCCGGTCAGGTCGCGTCCTTGTTCCACGACAAACTTGGCGTGGAGTACACCAAGGACGTTGACCAACTCATTCAGATCGGTCGCAAAGTCTTGCGGCAGAAATTCTTCGAAGCGGACATCGGCGTCTCCGGCGTCAACTTCGCCGTGGCCGAAACCGGCACCCTGCTGCTGGTGGAAAACGAAGGCAACGGGCGCATGACCACCACGGTACCGCCGGTGCACATCGCCGTCACCGGTATCGAAAAAGTCGTGGAAAACCTGCGCGACGTGGTGCCGCTCTTGTCGCTACTGACCCGCTCGGCCCTGGGCATCCCGATCACCACCTACGTCAACATGATCTCCGGCCCGCGCAAGGAACATGAGCTCGACGGCCCTCAGGAAGTGCACCTGGTACTGCTCGACAATGGTCGCAGCCAGGCGTTTGCCGACAGCGAATTGCGCCAGACCCTGAACTGCATCCGCTGCGGCGCCTGTATGAATCATTGCCCGGTCTACACCCGAATCGGCGGCCATGCCTACGGCGAGGTTTACCCTGGGCCTATCGGAAAAATCATCACCCCGCACATGGTGGGCCTGGCGAAAGTCCCCGACCACCCGAGTACGTCTTCGCTGTGCGGCGCTTGCGGTGAAGTCTGCCCGGTAAAAATTCCGATCCCCGCATTGCTGCGTCGCCTACGGGAAGAAAACGTCAAAGCCCCGGACAGCCCGCATCAAGTGATGCGCGGTCAGGGCAGCAAGTATTCGCGCAAAGAACGGTTTATCTGGAACGCCTGGGCGAAGCTCAACAGTTCGCCAACGCTTTATCGCCTGTTCGGTTTCTTCGCCACCCGCCTGCGAGCGATGACGCCGAGCAATGTCGGCCCGTGGACCCAAAACCACAGCGCACCGAAACCCGCGGCCCGCTCACTGCATGACATGGCCCGCGAGCATCTGGCCAAACAGGGAGACCGTTGATGAACGCCAAGCAAAACATCCTCGCCAAGTTGCGCAACAGTCTGACGGGCACCACGCCGGTGGCTGACAACTTCGATGTCGAACTGCTGACCGAGCCCTACACCTACACGCCAGAGCAACGCATCCCGCAACTGCGCAAACTGATGGAAGCGGTGCACACCGAAATCCATCTGACCTCCAAAGAAGGCTGGCCCGAATTACTGGCGCAACTGCTGCAGGATCGCCAGTTGCCGAGCCTGTTGATTGCGCCGACGACACCTCACGGTCAACGTGTCACTCAGCATTGGGCGAAAAATCCTGGCCTGCCAGCGCTCAAAGCCTACGACCGTCCGGTCGAGGAATGGAAAGCCGAGTTGTTCAATGACACACCGGCCAGCCTGACCACCACCCTCGGCGCGATCGCCGCGACCGGTAGCCTGATTCTCTGGCCGACGCGGGAAGAACCGCGTCTGATGAGCCTGGTGCCGCCGGTGCATTTCGCCCTGCTCAAGGCCAGTGAAATCCGCGACAACTTCTATCAGGTGCAGCAGGAATTCGAATGGGCCCAAGGCATGCCGACCAACGCCTTGCTGGTGTCCGGCCCGTCGAAGACCGCCGACATCGAGCAAGTGCTGGCTTACGGCGCCCACGGCCCGAAAGACCTGGTGGTTCTGATTCTGGAGGACCAATGAGTCTACCGGCGGCTTTCCTGCGCGATGCGCAGCAACTGATTCCTCAAACGCGACGTTTCGACGACCCGCTGTCGACCCTGGCCTTCGGCACCGACGCCAGTTTCTACCGGCTGATTCCGAAACTGGTGATTCGCGTCGAATCCGAAGATGAAGTGGTGGCGCTGCTCAAACTGGCGCAACGGGACCAGGTCCCGGTGACCTTCCGCGCCGCCGGTACCAGCCTGTCTGGCCAGGCCATCAGTGATTCGGTGCTGATCGTGTTGGGGGATAACTGGAACGGTCGCGAGATCCGTGGCCAGGGCACGCAAATACGTCTGCAACCGGGCGTGATCGGCGCCCAGGCCAACGCCTGGCTGGCACCGTTCGGACGCAAGATCGGTCCGGATCCTGCGTCGATCAACGCCTGCAAAATCGGCGGCATCGTCGCCAACAATGCCAGCGGCATGTGCTGCGGCACGGCGCAGAACACCTATCACACCCTGGCCGGGATTCGTCTGGTGCTGGCGGATGGCAGCCGTCTTGATACCGAAGACACCACAAGTGTTGCGGCATTCCGAGAGAGCCACGCCGAACTGCTGGAGCGTCTGGCGACGCTGAGCCGCGAGACCCGCGCCAATGTCGAACTGGCTGCGAGAATTCGCCACAAATACCGTCTGAAAAATACCACTGGCCTGTCACTCAATGCCCTGGTGGATTTCGACGAGCCTGTGGATATCTTGAGCCACTTGCTGGTGGGCTCCGAAGGCACCCTCGGGTTCATCAGTGCGGTGACCTACGACACAGTGATCGACCACCCGAACAAGGCGTCGGCGCTGATCGTGTTCCCGGATGTGGAAACCTGCTGCAACGCCGTCACCGTGCTGAAAAGCCAACCGGTGTCGGCCGTGGAGTTGCTGGACCGTCGCAGCCTGCGCTCAGTGCAGGACAAGCCCGGCATGCCGGCTTTCGTACAACAACTGTCGACCAATGCCTGCGCCCTGCTGATCGAATCCCGCGCCGCCTCTTCCACTTTGCTGCAGGAACAACTGACGCAAATCATGGCGTCACTGACGAGTTTCCCGGTAGAGAAACAAGTCGACTTCACCGAAGACCCTGTGGAAAACGCCCGCCTCTGGGCGATCCGCAAGGACACCTTCCCTGCCGTCGGCGCGGTGCGCAAAACCGGCACCACGGTGATCATCGAAGACGTGACCTTCCCGGTCGAACAACTGGCCAGCGGCGTCAACCGCTTGATTGAGCTGTTCGACAAACATCACTACGACGAAGCGATCCTTTTCGGACACGCCCTGGAAGGCAATCTGCACTTCGTCTTCACCCAAGGCTTCAACAGCGCGGAAGAAGTCGCACGCTACCAGGCGTTCATGGACGACGTGGCGCAGTTGGTGGCCGTTGAATTCGGTGGCTCGCTGAAGGCCGAACACGGCACCGGTCGTAACATGGCGCCCTTTGTCGAACTGGAATGGGGCCGCGACGCCTACCAGTTGATGTGGCAGCTCAAACGCCTGCTCGACCCCAACGGCATTCTCAACCCGGACGTGGTGCTCAGCGACGATCCGCAGATCCACCTCAAACACCTGAAACCGCTGCCCGCCGCCGATGAGATTGTGGATAAGTGCATTGAGTGTGGCTTTTGCGAACCGGTGTGCCCGTCCAAAGGCCTAACCTTGAGCCCACGCCAGCGCATCGTGATCTGGCGCGACATCCAGGCGAAGCAACGCGCCGGCATAGACACCGCCGAACTGGAACAGGCCTACGAATATCAGGGCATCGATACCTGCGCCGCCACAGGCCTGTGTGCACAACGTTGCCCTGTAGGCATCAACACCGGCGAGCTGGTGAAAAAGCTCCGTGGCCGTAAGGCAACCCATACGAAAACTGCCAACTGGATTGAAGGCAATTTCGCCACTGCGTTGCAAGGCGCGCGGTTCACCCTGCATGTGGCCAACGGTGCGCGGATGCTGTTGGGGGCGCCACGTTTGGCAAAGCTGTCGGCAACATTGACGCGCTTATCCAAAGGCCAGGTCCCGCAATGGACCAACGCCATGCCACAGCCGGAAAGGGCCATTCGCTTCAGCCCGACGGTATCGGATGAGCGACCTCGGGTGGTGTACCTGGCGGCTTGCGTGTCGCGGGTCATGGGCCCGGCGGCGGGTGATAAAGAGCAAATGTCGCTGTACGACAAAACCCGTGGCCTGCTGGAAAAGGCCGGTTACCAGGTCGTCTTTCCAGACAATCAGGACAACCTCTGCTGCGGTCAGCCATTCGCCTCCAAAGGCTACGCCGAACAGGCCGAACACAAACGCCAGGAACTGATCGGCGCGCTACTGCACGCCAGCCGCGGCGGGCTCGACCCGATCTATTGCGATACCAGCCCCTGTACCTTGCGGCTGGTTCAAGACCTGGGCGATGTTCGACTGGACCTGTACGACCCGGTGCGGTTCATCCGTACTCACTTGATGGATCGTCTCGATTTCACACCCCAGGAAGCGCCGATCGCGGTGCATGTCACCTGCAGCACTCAACATCTTGGCGAGAGCCAGGCGTTGATCGATCTTGCGCGCAAGTGCAGTAACAACGTGGTCATTCCGGAAGGCATTCACTGTTGCGGATTTGCCGGCGACAAGGGCTTTACCACGCCGGAATTGAACGCCCATTCGTTACGCACACTGAAAGACGCGGTACAGCAATGCAGCGAAGGGATTTCCACCAGCCGCACCTGTGAGATTGGTCTGACGCAACACGGTGGGATCGACTACCACGGGCTGGTCTACCTCGTGGACCGGGTCACCCAGGCCAGAGCGGTCTGACACCGAGGCACCAAAAGAAGCGCGTTTTGGCTAATGCCAGTCAGAAAGGGCACCGCAGTCCCTGTGGGAGCGAGCCTGCTCGCGATAGCGGCGGGTCAGGCAACATAGATGCTGAATGTACCGCCGTCATCGCGAGCAGGCTCGCTCCCACAAGTTGCGCGTCTTAACTGACTGGCACCAGTCATTTTTGCCTCTTTTTCGCATCCACCTCCCGGAAAAATCTTTCACTCCGTCGCAAGCGAAAATAGAACCCTTGCACGCCGTCACAGTCCATTTGTTAAGCCCCAATCAGCGTGGCCCAATCCCACCCCCGTTCCAGGAGATACCCATGAAGCGTTCCGCCCTGGCTGGACTGCTCATCGCTGCAACAATGCTGGCCTCCTCCGCATACGCATCAAACGACAGCGACCAATGCGTAATGAAGCTCCAGGAGGTCAATAGCAAACTGTCCAGCGCCACCACGCTGGACGCCGCCACCAAAGGTGTCGTCATCACCAAAGCCGAACAAGCCAAGGCCGCCCACGCCTCCAACAACGACAGAGAGTGTGTTTCCCTGACGCAGCAAGCGCTTCAGGACATTCAAAGCCACATGAATAGCCATTAGGGCCGGGCCAGAGCCAATCCGGCGTCGGCCCTGACGTTCAGGTAAGGACAGAAGGTCGACTCGCCGCGCGCATTGGCGTACACTGCGCTTACCTGCTGGTTACACACAGCAGGTTCGGGGCCGTTTAGGATTCGACGCCGGTTGCGAAACTTTAGGTGCATGCCGAGTTGGTAACAGAACTCGTAAATCCACTGTTGCAACTACTTATAGTTGCCAATGACGAAACCTACGGCCAGGAATTCTCTCTCGCTGCGTAAGCAGCCTTAGATCCTGAGCTTCTGGTACCTTCGGGTCCAGCAATCACCAGGGGATGTCTGTAAACCCAAAGTGATTGTCATATAGAACAGAATCGCCGTGCAGTACGTTGTGGACGAAGCGGCTAAAACTTACACAACTCGCCCAAAGCACCCTGCCCGTCGGGTCGCTGAGGGTTAACTTAATAGACACGGCTACGCATGTAGTACCGACAGCGGAGTACTGGCGGACGGGGGTTCAAATCCCCCCGGCTCCACCAATCCGAAAACGACAAGGCCCGCCAAGTGCGGGCTTTGTTGCATCTGGGGTTTGGCAATCGATGGCTCCCCCCCCTGTGGGAGCGGGCTTACCCGCGAAGAGGCCAACCAGACCAGCACAAATCCCCCGCGGCCAAAAATGCAACCGCCGCCGCGACCGCCCTCGGAAATGCCCTGCGCCAAGCCCTTCTGATCATCGACATGCAACCCAGCTTCGCCCCTTCCCAATGGCTCATCGACGGTATCCAGGCACTCATCGGAACCCTGCCCGGAGACCTGCTGCCTGGCGGCTGGGCTTGCGCTGTTTGAAGAGAGGTTACAGACGACGCTGATTACCGATTTGACGGTGGGTTCGTCACTGGATCGGGCGACGTGGTGAGTGAGGTGCGATGGGAGCTGCCGTAGAGTGTTCAGGAGCAGGACACGATTGGATGATCATGCCGGTACTGAATTAATCGTGGTCTGGCCCCGTTTTTTTGGCCATCGCCAAGGCCTTGGATTACAGCCTCAAACGCTGGATAGCGCTGACGCGCTATCTCTATGACGGCGCTGTACCCATCGATAATAGCTGGTGCGAGAATAAAATTCGGCCGTAGGCTCTTGGGCGTTCGAACTGGCTGTTTGCGGGCTTATTACGCAGTGGTAAACGTGCGGCTGCGATCATGAGTTTGATCCAGTCGGCACGGCTCAATGGCCATGATCCGTATGCTTACCTGAAAGACGTTCTCACGCGCCTGCCGACGCAGCAGGCGAGTGAAGTTGCTGACCTGTTACCGAATAATTAGGCAATCAAATCACAGGATTAAAGGGAATTAACGATGGAAATAGATCACATTTTTATCTGTGTGAATGATGACGGTCGAGGCGCTGACGCACTGAAAGCTCTCGGGCTTGCTGAAGGGACACCAAACGTACACCCAGGCCAAGGCACTGCCAATAGAAGGTTTTTCTTCCGAAATTCTTTCATTGAGCTTTTACATCTCACCGATGAGTTAGAAGCTCAAAGTCCATTAACAGCGCCAACCCAACTCTTTGACCGCCTCAAGTGCGCAGATGGAGTCGCCGCGCCCTTTGGAATTTGCTTCAGACCATCCACCGTAGGCGAGAAGCCAATGTTTCCGGTTTGGGAATATCGACCTGTTTACTTACCAGCTACCCTGAAAGTCGACGTGGGACATGCGCCTATATCCGAACCGATGTGGTTTTTTCTTTCGTTTGCCAAGAGACCAGATGAGGCTCCGATTGAACGAGCGCAGCCGTTTGAACATCCCAACGGCTTTCGCGACATTACATCTGTGCAAGTTACCACCCCCAACAGCCAAGCTTTTTCTACCCCTGCCAACTGCGCAAACCAGCTGAAAGGATTTGAAATTGTTCATGGTGATGAGCATCTGGTCGTATTGGAAATCGATCATGGCGTAAGCGGCCAGACACACGATTTCCGTCCAGGATTGCCGATGATTATGAACTGGTGATGCATTGACCTAACCACTCAGCCAACATCTCGTTCTGATCCCAACGCTGGGGGCACTACTGTGTGCTTCACTGAGGTTTGGACTCAGGAGGGTGTGTTGGCCCGGCGCTTACGAACTCATCGGCACCCTGCCCTATCAAAACAGCTCGCCCATTAGGAATCATCGTGACGATGGTCATATGCAAATTCAGCGATCAGCGCACACTGGAACTGATCGGAGTGTGAACTCAGAATTTAGTTGTGTTGCATCGACCAGTTGAATCCACATCCTATAGCGGACATCCCTCAGGACTACCCTTCAGGTATCACGATATTCGATTCGATTTTTTTCCCCATGCTGATGCGTGGCTCGGTCGAGTAGCCCAGAGATTCGTAGAAGGTTTTGACGCCTTCATTTGCGCTGACAATTTGCAGGTTGATTTTCATGCACCCTCGCGCCGTCAAGGCGCCCTCTGCATGACGGACCAGTTTTACCCCGATGCTTTTTCTGCGATGTGATGGATGCACCGCAACCGAATACAACCATCCACGATGGCCGTCGTATCCCGCGAGGACGGTGCCTTTTTTTCTTCAAGCTTAAAATCGAAGAAATCTAAAACCCTCACTGCAAGCTCACAGCCTGCTGGCGATTTCCTTCCAGATGTAGGCGTAGTTGTATTTCAGCCAGCGAACCAGCACTTTATCGAACTGCCGGCGAAACCAATTACATTCTCTTGCCGCCAGCCTTTCCTCTATCGATTCTCTAAGTATGTCGGGATCGAAGCCCGTCCATACTGGGGGCACCGCGGCCACCAGATTGGTGAAACACACCGGTGCGACTTCTGAATAGAGGATTTCGTACAGTATGTCAGGATCAACGCCTCTGACCTCATTCGCTACATAGTCATATTCGACTGGGAAATCGTTGAATGGCTCGGAGAGTGCGGCTCGGACCTTTGTCAGTTGCGGTTCAGTAAGAAGATGTCCCAATGTGTAAATTCCTCCAGCTCTTCATCCAGTGAGCTCGCCACCGCTTCGCCTGCGACACCACCGACGATGATGCCTTGGCGCGCAGCTTCTTTGGGTTTGTTTTCAGCATTCAATATTTGATAGGTCGCCAGAACGGCGGTTCAAACGAACACGGCACCACTTCAACATCTAAAGACGTCCACGGACGTCTTTTTTGTGCCTGAAATCCATCAATGAAATCTGGTTCGCCCCTCTTGTGCGAGCCTATCCTCAAGCATTAACAAAGCCCGTCTTGCACGGGCTTTGTTGCATCTGGGATTTTGTCTATTGCGTGCATGCTCAAGGCGCGGGGGCCAACGCCATATCAGCTCGCCCAACGCCCGGCACCTCAACGGGACTGGCACAGGCGACAAAATCCTCCTTGCGCAACAGCACCAACGCAATCAACGACACCACCCCCGTACCTATGTAAAAGTACCAGGGCGACGTAATGTCTCCGGTCAGCTTGATCAGCCAGGTAGAAATCAGCGGCGCGCTACCACCGAATACCGCCACCGGAATGTTGTACGCCACCGCGATACCGGTGGAGCGGATTCGAGTGGGCAACAACTCGCTCATTAATGCGTAAGTCGACGAGGCATACAGGCCGAACAGGATGGCCACCGCCATCAACGGGTAGATAAACGAAGCAGGCGTCGCCGTGGGGGCCGATTTGAAGAGCCAGTACATCGCCAAGGTGGCCAGGGTGCCGACCACCAACAGAAACGGCTTACGCCCGTTTCTATCCGTGAACGCACCGCCGAATGGCATGACGACTGCGGCCGATAAGCTGGCAACGAAGACGTAGAGCAAGGTCGTGCCGCTGTCGAACTTGAGAATGCTCGACATGTAGGTCGAGACAAAGGTCAGCACCAGATAGAAGATCGAGCTGTGCAGGGTAATGATGAAGAACACCAGGGCAATCGCCCGTTTCCACTGCCAGACTTCTCGCAGAGGCGCCTTGGAGGTTTCCCCCGCGCGCTGCAATGCCAGGAACTCGGGACTGTCTTCAAGCTTCAGACGAATGTACATCGAGATCAGGCCCAGAGGCGCCGCAATCAGAAATGGAATGCGCCAACCCCAGGCTTGCATCAGGTCGGCGCCCATGACCCAAGTCATGCCGTTGGCCACGGCACCGCCCAGTAACAGTCCGAGCACCGCCGTTACCATCAACCAGCATGTGGCGAAGCCGCGTCGCCCAGGCCCGGCGTACTCGGAGATGAAACTGGTGATGGTGCCGATCTCGCCACCGGCCGAGAAGCCCTGTACACAGCGGATCAACACCAGAATGATCGGCGCTGCAATCCCTATCGAGGCATAGGTCGGCAGCACCCCCAGCAAGAAGGTCGAACCGGCCATCAGCACCAGCACGGTGATCAGGGTTTTGCGCCGACCGATCTTGTCCGCCAGCGGACCGAAAAACAGCCCTCCCAGAGGCCGGATGAAAAAGCTCAAGGCAAAAGCCGCAAAACTGGCGAGCAGGCTGGTGGTCGGGTCATCAGAGACGAAGAACGCCTTGCCGATATAGACGGCGAGAAAACCATAGACGCCGTAGTCGTACCACTCGATCAGGTGGCCGGACGTTGCACCGATAAACGCCCGACGCCGTTGCCGGGCCGGTTTTTTCTGTTGAATGCCCACGTGAGGGACTCCTGTCTGATTTTATCCATGGGAAACACAACTCAGGGAACTGCAGTGCCGTTCGCGACCTCCTTCAACCAGAGGCGCAGCTCGCTCTTGAGGATCTTGCCGTAACTGTTCTTGGGCAGCTCCGTGCAAAATACGTACTTCTTCGGTTTTTTGAATGACCCCATGCGCTCGACGAACCATGCGTTGAGCAAAGATTCATCGAGCGATCCTGCTGCACGGGGAACGACGAACGCTACCACCATTTCCCCCCACTGCACATCCGGCTCGCCAACCACACAGACCTCAAATACTTCCGGGTGCTGCGCCAACACTTCTTCTACTTCCCGAGGGTACACGTTGCAGCCGCCGGAAATGATCACATCCTTGGAGCGATCGGTCAGCGTCAGATAACCCGCGTGATCAAGAAAGCCGATGTCGCCGGTTAACAGCCAGCCATCCACCAAGGTCTGGCGAGTCGCCTCGTCGTTGCGCCAGTAGCCTTGCATGACGGTAGGACCACGCACGGCGATTTCCCCTGACTGGCCGGGAGGCAACGGCCGGTGCTCAGGATCCAGAATCCTGATCTCCATGCACGAATGTGCCCGCCCGACGGAAGCTGCCAGAGACGCCCAGTCGGGACGGTTTCGATCCGCAATCAACTCACGCGACAAAGCGCTGATCGTCATCGGGCTCTCCCCCTGACCATAGATCTGCACCAGCCGCGCGCCAAAGGTCTCGACCGCTTCTTGCAGATCCCTCAGGTACATCGGCGCGCCACCGTAGACAATTGTTTTGATCCCGTCGCCGCCGTAGCCTTGGCGCCGCGCCTGTTCAACCATGCGCTTGACCATGGTTGGCGCGGCGAACAACATGAGATCGCGCAGCCCGCTCGCCAGCTCGAACAGCTCGTCGGCCTTGAAACCACGGGATTCGGGGACCACATGGCGAGCCCCGCAACGCACATGGATAAAGTTGTAGAGGCCGGCGCCATGGGACATCGGGGCCGCGTACACCACCGCATCATCCGGACTGACCGGATTAACGTCGAGCGGATAACACAGCGACATGGCCATCAGGTTGCCGTGGGACAGCATCACCCCCTTGGATCGCCCGGTGGTGCCGGAGGTGTAGAACAGCCAGGCAAGGTCATCGGCATCACGAGAGCAAGGATCTTCCAACGTCGTCGCATCGAACGAAGCACACACCACACTGTCCGCTTCATTCAGTTCACGACAGCCCTGCGGCAACATCTCGGGCGAGAACACCTTGCCGCACTCGGTGAAGATCAGACGGGCTTGCGCATCGTCGGCGATCCAGCCAGCTTCAACAGGGTGCAGCTTGCAGTTGATCGGCACCGCGACCGCGCCAATCCACCAGACGCAATAGAGTAATTCGAGATATTCGCAACTGTTCTTCATGAACAGCGCCACACGGTCGCCGGGCGCAATGCCGTGCTCGCCTATGAGCTGCGCGGCACGACTACGGACATGAGCGACAAACGTGGCGTAATCGGCGACTTGCCGCTGCCCCTCAAATAACGCTGGGCGTTCTGGCCAGCGTCGACCGGCGTCGTTCAACCAGTTGGCAATGTTCATGCTCAAGCCCTGTGAGCCTGAAGCACCGAGGCGTAATTGGCGACCGCCATGCCACCCATGTTGAACAACAGACCGAACTCGGGGTTCGGCACGGCCAGGCCGACAGGCTCGCCCGTCAACTGCCAAAAGGCCATAGCGTGCATCGATACCCCCGTGGCGCCCACAGGATGCCCCTTGGCCTTGAGCCCGCCAGACAGGTTCACCGGCAAACGCCCGCCCACCCGCACAATACCGTCATCCAGCGCTCGGTGCCCCTCGCCTCTGGGGGCCAG
Source organism: Pseudomonas sp. B21-015 (assembly GCF_024749285.1). Classification (NCBI taxonomy): domain Bacteria; kingdom Pseudomonadati; phylum Pseudomonadota; class Gammaproteobacteria; order Pseudomonadales; family Pseudomonadaceae; genus Pseudomonas; species Pseudomonas sp. B21-015. The sequence goes on from NZ_CP087196.1 coordinate 5,639,782, forward strand.
GCCCATGGCTTCGTAGATCAGCAGTTCGGCAATGGTGAAACAGTCATGGACCTCGGCAAAACTCAGATCGCCCAAGGTGACATTAGCCTCGCGCAAAGCCGCATAGATCGCGCGCCGTGGGCCTTCAAACGCGATGATGTCACGCTGGGCAATCGGCAGGAAGTCGTTGACTTGAGCCACCGAGCGAATCAGCACCTCACGACGAAACTGCCTGGCTCGCCTGGACGAGGCCAGCACAATGGCGGCAGCCCCATCGCTGATTAGCGAACAGTCGGTCAGGCGCAGCGCCTGCGCCACATACGGATTGGTTTTGGACACATTGTTGCAATGTTCGAAATCCATGACCCGGTGCATCTGCGCCAAGGGGTTGGCCATGGCGTTGGAGTGGTTTTTGGTGGCGATGGCGGCCATCGATGCCATCGGGCACTGGTAGCGGTCACGGTACTGTTGCGCAGCCAGGCCGAACAACTGCGGAAAACTGAGCCCGACCTCTTGGGCGTCGTTCTGATAACCGGCACCGGTCAGGGCCTTGGTGACCTCGGCTGTAGAGTTGGAAGTCATCTTCTCGGCGCCCACGATCAACACCAGCTCAGCAGAGCCTGAAAGGATCGCGTTGATCCCCGCGTGAATCGCCGCCGAGCCCGAGGCGCAGGCGTTTTCACAGCGGGTGGCAGGCTTGAAGCGCAAGCCTGCGTCGGCTTGCAGCATCAATGAAGAGGGAAAACCATCCGCAACCATCCCCGAATTGAAATGCCCGAGGAACAGGGCGTCGACTTCTGAGGCGTCGATGGCGGCATCCGCCAGGGCTTCGCGGGTAACCTGCACGATAAGGTCTTCCAGCGTAGAACCGTCCAGACGACCAAAACGGGAGTGAGCGGCAGCGACGATGGAAACGGAATGGGGCATCGAGATTTTCTTCTGTGCTTGGATCAGGTATTCATTACAATGACCTACCGTCCGGATCACTCGCTAGTTAGTACAACTACGTACTCGCATAAGTAACCGCACTGACCCACGGTATCGTTAGTAAGGGATTGTAAGTCGAGGCAGGATGCCCAATGACCGTCTTCGCAAAGCAACTCAAAGACCTTGAACGTCTGGCGTTCCAGGTGTCACCCGCCCCGCAGCTCATCACCGGCAGCCGCGTGATGCTCGACTGCAACGAGGCATTTCTGGAGCTGTTCGGTTACGCTCGCGAGGAGCTTCTGGGTCATCTGACCCTGCTGATCTACCCCTCCCAGGCGGACTACAAGGCCATTGGCAACCGCAGCCAGAACTGGTTGCTCAACAGCCAGAGCGGCTCCTACTCCGATGAACGCTTCATGCAACATAAAAGCGGCGAGGTGTTCTGGGCCAGGTCCCACGGCTATACCCTGACTCTGGACGATCCGTTCAAACTGATGGTCTGGCACTTCGAACGCATGGACCGACCGCACCACGCGACGGTAAACCTCACGCCCCGCGAACGAGAAATCTCGATGCACATCGTCAATGGACTGACCTGCAAGGAAGTGGCAAAAAAACTGGCGATTTCCCACAGAACCGTGGAAGTCCATCGCGCACGCCTAATGAAAAAGCTACAGGCCAAGAACAGCGCGGAGCTGGTTTCGAAGATTATTGTTGTGAGTTGACGGGCAAGTAATAGAGAGAAGTTCTTTCATATACATCGGGAGGTCGAGATTCAAGGAAATACGTTCAGGGAACTTCCCGCGAAAGCCTCCAGTCACGGCTATATGTGGCATGCAGCGGCCTGCACCCGCGCGGCACTGCCAAAGTGAACTGGCCAACCGATAGTGCTGCTGCCTGCGCCGTATTCCTTCGAGACTTGTTGCGATGATCCGCATCGATGCCATCTGGCTCGCCACCGAGCCCATGGATATGCGCGCCGGCACTGAAACGGCGCTGGCCAGGGTTATCGCGATATTCGGTGCGGCGAAGCCACACCGCAAGACGGGATTGCCGGGCGCGTACGTTTTTTTGAAAGCAGGCTGAGCAAATAAGAAAACCGGAATACTGAAAAAGGGCCTTTAAAGGCCCTTTTCTCTTTCTACCTGATGACTTTATTTTTTTCTGCACATCTCAATATCGCTCTGCGTTTTCAGATCCGTATCGATTCCCAGCCGATACCGGCAGTAGTCAATGATCCACTTTCGCTCTTCGTCCGTGAGTCGTTCGACGTGCCTGATCTCTCCATCGTTGGCGTGAATGTTGTAAAACTTCATCTGGAACGTGGGGTGTTTCTTGATGAACGGAATGGTCTCAATGTCGCCATCTTCAAGGGCTTCGTAGTAGCCGACGTAGAGCACAGCCAATACCGCCAACACTGCAGCAATCAATAGCCTTTTCATTCTTGCGGCGCCGGTGGAGGCAACAGTTGACAACTCGGGACGACTTTACAAGGCTGGTGTCGATAAAATTGACTACCACATACCTGAGCGCCACACGCGGGCCGATCTAGCGGCCGAGCTCGGGTTACCATCAGGAGCGCATTCATGATTTCGATTAAGCTAGGCTTAGCCAAGGGTGTTAAAAGCCCATTTGCCGACTTTATTCGTAACGCGAAGTCAGAGCAAAAAAAAGCGCGTTTACAGTGAAGTTTTGACCGAGGCGACCAAGCAACAAAACCTCGTGATGATGCAGGCCGAGGCAAAGCAAGCCTGATAGACCTGCATAGAATCGAAGAGAAGCCCGGCCAGATGCCGGGTTTTTTATTGCCTGACAGACTCGCACTCACCGTCCTAGGAAATTTCCCTCAAAACGTATCGCCTTCCATGAACTAGCAGGCGCTGCTCGTCGAGGATAGCCTTCAGGTGTCGCTGCAAATCAGCGATTGGGCTTTGACAGGCCGAAAAGTGTAACCTTTCACTCCTCCTGATCAGGCAGCATGCTCACGCGCATGCAGTCTCGTTTATGGCGGCTGTGCGTGGGTCATCTTCGGGTGCACCGGGTTCCTACACTACCGGTCTGTCAACCCGCGCACAGCTGCCACCCAATCCTGTTTGACAGCAGAGGGGTGGCCGCCTCCAAAACTAGTGTAGGAGCATCAACATGAAGAAGATCACCCCCAACCCTCCAGAATCCGATACCCCCTCAGAACCCGAAACCCTCGACCTGACCCAACTCTCCAAAGCCACCCAACGCGCCGTCAGCGCCCGCTTGCGCAACCCGAAACAGCCCGATCCCGTGAGCCATGTTTTCACCATCCTCCCCGACGTCGACACCCCCACCCTGCTCGCTCACGCCAGCGAAACCCTGGCCTCCCTGAACGTCATGACCACCGACCTGGCCGATCAGCTCGAAGGCTCGCATCGCAACGTGGCATTGGCGATGCAGCAACTGGCCGTGCTGGCCGAGATGTTGATCAATCGAGCGCTGGACAACCTCGATTCGCCCATGCCGGCGGTCACGCCCGTCTGCCACTGAGTGAGCTCGCTCGTTGATCGAATGGAGGTTTTGTCATGGATCGATACATGCCGATCACCGGCATCGACTGCACTATCGCGTCGCTGCTGATCGACACCGAAGCGCCGCTGGATGTGCTGCATGAAACGGCGGCCTACCGCATCCGCACCGCGACTCAATTGCTGGAGAGTTTCGCTGTGAACGAAGGCGTTCACAGTGAACTGGCGCGGGTGTTGGTGACTTCGTTGCGCGATGGTTGCGATTTACTGGATGTGGTGGGGCGACGGTTGCAGAGGCAGGTTTCAGCGTCTTAACGAATCCGGCATAGGACATCGTTGCCGCGCCCCAACGTAAAAAGGCACCTGACGAGCCTCTCGCAGGTGCCTTTTTTGTGGATTCGATTCAATGCGCTATCGATGCATGACGAGTATCGTGTTTCTCAATATTGCCTTTGGCTACGGAACAGATGATGAACAAAAGCGTTTTATACGCCTTGGGTGCTGCAGCCCTCTTTGGTGCCAGTACACCGCTTGCCAAGGTCCTGGGGCTGAACGTTTCCCCCGTCTTGCTCGCCGGTTTGCTTTACCTGGGAAGCGGCTTGGGTCTCACGGTCACCAGGCTGATCCGTGATCGCGGCTGGCAGCCTGTCGGCTTAACAATATCCGAATGGCCATGGCTCATTGGCGCTATCGCGTTCGGCGGGGTGCTGGGGCCGGTGTCTTTAATGTTCGGCCTTACCCTCACATCGGGTACCACGGCTTCGCTGTTGCTAAACCTTGAAGCGGTGTTAACCGCTCTGCTTGCCTGGGTGGTGTTCAAGGAGAACGCCGACCGGCGGATCGTCGCTGGAATGATCGCTATAGTGGCGGGTGGCGTGCTCTTGGGCTGGCCTCAAACTTCCGCACAGACCCATGGTTGGGTTGGCCCGGTCGCCGTGGCGATTGCATGTTTTTGCTGGGCCATCGATAACAACCTGACCCGGAAAGTTTCCGCATCGGATGCATTGTTCATCGCTGGTATCAAAGGATTGGTCGCCGGGGTCGTCAACTGCGTTTTAGGGATTGCTCTTGGCATGCATCTCCCTGAATGGTCTCTGCTAGGGCCAACACTACTCGTCGGCTTTTTAGGCTACGGCGTTAGCCTGGTGCTATTCGTTTTGGCTTTACGGGGGCTTGGAACAGCACGCACAGGTGCGTACTTCTCTACTGCACCGTTCTTGGGGGCCGCCATTTCAATCCTGTTGTTAGGCGAAGCAGTGACGTGGGTGTTTTGGGTTGCAGCAGGCCTGATGGGGCTTGGCGTCTGGATACACCTTACCGAGAGCCATTCTCACGAGCACCAACACGATCCGCAAACCCATGACCATCCGCATGTTCACGATGAGCACCATCAACATGAACATGCCTTTGAGTGGGACGGCACTCAACCTCATAGCCATTTACATGACCACGCTCCCATCCAACACAGTCATCCGCACTATCCCGATATCCATCACAGGCACTCACACTGAGCAACTGAGAGGGACGGCAGTGTGCCGCAACAACCATTCGGTCAACACATTTTCTCAAATGCAGTGGCTTTGACTTTGCAATCTGGTACGGGCACAGTCTGTGCGCTACATGAGGATGGATGCCTCGGTGAAGCTTAAGGAGAATGCCGTGTTTCCGATCAATATTTGGCTTGCCTATACTGCCGCGTGCTTGCTGTTGGTACTCGCACCAGGCCCGGACAATCTGCTGGCCGTAGGCCGAGGACTCAGTCAGGGCAAGATAGCCGCTATCGTATCGGGCATGGCATCTGGGGCGGGAATTCTCTTTCATGTGGCAACCGCTTCGCTAGGGCTGACTTTGCTTATGCAGACGTCCGCAGTTGCCTTCTGGGTCATCAAGCTCATCGGTGCAGGTTATCTACTTTGGCTTGGCATAAAAGTCCTGCGCTCTCGTAGCCTGATCAGCTTCCAGCCAGCGACTCGGCAATCACTGCCGAGCATTTTCCTCACAGGATTACTCTCGGCAGCACTCAATCCGAAGCCTGGGTTTTTCGTCCTTGCGTTCATCCCGCAGTTCGTCGACCCACAACGCGGCTCAGTGAGCGTGCAGATGCTGGTGTACGGCATATGGTTCGCCGCACTTACGGCAGTGGGATTCGCACTGATGGGCGTATTTGCCTCTGCACTGTCCCGATTCTTGCGTCAGAGGCCACGACTGGTAAATGGCCTGAACGTAGGGGCAGGACTCACCTTCGTTGCTTCTGGAGTATCGATAGCGGCACTCAGCCAAAAATAGGATCAGTGTATTGGCGTCGCGGGGCTAAGATTCCAGCCTCGCCGAGCCTCGATGATTATGAAAGCTGACGCCTTCAAGACCGCCCAAGTGCCCACGGCCGGATTTGGTTCTCGCACCCATTATTGTCAATGGGTACAACCCGCCATCGAGATAGCGCAGTCATAAACGACTTATGAGCAACCCGGGAACGGCGCGTGCATCCTTTGCACTCGCCGGGCCCCAGACAAGGACGTGATTACAATGGAAAGGGAAATCATCTTAATGCGTCATGGCCAGCCGAATCTGGCTGTGATTGACAAGATTTCATCACTCGATATGAAACACTGGATCGAACAATACGACCTGTCCGAAATCATCAACCAGCTCGCCCCTGAGGCGAGTGTGGAGGTGGCCGCTACCGCCAAAGTGATCGTGTCGAGTACTGCGCCTCGGGCGTTGACATCCGTTCGGGCATTGGGCCTTCAGCCCAGCCTTGTAGATGAGATCTTCTGCGAGGCGCAGTTGCCCTATGGGCGATGGACACGGCCGCGCCTTTCACCGTTTACGTGGGCATTTATTCTTCGAATCCTATGGTTGTGCGGTTTCTCAGGGACGGTAGAGTCTGCCCGCAAGGCTAAAATACGGGCCAATACGGCCGCTCAACAACTTCAATCGCTTGCCAGCGAAGGGCCGGTTCTCCTGCTCGGTCATGGATTCATGAATCGAATGATCGCCAAGCGGTTGGAGGCTGCCGGATGGACTCGCCATAAAAGCAATGGTAGCCGGTACTGGAGCGCGACGGCCTATCGGATGAATCAGCGTTAAGGCACGGCGACAGCCCTGCCTCGAAGGGTGATGGTCGCTCCGGGTTATGCGGGCTGAATGTAGCTAAAAAGGATTTCTCTGACAGATTAGAGCCACGTCATCCTGGGAAATTTCCCGCAACCCGTAGCGACTTCCATGAACTGGCGAACAAGGTTTCCGGACGATAGTCTTTACGCTTCGCTGCAAACCCTGCGGACGGTTTTGACAAGCCGAAACAGCGTAAGGATCCCTAACCCCATGGAACGCCCTTATGAAAAAAATCACCCTGCATTTAGTTGAAAATCCGGCCACTTCAGCCCCTGAAACCCTCGACCCAACCCAACGTCCCCACACCACCGAACGCACCGTCAGCGCCCGCCGGCGCAACCCGAACAGGAACATCTTCAGCGTCCGCCCCGACGTCGATACGACCACCCTGCTCGCTCATGCCAGCGAGACCCTGGCGTCCCTCAACGTCATGACTTTGGACTTTGCCAACCAACTCGAAGGCTCGCAGCGCAATGTGGCGCTGGCTCTTCAGCAGTTGACAATGTTGACCGAGCTTTTGGTCAACCGAGCGCGGGAGAACCTCGATCCGAACGGGTCGGTGGCCGTGGGCAAGCCTCCCGTTTTTCACTGAGTGATCGCGCTCGTTGATCAAATGAAGGTTTTGTCATGGATCGATACACGCGACGGTTACAGACGCAGGTTTCTGCGTAGAAAAGCAAAATGGGCGGCCTTATAGAGGTCGCCCATTTTTGCTGATGCCGCAAACCATTAGCTGGTTGGGTTTTGAGTGTGACTGCATGCCCATGACTCTACAGAAGGTTTCACTTTGTGTAACTTACTGTTGAGTACGCTCAGCAACGATTTTTCGCCGAGCCCGTGCAAATGGATTGCTACCCAAAAGTCAGTGCAAATGGCGCCGCCGCTTTTTGGATGGCAGCTCCAGCACGTAGCCTTCCGGCAAGTTCATCTGAAAGATAGGGTGCAGGTCTCGTCGGCGAAATTCGTCGGGGCGAACGGGCATCGTCAAGCTGATTGCCATGTTGGGCAATGCATCTTCGTCGTAGCGGAAAATGAAATCCTCCGCGCTGGTGAGGATTCGGCCGCTGCTCCCTTCGGGGGTACTGACTTTGAGCGAGGCCATTTTCATTTAGAACAGCTCACCAAGTTCTTCCAGGGTCGGCATGGCTGCCGGAATGACAGAAAATTCGCAATCCAGAGGCCGATTGGCGGCGGATCCATTTACCTTAAACAGCTGAGGTACCGGACACGCCGGAGGGTAGCCATCCACATGAATTTTTCTTCACCCCATCACCGCCCTCCAACCTGTACATTCCCCTCGCTCATTCAAGAAACTACGGTTTGCCCGCCCTCCCGCGGGCTTTTTTTTGTCTGCGATTTGGTTAACGGTCAGTTCAAGTGACCGCACCCACAATCATTTCAACCGATACAAATACGTATCCTGCTCCTCATGCGGCTGCAAACAAGGCCTCTGATAACACCTTCTGATCAAACCAAAACCAGTCGCTTCGGCCAGTCGCTGGCTCGCCACATTGGCCGAGGCGATGGTCAGGTAAAACGTGAAACCGGGCATGCTTTTAATCAACGCTTCAAGCGCCGTGCGCATATAGCCCTTGCCCGAATACTCGGTATTGACCCAGTAGCCAACGACATATCGGCTACGGCGCCGGGGCTTCAAGCCAATGCAGCCGATGATCGCGTGCGCGGTATCGTCGACGATGAACAGCCGCCGCTCACCGGTTTCGCTTTTGAATTCTTCGACCGCCCGTGCGAGGAACGATCGGGCCTCGTCCTCGGTGGTGTAGGGTTTGGCCCAGGGTAGAAATTCGCAATGGGCGGTAAAACTGGCATTCAGCGCGTGCTGCAACGCTTTACACCATTCGGGGTCAGGGGCGCTCAATCTCAATGTGTGAGTGCCCACCGTCAGCGCAAGCTCCATTGCATCGTCCTTAAATACAAACTCCATGACGTCAGACAGTAACAGCGCCAGGACGGACGCTGCCACTCAGGGGTGCAACTCACATTGTTTCGATCACCATGAAGCTGGGACGTCAGGCTTACCACTTTGTAACCCTGTAAACGGCTCAACGACGGGGAGCGCATCCTTCTGCAACAACGGCAGCTCCAGCCGCGCCCGCCCATAGAACGCCAATGCTGTCAGCAAACACGTCAGCCACACGAAGATCCCGGCCCAGAAGGTGTGGGACATGTAGTGCCAGCCTTGTAGAACCCGTGTCGTGCCGTAGACGAAACCGAGCAGCAGCGAGCCGTACATCACCGCTTTGGCGTACCGCCAGCGGTAGCGGCGAGCCACGAAGTACAGCGCGAGCATCGTGAAGCCGCCCGACGCATGCCCACCCGGCCAGCAGCGACCGTCGCCGGCGACTTTCAGCAGGTCGAAGTTCTGGTACCACTCCTTGTGTTCGATTTTCCCGGCGTACTGGGTTGTTTCGACCGGGCAATACACACTGGTGTGGCCCTTGAGGTAGTGGATAACGCCGGTACTGATGGAAAACGCGAACACCACATACAGGAAGTCCCGACGGTGTTTGGTAGCGAACCGAAGTACCGGCGCAACTTTGATTTTTTCCAGGAACGCGATGATCTTCGAATGCTTTTCAGCCTTCAATCGCGGCCAGAGAAACGACAGCAAGGCACCGATGATCGCGACCTCACCAGTCCAGTTCGGGATGATCCGCGCCCATTTATGGGTGATCTGCTCGAACAGACGGACATGCTCCAACGGGAACACTTGGGTCACCGGATCATAAAAAAGATCGCTGAAGGCGATGTCGATTTTAGTCATGTCAAACAGCAGGAACACCACGACCGCGCAGGCCAGTGGAATACCAAAGTTCACCCAGTAAAAGCGGTAACGGGAAGAAGTCAGCATCGTACGTCCTGATCCAGAGGGATGATGAAGAAGCTCATTCGGTGCTCACCGAATGCCAGTCAGAGGCTTCAATGGAACCGAGCATGCGTGGTGCCTGAGGTTTTTCAGCGGAGATAAACAGAGAGGCGCCGTAGCCGAGCGTAGCAGTTGGCAGCTTGAGGTCTTTTTCGAGTTGCGCCATGCACTCGCTGTGGGTCACCAGAATCAGGTTACGCCCGGCCACTTTATGTGCCAGGGCATCGCGCAACATGGTGCCCTTGCAGTTGATCAACCAGTCTTCGCCGACGCCGACCTTGTTGAACATGTAACTCGAGGTCTGTGCCGCACGGATGATCGGACTGTTATAGATGTCGGCTCTGCCCAGGCCCAGATGTTCAAACCGCGCGCCGACACTCGCCGCCACGCTGCGTGAGCGATCCGTAATGCCATCGTTACCAATCAGGCAGGCTGCGGTGGAGTGATCGCAGCGCTCGACGTGACGCACCAGCACGATCATGTCGCCCTTGGCCCAGCCGGCAGCCAACGCGCGGGCCCCCGTCACATTGCCATGGGCCAGGTCCGGGACAGCGGCGGGTCGCAGTAGCCACACGGTCAGGGGAATCACCAGCAGCAGCGAGGCCACGATGACCGCTGCGTTTCGATAACGGGCCAAGCGGCTCAGATCGATCGAGCGTTTTACCCCGAACAGACTCAGTCTCAATTCCACGTCTAGCCGCCTCGCCAGCATGCATCACAATCATACAAAGCCGCGAGAGTAGAGAGCCTCGCGTTGGCATCCGGTGAAACCCATGTGAAAAAAAGCTTAAGAACGGCCTGAAAACCTTATTACAAGCATCTGCCCGACAAAATCCATTCAGCTCTCGGAATTGCTGCCGATATATACCTGTTACATACCTTGCTGGCTCCTAATAACAAAAATCTTCCAGCCAACCGACGATCAAAAGCGCAACGTTCCTGGAGGAATTTGATGAATAGCTGGTTCGGCAACATCAGCGTGAACCTGAAGCTGGGCCTGGGATTCGGCCTGGTCCTGGCCCTGACCTGCGTACTCGCCCTGACCGGCTGGACCAGCCTGGGCGGGTTGATTGACCGCAGCAACTGGATGAGCGACATCACTCAGCTCAACGCCGGCCTGACCAAGCTGCGCGTGGTTCGCCTGCAATACATGCTGACCAACGGTGACGAAACCGCCGCACAGAATGTGCAGACCACCCTGGACAGTTTTGTTGCTCAGCAAACAGCACTGTTGGGCAGCTTCAAAAACCCTGAAAACGTCAAAATGCTCAAAGAGCAGGCCGCGACCATCGCCGCTTATCAGACGTCGCTGAACAAGATGCGCAGCGCGTACCGCACCGGCAACAGCGCCCGCGACGCCATGGGCGCCAATGCCGAAACCGCCAGCAAGCTGATCGACGCGATCAATACCCGTGTAAAGCAAATGCCCTTGAGCGATCAGCGCTTCGAACAGTTCCAGGCCATCACCGCCGCCAAGGAAGCGTTCATGCTGGCCCGCTACGAAGTGCGCGGCTACACCGCCAACACCAACGCCGAGACCGAGCAAAAAGCCGTCGGCCAACTGGATGTGGCCATCGCCAGCCTGACGCCACTGAACGTGTATTTCGCCGAGACCCAGCAAGACGCCCTGCGCCAGCTGGAAACCGCGCTGAGCAACTACCGCAGCGCCTTGCAGGCTTACAAAGCCGTCAACAGCGATGCGGTGCAGGCGCGCAAGGAAATGACCGATCAGGGCGCCGCCATCGTGACCCTGAGCGATCAGCTGTATCAATTCCAGCTCGACCGCCGTGATGCCGAAAGCGCCCAGGCCCGCACGCTGCAACTGATCAGCACCTTGCTGGCGTTGCTGGTGGGCATCGTTGCCGCCGTGCTCATCACCCGCCAGATCACAGGCCCGTTGCGCGATACCCTGGCAGTGGTCGAGCGCATCGCCGGTGGCGATCTGTCTCAGGACATCAAAGTGACTCGCCGTGACGAACTCGGCGTGTTGCAGCAAGGCATCGCGCGTATGGGCGTGACCCTGCGGGACTTGATCAGCGGCATACGCGACGGCGTCACCCAGATCGCCAGCGCCGCCGAAGAGCTGTCAGCCGTGACCGAGCAAACCAGCGCGGGTGTGAACAGCCAGAAAGTGGAAACCGATCAGGTGGCCACCGCCATGCACGAGATGACGGCCACCGTGCAGGAAGTCGCACGCAACGCCGAAGAAGCCTCCCGGGCCGCAGCCGCCGCTGACGGCGAAGCTCGCGAAGGCGACAAAGTGGTCAACGAAGCCATCGCCCAGATCGAACGCCTGGCCAGCGAAGTGGAGCGCTCCACCGAAGCCATGAGCGTGTTGCAGAAGGAAAGCGACAAGATCGGCAGCGTCATGGACGTGATCAAGGCCGTGGCCGAACAGACCAACCTGCTGGCCCTCAACGCCGCCATCGAAGCCGCTCGCGCCGGTGAAGCCGGTCGTGGTTTTGCCGTGGTGGCCGACGAAGTCCGTGGCCTGGCGCAGCGTACGCAGAAATCCACCGAGGAAATCGAAGGCCTGGTGGCCGGCTTGCAGAACGGCACTCAACAAGTGTCGGCGGTGATGAACAACAGCCGCACCCTGACCGACAGCAGCGTGGCGCTGACCCGCAAGGCTGGCGTATCACTGGAAAACATCACCCGCACGGTGTCCAACATCCAGTCGATGAACCAGCAGATCGCCGCCGCCGCCGAGCAACAAAGCGCCGTGGCCGAAGAGATCAGCCGCAGCATCATCAACGTCCGCGACGTGTCCGAACAGACCGCCGCCGCCAGCGACGAAACCGCTGCGTCCAGTGTTGAACTGGCGCGGCTGGGCAATCAGTTGCAGATGATGGTGAGTCACTTCCGGGTATAAAGCCTGCGCCCTTGCCCCGTCAGTGCCGGTACTGGCGGGGATCTCGGGGACGTCCGGCCATACCGTGTTTGAAAATCCTACAGTTTCCCCTTCCCCCTTCCCCAGCCAAGCAGCGAAAGTTCTGGCCCCCGCCCCATGGAGTGGCTGACAGCGCTCCCCCATGCCATGTCGTAGTGTCGTCAGCTCTATCAAAGGAGGCTCATCGGCATGGACGACAATCCCTTACTCCAGTCACTGCTCGGGGCCTACGGCACCGAGCAAACAAAAGCAGCACTTGAAAAGTTTTTTAAAGACACGCTGAAACTCACCTCAGTATTCGACATCACTCGGCTCACCGAAGCCGAATTCAAGGATCGCTTCAATACTGCAATCCAAAACAGCCCGCTCAAAGATCACGCGTCCAGCATTGACACAAGAACGCTCTACGACAACGTCAAATGCCTCGCCGCCCAGATCAGCCACCTGTATCGGGAGCAGCAAACTTCAGACGCAAACGTACAGCACCAGTGGCACCCTCCAGGCATTCGCGCTATCGAGAACCAAGGCCCCACTTACACCAATCTGTTCAAGGAGAACTGGAACGACGCCTGCAAAGTCGATTCGATCGCCGCCATCGACTCACCGGTCGCCTACCTCAGAGCGCTGTACCTGTTTGCCCTGCAACTGGAATCCAGCGTCTCGGAATCGGTGCCTGAAAAAGACAACCGAATCCTGTTGGGCAAACGGCGCCCCGATCTGGCAAAGCTCTCGATTGATCAGCAAAGCACTTTCACTGCGCAACCGATGCTCAAGATTGTCAACGACATTCTGGACAAAAGTATTCAGGCAGGGCTGGAGTCCACTGACGACAAAGGCAAATCGACCTATGAAGTGCTGGCGCAAACGCGCTACCCCTTCGCCCTTCCGTATGAGTTTTTCCACCATCAGTGCCTGTTGGGCCTTGGCGCAAAAAAAACGGCGCTGGGAGAGCTGAACTACCTCGTCAGCGACAATCTTCCCGTCACCCAGAGCCTCAATACGCTCTATGGCAGTGTGCTGAGCGCCTCCTCTGCCGAAGCTCAAATGCTGATGTCCGGGCTTGGCCCAAAACGGCAGGCACTGCTGACAGATACGGCGAACACTCATCTCCCCCCCGAGGAAAAGAACAACTGGAAAGACATCTACGGCACCGCGTCAACTTCCGACCTGAAGAAAATAAACATCTTTCTGGAGCGAACCGAACTTGAAGCCGAACAAATGGAGGCATTGCTGGCGCAAGGCAAATATGCACCACGCACATCGCCTCACTACTCATTGTCGGCGCCTTATTCCCAGCCCTATGGAGCCCGTTACGTAAACGGTTCTGTCGCTGACAACGCCAGCATCATGTTTCTGGACAGAGGCGAAAGGCCCGGGGAAATCACTAACGCGACCGCGGAACGACTCGAACGCTTGCATCGAATCATCCGCCTTCAACGCTGGCTCGATATCCCGTTCACCGAACTGGATACGCTGATCTGCAGCGTTTTTGAATCGCAACGGCCACTCAATACATCGATGCAGCTCGATCGCCATGTCATGCGTGCCCTCGGGGTCTATCGCTATCTGAACCGCCGGTACTCCCTCTCGGCCGAGGAGTTCGGGGCGCTGCTGCACCAGATGTCACCCTATGCCTGCGGCGATCACACCGCCCTGTTCGATCAGCTATTCAACCAGGCCCGGCTGTTCGATACACCCTTGATACTCGATGGTCGCGCCTTCAAGGCGGATGACTCGGATCCTGTCTCGCACACCATTCTCCAGCACTTGAGCGCCTGCCTTGGCCTGCCTTTGACCGAAGACTCGCTCTTGCGAGTCGTCAAAAACACGGAGAAATTCCTTGGCTCGCTCAAGTGTGACTTGCCCACACTCTCATCGATTTATCGGCAGGCACGCATTGCCCGAATGTTCGGCCTTTCGATTGCCGAGAGTTCAACGCTGGCAAGTTTGCTGGGCGGGGAATCCATTTTCAGATGCCTGGCGAGTGGCGACTCAGGTATGCGCCGCCTTCGAATAAAAGCCAGCAAAGACGTTGAAAATGCCGAGCTGAGCGTACGCTTTCGGCTGTCGGCACAAGGTGATGCGCAATATTCTGACCTGCTTTGCGGGTCAACCCTGCGGATGAACACGTCACGGTTCGCCAGGAAAGACACAATCAATGAGTTCCGCGTCCTGATGACCCCGACTCAAGCCGGGGATCTCCCCTTTATCAGCATCAGCCAGATCCCGACCGTTAGCGCAAATAAAGAAACGACTCTGGAAGAGGCTGTCATCCAGTTCAAGGGTGGCACCCTTGATGAACTCCTGCGCCGAAACCCTGTGTATGTTCAGCTGATCACAACACCGCGCAATAACATAGACATAACGACTACCTACCTGACTGTCACCCTGAGAGAAGAGGAACACCAGGGGCTTGATGCATTCAACCTGCTCGACGTGCTGATGCAAATGGACTGGATTACCCGCTGGATCAAGGAGTCGGTCTACGACATCCCCAAACTGCAACAACTTCTTGAGCCGACGACCGACAACGATCATGCCCCGGGAGATTTGCAGCAGCACCTCACCAAACTGCGCGCCGAGACGCTCCAGTGCGCAGTAACACCACAAGAGTTGGCAGCATTGTCATTGCCGGAAAATATCAGCTGGCGCACAACGCTGGCTCGAACCCTGCTCGATACAACAGGCCTGGTGAAAGCTTTCGCATCGGCAATCAATGACGATGTTCCACAGAAGCTGGCCGCTGAGCTGGACAACGTCGTCGATGCGTTAAAGCTGGATGCCAACTCCGGCAAAAACCTGAAGCTCCAGGCCGACTGCAAGCAGAAACTCAAACGCCTTCTACTACTGGCCCATGATCGACAGCAGCATCTGATCGAGAAGTTTTTGCAGGAAACCACTCTGCTGCCCATGAATTGTGCAAAGGGGGTGTTGGTTTGGGCGCAAACCTCTGTACACCAGGTCCTCGTCGCTGCTCTGCAAACAGAAGAACCACTCAACCTTCACAAGATACTGCGTCCGGTTTTACGCCACGCCGAGGCCGCTGTCCGACTGCAATTGAGCAACAGGGCTTTGCGCGTGTTCCTGCACCGCCCGCACTTGCTGGATAAGCAGAACACAGCACTGACACTGACGCTCAGCAGCCTGTACCTGCTCGATCGTTTCAACCATTGCAGGGTGACCTACCAGCAGACAGAGGAAAGCCTTCTGAGCTACCTGGAATTCGCCAACGACTCCGCTTCCACAACACCCGCCATCAATGACCGCCTGGCCCAGCTTCTGAACTGGACGACGACTGAGGTCACCGTACTGACCGCGCGGCTGGATCTTGCAAAGGCCCGAACAATGAAGGACATCGATTGGGTCATGCGCTGCCATAAAACCTGCAAAGCCACAGGGCTTGGCGCAGCCGCCCTGCTCAATGCCACGGCGCTCAAAAACGACAGCCCGGCCACGGCCTGGAAAACGGTCGGTGAAGCGGTCATGGCGGCCAGTCACTGATCCCACTGCATGCTCAAGGAATGAACATGTCTGCAACCATTGAAAAACAATTGAACGAAAGCCTGCGTGATGCGCAGCTCGGGCTCTATCTGTCAGCGATCGTTCCTCAAGACGAGACACTGAAAGCCCTGAAAATCGCAGAGCACCTCAAGACGGCCAATGACCTGTATCACTACTGGCTGCTCGACGTGTCGGTCTCCCAGGAGGTGCCCACTACCCCGGTGGCCTGCGCCACTGCCAGCCTGCAGCAATACATCAACAGCATTCTGACCAACATGGAACCGGGATATCACACGGCGCAGATTCCGTCCGATCAGGTCGAAACCTGGCGCACCGTCATGCATCACTATCCGACCTGGGTAACCCATCAGCGGTTGCACTATTTCCCTGCGGTCTATCTTGACCCGACCCTTCGCAAGACAAAAACCGACAGTTTTCAGCAACTGGAAAACGACATCGACCAGAACCAACTGACAACCGAGTCGGTTCAAACTGCGGTACTGGCCTATCTGGCAAGGCTTGAAGAAGTGGCCAATCTGACCACGATCAATGGCTATATCGACGGGGATGATTTTGCCAACAGCACCTATTACTTCATCGCCAAATCCACCATCGCCAACACCTACTACTGGCGTTCGCTGGACATGGCGTGCCGCCCTTCGGTCTCAGGTGTTTCCGGCGCTAAATACGATGCCCCCGAACCACAGGCCTGGTCGGACTGGAAACGCGCCAACCTGCCGATCTCCGAAAGCGCCATCGAACACACTATTCGCCCGGTCGTGTTCAACAATCGCCTGTACGTGATTTGGGCCGAATGCATCTTCCAGGACAAGGCGGCTGTAACCAAGACGGCGCAGAGCCAAAACGACAGAATCAACCCGCTGT
Organism: Pseudomonas sp. B21-015; assembly: GCF_024749285.1. Lineage (NCBI taxonomy): Bacteria > Pseudomonadati > Pseudomonadota > Gammaproteobacteria > Pseudomonadales > Pseudomonadaceae > Pseudomonas > Pseudomonas sp. B21-015. The sequence goes on from NZ_CP087196.1 coordinate 5,656,463, forward strand.
TCCGTTTGAACCTCTGCTACAAAAAATACGACGAAAGCTGGAGCACACCGCAGGCCTGCCTGCAGGGTTACGGTTCGCACGATTTGCTTCACGACCTGACCTCGAGCGAGCTCAGGAAAAAAACACGAACCATTGCCATTCATGAAAAGTCGGGGACTACGGATTCACTTTTCATTGCACTCTATGTTGATGGCGAGCACTACCAAGCAAGGTCCGGCCTGCCGCTCCTGGTTTCGATGTCAGCCCATATAGATAAAGACTCGAAAACCACGCAAGAGCTCAACCTCACACCCGATGACTTGAGCAAATCAAAAGCCTCGGATACGTCACAGTTTGCATTGGTACGAAACCGGTCTTCCGGCACGGAAAAGAAACTTCAATTCAAGTACTCGACCACAGACAAGACACTGTCCCCACCCAAAATCAGCTCACGTAAGGACACAGCCTCAGGTACGGCAGAGTTCATCGACTTTGCAGGCTCGACAATCGAACTCAGTGACGACAGAAACCGTTCGAACGGGAAGCGTGCGCCCATCCGAATGAACATCACGTTCGCCAAACACTTGATCGAGCGCGCCGAATCGAGCATGGACACGTTGCTGAGCTGGGGTTCCCAGCACTTGCCGGAGCCATCTTTAAAAGAAGGAGGCGCGACAGAACCAATGGATTTCTACGGCGCCTATGGTCGCTACTTTGTCGAGTTGTTCTTGTACCTTCCATGGCTGGTAGCGCACCGCTTCAAGGCTGAGCGCCAATACAGCGAAGCCGAACGCTGGCTGCATTACCTGTTCAATCCCGGCCGCAAAAAGGTCACTGGCATGAACCCCGACTACTGGAATGCGGTGCCGTTGATCAGCTCCACCATTCCAGCCCCCGGTCAAACCACCTACGCCATCCAGGGCCCACAAGATCCGCATCAAATTGCCCTCAGTCATCCGGTGCACTTTCGCAAAGCGTTGTACCTGCTCCATGTCGATATCCTGCTCAACCGCGGTGACACGGCGTTCCGAACGCTGACCCCAGAGGGTCTGACGGAAGCGAAATCATGGTACATCCGCGCCCTGGACCTGATGGGCCCCCGTCCGGACCTCAAACAAACCGATCCCTGGGCTACTGTCCCGCTGGAAAATTTCAGTGGCGATACCAACGAGGGACTGCGAACGTTTGAACAACAACTTGGCAAAGACAAAAAACACCAGTCCGCTTCCTCCGCAGTAGTGCCGCAAATATGTGTGCGTCCTTATGCATCCCCTCCCTCGGTCCATGCCATTGATACCCCCCATTTGCGTTTACCGTTCAACCCGGTACTGATCGCGCGCTGGGAGAAACTGGAAAGCCGTCTGCATAACCTCAGGCACAATCTCGACATTGTCGGTCGTCCATTGAAGCTCCCACTCTTCGCTCCCCCCATAGCACCCGGCGACCTGCTCGGCTCCAATCCCCCACGCGCCGCGGAGCCCGGCATCGCCCAGCACCTGGGCTCAGAGATTCCGGCGTACCGTTTCAGTGCCCTGTATGCCCATGCCATGAGCGCGGTCGACACGGTGATTCAATTCGGCACCACCCTGCTGTCGTACATCGAACGCAGCGAGCAGGCCAGTTATCAAGAGCTTCAGCAGCACCATGTCTGGGACATCGCCAACATGGCAGTAGACCTGCAGACCCAGGCCCTGAAGGTCGACGAGAAAAACCGGGCAGCCTTGCTGGCCAGTAAAGCCATCGTCGAATGCCGGCGGGATTACTACAGTCAGCGGGTCAACGAGGTCATCAATCCGGAAGAAGTGGCAGCTGCCGTTTCACATCTGACAGGGCGCATCGCAGAAGCAAGCGCCCACGCGGCCCAGGTACTCGGTCAAGGCCTGAAAGTCGCGCCCAACATTTTTGGCCTGGCAGACGGTGGTCATCGCCTGGAGGGTGTGCCCTTCGCCATGATGGCCGGGGCTCAAGGCGTGGCGGCCGCCGCCCATGGCGCTGGTGATGCCCTCGAACGGGCCGCGCAATACCGTCGTCGCCATCAGGAGTGGACACTCGCCCGCGACCAGGCAAAGCTGGAGATCGAACAGATTGATGCACAACTGGCGCTGGAGGCCGAAAGAGAGACCGCCTCGCGACTGCTGTTACGACAGACTCAAACGTCCCTGACCCAAGCCCGGGCCTCCTACGACTTTCTCAGCAAGCGCTTTACCAACGCGCAGCTTTACCAGTGGTTCACCAATCAACTCTCAAGCTTCTACTACCAGGTGTATGACTCGACCTTTTCGCTGTGCCAGTTCACCGAACTGAGTTGGCGCTACGAGATGATCGACTACACCACACAACCGTTCTTCCAGCACCAGACCTGGAACAGCACCTATCGTGGGCTCGGCCCTGGCGAGCGTATGAAGTTGAGTTTGCTCAAGATGAAGAACGCTTATCTTCTGGGCAACGAACGTGAGCTGGAAATCCGCAAGACCGTGTCGTTACGTCAGCTCAAGGCGAAGGAGGAGAGCAAGGGCACGCCCCCGACATCGATCAATAAACCCTGGGAAGATACGCCCGGAGCAGACGGCACGGCGACAACCGACGGGATCAAGTCGGAGCTTGTAAAGACCGGCTCATGCGAGTTTGAACTGACGCAGTCCCTGTTCGACAACGACTACCCCGGCCACTGCCTGCGCCGGATCAAGAGCATCGGCATTTCCCTGCCGGCCGTCCTGAGCCCTTATGAAGACATCCGCGCCACGCTGACCCAGACGGGTAGCGAAGTCGTCATGCCGGGTACCGACAAGCCCCCCATTAAAAGTCTGCGGGCCAATCAGCAAATAGCGCTCTCGACGGGCATCGACGATAACGGCCTGTTCACCCTGAGTTTCCAGGACGAACGTTACCTGCCTTTCGAATACACGGGCGCGATTTCGAAGTGGAAGCTGTCGTTTCCCAATCATGCTGCTCAGAAGTCCATGCTCGAATCGCTCACCGACATCATCGTGCACGTGAGCTACACGGCCAGAGCAGGCGGAGGTTCGCAATGAGCGAACAAACAGCATTGCCTGTTATCACGCCGTCACTGCCCAAGGGTGGCGGTGCCATCCAGAGCATTGGCAAAGGCTGGGGTGCCATCGGCGCCCACGGCGCAGCCTCTTATGAGATTGCCTTGCCGATTTCACCAGGTCGCGGCTTTGCACCTTCCTTGTCACTCAGTTACGGCAGTTCGGTCGGCAACAGTGTGTTTGGCATCGGCTGGGGGATGTCATTGCCCACTGTTGCGCGACGCACCAGCAAGGGTGTACCGGCCTATGCCGAGGATGACGAGATTGTCGGCCCCAGCGGTGTCGGGTGGCTGCCCGAGCGCGATCAAAAGGGCGTCATCACCTCAACCCGCATCGATCGTTACAACGAGCTGGAACTGGGTACAACCTATACTGTTGTGCGCCACTTCCCGAGAATCGAAAGCAGCTTCGACCGGATTGAACATTGGTCTTCGGAGAACGACAAACCGGGTTTTTGGTTGGTGCACGGTGCCGATGGCAGCCTTCACCTGTACGGAAAAAATCCGGCATCGCGTCGTGCCGATCCCCAGGACACGAGCCGCGTCGGCGAATGGTTGCTAGAGGAGAGTCTGAATTCACACGGCGAGCACATCCTTTACCAGTACAAGAGAGGCGCAACAGCCCAGCGCTACTTGAGCCGTGTGAGCTACGGCAATTTCAAGGCCGATGCACACCTTTACTCATGGCAAGCAGATCGGCTGAAGCCTGTGCAATGGCATTTCGAGTTGATACTCGACTACGGCGAACGGAGTACAGAGTACGAACACAAACCGCTATATGAAGGCCAACAGTGGCAAGCCCGTAGCGACGCGTTTTCCAGCTTCGCCTACGGTTTTGAATTACGTACCGAACGCCTGTGCCGCCAGGTTCTGATGTTTCACCGCTTTCCCGATGAGTTAGGCACCGCACCCGTTCTGATCCGACGCCTGCTACTCGATTACCGCCAGACGCCTCTGGGTTACCACCACCTGAGTGCTGCTCATGACCAGGCGTTTGGCAACTCGGCAACCGCCGATAGCCGTCCCCCCATTGAATTCAGCTACAGCGAGTTCAAGCGCCTGCCTGATACCCACGCCTGGCAGCGCTTTCAGAACATGCCGGGGCTCAACGACAGCCACGGTTATCAACTGGTGGACTTGTACGGCGAGGGCCTGCCGGGCGTGCTCTATCGAAATGACAGTGGCTGGTATTACCGCGAACCCATGCGAGCCGAAGCCAAAAGCGATGAAGTGGCTTACGATCAGTGGCGAGCGTTACCCAACATTCCCGTTGCCGACACCGCAAAACCTGTGCGCCAGTCACTGAGTGACCTCACGGGCGATGGTCGGCTGGACTGGGTCATTGCTCAGCCGGGGTTGAGCGGTTTTTTCTCCCTCGGCCCCGACCGAAACTGGTCGGATTTCGCCACGTTCAATGCGTTCCCTGTGGATTTTTTCAATCCGCAAGGGCAGTTGGCCGATCTGATCGGCGAAGGGCTCAACGATCTGACGCTGATAGGCCCACGCAGTGTTCGCTTGTACGCCAATCAACGAGAACAAGGTTTTTCAGCTGCCCGTGACGTGGCTCGTAAAGAGGACGAAGACGCCCTTCCTTTACTTACCTCTTCGCCCACCGAACTGGTGGCCTTCAGTGACATCCTGGGCAGTGGCCAGCAGCACCTGGTGCGCATTCGTCACAACGAGGTGAAGTGCTGGCCAAACCTGGGTCGTGGACGTTTCGGTAAAGGCATCGTGCTGGGCTCTCCTGGCCTTGCATACGAAACATTCGACGCCTCGCGAATCCGTCTGGCGGATCTGGACGGCTCTGGCGCCGCCGACCTGATCTATCTGGAAACGGATCAGGCGCGGATTTTCATGAACCGCAGCGGCAATGGTTTCGCCCCTTCAGTGGCCCTGCCATGGCCGGAAGGTGTGCGCTACGACCGTTTCTGCCAGGTGAGCATCGCCGACCTGCAAGGACTTGGCTGCTCCAGCCTGATTCTGAGCCTGCCGCACATGACACCCCGTCATTGGCGCTACGACTTCGTCAGTGCAAAACCGTATTTACTCACCGACACCAATAACAATATGGGCGCCGCCGGCAGCATCAGCTACCGCAGCTCGGCGCAGGAATGGCTGGATGAAAAAGCGGAGAAAATCAAAGCCGACAAGCCCCGCACCTGTCATGTGCCAATGGCCCTGCATCTGGTATCGAAACAGACCCGGCTCGACGAGATTACCGGTAATCGACTGACCCAGAGCTTCTCTTACCGCCAAGGCTACTACGACGGCATCGAGCGGGAATTTCGCGGATTCGGCCTGTTGCTGCAAACCGACAGTGAAACCAACCCCGATGATGCCGACTCGCAAGGTTTCACCACGCCATGCCAGACAAAGAGCTGGTTCCACACCGGGCAAGCGGTGGATCTGCCCCGCACCGGTTATCACAGCGCTGACAAAGCAGCGGTGGCATTGGGTAAGGCACTGCTTTGCCAATACCAGCCAGAGCTCAAGAACGACACACGCATCACATTCCCAGACACGGCAACAACCCTCGAAATGGCCCGCGCCCTGAGTGGGCATTTATTGCGCATCGAGACCCTCGGAATCGATAAGCGCCTGAAAACCAGAACGCTTTATTCGGTTCAGGAAAACCGCTATCAGGTACGTTTGCTACAAACACCTGAGGGTAGTCGGCGCTATGCCCGGATGTTGCCGCTGCTGCTGGAATCCATCCGTTATCAGTACGAAGGCATTGCCGATGATCCGCAATGCCGGCACACCCTTAATCTGCAGCACGACCTGTTCGGCACATTGACCCACAGCGTGAACGTCCATTACGCCCGACGTAAAACCCGCAGCAATACACCGCCGTTCAGCGATGCCGACCAGCAACAATGGTGGCGCGACGCTCATGATCCGGCACAGCAGTTCTACTACCTGAACGAAAGCCTTGCCGAATTCATTCATCTGGATAGCCCCCAGGAATGGCGGCTGGGTCTGCCTTATCGCCAGCGTACCAATGCGTTGAAGCGACCCAAGGCGCCCGAGGCTGGAGGGCTGACCACAAAGGATATGACTTACGAAAAGCTCATCGAACTCGTCAAACAAACCGCCTGGACGACCCAACACGTCCTCACCGGACTGTCCGTGCAACGCTACAAAAACACCTCAACCGCAGAAGCCCTGCCGAACGGCGTCGCCCACTTCGAAGCCTTGGCCGACCATCTGGAAACCGCCGAGCTGGACGAAACAGCCCTGAAAGCCTTCGACGTGTTGTCGCCAGCGGCTCGCCCCAAGGGAAGACTGCTCGAACGAAGTGGCTATTACCGGATGAACGATTTCCTTCCCGTAGCCACGTCTCCCAGAAAACTCTGGTCAGTCAAAAGCAGTTTCTCGACCTACGCCGCACTGGAGGGTTTTTACAAGACACAGACCCTGCGGTCGAGTAAGAGCCATGGTGTGACCGAGGTCAGCTACGACAACTATCACTGTCTCATCACCGCGCTCAAACGGCCCGATGGCTGTGTCACCAAGGCTACCTACGATTACCGCTCACTCCAGCCCCGGTGCATCACTGACCCGAACGGGAACATTCATGAAGGGCTCCATGATGATTTCGGCCAAGTGCTGGCCACCAGCATTTACAGCAACAAGAGCAATACGCTCATAGGTTTCAAACCTATCGCTCAATACAAGCGTCCGGAGTTCACCAGCCCGACCGAAGCGATCAACAATGCAAAGGGCGCGCTGCTGGACGCCGCCAATGCCATCTACTACGCGCCATTCAGCTGGATGGGGCGCGTCTCGGACGCAGCGCTGAAGGACCACGACTGGCTGATGCGCTGCGTGGCCAACGGTGATGTGCTGCCAACCGGATACATCTGCGCTTCGGTCCGCAGTCGCCTGGCAGGCCTTGAAACACTCTTGGCCGATGAAGCGAAACTGAAAACCGAACTCGCAACCTCGGCCCGTGAGCCGATACACATCGCCACCCTGGTCGCCGATCGCTACCCCAGTGACAACCAGAGACAAATCCGCATCACCGTCACCTGCTGCGATGGCTTCGGCCGAACACTGCAAAGCAAGCAACAAGTCGAATCGGGTACGGCCTACGTCGTCAACGCCAAGGGAGAACTGACCCTCGAGGACGGAACACCGAAGGAGCTGACCGCAGCAAAGCGCTGGCGTATCAGCGAACGGGTGGAATACAACAACAAGGGATTGGCGATCCGGACCTACCGCCCTTACTTCGCCGATCAGCATGACTACATCAACGATGTGTCCTTGCGACAGTTCGGCCATTGCGATCTGCAGTTTTACGATGCGTTGGGGCGCCCTACGCGTACACGTCTGGCAAAACAAAATGGCCTTTCCTATCTGCGGCGGCAAACCCGTCATCCCTGGTACACCGTGGATGAAGACGAGAACGACACGCTGCAAGAGGTCATGTCCGAACAACTCCCGACAACCGGAGGTGAGGCATGAGCGCACGCCTTCACTGCAAGACACCGACGATCAACGTAGTCGACAGCCGAGACCTGACGGTCCGGCATGTCGCTTATTGGCGTAGTGACGCAGCCAAGGCTGCGCAGGCGCGCATTACCCGTCAGCAGTACGACACTGCCGGACGCCAGATTGCGCAGTGGGACCCTCGACTGTTTGGTAAAACGCCAAAGGCCAATCTGACGACCCTCTACAGCCTGTCCGGCAAAGCGCTGTTAGTGGACAGCGTCGACGCCGGGTGGCGCCTGAGCTTGCCTGGCGACGCCGGACAGACACTGCGTAACTGGGATCAGCGTGGCAATCATTGGCAAACAACCTACGACAATCAGCTAAGACCGACCGAAATCCAGGAGCAGGCAGCAGGCCAGGATCTGCGGGTGGTCGAACGCTTCAGCTATGGCGATAGCTCATCTGAATCCGCCAGACACAACCGCTGTGGCGCGCTGACTCGCCACGATGACAGCGCCGGTACCCTGCTCATCGATGAGTACGCACTCTGCGCCAAACCTTTGAGCCAGACACGACACTTCCTTCTGGACGCTGAACGGCCGAACTGGCCAGCGGATGAGCAGGAACGCAATGGATTGCGCGAAGAGGGTGATGGCTACAAAACGGTCTGGGACTACGACACACAGGGAGAAATCATCCGACAGATCGATGCCGGTCAACACCAACAGCGCTTCTCGTTTGATGTCGCCGGCCAGCTCAAGTCCGTGAACCTGAAAATAAAAGACGCTGCGAGCGAAAAAACCATCGTGAAGGATCTCGTCTACAACGCGTTTGGCCAGGTCGAATCCCAGACGGCCGGGAACGGTGTGATCAGTCGCGCCGTGTTCGATTCGGCCAGCGGCCGCTTGATCTCACTCACCGCATCCGTATCTGCCAACACCTTGCAGGATTTTCACTACACCTATGACGCGGTGGGCAATGTGACGCGCATCGAGGACAAGGCCCAACCGGTGCAGTTCGGCAGTAACCAACGGGTCGAAGCGGTCAGCACCTTCACCTATGACAGCCTCTACCAACTGACCGGCGCGACGGGCCGTGAAGCGGCGGGACCGCACAACCAACCCCACCTGCCCATCTTCAGCAGAACACCGATCGACGCCCGGCAACTGTTCAACTTTACCGAGCACTACAAGTACGACACCGGCGGCAATCTGACCGAACTGCGCCATGTCCGCGACCGCAGCAACTACACCCGGACCCTGAACGTTGCCGCCGCAAACAATCGCCTTCTGTCCTGGAGCAAGGGCGACTCAACACCTGACATTGCAGCAAGCTACGATGACAACGGTAACCAGCAGGCGTTACATCCGGGTCAGGCGCTGGAATGGAACCCCCACAATCAGCTTGCCAGCGTGATGCTGATCCAGCGTGAAGAGGGACGCGATGACATTGAGCGCTACTGCTACGACAGCAGCGGTCAACGTGTACGCAAGATTCAAACGACTTATGCTGCATCAGTGACTCACACCCGGGAAGTCCGTTATCTGCCGGGCATCGAGATACGTACCCGCACTAACGAGCGACTGGAAGTCATCACCCTGCAAGCCGGCCGCTGTAGCGTACGTTACCTGCACTGGACCCAAGGCCGGCCGGCCGGTATCGCGGCAAACCAGCTGCGCTATAGCCTTGACGACCATCTGGGCTCCAGCTCACTGGAACTCGACGACCAGGCCTGGCTCATTAGCCAGGAAAGCTATTTGCCTTATGGCGGGACTGCCTGGACGGCATCCCGTTCGGCTGTGGAGGCCGACTACAAAACCATTCGGTATTCCGGCAAGGAGCGCGACGCCAGTGGCCTCTATTACTACAGACACAGGTATTACGCACCGTGGTTGCAGCGGTGGATCAGCGCCGACCCGGCGGGCACGGTCGACGGGCTGAACCTGTATTGCATGGTTGGGAATAATCCGCTGCGTTACATCGATCATCACGGCACTCAAAAAGACGAAGCCGCCATCAAGGAAGAATTAGGGGCCTATTCCGACATTTTGAGCGAAGTGAACAAAAGGGTGGGCACGCTGAACCATCAGCTCTACAACAGCATGAGAAAAAGAGACATCGTAAAAAGACTGTTTCAGAGTTACGGCTATAACGCAGTGAGGCATGTGATGGCATTGGGGGCGGGCCTGCTGGCCGCACCAACCGGACCGACTAGTATCGTGGGGGCGACAGTCGCCACTTCTTTAACGACTGACTCGCTTGCCGGGAAATTCAATGCAACACGGCATCTGCCCGTCGCCATGTATCCCCAGGCCAGGCGACTAGAGCCTGACGATATAGAATACACAGCACGGACGGCTTTCTATGACGCGAACGCAAAGTTACAGCATGCAAAAAAGAAGGACCTGAATCCGCAGCACGAGATCGGGCGGAAAAATCTGTCGATGATGGCAACCGGCTTCGTTCTGACAAAGGTGCTTGAGGTCAAAGGAGCGTGGATTCCAAACTTTGAATCGTCGACCCAAGCTACCAAAGCCCTCGACGGTCTGCCGGGACAGAAAATCGAGCGTTTGAACAATGCCCTGATCGAACTCGACAACTTTCTGGAGCACGATACTCACGCCATCAACGCAGCATTTGACGAATTGGGGGTGGATGAGTTTTATGCCTCGGGTGTGAAAGGCCAGCTGGGTCGAGCCACTGATCGCATGGCCAACCGTATAGGCATAGAAAGCTCAAGCCTCATAAGCCGCACCTCAATGCAAAGTGAGATGGCCATCTCGCGCGCAACGATACAAAGAGGACGGGAGTTACTGTTCAAGCTTAATGAACACAACAAATCGCAAGGCAAGTTTTTTGTTTGAAACTGGCCAGGCGAGGTCTCTCGGGAAATCGGCAGTTCTCGCTTGACCTCGCTCAATCAAACACTGATCGCATTGGTAAACACCAACCGATTGCCGAACGGATCACTAATGGTCATGTCCTGGCTCCCCCATGGCATGGCCTGAATCTGTGGGCGAGCGAAAGAATACTCCTTGGCCAGCAATTGCTGCTGGAACGCCTCCAACTCATCGGTCTCGATGCGCAGGGCTGATCCCGGTGTCGCGTCGCCGTGGTGTTCGGACAAGTGCAGCACGCATTCGCCACGGGAGATTTGCAGGTACAACGGGAAGTCCACTTCGAAGCGATGCTGCCAGTCGATCTTGAACCCCAGGAACTCGACGTAGAACTCCAATGCCTTGGTTTCATCGAAAATCCGCAGGATCGGGGTGGTTTTGCCGAAACTCATGGGGTAGCTCCCTGACTGAATGAGCCCAGTGTAGCTGGGCTGGATGTCAGCGCTTCGGCTTGGTAGCGGCTTTCTTTAACCCCAATGTGCCACCATGAGACACAGATCAAAGGATCGAAGCCTTCGGCAGCTCCTGCGGGCGTTCACATGTCTCTGTAGCTGCCGAAGATGCAATCTTTTCTATCAATGAAACCCTTTGCGCAAATCCCCTTCCCGCGCCAGAAACCGCCCTTCCCTTCTGCCATTCGCCTGACCGTCGCAGTAACTCAAGACACCGTTGACCCACACCCCATCAATCCCTTGCGCCGCCCGTTGCGGATCGTTGAAGTCCGCCACATCGCGAATCGTCGCTGGATCGAACAACACCAGGTTCGCCCAATACCCTTCACGAATCTCGCCACGCGCCTTCAAGCCAAATCGCGCCGCCGACAGTCCGGCCATCTTGTGCACGGCGGTGTGCAGCGGAAACAGACCAACGTCGCGACTGAAATGCCCGAGCACTCGTGGGAACGCACCCCATAAACGCGGATGCGGAAACGGGGCTTCCGGCAATCCGTCGGAGTCAACCATCGACAGCGGATGCGCGAGGATGCTTCGTAAACTTGACAATGACATTGTCGTAGCTGAAGTCGTACATCTCTATTCCTTGAAAAGTCACGATGCAGTGAGCCGAGATCAAATCGAGCTCTGTATCGAGATCAAGTCATCAGAGATTGCGCGATAGCGCCCTGCGCACGCTATCGCTGTTCAGCACAGGGCTTTCAGTCTCGACAGGGGGTTGCGCCGGTGCAGGACTTTCGACCTGGAAAGAGATTTCAGCCTGGACCGGGCTTTCAACTTGAACAGGGTCTGGTGCCCGACCGCGACTGGCGACCTGATTGTCCAGCTTCTCGATGTAGGCGTTCAAATCGCTAATCAGCCGTTTCTTGCGCTGGGAGCCTTGATACCACGCGTAGCAAAAATAGCCCGCTGCCGCCAGGAAGCCTAGCCCGGCTGTAGCAAAACCAGCGATGCACAATCCAAGCACGATCAGCACTGTCTTCCAGTTAAAGGGCGACAGCTCCAGCTCGGTATTCAGTACGTTCGCGTCACGCAACACCCAGCGCTTGGACGCCGTGTGGTTCTGCAAAATGGTGTGCAGAGGCGAACCATCCTTTTTCAAGGCACTGATCAAAGAGATTTCCTGACCTGTGCGCAAAGGAATGTCCACACCGCGCAGCTTTACATCGTGCTCGACGCCGTCCGGGGTTTTGACCCAGATCTCATGATTGATGATTGAAACAGAACTGATGCGCACAGGCGTCACATCACCGTCGTTACCGTTCACCTGAACGCCGCCCGTGGATGTCACACGGGTCTCGCTGAGTTTTTCGCTGCCCACCACTTCACCGCTCAAGACAGTGAAAGAAACGGTTTTATCGCCATGGGTGAAGTTGAGCATTTCGATTCCTTGATAGACCCACGTCGATCGACGTGCAGGAGAAAATCCGTATGCGGCGGATGCTACTAAGTAGCCATTATGCTGTCCAGAATTCGCCCGCACCAGTGACGCGGAGTATGGGAACGATCACTCATCGATTTCAGTCGTGATGCTCGCTGGCGCGTTTGAGCAGTTTCTTGCAGCGTTCGGACAGGTGCAGTACGCGTAGCTGCTTGCCAGCCTTGGCGTAGCGCTCGCGCAATGTCTTCAGCGCGGCGATAGCCGAGTAGTCGACAAAGCTCAGGTGGCGACAATCAAGGGTCACCTGGGCCGGGTCATTGGCGGGGTCGAACTGGTTGAGGAACGGCGTGGTAGAGGCGAAAAACAGTGTGCCGTGCAGGCGGTAGAGTTTGCTGCCGTCGCTTTCCTGATGACTGTCGGCATACAGCTCGCGAGCCTGCTGCCAGGCAAAGTTGAGCGCCGCAATGATGATCCCGCATAACACGGCGACGGCCAGATCGGTGAACACCGTAATCACCGTTACCGCGATGATCACCAAGACATCGTTCAGCGGCACCTTGTTCAGCACCCGCAGCGAGGCCCAGGCGAACGTCTGCTGCGACACCACGAACATCACCCCGACCAGCGCGGCCAGCGGGATGCGCTCGATCAGCGGCGAAAGGAACAGCACGAACAGCAGAATCATCCCCCCGGCCACCGCACCGGACAGCCGACCGCGACCGCCGGAGCTGAGGTTGATCATGGTTTGCCCGATCATCGCGCAGCCACCCATGCCGCCGAACACGCCAGAGACGATGTTGGCAGCGCCCAATGCCACGCACTCACGATCCGGGAAGCCACGGCTCTCGGTGATCTCGTCGGCCAGGCTCAGGGTCAGCAGGGTTTCCAGCAGGCCGACCAACGCCATCAATATCGCGTAAGGGGCGATGATGCGCAGGGTTTCCAGGTTCCAGGGGATGTCTGGCAGCGCAACACCCGGCAAGCCGCCAGCAATGTGCGCCATGTCACCCAGGGTGCGGGTCGGCAGGCCGAGCAGGTAAACCGCCAGCCCAACGCTCAGAATCGCCACCAGCGCCGGCGGCACGGCACGGGTCAGGCGCGGCATCAGGTAGACGATGGCCATCGTCAGCGCCACCAGCCCGATCATCATGTACAGCGGCGTGCCACTCAACCAGGCTTCACCGCTCTTGAAGTGCTCCAATTGGGCCAGGGCAATGACGATCGCCAGACCGTTGACGAAGCCGAGCATCACCGGGTACGGCACCATGCGCACCAGCTTGCCCAGCCTCAACAGACCGAACGCCAGCATGATCAGCCCGCCCAGCAGCACCGTCGCCAGCAAGTACTGGACACCGTGCTGCACCACCAGCGCGACGATCACCACGGCCATCGAGCCGGCGGCGCCGGACACCATCCCCGGCCGTCCGCCGAAGAGCGCAGTCAGGGTGCAGATGATGAAGGCGCCGTAAAGCCCCATCAGTGGATTGAGGTGAGCCACCAGCGCGAAGGCGATGCATTCGGGTAGCAGGGCGAAAGAGGTCGTGAGTCCGGCCAGGACATCGGCACGCAGACGTATGGGTTTCATGGCTTACCTAAAAATGCAGGCGGGAGAAGAGCGGCGGATGTTACGGAATTGAAGGTGGGCCGGCCAGTTAATGGGCTGCCGGAAATGCAATCGCGAGCAGGCTCGCTCCCACAATGGACTTGCGTCGATTCACAATAATGGGATCAACACAGAACCAATGTGGGAGCGAGCCTGCTCGCGAAGAACGATGACGCGGTCTGGGAATCAGCCCCTGAAGTCCGCAATCGCATAAACCGCCAACTTGCCCTGGATGAAGTCCAGGAAGCACTGAATTCGTAGGGCCAGTTGCGAGTTTCGGTAGTACACCGCGTTGATGGGCTGGCGATATCCGCTGTTGAACTCCGCCAGCAGCACCTGCAAGCGACCGGCGCGGATGTCGTCGATGGTCATGAAGTGCGAAAGACAGGCAATGCCCTGGCCGGCCAGCGCCAGGTGCCTGACCGTCTCGCCACTGGACGCGCTGATCGACGCCTGGATCGGCCAGCGATCACCGTGGACATAGCGCAGCGGCCATTGGTTGAGGCCTTCGTTATGGGTAAAACCCAGCAGCGTGTGCTCGCTCAAATCCGCGACAGCGCTCGGTACGCCGCGCTGCTCCAGATACGCCGGGCTGGCGACGATGTGCAGCGGGCTGCAACCCAGGGAACGGGCATGCAAGGTCGAGTCGGCCAGCGTGCCGATGCGAATGGCGATGTCGGTGCTTTGTTCAAGCAGGTCGATAATCAGGTCGTTGCTGTTGAGTTCGAGCTGGATGTCCGGGTAGAGACGGCGGAATTCTTCGATGTGCGGCACGATGGCATGCAGCATGAACGGCGAGGCGGCGTTGATCCGCAGGCGCCCGGACGGGGTTTGCTGGCGTGAGGACAGGCGCTCTTCAAGTTCGTCCATCTGATCGAGAATCAGCTTGGCGTGCTCGAAAAAATACTTGCCCTCCTCGGTCAGGTCCATGCGCCGTGTGGTGCGGTTGATCAGCGTGGTGTCGAGCTTGGCTTCCAGCCGCGACAGTGTACGGCTGACCGCCGATGGCGTTTGCCCGATCTGTTCGGCGGCAGCTGAAATCGACCCGCATTCAATTACGCAGACGAAAATCTGCAACTCATCGGATCTGGCTTTCACGTGTGTACCTTATCGATAGTCCCACGCCGCCGTTTTACTGTGGCGAGGGAGCTTGCTCCCGCTGGTGCGCGAAGCGGACCCAAAACAATGCAGTGATTCAGCAAACCACGTCGACTGACTTTACGACGGCTTCGCCGCCGAGCGGGAGCAAGCTCCCTTGCCACGGATTCGGTGCCCGCTTCAGATATCGATAGTAGCTGAGCGTTATGCCTTAAGGCCAAACACCTCGCTCAAGTGCTGCTCATAACGCACCACATCAGCTTCGACGTTCGGGCGTTTCATCACATCCACGCACAGGAAGGTCGGCAAACCGGTCATACCGAGGAAGGTGTTGGCTTTGTGGAACGGGAAGTACACCGCATCCACGCCCTTGGCTTCGAAGAAATCGGTCGGGTCGTCGAAGGCTTGCTGCGGGGCGTTCCAGGTCAGCGACAGCATGTATTTCTTACCGTGCAACAGACCGCCGCTGCCGTATTTTTGCGACGCGTCGGAGCGCGTGCGGCCATCGCTGGCGTAGAGGCTGCCGTGGCCTTCGGTGAAGACTTCATCGACGTATTTCTTGACGGTCCAGGGTGCGCCCATCCACCAGCCCGGCATCTGATAAATGATCACATCGGCCCAGAGGAATTTGGCGACCTCTTCGGCGACGTCGTAACCCTCGTCGATGAATGTGGCTTTCACATCCACACCACCGCGATCCAGCACGCTCAGCGCCGCTTCGTGCAGCGTCGTGTTGTAGCGACCATCGGAGTGGGCAAATTTTTTTCCGCCATTGAGCAACAGGACTTTTTTCATGAGAAATCTCGCAAGGTTGAAATTCGATGGCGGCAGAGTAGCGATCAGCCTCGCGTGGAATAAGCGCTCGATCAGCAAAATTCATTTGACCAATACGCACGAATCGACGAGCGATTGTTGCCATAAACTTGCGCCGATTCAGACTTTCAAGGACACCCTGATGAGCGAACTGCAAGGCTTCATCCTGTACGCCAAGACCCGCCCGGAAAAAGCCGAGGCTTTCGAAGCGTTCTTCCGTGCCTATGTCGAACCGAGTCGCGCCGAGCCCGGTTGCATCGAGTACCACATGCTGCGAGACCAACAGGACCCGACGCTGTTTATCTTCTACGAGATCTGGCAATCCCAGGCCCATCTGGACGAGCACTCGAACCTGCCACACATGAAGCAGTTCCTCGACCAGCGCATGGAGTATCTGGAGCGGGATTTCGATATCCGCTCGATCGAGATGCTCAGCACTTCGTCCGCTAGCCGCTGATCAGCAAATGGCTGCCGAGCGCGCCAAGGCCGATGAAGAACACCCGCTTGAACAACACGGCGCTGATCCGCTGGCGCAGCCATTGGCCCAGCAACATACCGAGCACCGCCGGGATCAGCGCCAGCAGTGATGCACTCAATTCACCACCGCCGAGGGCGCCGCGCCATAACAGGCCGGCGGCCAACGCGAGGGTCGAGACGGTGAACGACAGGCCCAGCGCCTGCACCAGTTCATCCTTGTTCAAGCCCAGCGCTTGCAGGTAAGGCACCGCCGGAATCACGAAGACACCGGTGGCCGAGGTGATGACGCCCGTCAGCACACCGCAGAGCGGACCGAGCCAACGCTCGGTGCGACCGCCGACGCGCAAGGTCGGCAGGAACAACCCACTCAAGGCGTAAATCAACAACGCCGCCCCCAGCCCCCGCACCACCCAGTGTCCACCGGCCATGCCGATCCATACTGTGCCGGCGCCGGTGCCGATGAAAATCGCCAGCAGCATCGGCCACAGCCGGTTAAGCAGCCCGCGCAAATGGCCGCCGAATGCCAGTTGCCAGACGTTGGTCAGCGTCGCGGGAATAATCAGCAATGCCGCAGCCTGCGACGGCGCCATAGCCAGACCGAGCAAGCCCATGGCAATGGTCGGTAGTCCGAGGCCGATCACGCCTTTGATCATCCCGGCCAGCAGGAAGGTGGCGATCACCAATAAGGACAGGGCCAAACCCAGGTGTTGGTAGAACGCGGCGAGTGTATTCATGGGGCTATGGTGAGCCCTGAAGGTTGCGCTGAAAATCTGCCATATACTGAGGCTGCCTCTTGATTTGGTAGAGGCTAAAGTTCTTCGTTGCGGCTGCTGACGCCTTCGCGGGCAAGCCTCGCTCCCACAGTTGAAATGTATCGAACACAAATTTGTGTGTCCGCCAAAGATCCCTGTGGGAGCGGGCTTGCCCGCGAAGGCGCCCGTCCTGACAACAAACATCCAGAGGTTGCCGATGCACTTCGACCTGACCGACCTGCGCCTCCACCTGAACATCCTCGACACCGGCAACATCACCGCCGGCGCCGCGCGCAGCCATTTGTCGCTGGCGGCGGCGAGTGCGCGAATCCGCGCCATGGAGGCTTCACTGGGTGTCGAGTTCCTTGAGCGAGGTCGTCGCGGTGTCAGCCCTACCCCAGCCGGAACAGCCTTGGCACAGCACGCCCAAGTCCTTTTGCAACAGGCCGAGCGCATGCAGCAGGACTTGCTTGAATACGCCAAAGGCGTCAAAGGCCAGGTGCGGTTGGTGTGCAACACCACTGCAATCACCGAGTACCTGCCGGAGTTGCTGGCAGACTTTCTGCGCGCCCATCCAAACCTCGACATCGACCTGCAAGAGTTGCCCAGCACGCGCATCACCCACGCCTTGCGCCAAGGTGCGGCGGACCTGGGCATCGTGTCTGACGCCGTGGATTCCGACGGCCTTCAGACCCGTTATTTCCGCGACGACCCGCTGGTACTGATCCTTGCGCGAGATCACCCCTTGGCCGACACCGGACCGTTAAATTTCAGCGCCACCTTGCATCATGATTACGTCGGCCTGAACGCCAACAGCGCCTTGGCCGTGTACCTGGAAGAGCAAGCCCTGCACAGCGGCTCACGGATGCAAATCCGCATCCGTGCCGATGGCTTCGATGGCGTGATGCGCATGGTCGCCCGAGGTGCCGGGCTGGCGATCGTGCCCTTGGCGGCGGTCGAACGCTGGCCAGCTGAAACACCGTTCAAAAGCATCGCACTGAAAGAGCCGTGGGCCCGACGCAAACTGTTGCTGTGCGCCAAGGACTTCGCCACGCTGCCCGGTTATGCCCAGGCCTTGCTGAGCGCCTTGACTCTCCCCTGAGGGGCAGACTTTACCCTTGAGTTTTCATCTTCAGGGACAACTACGGTGAGCAAACGAATTCTGGTGATTCTTGGCCATCCCTCAAGCAACAGTTTCTGCGGCGCACTGGCCGAACGCTACGCACAATCGGCGTTGCGGGCCGGGCATGAGGTGCGCCAGCTGTGGCTGGGCAACATGGACTTCGACCCGGTGTTGCGCGAAGGCTATCAACAGGTGCAGCCACTGGAAGCCGACCTGCGCCGTGCTCAGGCAGACATTCTGTGGGCCGAACACCTGACCCTGGTCTACCCGATCTGGTGGGGTGGCGTACCGGCTTTGCTCAAGGGTTTTCTCGATCGAGTGTTGCTGCCAGGCTTCGCCTTCAAGTACCGCGAAGGCAAAGCCTTTCCCGACAAATTGCTGCATGGCCGCAGTGCGCATCTACTCGTGACCATGGACACGCCACCCTGGTATTACCGCTGGATCTACCGCATGCCCGGGCTGCATCAGATGCGCAAAACCACCCTGGCGTTTTGCGGCATCGAACCCCGGCGCACGCTCACCTTCGGGCCGATTCTGGGGTCCAGCGCCGGTCAGCGCGAAACCTGGCTGCTGCAAGCCCAGGCTATCGCCAGCCGATGAGTCTGCCGATAATGGGTCTGGCTTACCCACGGCAAAAAAGGACTTTTCATGTACATCGGCCAAGCCGCGCAGCGCTCCGGAACGACGATCAAGAGCATCCGCCATTACGAGTCGATCGGCTTGCTGCCTACCGCTCAGCGACAAGGAAAATACCGTGTCTATGACCAGCAAAGCGTCGACTTGCTGATCTTCATCAAGTGCGCTCAACAACTGGGTTTCCGGCTCAAGGAGTTGCAGGCGATCTTTACCGGCCATCAAGGCCAGACGATGCCCTGGTCATTGGCGCAGCAGGCCATCGATGCCAAGAAGTGCGAAATCAGCGAGAGGATTGCCGCGCTCAGGTATCAACACGAGCAATTGGTCGAGTTTGAAGCCCGACTCACACAGGCCAAAGCCGATTGCCCGCTGGAAAGCCTTTGAGGTCTGCGCGTTTCTGGACAGCTCGATGTCGAATACAGACAACTGAACGGTGTATGGGCGCTATAGGGTGCGACTTCAGTTCTTGAACCCACTGCCCGGAGTCATCATGACCGCACCGATTACCGTCCTACGCGATACCCATCCGCTGCCCGTGCTCGACGCCTGCAAATGGGAAAAACTCGAAGGCGACCCGCACACCGTCAACCTCAACGCCTACACCAGCGAAGATGGCAGCAAGATCATGGGCACCTGGATCTGCACGCCGGGAAAGTGGTATGTGGAATACGTGAAATGGGAATACTGCGACTTCCGCGAGGGGTATTGCATCATTACACCTGACGGGCAGGAGCCTATTCATTTGAAAGCTGGTGATATTTTTATAGTTGAACCCGGCATGAAAGGCACTTGGGAAGTTGTTGAGACAGTACGTAAATATTTTGTATTTGCGTAAAACCCAAATCGGCCGGGCGCGAAAATGGATGGCGCGCCCAAGGCATGGCGAAGCAAGCCTGTGAACGACGTAAGTTCGTGCACTAGCGCTTGTTTCTACCCATATGATCGCTGAGAAACACCAGAACGATCCCTCCGATGATCAACATCGAAGCCGACAGCAATGTCGTATCCAGGTGTTGCTCCAAGGCAACACCTTCTATTCCCAACACCGCGACAGGCACGGCTACCGACGCCATGCTGGAGTGAAGCAGGTCAATGCGCGGCACAACATAAAACCACAGTGAAAATGCAACAACCGACCCAATGACGCTGACATACAACATGGCGAGCAGACTCTCAGCGTTTACGTTGAATTTGACTCCACCATCGACCATTAGCATGAGCACTAGTAGTCCAATCGCTCCAAAGGTCATTTGCCATGTTCCGATGGTCAACTTGTCAGTATTCGGAAGGTATTTTTTCAAAAGAAAGCTCGATATTGACCATGACATGGCCGAGCCGACCAGCAATGCTTCCCCAATGAAACTCTCTTTTGACAGGCTTGGGGAAACCATGACCACCATTCCAACACAACCGGCCATCAAGCCTGCACATTTGAGGGGTGTAAAACGCTCCTTCAAAAACAGCCAACCCAGCAAACTGCTCCACAAGGGCGTGGAGTAAATGAGAATCGCTGCTCTGGCTATCCCCACCTCAAGCAAACCATAAGTCGCGAGCGAAAACATTAGCGTGGTCTGAAACAATCCGATAAGAGCGACCCATACCCATTCCATGCTCTTCAATGCACCGCGCTTTTGCCGCCATGCCAAAATTGACTGCATTAAAACCGCCGCAAGCAAAAATCGCACGGCGGTGAATGAAAAAGGAGTCGAACTCTCCAAACCTACTTCGGTTAAAAACCAGCCGAGCGTCCAAACCCCTACAAGCACGGCCAACGCCGCATTTGTGCGAAAGCTATCCGATAACTGCATCCCTACTCCTTGGCGAATCATCAGGCACAGCCGCCCTCCCCAGCGGACGGTGATCGCACTTTAATCAGGCGTTGATAATTTTTCCAATAACATTATCGTAATCCATACCCGCCAACCCACTCGCCTTGACGAACACGCTGTGTGAATTCAAACCCGGTAACGTGTTGACCTCAAGAAGAAATGGCACTCCGTCCCTGATAATAAAATCAAATCGGGCGTAGTCCTTGATAGCGAGAATCCTGCACATCTGCCGAACATCATCCTCAACACGCGCCACTGTTTCAGGGGGCATCTGCGCAATCGAATAGCGTGTGGTTTCCGGGGAGTGAAATTTGGCATCGTAACTGAACAACGAGTGAGCATGAGATATCAGTAAGAATGGCAATATTTCTCCATTGAGCACTCCCACGGTGATTTCATCACCTGACACCAACTCTTCAAACAAAACCCGCCCCTTGAACCTGTTCAATATGGACAGTGCTACATCGAAATCATCTCTATTGTTTATAGCACTCACACCGATGCTGCATCCTTGCGCATCCGGTTTTACAACGAAGGTCGTCCCGAGGATAGATTGCAAGCGACTAAAGTTTGCGACTTCCCCACACGCTATCCAGACACCTTCCGGAACGCGGACACCGCTTGCCGAAGCGACCAGACGAGTCAGCACCTTACTCATGCAGATTGCGCTGGCCTCACGACCCGCACCGTTGTAGCGAATATTCAAGCCATCCAAAAATGCCTGAAGAGTCCCATCCTCCCCATACCCTCCGTGCAGCGCATTGAATACATAATCAACACCCTTCAATGGCAAGGACAACCCTTCGGAAAAACCATTTAACTCCCGCGATTGATAATCCAGCCCCATGCGTTCAAATGCGGCCTCTACCTGTGCGGCTGTCTTGAGAGAAACTTCTCGCTCAGATGAACTCCCGCCTTTCAGGATCAAGAACTTTCTTTGCTTTGTCACTGTCATCTCCTTTGGGATCGGAATTTATACTAACGACTGAAGTTGCAGCACCTTATTGGCAACAATGCGAACGGCGTCTTCGATTTGCGATCTGGTAATGCCCGGATGCAATGAAATTCTCACGGAACAGTTAGCGTCCTGATCACTCATGCCGATGCCTTTCAACACATAAGAGGGCTCCATACTGTCGGAGTTACAAGCCGATCCTGATGCAATACAAATATTATCCAGGGAGCTGATCAGGGTTTCGGCACGAACGCCTTGAAAACTGATATTCAAGATATGGGGCACACTCACGTCCAAAGAGGAGTTCACCTCATACGTTACCCCCGCAAAAGACAGGCCCGAGAGGAACAAATCCCGAAGAGTTGTGAGGTGGTTCCATTCACTCTCCAGGTCTGCGCCGCCCCGTATCTCGCAAGCCACACCCAAGCCGACGATCAATTGAGTCGGCAGGGTGCCGCTTCTCAGGCTGTTACGCTCACCGCCAAACGTCAGTGGACGCAAGCGTTGCTGAATGGCTTTGCGCACATACAGGGCCCCAATCCCCTTGGGCCCTCCGATCTTGTGAGCGGACAATGAAATACAGTCGATTCGACTGTTCTCTACTTCCAGTTTCACCTTGCCGAACGCCTGGGCAGCATCGATATGCAGAATGAGTTGGCGAGACTCACAAAGATGAGAAATTTCTTTGAGATCCTGAAACGTTCCGATTTCCGAGTTGACGTAACTGATACTGACCAACCGGGTATTATCATCAATCAGCGCTTCAAGAGATGACAGGCAGACACGCCCATTTCGCCCGACCTTGACATAACGCACGTCAACGCCTCTTCGGCACAATTCCTTTGAGACTTCAATAGTAGACTTATGGTCAATGGGACAAAACACTGCATTGACCGGCGCCGTCTCTCCATAGCCAAACGCGCCCTGAATGACAATGTTATTACTTTCGGTAGCGCCGGAAGTGAACACGACCTCGGTCGGAGATACACACAGTGCGCTCGCTATCTTCGCCCGAGCGACATTCACGGCATGCTGAGCAATTTTCCCCATTTTATGAGGGGATGACGCATTACCGTAGTGATCTGCGAGAAACTGATGCATTGATAAAATGACTTGATCATTACATTGAGTTGTTGCCGCACTGTCCAGGTATATATCCATCTGCCATCTCCACGTCTTGATCTGGACGGTTACTGATTACCCATTGAAAATATAACTGCTTTACCATCCGCCTTAAGGCCGGTACATGATTACCTCTGTACAGGCCTTGACCGCAAAATTAAGAACGGAAGACTGAAAAATTAACCATTTTGTTGTATATCTCTTCCGGTGTCAGTTCGCCACTTCCCCCCGGGTCCGCTACGACAATCTTCATTCCCTCCAGATTATAGAGAGAAAGAGCAATCTCGATACCCGACTTGACAGGTGCATGACATTCACCTGGTGCGAATATGAGCATGAGTCGCTTCCCGGCCTTATAGACTTCGGAAATCATTTCCGTCACTTCCCCTGCGCACCCCGTAATGCCGCAACTGATGAGCGTCCGGTAATGACCAGCCTCATCCAGAAAAGAGATTTCCGATTGGTTTGGGCGATCCTCAAGAACTCTTTTCTCTAGTTTCCCTTGCTTCACCAATTTGGCGGCGCTTTTTTGGAATCTATATTTCAGCCATGTTTCCGGGAAGGCAAGGCTGTGTTTACGGCTCGGAAGGACATCTTGTTCAGTAAATACCCCTTGAATCTCCAGAGATTCCCGATACGTATTCGGCAGTCGCGTGAAACCATCATAGAATTTTGTTCGATGCTCACTAGCCGATCCAGTCTCAGGCACATACTGCCAGTCGTTTATCAGCACTAGAAACTTAACATCACCCACCGACTCTCGGTATTTTTTGGCGATATCCAACGAGAGATCCCATGTGTACTTCGGAAAAATACCGACACGTTGCTTGATTCGCTCTTTGAGCACATTGTCGTTATGCTCCTGAAATATACCGGAAACCAGTTTCTGGGTCTGTTCATCATAAAAAAGCATGAAGTGCCCCGCCATTACAACGAGCTCATTAAAACCTGAATCTTTTAACTCTTTGTCGATCAACTCAAGCAGTTCTTTCTCTGATGCAACAAATTCATGATGAGATGAAATAACGGCCATTTGCACATCCTTACTTTGGATAAAAAGCGTCATAGTCGACGCGATACTTGCAACGCAGGAGAAGTCAGAGATCGCCACTGCCTGCCATTAATCGCAGGTACGCGCGCTATCGATGAATAAGTCTCTCGGCGCTAAAAACATGGCAAGAAGAGCGCTTTAATTTGAAATCACCCGAACCGGACAATCAATATCCAATGCGGACAGGGTCTGCTGATCAATCTCGATCCAAAATGCTACAACAGGTTTCTGATCGACTCGCTGAGGAACCGAAACTCGATGAACATTGACCCCCATGCGCTTCAATAGACGCTCGTTCCCCACGGCCGATACCGCAATCAATCTGTTGGCGCCCAATTCTATCGCCGTGGTAATAACTTTTCGAACAAGTGCAACGGTATCGGCCCAATGATTGCTTGAATGGCTACTTCCATTTCTGGAAGAGCTAATCGCAAAGCGAGACAGTTCCCATGTTTCCGAATTATTGGGGAGGCCGGTACCACCCATTAGATGAACAAAGTGCTCTGACAGCAAATATGGCTTGTTCGTTGGAAGCAGACGTGCACAGCCACATATTTTGTTATCGGCATCCAGCACAATCGCATATACGGTGTCCGGCCGATCAAATTCATCTTGTTCAAAACCTTCCGGGCAGTTCAGTGGCCAGCCCATTTTTTTGACAAAGATCTCGTAACGATACTCTGCAAGCCCATACATTACGTTTTGATTGATTTCGCTGTTCATCCCTGTAATCAAACGCAACATAACCCCTCCCATTGGTTAGCCCACCAATTAGAGATGTAAATGCTATTTGTTCATAGCTGCCCGTTTGGGCAGGTCACAGGAACATTCGCCTCTCCCAGGTCATGCAAGACAGCTACCTGGCAAGCAGGTGTTCCGAGAGACTCTCATCCAGGTCATAGCCATTGACACGGCCCGGCTTAGGGTGTCCGTTGACGGTCAAGGCGAAATCTGCCCAACCGATACTGACGGCCGTTGCAGCAGTACTTTATCCGAACGTTACTGTCTGCATCCTCAACCCACGAAGCTTATCTCTCAATTCGTCGATAACCATCGACACAGGGTGGTTAAACGTCAACTTCCATGAACGCCCTTGATTCCTGATCAAACAATCAACAATCGACGTCATATTCAAGTAGTGCTCACGGAGAGTTAAATAAGATCAATGGAAAACCCAATAGACATGACGTATCATTTTACACGGCAGCCCCCCTACTGCCGATTGCATGGACGCATTATAAAAAAAAGGACTATGCCTTGTCTGACTGGCTTGAAGATTTTCTGGCTCTCTGTTCGGAATCCAAATCCGAAACTGCATTATTTTCCAGCTTACAAAGCATCGCTGAAAGTTTAGGTTTTCAATCCTGTTCTTATGGCATTCGAATCCCCCTCCCTGTCAGCCCCCCCACCTTCCATTTGTTGTCCTCCTACCCCAAAGCCTGGGAAGAGCGCTATATCAGTAATAATTATTTTTTTCTGGACCCTACGGTGCGTCACGCGCTGAATACACATCGACCACTCACATGGGAAGCACAATCGGCGTCCCAGGATGGACAGTTCTGGGAGGAGGCCAGAATGCACGGCCTCGCCCATGGTTGGTGTCAGAGCGCGTTCAGCAGATTTGGCGTGATCGGTCAGCTTTCCATGGTGCGTAGCCATGATTTCATTTCTGCCAGGGAACTTGCACTTCAGGAACCCAAGCTGATGTGGCTGACCAGTCTTGTACACTCCACCATGAGTGGTTTTTTATCACCTGAAAGAATGCCAGAGTCCCTCACAGAACTGACCGATAGAGAGCGGGAGGTCTTAAGGTGGACTGCATCGGGCAAGACATACATCGAGATTGGCAACATCCTGAATATAGATGCACGCACAGTAAAATTTCATATCGTTAACACACTCAAAAAACTGAACGCGTCCAACAAGGCGGAGGCGGCAGTAAAAGCGACTGTGTTCGGTATGATTTGACAGTCACCGCGCCCACTTCCATCGAGTGATCAGCCACCCTAAAAAATCGAGAGGCCACCCGACGTGATCTCTCGGTAAAATTTTTGCTGTGTTGTCCCAAAAAAGATCGCAGCCGTCGGCAATTCCTACACGGGTTTGCGATAGCTATTGATGATCGCCGAGAAGTCCTTACCCCCTTCCCCACGCTGACTCATCGCCTGATACAACTGCTGCGCCAGCGCGCCGAGCATCACCGGTTGGTGCGCCTGACGTGCCGCCTCAGTGGCCAACCCCAGATCCTTGAGCATCAGTTCGGCACCGAAACCGCCGGTATACCCGCGCGAGGCCGGCGCCGTTTCGACGATGCCGGGCCACGGGTTGTACATCTCCGAACTCCAGCAACGCCCGGTGGAACTGTTGATGATCCCCGCCAGCACCGTCGTGTCGATCCCCAGCGCATCGCCCAAGGCCATGGCTTCGCTGACGCCGACCATGGAAATCGCCAGCAGCAGGTTATTGCAGATTTTGGCGATTTGCCCGGTGCCGACTTCGCCACAGTGGACAATGTTGCGGCCCATCTGCGCCAGCACCGGTTGCAGGGTGGCGAACAATTCAGGCGTGGCGCCGACCATGAAGGTCAGCGTCCCGGCCGCTGCACCGCCGGTACCGCCGGAGACCGGGGCATCGGCCATGGCCACACCTTGTTTGGCGGCAGCTGCAGCCACATCACGCGCCGTCTGCGGATCAATGGTGCTGCAATCCACCGCCGGCACGCCTTTGGCGATCCCCGCCAGCACGCCATCTTCGCCCAGCCAGACGCTGCGCACATGCACAGCGGCGGGCAGCATGGTAATCACCAGCTCTGCACCTTGAGCCGCTTCACGGGCCGAAGCGCTGATGCTGCCGCCCAGTTGCTCGAGCTCTGCCAGTACAGCTTTGTTCAGGTCGACCAGCCGCAGTGAATGGCCGGCCTTGATCAGGTTGCGCGCCATCGGCGCGCCCATGTTGCCGAGACCGATAAAAGCGATTTTCATGTCCGGCTCCTTAACGCAAGTGGATGGTGGTGTTCACACCGTCGTTGACGCTGTCATCGTCGAACCAGCGCGCGGTGACGGTCTTGGTTTGAGTGTAGAACTGCACCACTTGCTTGCCATACGGACCGAGGTCGCCGAGCTTCGAACCACGGGAACCGGTGAAACTGAAGAACGGCACTGGCACCGGAATCGGAATGTTGATGCCGACCTGGCCAACGTCGATTTCCGTCTGGAATTTACGCGCCGCCGCACCGCTCTGGGTAAACAGGCCCGTGCCGTTGCCGAACGGGTTGGCGTTGACCAGGGCGATGGCTTCATCGAGGGTGTTGACTTCCAGTACCACCAGCACTGGACCGAAGATTTCCTGGGTGTAGATCTGCATCTCAGGGGTTACGCCGGAGAACAGAGTCGGCCCCACAAAGTTGCCCTGCTCAAAACCCGGAACGCTGATGTCGCGACCGTCCAGCTCCAGCTTGGCACCCTCCTTGATGCCGCTTTCGATCAGCTCGAGAATCCGCGCCTTGGCCCGTTTGGAAATCACCGGACCAACATCAGTGCCCGGCTCGCTGCCGGCATTGACCTTGAGTTTCTGCGCCAGCGCTTTCAAATCCGGCAGCCATTGTTTGGCCGCGCCCACCAACACCACCACCGAGGTGGCCATGCAGCGCTGCCCGGCTGCGCCGAAACCGGCGCCGACCAGTGCATTGAGCGCCTGCTCGCGATTGGCATCGGGCAGCACAACGGCGTGGTTCTTGGCGCCCATCATCGATTGCACGCGCTTGCCGTGTTTGCCGGCCAAGTCGTAGACGTGAGTGCCGACCGCGGTCGAACCGACGAACGAAACAGCCTTGATGTCCTTATGGGTGCAGAGCGCGTCCACTACATCCTTGCCGCCGTGAACGACGTTGAGCACGCCCGGCGGAATGCCGGCTTCGATGGCCAGCTCCACCAGCAGCATGGTCGACATCGGATCCTGTTCGGACGGCTTGAGCACGAAGGTGTTGCCGCAGGCGATGGCCATCGGGAACATCCATAGCGGAATCATCGCCGGAAAGTTGAACGGGGTAATGCCGGCACAGACGCCGATTGGCTGACGCAGGGTGTAGGTGTCTACACCGCCAGCGACGTTCTCGGCGAACTCGCCCATTTGCAGGCTGCCAATGGAGCAAGCGTGTTCGACCACTTCCAGGCCGCGGAAGATATCACCTTCAGCGTCGGCGATAGTTTTGCCCTGCTCATTGCTGAGCACCACGGCAATACGCTTGGAGTGTTCACGAATCAACGCCTGAAGCTTGAGCATGATGCGCATCCGCGCGCCGATCGGCGTCAGCTTCCAGGTCTGGAAGGCACGATGGGCAGCACTGATAGCGGCATCGACTTCGGCAGCCGTCGCGAATGGGACTTTGGCCAACACTTGTTGGGTCGCCGGGTTGACGATGTCGTGCCATTCGGTGGTCTGGGACTCGACCCACTCGCCATCGATCAACAACTTGACCTTTTGCACGGTGGTTTCTAGCGATGCGTTCATGTTGGTCTCCGGGACGTTGTTCTTATGTAGAGAGCTATCTGGGGAGCCAAGGCGAGAAAGTCGCCTTGAGATGAGGCGTGTGTCGCGAATTGGTTGTCGGACTGTTTTTGGAGTATAGATGTGCAAACTTCTAATAAGAACGCACATAAAAGCCGGTCCATCATGCAAAAAAACATCACGTCTTTAGGCTCGTTGAACTGGGATGACCTCAAGTTTTTCCTCGAGGTTGCCCGCACTCGCAAGGCCAGCACCGCAGCCAAACGCCTGGCGGTGGACTACACCACCGTGTCGCGGCGCATCAGTTCGCTGGAAGCGGCATTGGGTACGTTGCTGTTCGAAAAATCCCGCACCAGTGGTTTCGTCCTGACCGCCGAAGGCCAGCGTCTACTGGGTTACGCCGAGTCGATCGAAAGTACCCTGCACATGGCTTGCGAGCAGGTTTCCGGCTCCGGCGTGGCGTTGTCCGGGCATGTGCGCATGGGCTGCACCGAAGGGTTCGGCAGCTTTTTCATCACCCCGCAGCTGAGCCATTTCGTCGACGCCTACCCGGCGATCTCGGTGGACATCCTGCCGCTGCCGCACTTCATCAGCTTGTCCAAGCGCGAGGCAGACATCGTCATCGCCCTGGAACGGCCGGAACACGGCCCCTATGTCTGCTGCAAACTCTGCGACTATCGATTGCAGCTGTATGCGACCCAGGATTATCTGGACAAGCACCCACCGATCCGCCGCCCGGCAGACTTGGGCAAGCATCAATTCATCAGTTATGTGGACGATCTGGCGTTCAGCTCGGAGTTGCTGTACCTGGCGAATGTGTTGCCCGGCGCCAGTGCCAACCTGCGCAGCACCAGCGTGATTGCGCAGTTTGTGGCAGCCCAGCAAGGACGATCACTGGCGATTCTGCCGTGCTTCCTGGCCGCTCAGGATCCGCGATTGCTGCCGGTGTTGCCGCAAGAAATCACCATTACCCGGCAGTTCTGGATGTACTGCCGGGAGGACTTGCGCAAGCTCAAGCGGATCACGTTGCTATGGGACTACATCCGTGCCGTCACCGAGCAGAATCAAGGGCTGTTGATGGGGGAAAGTCGGAAGATGCTGTTCGCCGACTGACAGTTCTTCAAGGAATCAGGTAGCGGCATCGTAACGAGCTCAGCAGGCCTTCGCCAACGGTTTGTATCAGTGGTTGGCACTCGACTTGTAACACTGAGAGGTACTCGCAGACACCGAAAAGGACCAATTTCCAGAGGCCTGCGCGAGCGCGATAAGGACCCACGCGGACACGCGATAAGACTCAGGCGCGAGGGCCTACGGGGGAACCTGCGCACGTATGCGTAGTGAGGTGGTCATTCAGATTTTTCTGCCAGATCCTCAAAGAGACCGTCCCGGCCAAGGTTGAGACTTTCCTACAGACTCCTCCATCCGTTTCCGGTAGCCTCCCGCGCGCCAGAATAAGACTGGTCACTGTCCATGGATGAAAGAGACAAGGATGATGCAGGATGATTTCTTCTGCTCGATTGGGTGACAAGCATGTCTGGGGGAAAGGCATCCGTGAACACAAATGCAAGCAATACTAAAATCAGATACGGCCGCTGGCTGCTTGTCGCCCTATTAGTCTGCCCTATTGCGTTTTGGTACTTGGCTTCTCCAGTCGTAGCAGTCAATTTTTCGCATGAAGGAAAGGAAGAGTTTCGATACATCTGGAACACTCAGCATCGAATCTATAAGGGTGACATGCCCGAAGGGGGTGGCTCATCCGTCGAGTGGGGCCATATTTTTCCTGATAAAGATTTCTTCATGAGGTTCGATTGGTGGACCGACAAGGGAGCTCAGAGGTGTTTCTATGTAACGCCAAAATGGGGGCGGATGATAGATATCTACCTTGATGCTAAAGGTCGAATCGATACTGCTCTCACTGACCCTGACGTTATCACTCGTTTAAAACAGTGTGCAGGCGAACCTGATCCCTTCCGCTCATAAGGTGCCTAATCAGCATCACAGCAAGCTTACCCGGCGCAGCCCCCAAGTAGGACACACACGACATTCCCAAAGCCTTCGACCAGCGGACCACCTTGAGCAACTCCCAGAGTGACAAGGAGCAAACCAAGAAATCGATAGGTGACACGATGGGTAGTTGATGGGGGAAAGCAGGAAGATGCTGTTCGCCGATTAATCCGCGCTCACCACGATCGACACCCGACGGTTCTCGGTGCGTCCGGCCGCGGTGTCGTTGGACGCAACGGGCTTGCTGCTGCCCAAGCCGCGAAACTGAATGTTTTCTTCTTTTAGGCCGACAGCGCTCAGCACCTTGCCAACGCTTTTCGCGCGACGCAGGGAAAGCTGTTCGTTATAGGGCTCTTTGCCCGAGGTATCGGTGTGGCCGTCAACCCTCACCCGCTCGATTCCCACACTCAACAACGCCTTGCCAATACGCTCGACGATCTCGGTACTGGCAGGGTTGAGGCTCTCGACATCACTGCTGAACAGCACTTTGTCGGACAGGCCAAAGGCCCACCCCTCATCGGTCATCTCGAACCCTTGCTGCTTGAGCATGGCGATCTGCGCCGCAGTCAGGCCCTTTTGCGGTGTCGTCTGGCAACCGGTCAATGCCAGCAAGGCCATAAGCAGGGTAATCGTGAAAAATCGCAAGGAACGCTGAGTGAGTGTGAACACAGAAATTAGCTCCTGGTTTGAACATGAGCGACAGGGTGCTCCGACCCCGACGTGTGCTGGGCGCCTCGGGAAAGGCGTTTGGCCTGGTACATCGCGGCGTCGGCCGCATCGAGCAGCGCACCCGGTGTGCCCCCATGATCCGGGTACACGGCGATGCCAATACTGAGTGAAGTCAACACCTGAGTACTGCCCGGCAACGGGATGGGTACTTCCATGCTGGCGATGATTTTGTCGGCAATCCATTCAGCGTCTTCGGTCTTGTGCAACGGCGTCAGCAGGACGGCAAACTCGTCGCCGCCCAGACGCGCGACCAGATCCTCTTCACGCAGCTGTGCGCGAACCCGGGTTGCCACAGCGATCAGCACCGCATCGCCGGCGGCATGGCCGAAGTTATCGTTGATCTCCTTGAACCGGTCGCTGTCGAGAAACAGCACGGCCACTCGCTCATCCAGCTTGCCGGCATTGCGCAAGGCACGCATCAGGCGGCCTTCGAAAAACGCCCGATTCGGCAGTCCGGTAAGGCTGTCATGGCTGGCCTGGTGGGCCAGGGTTTCGTTTTCGCTTTGCAGGTGGGTCTGCCAGGACTCAAGCTCATCGAGCAAGGCATTGAAGTCGTTGCCCAGGTTGTCGAGTTCGGCAATGTCGGCGGGCGGCACGCGCCGGTCGAAGGCTCGCTCGCTGCGGGCGGCGTGAGCCACGGCGGCCAGGCTGCGCAACGGGCCAATGATCCCCCGCAATTGCCGACGCGCCAGATAGAGCGCAACCCAGGCACTGACAGCGGTACACAAGACGATCCCCACCAGACCACTGAGCAAAAAGCGCATCAGGCTGCCGCCGTGACCGGTGAGCAGAATGCTGCCGATTTCCTGACCTTGATGGACGATCGGCATGCTGATGGGTTTTTCCAGAATCGCCCGGGCGATCTGCATTTCAAGATCAGAAAGCAACCCCGTTTCCGGTCGTTGCCAACGTGCGAGCACCTCGCCTTGCTCGTCCATCACCTGTGCATCAGCCACTTCTTCGGTGGATGCGATCAACGCCAGCGCTTCGGTAGCCGCGACCTTGTCGTTGAACACCACCGCGGCTTCCACGGTGTAGTTGATCGAACGGGCGATCAGATGCAGGTTGTGATCGGCGTAGACCCGCAAGGCCAGAACGCCCAGCAGGGTCAATGAAACACTGGCCATGGCCACGCCCACCAGGGCGACGATCAAATGTCCACGGCCGATAACCGACCCCAGGGTCGGACGTATACGAAGTTTGAACAGGCTCATGGTGCCGCCGGCTTGCGGCGTGACAGTTGCAGCACACTGGGATGAATGCGCACGCCGCTGCGGGCGATCGAGTCGAGGTTGACCTCGAAGGACACCTGCTCATCGCCGACCCGAAGGCAGAACAGACTGCCGACGGTGCATTGATCACCGCCTTCGCTGATGCTCACCACCGGGCGCCCTGTCAACGAGGTGAATAGCTGACTGCGTTCGTCGCTGGTCAGCTTGCCGATGTACACCGCATCGCACTCACCGGCAATGGCCGGGTTGTCGGCCAAAAGCCGCCGCACGGTAACCGGCCGACCAGTGGCCTGGGTGGGGCCTTTGACCAGGTCGTCTGTGTATTCGGTGGGGCCGACCACGCACAGACGCAGCTGTTGGGGCTCAACAGGCCACCGGGCATAACTGAGGATCCCGAGCACCACTTGAGTGACTGATCTGGCACGTTGGTCGGCCTTGCTCACGGCGGTTTCCGGCTCAGCGCAGACAACGCCCGTCAACAAACAGAGAAGGCCGGCAAGTAGTACTTGCTTGCAGCCAACGACGCGCTCTGTCGCCCAGACAGCCACCTTCATGCAGGGATTCTCTTCGATTACAACGAAATGATGCCGCAACGATAGCACAGCACCGAAACACCCGCGAGGCCACGCACTACGGCACTTCGGACAGATTCCGTCGTCTGGCGCGCCTCCGTCAGTGACTCGGCTCGATCCCCTCTTCCAGCTCCAGCATCAACCCGCTCAAGCGCTTGACCTTGCGCTGCACGGCCTCTTCGAATACGCCGGCGCGAGGCTCAATCAGGGTGAACCAGTCTTTGGCCCGGGTAATCCCGGTATAGATCAGCTCCTTGGTGAGCACAGGGTTCAGGGCATCCGGCAGAATCAACGCGGTATGGGCAAATTCCGAGCCCTGGGATTTGTGTACGGTCATGGCGTACACGGTGTCGACATCGTTGAGCCGGCTTGGCAGGACAAAACGCACACCGCCCTGACCATCGTTGCGCGGGAAGGCCACACGCAACACTTGCCGGCCGGCCTCGGGGCCTTCACGCTCCGGCAGCCTGAGGGCAATGCCAATGTCGCCGTTCATCAAACCCAGGCCATAGTCGTTGCGGGTCATCAGCACGGGCCGCCCTTCGTACCACTGGTGGTCGCTGTCGATCAGCCGAGCCTTGAGCAGCGCGTCGGTCACTCGCTGATTCAAGCCTTCCACACCCCAAGGCCCTTTGCGTACCGCGCACAATAGCTGGAAAGCGTCGAAGGCTTGCAGCACCACGCGAGCCCAATGGGTCCAGCGTGGATCGTCGAGCGGGCTGTCGAGCGGTGGCCGCTGACTGCGTAAAAGACTCAGATAATGCCGATAGCCTTGCGGTCCCTCGCCATGGCCTTCGAGCAGCAAGCGCTCCAGAGCACGGTCCTGCTCCCCCTTGAGGACCAGGGAAAATACGTCGTCATGACTTGCAGCGGCCAATAGCTTGCGCGCGTCCTCGGGACGCTGCTGGTTGACCCAACGGGCCAACTGACCAATGCCGCTACCCTCGCCGAAGCGCCGTGAGTGGCGCAGCATCACGACTTGCTGGGCCAGTGGATGCGCTCCGTGGGTGTCTTCCCGCAAACCGCTGGCATCGAGGTTTTCACCGCTGACCGCCTCCAGCCACTGGCGGGTCTGCGGGCTGTACCAACCGGCTTCGGCATCGCGACACAGATCACCCAGGACGGCACCGGCCTCTACCGACGCCAGTTGGTCCTTGTCACCGAGCAGTACCAAACGGGCATGGGCCGGCAACGCGTCGAGCAGGTTGGCCATCATCTCCAGGTCGATCATCGAGGCTTCGTCCACCACCAATACATCCAGCGGTAAGCGATTACCGGCGTGGTGGCGGAAATGCCGGGTGCCGGGACGACTGCCGAGCAAACGGTGCACGGTGGTCACATCCGACGGGATCTTCTCCCGTACGGCTTCAGCAACTTTCAGGGTTTGAACCTGCTGACTGATGGACTCGGTCAATCGTGCGGCAGCTTTGCCGGTGGGGGCCGCGAGACGAATGCGCAGCGGTTTGCCGGCCTCCACCGCGGGTGCCTGGAGCAATGCAAGCAAGCGCACGACCGTGGTGGTTTTACCGGTTCCCGGGCCGCCAGTGACGATGCTGAATGCGCTACGGGTTGCCAGGGCGCAAGCGAGCTTCTGCCAGTCGATCACTTCATCAGACTTGGCTGGACCGAACAGGCCGGTCAGACGTTGGGGCAAATCATTCGGTGTTGTTTCGTGTGCCGCCAGACGCTGACGCAGGGCGTTGTCGATCCGCCGCTCGTAAGCCCAGTAGCGGCGCAGGTACAGGCGTTTACCCGACAGCACCAATGGTCGGTGCTGCGCGGCCTCACGCCCGTCAACGGCCAGAGCCACCAGACGGCTGGACGCCAGGACCTTGCACCAATGGGCACCCTCCAGTGCCTCAAGCAATTGCGACGGCAGCAACATCGCACCGCTTTGCAGATCACCTTCCGGTGGCAGCGACAGAGCGAAGTCTGGTTCTTTCAGCGTTTCGAACAGATCCAGACAGACATGGCCATGGCCCAACTGGTGACTGGCCAACGCGGCGGCCAGCAGCACCAGTGGATCATCGTCGGGTGCGAGCTCGTGGAGAAACGCAACGAAGGCCTTGTCCAGCGGCCGCAACCAACCGCGTTCGACCCAGCGCGTGAGCAGCAGCAACAAATCATCAGCGCGACTCAACGGGGCCAGACCCGCCAGACTTTCGGCCGCCAACGGCATGGGCAGCAAATCGGCGAAGGTGCGACTCATAGCAGTACTCCCTGTTCCCAGGCGGGTTCAGCCTTGGGCTCTGGCTTGCCTTGGAACAACCGGTCCAGGCGCTCGATCAGCTGCCGTGGTGGACGGGCGAAATACACGCCCTGGCTGGCCGCGCGAGTACCGCGCAGGAACAGGTACAACGCCCCACCGACATGTCGGTCGTAATCGTAATCGGCAAGCCGCGCCTTGAGCTGGCGATGCAGGGCGAGCAGGTACAACACATATTGCAGGTCATAGCGGTTATCGAGAATCGACTGCTCCATGGCCTGCTCGGTATAGGCCGCATCATCGCCGCCCAGCCAGTTGGATTTGTAGTCAGCGACGTAATAGCGGCCATCATGCTCGAACGTCAGGTCGATGAAACCTTTGAACATGCCATTGAGCAACACCGGTTCAGCGGCCACCCGGGCCACACCGTTGTGAGTGTATTGACACACCAGCTCATCGAGTTTGAGCACATCGACCTTGTGGCTGGCGAACCAGAACTCCATCTCGACCCGGTATTGAGTCAGTTTCTCGAACACCACCGGTGCCTGCCCATCACCGATGTGCAGCGAGGATTTGAGCAAGTGCTGCAGCCAGTCGCTCAGCGTGGTGATCCAGCCTTCCCAGCCACGGCGGTTGCAACGGCGGGCGATGGCATCTTCCACGTTTTGCGGTGCGGCGGAAAAACCTTCGTCACCGGCCCATTCGAGCAATCCATGGAGAAAAGTGCCGGGGTTCGGGCCACGAGGGAATCGATGGATATCAGCACCGCCAGCGATCACTTCTCGCGGCGTTTGCGGATCGAGACGTTCGTCGTCAAAAAGCTTTTGTGCTTGCGGGCTCTCCGGGGCTTCGTCACTGCCCACGCTCAGACTGTCGCCAATGCGCAAAGCGCTGTAGGAGGCGATCCACCAGTTTTCACTGGCTTTGCGCTTGGGTATCAGCGGGGCAAGCAAGGTCGCTTCATTGCGCGGCGGATGGTAATGCTCGGCGGTCGCTTCAGGCATTTCACCGTAGTTCAGCGCCGGACAGCCCTGCTGCAAATCTTCCAGCCAACGCCGCAATCCTGCCGACTCGGCCAATGGCGCACCACCGCCCAGCAGATAACCCAACGCAGAGAGGTGCAGAACCGAGCCGTTGTTATTGCCGCGTTTGAGGTCGGTCACACCGAGCCAGCAAGCATGCTGTGCCCGGGTCAGGGCTACATAGAGCAGACGCAGGTCTTCGGCCAAACGCTCATCATCGGCCTGGGCGATCAACTCGGTCGTTGGCTTCAAGCTCACCTGAGCCTTACCCGTCGCGTCGTGGTAATGCAACGGCAAACGGCTGCCATCCACCGGTTTTGCCGAGCAGATGAACGGCAGAAACACCAACGGATATTCAAGCCCTTTGGATTTGTGGATGGTCACGACCTTGACCAGTTGCTCGTCGCTTTCCAGGCGCAGGATCTGCTCTTCGCCAGCCTGGCCGGACAACGCCAGATGCTCGGACAAATGACGGATCAGCGCTTGCTCGCCATCGAGTTCGGCAGCGGCCTGCTGCAGCAACTCGGACAGATGCAACAGGTTGGTCAATACCCGCTCGCCATCGCTGCGCGCGATCAATGCCTGGGGCAGCTGGAAATCGTGCAGCAAACGCCGCAGCATTGGCAATACGCCCTGCTTGCGCCAGAGCTCGCGATAACCGCGGAACTGCATGACCCGTGCTTCCCAGGCCAGTTCATCCTGATTCAGTCGTTCCAGCTCTGCCAGCGAAAGGTTCAGCGTGATGCAAGCCAGCGCAGCCCGCAGTGGACGCTCGACATCCGGCTCGGCACACGCCTTGAGCCAGGTCAGCAGGTCATGGGCTTCCTGCGCGGCGAATACTGAATCCTTGTCTGACAGGTAAACACTGCGCACACCCCGGGCGGCAAGTTCGCCGCGCACGGTCTGGGCCTCTTTGCCGTCACGCACCAGAATCGCGATATCCGCCGGCAGCAGACCTCTTAAGTCCTTACCGTCCTGGATGAAGCCCGCACGGCCTTGCTGACCGCCATTGAGCAGTGCGGTGATTTCGCTGGCGCAGGCGGAGGCCAATTGTTGTCGATACACGGCGCCAGACAGTGGCTGATCGGCGGACAGGTGCCAGATATTCAGGGCAGGTACAACCTGACCATCAATACGCAGAACTTCTTTGCGTCCCTGGGACTCGACGGGCAGAAACGGTACAGGGTTTTCGCCATTCTTCTCACGAAACAGGAATGCTCCACGCCCCTGCTCCCGAGATTCGGCGCGCTCGAACACATGATTCACCGCACCGACCATGCCATGACTGGAACGGAAGTTGGTGCCCAGGGTATGCAGGCGGCCAGCGGTAGCCTGGCGAGCGCGCAGGTAGGTGTAAATGTCGGCACCGCGAAAGGCATAGATTGCCTGCTTCGGATCGCCGATCAGAAACAGACCGGATTCAGGATTGTTATCTTCGATGCGATAAATGCTCTCGAAGATTCGGTATTGCACCGGGTCGGTGTCCTGGAATTCGTCGATCAGCGCGACCGGGAACTGCTCGCGGATGAGGGTTGCCAGGCGCTCACCGCCATCGGACTGCAAGGCCGCATCAATGCGCAGCAGCATGTCATCGAAGCCCATTTCCGCGCGGCGACGCTTTTCTTCCTCGAACCGAGCACCGACCCAGTGGGCAGCGTGTTGCAGCACGGCGGCATCGGGGGTCGGCAAGCCATCGAGGCTGGCCTTGAGGCCGGGCATGGCATCCAGACCCGGATGGCGGGGGGCTTCACCCTTCCAGGCTTCTGCCATGCCATCAGGAGTCAGGCGAGTGAAGCCGGTGCCAATGTCCAGCTGCTCCAGAGATTCATCTTCGGCCCAGGTCCGAAGTTTTTCGAACCAGGGTTCGAAGTAGCGTGCCTGCATCTTGCGACCATCGACGCTCTTGCTCGCGACGCCCTGGTGACAGATGGCAAGCAACTCATTGGCCCATTGACGCCAGGGCATCTTGAGCTCGAGCAAAGCGGCCCGTCGTTCCTCCAGGCACTCGGCAATCAACTCGGCGGGTTCTTTACCTTCAACGCTGTCACGCTCGCTGGCGAACAACCCACGCACTCGCGGCAACAACGCCGCCGGGCCACCCCAGTTACCGCGAACCCAGTTCAGCGCATCGCCTTGCATCGGGTAGCAGAACAGTCGCCAGTAGTCGCGCAGGACTTCGCCGAGCAAATCGCTGTGATCGGTTTCCAGGGTCTGGGTAAACAGGCTGCCACTGTCGAATGCATGTTCGCGCAACATACGCTGGCACCAACTGTGGATGGTCGATACCGCCGCTTCATCCATCCACTGAGCGGCGATGTCCAGACGGTTTGCGCAACTGGACCACTGTTCGGGCAGGTATTGCTCGCGCAGTTCGGCAATGAGGCCATCCGGTGCCGGTGTCTCTTCACGGAAAAACCGTGCCGCTTCGGCCAGCCGAGTGCGAATACGCTCGCGCAGTTCTTTGGTCGCGGCATCGGTGAAGGTCACCACGAGGATTTGCGGCGGCAACAATTCACGCCCAAAACCACTCGATTCGTCACCGCGCCCCAGGACCAGACGCAAGTAAAGCGCAGAAATGGTGAAGGTCTTGCCGGTCCCGGCGCTGGCTTCGATCAGTTGGCTGCCACGCAGGGGGAATGCCAGGGCCAACGGTGTTTTCGTGGTCATGAGCGCGCCTCCTCGCTGCTCAATGAACGCCAGGAAGCCTCAAACAGCGGCCGATACAAAGCGTCGCACCAATCGGGGAAGGTCTCATCGGCAACCAGTGCATCGTAATCGCCAAATTGCCGAGCCAGTGCCGGGCTTTCGCGGCGCTCGCCGTCAGTGGTCTGGCCGTCGCCTTCATAAGCCTTGCGAGCAGCGGCGTCAGCTTTGGCCGGGTCGGTTTGAGCGAGCCAGGCGAAGGCCGTTTTTACTGCAATCGGCAGCGGCTGGCGCATGCCTGTTTGCCAGGCCAGTAACAGGTTATTCAGGACATCAAGTGCTGCACCCTTCGCCAAGGGGGCCAATAGCAAACTGTCATCGCTGGCCACCAGTGCGGTTGTCATCGACATACCGCTGGCACAGGCAACCAGGTGATTGACCCATGGCCGCGTCAGGCGATGCCATTTGCGGGCCTTGATTGAACCGATGCTGTTGGGAATCGTAGAAACCGACAATAAGCCGCCATCTGCGCGTTGATGCAGGCCACCGAGCCAACCCTCCAGATGTAGTCCATGCAGTTCCAGATTCACCGGCAACGCGCTGGTGAGCGGGGTCGGCCATAGCGCCAGAAGCTGCTGATAGCGCAGCAGCAGATCCGGCAGCGGCTCGATCAACTCGCGCTGCAGACACTCGCCAAAACCGGCCATGGGCAAGAGCCCGCTGTTTTGCAGGCGTTTTGCCTGCGCCTCCAGCGCCTGATCGGTTTGGTCCAGTTGCCCGAGTGCCGCCTCGAGCAAGCTGTCGCTGAGGCTATAGCGTTGCAGCGCGTCGAGAACAAACGGCTCTTCATCCGCCAAAGGCACTTCAGCAGCCTCGAAGAACACTTTGAGCCGCTGACTGAAGAAATGCCTCACAGGATTGCGCAAGAAATCCTGCAACTGCCCCAGGCTCAACGGTTCGTCCTGAACGTAGGGTTCGAGAACCTCGGTATGAGTCGTTAGATCACTGGCTTGATGAAGTAACTGCCACTCGCTGGCGTAGCTGAACAAATCATCGCCTTCATGGAAATAGCGAGCACTGAAGGGTTGCAGGGGATGTTCCTGAGTCATGGACTCAAGCAGATCATCATTGTCATCGTGCGATTGCCAGCCGCTGGCGAGATGGTCACGCAGCTGTCCTATCAATACCGAAGCAGGGCGCTCGCTGTTGTCCCGAATACTGCGACCGACCCAGCTGATATAGAGTTGGTCACGTGCCGACAACAATGCTTCCAGTAAAAGATAGCGGTCATCTTCGCGCCGGGAACGATCACCAGGCCGGTAGTCGCTGCCCATCAGGTCGAAGTCCAGCGGCGGCTGTGCGCGAGGGTAATCGCCGTCATTCATGCCCAACAGGCAGACTCGTTTGAACGGGATCGCTCGCATGGGCATCAAGGTACAGAAGTTAACTGCACCGGCGAGAAAGCGCTGAGACAGGCGACCTTGGTCGAGACCAGCCAGCCAGGCTTCACGGACCACGGTCAGCGGTAACTCATCCTGCAAGCCTACGGACTCGCAGGTCTCAAGCCAGGTCTCACGCAACTCTTCAAGTTGAGCCAACAAATAGTCGTCATGCTCGTTACTGGCCAGGAAGAACAACTGCACCAAAGCTTGCAACCTCGAGCCCCATTGTTTGGGCGCCGCAGGTTGAGTGAGTTCCTGGTGGGCAATTTCCAGCGCATCCAGCAATGCCACCAAAGGACCTATGAGCGCGGCATCCAGACCACCAATCTCATCGTAGGGTTCGATCCCCTCGCAGGCACTGGCACTACCCACGGCATAACCGAGCAGCATCCGTCGCAGACCAAAATGCCAACTGTTTTGCTCCAGTTCTTCAGGCAGCCCCAAACCCGCGCGTTGCTCGGCATTCATCCCCCAACGGATACCTGCGCCTTCGATCCAACGGTGCAAGATCGGCAGGTCACGTTCTTCTACGCCAAACCGGGCGCGTAATGCCGGAACGTCGAGCAGATCAAGGATCTCGCTGACGGGAAAGCGACTGTCGGGCAACTTCAGCAGATGCTCGACAGCAATCAGTAGCGGATCCCGGCCGCGCTGGCCTTGATCCGCGAGCGTGAAGGGAATGAAACGCGGGTCATGGCGATCAAGCTGACCAAAGACAGCACGGATGTGAGGGGCATAACTGTCGATGTCCGGAACCATCACGATCACGTCGCGAGGCCTTAAGTCTGGATCAGCACTGAATCGAGCCAGCAACTGATCGTGGAGGATCTCCACTTCGCGTTGAGCGCTATGAGCGACGTGAAATCGGATCGATTCGTCCTTATCCAGATCAACAGCAGGCCAACGCTCGCGAGTTTCATTCAGGGGACGCAATTCCAGGATGTCGTCCTGCAGTTGATTGAGCATGTTCTGCGGCTGGTTATCGCTGAAAAGGTCGATACGCCCGTCGCGAAACGCCGAGCGATAGCTGTTGGGGTCGTCGTAACTGTCGAGCAGATTGATGTAGTCCCGCCCCTGTTTACCCCACGCGGCCAATAGCGGGTGCGCATGCTGATGGAGAGTTTGTGGGTCGAGCACAACGGGCATGCCGCGCTTGCGAGCCTGACGTTTGTATTGATGCCGCAACAGATCTTTATCGGCGACGATGTCCGCCCAATGGTGACGACATGGGTTGTGTACGCACAACAGAACCTGGCTGAACCGAGCCAAGCCGGCAAGTGCTTCCAGGGCTTGGGCAGGCAATGAAGAAATCCCGAAAACAATCACCCGTGAAGGCAATCCACAGGGCGCCATGTCGAGACTATTGATACGCTCGATAAAGCGTTGGTGGACGCCCGCGCGGCTTTGCGCCATGCCTTGTTCACCAACATCCAGCAACAGCGCACGCCACAGCTCCGCCTGCCAGCAGTTGGCCGGGGTCAGGGCTTTGGCTTCGCCTCTGCCATTTCGTAACTGATGACGACCTTCTGCCCAGTCTTCGAGCCAGTCGGCCCTATATACCTGATATTGGTCGAACAGATCCGCCAGTCGCTCCGCCAATTGGTAGCGCTTGCGTAAATCGGTGTCATGGGTAAGGAAGCGATGCAGGGGCTCGAAATGCGGTTGATTGATCAACTGAGGTAACAGACGCATCAGACGCCAGGTCAGCGGAGCTTTATCGAGCAGGGATTTGGCCGGGATTTCGTTACGTCCCAGCACCATGCGATAGAGCTGCCACATGAAGCTGCCTGGTAACTGCACATCGATGGCGGCGGCGATTCCGCAACCGCCCATGTCGTCATCTTCAGGATCTTCGGCCAGTGCCAGCTTCAGCCATTGGGCGATGCCGTTGCTCTGTACCAGAGCGATTTCATTTTCCAAGGGAGCCAGCGGGTAGCGCCGCATCCAACTGACCACCAGGCTGCGCAACTCGTCCAGGCGGTTGCCGTGAACCACCATAAAACCAGCACTGAGGGACGTGGCGTCCGGCATAAAGGCTTCCTTGGGAAAATACAAAAGCTAGGGCCGAACCTTAGCACTGTCGGCAGACCGTGACAGCCGGGAGCGGTCCGATGATGTTGTACGAACTTTCCTGCGGGAAAAACAAAACCCCTACCTGCATACGCAGATAGGGGTTTCGGAATTTAATCTTGACGATGACCTACTCTCACATGGGGAAACCCCACACTACCATCGGCGATGCATCGTTTCACTGCTGAGTTCGGGATGGGATCAGGTGGTTCCAATGCTCTATGGTCGTCAAGAAATTCGGGTACCGAACCGTCTTTCGACGCTTCAGCAAATTGGGTATGCGATAGTTTGTGTGTTTGTGCGAACTTTCGGTTCATTGCGTCTTCACACACCGCAATCTGGTGCTCTCTCGAGTCAGCAAATTGCTTGGGTGTTATATGGTCAAGCCTCACGGGCAATTAGTATTGGTTAGCTCAACGCCTCACAGCGCTTACACACCCAACCTATCAACGTCGTAGTCTTCGACGGCCCTTCAGGGGACTCAAGGTCCCAGTGAGATCTCATCTTGAGGCTAGTTTCCCGCTTAGATGCTTTCAGCGGTTATCTATTCCGAACATAGCTACCCGGCAATGCCACTGGCGTGACAACCGGAACACCAGAGGTTCGTCCACTCCGGTCCTCTCGTACTAGGAGCAGCCCCTCTCAAATCTCAAACGTCCACGGCAGATAGGGACCGAACTGTCTCACGACGTTCTAAACCCAGCTCGCGTACCACTTTAAATGGCGAACAGCCATACCCTTGGGACCGGCTTCAGCCCCAGGATGTGATGAGCCGACATCGAGGTGCCAAACACCGCCGTCGATATGAACTCTTGGGCGGTATCAGCCTGTTATCCCCGGAGTACCTTTTATCCGTTGAGCGATGGCCCTTCCATACAGAACCACCGGATCACTAAGACCTACTTTCGTACCTGCTCGACGTGTCTGTCTCGCAGTCAAGCGCGCTTTTGCCTTTATACTCTACGACCGATTTCCGACCGGTCTGAGCGCACCTTCGTACTCCTCCGTTACTCTTTAGGAGGAGACCGCCCCAGTCAAACTACCCACCATACACTGTCCTCGATCCGGATAACGGACCTGAGTTAGAACCTCAAAGTTGCCAGGGTGGTATTTCAAGGATGGCTCCACGCGAACTGGCGTCCACGCTTCAAAGCCTCCCACCTATCCTACACAAGCAAATTCAAAGTCCAGTGCAAAGCTATAGTAAAGGTTCACGGGGTCTTTCCGTCTAGCCGCGGATACACTGCATCTTCACAGCGATTTCAATTTCACTGAGTCTCGGGTGGAGACAGCGCCGCCATCGTTACGCCATTCGTGCAGGTCGGAACTTACCCGACAAGGAATTTCGCTACCTTAGGACCGTTATAGTTACGGCCGCCGTTTACCGGGGCTTCGATCAAGAGCTTCGCGTTAGCTAACCCCATCAATTAACCTTCCGGCACCGGGCAGGCGTCACACCCTATACGTCCACTTTCGTGTTTGCAGAGTGCTGTGTTTTTAATAAACAGTCGCAGCGGCCTGGTATCTTCGACCGGCGTGGGCTTACGGAGCAAGTCCTTCACCCTCACCGGCGCACCTTCTCCCGAAGTTACGGTGCCATTTTGCCTAGTTCCTTCACCCGAGTTCTCTCAAGCGCCTTGGTATTCTCTACCCAACCACCTGTGTCGGTTTGGGGTACGGTTCCTGGTTACCTGAAGCTTAGAAGCTTTTCTTGGAAGCATGGCATCAACCACTTCGTGTTCTAAAAGAACACTCGTCATCAGCTCTCGGCCTTGGAATCCCGGATTTACCTAAGATTCCAGCCTACCACCTTAAACTTGGACAACCAACGCCAAGCTGGCCTAGCCTTCTCCGTCCCTCCATCGCAATAACCAGAAGTACAGGAATATTAACCTGTTTTCCATCGACTACGCTTTTCAGCCTCGCCTTAGGGACCGACTAACCCTGCGTCGATTAACGTTGCGCAGGAAACCTTGGTCTTTCGGCGTGGGTGTTTTTCACACCCATTGTCGTTACTCATGTCAGCATTCGCACTTCTGATACCTCCAGCAAGCTTCTCAACTCACCTTCACAGGCTTACAGAACGCTCCTCTACCGCATCACCTAAGTGATACCCGTAGCTTCGGTGTATGGTTTGAGCCCCGTTACATCTTCCGCGCAGGCCGACTCGACTAGTGAGCTATTACGCTTTCTTTAAAGGGTGGCTGCTTCTAAGCCAACCTCCTAGCTGTCTAAGCCTTCCCACATCGTTTCCCACTTAACCATAACTTTGGGACCTTAGCTGACGGTCTGGGTTGTTTCCCTTTTCACGACGGACGTTAGCACCCGCCGTGTGTCTCCCATGCTCGGCACTTGTAGGTATTCGGAGTTTGCATCGGTTTGGTAAGTCGGGATGACCCCCTAGCCGAAACAGTGCTCTACCCCCTACAGTGATACATGAGGCGCTACCTAAATAGCTTTCGAGGAGAACCAGCTATCTCCGAGCTTGATTAGCCTTTCACTCCGATCCACAGGTCATCCGCTAACTTTTCAACGGTAGTCGGTTCGGTCCTCCAGTCAGTGTTACCTAACCTTCAACCTGCCCATGGATAGATCGCCCGGTTTCGGGTCTATTCCCAGCGACTAGACGCCCTATTAAGACTCGCTTTCGCTACGCCTCCCCTATTCGGTTAAGCTCGCCACTGAAAATAAGTCGCTGACCCATTATACAAAAGGTACGCAGTCACCCAACAAAGTGGGCTCCCACTGCTTGTACGCATACGGTTTCAGGATCTATTTCA
Source organism: Pseudomonas sp. B21-015 (assembly GCF_024749285.1). Classification (NCBI taxonomy): domain Bacteria; kingdom Pseudomonadati; phylum Pseudomonadota; class Gammaproteobacteria; order Pseudomonadales; family Pseudomonadaceae; genus Pseudomonas; species Pseudomonas sp. B21-015. The sequence continues at coordinate 5,701,320 of NZ_CP087196.1, forward strand.
CTCCCCTCTCCGGGGTTCTTTTCGCCTTTCCCTCACGGTACTAGTTCACTATCGGTCAGTCAGTAGTATTTAGCCTTGGAGGATGGTCCCCCCATATTCAGACAAAGTTTCTCGTGCTCCGTCCTACTCGATTTCATGACTAAGAGATTTTCGCGTACAGGGCTATCACCCACTATGGCCGCACTTTCCAGAGCGTTCCGCTAATCTCAAAGCCACTTAAGGGCTGGTCCCCGTTCGCTCGCCACTACTAAGGGAATCTCGGTTGATTTCTTTTCCTCAGGGTACTTAGATGTTTCAGTTCCCCTGGTTCGCTTCTTAAGCCTATGTATTCAGCTTAAGATACCTAACTTATGTTAGGTGGGTTCCCCCATTCAGACATCTCCGGATCAAAGTCTGTTTGCCGACTCCCCGAAGCTTTTCGCAGGCTACCACGTCTTTCATCGCCTCTGACTGCCAAGGCATCCACCGTATGCGCTTCTTCACTTGACCATATAACCCCAAGCAATCTGGTTATACTGTGAAGACGACATTCGCCGAAAATTCGCGATTAAACTCACAAATTTTACCTTAGCCTGATCCGTTACCAGTGAAAGTAACGTTCAGTCTATCTTTCTATCACATACCCAAATTTTTAAAGAACGATCTAGCCAAAGACTAGAAATCAACATTCACCATCATCACGATGGAATGCTCATTTCTAAGCTTTAATACAAAAAAGCTTCTCTTTAAGGAGAAACCTTATCGTCTTCTTCAATGAATCAAGCAATTCGTGTGGGAACTTATGGAGCAGCTGATGTCGTCGATTAAGGAGGTGATCCAGCCGCAGGTTCCCCTACGGCTACCTTGTTACGACTTCACCCCAGTCATGAATCACACCGTGGTAACCGTCCTCCCGAAGGTTAGACTAGCTACTTCTGGTGCAACCCACTCCCATGGTGTGACGGGCGGTGTGTACAAGGCCCGGGAACGTATTCACCGCGACATTCTGATTCGCGATTACTAGCGATTCCGACTTCACGCAGTCGAGTTGCAGACTGCGATCCGGACTACGATCGGTTTTATGGGATTAGCTCCACCTCGCGGCTTGGCAACCCTCTGTACCGACCATTGTAGCACGTGTGTAGCCCAGGCCGTAAGGGCCATGATGACTTGACGTCATCCCCACCTTCCTCCGGTTTGTCACCGGCAGTCTCCTTAGAGTGCCCACCATTACGTGCTGGTAACTAAGGACAAGGGTTGCGCTCGTTACGGGACTTAACCCAACATCTCACGACACGAGCTGACGACAGCCATGCAGCACCTGTCTCAATGCTCCCGAAGGCACCAATCCATCTCTGGAAAGTTCATTGGATGTCAAGGCCTGGTAAGGTTCTTCGCGTTGCTTCGAATTAAACCACATGCTCCACCGCTTGTGCGGGCCCCCGTCAATTCATTTGAGTTTTAACCTTGCGGCCGTACTCCCCAGGCGGTCAACTTAATGCGTTAGCTGCGCCACTAAGAGCTCAAGGCTCCCAACGGCTAGTTGACATCGTTTACGGCGTGGACTACCAGGGTATCTAATCCTGTTTGCTCCCCACGCTTTCGCACCTCAGTGTCAGTATCAGTCCAGGTGGTCGCCTTCGCCACTGGTGTTCCTTCCTATATCTACGCATTTCACCGCTACACAGGAAATTCCACCACCCTCTACCATACTCTAGCTCGACAGTTTTGAATGCAGTTCCCAGGTTGAGCCCGGGGATTTCACATCCAACTTAACGAACCACCTACGCGCGCTTTACGCCCAGTAATTCCGATTAACGCTTGCACCCTCTGTATTACCGCGGCTGCTGGCACAGAGTTAGCCGGTGCTTATTCTGTCGGTAACGTCAAAACAATTACGTATTAGGTAACTGCCCTTCCTCCCAACTTAAAGTGCTTTACAATCCGAAGACCTTCTTCACACACGCGGCATGGCTGGATCAGGCTTTCGCCCATTGTCCAATATTCCCCACTGCTGCCTCCCGTAGGAGTCTGGACCGTGTCTCAGTTCCAGTGTGACTGATCATCCTCTCAGACCAGTTACGGATCGTCGCCTTGGTGAGCCATTACCTCACCAACTAGCTAATCCGACCTAGGCTCATCTGATAGCGCAAGGCCCGAAGGTCCCCTGCTTTCTCCCGTAGGACGTATGCGGTATTAGCGTCCGTTTCCGAGCGTTATCCCCCACTACCAGGCAGATTCCTAGGCATTACTCACCCGTCCGCCGCTCGCCACCAGATACAAGTACCCGTGCTGCCGCTCGACTTGCATGTGTTAGGCCTGCCGCCAGCGTTCAATCTGAGCCATGATCAAACTCTTCAGTTCAAACATCTTTGGGTTTTTAAGAAACCCTAAACTTGGCTCAGCAATCGTTGGTTACATCTTTGATTTCTCGCGGAGTAACTTGTGATGCTGATAATCTTGTTGACTATCAGTCTGACTCCACAAGCACCCACACGAATTGCTTGATTCAGTTGTTAAAGAGCGGTTGGTTAAGATCTTTCGTCTCAACCGAGGCGCGCATTCTACAGCAGCCTCCGTTGCTGTCAAGTGGTTATTTTCAGAAGTTTTCAAAGTTTCCTTTGCAACTTCAACCACTTGCGCTTCCGATCTCTCGTTAGCGGGAGGCGAATTCTACAGCGTTAGTCGCTGCTGTCAACACCTGTTTTTCTCCGCTTTCGACCGAGAAGATCGAACCGTCAATAAGGCGACAACACACTGCCTTACCAACTCCTTCTGGCCTCGATGAACTGAAGCGTAACCGCTGCCGAAAACTGCGTAACTCATTGTTTACCAAGAAGTTTTCCGTTTCGACTGCGCCGGAAGTGGGGCGAATTATAGACGTCCAGAATCTGCCGTCAACTCCTATCTTCACATTTCTGTCATATAGGTCAAAAAAGCCCGAAAACACAAAGGCCGACCTCAAGAGGTCGGCCTTCAGCCCTTCTACTTACAAGCTAGGGAATGCAAATTGCGAAGCTTCATGACTCGCCCGTTGCGGCCAGCGCTGGGTAATAGCCTTGCGACGGGTGTAGAACCGCACGCCATCCGGACCATAAGCATGCAGATCGCCGAACAGTGAACGCTTCCAGCCGCCAAAGCTGTGATACGCCACAGGCACCGGCAATGGCACGTTGACGCCGACCATACCCACTTCGATCTCATCGCAGAACAACCGCGCCGCTTCCCCATCACGGGTAAAGATGCAGGTGCCGTTGCCATACTCGTGATCATTGATCAGTTGCATCGCCTCTTCCAGGCTGTTGACCCGAACGACGCACAGCACCGGCCCGAAGATCTCTTCTTTATAGATGCGCATTTCTGGCGTGACGTTATCGAACAGGCAGCCACCCAGGAAGAAACCTTCCTCATGACCGGCCACGCTCAGACCACGACCGTCGACCACCAAGGATGCACCGGACGAAACGCCATCTTCTATATAGCCACTGACTTTATCCCGCGCCTGACCGGAAACCAGCGGCCCCATGTCCAGACCACAGGTCGTACCCGCACCGATCTTCAGCGCCTTGATCTGCGGCGTCAGTTTGGCCACCAACGCATCCGCCACCTGATCGCCGACGCACACCGCCACCGAGATCGCCATGCAGCGCTCACCGCAGGAACCATAAGCCGCGCCCATCAGTGCGCTGACTGCGTTATCCAGATCCGCATCCGGCATCAATACCGCATGGTTCTTCGCCCCGCCCAACGCCTGGACGCGTTTGCCGCGCCTGGTGCCTTCGGCGTAGATGTATTCGGCAATCGGCGTCGAACCGACAAAGCTCAGCGCTTTGACTTCCGGCGCTTCAATCAAGGCATCCACCGCAGCCTTGTCGCCATGCACCACACTCAGCACGCCTTTCGGCAGGCCGGCTTCCAACAGCAGCTGAGCAATCAGCAGCGTCGAGCTTGGATCGCGCTCGGACGGTTTCAGAATAAAGCAGTTGCCGCAGACGATCGCCAGCGGATACATCCACAGCGGCACCATGGCCGGGAAGTTGAACGGAGTAATACCGGCCACCACGCCCAATGGCTGGAAATCCGACCAGGCATCAATGTTCGGCCCGACGTTACGGCTGTACTCGCCCTTGAGGATTTCCGGCGCCGCACAGGCGAACTCGACGTTCTCGATCCCGCGCTTCAATTCACCGGCAGCATCTTCCAGGGTCTTGCCGTGTTCTTCGCTGATCAGTTGTGCGATACGGGCTTCGTTCTGTTCCAGCAGTTGCTTGAAGCGGAACATCACCTGAGCGCGCTTGGCCGCCGGCGTATTACGCCAGGCCGGGAACGCAGCCTTGGCCGAGTCAATGGCTTTCTGAATGGTTTCGCGGCTGGCCAATGGCAGCTTGTGGATAACCTGACCGGTGGACGGGTTGAACACGTCGGCCGTGCGACCGTCTTCGGTCACCAGTTCGCCATTGATCAAATGCGGGATAAGGCTCATGCGGGGCTCCTGAAAAATTGTCCACAGGCGCCCGCTAAAGGACGCCTTTCTTTCTATTAGAGGGAATAGAGGGAGAAATCAGTCGGTCTTGTTCAGCACTTCGCCGACCGCATCGAACAGACGATCAAGGTCTTGCGGCTTGCTGTTGAAGGTTGGGCCGAACTGCAGGGTGTCGCCGCCGAAGCGCACATAGAACCCGGCTTTCCACAGGGCCATGCCGGCTTCGAACGGACGCACGATGGCATCGCCGTCGCGAGGCGCGATCTGGATTGCACCGGCCAACCCGTAGTTACGAATGTCGATAACGTTCTTCGAGCCCTTCAAACCATGCAACGCATTTTCGAAATGCGGCGCGACTTCAGCCACGCTCTGCACCAGGTTTTCCTTTTGCAGCAGGTCAAGTGCCGCCAGGCCAGCGGCGCAGGCTACCGGGTGCGCGGAATAGGTGTAGCCATGCGGGAATTCCACGGCGTACTCAGGCGTCGCCTGGTTCATGAAGGTCTGGTAGATCTCGGAGCTGGCAATCACTGCGCCCATCGGAATCGCGCCGTTGGTGACTTGCTTGGCAATGCACATCAGGTCCGGCGTCACGCCGAAGCTGTCAGCACCGAACATCGAACCGGTACGGCCGAAACCGGTGATCACTTCGTCGAACACCAGCAGGATGTTGTGCTGATCGCAGATCTCGCGCAGACGCTTGAGATAACCCTGCGGCGGAACCAGCACGCCAGCGGAACCGGCCAACGGCTCGACGAATACCGCTGCGATGTTCGAGGCATCGTGCAGTTCGATCAGCTTGAGCAATTCATCCGCCAGCGCGATACCACCCTGCTCCGGCATGCCACGAGTAAAAGCATTGCTCGCCAGCAAGGTGTGCGGCAGGTGATCGACGTCCATCATCGCCTGACCGAACAGTTTGCGGTTGCCGTTCACGCCGCCGAGGCTGGTGCCGGCGATGTTCACGCCGTGGTAGCCACGAGCGCGGCCGATCATTTTGGTCTTGGTCGCCTGGCCTTTCAGGCGCCAGTAGGCACGCACCATTTTCACCGCTGTATCTGCACACTCGGAACCCGAATCGGTGAAGAACACGTGATTCAGATTGCCCGGGGTCAGGTCGGTGATTTTCTCGGCCAGCTGGAACGACAGCGGGTGACCGTACTGGAAGCCCGGCGAGTAATCGAGGGTGCCCAATTGCTTGGCCACCGCCTCCTGGATTTCCTTGCGAGTGTGCCCGGCGCCACACGTCCACAGACCCGAGAGCGAATCGTAGACCTTGCGGCCCTTGTCGTCTGTCAGCCAACTGCCCTCGGCCGCTACGATCAGGCGCGGGTCACGCTGGAAGTTGCGGTTCGCGGTGTAGGGCATCCAGTGAGCGTCAAGCTTGAGCTGGCTGGCCAGGGAAGTCGGGGCGTTTTCAGGCACGTTCATGGGCAAAACCTCGCAGAGCAAATAAGCGGCGTGGAGATCAAAAGCGTTCTTGCAGCTAAATTGCCACGGGGATAAAGTCGATGAAATCCAACTTTTCTAACCTTCAGTCAGGCCCGAACTAAACTATGAGTACCCGTCGCCCCGATCCACTGGCGCAAGTCAGTGACTTTGATATCCGCCTGCTGCGGATTTTTCGCAGCGTGGTGGAATGCGGCGGCTTCTCCGCAGCGGAATCGGTGCTGGGCATCGGTCGCTCTGCGATCAGCCAGCAGATGAGCGATCTGGAACAGCGCCTCGGTCTGCGCCTGTGCCAACGAGGTCGCGCCGGTTTTTCCCTGACCGAAGAAGGTCGCGAGGTCTACCAATCAGCGTTGCAGCTATTAAGTGCGCTGGAAAGTTTCCGCACCGAGGTCAACGGCCTGCACCAACACTTGCGCGGCGAGTTGACCATCGGCCTGACCGACAACCTGGTCACCCTGCCCCACATGCGCATCACCCACGCCCTGGCTCAACTGAAGGAACGCGGCCCCGACGTGCAGATCCAGATCCGCATGATCGCACCCAATGAGGTTGAACAAGGCGTGCTCGACGGTCGCTTGCATGTCGGCGTGGTGCCGCAAGCCAGCGCGCTATCGGGGCTGGAATATCAGCCGCTCTACAGCGAGCGCTCGCTGTTGTATTGCGCGGTCGGCCATCCGTTGTTCTATGTCGACGACAAACAGCTGGACGATGAGCGTCTCAACCGCCAGGACGCCATCGCCCCGACCTTTCGTTTGCCCGCCGAGATTCAGGCTCATTATCAGGCGCTCAATTGCACCGCCAGTGCGTCGGATCGCGAAGGCATGGCATTTCTGATTCTGACCGGGCGCTACATCGGTTATCTGCCGGATCATTACGCCAGCCTCTGGGTACAGCAGGGCCGATTGCGTGCACTGAAACCCAAGGCACGCTTTTATGACCTGAGCCTGGCATCGGTCACACGCAAGGGCCGTCGTCCCCACTTGGTGCTGGAGAGTTTTCTGGAGAGCCTGGCGGCGACGCGTTGAGAACTTGTGGGAGCGAGCGTGCTCGCGAAGAGGGAGTGTCAGTCGATATTTATGCAACTGACACACCGCCTTCGCGAGCAAGCCCGCTCCCACAGGGACTGTGGTGTTCAGGATTTATCGCGTCGGGACTTGTCTGAGACGTGCGGGTGCGCTATCAACGCATCTGGTTGCACCCATCTACCTGTTCGGAAGTGCCTATGACCTTTGAAGTCCCAGCCCACGGCGGCAAACCCGCCAGCCGCATTCGTCAGAAGAACGAAGAGACCATCATCAAAGCCGCCGAAGACGAGTTCGCCCGTCACGGGTTCAAAGGCACCAGCATGAACACCATCGCGCAGAAAGCCGGGTTGCCCAAAGCGAATCTGCATTACTACTTCACCAACAAACTCGGTTTGTACGTGGCGGTGCTGAGTAACATCCTTGAGTTATGGGACAGCACCTTCAATACCCTGACCGTCGAGGACGATCCGGCAGAAGCATTGACGCGATACATTCGCGCAAAAATGGAGTTCTCCCGGCGCCAGCCACAGGCTTCGCGGGTCTTCGCCATGGAAGTCATCAGCGGCGGCGAATGCCTGACCGAGCATTTCAACCAGGACTACCGCAACTGGTTTCAGGGCCGGGCCGCGGTGTTTCAGGCGTGGATCGACGCCGGCAAAATGGACCCGGTCGACCCGATCCACCTGATCTTCCTGCTGTGGGGCAGCACCCAGCATTACGCCGACTTTGCCACGCAGATCTGCCGTGTCACCGGGCGCACCAGGTTGACCAAGCAAGACATGGAAGACGCCGGCAGCAACCTGATTCGCATCATTCTCAAAGGCTGCGGCCTGACGCCTTCGCTCTAAGACACTTATGCCTTTTACCCTCAGCGGTTTTTGCGAATACCGCGAAGAGATTCGCAAAAGCCGCTTCATCGCCCTCGCCGCGCCAATCACCAGCGCAGGTGACGCCCAGGCGTTCCTTGAGCAACACAGTGATTTGAATGCCTCGCACAATTGCTGGGCCTGGAAGCTCGGCGATCAATACCGCAGCAGTGACGATGGCGAACCCGGTGGCACCGCTGGCCGGCCAATCCTTGCAGCGATCGAAGCGCAGGAGTGCGATCAGGTCGCGGTCGTGGTGATCCGCTGGTATGGCGGCATCCAGTTGGGCACCGGCGGCCTCGCCCGAGCGTATGGCGGCAGTGCCAACAAATGCCTGCAAGGGGCACCGAAAGTCGAGTTGATCAGTCGGGTGCCGGTCAGTTGTGCCTGTGCATTTGGCGAGTTGCCGTTGGTGAAGCTTCGGGTGGCGGAGCTGGGTGGTTTGGTGGTGGAGGAAACCTTCACGGCCAATGGTGTGGAACTGCAATTGGCGATTGGCGACGAGCAGATAGATACGCTGCAAATGCAACTGGCGGATTTGAGTCGCGGGCGCATTTTGTTGCAGCGTTGAAGATCAAAGATCAAAAGATCGCAGCCTTCGGCAGCTCCTACGCCGACCTTGCCCACCCGTAATACCGGATAAACGCAAATCCCGTAGGAACTGCCGAAGGCTGCGATCTTTTGGGGCACCCCGATTTTCTTAGCCCTCGACACTTGCCCACATCTGCTGTGCACCCGGCTGTGGATAACCTGAGCACATTCTGCTGTAACCCTTCTGTCATGCGGCTTTGCGGGCTTTGCTCATTTTTCGTCCAACTCACCAGTCGTGACGTTTATTCCATGTAAAAACAGTCAGTTAGAGCGGTTTATCGCCATTAGAAGAAAGCCCCTCGGTGCTTATGCCCGTGCGGTCGGCTTGCGCACAAATACTGTGGAACAACCTGTGGATAACCCGTTCATGGCTGGCGCAGCGCCATATCCAACCTAGCGTGTAGCCTGTTGCTTGTTTTTTGACCAACTCATCGCGCGCAAAACCGGAGCCTGATCAAACGGCTTGCCCTCAAGTGGTGCCTGATTTGGAATTGGGATAAGGCGAGGCACCGTCGAAAAAGCCTATGCCTGCAAGGCTTTGCCGTTTTCCTGACTCAATGGCCAGGAAATTGCTTTATCCCCAGGCATAACTTCAGTTGACCCGAGCCTGTCATGTCCAACCCCGTGCCGATCCCCGATCAAACACCCCGCCTGCAATTGCGCAGAATCACCAAACGTTATCCCGGTTGCCTGGCCAACGACGCCATCGACCTGAGCATTGCGCCCGGTGAAATCCACGCCTTGCTCGGCGAAAACGGTGCGGGCAAAAGTACCCTGATGAAGATCATCTACGGCGTCACTCACGCCGACTCAGGGGAAATGATCTGGCAGGGCCAGCGCGTGAGCATGCGCAATCCGGCCCAGGCTCGCGGTCTCGGGATCGGCATGGTGTTCCAGCATTTCTCGCTGTTCGAAACCCTGAGCGTGGCGCAGAACATCGCGCTGGCAATGGGCGCCGCGGCAGGAACACCGAAGCAGCTTGAGCCGAAGATTCGTGAAGTGTCCCAGCGCTACGGCATGGCGCTGGAACCGGAGCGACTTGTCCACAGCCTGTCCATCGGCGAGCGTCAGCGGGTGGAAATCATTCGTTGCCTGATGCAAGACATCCGCCTGCTGATTCTCGATGAGCCGACGTCGGTACTGACTCCGCAAGAGGCCGATGAATTGTTCGTCACTTTGCGCCGACTGGCCGCCGAGGGCTGCAGCATTCTGTTTATCAGCCACAAGCTCGGCGAAGTACGCGCGTTGTGCCACAGCGCTACGGTGTTGCGCGGCGGTCGGGTGGCCGGGCATTGCGTACCGGCCGAATGCTCGGACCGGCAACTGGCGCAGTTGATGGTCGGTGAAGCCGCCGAGCTGATCACCGACTACCCAAAGGTCATGGGCGCTGATGCTTTTTTGAATGTGGCTGAATTGTCCTGGCACAACCCGGACCCGTTCGGCTGCTCGCTCAAGGACATTAATCTCGAGGTGCGCAGCGGCGAAATCGTCGGTGTCGCCGGGGTGGCGGGCAATGGCCAGGATGAGTTGCTGGCCTTGCTCAGTGGTGAAGAACGGTTGCCCCGCGATGACAGCGCGACGGTCCGTTTCGGCGGGCAACCGGTCGCTCATTTGCGGCCGGACGCACGACGCAAACTTGGTTTGGCATTCGTCCCCGCCGAGCGTCTGGGCCACGGCGCGGTGCCGGAGCTGAGCCTGGCAGATAACGCCCTGCTCACCGTATTTCAACAGGGGCTGGTCAGCAATGGGCTGATCCAGCGTGGCAAGGTCGAAGCGCTGGCCGAAGACATCATTCGCCGCTTCGGGGTCAAGACACCCAATGCCCAGGTACCGGCTCGCAGCCTGTCCGGCGGCAACTTGCAGAAATTCATCCTCGGCCGGGAAATCCTTCAGCAGCCCAGACTGTTGGTGGCCGCGCACCCGACCTGGGGCGTGGACGTCGGTGCCGCCGCGACCATTCACCGGGCGCTGATTGCCTTGCGCGACGCTGGCGCGGCGATTCTGGTGATTTCCGAAGACCTCGACGAACTGTTCCAGATCAGTGATCGCCTCGGCGCCTTGTGCGGCGGTCGATTGTCGGCACTGCAGGCCACCGTCGACACCCAACTGAGCGATGTCGGCGGCTGGATGGCCGGTCAGTTCGACGCTCCTCATTCACCTGCCCCCGTAGCGCTTTAACGGAGTTTCACATGCTGCTTTCTCTCGAACCCCGTGGCCAGCAATCGCGCCTGATGTTGTGGTGTTCGCCCTTGCTGGCGGCCGTGTTGACGCTGGGCTGCGGCTCATTGCTGTTTATCGCGCTGGGGCATGATCCACTGCTGACCTTGCACACGTTGCTGATTGCACCGATCAGCGACTTGTACGGCGTCTCCGAATTGTTGGTCAAAGCGTTGCCGATTCTGCTCTGCGCATTGGGCCTGGCAGTGGCGTATCAAGCACGGATCTGGAACATCGGCGCCGAAGGTCAGTTGCTGCTCGGCGCCCTGGCCGGCAGTGCGCTGGCGGTAAACATCATCGATATGCAAAGTCGCTGGGCGCTGGTGCTGATCCTGGTGGTCGGCACCTTGGCCGGTGCTGCATGGGCCGGCCTGACGGCATGGCTGCGCACACGCTTCAACGCCAATGAAATCCTTACCAGCATCATGCTCAATTACATCGCCCTGAATCTGCTGCTGTTCTGTGTCCACGGGCCACTGAAGGACCCGGCCGGGTTCAACTTTCCGGAGTCGGCAATGTTTGGCGATGCCAGTCGTTTGCCGCTGTTGCTGGAGGACGGTCGGGTTCACGCCGGGGTGTATTTCGCCTTGCTCGCGCTGGTGGCGGTGTGGGTGTTGTTGCAGAAAAGCTTTGTCGGCTTCCAGATCAAAGTGCTTGGGCTGGACAAGCGTGCGGCGGGTTTCGTCGGTTTTCGCGAGAAGCGGCTGATCTGGCTGGCGCTGTTGATCAGCGGCGGCCTGGCGGGGTTGGCCGGGGTATGCGAAGTCACCGGGCCCATCGGCCAATTGGTGCCGCAGGTTTCACCGGGTTACGGCTATGCGGCGATCACCGTGGCGTTTCTCGGGCGACTGAATCCCATCGGCATTCTGTTTTCCAGCCTGTTGATGGCGCTGCTGTACATCGGCGGCGAGAGCGCGCAGATGAGCATGAACCTGCCGCAAGCGATCACTCAACTTTTCCAAGGGATGATGCTGTTTTTCCTGCTGGCCAGTGACGTGCTGATTCTCTACCGACCGCGTTTGAACCTGCGCTGGGTACGGCGCACCTCGACCACCGCCGTACACGCAGGAGCCTTGTGATGGATATCGATCTGCTGAGCAATATTTTCTACGCGATGGTCCGCTGCGGTACGCCGTTGCTGCTGGTGGCGCTGGGCGAGCTGATCTGCGAGAAGAGCGGCGTCCTCAATCTGGGTCAGGAAGGCATGATGCTGTTTGGCGCGGTGATCGGTTTCATCGTCGCGCTGAACAGCGGCAATCTCTGGCTGGGTGTGTTGCTGGCGATGCTCGCCGGGATGCTGTTGTCGTCGCTGTTTGCCTTGGTGGCACTGGTGTTCAATGCCAATCAGGTGGCGACCGGGTTGGCGTTGACGATCTTCGGCGTGGGCCTGTCGACCTTTGTTGGCGCAGCGTGGGTCGGGAAGCCGCTGGCGGGTTTCGAGCCGGTGGCGATTCCGTTCTTGAGTGACATCCCGCTGATCGGGCGGATGCTGTTTGCCCAGGACCTGCTGGTGTACCTGTCGTTCGCACTATTTGCCCTGGTGGCCTGGATGATTCTGAAAAGTCGCGTCGGCCTGATCATTCAGGCGGTCGGCGAAAACCCGGACGCCGCCAGTGCGATGGGCTTGCCGGTGTTGGGCGTGCGCACGCTGGCGGTGCTGTTTGGCGGCGCAATGGCGGGATTGGCCGGAGCTTATCTGTCGTTGGCGTATACGCCGATGTGGGCGGAAAACATGAGCGCCGGTCGCGGCTGGATTGCTCTGGCGCTGGTGGTGTTTGCCAGTTGGCGAGTGTGGCGGTTGCTGCTCGGGGCGTATCTGTTCGGGCTCGCCAGCATCCTGCATTTGGTGGCGCAGGGGTTGGGGCTGGCAATTGCGTCGAGCCTGCTGGCGATGCTGCCTTATGTCGCGACCATTGTGGTGTTGGTGCTGCTGTCCCGGGATGCCGTGCGCACACGGTTGTATGCGCCGGTATCGTTGGGGCAGCCGTGGCAGGCTGGGCATTAAGCGGTGACCGGGCGGGCCTCTTCACGAGCAAGCCCGTTTCTACATCGCGAAGGCGCCCGAACAGGCAACACCTGAGCCACGCCCCACGCCAACTCAAAGAACAGGAAAATCGCCAAGAGCGAACTCGCCCCATAGGCCAGGGCATAAGCCTGCCAAGCCGAAAGCAGAAACCTGGCCACCGCGTCAAAGCTAAAACCTGGAGCATGCTCCAGGGTCAAGCCCTCTCGAGACATCAAGATGCGCATCGGTGAATTAGCCCAGGCCAGCGCCGTCAGCCGCGACACGTTGCGCTTTTACGAGCAACGTGGATTGATCGCCGCGCAACGCAGCGCCAATGGTTATCGCGACTATCCGGCGGAGATGGTGCAACTGGTGCTGTACATCAAGACAGCTCAGCGGTTGGGCTTTACCCTTGGCGAAATAGGTAATAGCGTTGTCGCGTTATGGCAGTCGCCCGACCCGGACAGTGCCGTCACGCAACTGCTGCAAGAAAAACTCAAGTTGATCGAAACCCGCATGACCGAACTCGGCGCGTTGTGCCACGAACTGCAACAACGGCTCGGTCAGCATTGTCCTTTAAGTCAGTATCCTTTGAATCCGTGATTCTCATCCATCAAGGAAGCCACTCATGTCCACGGCAAAAACCGCACTCATCATCGGCGCCTCCCGGGGCTTGGGCCTCGGCCTGGTGAAAACCCTGCTGGCCGACGGCTGGCAAGTCACCGCCACCGTGCGCAACCCGCAGAACGTCGAAGCCTTGCAGGCGTTGGGCAAGGTGCGGATCGAAAAACTCGACATGGACGATCAGCAAGCGGTGATCGCCCTCAGCCAACAGCTCAAGGGCGAGGTGTTCGACCTGCTGTTCGTGAATGCCGGGGTCAAGGGGCCGGAGGTCCAGACGCCGGGTGGCGCGACCCTGGCCGAGGTCGGTCAATTGTTCTTCACCAACGCCGTGGCGCCGATCAACCTGGCCCAGCGTTTCGTCGGGCAGATTCGTGAAGGCAGCGGCGTGCTGGCGTTCATGAGTTCGGTGCTGGGCAGCGTGACCATGCCCGACGCGCCGGAGCTGGCGCTGTACAAGGCCAGCAAAGCGGCACTGAACTCCATGACCAACAGCTTCGTCACGCAACTGGGCGAACAGAAGCTCACCGTGCTGTCGCTGCACCCGGGTTGGGTGAAAACTGATATGGGTGGCGAAGGTGCGGACATTGATGTGGAAACCAGCACCCGTGGGTTGATCGATCAGGTGAATGCGTATGCCGGCAAGGGTGGGCATCATTTTGTGAATTACAGGGGTGAGACCATTCCCTGGTAAACACCACATTCCCCTGTGGGAGCGAGCCTGCTCGCGATAGCGGTCTGACATTCAAAATTAATGCAGAATGCAATGGCCCCATCGCGAGCAGGGGTTTCGCGTTGTCCTGTCGGGCCGGGCTTGCCCGCGAAGCTTTTTTGTTCGAAACTCCGCACCTCGCCCCCGCGGCGACCCTGGATCAGCAGACAGGGCAACACTGAGCTGGCAACCCTGAACCTAACTTTCAGAGGAGCCGGCCACCATGCCTGCGACCCGTACTTGGTTAAAAAATCCCCTCGCCATTTTCACGGCCAACGCGCTCGATGCCCGTGGCGGTCTGGTGCTGCAAGACGGTTTGATCGTCGAAGTGCTCAGCGCCGGCCAGCAACCGTCTGCACCCTGTGGACAAGTCTTCGATGCCCGCGAACATGTGATCCTGCCGGGGCTGATCAACACCCATCACCACTTCTATCAAACCCTGACCCGCGCCTGGGCGCCGGTGGTCAATCAGCCGTTGTTCCCATGGTTGAAAACCCTCTATCCGGTCTGGGCCCGTCTCACCCCTGAAAAACTTGCCCTCGCTACGAAAGTCGCGTTGGCCGAGTTGCTGTTGTCTGGCTGCACCACCGCGGCCGATCACCATTACCTGTTTCCGGAAGGCCTGGAAAACGCGATCGATGTGCAGGTCGAGAGTGTTCGCGAACTGGGCATGCGCGCCATGCTCACTCGCGGTTCCATGAGCCTCGGTGAAGCGGACGGTGGCCTGCCGCCTCAGCAGACGGTGCAACAAGGTGAAGTGATTCTCGACGACAGCCAACGTTTGATTGCCGCGTACCACGAACGTGGTGATGGCGCGCAAATCCAGATCGCTTTGGCGCCCTGCTCGCCGTTTTCGGTGACCCCGCAAATCATGTCCGCCAGCGCCGAATTGGCGAACACCCTCGACGTGCGTCTGCACACGCACCTGGCGGAAACTCTCGACGAAGAAGACTTCTGTCTGCAACGCTTCGGCCTGCGCACCGTGGATTATCTGGACAGCGTCGGCTGGCTCGGTCCGCGTACGTGGCTTGCCCACGGCATTCACTTCAACCCCGACGAAATCGCCCGCCTCGGCGCAGCCGGCACAGGCATTTGCCATTGCCCGAGTTCGAACATGCGCCTGGCATCCGGCATTTGCCCAACGCTGGACCTGACCGCTGCGGGTGCGCTGCTGGGGCTGGGCGTGGACGGTTCGGCGTCCAACGATGCGTCGAACATGATCCTCGAAACCCGTCAGGCGCTATACATTCAGCGGCTGCGTTATGGCGCGGAAAAGATCACACCGGAACTGGTATTGGGCTGGGCGACCAAGGGCTCGGCGCAGTTGCTCGGGCGCACCGATATCGGTGAATTGGCGGTGGGCAAGCAGGCGGATCTGGCGCTGTTCAAGCTCGATGAGCTGCGCTTCTCCGGCAGCCATGATCCGGTTTCAGCGCTGTTGCTGTGCGGCGCGGATCGGGCGGACCGGGTGATGGTCGGCGGTAAGTGGCGGGTGATCGATGGGCAGGTTGAGGGGCTGGATCTGAAAGGGTTGATTGCCGATCACAACCAGGCGGCTCGGCAGCTGATCGCCAGCACCTGACACAACACCGCTCCCACGGTTTTGTGTGAGGCGCTCGCACCAGTGGATGGCATGAGTTGGAGCCGCTGCACCGGGTTGGCTCTGGTGATGAATTGAACATCAAAAGGTCGCAGCCTTCGGCAGCTCCACAGGAGCATGAACTCATGCCGCAGGCTGCGATCTTTTGATTTTGTTGTCCTATTGGTCAGCAATTTGCATTAGCCCCGCCAACCTCACAACAAAATGGAGTTCCAGTTCATGCATAAACGTCCGTTGAAGCAGCTGCTTTGCGCTGTCGCCGCAGCCATCGGTCTGAGCGTCAGCCTGACCGCCAGTGCCGCCGACCCGCTGAAAGTCGGCTTCGTCTATATCGGCCCGATCGGTGACCACGGCTGGACGTATCAGCATGAACAGGGACGCAAGGCGCTGGCAGAGAAATTCGGTGACCGGATCACCACCAACTACGTGGAGAACGTCGCCGAAGGCGCCGATGCCGAGCGGGTGATCCGCAATATGGCCAAGGACAAGTACGACCTGATCTTCACCACGTCTTTCGGCTACATGAACCCGACCCTGAAAGTCGCCAAACAATTTCCCAAGGTGACCTTCGAACACGCCACCGGCTACAAGCAGGACAAGAACCTCGGCACTTACCTGGCGCGCACTTATGAAGGTCGCTACGTCGGTGGTTTCCTTGCGGCGAAGATGACCAAGACCAAGAAGATCGGCTATGTCGCTTCCTTTCCGATCCCGGAAGTCATCCGCGACATCAACGCCATTCAACTGGCCCTGAACAAGTACAACCCCGGCACCGAGATCAAAGTGGTGTGGGTCAACTCCTGGTTCGACCCGGGCAAGGAGGCCGACGCCGCCAATGCGCTGATAGACCAGGGCGTGGACGTGGTATTCCAGCACACCGACAGCCCGGCACCGATCCAGGCGGCCGAACGGCGCGGCGTGTATGCCGTCGGCTATGCCTCGGACATGGCGCATTTCGGGCCGAAAGCGGTGCTGACGTCTATCGTCAACGACTGGGGGCCGCACTACATTCAGGCGACCCAAAGCGTGCTCGACCACACATGGAAATCCCAGGATTACTGGGGCGGTCTGAAGGAAGGTACGGTTGAACTGCCGATCAGCGACCTGGTACCGGCGGCGGTGAAAACCGAAGCCGAGCAGATCATTACCGACATCAAGAGCGGTGCATTGCATCCGTTCACCGGGCCGATCAAGGATCAGGCCGGTGTCGAGAAAATCCCGGCGGGTGCAACGGCAACCAATGCGCAACTGGCGTCGATGAACTACTACGTCGAAGGCATGAAGGCCGAGATGCCGAAGTGACTTAGCCAGACACGACACCCTGTGGGAGCGGGCTTGCCCGCGATGAGGCCATTACATTCAGCATCAATGTTGACTGTCAGTTCGCTATCGCGGGCAAGCCCGCTCCCACAGGGCTGTGCGGTGCTTTTTCAATCTGCGTACTCTTCAGGACAATCGCATGAACAGCCTCCCAATCATCGACATCAGCCCGCTCTACAGCGCTGATCAAAACGCCTGGAAATCAGTCGCCACACAAATCGACCATGCCTGCCGCGAATGGGGCTTTTTCTATATCAAGGGCCACCCGATCGCCCCGTCGCGCATCGACGCTGTGCTCGACCATGCCCAACGTTTCTTCGCCCTGCCCGCCACCGAAAAACTCAAGATCGACATCACCCAGACCCGCCACCACCGTGGCTATGGCGCCATCGCCACCGAACAACTCGACCCGAGCAAACCCAGCGACCTGAAAGAAACCTTCGACATGGGCCTGCACCTGCCCGCCGATCATCCCGAGGTGCTGGCGGAAAAACCCTTGCGCGGGCCCAACCGTCATCCGTCGATACCCGGCTGGAAATCGCTGATGGAACAACACTACGTCGACATGCAGGCCCTCGCCCAAACCCTGCTGCGGGCCATGACCCTGGCCCTGGGCATCGAGCGTGACTTCTTCGATAGCCGATTCAAAGAACCGGTGAGCGTGCTGCGGATGATTCACTACCCACCGCGCCACACTGCCACCTCGCAAGAACAGCAAGGCGCCGGCGCCCACACCGATTACGGTTGCATCACCCTGCTCTACCAGGATGCCGCCGGCGGTCTGCAAGTGCGCAACGTGCGGGGTGAATGGATCGATGCGCCGCCGATCGAGGGCTCCTTCGTGGTCAACCTCGGCGACATGATGGCCCGCTGGAGTAACGACCGTTACCTGTCGACGCCGCATCGGGTGATCAGCCCGCTGGGGGTGGATCGGTACTCGATGCCGTTCTTTGCCGAGCCACACCCCGACACGCCCATCGAGTGCCTGCCCGGCTGCCAGGACGAACAGCATCCGGCGAAGTATCCAGCCACCACCTGCGCCGAATTCCTGCTGTCGCGCTTCGCCGATACTTACGCCTATCGACGGGAACAGGAAGCTGTGTAATGAACCGGCTGGTCAGGTTTTGCTCATTGTTTCCACGGGCATCTGTAGAATGCCCTCATTGCACCTGATGAGATTTCAAAAATGTACGACTGGCTGAACGCTCTGCCCAAGGCAGAATTGCACTTGCACCTGGAAGGCTCGCTGGAGCCTGAGCTGCTGTTCGCCCTGGCCGAACGCAACAAGATCGCCCTGCCGTGGAGCGACGTCGACACCCTGCGCAAGGCCTACGCCTTCAACAACCTGCAAGAGTTTCTCGACCTGTATTACCAGGGCGCTGATGTGTTGCGCACCTCTCAGGATTTCTACGACCTGACCTGGGCCTACCTGTTGCGCTGTAAAGAACAGAACGTGATTCACACCGAACCGTTCTTCGACCCGCAAACCCACACCGACCGTGGCATCCCGTTCGAAGTGGTGCTCAACGGTATCGCCGCCGCGTTGAAAGATGGCGAGCAGCAACTGGGCATCACCAGCGGTTTGATCCTCAGCTTCCTGCGCCACCTGAGCGAAGACGAAGCGCAGAAAACCCTCGACCAGGCGCTGCCGTTCCGCGATGCGTTTGTCGCCGTGGGCCTGGACAGTTCGGAGATGGGCCACCCACCGAGCAAGTTCCAGCGCGTGTTTGACCGTGCCCGCCACGAAGGCTTCCTGACCGTGGCCCACGCCGGTGAAGAAGGCCCGCCCGAGTACATCTGGGAAGCCCTCGACCTGCTGAAAATCCAGCGCATCGACCATGGCGTGCGTGCCATCGAAGACGAGCGCTTGATGCAGCGGATCATCGACGAGCAGATCCCGCTGACCGTGTGCCCGTTGTCGAACACCAAACTGTGCGTGTTCGATCACATGTCCCAGCACAACATCCTCGACATGCTCGAGCGTGGCGTGAAGGTTACGGTGAACTCCGATGACCCGGCGTACTTCGGCGGGTATGTCACCGAGAACTTCCACGCGCTGTATACCGATCTGGGCATGACCCAGGATCAGGCCAAGCGTCTGGCGCAGAACAGCCTGGATGCGCGGCTGGTGAAACCGTAAGGTTCACCAAATAAACCTGTGGGAGCGAGCCTGCTCGCGATAGCGGACTGACGTTCAACATTGATACTGAATGTTATGGCCTCATCGCGAGCAGGCTCGCTCTCACAGGTATTGAGTTCAGCCGACGACCTCTGCCTCACTCAACTCTTCCAGCGTCTTGCCCCGGGTCTCCATCCCGAACATCCACACCACCCCCGCCGCAATCGCAAAGCACATCGCTCCCAACGCAAATACCCCGCCCTGCCCGGTTATCGGGAACACCAGCCCGGTCACCAATGGCCCGAGCAACGACCCCACGCGGCCGATGGCCGAAGCGAACCCCGAGCCCGTGGCCCGTGCCGACGTCGGGTACAACTCCGGGGTGTAGGTGTAGAGCACCGCCCACATGCCGAACAGGAAGAACTGCATCAGCAGCCCCGAGACGATCAACAGGCTGACGTTGCCGCCGAACACCGCGCTCTGGCCATAAAGAAACGCCATCACCCCGCCGCCGAGCATCGTCACAACGCACACCGGTTTACGCCCCCAACGCTCCACCAGCCAGGCGGCCATGAGGAAACCGGGAATCCCGCCGAGGGAAATCAGCACCGTGTAATACACCGACTGGGTCACGGCGAAGCCCGACTGTTGCAACAGCGCACTGAGCCAGGATGTCAGGCCATAGAAACCCAGCAAGGCGAAGAACCACACGCTCCAGATCATCATCGTGCGCTGGCGATACTGCGCCGACCAGATTTCCCGCAGCGCGGAAAAGAAGTTGCCCGGTTGACTCGCCCCCCGTGGCAGGCGAATCGGCTCAGGCAGATCCGAACACCCCAGTGAAGCCCGAACCCGGCCTTCGATGCGGCGCAAGACTTTGTCCGCCGCGTCATGATGCCCGGCCTGCTCCAGCCAGCGCGGCGACTCGGGGATGAAAAAGCGAATTGCCAGGACGAACACCGCCGGCACCGCCAACACCAGAAAAATGTCACGCCAGCCAATCACCGGCAACAGGAAATACGACAGCACCCCGGCCGCGACGAAACCAAGCGGCCAAAAACCGTCCATCAACGCGATGTAACGCCCACGGCGTTTGGCTGGAATCAGCTCTGACAGCATCGACTGGGCAATCGGAAACTCCATGCCCATACCGATCCCCAACAGGATTCGGAACAGCGTCAGCGTTTCGACATTCTGCGCCGTGGAGCACAGATAGCTGGCGATACCCCACAACACAATGCTCCACTGGAACACCGGTTTGCGCCCGAAACGGTCGGCCAGCATGCCCGACAGCGACGCGCCCACCACCATGCCGAAGAAACTCGAACTGGCCAGCAACCCGGCCTGCGCCGTGCTCAGGCCGAACTCGGTTTTGATCGAGCCGAGCAGAAAGGTCATCATCGCCAAGTCCATGGAGTCGAAGAAAAACGCCAGGGCAATGATGATGAAAATGATGCGGTGATAACCGCTGACAGGCAGCCGTTCCAGTCGTTCTGCCGCGCTGAAGCTACGTGTTTCCATGCCACATTCCCCCAATCCGAAAGTCCCCGGATCGAGTGTGCGTGATCGCGGTGGGGGGTTATTGCTGGATGCGACCTGTCCACAGCTCTGAACGACGCCTGAAACCCAAGATCCCGGACGTCGCACCTCAATGGCTCTAAAACGCCATTTCCAGCTCGGTTTCCTTGGCGAAACGATGGATTTCACGCTGCCCCGCGGCCGTGATCTGCAAGGCTCGCGAATCGTTGGGCAGGCTCAGCCAGCCGGACTGCATGAACAGCTGCAACAAGGCTGCGCCCAATGAGCCGCCCATGTGCGGACGTCTTTCGCTCCAGTCCGGGCAAGCGCAGGCCACTCTGCTGTCGCGATAAGCCAGCGCCTGAATGAACACACCGCGTGTTGCCAACTGTGTGGAACCCTTGTGAGTGATCATGACCCGCTGATCGAATTGCTCGATCCAGCCTGCATCCAGCAGACGCTGGTAGAGGTCGGCGGCCAGGGTGCCTCCCAAATGGTCATCGCAGAGCCTGGCCCGCAGCAGTGACGAAGGCGCCACCTGAGGTTTGGCGATAGGGCTCGTGCGTTTGAAAACATCTGGAATGTCCTGAGGCGTGCTGGCCAGAGTAGCGCTGGCCAGCGCTTCTATCGCGGCGCCGACTTCGGGCGCGGCAAGCCGGAAAAACCGCTTGCGCCCACGGGTTTCGACTTTCAACAGACCGCCGGTGGACAAGCGCCCCAAATGCGCACTGGCCGAAGACGGAGACAGGCCCGCCAGCAACGCCAGCTCCTCGGTATGCCGTGCCGAGCCGTCCATCAAGGCCCACATCATTGCGCTGCGCTTTGGGTCAGCCAGCAACGTGGCGATCTGGCTGATGCAAGGTGCATGTTCCATGTATTCACTCCCTGTTGAATCGTTTCGTCTACTGCTCAGAGACATCTTGACCAGTAATGTATCGTCGGCCAAAACGCGAAAACCGCCATAAACCGGGTAAAGACCCCCACTCACCCAGGCCATTGCTTCGCGGGTGCAGCGAAGGTCCGGTGAGGACCATGGGGGCTGACCGAATCGAACGTGAACTCGCCATTGCGAGATCGACTGTGCGTACATGAGGCGGGCGCTAGTATAAGCGGGTTAACCGCCGGTTCCTGCCCTCGGGAATCCCTTGGTGGTGATAGTTCCTGACAGAAATTTCGCTATTTGCCTGCGACTAATGATCGACACCCGATATCGCCGGAAATTGACTGCTTATCCGAGCGCATCGGCTGGCAAGCATTTCCCGCAAAAGGTTCACCGGCTTACTCAATTGTGCGCGATGGGCGCACAGCAAATTCAGCGGTGCGCGCTCACAGAGCAGCTCTGGCATTAACACGTTCAATCGACCGGCGAGCACATCGGCGGCGACATCGAGCCAGGATTTATACGCAATCCCCGCCCCCGCCACGGCCCACAGCCGCACCACATCGGCATCGTCACTGAAGCGATCGCCGCTGACGGTCAGGCTCACTTCGCGTTTGCCGTCGTGGAAACTCCAGTGATCGTGGACCCGGCTGCCGAGCATGAATAACAGGCAATTGTGCTGAGCCAGTTGCTCCAGATGCCGCGGTTCGCCATGCCGGGCCAGATAGCTCGGCGCAGCACAGAGCACGCGGCGGTTGTGCGGGGCGACAGGTAGCGCCACCAGGCTCGAATCTTCCGGCTCGCCGTAACGCAGGGCGATGTCCACCGGTTGGCGGAACAGGTCGGCGATGCGGTCACCGAGCAGCAAACGCACCGTGAGCCTGGGATGTTCACGCTGAAACTCGTCGAGCCATGGCAATAGCAAGTTGCGCCCGAAATCCGAAGGCGCCGACAGCTGCAAAATCCCGCTGACCTGATCCTGACCGCTGGCCAGCAAGCGGCGGCCCTCATCGAGGCTGCTCAAGGCGGCCCGGGCGTACTCCAGAAAGCCCTCGCCTTCGGCCGTCAGGCGCAGGCTGCGGGTAGAACGGGCGAGCAAGCGTGCGCCGAGCTGTTGTTCGATGCGTTTCAACGCCGCGCTGGCCACCGCCGCCGACATATCCATCCCCCGCGCCGCCGCCGACAGACTGCCCAGGTCCGCAGCCCGAACGAACAACTGCAAGTCATCGAAACGCAACATCGTCAGCCCCCATTATCAAAAAAATATTGAAAGAGACTGCTCTTTTAGCGGGTTTTATCTTGCAGAGAAATAACCAATCATCCTTCCCATCGAAATCATGCCTTCCCCGGAGCCCACCATGAAAGCCGTTGCCTACTACGCCTCCTTGCCAATCAGCGACGAAAAATCCCTGCAAGACATCGAACTGCCAGAACCGGTCGCCGGCCCGCGCGACCTGTTGGTGGAGGTCAAAGCCATCTCGGTCAACCCGGTGGATACCAAGATTCGCCAGAACATCCAGCCTGAAGGTGGCGTGGCAAAGGTGCTGGGCTGGGACGTGGCCGGTGTGGTCAAGGCCGTCGGTAGCGAAGTGACCTTGTTCAAGGCCGGCGACAAGGTGTACTACGCCGGCTCCATCGCCCGTGCCGGCGGCAACAGCGAGCGGCATGTGGTGGATGAGCGCATCGTCGGCCATATGCCGAAGACCCTCGGGTTCGCCGAAGCCGCCGCTCTGCCGCTGACCGCCATCACCGCGTGGGAACTGCTGTTCGAACGCCTGCAAGTGCATGAGGGCAAAACCGATGAAGGCCAGAGCCTGCTGATCGTCGGTGCCGCTGGCGGTGTGGGTTCTATCCTTACGCAACTGGCCAGCCAGCTCACCGGACTGAAAGTCATTGGCACTGCTTCCCGTGCGCAAACCCAGAGCTGGGTGCGTGACCTGGGCGCCGATCAAGTGATCAATCACAGCCATCCGCTGAGTGAAGAACTCAAACGTGCCGGGTTCGAGCATGTGACCCACGTCGCCAGCCTGACCCAGACCGACCAACACCTGGATCAATTGGTGGAGGCGTTGGCGCCGCAAGGCAAGCTGGCGCTGATCGATGATCCGAAGGCGCTGGACGTGACCAAGCTCAAGCGCAAGAGCCTGTCGCTGCACTGGGAATTCATGTACACCCGCTCGCTGTTCGAAACCGCAGACATGATCGAGCAGCACAAACTGCTCAACCGCGTCGCCGGGCTGATCGATGCGGGCACGCTGAAAACCACGGTCGGCGAGCACTTCGGCACCATCAACGCAGCCAACCTGCGTCGTGCCCATGAACTGCTGGAAAGCGGCAAGTCCAAGGGCAAGATTGTGCTTGAAGGGTTCTGAGTAGCAGCGCCTGCGCACCTGTGGGAGCAGGCTTGCTCGCGAAAGCGGAGTATCAGTCAACATTGATGTTGGATGTGATGGGCCCTTCGCGAGCAAGCCCGCTTCCACATTGGGCGCCGCGATCTTTTGCCGTCAGTCAGAGAGTTGACCTTTGTCACAATTGCGATCGTATTCGGGTCTACAATCGAACACTCTGCGAACAATCATTTATGTGATGTCTTTTACGAGACGTCTTTTGCGAGACGTCTTTTACAAGAGGAGATCAGCAATGAAGATCCTGATAAAAGAACTGGCAACATCCCGCTGGCAGGTCCGCCTGGATCAACATGCTGTGACGTTCCGCAGTGAAGCCGAAGCCTTGGCCTTCACTAAAACGCTTGAAGCGCGCCTGCACGCGCCCCATCAGTTTCCCGACCGTCAGCAGCGCGCTGCTGGCTGAGTCCGTCCTCAGACTTGGGCTTGCGTCAGCGCCCGAGCATTTTGCAAACGCTGGGTGAGCATCGCCACGCTCACCACCAGAATCCCGCACAGGCTGATGACCATGGCCATCGGCATGGCGCTGCCATCGTGCAAAACACCCAGCAATGCTGCGGCCCCGGCGGCGACGCTGAACTGCAGGCAACCGAGCATCGCCGAGGCGCTGCCCGCCCGCGCGCCCTGCCCGTTCATGGCGCAGGCCGAGGCGTTGGGCACAATACAACCCAGGCTGGCGATGCAGAGGAAAAGCGGGATCAACAACGGCCACAGGTGCATGGTGTGCAACGCGCTGACCGCCAACAGGGCCAGACCGCCCGCCAGGTAGAACCAGACGGTACGCGCCAGTAAAAAGGCCGGACCGCGCTTTGCCAGCAACCGTGCATTCAACTGGGCTACTAGAATGAATCCCGCCGCGTTAATGCCGAATAGCCAGCCGAAATGCTCGGCCGGCACACCATAGAGTTTGATGAACACGAACGGTGAACCGGCGATGTAGGCAAACATCCCGCCGATGGCGATACCACCGGTCAGGGCGTGGCCAAGGAATATCGGGTCCGCCAACAACCGACCATACTGGCGCAGCGCGCCCGACAACGGTTGGCGCGGCACATGGGACGGCAAACTTTCCGGCAGACCGAGGGCCACGGCCCCCCCTACCAGCGCACTGAAACCGGTCAGCACGAGAAAGATCGACTGCCAGCCCGTCGTGTTGACCAAGAACCCGCCCAGCATCGGCGCAAGGATCGGTGCCAGGCCCATCACCAGCATCAGCTGCGAAAAGACTTTCGCCGAACCCACCGCATCGCATTTATCGCTGACCACGGCCCGGGAAATCACCATGCCCGCGCAACCGCCCAGCGCCTGGACGAAACGCGCGCCAATCAGCCACTCCAGATTCGGCGCGTAAGCGCAGGCCAACGAGGCTGCGGTGAACAAGCCGACGCCTGTCAGCAAGGGGATGCGTCGCCCAAAGCGATCCGCTACAGGGCCATACGCCAGTTGACCAATGGACAAGCCGAGGAAATAGGCCGCCAGGGTCAGTTGAACGTGTTTTTCGTCGGTACCGAAAGCGAGCGCCATTGCCGGAAATGCCGGCAGGTAGAAATCGATCGCCAGCGGACCGAAAGCGCTCAAGGCGCCGAGAATCAGGATTGTGCGGAAGTTCATCAGGCGTCCAGGTTGGGCATGCAGGTTAGCCATGGATCGGCAGGCTGACAGTCTAGCCGGGCGTGGACGCCTTGAACATTCCGTTAGGTCGCTAACTATTAAAAATAACTTAGACCTGTTTTACGCCGTAACCCTCTTCGGTGATGGCGGCGATCACCTGATCGGCCGTCAGCGCACTTTCTACGCCGACTTCTTTTGTCGCCAGATCGATACGCACGCTGGCCGCCGGATCCTTGGCTTGCAGCGCCTGAGTAATGGCCTTGACACAGTGACCGCAGGACATGCCTTCAACATTGAACACTTGCATGGGACGTCTCCTTGAATGAAGCCCTTTCATGAGGGTTGTGTGCAGTCTCGAGCTTGCCACCATGGCAAGGTCAAGTTCTAAAGTGAGCTGCCGGGCTGGCAATCAGCGCCGCGCTCGGCCAAGCTGCGTCCATCTATGACTCGACATCAGGAGATTCAGCCATGCGCTGGTCAGTTCTCAGCCTGTTTGGCTTCCTCAGCCTCTTTGCCGCGACACCTTCGGTCCAAGCCGCCGGGGAGGACTACGGCGTGCTGATCATTTCCCGCGAGCGCCTGGAAGTGTCGACTTCCTGCGAAATCGGCGTGTACATCCAGGATCAGTTATCGGGGCGCCTGTTCCAGGAACAGAGCACCTCGTTCAACCTGCCGCCGGGCACTGTGTCCCTGCGCCTCAAACTGCTGCCGGGCCAGGCGCCGGGTTGCAACCCGGGCATGCTCGCGCCGGGGTCGCAGAACATTACGATCAAGGCCGGGGATGTGTTGAAGTTCCGGATTGCGATGACGCAGGAAGGGATGTATCTCAAGCCTGCGGCTCTCGGGTATTGACGCAAGCCCGCTCCCACATTTGGTCTGCGGCGACTTGTAGACTGGCGCTTGACCTTAACCGCATGGCAAGGTTGATCCTGTAGGCAATTTCTACAGGGAGCGTGACCGATGTCCGAATCCACCACCTTCGATCTGCCGATCGCCGGCATGACCTGCGCCAGTTGTGCCGGGCGTGTCGAGCGCGCCTTGAGCAAAGTCATCGGCGCCACGGCCGTCAGCGTCAACCTGGCCACCGAACAGGCCCGGGTTCAAGCGCCCAGTGACAGCCTGCCGGCCTTGATGGACGCGGTGCAACAGGCCGGTTATAGCGTGCCGCAGCAGAGCCTGGAATTGAACATCGACGGCATGACCTGCGCGTCCTGCGTCGGCCGCGTCGAACGGGCGCTGACCAAGGTGCCGGGGGTGAAGACTGTCAGCGTCAACCTGGCCAACGAACGTGCGCACCTCGAACTGCTCGGCCAGGTCGACCCGCAAACCTTGATCGGCGCCGTGACCAAGGCCGGTTACTCCGCCAGGGTCTGGGAAGTCGAACACCCGCAAGCCGATAATCAACCACAACGACTGCACCGCGAGCGCTGGGCCTTGCTCGCGGCCATCGCCCTCGCCTTGCCGCTGGTGTTGCCGATGCTGCTGCAACCTTTGGGCGTGCACTGGATGCTCCCGGCGTGGGTACAGTTCGCGTTGGCCACACCCGTGCAGTTCATCTTCGGCGCACGCTTCTATGTCGCGGCGTGGAAAGCCGTCCGCGCCGGCGCCGGCAACATGGATTTGCTGGTGGCCCTGGGCACCAGTGCCGGTTACGGCTTGAGCGTTTACGAATGGGCCACCGCCGTCGGCCGCCTGCCGCACCTGTATTTCGAAGCGTCGGCGGTGGTGATCGCCTTGGTGTTGCTGGGCAAATACCTGGAAAGCCGCGCCAAACGCCAGACCACCAGCGCCATTCGCGCCCTCGAAGCCTTGCGTCCGGAACGAGCCATTCAGGTAATCGATGGCCGTGAGCAGGAGGTTGCCATCAGCGCTTTGCGCCTCAACGATCTGGTCATGGTCAAACCCGGCGAACGCTTCCCGGTGGATGGCGAGGTGATGGAAGGCCAAAGCCACGCCGATGAAGCCCTGATCAGCGGCGAAAGCCTGCCGGTCCCGAAACAACCGGGCGACAAAGTCACCGGGGGCGCCATCAATGGCGAAGGTCGTCTGCTGGTTCGCACCCTGGCGCTCGGCGCGGAAACCGTGCTGGC
Source organism: Pseudomonas sp. B21-015 (assembly GCF_024749285.1). Lineage (NCBI taxonomy): Bacteria > Pseudomonadati > Pseudomonadota > Gammaproteobacteria > Pseudomonadales > Pseudomonadaceae > Pseudomonas > Pseudomonas sp. B21-015. The sequence continues at coordinate 5,728,811 of NZ_CP087196.1, forward strand.
GCGGATCATCCGCCTGGTCGAAGACGCGCAGGCGGCAAAAGCGCCGATACAGAAACTGGTGGATAAAGTCAGCCAGGTGTTCGTGCCTGCGGTGCTGCTGATCGCGCTGGCGACTCTGGTCGGTTGGTGGTTGTACGGCGCGCCGCTGGAAACCGCGTTGATCAACGCCGTGGCGGTGTTGGTGATCGCTTGCCCTTGCGCACTCGGCTTGGCCACGCCGACGGCAATCATGGCGGGCACCGGTGTGGCTGCGCGCTACGGGATTCTGATCAAGGACGCCGAAGCCCTGGAGCGCGCCCACGAAGTCAGCGCGGTGGTGTTCGACAAAACCGGCACACTGACCTCCGGCACTCCGCGTATCGCGCATTTGAGCGCCATCGAGGGTGATGAAACCGCCTTGCTGCAAATGGCCGGCGCTCTGCAACGCGGCAGTGAGCATCCGCTGGCCAAGGCGGTGCTGGATGCCTGCGCCGAACGCGGCTTGACCGTGGCCGATGTCGGCGACAGTCAATCGCTGACCGGACGCGGCATTGCCGGCAGCCTCGATGGTCGACGGCTAGCCCTGGGCAATCGGCGTCTGCTGGAAGAAAGCGGCCTGAACGCCGGGCCATTGGCTGACTCCGCAACTGCCTGGGAAACCGAAGGCCGGACCCTGTCCTGGCTGATCGAACAAAGCCCCGAACCACGAGTGCTGGGCCTGTTCGCCTTCGGCGACACGCTCAAACCCGGCGCCTTGCAAACGGTGCAACAACTGAGTGCACGGAACATCAGCAGCCATCTGCTGACCGGCGATAACCGCGGCAGCGCCAAGGTCGTCGCCGAGGCGCTGGGCATCCGCGACGTGCACGCCGAAGTACTGCCGGCGGACAAGGCCGCCACCGTCGCCGAACTTAAAAAGACCGGCGTGGTGGCGATGGTCGGCGATGGCATCAACGACGCGCCGGCCCTTGCCGCGGCAGACATCGGCATCGCCATGGGTGGCGGCACCGACGTCGCCATGCACGCCGCCGGCATCACTCTGATGCGCGGCGACCCACGGCTGGTACCGGCTGCGCTGGAGATCAGCCGCAAGACCTACGCGAAGATTCGCCAAAACCTGTTCTGGGCCTTCGTCTATAACCTGATCGGCCTGCCACTGGCGGCATTCGGCTTCCTCAACCCGGTGCTGGCCGGCGCGGCCATGGCGTTGTCGAGCGTCAGCGTGGTCAGCAATGCGTTACTGTTGAAAACCTGGAAACCCAAAGACCTGGAGGACAACCGATGAACATTGGCCAAGCGGCCCGGCAGAGCGGCCTGAGCGCGAAGATGATCCGCTATTACGAGTCCATCGGCCTGCTCAAGGCGGCCCTTCGTACCGACAGTGGCTACCGGGTCTATGGCGACGACGACCTGCACACCCTGGCGTTCATCAAGCGTTCTCGGGATTTGGGGTTCTCGCTGGAGGAGGTCGGCAAACTGCTGACCCTCTGGCAGGATCGCCAGCGGGCCAGTGCCGATGTGAAGGCGCTGGCCCGTCAGCACATCGACGAGCTGAACCAGAAGATTCGCGAACTCGGCCAACTGCGCGACACCCTGCAAGACCTGGTGGAACACTGCCATGGCGACCACCGCCCAGACTGCCCGATCCTCAAGGAACTGGCGTCGGGCTGCTGCGCCGAACCCGCCCTTTCCTGAGCGCGCGCCCTTCACCGGGGGATGGTGTGAACACGGTTTCACTTACACCAATAATCTAGTGTGGGGGCGGGCTTGCTCGCACACATTGGATCTTCGCCAAATTCTGGCTTTCGGTGACCGTTTGAACGAAAAACCCGGCCGAAGCCGGGTTTTGGGTCAACCGTTCACTGCATCCACGGTGGAGGCGGTTCTTCGGTCTTGCTCGGTGGCGCATCGTCCGCCGCCCGAACCGCTTGGCGACGCTCTTCATCGAGACGGGCCGCCTCGATCTCGCGCATGATCCCGCCCACGTCCGCCAGCTCTTCCGGCTCGTCGAACTCGCCAGTCAAGACACTGGCCGGGTGCAAGGTGCCGGCTTCGTACAACGCCCACATTTCCTTGGCGTACTTGGTGCGTTTCAACTCCGGCGCAAAGCGACCGAAGTACGACGCCATGTTGCCCACGTCCCGCTCCAGCATGCTGAACGCGTGGTTGTTGCCCGCCGCGTCCACCGCTTGCGGCAAATCGATGATGACCGGACCGGTCGGCGTCAGCAGCACGTTGAACTCGGACAGGTCACCGTGCACCAGACCGGTACACAGCATCAGCACGATTTGCGAAATCAGAAACCCGTGATATTCGCGCGCCTGGTCCGGCTCCAGCACCACGTCGTTCAGACGCGGCGCGGCATCGCCGTACTCGTCGGCCACCAGCTCCATCAGCAGCACGCCTTCGAGGAAGTCATACGGCTTGGGCACCCGCACACCGGCACTGGCCAGACGGAACAGCGCCGCCACTTCGGCGTTCTGCCAGGCGTCTTCGGTTTCCTTGCGGCCAAACTTGGAGCCCTTGGCCATCGCGCGAGCCTGCCGGCTGTTGCGCACCTTACGGCCTTCCTGATACTCGGCCGCCTGACGGAAACTGCGTTTGTTCGCCTCCTTGTAGACCTTGGCACAACGCAGCTCGTTGCCGCAGCGCACCACATAAACAGCTGCTTCTTTACCACTCATGAGTGGGCGCAGCACCTCGTCGACCAGACCGTCCTCGATCAGGGGTTCAATGCGTTTGGGAGTCTTCATCAGCTTTTATTGTGGGTCCTTTATTACCAAACACGCGAAAGTCATTCGTTATACGGCAATCCTCTCATTCGGGGGAGGGGTTGCCGACCTATGAACGTTCCCATGAACATCAAGAAGCACACAATGTGCCGGAATAATCGGGCACAACCCATTGAGCGCTCAGGATCATAGCCGAGCCTGCGCCACTTGTTGATGAAGGGCTACAGGGGCATTTGCGACAGAATCTGACACGTGGATCCCGACCCTTCGCCGTTTTTTTCTCGACAGACCTAAATTTCCACGTTCCTCAGCCGAAGTCATTAGAGAGAAAAGGATTTGTCCGACAATCGCCCCAACGAGGGCGAACCCAAGGATTGGGCTATCAAACGTTTTCGGCTGCCAATAATCCGCGAGTCATCTGCACTGCGTGGGCCTACAAGAAAAAACTGGAGCGCGGATGAACATCAAACAGAAGTTGACCTGGGCGTTTGCAATCATCGCCTGTTTGCCCGTGGTGCTGGTCGCCACCCTCGTGGTGCTGAACTTGCGCAGCGATGCCAAGGATAATTTTGTCGACGGCAGTGGTCGCGAGATTCGTCAGGTCAGCAATGCCATGCAACTGTTCTTCGACGGCATCAGCCAGAACGTCGATTACCTGGCCACCCAACCGCTGATCAAGAACTCCGACGACAGCCTCAAGACCTACATGAGCGCCAACGCCGAGAGCATTCCCCAAGGCGAGATGGACAAAAAAGTCTTCGCCCTCCTCCAGGACCTGGGCAACAGCCACCCGGCCTACGCCTATGCCATCCTCGGCACCGCGGCGGGCGGTTACGTGTCCTGGCCGGACGATGCGAAGCTGAGCAATTACGATCCGCGCCAGCGCCCGTGGTACAAAGCGGCCCAGGCCAAACCGGGCAAGCCGCTTCGCACCGAGGCCTATTACTGGGCGCAGGATGACGCGACGTACGTCAGCACCGTGCGCACCATCGATAACAAACTGGGCACCAACGGCGGCGTCGTCAGCATCGACGTGACGCTCAAGCAGCTCACCGAAATCGTCAAACAGATCAAACTCGGCGAAACCGGCTACCTGATGCTGGTGGAAAACACCGGCGCGGTGCTGGTCGATCCGAAGCAACCGGAACACAACTTCAAAACTCTGAGCAGCCTCGGCGACGGCTACGCGCAACTCGCCAAGGCCGGTAAAGGGCTGGTGGAAGTCGAGCTCAATGGCGAGCGCTACATGGCCAACGTCTGGCCGTCGGAGCAACTGGGCTGGACCTTTATCGGCCTGATCAAGCAGACCGACGTGATGAGTTCGGCCACTCAACTGACCTGGCTGATCGCAATCATCGCAGCGGTATTGGCGGTGTTCTTCGCCATCGTCGGCGCCAGTTTCGCCAGCCTGATCGTGCGGCCGATTCGCAGCGTGGCCAGCGGTCTGGAAGGCATCGCCCAGGGTGAAGGCGACCTGACCAAAAACCTGCACATCCGTGGCAGTGACGAAACCGCGCAACTGGCCAACTGGTTCAACCAGTTTCTGGCGGCGATTCGCAACCTGATCCAGAGCATCGGCGGCGCCGCGACCAAGATCCTCGCCACCTCCCAGAGCTCGACGCAAGTGTCCAGCGACATGGCCGAAGCCGCCGGGCGTCAGCGTGAAGCGGTGGACATGGTGTCCACGGCATTCCACGAAATGGTCGCCACCGCCAACGAAGTCGCGCGCTCTTGCAGCCAGGCTGCCGAGTCGGCCGACAGCGGTCAGCGCCAGGCGCGTGAAGGTCAGCAGCAGATCGATGCCGCGGTGAGCAGTGTCGATCGCTTGAGCCAGGAAATCGAACAGTCGGCGCAGTCGATGCAACAGCTTGAGCGCGATAGCAACGACATTCAGTCGATCCTCGGGACCATTCGTTCCATCGCCGAACAGACCAACCTGCTGGCACTGAACGCCGCCATCGAAGCGGCCCGGGCCGGTGAACAGGGTCGTGGTTTTGCGGTGGTGGCGGATGAAGTTCGCGCCCTGGCCAAACGGACTGCCGATTCCACGGCGGAAATCGACGGCCTGCTGGGCAACCTGGCCAAGCGCACCAGCCAGGTGACGCAGCAGATGCATGCGAGCCTGGAGGTGTCTCAGCAATCGGTGACCCGCATCGGCGAGGCGCGCAACAGCTTCGGGCAGATTCGTGAGTCGGTGGATGTGATTCGCGACATGAACACTCAAATCGCCACGGCGGCTGAGGAACAGCATCAGGTGGCCGAAGACATCAATCGCCACATCAGCCAGATTCATGGCGATGCGCAGTTGGTGGCGGAGCTGGCGAACTCGGCGCGCCTGGATTCTCAGAGCCTGGCGGGGTTGTCGAATGAGCTGGACGGGTTGGTTCGACGGTTCAGAACCTGATCCAATATCCCGGTGGCCGCTTCGCGGCCAATCGCGAGCAGGCTCGCTCCCACAAGGACAGCGCAAAACCCTGTGGGAGCGAGCCTGCTCGCGATGAGGCCTTCACTGCCTAAACAATTCGCCGGGGGTAAATCCGAACAGCCCCTTGAACGCCGCAATAAACGCCGACGTCGAGTCATACCCGCAAGACAGCGCGGCATTGGTCACGCTGTCTCCCTCCTCCAGCAAACTCAAGGACGACAGCAGCCGCATACGCTGCCGCCAGCCTCTAAAACTCAACCCGGTTTCACGCTGAAACAAGCGCATCAGGGTTTTCTCCGACGTGCCCAAACGCTCGGCCCATTCCTGCAAGGTCACCGTGCGCTCGGGGCTTTCGATCAGCTCGTTGCACAAGCTCAGCAAACGCTCATGCCGGGGCAGCGGCAGGGAAAACCCCACCTCCGGCAGACTCGCCAACTGATCCAGCAGCACACCCACCAATCGCGCCTCCTGGCTGTCGCCCTGTGGATATTCCACGGGAAGCAGGCAAAAGCGCTTGATCAACTCCCGCGCCAATGGCGTGACTTCCAGCACCCGGCAACGCCCGTCCGCCCATTGGCAGTCCTCGCGACGTACGTACAGGCTGCGCATTTCGGCCCGCATCGAGGTCACGACCTGGTGCTCGAGATCCGCCGGAATCCAGATGCCCCACTGCGGCGGCGCAAAGAAACTGCCCTCGGCGGTGTGCACGCCGAGAACGCCGCTGATGGCGTAGGAGAACTGCACCCAATCGTGACGATGTGGCGGCGTCCACGAACCGGCGTTCAGACTTTCCGCCCGCGCATACAACGGGCGCGGCAACACCGTCAGCGCCGGGATGGTCCGCTCGAGGGAAAGTTGTCCGTTAGTCGGCATTGATTGGCCTTATGTCGCAAGACGGCTGATGGGGCCGACGTTAGGCTAAGTCATCAATTCTTACAAATGTATTCGGTGCCGGTTATGCATGCCTTCAAACACCTCAAACGCGTGGTCACCGACTGGTTCTTGTGCGGCATGCTGATCGCCACGCTGCTGGCGTATGTCTTCCCGAGCTTCGGCGCTACCGGCGGCGGGATGCACGCGGAGTACGTGATCAACATCGGCGTGTTTCTGGTGTTCTTCCTGCATGGGGTCAACCTTTCCAGCGAGCAGATCCGCCACGGGCTGAAAAACTGGAAGCTGCACGTGATGGTTCAAACCTTCACCTTCGCGGTGTTTCCGTTGATCTGGCTGCTGAGCGACAAGCTGCTGGGCTCACACATTCCATCACTGCTGATGCTCGGTTTCCTCTACCTCTGCGCCCTGCCCTCGACCATTTCCTCCTCCGTGGCCCTGACCGGCAGCGCGGGCGGCAACGTACCAGCGGCGATTCTCAACGCGAGCCTGTCCAGCGTGCTGGGGATTTTTTTGACACCGTTGCTGGTGAGTTTCGTGGTCGGCAGCGGCGCGGGTGGTATTGACCTGGGTTCAACCCTGCTCGACCTGTGCGCGATGTTGCTGTTGCCGCTGGTGCTCGGGCAATTGCTACGGCCGTTGCTGGGCAAGTTTTTCGCTCGGCACAAACGCTACACCAACATTGCCGACAAACTGGTGATCCTGCTGCTGGTGTACTCGGCGTTCTGCAACTCGATGGTGTCGGGGATGTGGCAGAAACAAGGCAACAGCGTGATTCTCACTGCGCTGATGGGCAGTGCGATGTTGCTGGCGATCATTCTGTGGATGACCACCCGCACCGCCCGTGCGCTGAGGTTCAGTCCCGCCGATGAGATTGCCGCGGTGTTCTGCGCCAGCAAGAAATCCCTGGCGGCCGGCGCGCCGATGGCGGCGCTGATCTTCGGCGCCAACCCCGGCCTTGGGTTGATCCTGCTGCCGATCATGATCTATCACCCGTTGCAGTTGATCGTCTGCTCGGTGATGGCCGAGGGTTACGCCAACCACCACCGGGAACTGGCCGCGCAGCACAACGCGGCGGAGCCCAATCCTCAATAATCAGCGCTCGATAATCGCCGTCACGCCCTGACCGCCGGCAGCGCAGATCGAGATCAACCCTCGGCCCTTGCCCGCGGCGTCGAGCAGCTTCGCCAGGTTGGCGACGATGCGCGCACCGGTGGCGGCAAACGGATGCCCGGCGGCCAGTGAACTGCCCTTGACGTTCAAGCGGCTGCGGTCGATGGAGCCCAGCGGTGCGTCGAGGCCGAGGCGGGTTTTGCAGTACTCCGGATCTTCCCAGGCCTTCAACGTGCACAGCACCTGCGCGGCGAATGCTTCGTGGATTTCGTAGTAATCGAAGTCCTGCAAGGTCAGGCCATTGCGCGCCAGTAAACGCGGCACCGCATAGACCGGCGCCATCAGCAGCCCTTCGGCACCCTTGACGAAATCCACCGCCGCCGCTTCGCCGTCACGCCAATAGGCAAGAATCGGCAAACCGCGCTCTTTCGCCCATTCCTCACTGCCCAACAGCACCACCGACGCGCCATCGGTGAGTGGCGTGGAGTTGCCTGCGGTCAGGGTGCCCTTGGCACTTTTCTCGAAGGCCGGTTTGAGTGAGGCAAGTTTTTCCAGGGTCAGCTCCGGGCGCAGGTTGTTGTCCCGGGTCAGGCCGAGGAACGGCGTCATCAGATCGTTGTGCCAGCCTTCGGCGTAGGACGCGGCCAGTTTCTGATGGCTTTCAAGGGTCAGCCGATCCTGCTCGTCACGGGGGATGCTCCAGGTCTGGGCCATCATTTCACAGTGTTCACCCATCGACCGGTGGGTGCGCGGCTCGCCGATGCTTGGAAAGTCGGGCATCAAGTGTCGGGGACGCAGTTGCAGGAAGGTTTTCAGTTTGTCGGCGGTGCTTTTGGCGCGGTTGGCCTGCAAGAGGATCTTGCGCAGGCCTTCGTTGACGCCGATCGGCACGTCGGAAGCTGTGTCGACACCGCCGGCAATGCCACATTCGATCTGGCCCAACGCGATTTTGTTCGCCACCAACAACGTCGCCTCCAGCCCCGTGCCACAGGCTTGCTGGATGTCGTAGGCCGGCGTCGTCGGCGACAACCGCGAGCCCAGCACGCATTCTCGGGTCAGGCCGTAATCGCGCAAATACTTGAGCAACGCCCCGGCCGCCACTTCGCCCATGCGCACACCGTGCAGGTTATAGCGCTCGATCAGGCCTTCCAGCGCTGCGGTGAACATCGCCTGGTTACTGGCAGTGGCGTACGGCCCGTTGGACCGGGCAAAGGGGATACGGTTACCACCGATAATCGCGACGCGGCGCAGCTGAGTCATGAAAAAGCTCTCCTTCCTGATATTCAATTGTGAATACATATCCCTGTGGGAGCGGGCTTGCCCGCGAAGGGGCCGGCTCATTCAACATCTCTGCTGACTGACACACCGCTATCGCGGGCAAGCCCGCTGCCACAGGTTCTGCACTCCCCGAAAGTCCCGTTACAAACTAACCTGCAATGATCAAGCGTAGGCCTTATCTCGTGGCCCGAACGACTAATTGCCATTCGTGGTCCACACTTTCAACCCCGGCTACTGGAGCGTAATCCATGTCTGATCGCTATATCGACTTCGCCAATTCGTCCATCGGCCATCGCGTGGTCGGTGCCCTGGGTCTGCCGTCGCCGGTACGACTGGAACGCTGGCAAGCAGGCCGGCTGCGGCCTATCGAGGGTGCCCTGTTGATTGGCGGTGGCCCATTGGCGGAAAAAGTCAGCACTCTCGCCAACCGCCTGACCGACACGATTTACAGCTACGGCACCGACCCTACCCTGGCCACCGCGTGGATTCCCGGCCACGGCCAGAAACTCAAAGCCGTGGTGTTCGACGCCAGTGACCTGGTGCAGGTCGATCAGTTGAAACAGCTGCGCGAGTTTTTCCAGCCGCTGATGAAAAACCTCGATCACCATGCACACCTGGTGATTCTTGGCCGGGCGCCAGAGACCTTGAGCGACCCGTTTGCCGCCAGCACCCAGCGAGCCCTGGAAGGTTTCAGCCGTTCGCTGGCCAAGGAACTGCGCAGCGGCGGCACCTTGCAGCTGATCTATGTCGGCGAAGGGGCCGAAGATCAACTGGAAGGCCCATTGCGGTTTTTCCTCTCGCCCAAAAGTGCCTTCATTTCCGGGCAAGTCTTACGCTTGAAGGCGTGTGAGGCGCAGGTGATGGACTGGACTCGCCCCTTGTCAGGGCGCAAGGCACTGGTGACGGGCGCGGCCCGTGGCATCGGCGCCTCGATCGCTGAAACCCTGGCCCGCGATGGCGCCGAGGTGATCCTGCTCGACGTGGCGCCGGCCAAAACCGATCTCGACGCCCTGGCCGCACGCCTCGGCGGGCGCGGCATCACTCTGGACATCTGTGCCGAAGACGCCGCCACGCAACTGATCGAACACTTGCCGGACGGCGTCGACATCGTGGTCCACAACGCGGGCATCACCCGAGATAAAACCCTGGCCAACATGACCCCGGAATTCTGGGACGCGGTGCTGGCGGTCAACCTCAACGCGCCGCAAGTATTGACCAAGGCTTTGCTCGACAGCGGCACCTTGCGCGACAACGGCCGAGTGATCCTGCTGGCGTCCATCAGCGGCATCGCCGGCAATCGCGGGCAAACCAACTACGCCGCGAGCAAGGCCGGGTTGATCGGCCTGGCCCAGGCCTGGGCGCCGCTGCTGAGTGAGCGCGGCATCAGCATCAATGCGGTGGCGCCCGGGTTTATCGAAACCCAAATGACCGCGCACCTGCCCTTCGGCGTACGCGAAGCCGGGCGGCGCTTGAGTTCGTTGGGCCAGGGCGGGCTGCCGCAAGACGTCGCCGAAGCCGTGGCCTGGCTCGCGCAACCGGGCACCGGAGCGTTTAGCGGGCAAGCGCTGCGTGTGTGCGGGCAAAGCGTTTTGGGAGCCTGACCATGACCACCGACTGGCACACACTCGATAGCGAACCGGGCCTGCAAAAGCTGTATGTGAAGGCGGCGACGCGACGCAAAATCACTGGCGCCACACTGCCCGACCTGGGTTATCACTGCTGGGTCAACGTCGATCCGAAACGCCTGGAGGCTTATCGCAAGGTCTGTGGTTTCGCCGACAACGGCCTGCTGCCACCGACGTATCCACACATCCTGGCGTTTGCCTTGCAGATGCAATTGCTCACGGCCAAGTCGTTTCCGTTCCCACTGCTGGGGCTGATTCACTTGAGCAATCGCATCCGCATCTTGCGCCCCATGGGCGGCGTGCACCGAGTGCGGGTCAGCGTGAAAGTGCAGAACCTGAAACCTCATGCCAAGGGGGCGACGTTCGACTTGGTGACGACACTCGACGATCAGTTGGGGCCGCTGTGGGAGGCTGAAAGCCAGATGCTCTGCCGCGGCGTCAAGCTGGAAGGCGAACCCGTCGAGCAAGCATTTGCATCGACGCTGTCGCTGACCGAGGTGGCCCACTGGAAAGCACCGGCGGACATTGGCCGCCGATATGCCAAGGTGTCCGGAGACTACAACCCGATCCACCTGAGCGCGATCAGCGCGAGACTCTTCGGTTTTCCCAGCGCCATCGCCCATGGCCTGTGGAACAAGGCGCGTACGCTAGCAGCCCTGAGCGATCATTTGCCGACGGCCAACGTCGAGATTGCGGTGCAGTTCAGAAAACCGGTGCGCTTGCCCGGCGAAGTGACGCTGATGTCCAGCGCGGCGGGGGCCAGCGGGGATTTTCAGTTGATGGGTGCCGGGGAGATTGAGCACATGGTGGGACAGTGGCGGCCTGTTGCCTGATTGTCGGCACTGGTCGGCTGTCAGACCGCCAAAATCAAAAGATCTTTTAATTTTGACCGTAAATCAGAAACCCACCAAATCCCGAGGCTGCGGAAACAAATTATTCAACGTCTCCAACAACCGCACGTGATAAATCGGCTTGCGAAACAAATCCAGTACCTGCAACCGCAACATATCACTCACATCCTCCATATCCGCATGCCCCGACGTCACAATCACCGGCAAATGCTGACGAGCCGTATGCTCACGCAGACGCTTGATCAACGACATGCCACTCTCCTCCGGCATGCGCAAATCAGTAATCACCAAGGCAATGTCAGGATGACAAGTCAAATGATGCAGGGCGAGTTTGACCGAAGTTGCCGTAAAACAAGTAAACCCCTCGCCCTCCAGCAACTCCGCCAGTTCCAGTAACGCATCCTCCTCATCATCGACCAGAAGAAGCTGTTGGCGTTGGAGCGCTGGAGCGTTCATGGAGTAACACCTGCAATGGACTAAGCCTTGACGTTAGAAGCCCTTTGCGGGATTGGCAAATGACGGCCCATGACCAGCCTTCAAATCAAAGCGCGGCTGAAATCGTAGTGAACATCGCAGTGACCGCCGTGGAGATGGGTGTCACAAACGCAGCAAGCGCGAGTGCCACCATGCCCGCAATAATTGCGTACTCGATCCCCGAAGCCCCTTCAGTGTCTTTGGCCAAGTCTTTGTAAAAAACGATTTCGGATTTGATCTTCTGAACAACTTTAGTGAAGGACATGACGTGTCTCCTATGACAAAGGATGTTGCACAATCGCAACATGATTCCCCTATGCCAGCATCAGCATTGTCGGCAAACCCACTACCAACAACTGTAAGAACCTATTAATACTTAAGTAGTAACCGGTTAATTGACGTCACAAAACAGCGTTTTTGGCCATAGCCCGTTACTTTTGTCAGTTAATTCCCGCCCCGTAATGGCGTTTTGCTCTACCTGCGCTACCGTCAAATAGCGAAATAGTTCCAGCTTCATAGCTGCCTGATTGCGAAGTCATCTCGTTAGAACTCTTGGGGAGCGTTACGCAGCAGCAAAGGGGGAGCCGTCATGAACAGCCGCGTCACTATGGGCCTGGCCGGTCTGTTTCTGGTAGGCGCCATCATCGCCGGTTACTGGGGGCTGGCGCTGAGTCGCCAACAGCCCCCCGAATCCGTCGCGCAACCCGGCGCGTCATCGGCTCCACTACTGGCGTCGATGGACGACCCGACCCGCCAGCCCGTGGTTGTGTTACTGCGCGATATCGCGCCGTTCGAGCAGATCACCGCCGCCGACGTGGCCCTGGAAAAACTCCGTACAGCCCCGGTCGGCAGCCTGACCCGACTCGATCAAGCCGTTGGCCGTACGCCTTGGCGCGCCCTCACTGCCGGCAGTTGGCTCAACGATGAAAGTTTCGAAGCCGGCGGTGTGCTGGCGCGGATGATTCGCGCCGATGAGCGCGCCCTCGCCGTGGCGGCGGATGACGTGATCAATGTCGGCGGTCAACTGAGCCCCGGCGACTATGTCGACGTCCTGCTGTTTCTGCGCATGGACACCAACAACGTCCAGCAGTCGGCCCAGGTCGTGGTCCCGGCGTTGCGGGTGCTCGGTGTCGGCGATCAGCTGGGGCTGATGAACGATGGCCAGCCTGCCAACCCGGCACGCAGTCACGAAGAGAAACTCAAGCAGGAACAACTGCGCGCCAGCGCTCGCACCGTTTTACTCGCCGTTCCCGAACCCCTCCTCAGTCGCCTGATGCTCGCGGCGCAGGTCGGGGTTTTGCGCCTGGCCGTGCGCAGCGCCGAGGAAAAACGTCTGAGCCATTACTGGGCCGGTCACCGCGATTCACAGGCGAGCCTGGCCAATGCCAACCGCGAACTGGTGCAGTTCAGTCAACTGGCCCTGGCCGGCACTCCCAAATCCCCCGCCCCCGGTGGCGCACCGCGCAAGCCTGGCGTGGAAGTCATCCGCGGCAATGAAGTCACCCAACAAACGCCCTGAATCGAGCGAGGACGCTTCTCCATGCGCAGACGTTTCATGCAGTACTTACTCGAAAGCGGCTACGTCGATAAACACGGCGGATTATCGCAATGAGCCAGAGCCAAAACCTGAGTCAGACCTTCCTCGCGATCACCCGCAACAGCACCGACTTTGAGTGGCTGCAGGGTGCGCTCGCCCCTTTGGGCCGTGTGATCAGCGCAGGTGGCGGCAACCTCGACGAACTCCTGATGCTGGTGGACGTGACCTTTGCCAACCTGGTGTTCGTGGGCCTGGACCGTGAGCATGTGGTGGCCCAGTGCACGTTGATCGAGGGTGCCCTGGAAGCCAAACCGATGCTGGCAATCGTTGCCTTGGGCGATGGCATGGACAACCAGCTCGTGCTCAATGCCATGCGTGCCGGCGCGCGGGATTTCGTCTCTTACGGCTCGCGTTCCAGTGAAGTCGCCGGCCTGGTGCGACGCCTGAGCAAACGCCTGCCGACCGTGGCGCCGAACCTGCAACAGGGTCAACAGGGTAGCCTCACCGTGCTTTACGGCGCGCAGACCAATGCCGACGGAGCGTTGCTCGCCAACCACCTGGCACACGTGGTGCAGAAGAGCGGCCAGCAAACCCTGTTGCTGGATCTGGGGCTACCCCGTGGCGACAGTCTGGCCTTGCTGGGGCTGGAGAGTTCGTTTCATTTCGGCGATGCGTTGCGCCATCTCAGGCGCCTCGATGCAACGCTGATCGACAGCGCCTTCACCACCTGTGATGCCGGGCTGCGAATCCTTGCCTACGCCAGTAACGACGAACCGCTGGAGCACACCAGTGCCGCCGAGCTGTACATGCTGCTCAGCGCCTTGCGTCAACATTTCCAGCACATCGTGGTGAACCTCACCGGCCAGTCGGACAGCGAAGCGTTGCGCACTTTCATCAGCCATTGCGACAAGTTGCTGTGGTACACCGATCAGAACGTGCTGGACTGCCGACGCAACCTGGCGGTGCTCAGCCAATGGCGCGAAAAAGGCCTGAAGCTCGACCACGCCAGGCTGCTGGTGGACCGCTACCTGCGCAGCGTTGCGCCAGACTCCGACACCTTGAGCAAAAGCTTCGACATGGACCTTATCGCGGTCCTTGCCTATAGCCCGGAAGTGCGGCTCAACGCCAAGAATCAGGGCATGAGCCTGTTCGAGCTGGCCCCACGCGAGGGCCTGACCCAAAGCCTGCGCACCCTCGGCGAACGACTGGCCAAGCGCTCCGAAGATCCGGACAAACCCAAGGCCGGCTGGTTCGACCGATTGAGGGGCGTGCAATGAGCGGGGAAAAACTCTTCGGCGCCCCCCCGCACGGGCCGGCCGGCAATACCGATCACGAAGGTCTGAAACTGGTGCTGCACCGCTACATCATCGACGCCATCGAAGAGTCCGGAAAAAACCTGCTGGAAGGTTCGCGGCCAATGCTGTCGCAGTTCGTCATCGACAAAGTCGGCGAGTACATCGCCCGTTTGCACCTGGCGATTTCCCGGTACGAGATGGAGCGGCTGGCCGAAGAAATCGTCGACGAACTCACCGGTTTCGGCCCGCTGGAGGTGCTGCTGCGTGACTCGGCGGTGACCGAGATCCTGGTCAACGGCCCGCACCGGGTGTTCGTCGAGCGTGAAGGTGTGTTGCACCTGAGTGACCTGCGGTTCATCGACGACCACCACGTCGAGCGGGTGATGCAACGAATTCTCGCGCCCCTGGGCCGACGGCTCGACGAGTCGTCACCGATGGTCGATGCGCGCCTGCCCGATGGCAGCCGGGTCAACGCGATCATTCCGCCGATTGCCCTCGACGGCCCGTGCCTGTCGATTCGAAAATTTCGCAAGGACATGCTCAAAAGCTCCGACCTGATGGCGATGCAAACCATCGACCAGGCGATCCTCGAGTTCATTCAGGAGGCCGTGGGCAAGCGTTGCAACATCCTTGTCAGCGGCGGTACCGGCACCGGCAAGACCACGCTGCTGAACATTCTCAGCCAGTTGATCGCCCCTCACGAACGGCTGGTCACCATCGAAGACGTCGCCGAACTGCAACTCGGCCATCCTCACGTGGTGCGCCTGGAAACCCGGCCACCCAATGCCGAAGGCCACGGCGAAGTGAAAGCCAGCGATCTGATTCGCAACGCGCTGCGGATGCGCCCGGACCGGATCATCCTCGGCGAGATTCGCGGCGTCGAAGTCGTCGACGTGCTCACGGCAATGAACACCGGGCACGACGGCTCCATGAGCACCGTGCACGCCAACAACGCCCAGGATGCGCTATTGCGCCTGGAAACCCTGGTGGGCCTGACCGGACGGGTCATCGCCGAACGCACGCTGCGGCAAATGATCTGTGCGGCACTGGACGTGGTGATTCAACTGACGCGCCTGCCCGATGGCCGCCGTTGCGTCAGTGAGGTGGTGGAGGTCGTCGGTATTCGTGATGACGTCTATGTGACCAATACGCTGTTCCGCTTCGACCGACGCACCGGGTTCGGTTTTCTGCGCGAGGCGGTCAACCCCGCTGGCGACAAACTGCGCCATGAGTCGGCGCTCTCTCCCTCCTCGTACTGAAGGTCACGGCATGCTCAAACCGGTGCTGCTCATCCTGACTTGCCTGACGCTGCTGGGCGTGTCGATCCGTTTGTTCTACAACGGTCTGCGCCAGACCGGCATCGATCGAACCCTCACTCGCCTGACCCAGGGGCAACCGCAACTGACGGTGGTGAAATCATCCCGGGCTGGGCTGGAACGCGCCTTTCTACGCGCCGGCCTCGGTCGTCCCACCGAGCGCATCGGGTCGTGGCTGCTGCTCTGGGCCCTTGGCGTCCTGCTGGGGCTTGCCCTCGCCGGCTGGATCGGTTTGCTGGTGTTGTCGCTGATGCCACCCCTGATTCTGCGGCTGTACATCAGTTGGTGCTCTCAGCGCCGGCTCAAGCGCATGATCGAACAGCTGCCAGCGCTGCTCGATTACACCGTGCGCAGCCTGAAGTCCGGACGCACCCTGGCCGATGCGGTGCTGGGTGCCATCGACACCACCGAAGATCCGCTGAAAAACGCCATGGGCCGGGTTCAACGCAACGTGCACTTGGGCGTCAGCCTGCCGGATGCCGTCCAGGACTTTGCCGAACTGTATGAGAAAGACGAGTTTCGCTTGTTCGCGCTGGGCCTGAAGGTCAATCACCGCTACGGCGGCAATGCCAGTGAGCTGTTTGAGAACCTGATCAAGATGGTCCGCGAACGAGACCAGGCGGCGCGCCAACTGCGTGCCATGACGGGCGAGACCCGCGTCACGGCCGTGGTCCTGGGACTGATGCCGGTCGGGCTCGCCGGTTACTTCCTGCTGTCCAATCCGAAATACCTGCTCGCCATGTGGAACAGCAGCTCGGGGCAAATGATGCTCGCGACCGCGTTCGGCCTGCAGGTGGTGGGTTGCCTGGCGCTGTGGCGCATGTTGCGTAGCATATGAAAGCGCTTCTGCTGGTCAGCGCATTGCTTTTCCTTGCGGCCGCGGTGTTGCTGCTCAGTGGTCTGCTGGACCAACGCCGGCGTGCCCGTCAGGTGGCCCAACGACTGGATGGCAAACCGCTGAGCGACCATCGCGTCAGTCACTGGCTACAAAGGCTGGGCGACAGCCGCATCGGCCAGCGCTCGGTCAAACTGGACAACGAGACCCAGACACTGCTCAACCGCCTCGGCTGGCGCAGCGCCCGACAACGCTCGCTGTTCGCCGCCTGCCAGATCGGCACACCGGTGCTAGCACTGGCCCTGAGCTTGTTGATCCAGGGCCTGTTCTTTGCGCAGGCGGACAACCATTGGATCACCCCGGCCTTCGCCACCGCCCTCGGCTACCTGCTGCCCAAACGCTTGCTGGCCGCCGCCGCGCATCAACGGCAAAAGCAACTGGCGATCGAGATTTCAACCTTCATTCCACTGCTGCGCATCCTGTTCGAATCCGGCATGGCGGTGGAGCAGTCACTGCGAGTGTTGAGCGTCGAAGGCAAACAATTATTACCGACCCTGACCCACGAGCTGCGCCTGGTACTGGCCCGGGTAGATTCCGGCCTGGAACTGGGCGAAGAACTGAACAAGACCACCCGGTTGCTGGCGGTAGACGAGTTCACCGACACCTGCGTGATCCTTCAGCAGTTGATCCACCAGGGCAGCGGCGCCATGAAATCACTGCTGGGGCTCAAGCTACTGCTCGATGATCGGCGCCTGACACGCTTGCAGGAATACATCTCCAAGATGTCCGCCAAAATGTCCGTGGTGATGATGTTGTTTCTCTTCCCGGCGTTGCTGATCGTGCTGGCCGGACCCAGCTTCACCGCTTTGGCCCGGGCCTTTGCTCATTGAAAGATCAACGGCGATCCCGTAGGAGCGAGCGGTGCGGCGATCCGACTTGCCCGCGAAGGCGACCTGACAGCCAACCAATCCCACGCAGATGCACACGGTTCAACTGTGGGAGCGGGCTTGCCCGCGATGGCTGAGTGTCAGCCAACATCAATGTTGAATGTTTATCCGCCATCGCAGGCAAGCCCGGCTCCCACAGGGATTAGCTGTGTGGCGCAGGTTTTGGTACACCCACGTTATCCAGCATCCGGTTCGCCGCCAGTTCTGCCAGCATGACGATCTGTTGAATCGCCATCGCCGTGTGCCGGTGCGGCCCTTCCAGATACCCCGCAAAATCACTCGCCATCACGCTGGCCTGGGCCAACGATTCACAGGTGTGGGCCAACAGGTCTTCGTCTTTGATATCCGGCGCGACCCTATACATGGTGCTCGGTTTGCGGGCCACAGGGGATTTGAGGGCGGATGGATTGAGGTAGTGGTCGAGCGCGCGGTTAGCGGCGACGTGGAATTCTTTTGAATCAGCAGATTCGTAAGGGGAAACGTTGTCGGTTTCTGGGGGATTCGGGGTTGCTTTGAACATGATTACACCTCTGGGATGAAATGGAGCCACTTCCAAATTGCCGCGACGCAATTTGGGGTGGCAGCTGTACGCGGGTTCGCGGACCGATCCCAGAGGCATATCTCGGCATACCCGAAGGTATCCCGCGCACAGTCGCCATGACACGAAACGACAGACACCCAAAAGTGTTGTTGTTCGGTGGAGCGATTATGCCTCAAGAATCGAGCCGCGACGCCCGGTCGCTGAATTGTCAGCGACGGACAAAGGCTAGAGACGCAGCTTCCGACGGGCAACCTGAAAAACATGTGGGAAGGTTCTGATATTTTTACCGAGCAATAAACATCGTTGGCTGTAAGGTCGCCTTCGCGAGCAAGCCCGCTCCCACAGTGGGTTGGCGTCATCTGGGAGAGCTTGGTCGGCTGTCAGGCCGCCAAAATCAAAAGATCGCAGCCTTCGGCAGCTCCTGCGGGGAAATGCGGTGAGCCAAACCACGAGGTCGAGCGTTAGCTCGCCTCGCGAGCTTTTGATCTGTCCGCCCCTTCGGGAGGCTGAGTGGAGGTGTTCATCTGGGGATTGGCGCGCAGCGCCGTTCGACGCAGTCGAACCCATCGCATGTAGGTTGAAGCGAAGCCAACCGTAGGGCGATGCCCCCAGATGGATACCGGAGCGAAGGAACGCCGAGCCTTAGCGAGGGGCCGGACGCTTGGGGCGAGACCTTTTGGTTACTTTTTGGGGCGTTTGCCAAAAGTGACCCGCTGTAAGAGCGGAACCATAGGTGGCCGTTACCGCAGAAATGGATATGTACTCAGTCAACAAACTACAGGTCGGCTGTCAGGCCGCCTTCGCGGGCAAGCCCGCTCCCACAGTTGATCAGCGTACTCGCCTAGTGTGCAGTAACCCCCCGCACACCTGCATTACCGGGCGACAACGCCAACGCCACTTGTGTGCGGTTATGCATATGCGTCAACCGCAACACCTGCGACACATAAAGCTTCACCGTGTTCTCGGTAATCCCCAACTCACAGGCAATCTGATAATTGGTCTGCCCCTTGCCCACCAGCCGCGCCACTTCCAACTGCCGCGGCGACAGCTGATTGAAAACCGCCGGCATCGCCACCCGCTCCGTCTCACTGAGCACACCGTCAGCCGAATCTGACGCAGGCACCGAGGACGGCCCCCGACGAACCTTGTCCAGATCCTGATAAAGCTCGTCGATCGATTCACAAAGGTACTGCAGCTTCTGACTCAAATGCCCCAACTGCAGGTTTTTCTGCCGCTCCTGCAAGGCCACTTCCTGACGCTGCAAACCTTCGAGCAACTCAGTCAGATCAATCGGCTTCTGATAGTAATCGGCGAACCCGGTCCGCAAGGCCTTGATCACATCCTGCTTGTCCGCCCGCCCGGTGAGCATGATCGCCTCGAACGCCCGGTGCTTGCCGGACAACCGTTGCAGCGACTGGACGAGCTGGATGCCATCCATGTCGGGCATCTGCAAATCACAGAGCACCAGGCCGACATTCACGTCTTCTCTGAAACGTTCGATCGCCTGTTTGCCGCAGACACAAGGCACACAGCGATAACCGCTGCGCTCGAGAAACTCGCATAGCTCTTCGACAATCAATGGCTCGTCATCGACCACAAGGACTTTTATTGCCGAGGTAAGCTTGTTCACGTGTTACTCCATACCTGGTCAGGCTTGACCGCTCCCGTACTGACAGCCACAGGCTGTGCCACTACAGTGTTGAAAGTAGACGCACTTTCCAGCTCTGTACATAGAACGGCTGGCGCCTGCGACTAATGCATCCAGGCCAGTGTGAGCAACATGCCCACCAGCACGAACGGCGCAAAGGGCTGTTTTTTTGACGGTCCCGGTCCCAGGTAGCGAAGACGATCCCTAAGTCTCTGGCTCATATACAGCCAGAGTCTTGGCGCCAACAGCAGCCAGAACGCACTGGCCAATCCGGCGCCGATGAAACCGCCGAGCAGGTGCATGCCGTCCGTCGCAAGGCCCAGCGTCGCCATCAGTTTCACATCGCCCGCCCCCAGACGTCTCAAGGCATAACCGGGCAAGGTGAAGGCCAATGCCAACAAAAAAGCCCACCCCCCCTGTACCGCATCGGCCCCCAGCCACGTGGTGCCCGTCCACAGCAGATACGCCAGCGCCAGCCCACCCGCGCCAAGGGTCAGGCCATTGGCGATGTGCCGCTCCCGGACATCCTGTGCGGCGCAAAGCGCCAGCCAGATAAGTAGGACAACGTTCTGCATCCGGTAAAAAACGTCCGTTTTGGCTGAATGATTCTATGCTGATGTTACGCCGTGATTGTCAGGGTAGACGCACTCATGAAAACAGGCCTCCCCCGCAAACAAAAAGGTGCCGTGGCGATTGAGTTCGCCTTGGTGTTCATCATCTTCTTCGCCGTGTTTTATGGGCTGGTCAGTTACAGCCTGCCGCTGTTGCTGATGCAATCGTTCCATCAATCGACGGCCGAAGCGGTGCGCCGCAGTGTGGCGCTGGACCCGAGTACCGCCAATTACGACATCGCCGTCAGAAACATAGCGACCACCGAACTCACACGGCAACTGGCCTGGATTCCCGCCGCACTGAACTTCAACGTGGCCACCGACGCCAGCGCCACCTACACCGGCGGCGTGCTGACGGTCACCATCAACTACCCCACCAGTAAACTGAATCAAGTGCTGCCGTTCCTGGTGCTACCGGGGATCGGCTCGGTGCCCAATCTGCCGGCGACTCTTACCGCCCGATCGAGCCTGCAGTTTTGAGTTCCGGGGACAAACTCTTCGGGCGTCTGCTCAATCGCCAGCCACCACAGCCCCCGAACACGCCAGACCCTGCGAGCGTGCAACGTGTCGGTTTGCAGCTGCATCTGGATGACGAAGGTCGAGTGATTCACCTGAACGGCCCGCTGCGGCATTTGCTGACGCAACAAGTGCCACACGCACAGACACCGCACCTGCTCGATTACCTCATGCCCCATAGCAGCCTGTCGGTCGAAGGCGCGCCAGCCGACTGGCAGGGACAGAGCCTGGACCTGGACTTTTTCAGCCTCGCCGGGCAACCGCTGCACCTGCGTGGCTGGGTGCAGCCGTTGGGCGAAAAATGGCTGTTGCAGTTGATCGACATCGGCGACCTGTTGCTCGAACGCCGACAAGCACGCAGCCGTGAACAATGCCAGTTGCTCGCGGCTCAGGTCAGTGAACAGTTGCGCCTGTGCAGCCTGACGCGTCTGCCCGAGGTGCTGGCGGAGCAACTGCAAGGCCTGGCCCTGCGCTTTCAGATCCCGTGCATGGCCATGGCCTTGCTCGACGAACAGGCAGAGGGTTGGCTGATTCACCAGCATTACGCGGCCTTCGATGCACCCCGCTTGTGGGACATCAATCAACGCCTGGGCACCGGCCTCGACAGTTTGAATGGCTCCGCGCCCCAACACCTGACACCCAGCGAGCACCCGCGTCTGCAAAGCATCTTCGGCAATGCCGAAGGGTTCGCGGTGCCTTATCACAATGCCCAGGGTGTGGTCGCCTGGTTACTCTGTGGTTTCTACCCGGTGCAAGAGCGCGCCCCCGACCTGAGCGAGCGCGACTGGTTGCAACTCACCGCCGCCCTGGCCGGGCCGCTGCTTGAGCGCTTGCGCGAGCATCAGCACCATCTGCAACTGGAGCGGCTGGAGTCGTTGCAAGCCTTGCTCGGCACCGGCTGGTGGGAGGTCTTCAGCGACACCGCCGAGGTGCAATTGGCGCCGTCACTCGCCAGTACGCTGAACCTTGCGAGTACTCGTTTGCCGCTGCACGACTGGCTCGAACAGATTCACCCCGCCGACCGTGAAGAGCTGACGACTCGCCTGCAAACCTTGCAAGACGAAAGCACACCGCTACTGCTGTGCGTGCGCCTGCATCGCCCCGACATGGCGCAAACACCGATCTGGTACCGACTGCAAGGCCAGGCCTTGGGCATCGGCAAAAACCGGCGGCTGGTGGGTTTCATGCTCGACATCAGCGACATCAAAAATCAGGAACAGAACGCCGCTGCCGCCCATGCCCGGCTGGACAACCTGATCGCCAGCTCACCGGCGGTGATCTACGTGCAGCGCTATGTCGAAGGGGCGCTGCAACCGACATTTTTCAGCGACAGCCTGCTGCCGCTGCTCGGCTGGTCGCTTGCCGATTGCGCCGCCGGCGCGCTGGTTGAACGGGTCCACCCCGAAGACCGTGATCGCTATTTCGAGCGCACCCGGCAACTGCTGCGCGAAGGTTCGGTGCGCGCCCGTTATCGGCTGCGCGACAGTCGCGGCGATTACCACTGGCTGCTCGACGAAGCCAAACTGCTGCGCGATGACCTCGGGCTGCCGGTGGAAGCCGTGGGGCTGTGGCTGGATGTCACCGAGGCGACCCTGGCCGCCGAGCAAGTCAAACAGAGTGAAGAGCGCTATCGGATTCTCGTTGAAGATTCCCCGGCGATGATCTGCCGCTACCTTCCAGACCTGACGCTGACCTTCGGCAACCGGCCGCTGGCGACCTACCTGGAATGCCAGCCCGAGCAACTGCCGGGGGCGAACCTGGGCAGCTGGATGTCGCCGGAACAGCGCGAAGCGTTCCTCCAGCGGCTCAGTCGGCTGAGCCCGGAGTTCCCGGTCAGCACCGCGGAAATCAACCTGCAACTGCCGGGAAGGGAACACGCCTGGTGGGTCTGGTCGGATCGCGGAGTGTTCGACGAGCAGGGTCGCTTGCTTGAGATTCAAGCCGTAGGCCGCGACAACACCGAAGTCCGGCGCGCCCAGCAACAGCTCACTCAAAGCGCGAAAATGGCCACCCTCGGCGAAATGGCCACCGGGCTGGCCCATGAAATCAATCAACCACTGAACGTGATGCGCATGGCCATCGTCAATGTGCTCAAGCGCCTGAGCAATGGCGATGCGCAAATCGATTACCTGACAGACAAGCTCAACCGCATCGACGCGCAAGTTCAGCGTGCGGCGCGGGTGGTGGATCACATGCGGGTGTTCGGCCGGCGTTCGGAGATCGAGCAGCACCCGTTCAATCCGGCTCAAGCCATCGAGGGCACGCTGTCACTGCTGTCCGAAGGCATGCGCGGCAAAGGCGTCGAGCTGCGGGTCAGCGAGACCGCTTTTGAAGTGCAGGTGCGCGGTTACGTCGATCAGCTGGAACAAGTGCTGATCAATCTGATGGTCAATGCGCGGGATGCGCTGCTGAGCAAACGCGAGGCCGACCGGGAGTTCAAACCGTGGATTTCGGTGTACGCCGAACGTGATGAAGACTCGGTTCGACTGTGGGTCGAGGACAACGGCGGCGGTATCGATCCACGGCTGCTGGAACGGATTTTCGAACCGTTCTTCACCACCAAACCGGTGGGCGTCGGCACCGGGCTCGGGTTGTCGGTCAGTTATGGCATCGTCGAAAACATGGGCGGTAAGTTGAGTGTAAGAAACTCGACCGAGGGCGCGCGGTTTTGTATCGAGTTGCCGATTGCCACGGGCGATCAGATCACCAGCGTCGCGCGCCCCGAGTGACAGCTGAGGTTGGCACCGACGTCGACCATGTTCAAATCGATCCCGAGGCTTAACAGCAAGATGTTGATCAAGCTGTCGAGCAACGGGCTGAGCACGCTGTTGATCGCGCTGACCAGCAAAGTGGTGACACTGCTCAGGATCGTCCCCAGATCACTGACGAGACTGCCCGACGGACCATACATATCCACGTGAATGTTAAGCGGGGTGTTGAGCAGACTGCTGACGATGCTGCTGGTGGAAAACGAGTAGTAGAACGGTGGCTGGTTGATTTCCGGCAGGCTGCTGGCGGGTGGTGCGGAGTAGATGTGGGAGATGTTGGCGTTCGCCGCCACGCTGGTGTCGGCAACGATATCGATACCGCCACCGACGCCGGGCACACGCGGATCGCAGGTGATGGGCAGAAAGAGAAGCCTGCGACAGGTTTTGATCCCGATATCGATCACCTTCAACGGCTGCACCGTGACCGTCGGCGGCGTGGTGTTGCTGCCGAACATGCTGGCCGCATCGATCCGGCCGATTTTCAGGTTGACCAGCGACGTATTGGTGCTGGTGGTCAGGGTTTTGTTGGTATTACTGACGCAGCTGTAGGCCGTGACGTAACTGCTGGCACTGGCGACCTCCAGCGCTACATCGAGCCGTATCGGCCCCGGTAGGACGATGATATCGGGCGTCTGGCAGGGCACGCCCAAGGCACAGGTCAGTGAATTGAGCACCGCCACCAGGTTGAGGTTGAGCAAGGCGTTGAGGGTGTTGGTCAGCGGCCCTGCAAGGTCCGCCACTGCATTGACCAGCGCCACAATGGCGTCGAGTGCCGGCAAGTCGATCGACAACAATGTGCGAACCTGCGCGGTTCTCACGTAGATCCTATTGGGGCCCAGTGGATCCAGCGCCGCGTTTTTCGGGTTGCCGATTGCCGAGAGTTGCGGCGGCTCCAGGACCTGCACCCGGGCCGTGATTTGCGCCAGCCCTGCCAGATTGATCGGCAGCGTTGCCACCAGACCATTCTTCTTGTTGGCCAGTTGCACGATGCCTTCGATCAGGTTGAACACGCTCACGTTTGTCGCCAACGCCGACATATTGCTGCCGTTCTCGACGTGCAGCATATTGCCCAGCACCACGGTCGTTGAGCCAGCGGCAACCTTGAGTGCTTGCAGCCCGACGATGGTCGCCGTCGCGCCGAGAGTGCCGCCGGGGTCCAGCACATTGACGGTGGTCTGGATCAACTGGCTGACGGTCACCGAAGCGCCCAACACCTGGTCATACCCGGCGGCGTTGAGACCGAGGTCAACCTTCAATCGATCGAGGTAACCGAGCAGGCTGATATTGGTGTTCACCAAACCGTTCCAGCCTGCCACGGAGAGGTTCAGACTGCCGCCCAGCAAACCGCCGAACAGCCCATTGAGGGTGGCCGACTTGCTGGTATCGATCGTCAGCACCGTGCTGCGAATGGTCAGCGATGCCAGCGGTGGCGGCAACGCTGCCACGGCGATCGCGGTCAGGTTGAGGGTCGCCCCGGCTGGAGCACCGCCGAACAGGGCGCCAATGCCTGCGGCGAAACTCTGCGGAACCGAATGGCTGACGCTCACCCGAATGGCTTCGCTGCTGCTCGGATTCGCCGCAAATACCCGAAGATTATTGGCATCCAGACTCAAGGTGCCACAGGCCACCGCCAGGCTGCGCGTGGGGTCAGGAAGGGTGAAGCCGTTGCGGTTTGCACTGGCGGTGGCATAGGCGGAAGCGGTGTCACCCACGGCGCAATCACCGTTGCGCGTGGCAGCCTCCAGCGCGGCCATGTCCGCTACTTGCTGCAGGTGGCGTTTTTCCAGGTACAGGCGACCACTGTCGACCACGATCAGCAGGAACACCAAGGCCATGCCGAGCGTCAGCACCGCCATCAAACCGATCGCTCCCCGTTGCCGGGCCGGGCTACGAAACTGCAAGCCGGGAGACATGACGCACTCCTTTGCCGGCGCACTGCCGAGGGTTACCTCCATGGGTGAGCAGCAGTGTAGACAAGGGATCGCCAGATTGCTGGCAACTCGCCATCCCAGATAACAAAAAACCCATGTGGGAATGGGCTAATTGTGGGGGCGGGCTTGCTCGCGAAGGCGGCCGTTCAGCGTTTAGCGCGGTGGATAGTTAGCCAATATCCGCCCAACCGTCTCGCGGATCGTATTGCTGCGCTCCTGCGGATTCGGTGTGCGGCTGAGGGTCTGCTCGTCGCTGCCGCGCCACACCAGTTTGCCGTCCTTGCCATCGAGCAGGTCGACCTGGATGGTCGCCACCTTGTAGCTGATGTTGCGGGTTTCGTTATACATCGGCCCGCCCCAATAACCGTTCCATGGGCTGCCCCAACCGCCGCCATAGTTAGTGGTCACCTGTTGCTGACGATCTTCGACGATCAGGTAGGTCTGCACCTTCAGATCCGAGCTGGCGCCGGCGGCGGCTGGGCGCAAACCGCGCTGATCCAGCTGATCGGCAACGGCCTGGCGGATGCGTTGTTCGGTCAGGTCACTCTTGATCCGTGGGTCGTCGGGACGGTATTGCAAGGCGGGCTCTTTCCAGCTCCAGCTACGATAGGCGGCAAAGTCGCGGCTGGCATCGAAGTCATGGTAGACCTGGTTGGCGGCACAGGCAGTGAGCAGCGCGGCCATGGCCAGTGAAACGAGACGGCGGAACATGATTTTTCTCCGATGAAGACATGCACCTGAACAGGAGGCTAACTGGGAGGATACGCCGACATGGCCTTTTCCACAGCTTCGCGAATGGCATCGGCACGCTCGCCCTGGTTGCCCTGACTGCTGGTTTCAGCGCTGGCACTCCACACCGGTTGACCGGTACTCGCGTCGAACAGATCGACCCGCACCACCACGACTTGCACCTGATAAGTACGGATGACCGGCACCGTGTTGTACATGCCGTAACCACTGCCGTAGCGGTTGTAGCCGCCATAACCGCCACCGTAATCAGAGCCGTCCTGCACCTGACGCAAACGGGTTTCCAAGCGCAAATCGGCGCTGACCCACAGGTCTGCCGGGCGGTTGTCGTGCAACGGGCGCAAGCCGCGTTGATCGAGGGCATTGCTGACGGCTTCGGCCACCTGCGCCGAGTCGGCCCAGGCCGTGCCCGGAGGCAGGCGCCCGTTGAGCCAGGCCCAACTGCGATAGCGGCCGTAATCGCGTGGTGCCGCCGGGTAGGCGCTGCGGTCGAAGGTGCTGGCGGCCTGGGGCGGCGCCGGTGGCAGGGGATTGGACGTCGCGATGTAAGGGTTGCTGCCCTGACAGGCCGCCAACCCGAGACAGATCACCAGTAACCCTGAACGACTATGCATTTTGTGCTCCGGTCAGATCGGCCGACAGATCCAGTGCAAGTAGCGCCCAAGCCCGGCGAAGCTTGGGTGACGGCGGTGCGCCAGTTCCATTTCGAGCAAGTCCGGCAGTTCGACGCGGGCCTGGAACTCCACCGGCATGTAGTCGTAAAAAACCCGCACCCCACTCTGGGTTTCGACCTGCCACATGCCCTCAAGTTGCGCCGCCAGTTCCCGTGGATCCAGTGGCTGCTGCGGCGTCAGGCTCTGCTTTTCGCCGGCCATGTCATTCTTGCGCATCTTGCGAAAATGGCCCTTGAGCAGGTTCCGGTAGATCAACGCGTCACGGTTGTAGAACGCCAGGGACAACCAGCCATCCGGCTTCGTCAGCTGATGCAGCACCGGCAAAATCGCATGGGGTTCGGCCAACCATTCCAGCACGGCGTGGCACAGCACCAGGTCGTAGGGTTCGGTGAGCTGACCGAGCAGGTCCTGCCACGGCGCCTGAATGAATGTCGCCGTCTGCCCGGCTTCGGCGAAACGCTGGCGGGCGCCTTCAAGCATCGGTTCGGCGGGCTCGGCGAGGGTTACCTGATGACCGCGCTGGGCCAGCCACAACGACATGTGGCCCAGGCCGGCGCCGATGTCCAGTACCCGCAACGGGCGGTCCGGCAGGGTTTCGGCCAGGTCGGCCTGCAACACGGCAAGACGGATCGCACCTTTGGCGCCACCGTAGATTTTTTCAGCGAAACGGGTCGCCAACTGATCGAAATGACGGTCGCTCATCAGCTGAACCGCCGTTCGCTGTCCGCGAGTTTGTTGCGCACCACTTCATTCATGTCCAACCCCAACTCGCTGCACAGCAGCAGTAGATACAGCACGATGTCGCCGATTTCCTGCCCGGCATGGGCGAGTTTGTCCGCCGGCAACTGGCGCGACTGGTCTTCGCTCAGCCACTGGAAGATTTCCACTAGTTCGGACATTTCCACGCTCGCGGCCATGGCCAGGTTTTTCGGGCTATGAAATTGCCGCCAGTCATTGCGGTCGCGGATGGCGTGCAGGCGTTCGGTCAGTTCAACAAGGTTCATCGGGCTCTCCTGAAGGCGTATAGCTTCAGGGGGATGGCGGGTGAAGGCAAGTGGCAGTGGTTAAGCGGCGGAGGCGATTTTTTGTGGGAGCGAGCCTGCTCGCGAATGCGCGTTGATATTCAACGTAGATGTTGACTGACAGACCATCGCGAGCAGGCTTGCTCCTACAGGAATAGTGCAACCCTCTATGCTTGTGGGGAACCCGGGAGCACGATCAGTAGCCCAACGCTCGGATCCGGCAACCACGCCACCACTCCATCAGGACGTACACATGCAGGTAGAAAGTTTTTTCGAATGGCTCGGCCAGGCAATCGGTTCGGTCATCCGCTTTATAATCGATACCCTCAGTGGTCTGTTCAACCTGTTGAGCAACGCCGGCAGCAATTTTGTCGAAGGGCTGGCCCAGGCACTGGGCATGGAAACTTCGATCATCAGCATCATCATCTTGATCATCGGGCTGATGCTGCTGTGGTCGGCGATCCGCGCCTTCATGAACGCGTCGATCATCATGGGGATTGTCTGGTTGCTGCTGGGGCTGTGGTTGCTGAGCTGGATCATTCACTAACCCCAATCCCTCCCGCCCTGATCGTTCCCACGCTCTGCGTGGGAATGCAGCCCGGGGCGCTCCGCGTCCCTGACGGCGTGACGCAGAGCGTCACAGGAGTCATTCCCACGCAGAGCATGGGAACGATCATGCAGATCGCGCTCACCTGCCGCTACAATGCAGGCGCCCCCAAGGAGCTTGCATGTCCAACCTGATTGCCGACTGGCGCGACCGTCCAACCCATCGTCGCGTCTGGGCGCTCGCCGCCCCCATGATTCTCTCGAACATTTCCGTACCGCTGGTGGCGCTGGTCGACAGTACCGTCATCGGCCACCTGCCCCATGCTCATCAGCTCGGTGCCGTTGCGGTGGGCGCCAGCCTGTATACCTTTCTCGCCTGGGCCATGGGTTTTCTGCGCATGGGCTCCACCGGGTTCGCCGCCCAGGCTGCCGGGCGCGGGGATGGCGCCGCGTTGCGGCAGATATTGCTGCAAGGTTTGTTGTTGGCCATGGGCCTGGCCATTCTGTTGGGGGCGTTGGGCGTGCCGTTGAGCGGGGTCGCGTTGCACTTCATGCAACCGTCGGCGGAGCTGGATCAACTGACCCGCGAGTTCTTCCACACGCGGCTGTTCGGCTTGCCGGCGGCGCTGGCCAGTTATGCGCTGGTCGGCTGGTTCCTCGGCACCCAGAACGCCCGGGCACCGCTGGCCATTCTGTTGAGCACCAACCTGGTCAACATCGCGCTGAACCTGTGGTTCGTGCTCGGCCTGGAGTGGGGCGTGGTCGGCGCGGCGCGGGCCTCGGTGATCGCCGAGTGGACCGGCGCGCTGATCGGCCTGTTCATGACCCGCAAAGCCCTGCGCGCCTATCCCGGCCATATCGCCTGGGCCGCGCTGGCGTTGTGGCAGAGCTGGCGCCCATTACTGGCGGTCAACCGCGACATCTTCATCCGCAGCCTGGCGTTGCAGTCGGTGTTTTTCCTGATCACCGTGCAGGGTACGCGGCTGGGCGACGCCACGGTCGCCGCCAACGCATTGCTGCTCAACGGCCTGCTGCTGACCGCCCACGCACTGGACGGTCTGGCCCACGCCGTGGAAGCCCTGTGCGGACACGCCATCGGCGCTCGCGACCGAGAGGCCCTGCGCCGCTCACTGGTGGTAGCGTGCGGCTGGTCGTTGCTGGCGAGTGTGGGGTTTGCCTTGCTGTTTCTGTTCGCCGGGCACCTGTTCATCCAGATGCAGACCGACATTCAGAGCGTGCGCGACACCGCCTTCATCTACCTGCCTTACCTCGCCGCACTGCCGCTGATTGCCGTCTGGAGTTACCTGCTCGACGGCCTGTTCATCGGCGCCACCCGTGCCCGGGAAATGCGCAACGGCATGCTGTTGACGGTGCTCCTGCTGCTGCCCTTCGCCTGGGCGCTGCAAGGTCTGGGCAACCATGGCCTGTGGATAACCTTCCTGCTGTTCATGTTGCTGCGCAGCCTGACCCTTGGCGCGTTCGCCTGGTACTTGCGCAAGAACGACAGCTGGTTCAAAGGCTGACGAGGGGCAGACCTTCAACTCATTCAGGGTTGATCGTTCTGCCACAGGTTGCGCAGGCTATCGAGACGTTCCTGCTGAGTGATTCCCGGCAACGGTAGCTGGGGCATAGCATCGGGGTGCTGCAAGCGTAGCCATAACCAGCCATCGAGCACCGGGCGTTCGCTGAAACCCAGCGCCAGCCCTTCCTGCAGATGGGCCCACAAGCTGTTGTAGTCAGTCCCGGTGGATCGGCTCCAGCGCCAGGCATGTTGCTCCAGCAGGCAGGTTTGCAAGGAGTCTCGCTGACGCAGGCTGAGGTTTTCTTCGATGGCCAGCGGCCTGACGGCAAGCCGCGGATTGAGCAACTGCTGCCAGCCCGGACAGCCAATGGCTCGATCGGCCCAGGTGCCTCCGAACCAGCGCAACTGGTCGATCGGACCGAGCCAGCGACTCAGCTCCAGCGCGTCGCAGGCATCAAAAAAGTAACTTGCCGCTTGAGGGTTGTAGTAGCTCAGCAAGGCCCGGTGATGCAGACCGAAGGTGACTGTGAGCATGCGTCGCAAATGCTCCAGCAACTGCGATGGCGGTGCTTCACTGACCAGCAGCAACCCACTCCAGATGTGCGGCTCACTTGAGTACAGCTCGGCGAGTGCCGGGCACTCGCGAAGGTCGACCAACGCCGGCCCGCGCTCACGCAACGGGTGAAACTCGGTGCTTTCGAACAGCCAGAACCATCGGGCATGAGCGAACTGTTGCCGCAGCATCACACCGGCCCCAGGCACGCCCGGTATATCGAGCAACAGCCATTGCGGGGTCGAGTCGGGCGCCTGAGCGGCGATCATGCCGCACCGCTCTGGCCGAGCTGCGCCGCTGCCCGGCACGTGCAAAAGGATTGCGCGCAATGACTGAAACTGCCCCCGCCCGGCAGCAGGCACAGAAGCACCAAAGGTTCGCTCGATTGCAGTAAACCCAATAAACCATCGACCGCGCGGCTGGCTTCAGTCGTCGAGGCGGATAGCAGGTCGGGTAGGGCTGGCTCTGCGCTGGACGGTGGTCGGGGAAGAAATCCGCTGATCAAGGGTTGATCCGGATCGCCTTCGATAAAACTCACCAGCACCTGCGTGCCTTCACTCAACGGCATGGCTCCTGCGCTTTCCAGCTCGGGAGCCAACGGCAACCAGCAGTGGCTGGGGGCTGCGCCTTCGCCCTGATAAAGCCAGTCAAACTGCACGGCAACCGGCCTGGATGGATCGGGGCGAGGCTCACTGACGTTGACTACCCACGCCCGCTGCAAGCTGTGCATTCTGGGTTTCACACCCGCATAAGCCGCCACGAAAGGCACTTCCTGCGCAATGGCGCGCAACTGATTGCTATAAGACCCCCCCGGTTCCTGTCCTCCCTGATGCCCGACATGGGTCAACAGCCAGAGACGATTCAAGTCCGCGCAAGGATGGCCGGACAACGGCATCAGCTGACCGCTGCGCAGCGTCGCCAGGTTCGTCTGGCCTTCAGCAATCTGCCCGCAGCCGTGAAGCTTGAACGGGTGCCCCCCCGGCCGTTCGCTCTCACCCTCGAAGACGCTCTCTTCGCCACGGTGAAACGGCCCCAGGCCATCACCGAAAACCAGGCAGTGCCCGTGCACGCGGTGCTCGAAATAGTAATGAAGCCGTTCCTGGGCGCACAGACGCTGGAGAAATTGCAGGTCCGATTCCCGGTACTGCGTGCAGAAATCACGGGGTGGGTAATCGCCGCTCAACTCGAAGCGACGATCCTTGCCGGCAATGCCGTGCTCCTTGAGCACCTGAGCGAGAATCTGCGGCACCGAGCGATTGCTGAAGATTCGCTGATTGAAGCGCTGGGCCAGACACGCCAGCCTGGGTCCCAGATGCACACGGCAAAGCCTGGGTTCGTCGCCATGGCCGGGTTGAGCGAGGCCAAGCAACTGCCCGTGAATACCCTCCCCCGGCGGCCCGAAGTGCAAAAAGGCCGAACGGTACAGCAGGCTAGCAAGGTCCAGCGTCGGGTCATCGTTCAGCAGATCCACGTCGAACACAAAAGGCTCGCTGATGGCTTCACTACCGGTAAAGGCCAAGACCTCAAAGGAGTCGGGCAGACCCGCTATATCCAGACGAAATGACGGCTCGTTGACTGGATCGAACATCGGCGATTCTCTACAGGAGGGGCGGCTGGGGATTCTCGCTGAGAGACATGGCCGAGTAGAGTGCCGAAGTACAACTTAGGAAATGACCTACGTGAAAAGAAGACCACATCGCTTGGATTGCTAGGAATGTGGGTCATTTCGCGTGAAAAAAGAGAAGCCCCGCACCAGGTCATCTGAAATTTCCGCAACGTACGGAGAATTTTCAGACAACCCGATGGGCGCAGCGCCTTACCTCAAGAAGACAGGTAAGACGAACGGGTCAGGCCCAGACGCAAGGCATCGAGGAACTGGGTGCGCTCGGCGGCGCTGATGCGGGCACTGGCGCACTTGTCGCGGTAGTGGGTCATCAGCTCTTCCGGCGACAAGTGCACGTAACGCAGCATGTCTTCGATGGTGTCGTGGGTTTCGATACCGGCGTGGTACACACTGCCGTCGGCGTTCTGGTAGATGTTCACCGAGTCGGTGTCACCGAACAGGTTGTGCATGTCGCCGAGAATTTCCTGGTAGGCACCCACCAGGAAGATCCCCAGCAGATAGTCTTCGCCTTCGTTCAGACCATGCACCGGCAAGCTGGTCTCGATGCTCTGCTCGTCGACGTATTGCTTGATCTTGCCGTCGGAGTCGCAGGTCAGGTCTTGCAGCACCGCACGGCGCAGCGGCTCTTCGTCGAGACGGTGCAGCGGCAGGATCGGCAGGACCTGGCCGATGGCCCAGGTATCCGGCAGGCTCTGGAATACCGAGAAGTTGCAGATGTACTTGTCGGCCAGCTTGTCGTTGAGTTCGTCGAGCACCTGACGGTGGGAACGCTGACGGGCCTTCAAGGAGTTGTGTAGACGACGGCACACGGCGAAGTAGCATTGCTCGGCCAGGGCTTTTTGCGCCAGGGTCAGCTTGCCATCGGCGTATTGAGTGGCCACGTCGCTCATGTAGTGCGTGGCGCGCCAGTAGGTCTCGGTAACCATTTCAATGTCGGTCGGACCGAGCAGGTCAACCAGCCACTGCACGGTTTCCGGCAGCTCTTCCTTGTTATCGATCTTCGGCACGTCGTCGTTGTGTTTCTCGACGTCGGTCACCTGCACCACCAGCATGGCGTGGTGGGCGGTCAGGGAGCGGCCGCTTTCAGAGAAGATGTTCGGGTGCGGCAGGCTCTGCGCGTCGCAGAATTCCTTGAGCATCCCGACCACGACACCGGCGTAATCGTCCATGTCGTAGTTGATCGAACTGGCGTTACGCGAGTGAGTACCGTCGTAGTCGACACCCAGGCCGCCACCGACGTCGATGTGGTCCACCGGCAGGCCGAGGTTGCGTAGCTCGCCATAGTAACGGATCGCTTCCTTGAAACCGTGCTGGTAGTCCGCCAGGTTGGCGATCTGCGAACCCATGTGAAAGTGCAGCAGGCGAATGCCCTGGTCCAGACCCGCAGCGCGGAAACGATCGACCACCGACAGCAGCTGCGCCGCCGACAGGCCGAACTTGGATTTTTCGCCACCGGTGTCTGCCCACTTGCTCGACGCCAGGGACGACAGACGCACGCGCAGGCCGACCTGCGGCTTGACCTTGAGCGCCGCCGCTTCTTCGATCACCAGACCGACTTCGGATTCTTTCTCGATGACGATGAACACGTTGTGACCGAGCTTCTGGCCCATCAACGCCAGACGGATGAACTCGCGGTCCTTGTAACCGTTGCAGACGATGGTGCCGCCCTTCGGCGCCAGCGCCAGTACCGCCAACAGCTCAGGCTTGGAGCCAGCTTCCAGACCGATCGATACGTTCTGGGTGGCGATGATGTTTTCGATCACCGCTTCCTGCTGGTTGACCTTGATCGGGTACAGCGCGGTGTACTTGCTCTGGTATTCCAGACGCTCGATGTTGGCGTCGAACGCACCGGTCAGCTGACGCACGCGGTCTTGCAGAATGTCGGGGAAGCGCACCAGCAACGGCAAGGACAAACCGCTTTTGCGCAGTTGGTCGACTTGCTCGAACAGGTCGATAGGCGAACTGGTCGGGCCGTTCGGACGAACTTCGACGCGACCGGCGTCATTGATCGCGAAATACCCGGCCCCCCAATGGCGAATCCCATAAACACTGCGGCTGTCCGCAACTGTCCATTGGCTGCCATCGTCTTTGCGTGTGCGTCTTACGGACATCGAAGTCCCCTATAAAGAAGTCATAGAGCGTCGCCTTGAGTTCAGGCCGGCGCAGTCTAAAGAATGAAAATGACGGTTCGTCAACGAGGGGGTAGACCTCGTTGACCGCAGTGAGTTTAGAAACCGGTCATGAACAGGCTCTGTGAAAACCATGGAGACGACGCCAGGCCAAAATGAAAAATCAGGACTGGATCAAGCCGCGGGTGGTTTTCACAGAGGCTGCTAGCCGCCGGACTTCTTCGCCTTGAAACCGTGTTTGATCAGCTCAGCCAAGAGTAGCTCGACATGATCGCCCTGGATTTCGATGATCCCGTCTTTCAACGCCCCACCGGTCCCGCAACGTTTCTTCAACGTGGTGGCCAGTTCCTTGAGTGCGTCTTCGGCCAACGGCACGCCGGTGATGGTAGTCACCGTCTTGCCGCCACGGCCCTTGCTTTCGCGACGCACGCGAGCGATGCCGTCGCCGGCCGGGATGACGGTTTGTTTGCAGATGCAGGCATCCACCGGTTGACGGCAATCGGGGCAATGACGACCTGCGTCGGTGGAAAATACCAGGCCACCAAGGGCGGCGAAGGATGCGGCTTTTTTGGCCACCGGCAATCCTCTTGGGAGGACAAAGACTGGTCGCGGCAACTGAGTGCCATCGACCGCGAAGCCCCACTCAGGCAGGGGCAGCGCTACTGAAACGGAAAACCCGGTGTAGGAGCTGACGAGTGCAACGAGGCTGCGATCTTTTGATTTTGACTCAAAAGCTAAAGTCAAAAGATCGCAGCCGCGGCAGCTCTTACAACAAGCATTACCGGTTCAGCTTGAAAAGGTCGCGCAGTGTAACGGCAAAAAGCCGACTTGCTAAGAGCCAATCGGCGCCAATTTACAGCTCTTTTGCGACGTTCTCCCCTTGGGCACGAAGATAGCGCTTCAAGGCCGCCAGAGAGTCCGGGCAATAAGGCTTCTGCGTGATTTCCAGCAGAACCTGATCGATCGGGATGAAGCGCGCTTCAAGCACTTCTTCCGGCTGCAGGATCAACGGGCCATCCCACACCGCCGAAAACGCCGAACACCAGAGCCGGTTGCCGGTGTCCTCGAAGAAAAAGTGATCATGGGCGCTCAGTTCCACACCGCTCACACCCAGCTCTTCTTCCAGCTCACGGGCCGCCGATTCGGCGTAGGTCTCGGTAGCCAGCACCATGCCGCCGGCCGCCACGTCCCAATAACCGGGATATATCGCTTTGCTCAGGGTACGCCGGTGCACGCACAGCTCACCGGCAGAATTGAACAGCATGATGTAGGTGCCGCGCCCGATCAGCCCTCGTTCACGCAGGTCGGAGCGGACCAGTGCGCCGAGCAGGTTGTCCTGCTCGTCGACCCAGGCGATCTGCTCGGCATCCGAGGCCGCACGGTGGGCGGCCTCCCGCATGCTATCGACGGAGTTATCGACCATGACTCAGCCCTGATTGAGCAACTGACGCAAATCGATCACCGCGGCGTTGGCCCGGGAGATGTAATTGGCCATGACCAGCGAGTGGTTGGCCAGCACGCCGAAGCCGCTGCCGTTGAGGATCATCGGGCTCCAGACCGGCTCTTGCGAGGCCTCCAGCTCACGGATGATCTGGCGCACGCTGACCGTGGCGTTTTTCTTCGCCAACACATCGGCGAAGTCGACTTCGATGGCGCGCAGCAGGTGGGACAAGGCCCAGGCCTGACCGCGGGCCTCGTAGAACACGTTATCGATCTGCATCCACGGGGTTTCGACGACTTCTTCATCAACCTGCGGCACTTGACCGAGCGCCGGGACTTCGGTTTTCAGCGCGGTGTTGAGCTTGACCCGGCCTACGCTGGCCGACAGCCGTTGCGACAGCGAACCCAAACGGGTTCCCACATCACCCAGCCAGTTGTTCAGGTTGTCGGCGCGGGCATAGAACAGCGCGCTTTTCTGGTCAGCCCCCGACAGACGTGCCTGATAGCGGCTCAGGGAATTGATGCCTTCCTGATACTCGGACTCACTGGACGGCAGCACCCAGCTCTTGTTGTCGAAGTTGAAACGCGGCTCGGCCTTGGCCAGGTCGGCGTCTTCGGCGGACTGCGACTGGGAACGGGCGAAGTCTTTGCGCAACGCACGACTCAGGTCGCGAACCTGGACCAGCACGCCATATTCCCAGCTCGGCATGTTGTCCATCCACAGGCCCGGCGGAAAGCGGTCGTTGGAAATATAGCCACCCGGTTTGGTCAGCAGGGTACCGGCAACCGTCTTGAGGGTTTCCACCGTGGTGTAACCCACGACCATCTGCTTGCCTTCTTTTTCGGCCGCCATCTGGGCATTCTGCTGAACCGGGAACAATGCGGGCTCCTGGCTCCAGTACCAGCCCAGCGCGATAGCCACCAGCAGGTAAAGGCCAGTCAGAGTGGCCAGCGCCCGGCTGAACAACAGGCCGCCCAAATAACTGCGGGTGGCCGATTTCGGTTCAGCGGCACGTTCAGGCGCGCTGCCCGTGCGGTTCTTCCAGTCCAGCATGGCGGTATCCTTTCAATCACTTGAGTTCATCGGTTCGACCACAACCCTACGCCATCGTGCCTCATTTTGCCGCGCATTAATCCGCGCGGAGCACTGAGCCAGTGCAATCGCATGGTCGATGCGCCACTATAAATGAAGCACGCCCCTTGTAGCAGCTGGCGAAGCCTGCTGCTACACGGCTATCCGACCAGTCGGTCGGGAACTGAATGAAGTCGCTTTGCAGATTATTGACGTACGACACTCATGCAATCGAAAAGAGGTGCTAGCATAGAGCCATCAGTCGATCTCAGCATGCACCCTAACTAGTAGTCAGGATATGACCGAGCCAGAAGACCCCAGCCGTGAGCGCCTCAAGCACCACTTTGCCCAGCGGGTAATT
Source organism: Pseudomonas sp. B21-015 (assembly GCF_024749285.1). Classification (NCBI taxonomy): domain Bacteria; kingdom Pseudomonadati; phylum Pseudomonadota; class Gammaproteobacteria; order Pseudomonadales; family Pseudomonadaceae; genus Pseudomonas; species Pseudomonas sp. B21-015. The sequence goes on from NZ_CP087196.1 coordinate 5,765,814, forward strand.
CATCAGGCGCGTCAGATTCTTGAAATATGGCAACGCCTGCAACGCAACGAATGGTCCACCACCGACTTGTCGGAGCTGAGTGAGGCCAACCTGCGCCTGCTGCGTTTTGCCGAACGCTTCGAACAACCGGAACACACCCAGCTGGCACGCCACATCGGCCAGTCACTGGAAGCGGTGGATGCTAACCGCGGACGCCTGAGCAGCGGACTGATCACTGACCTTAATCGCCTGATGCAGCGCTTGTCCCGCACGGGCCTGCGCCATGGCGATCAATTCGAACAAACCTTCCTGCCGCCGCTGCGCAAACCGATCTACGTGATGCTGCAGGATCACGACCGGGCCGAGCGGCTGGCCAAGCAACTTGAATTCTTCGGGCTCAGCGCTCAATCCCTCGACAGTGTCGCCGCGTTCCGCGCCTCGATGGTCGAGCGTTTGCCGGCGGCGATTGTCATGGATGTCGACTTCAGTGGTGCCGGCATCGGCCTGAAACTGGCGGCCGAAGCCCAGATCGGTCTGGATGAACCGTTACCGCTACTTTTCTTCAGCCTGCACGAAACCGATACCCCGACCCGCCTCGCCGCCGTGCGCGCCGGCGGCCAGGAGTTTCTCACCGGCACCCTCGAAGCCTCGAGCCTGCTGGAAAAGATCGAAGTCCTGACCTGCGTCGCCCAGTACGAACCTTATAAAGTGCTGATCATCGACGACTCCCGCGCCCAGGCCTTGCACACCGAGCGTCTGCTCAATAGCGCCGGGATCGTCACGCGAACCTTGATCGAACCGATCCACGCCATGGCCGAACTGGCGGATTTCCAGCCGGACCTGATCATCCTCGACATGTACATGCCAGCCTGCACCGGTACTGAACTGGCCAAGGTGATCCGGCACAACGACCGCTATGTCAGCGTGCCGATCATTTATCTGTCGGCCGAAGACGATCTGGACAAGCAGCTCGACGCCATGAGCGAGGGCGGCGACGACTTCCTGACCAAGCCAATCAAGCCACGGCACCTGATCACCACCGTGCGCAACCGCGCGGCGCGGGCGCGCAATTTGAAAGCGCGGATGGTTCGCGACAGCCTGACCGGTTTGTACAACCACACCCATATTTTGCAATTGCTCGAAGATTGTTCATTCCGCGCCCGTCGCGAGAACAAGCCACTGAGCTTTGCGATGCTCGACATCGACCACTTCAAACGGGTCAACGACAGCCACGGCCATCCCATGGGCGACCGGGTGATCAAGAGCCTGGCGCTGTTCCTCAAGCAACGGTTGCGCAAGACCGACTTCATCGGCCGCTACGGCGGTGAAGAGTTCGCCATCGTCATGCCGGACACCGATATCGAATCGGCCTGCAAGGTGCTCGATGAGATCCGCCAGCGCTTTGCCGAGATTCACTACCCCGCTCAGCCCCAGGACCTCTGGTGCACCTTCAGCGCCGGCGTCGTCGATCTGCGCGAAGACTCCGACAGCCTGCTGATGGCCAGCCAGGCGGACGAGGCGCTGTACCGCGCCAAGAACGCGGGACGCAACCGTGTGCAAGCCGCGCGGGAGTCAAAGCAAAGTGCCACTTTTTCATCGGAATCGACCGATTCGGTCATAACCCTGTAACAAAAACGCAATAACTTCAGGCACTTACCATTCTGCCGTTGGTAGACCACGATGCGCCTGAAGCTGCTGACCAATCTCAATACCCTCCTTCTGGTCGCCGTGTGCGTGGCCCTCGGCGTCACCCTCTGGTGGTCGCAAAAGGCCCTGGAACGCCCCTATCTGTTAATGGAGCACTACCTGGGCCTGTCTCAGCAGTTTCAAAATGAAGTGGCGCGCAACGTTGAGGATTACCTGGCCAGCGGCGATGCCTTGCGCCTGAGCAGCGCCAGCCAGGCCATCGACAGCCTGCAAAAGGAGCTCGGCGAGTTGCCGCCCCCCTTGGCTGACACCTTGCGGCCCAGCCTGTCGAGCCTGGATGAGTTCAGCAAGACGGACCTGTTGGCCGCTGGCAAACTCGCCGGCGATCCACAGGCCCTGCTGCTGCAAGCTGAACGCGAGCTCGGCGCCAGCCTCGATCAGCTCAGCCAGTACGCCAGTGGCAACGCAGCGTATCTTGCGCCCTTGCTCGCCGCCTCCCAGCATCTGGGCAAGCTGTCTCTGGCCCGGGACAAACTGGTCAGCAGCGGACGCAGCGAACTGGCTGCCGATGTCGAGCGCGAAGTCGCCAGCATTCGCATTCAGGCCGAACAACTGGGCGCCTTGCCGCTGCTGGGGGTAACCACTAGCAGTGAATCGAACACCGATGATTTCGCCGCCATGATGGGCCTGGAGAACACCGAAAAAACCGTCGACGAAGACGCCGGTGTCGCTCTCAAGCGTGAACTCAACAGCCTGCTCACCCGCTACCCCGCTGAACTGGCACGCACGCGCGAACAGATCCAGAAGCGCACCGACCTCAGCACCGCGACGCACTTGAAAATTACCGCCGTGCAACAGGCCATCGCCGGGCTGGAACCGGTGGTGCGCGCCCAGCACGGGCAAATCCAGGGCGAAGTACGGCTGATGCAGGGAGTGATGATCGGGCTGATCCTGCTGATCGCATTGCTCATCGATACCTTGCAGCGACGCCTGGCCCGAACCCTGACCAACCTGGCCCCGGCGCTTTCGACCTGGGCCGAGGGCGACTTCAGCCGCGACATTCAACTGGGCGCGACCAACCGCGAACTGCATGACATTCAAGCCTCGCTCAATCGCTTGCGCGCCTATCTGGTCGACCTGGTAGGTACCATTCGCCTCAACGCAGAACAGGTCGCCGGCAGCAGCCGAACGCTGGCCGAATTGAGCAACGACCTGCACAGCGGCGCCGAGCATCAGGCCGGCGACACGGCACTGATCCGCGACTCCCTCGGTGAACTCGAGGCGACGATTCAACAAGTCGCCGGTGACGCCAGTCAGGCCGCTGACGCCAGTCGCCACGCCGGGCTTGCGGTGGAGCACGGCCAGAAAGTAATCGGCCTGAGCCTCACCGGGCTGCATGCGCTGGTGGGCGAAGTGCAAGGCAATGCGCAGATGATCGAACATCTGGCTGAAGAGTCAGCGACCATCGGCGGTGTGCTGACAGTGATCCGCTCGATTGCCGACCAGACCAACCTGCTGGCCCTGAACGCTGCCATCGAAGCGGCCCGCGCCGGAGAAATGGGCCGGGGGTTTGCGGTGGTGGCCGAAGAGGTTCGCTCACTGGCCCAACGCACCGCCGGTGCCACGGCCGAGATTCAAACACTGATCGCCGGCCTGCAAACCGCCGCGCGGCAATCGGTCGAAGGCATGCGCGCCCAGGTCGAACACGCCGAAGCCACGGCCAATCAGGCCCAGGCGGCCGACGGCGCGCTGGATAAAATTGTCGGGGCGATCCAGACCATTTCCGACACCGCCGTGCGCATCGCCGATGTCACCGCCCAGCAGAGCGGCGCTGTCAGCGAAATTCGCGATCACAGTGAACGGATTCATCAATTGGGTGGGGATAACTTGCTGAGGATTGGTGAAGGCCGCAGCCAGGGCGAACATTTACTGACGCTGGGTGGGCAGTTGCATACGGCAGTGCAGGCATTTCGGGTCTAAGGGTTGCGGGCCCGAACGCAACTAACGGGCAGGACTATCGCCACCTAAGCCCTTGCATGAAAACTCCTGTTTATCCATGCGGTGGTTTTTAGTAGTCGTTTTGATGCTAGGGTTTAGCGCTTCAATTTATCGAGCGCGCAACAGGAGTGCCCCGTGATAGTTCCAACTTCGCCCCCAGACGCATCAATGCCCGGTTCAGGAACTAGAAAAAAAAATACTTACACAATTGTCACCTCCTGCCTGCTGGCTGTATGCCTGGCATACATCGGCTGGACATGGCTTATGTCTTCCAGCGCCCCGGTGCTGACCGATGTAGTACTCAAACTACCCCTTGGCGCTAATGGCTTCATCTACGGTCTCAAGGATGATCGAGGCGGAGCAACAGTGCCGTTCAGCTATCGATACTATGTCTATCGCGAACTGACATCCGATGAACAAATAGCATCTGAGCTAAAGAATGCCGGTCCGTTTCTCGTCACCCGGGATCCGGCTATAAAGGTCGATGCGCAAGGCTCGGTCATCAATGTATCGACCACTCAGGAAGTGTACGAGTATCACAGCAGCACGCTGTTTCGGCATACCAACAGCACCCAATACACCCCTGTAACAATCAACTTGTGCAACCATTCCAACGATCAATCAACAAAGTAAGCTCGACGCTGCCCACCGGAGCGACCAGAAAAAACGTCAAGATCCGGCAACATGGGCGGCCCCCTATACATGGCCGCTCATGCATTCAGGTGTCTGGTGAGCAAGGGGAGAATTTGTTGGTGCCGGGTGGACGACTGCATACAGTCGCTCAGGCCTTCCGCGTCTGATAGGCCACCTTCGCGAGCAGGCCTGCTCCCACATTTGATCGCATTCCCCTGAGCGAACTCGGTTAAATGTGAGAGCGGGCTTGCTCGCGAAGACGTCGGAACATTCACCACAGAACGCCCCACCCTGCACACCCCGCGACTGTCCGCTATCATGCCCACACTTTCGATACGCGAGATTGTCATGCGCCGTTTGCTCTGCCTGCTGTTTTTAGTGCTCGCCCTGCCGGCTACCGCCGCCGGCTTGCTGGACAGTCGGCCCAGTTCCACCCTGGGTTCGATCAACAACAGCGCCGACTTCCTGCCGGTGCGCGAAGCCTTTCAGTTGAGTCTGGTAGACAGCACGCCGCAATCGGTCAAGCTGCGTTTCGTCGCCACCGAGGGTTACTACCTTTATCGCCATCGCTTCCAGTTTCGCGCCGATCCGGCCGACGTTGGCCTCGGCGCGGTGCAACTGCCCAAGGGCGAACAAAAGCACGATGATTACTTCGGCGATGTCGAGGTTTACCACGGCATTCTCGATGTAGAACTGCCGCGCACCGATTCTCGCGCCTTTACGCTGGCCGTGACCTATCAGGGCTGCGCCGACAAAGGCCTGTGCTACCCACCCGAGACCGAGCGCCTGAGCATTGATGGCAGCGGCGTTGCGACGACAGCGTGGAGCTGGCGAGAACTGGCGCTGTTCTTCCTCGCTGGCCTCGGCCTGACCTTCACCCCCTGCGTGCTGCCGATGCTGCCGATCCTCTCCGGCGTGGTCCTGCGCGGGCAAGTCGGTGGTTTACGCGGTTTCAATCTGTCACTGGCTTATGTGTTGCCAATGGCAGCCTGTTTCGCCCTGCTCGGTGCCTTGATGGGCATGTTCGGCGCGCAGCTGAATCTTCAGGCGCGCTTGCAATCGGCTTGGGTGCTGGTGCCGTTCGCGCTGTTTTTCGCGGTGTTTGCCTTGGCCATGTTTGGCGTATTCGAACTGAAACTGCCCCACGCCATCAGCAGCCGTCTGGACCGGATCGCCGGACGTACCGAAGGCGGCTCGCTGTGGGGCGCGGCGGTGCTGGGCGTGGTGTCCAGTCTGTTGGTTTCGCCTTGTGTGTCGGCACCATTGGCCGGCGCGCTGCTGTACATCAGCGCCAGCGGCGACGCTCTGGGCGGCGGATTGAAACTGTTCATGCTCGGCTTGGGCATGGGTGCGCCACTGTTGCTGGTGGCGACCGGTGGTGCGGCCTGGCTGCCAAAAAGCGGGCCGTGGCTGATCTACGTGAAAAACGCGATTGGCGTCTTGCTGCTGGGGCTGGCGATCGGCTTGCTCAGCCGAGTGTTGCCGGGCCAGATCACCTTGCTGTTGATCGGCTTGCTCGCCGGTGGCGTCGGGTTGTTCATGGGCGCGCTGGAGTTCGTCTATAAACCGCCGAGAAAACGCCTGGGGCAATTGCTGGGAATGTTCCTGCTGTTTTATGCGCTGGCCTGCTGGTATGGCGCGCTCAGCGGTCAGACCGATCCGCTCAACCCCATTGGCCAACCGCGCATTGTCGCGGGCAACGATCAACCGCAAAACACCAGCAACTGGCAGACCATCACCACGCCAGCCGAACTGGATCGCGCCCTCAATGACGCCAAAGCCGCCGGCACACCGCTGCTGCTCGACTGGTATGCCGACTGGTGCATCAGTTGCAAAGTCATCGAACACGAAGTCCTCAACGATGCCAACGTCGTCGAACGCCTGAAAGGCTATCGACTGATCCGCTTCGACATCACCGCCAGCAATACCGAACAACGTGCCCTGCTCGACCGCTACACGCTGTTCGGTCCTCCGGCGCTGATGTTTTTCGGCAAGGACGGCGTCGAACGCACCGATGTGCGAGTGATCGGCGAGATCAATGCCACGGACTTCGCCGAACGTGTTGCGAAAGCAAATGACCGGATTTAATTACCCGGTCACAAATTTCGCGCAAACATCGGCCATCGTGCTGGCTATTGCATAGAACTGGACAGTCACAAAGGCTTTGCGGCATAGTCGCCGGGTTCTGACAATTGCACACAGATAACAAAGGAGCAGCAGATGGCGACCCTATTGGTTTTGCACGGCCCGAACCTGAACCTGCTCGGCACCCGGGAACCGGGCGTCTACGGTGCAACCACCCTGGCGCAAATCAACCAGGATCTGGAACAGCGGGCGCGCAATGCCGGCCACCATTTGCTCTACCTGCAAAGCAACGCCGAGTACGAATTGATTGACCGCATCCACGCTGCTCGCGGCGAAGGTGTGGACTTCATTCTGATCAATCCAGCAGCTTTTACGCACACAAGTGTCGCATTACGTGACGCGCTGCTGGCGGTGAGCATCCCATTCATCGAAGTGCATTTGTCTAACGTGCACAAACGCGAACCTTTCCGCCATCACTCTTACTTCTCCGACGTAGCGGTGGGAGTGATCTGCGGCCTTGGCGCCAGCGGTTATCGACTGGCCCTGGAGGCCGCCCTAGAACAGCTTGAAAGACCGGCAACAGCTTGAACAACAAGCGTAACGCCCCTGACCGACCCTTGGGAGTTGATGATTCATGGATATCCGTAAAGTTAAGAAACTGATCGAACTGCTGGAAGAGTCCGGCATCGACGAGCTCGAGATCAAGGAAGGCGAAGAGTCCGTACGCATCAGCCGTCACAGCAAGACGCCGGCTCAGCAGTACTACGCACCGGCTCCAATGCCTGCTCCGGTTGCCGCGCCTGTGGCTGCCGCTCCGGTTGCCGCTGCCGCCCCTGCGGCTCCGGCTGCCCCAACGCTGAACGGCAACGTTGCCCGTTCGCCAATGGTCGGCACCTTCTATCGCAAATCTTCGCCAAGCTCGCCGTCCTTCGTTGAAGTCGGCCAGACCGTGAAGAAAGGCGACACCCTGTGCATCGTCGAAGCCATGAAGATGATGAACCACATCGAAGCTGAAACCAGCGGTGTGATCGAATCCATCCTTGTCGAAGACGGCCAGCCGGTTGAGTACGACCAACCGCTGTTCACCATCGTTTGAACCGCGGAGAAACTTTGATGACTGCGAAGTTGGAAAAAGTTCTGATCGCCAACCGCGGTGAGATTGCCCTGCGGATTCTGCGTGCCTGCAAAGAGATGGGCATCAAGACTGTCGCCGTTTACTCCAAGGCCGACAAAGAGCTGATGCACCTGGGCCTGGCAGACGAATCAGTCTGCATCGGCCCGGCCTCGGCCGCGCACTCTTACCTACACATTCCGGCCATCATCGCCGCGGCTGAAGTGACCGGCGCTACCGCCATTCACCCAGGCTACGGTTTCCTTGCGGAAAACGCCGACTTTGCCGAACAGGTCGAGAACTCCGGCTTCGCGTTCATTGGCCCGAAAGCCGACACCATTCGCCTGATGGGCGACAAGGTATCGGCCAAGCACGCCATGATCGCCGCCGGCGTTCCAACCGTTCCGGGCTCCGACGGCCCGCTGCCTGAAGACGAAGAAACCGCTCTGCGCATCGGTCGCGAAGTCGGTTACCCGGTGATCATCAAAGCCGCTGGCGGCGGTGGTGGTCGCGGCATGCGCGTTGTGCATAAAGAAGAAGACCTGATCTCCTTCGCCAAACTGACCCGCACCGAAGCAGGCGCGGCGTTCGGCAACCCGATGGTCTATCTGGAAAAATTCCTGACCAACCCACGTCACGTGGAAGTTCAGGTGCTTTCCGATGGCCAAGGCCATGCTATCCATTTGGGCGACCGCGATTGCTCGCTGCAACGTCGTCACCAGAAGGTTCTCGAAGAAGCGCCAGCACCGGGCATCGACGAGAAAGCACGCGCTGAAGTCCTCGCTCGCTGCGTCAAGGCTTGCATCGACATCAACTACCGTGGTGCGGGTACTTTCGAGTTCCTGTACGAGAACGGCGCGTTCTATTTCATCGAAATGAACACCCGCGTTCAGGTTGAGCACCCGGTTTCGGAAATGGTCACCGGCATCGACATCGTCAAGGAGATGCTCAGCATCGCCGCTGGCAACAAGCTGTCGTACACCCAGGATGACGTCGTTATCCGCGGTCACGCGCTGGAATGCCGGATCAACGCCGAAGACCCGAAAACCTTCATGCCTAGCCCAGGCACGGTCAAGCATTTCCACGCACCAGGCGGCAACGGCGTTCGCGTCGATTCGCACCTGTACAGTGGCTATGCCGTTCCGCCGAACTACGATTCGTTGATCGGCAAGCTGATCACCTACGGCGCAACCCGTGACGAAGCCATGGCGCGCATGCGCAATGCGCTGGACGAAATCGTTGTCGACGGGATCAAGACCAACATCCCGCTGCACCGCGATCTGGTCCGCGATGAAGGCTTCTGCAAAGGTGGAATCAACATCCACTACCTGGAACACAAGCTGGCTGGCGAAAAGCATTAAGCTGTGATCCATACCAACAAAGCCGCTTTCGAGCGGCTTTGTTGTTTCTGGAGGTTTCATCCATCTCTGTGGTGTTTAACTGGCAAGAACTAGCATGTCCGGGCTGGCTATAATCGCCCCTTTAATCAGCGCACCGCCACAAACCAGAGCCCGCCCATGCCTGAAAAACTACCAATAAATCTGAACGACCTGCTGCGTCAGCGGACAGTCGAGGGTGAGCGAATCGAATACAAAACGGGCTGGAATCCTGACCCGATCATTCGCACGCTCTGCGCCTTCGCCAATGACTTTGAAAACCTGGGCGGTGGCTATGTGGTGATTGGGCAAGATTGCGACGCCAACGGTCAGCCGGTTTTTCCACCGTCGGGCCTTGCTGATCAGATGCTCGACAAGATCCAACTTGAACTGTTAGCAGCTTGCCAATCGATTCAACCCGCCTATTTTCCAGTACTGAGCGTGGAAGAAGTCGAAGGCCGCAAGCTGATCGTATTGTGGGCGCCGGGCGGGCAAAATCGCCCGTATAAAGCCCCGGCGGCGGTGACAGCCAAACACCGGAGCCTGCATTACTACATCCGCCGCTACAGCAGCACAGTGGAAGCCAAGGGAGAAGCTGAGCAGGAACTCTTGAGCCTTACTGCCAAGGTGCCTTTCGATGATCGCTTCCACTTGGGGGCCAGCGTCAGCGACCTGTCCAAACCGTTGATGCAAAACTTCCTGCAAGAGATTGGCAGCGCCCTCGCAGAAGACGCCGACCACCTGTCTACCGAGGCGCTAGGCCGACAAATGAACGTCGTGGGTGGCCCAACTGAATCGCCGTGGCCCAAGAATGTGGGTCTGATGTTCTTCAGCAACGCCCCGGAACAGTTCTTTCCCGGCACCCAGATTGATGTGCTCTGGTTTCCCGAAGGTGCTGGCGGCGACCGTTTTGACGAAAAAATCTTCAAAGGCCCTCTAGCAACCATGACCCGTGAGGCTTTGGCCTACATCCAGCGTAATTACCTGCATCAAACGGTTATCAAACACCCAGACCGTGCCGAGGCCACAAGGATCTGGAACTTCCCCTACGGGGCGATTGAAGAAGCTTTGGTCAATGCCGTGTATCACCGCTCCTACGAAGAACGCGAACCGATCGAGGTCCGCATCAGCCAGGAGGAGCTGGTGATTTTGAGTTTCCCGGGACCCGACCGTTCAATCCGCCTGGAGGACCTGCGAGCCGGTCGCGCCGTTAGCCGCCGCTACCGCAACCGGCGAATCGGGGAGTTCTTGAAAGAGCTGGACCTGACCGAAGGCCGCTCGACCGGGATCCCAAAAATCCTCAAGGTCATGGCTGCCAATGGTTCGCCCGCACCACTATTTGAAAGCGACGACGACCGGATCTCGTACGTCGTGAGGCTGTCCGCACACCCTCAATCGCAGAAGACTGATGCAACGACCGGGGAAGTCACCATGGAAGTCACCATGGAAGTCACCATGGAAGTCGCTGCGCTGCTGAAGGTCATTGACGGTGAGATGAGCCGACAAGAACTTCAAACCGCCATGAGCCTGAAAAATGCCGACCACTTTCGCAAGGCTTACATACTACCGGCAATCGCTGCCGGGACCCTTGAAATGACGCTGCCCGAACAACCTAACAGCCGTCTGCAACGCTATCGCCTGACGAACAAAGGCTTGCAATGGCTCAAAGCCAATAATGCAGGGAGCCAGCATTAAGATGTGATCCAGCGACAAAGCCGCTTTCGAGCGGCTTTGTTGTTTCTGGAGATAGCCTCGGCCCTACAAAAAAGCATGCACGTATCGGCCTTGTCGTCTTCTGCCTCGCGCTCGCGTAAACTTGCGCGCTTCTCGCAGCCCGCTAGGCTGCAATCTATATTTTTCAAAGGTGCCCGCCATGCCTTGGCTGCAAGTCCGTCTCGCCATCAGCCCAGAACAAGCCGAAACCTACGAAGACGCTTTCCTTGAAGTGGGCGCCGTGTCGGTGACCTTCATGGATGCCGAAGATCAGCCGATCTTCGAGCCAGAACTCAACACCACCCCGCTGTGGTCGCACACGCACCTGCTGGCCCTGTTCGAAGGTGGCACCGAAGCCGCCAGCGTGCTGGCCCACCTCGAGTTGCTGACCGGCAGCCCGCTGCCCGAACATCACAGCGAAGTGATCGAAGACCAGGACTGGGAACGCAGCTGGATGGATGGTTTCCAGCCGATGCGCTTCGGCCAGCGCCTGTGGATCGTCCCGAGCTGGCACGCCGCGCCCGAGCCTGACGCAGTGAACCTGCTGCTGGACCCGGGCCTGGCGTTCGGCACCGGCACTCACCCCACCACCGCGCTGTGCCTGGAATGGCTCGACGGCCAGGACCTCAAGGGTTGCAACGTGCTGGACTTCGGTTGCGGATCGGGGATTTTGGCGATTGCCGCCCTGTTGCTGGGCGCCAAGGAAGCCGTCGGCACCGATATCGACGTGCAGGCGCTGGAAGCCTCCCGCGACAATGCCGGGCGCAACAACATTGCCGAAGCGCTGTTCCCGCTGTATCTGCCGCAAGACCTGCCGCAGGTTCAAGCCGACGTACTGGTCGCCAACATCCTCGCCGGCCCGCTGGTTTCCCTGGCGCCGCAACTGTCCAGCCTGGTCAAGCCGGGCGGTCGCCTGGCGCTGTCGGGCATCCTCGCCGAACAGGGCGAGGAAGTTGCCGCCGCTTACGCTCAGGACTTCGATCTGGACCCGATTGCCAATCGCGATGGCTGGGTGCGCATCACTGGCCGTCGGCGCTAGAATGAGTGCCTGCATAAACCGGATTGCCGCATGACCGACAGCTTCGTCACCCAGTGCCCGCATTGCCAAACCAGCTTCCGTGTCAGCCATGCTCAGTTGAGCGTGGCCCGCGGAGTGGTTCGTTGCGGCTCGTGCTTGCAGGTGTTCAACGCCGCCAGGCAGTTGCTCGAGCAACGAGCAGCCGGCAAGGAAGCGGTCAAACCGGTTGCACCGGCACCCGTCGAACCGCCGGTACAGCGGGCCATCAGCCAAAAGCAATGGACCGCTGCCGAAATGGATCTGGACAGCCTGGACCTGGACGAAGAGCTTGCCCGGCTCGAACAGCGGGAAATCCAGCCAACAACGGAATTCGGTCGGCCCCGCGAAGACAGCCTCAGCGCTCGCCGTGATAACGCCGAGCACGACGAAGCCCCCTGGTCCGACAGTCTCTTCAGTGAGTCAGCCGCCGATCGCGCACAAGCCGCCGACGCGCCGATGCCAGAACCGACGATCGAGCCTGGCAAACACGCGCGCACCGAGCCTTCGCTGTCCCTGGAGCCCGTGGAGCCGAACGACGAGCCCCAGATACAACAGCTGCGCCTGCACGACCCGCTCGACGCCCCAATCCCCTTTGGCGGCCTGTCGGCGACAACCGACGAGATCGACGACGACCTGCCCTCGGTCGAACCCCTGCGCAAGCGACGCGAACGCAGCGAACCAGCCCTGCGCGCTGAAGTGCTGCAGGACCTGACCGACGACCCGTTGCAACTCGATTGGCAACGACGTCGCTCCCCCTGGGGTCGGCGCTTTTTCTGGTTGCTGCTGATCCTGCTCGGTGCCGCCGGCCTCGTCGGTCAATACGTCGCCTACCACTTCGACGAACTGGCTCGTCAGGACCAGTACCGTCCATGGTTCCAGCAACTGTGCCCGCACATCGGCTGCACGGTGCCGTCCAAGGTCGACATCGCCAAAGTCAAAAGCAGCAACCTGGTGGTTCGCAGCCACCCGGACTTCAACGGTGCGCTGGTGGTCGACGCCATCATCTACAACCGCGCCCCCTTCTCCCAGCCGTTCCCGCTGCTGGAACTGCGCTTTGCCGACCTCAACGGCCACCTGATCGCCAGCCGCCGCTTCAAGCCCGGCGAGTACCTCAACGGCGATCTTGAAGGCTTGGCGGAAATGCCGCCGCAAACGCCGATCCACATCGCGCTGGACATTCTCGATCCAGGCCCCAAAGCGGTGAACTACAGCCTGAGCTTCCACTCTCCCGAGTGAAACGCTCGAGCGTTACGGGCTTGACGGCGGTTTCCTGACTTAGACCGTTCCAACCAAACCGCTGGCGATAACGAATTAACTGTTCAGATTTTGTTCAATTCAGCCTTTATCCAGTCATCGAGAGCGGGTATCATGCCAACCCTTTTTCGAACTCTCATGATCCGGCCCCACAACAGGGAAGTCCTATGTCGGCGGTACGCATCGGTCCATATACATTGCACAACGGCTTGATCCTCGCCCCAATGGCGGGTGTCACCGACCAACCCTTTCGTCAGCTGTGCAAGCGGCTGGGCGCGGGTCTTGTAGTCTCGGAAATGGTCACCAGCGACATGAGCTTGTGGAATACCCGCAAATCGCGGATGCGCATGATCCACGAAGGCGATCCCGAGCCACGCTCGGTTCAGATCGCCGGTGGTGATGCGCAGATGCTGGCGGATGCGGCCCGGGCCAACGTCGAGCTGGGTGCACAGATTATTGATATCAACATGGGCTGTCCGGCGAAGAAGGTCTGTAACAAGGCCGCCGGTTCCGCCCTGTTGAAGGATGAAGCATTGGTGACCGAGATCCTGCAGGCCGTGGTGGCCGCAGTCGATGTGCCGGTCACCCTGAAGATCCGCACCGGCTGGGACCGGGCGAACAAGAACGGTCTGACGGTGGCGAAGATCGCCGAACAGGCAGGCATTACGGCGCTGGCGGTGCATGGCCGCACCCGCGCCGATCTGTACACCGGTGAAGCCGAGTACGACACCATTGCCGCGATCAAGCAGGCGGTGTCGATTCCGGTCTTCGCCAACGGCGATATCGACTCACCCGAGAAGGCCCGGTACGTGCTTGACGCGACTGGTGCCGATGGCCTGTTGGTGGGTCGGGCTGCCCAGGGGCAGCCATGGATTTTTCGTGAAATCGACCATTATCTGCGTACCGGCGAAAAACTCCCGGCACCGGAACTGATCGAGGTGGAATGTATTCTGCTTGAGCATCTGGCCGCGCTGCATGCCTTCTATGGCGACGTCATGGGCGTGCGCATAGCTCGCAAGCATGTGGGCTGGTATCTCGCAACCTTGCCGGGCGCCAGGGAGTTCCGCGCCCACTTCAATCGTTTGGAAGATACGGAAGCACAATGCGCCTACGTTCGGGCCTTCTTCGCCGAACGCTACAAGAGCCTGACAGGGGACGGAGAAGGGGTGGCTGCATGACGATGATGACCGAGACTTTAGTGAGTGGAACAACACCCGTGAGCGACAACGTGAATTTGAAACAGCACCTCAATACGCCGAGCGAAGAAGGTCAGACCCTTCGCGGGAGTGTCGAGAAGGCGCTGCACAATTATTTCGCCCACCTTGAGGGCGCTGCCGTCACGGATGTGTACAACCTGGTGCTCTCCGAAGTCGAGGCTCCCCTGCTCGAAAGCGTGATGAACTACGTCAAGGGCAACCAGACCAAGGCCAGCGAGCTGCTCGGGCTGAACCGGGGCACCCTGCGCAAGAAACTCAAGCAATACGATTTGCTGTAAGCATTCAATCAAACCAGAAAGGCGCCTGCGTAAACCGGTCGCCTTTTTTGCTGACTCCTTTGCTTTTGATGGACATTGAAATGACCGACCAGACTACCCGCCTGCCGATCCGCCGCGCCTTGATCAGCGTTTCCGACAAGACCGGGATTCTCGAATTCGCCAAAGAGCTCGAAGCCCTGGGCGTCGAAATCCTCTCCACCGGCGGGACATTCAAGCTGCTGCGCGACAACGGCGTTGCCGCAGTGGAAGTCGCGGATTACACCGGTTTCGCAGAAATGATGGACGGTCGGGTGAAAACCCTGCACCCGAAAATCCACGGCGGGATCCTCGGTCGTCGCGGTATCGACGATGCCATCATGAACGAGCACGGCATCAAGCCGATCGACCTGGTAGCGGTCAACCTGTACCCGTTCGAAGCCACCATCAACAAGCCAGGCTGCGACCTGCCGACCGCGATCGAGAACATCGACATCGGCGGCCCGACCATGGTCCGTTCGGCAGCCAAGAACCACAAAGACGTGGCAATCGTGGTGAATGCCAGCGATTACGCCAACGTCCTGGAAAACCTCAAGGCCGGCGGCCTGACCTATGCTCAGCGTTTCGACCTGATGCTCAAGGCCTTCGAACACACCGCCGCCTACGACGGCATGATCGCCAACTACATGGGCACCGTGAATCAGGCGGCTGAAACCCTCAGCACAGAAGGTCGCAGCGAATTCCCGCGCACCTTCAACAGCCAGTTCATCAAGGCTCAGGAAATGCGCTACGGCGAGAACCCGCACCAGAGCGCGGCGTTCTACGTTGAAGCCAAGCCTGCCGAAGTCGGCATCGCCACCGCGACCCAACTGCAAGGCAAGGAGCTGTCGTTCAACAACGTGGCCGACACCGACGCCGCGCTGGAATGCGTGAAGAGCTTCGTCAAGCCGGCCTGCGTGATCGTCAAGCATGCCAACCCGTGCGGCGTGGCCGTGAGCCCGGACGCCGAAGGCGGTATCCGTCAGGCCTACGAACTGGCCTACGCCACCGACACCGAGTCCGCGTTCGGCGGCATCATCGCGTTCAACCGCGAGCTGGATGCTGAAACCGCAAAAGCCATCGTCGAGCGTCAGTTCGTCGAAGTGATCATCGCCCCGTCCGTCAGCCCGGAAGCCCGCGCCATCGTGGCTGCAAAAGCCAACGTACGCCTGCTGGCCTGCGGCGAGTGGTCGGCTGACCGCGTTCCGGCCTGGGACTACAAACGCGTCAACGGCGGTTTGCTGGTGCAAAGCCGCGACATCGGCATGATCGGCAGTGAAGACCTGAAAGTGGTGACCAAGCGCGCGCCAACCGAACAGGAAATCAATGACCTGATCTTCGCCTGGAAAGTCGCCAAGTACGTCAAGTCCAACGCCATCGTCTACGCCAAGAACCGTCAGACCATCGGTGTCGGCGCCGGCCAGATGAGCCGCGTGAACTCCGCGCGCATCGCCGCGATCAAGGCTGAACACGCAGGTTTGCAGGTAGCCGGCTCGGTGATGGCTTCCGACGCGTTCTTCCCGTTCCGCGATGGTCTGGACAATGCGGCCAAGGCTGGCGTGACTGCTGTGATTCAGCCGGGTGGTTCGATGCGTGATGCTGAAGTGATTGCTGCGGCGGATGAAGCCGGCATCGCGATGGTATTCACCGGCATGCGCCACTTCCGTCACTGATTTCTTTGTTTGATCGTACCCACGCTCTGCGTGGGCACGCAGCCCGGGACGCTCCGCGTCCCTCGGACGCAGAGCGTCCGTAGAGGCATTCCCACGCAGAGCATGGGAACGATCAGTCCCCACAGAATTAGCGTCATCCGAGGTTTTTTGAAATGAATGTTTTGATCATTGGCAGCGGTGGCCGTGAACACGCCCTGGCCTGGAAAGTGGCTCAGGATCCGCGCGTGCAAAAGGTTTTCGTTGCCCCGGGCAACGCCGGCACCGCCATTGAAGCCAAGTGCGAGAACGTCGCCATCGACGTGCTGGCCCTCGAGCAGCTTGCAGATTTCGCGGAGAAAAACGTTTCCCTGACCATCGTCGGCCCGGAAGTACCGCTGGTCGCCGGCGTTGTCGATCTGTTCCGCTCCCGTGGCCTGGATTGCTTCGGCCCGACCGCTGGCGCTGCTCAGCTGGAAGGTTCGAAAGCCTTCACCAAGGACTTCCTGGCGCGCCACAAGATCCCGACCGCCGATTATCAGAACTTCACCGAGATCGAGCCAGCCCTGGCTTATCTGCGTGAGAAAGGCGCACCGATCGTGATCAAGGCCGACGGCCTGGCCGCCGGTAAAGGCGTGATCGTGGCCATGACATTGGCCGAAGCCGAAGACGCCGTGCGCGACATGCTGGCTGGCAACGCATTCGGCGACGCCGGTTCCCGTGTGGTGATCGAAGAGTTCCTGGACGGCGAAGAAGCCAGTTTCATCGTCATGGTCGATGGCAAGAACGTGCTGCCGATGGCCACCAGCCAGGACCATAAACGCGTCGGCGACGGTGACACCGGTCCGAACACCGGCGGCATGGGCGCTTACTCCCCGGCTCCGGTCGTCACGACCGAAGTCCATCAGCGGGTCATGGACCTGGTGATCTGGCCGACCGTGCGCGGCATGGCCGAGGAAGGTAACGTTTACACCGGTTTCCTCTATGCCGGCCTGATGATCGACAAGGCTGGTAACCCAAAAGTCATCGAGTTCAACTGCCGTTTCGGCGATCCTGAGACCCAACCGGTGATGCTGCGTTTGCAGTCGAGCCTGGTGTTGCTGGTCGAAGCTGCCCTGGCGCAAGCGCTGGACAAGGTCGAAGCACAATGGGATCCACGTCCGAGCGTCGGTATCGTATTGGCCGCTGGCGGTTACCCGGGTGACTACGCCAAAGGCGTCGCCATCAACGGTCTGGATGCAGCCGCGGCACTGGAAGGCAAAGTCTTCCATGCCGGTACTGCACTCAAGGACGGTCAGGTGGTGACAGCCGGTGGTCGAGTGCTGTGTGCAACCGCCATGGGCGCCAGCGTCGACGCAGCCCAGCAGCAGGCTTACAAACTGGCGGCTAAAATCGACTGGGAAGGCTGCTTCTACCGCAAGGACATTGGCTACCGTGCCATTGCCCGTGAGCGTGGCGAAAATCAGGAATAAGCCATCCATTCGGCCAGGCAAGGGCTTGCGGCCCTTGCCGGACTATTCCGGCGCCGCGCATAGTTATATTCTGGCATCAACCTACGAAGGGATTTCGCCGTGCGCTGGCTCAGGATCGCCATAGGCTTCACCGTCACTCTGCTGACCTTGCTCTGCATGCTCCCGGCCCAGGCCACGCAAGGCAGTGGGTGGGCGGTATTGCTCGACGAACAGGGCGACCTGCAGCTGAGCGACATCCGCTCCAGCCGCTACACCAATCAATTCAGCCCCATCGAACTCGACCACCTCACCGCGGCCGGGCCCGAGGGTGCGCTATGGCTGCGTTTCAGGCTAGCGCCCGGCAAGCACGAGCAATTGCTGCGGGTATTCGCTCCCGACCTGTCGCACCTCAATCTGTATGTGCTCGACGGCGACCAGCTGATCGATCAACTGAATACCGGTACCCGGCAGCCCCAGACTGAGCGTCCCCTGCCCAGCAGTGACTTCATGTTGCCGCTGCCACAAAGCGACAAAACCCTCGACGTCTATTTGCGGCTGGTCTCCGAACATCAGTTGCGGCCTTACATCACCCTGCAATCGGCGGTCGTGACCGCGGCCACTCAGAGCCAGACGTTGATCTACGGCCTGCTGTTTGGCTGCATCGGGATGCTGATCCTGCATAACCTGACCCGTTACGCCTACACCCGCTCGCGCAGCAGTCTCTGGCTGGCGGCGTGCGAAGTGTTGTTGCTGCTCAGCCTGGTGCTGCTGCTGAACCTGGCCGGCCCATGGTTGCCGAACTGGCACGCCGTGCAAACCCCCGGCGCCTATCTCGCCTTGCTGCTGACCGCACCTTGCGGCCTGATGTTCGCCTACTGCTTCTTCGCCCCGCTCGGCCCCCACCCGCTGAACAAATTGCTGCTGGGGGACATCCTGTTCATCGTGGCCTGCGGCCTGCTGTTGTTGTTCGTCAATACGCTGCCGCTGAACCTGATCACGTACGCGCTGGTTGCCCTGGCCGGCCTGAGCATGCTGTTCGTCAGTGCCTATCACTGGCAGAAAGGTTATCGCCCGGCACGTCTGTTCGTGGCGGCCATGGTGGTGTTCAACCTCGGCACATTGATTATCCTGCCGGCGCTGCTGGGGCTGACCCTTGTCGCCCCGCAAGGCCTGATCATCACGCTGTTGGTGTTTATCTGTATCAGTGGCCTGTTGATGAGTGTTGCCTTGGGCGAGCGGCAGCGCAGCATCACCGAAGACCGTTTCAGCGTCAGCCGCGACCTGGCCGCCAGCAATGCCGAAATCAATGCCAAGGCGGAGTTCCTGGCGAAGATCAGCCACGAAATCCGCACCCCGATGAATGGCGTGCTGGGCATGACCGAACTGCTGCTGGGCACACCGTTGTCGGTCAAGCAGCGCGACTACGTGCAGACGATCCATAGCGCCGGTAACGAGCTGCTGACACTGATCAACGAAATTCTCGACATCTCCAAGCTTGAGTCAGGGCAGATCGAACTGGACGACGTGCAGTTCGACCTCAACGCCCTGATCGAAGACTGCCTGAGCATCTTCCGCGCCAAGGCCGAACAGCAGAACGTCGAGCTGATCAGCTTTATCCAGCCGCAGGTACCACGGGTCATCAGCGGCGATCCGACGCGCCTGCGCCAGACCTTGCTCAGCCTGCTGGAAAACGCTCTGAAGAAAACCGACGAAGGCGAAGTCCTGATCGTCGTCGCGCTGGATGAGCGCAGCGCCAAACCGCGGCTGCGCATCGCCGTGCAGGACAGTGGCCAGCCGATGGAAGCGCAAGAACGCGACGCGCTGATGCATGCCGAACTGCACAGCAAGCACTTCCTCTCGGCTAGCACCCTGGGGGGCAATCTGGGGCTGGTGATTGCCCGTCAGCTGATCCGTTTGATGCAGGGCGAGTTCGGCATCAAGAGCGGCGCCAACCAGGGCAGCACATTGTGGCTGACCCTGCCGCTGGACCCGGACCGTCTCGAACATCCGACTTCGGACCTGGACAGCCCGTTGCAAGGCGCACGGGTACTGGTGGTGGACGACAACGATACCTGTCGCAAGGTGCTGGTACAGCAATGCAGCGCCTGGGGCCTGAATGTCAGCGCCGTTCCGTCCGGCAAGGAGGCCCTGGCGCTGCTGCGCACCAAGGCCCACCTGCGCGATTACTTCGACGTGGTGCTGCTGGACCAGAACATGCCCGGCATGACCGGCATGCAACTGGCCGCCAAGATCAAGGAAGACCCGAGCCTGAACCACGACATTCTGCTGATCATGCTCACCGGCATCAGCAACGCACCGAGCAAGATCATCGCCCGTAACTCCGGGATCAAACGCATCCTCGCCAAGCCAGTGGCCGGCTACACCCTCAAGACCACCCTTGCGGACGAGCTGAACCAGCGCAACAAAGGCCCGGCCATCTCGCAGCATCTGCCCACAGGCCCTACCCTTCCGGTCAAGGTGCCGAGCGATTTCCGTATTCTGGTGGCCGAAGACAACAGCATCTCGACCAAGGTCATTCGCGGCATGTTGGGCAAACTCAACCTGCAACCGGACACCGCCAGCAATGGCGAAGAAGCCCTGGTGGCGATGAAGGCCCAGCGTTACGACCTGGTGCTGATGGACTGTGAAATGCCGATCCTTGACGGTTTCTCTGCCACCCAGCAATTGCGTGCCTGGGAAGTCGGCAACCAGCGGATTCGCACCCCCGTGGTGGCGTTGACCGCACACATCCTTGCCGAGCACAAAGAACGCGCGCGCCAAGCCGGCATGGACGGGCACATGGCCAAACCGGTCGAGCTGTCGCAACTGCGCGACCTGATCGAGCATTGGGTTGCCCAGCGTGATCAGCAGAACCGGGCAGCGGTTCAGACTTCTTGAGCCGACAGCCCCCGCAGCGCCTGATAGACTCCCCCACGACTTCCCTCGCCAGTGAGCTTGCACCATGCTCCACGTGTTGTTCAGCGTTTACCTGAAGATGCTGGTGCTCTACAGCCCGTTCTTCGTGTTGTCCTGTTTTATCAGCCTGACTCGCGGCTATTCGCGCAAGGAGCAACGACGCCTGGCTTGGAAAGTGGCAACCGCCACCCTGGTTTCCAGCGTCTTGCTGTATCTGTTCGGTCGCGTGATTTTCAATGTCTTCGGCATCACCGTGGACGCCTTCCGCATCGGCGCCGGCAGTGTGCTGTTTATCTCGGCATTGGGCATGGCCCAAGGCAAATCGGCGGTGCAGACCGACAACGTGCAACAGGACGTGACTATCGTCCCGCTGACCATCCCCTTGACGGTCGGCCCCGGCACCATCGGCGCCTTGCTGGTGATGGGCGTGAGTCAGCCACATTGGGACGACAAACTCACGGCGATTCTCAGCATTGCCCTGGCCAGTTTCACCGTCGGCGTAGTGCTGTATCTGTCGAACCGTATCGAACGGATTCTGGGTGATCAGGGTTTGCAGATTGTCAGCCGATTGATGGGGCTGTTCGTGTGCGCATTGGCGGCGCAAATTATTTTTACCGGCGTGAAAGGCTATCTGGTTCCCTGAATACACAAGGCAGGATTTAAAGCCCTCGGCCCTCGCTTTCGCCAATCGATAGAGAGGGCTCAATCTCGATACATTGAGTGCCTCGAAGCCCCCCTAACCACTGCACGGTATCTTCCCTGTATTCGTTAAAGTGATCCTGATTAAAACGAGCCCGGTAAAACCGGCGTCTCACGGCACCGTCAACTTTATTCAACCCAACCTCTTTCTCAAAGACATGTTCGCCTATTGCTCCGCGAGTAGCGAAAGACACAGACGTCATATTCAAAAACCCATCCTCCTCCACAATACCTGTCATCACCCTTACCCGCGTCGTCTCTGCGCCGCCCCCCAAGAGGCAGTGTTCTCGAAAGACTTGTGCCGCGTCCGAATCGGGCGACAACGTCGCGACTTTATTCATTACAGCTGAAACAGCCGCTACCTGATGTTCGGGAAAATTACGGTTAACGGATTCGGCGAGTACCCTCCTCACTGAAAACGTCGCATCAAAAGACCTGGAAAACACCTCATCTGTGTCTTCCTTCGCGTAAAAGGTCCAACCACAGGCAGATAAGGTGTTCGTAAAGACCTCAAACCATTGCGAGTCATTCAAACCGCCAGGAAAATCCTCGTCAGCTGCAAGTTGAGAAAATAGAACAGTATCAAGCACGTCTTGTTTCCTGGCAGGCAATAAAGCCTGCGGCACGACCAGAAGACTGCATGCATTTAAATAAAAAGAATATCTCACTTCCGTACTCCCCCCGCCTAAAAACAGGCCAGTGACATTGGTCACTGGCCTGACAGGTTTTATTGGGCCTCGTTTTTGCGTCGCTGAAACCTTTTACTCAGGACCGCCTTATAATACTTTCCAAGGTACCCTTCCAGATCCTCCTTTATTGCCGCATAACGAAGGGGGTTAAAGGTAATGTAAGAGTTACCCCGGAAGATAGTACGACTGGATGTTTTCCAGTCGAAAAAAACAACCCCGGTTTCCTTGTCGCCACCGTCGCTATCGATCGACGCTAACGACGTAATAATAAGACCGTTCGCCAGTTGGTCACATGGCATGACCGTCAACCTGACGCCTTTGCTTTTGGTCACTTCACGATGAAACAAATCAATCGCTTCAGGTTCCTTCTTTAGCGCGTCCAATGTCGAGTCGACAATTGCGCTGAGAGCCGTTGCCCCTGGAATTGCCGCTTTCGCCGCCTCAACACCAGCCTTGATAATATCGGTAACAATGTTATCCATTGTCAATTGATGAGAGCTCTTCTCATAGGCGGTATAACCGGAGTCCGCGACAAGACAACCCGCCTCATCCATGCACTGTAGAAAGGCGAGGTACCAGGCTTTCGGATCATTGCCAGGAACTTCATAGCTCGCCTCCAGCTTCGAAAACTTAATCAGATTTTCGATAATCGCCATGTTTTCAAGGGAAATATTTGCGCCATAACCCACCAGCGTATCGGACAATACTGCGGCATCCAATTCTTTGGCTGGACTAGTAGGGTCTATTGCTGCAAATGCCTTTACGCGAGCAACAGAGGGCTGCATTAATTGGCGCTTACTAATACGCGCCTTTATCAACGCAACGCTTTTATCAAGGCTAACGGCACTTCCCATAACTTCCATATTCAACATTCCTTTGATGAGTCAATTCATGCTCCCTGTGGGCATGCATTGAATTTATCGCACAGCACTCCAACGAACAAACCGAATCTTGATTCCACATATGTACAACACCCCCTCACCCGGCCAACAAGCAAAAAAACATATTAAGAACAAATTCCATAGCGTTACTTCATCTCAGCAAATGCAATCTACTTGAGTTACTTTGCACGTAAAGCAACTACCAAAATTAATCAAGAAGACTTATGAGCAACAACACACCCTGCGGAATGGTCACAGGCCACAATCTTATCTCGTGTATCGGCGAACTATCCTTGCAAGACTTTGATGACATGACAGACTGCACGCGAATTGCAACAAGATCAGCCGACCTCGGCCATGGCCGCTTTGCCAACTCACAAGACTGGCTGGAAGAATATGTTCGCACGTTGATGTTTTTGGGATGGTCGCTCCATGAAGGCGTCATCAGGACACGTACACGCTCGGATATCACCGGGAGCGTTGCCGACCTCCTGGTACGCAGTGCGCAATCCATGAGCGACTCAAGGCAAGGGAACGCCATGATCGACACCCTGGATGCTTTGAAGCCCGAAAAGCCCGTCGTGCGTTCACTGGATGAAGAGAGTCGTAAAGGGCGTCGCTTCCAGGTAGCACCCTCGCGTTACGATTCAAGTGGAAACCTTCATATGGCGGTTTTTAATCTCGAACTGGTTGCCAATACCGAGAAGAGCGGCTTTTTGTTTTGGTCTTGGGAGAAACAAACAGCAAAAATCGTCCAGCAGAGTGCCTTTCTTAAATTGGACAGAGAGGTACTCGACACCAAAAGGGAATTCATGGAGAAGAAACTCAGAGATCAAATCATGAAGCGGTTTGCCTTGGCGAAGAGACAGCCATAAACCCTGCGATAAATGAGCCCCGAAAGGCGTTGCTGCTCCGATTGAAGCAACAACGCCCCGCAGAGGCGCGCAACGCAAGGCTGGCCATTCCACAGACCATCACCTCGCGCCACAGGTCATCTTTAAGGGGTCAAAGGTTCCGTGACGGCCATCTTCGTCATCAGTGCCGCAAGCTGATTGTCTTCGTCTTCGATAGCCAACGCTTGCACCAAGTCATCCTGGGTAACAGTCATCGTAGCGCCATGCACCTGAAGGCGCAGCGTCACCGGGTTGTGCGAGTTTGAATCGGCGAACTGATCGCGCATGATCAGCGTGTGCCCGGTGGCCGGGTCAGTCAACAGCAGCTGCCCTTCGACCCGACTGACCCTCCAGGTATCCTGGGCGCCCGTCTCTACGATCAATGTGCCCGGCATCACCGAACGGCGACCATCAACCACAATGCACTCAAGCTGCTGCCAGACAGCGCTCGACAAACAGCAGCTGATCGCACTCGATCCATAACTCAAGACCAACTGACTGACGCCGTCAGGTATCAACGGCATAAGGTCCTTGAGTTCGCCCTGAAACTCCAGCGACAACACCTCGCCCTCCCGACGTGCAACGCTGCTCTCCAGCCATACGTCCCTCGAAGCGCTGTAAGTCACTTGGCTGGGCACTTCGTGGAGCAAGGCCGTTTTTTTCTGTCGAACACCCAGCAGTCGGGTTTCAAGGCCCGTATTGACCTCGCCAACCACCTGATCAATGTCCACGACGTACCATTGATACCCCGAGTGACCGCCAACCGATATAAACGCTTCGTGGGGATGCTCGCTCACCAAAGCTTTCAAGGCGTGCCTCACACCCGCATCGTAAGGATCATTCGTTCCCTGCTTCGCCATCACCCAATCTCCCGTGACGCCGACAATACGTGCCGGCTCACCGAAGCGCATCTCGAGTTCGACGCCCTCAAGCGTTCGCCCTCGCAGACCGGTTTCATGTGCCCATACGTGAGCAAAAGACCATTGCGACCAAACCTTTTGAGGCGCAGGCAGCAGGTCCTGCCGCAGAAGCTGCTGGCCATTTTCAAAGAGTATCTGTAGTTTTTCAGGCTCAAAAAACGCTTGACGATAGAGCTGGCCAGCGGACACATCCAACAGCCAGCCCGCCTGATCATTTGGCGTCGTTGCCACTAACCGCACCACCTTTTCCGGTCCGAAGTCAGCCATTAACCATCGATGGTCGGTGTACCAGGCGCACAGCTTTGCGCCTCCCCTGCCGTTACCCAGACCAAGAATCGCAAAGCTCAACGCTTGATACTTCCTGGCAACAGCCTCAACCTCTGTCCACCACTCAAAACCAATGCCCAACGGCCCCCTGGCATCCTCCAGCCAGTCTTCCGTTATCGCGGCCAGCTGCGATCGCCCTTGGTCATCGATATCGAAATACAGCCCCTCCCTGGTCAACGCGACATAGCGCCCTTCATTGGCGACGACCTCAATCACATTGTAGAGATCGATGCGCTCGGCCTGCGCATCCACGCCAGTGACTGCCGGCCCGATCTTCTGGCGATAGAGAGTGTGATTGTGCTTGTCATAGAACAGGAAGACATCGCCCGCACTCGTGGTAGGTGTCAGCAATAACGGGCTCACCGGCCCGCCTGGCCCTTCTGTCTGCGACATATCTGGACGGATCACCAAGCCATCGGCGTCACGCACCCAAGTGCTGACCGGATCCTTCTTACCCTCAGTCAACGGTGTGATCGAGACAAACGCCGCCGGCTTATAGTCCACGACCTTCACTTGAGTCAAAGGCCACAGTTTCGAATCCTTGACCAACAGTTCGTAATCCCAAAAGAAGTTTGACCACCCCTTCATCACATCCTTGAGCAGCAGGTTGTGCTGACGTTCGGTCAGATGGCATGCGATCGCCATCAGCTTCACTTCCTCCTCGCCCAACAGGTAGATCACCTCGGCTTCACGCCCGGTGCGCTGTGTCACCTGCTGAACGATGCGGATGACTCCGTGCCCGAGGTCTTGAAACACCGAAATACTCGAACCGGGCACCGGATCCATCAGACGATAGAATCGATGGACCTGCCCAGTGACCACGTCAGAGCGCCAGATGAGCGCTTCACGGGAGCAATAAAAATACGCCTGCTCCCCCATCACCGCGCCCAGCCTGGCTTGGTTTGCCAGCGCTGGCGGCAAGTCGCGAGCGTAGATAAAACGATCACGGGCCTGCTCATAAAAAGCCGTGGTCAACTGTGGTTCTTGCGGGTCTGCGAACGGAACCGGGAAATTCTGTACCGCAGTGAATGGGCTGGCCAAACGATTGGTGCGGGCCAGTTTCCTGACCCGAGCCTGGATCGTTGCAGTGTCGACAGACGGGTCGGCCTCCAGCTCTTCGAGCAACACCTGCCGCGCTGTCCAGTCAACCCGAAACGAGTTATGCGAAGTCTGGACAATCAATTCAGGCGTACCCATGACCTGGACATCGACAGCCCCAAGTTTCAGCTGACCCTCGCCGACATCAATATCCTCTTCGCTCAACCAGAGCGCATGTAGCGTCCAGGCCATCGGACGAGATTTCTGAGCCTGTGACAAACTGACTGATCGCACACCCGGGTTGAGTGTCAATGCGCAATGGCCACCCAAACCTTCAATGCTGTAGGACAGTTTGCCGCGCAATATTTTTGGCAGTTCGGGCACCAGCAACGAACGTGGTTCCTCATCCAACAAGATGTTGATTGTTGTCTCGACTTCCACCGGATACAGATTATGCAAGATGTACTCGGAGGGAAACTTGTAAAAGGTAAACCAGAATTGGCGACCGCCTGCTGCGTCGTACTCCAGTTTCAGTGCAGTTTCAAAATGCTCGGAACGCGTGGTCGAAAACGGCAGCGCCGAATAATTGAACCCGAACCAGGTCTTGGCCACGCAAGGCAGCACGAGGGCCTGAAAGGTCGTCGGATCGGTAATCGTGGCATGCTCCGATAACCCGAAGTGCTGTCGAATATTGATGGCTTTTGAACGATCGATATTCGGTTCCGGCGGGTGCAGCGCGGAGGTATTGGCCGAGAAAATTTCCTGGCTGTCGAACGTCAATTGTTTGTTGCGCAAATCAATCTCGCGAATGACCGCGTAAGGATTCGGATAAAACACCCCCTCTCTGACCGAGTGACCGCCCGAGCGATATGCATTGTCGACGCGATTCAGGTACTGACCGATCCGCCGCCCTCGTTCCAACGTGCCGTTGAACCCTTCGACCAGTGCGCTCACACCAATGGCCAATCCGCCGAGGATCACTCCGGCCCCGCCAAGAAACGCAGCGGCCGTACTGGCACCTGCCAGTCCGGCGCCCACACCGGCCACCGACAGTGCCAACCCCGTCGAATCGAACGCCAATTGCGTGCCGTATTGCGCCTGTTGCAGATCGTCCTTGGCATTGGCCAGCAGATAGATATCGAAACCCAGAGTGGCGAGTTGCAGCACTGTGGCCAGACCGTCCCGGGCAATATGCCCCAACGCGTTGACCACCACCGAGGAGGTGGTCCGGGCCACCAGTGGTGCATCGCTCAACGCCACCCGGAACAACTTGACCAGTTCCACGACGTCGAGCAGATTGCCATGCGCCAGTTGCGCGTAACTGAGGTAGCCATGCATTTGCACGGCAGTCGTCAGGCTCCGGTCTTCATTGATGTCGCTGACTTGCTCATGGGACTTGAGCGCCATCAGCAACGCCTGAACCGTAAAAGCCGCATTCAGGGTATGCACGGCGCTGACGTCGGTCGGGTCGACCTTGCCCGGTACTGACGGCTTGACCGACAGCGTCTGAAAAGTCTCCGTCAGGTAAGAGCGGATTCGCGACAGTACACTGTCAGTGCTCGACACCCTGACGGTGCGCGCGGGGTCCTTGAGATTGACCAGGCTGATTTCATACTGACCACCAGGCATTTCTCGCACACTGTCGAACACCGGCGCAAAGTCTCGCCCAAGGTTGTTTTCCGCGTGTAGACGAGCTGCACTGTTCTGAATCTGTCCTGCCCAGTAGCGAGCGTCCAGTTCGTTCAGTCCACGCCCCAGTCGGGCATTTTCCGACAACGAACGCGCCCTCAACGCGGCGTGATGCTCCCATGGTGTCACCGTCACACCGGGACTGATCGGATCATGGCTCAACAAACCCGATACATTATTGTGTGATGGCAGCGGCTGATCGGCGATAGCCGGGCCATTGAGGTCGACGACGTTGAACGTTGCGTCCATCAAGTGACTGATGTCATACGGTTTGGCCAGCTCCGGGCTGCTCAGAAATTGCTCAAGCGCGCGGTTCAGGTCCTGCGCCTGTTCAAACCCGAAAACACCGAAATTCGGATCGTAGAAGCGGTAGGCACTCGCCCCCCCATTGACGATTTTTGCGACCAGCAGGGAATGGCTTTCGGTGTTGAGCATCAAGGTGCAGGTAGACGTCCTGGTCTCTAGTGCATGCATGACCTGATCCAGCCGGGACGCACCCAACAGGATGCCCGACCGCGCCATTGGCACCGTACGCAGTTCATCGAGGGTTGTTAGAAAAGCGTGGGTTTCATTGGCGTCGGGCGAGAGGTTGGCATTGGCCAGCCTGCCGCTCAGAGCGTCCACGGCCGAGGGGCCCTTTTCAAGGGCCGCTGCCATGGCCAACACCAGTGGATAACAGCGTCTTCCGGGATCGCCTTCACCCCGAACCAGCAATCCCTGAGGCATCAACCTCCCGCTGGAAGCGCCCTTCGCAATGAAAGTTTCCAACACTGTGGCGCTGCGCTCAAAGATAAGGTGACGCAGCTCGTATTCGGCCTGGAACCTGATCCTGGCAACGTGCTCACCCCATTGTCGGACACTCATCGGCTCCGCGAAGGCCAGCACCTTGAGCACTTGCGCACTAGGGACATCCCCGTGAAACGTCGACGGCTTTTTGAAGCCGGCCTCGAACCGGGGATTTTTTTGCTTGAGCAGCGTTTGCTCGATGGCTTCATAACGCGCCGCGAGGCCACGCTCGGCGGTATTGGAGGCAAGAGCCCGAGTAGCCTTCCAGGCTTCGCCGAAACCTTGTTCGTCGAGGGTCTGCGCTCCGAACAGACCACCGAGCACGACACGTTGCAAAGGGCTCAACTGGTTCAAGGGCAGCGAACCATGTTCAATGCGGGAGAACATTTCGTTCAGGTTGCCCACCGATTGCGCCCCGTCCGACTTCGGCAGTTCGCTGACCGTTTGTGCCAGGATCTGCTGGCGCTCAGCAAAACTGATGGACAGCGGTTTGTCTAAGGTTACTTCGCCACTTAACTTGTCGTTCATCGCCCGGATGAAGCGCTCGCCCTGTTCATCGAGCAGTCGTTGCAGCACGTCAGTCAACAAAACCGGCTTGCCTTCGATGACTGGCCATCCTTGTTTGAAGGTCAGGGTCTGCCCCTTCAGCAACTCCGCAAGATTGCCGGTATATCGAGCCTTATATTTGCCGTCGCGCCAACTCTGCTGTTCTTTCGACACCCACTCTTCATGTTCTGTGACATTGTCGACCCACCCGCTAATGGTCTCTTCTTCTGTCGCACGGTTGTATCCGGTGTCGAGTTTCAGCTGATCTTTCAGCTGCGCCATAGTGTCCGGAGCGCAGTTGGCTTGCATAAAATCGTCCATCCCCCAAATGGCAGCTCCGGGCCCGGTCAAGAGAATCGTCCCAGCGGCCTGGGGATAGATTCCGTCGCGATGGTAATTACCTATGGCGTTGAACAGTTTGGGAATATTCGGATCCCTATAGTCCAGGGGACGGTGTGTCAGCTCACTTTCCCGCTGAAGGATTTCTTGAGCGAACTGCCCGGCCAAATCGCTATCCCAATGAGCACCCGTTTCGATGATTTTCTGTTCCACATCGAGCAGCAAGTCGTAATTGCTGCGAATGCGCTTCATGATCGAATCAACCATTCCGGACTCAGGATGAGCCATGATGAAAGCGTTCATCTCTTTGTTGCCAAGCGCCGTTCCCAAACGAACACCTTCCTGTGGAACGGTCAGCCCTTTGGTCGCGGCAAAAATATCAAGCACGTCAGGACTGCTTTCTGAAAACTTGACTAAAGCTTCCCGGTCTTCGACGGGTACTGACTCCACGTGACTCTTGTACCTATTCTTGTCACGCTTGGGCATCAAGGCAGGATTACCATTGAGCAACAACTGCAAGACACCCAACTTTTGACCGAAGGAATACTTGCTGATGTCTACACCGCCCAACTCTTCGACCAATGGCGGCAGATAGTCCAGGTCACTGTAAGTACCGCCCTCCAGGCTTTGCGCCTGAAGTCGAACCACATCCGAAGCGGCGGCCAGATTCCCGCGAAACGACACTTCGCGCTCATAGACGTCCCACAGAAAGTGAGAGCTGAATGCCGCGCGGGCATCGCGTACCCGAACGTGCTCCCCCGCCATCGCCAAGTGACTCTCCAGGTATCGCGCCCTCGCGGCTTCAAGCGTGACCCGATCCTGCCCATAGGCGTTGACCAACAAATCTATGCGCGCATCGTCACCTTTGCCGCCACGTTGTTGAACAGCTTTGACGTGTTCGAACATTTGCTGTCGCAGAACCACCACACGACGTTCGACAAGTTCAAACAGATCCTTGAGCCGGGTCAGTTCCGCCCCCCCCGTCTCCATGGCATGCGCCTTGGCGGCTTGGGTAATAATCCGATTGGTATCAAAAGCCATCAGCGCATCAGGGTCATACCAAAGATTCAAGGTATAACCGTCTTTACTCAGCACTTGCTTCCAGATATTGAAATAGTCGCGCTGATTATCCCCGAACAGGGCGCCGCCCACCCAGACAAAGTGCAACTTTTTTGGCACAGGTTTGGCAGCGCTCAACAGTTCGACTGTTGTATTTAAACGCCGCAAGTAGTCCGCCAACTTATCCTGAACTGCTTGTAGCGCGGTACTTGAACCCCTTGGACTTATTGATTCAAGTGTTTCCTTCAAAAGGCTTACTGGCGTCAGCCGGGCCTGCGGACTCGATGCTTCGACAGCACCTTCGTAGTAACGCAAGGCTGCATCATACTCCGGCACGGTTTCGAAACCATTCAACGCCGACTCCAACTCGCTGCGCTCAAACAATGTCGAAAGAGCGTTAGCTTGATTAAGCGCTACAGGGGTTTTACTGTTCACTATCATTTCCTTATGAATAAAAATCGACAGCCACTCACACACTGAACAGGTCCAATGTGTGAGTAGCTTTCAGAATTTAACTTTCGACTGTTTCTACTTTTCCGACCGGCAAAAGTTTATTGAGCAATATGCTGTTCGAGGTGTCCTTTCTGGCGAGCAGTGCACTCACCAGTGTCGATACCGCAAAGGACTGATAGCCGCTCATTGCCAGAAATACATCTCCGCGCAAGGCTGGGTCCACCGCAAATACCTGACGGAAGATCAAACTGTGCCCGCTGTCGGAATCAACAATCACCAAGTGTTCATCAACCCGGTTCACCCACAACTGATCCACAACTACGATATCCCAGATCAGTTTTCCTGGGACCGAAGGCGTGTGATCAAGCGAATAGCGGCAATCGACGATGACCGATTCAAGCTTCAACCACGCCGCCCTGGTAAGCCGACTGGTTATCGAACCTTGACCTATTTTGAGAACCAGGATGCTGACATCATCGGCAATCAACGGGAGTAGGTCCTTGCCCATCTTCGGCCCTTCGACCGTTAGGACTTCGTCATTTCGCTGAATATAGACAAGGGGCCCGACCTTGTTTTCTTGCGGATAGGTGTGCAAGAAACCATCCGCGTATTCGTGCAGCATCACATTGGTTTGATTCTGAGTGCCCACCAGCGCGTATTGCGCGGCAGTGTCGATAGTCGGAATCCGGATCAACCGTCCGGTCCGGACCACGTACCATTGCAAGTAGTCAGGGTCTTTGACGCAAAGAAAGTCAGCGCATCGATGTTCGTTCGCCAGCGCCGCCAATCCGTCACGCAATTCACCTTCCAGTGCAGCGACCCAATGGCTGTCAACGCCCGTAATCCGTGCCGGTTCGTTGTGCTGTAAATCCATCTCCACGCCTTCACGAGTCGTTGCCCTCAGGCCAGCGCCTTCCACTGTCACGTCGATAAAGGTCCAGGGCGCCCACTCCTGCATGGGGGTCGGCAATGCCTCAGCCTGTAACAGCTTCGTTCCCTGGGCAAATGCCGCGTCCAAGTGGTCCGGATCGATAAAACCTTGGCGGACAATCTTGCCGGTTGAAAGATCGAACAGCCAGACGGCCTGGTTGTCCGGAGTAATACTCAGCAACCGTACTTCTTTCCCCTGCCCCAGGTCCGCGAGTAGCAGTCGATCATCAAGGTACCAGGCGCACAAACCGGCATTGCCCTGCAAGCCTGTCAAGCCCAGGATGGCAAAGCTCGACACCGGGTACTGTGTCGCCACCGTTGCGAGTGCGGACCACCATTGGGTTCGATCTTTGAGCCAGGACTCAGTCAACCCGCCCAATCGCAGATGCCCGTCCGGCATCATATTAAAGAACAGGCCGGAGTCGGTCAGCGCAAGAAAGCCCTGCTCAACGGCGACAACATTTTTCAACCCCTGTGGGCCGATTCCGCTGGAGGACCATTGTGCGCGACCATTCACTATCGACCTTTGCTGTCGCACGAGTCTTCGGTCAGTTTTGTCGAAGGTGACAAACACTTCACCCTCGACCCCAGCGGGAGCGATGAGCAGAAGGTCGGCCAAAGCCTTGATCGAGTCTGTCCATCCCCGCAAACGGTGACGCCTGGCCGGTGCACGGATGGTCAAGCCGTCACTGTCCCGGACCCAGATCAGATCTCGACGCTTGTCATCCAGCTGCCAACAAATCGATACCAGTGCACCGGGACGCCAGTTCACGGTATTCGTTGATTCTCTCGGCAATATATAATCGCCCAGCACCTGCTTCCAGTCAGTCAGCCTGTCCGCGTCCAGAACTGGCTGGAGTGCGGGAACCAGACCCAGGGTGATCGAACTTAGCCACACCGCACGGTCATGGATCAGGTAGGTCAGTTCATCATGCTGACCGTCCTTTCGAATGAACTGCTGCACGACCTGGACAGCACCATGGGCCGTCACCTCGCATCGGATAATGGTCGCTTTGCCCTGCGGTATGAGTAGACGATAGCTCTGAACCAGCGTGCCGGTGGTTGCGTCGACCTGCCAGACATCAAAACTCTCAGGGTGATAGAAGTAGGCAAAGTCCTCCGCCACTGCTCCCAATATGGCCTCATCGGCCAATATCACTTTTGAATCGCGTATATACAGAAAGCGATCCCGAGCCGAGTCGTAATACGCGGCCACCGTCCTGGGCTCATCCGGCTTTTCGAATGGAACGACAAACTCATGAACGGGGGTATATGGCATGGCCAGTCGATGCTCAAGGGCCAGTGACTTGAAATGATCCAGCAACGCTTGCTCCCCGAGCGCCGGATCCGCATCTTCTTCGACCACCTCCAACCGCAGGGCAACAAGATCAACGCGCATGATCTTGTTACCAGCCAGCTTGAGCAATACATCGTGAGCGCCATTGCCACTGAATTTCACATCCAAGGTGTTTGAAACAAGTCGACCCGCGGCTTCTATCCGGATGTCTGCCTCCGCCAGCCAGGGAGCCAGCAGCACCCAGCGCATCGCATTATGACCCGGCGCATTGAGTTCGAGGCTCACACCTGGGTTGAGCAGTACAGAACATAGAGCACCTGCCCCTTCTATCCGGTAGGAAGCCATGCCGTGCCACATCTTCGGCAGCACGGGCACCACCAGAGAGCGCTCGATGTTGTCGAGACGAACGTTGAAAACCGTTGGCTTGTATACGGGGTTCAACCGGTTGACCACGTACTCACCGGGAAATGAGTAGAACGAAAACAGGAACTGCCATTGCCCCTGTTCGTTCTTTTTCTCCAGCCGACGTGCCGTGTCGAATCCACCGGCATGACGAAACGTGACAAACGGCAGCAACTTGTATTCGTAGCCGTACCACGTCTTGGGTGTGCAAGGCAGAACGATCGTTTGCCCTGCCTGCGGTGAGAAAGGTGCCGAGCCGGGCAATTCAAGACCCTGGCGAATGTCGGTGGCGCGAGCGTAATCCACGTCGAAATCCGGAACCCCAAAATGGTCCCGAAGCGGAAACAGCTTCGGGCTGTCGAAACGGACAGTGGATGCGTGCAAATCCAACTCGGCGAATACCAGCGATGGATGTGCAATCCAGGCATTCGACGCCTTATCCAGGTGATAGCCGCCTTGCAAATAAGCCTTTTCCAGCCCATCGAAAAACAGCGCGACCTCCTTGGCCTCCTCCGCAATGGTGGCAAAACCTTCGGCCAGCGCAGCAACGCCCACCGCCAACCCGCCCAGAATCACCCCGCCGCCTCCCAATACCGCAGCAACCGTACCCGCACCTGCAAGTGCGGCACCCAGGCCTGCAGCGGCCAATACCACGCTGGCGGAGTCGAACGCCAACTGCGTCCCGAACTGTGCCTTTTCAATGTCATTGGCTGCGTGGCTCAATTGGTAAATATCAAAGCCGACATTCACCAGTCCCAACACCGTACCCACCCCTTCGTTGGCAATATGCCCCAAGGCTCTTTGCACGAGTGGCGCGCTGGTTCTGGCGATCAGCTTTTCATCGTCCAGTGCCTGGCGAACCAGTTTTACAATGCCAATGACATCCACGACATTGCCATGGGCAAGCTGGGCATAGTTCACATAAGCATGCAGGCGAATAGCGGTGGTCAGCGCATTGTCACCACCACTTGCCGCGCCTTCATGATGTCGCAGCGCGTTCATCAAAGCCTGTATGGTGAAACCGGCATTGAGCGTATGGACACTGCCCGCCTCAGTCGGATCGAACTCGGAGACTGGCGACCGTTGTTTGCTGGCCAACGTCTCGAAAAGCCCGGAGAGAAACGCCTTTATCCTGAGAAACCGGTGATCATCACTCGTGACATGCGCCATGGTCTGCTCAACCTTGGGGTCGACCAGACTGATCTTGTATTCCCCGCTCGGCGTAACCTCCAACGTCTCGAACAACGGGACGGCATCCGCCGATAATTGGTGCTGGGTCTGCAACTGCCTTGTCGCCTGGGCGATCTGTTCTCCCCACCAGTGAGCATCCAACTCCAGCAAAGAGCTGCCCAGCGCTACATTGCTCACCAGCGATCGCCCACGGGCACTGGCCACGCGTTGTCGAACCCGTGACAGCGTTTGTTCAGGCAAAGCGCCGGGTTTGGACAAGCTTGACACTTCGATACCGGACGCCAGCACCATCTTGTTCAGGCTGACGCCGTCGAGCTCGATCAGATCGAAGGTCGGCCTCTGCGCATCGCCAAAGGCTGCGTAATGCCTGGCCATCTGCTTACTGACGAAAAAGTGCGTCAATGCATCATTGAACGCCAGGGGTGTAACAAACTCGCAGATTCCGAAGTTCGGGTCGTAAAGAAGATAAATGCTGCGCTCGCCTTCGAAGACTTTCGCCACCAGCATCGAGTGGTTGTCCGAGTTGAGCATCATGGTAGTAGTGGCTGTTTTCTCTTCCAGCATCGCTACGATCTGAGTCAGTTCAGAGCGCATCAATGGCTTGCCGATGTCATCGACAGGGGCATCACGCAGCTCTTCGATCATGTTCACAAACACCCTTGAATCACTGGCCTCAGGCTCAGTGACGGCCAGGTAAAAGCGCTCCCGCAATGTGTTTGCCGCATTGTTGCCTTTATGAAGAGCAGCAGCCATGGCCAGCGCCAATGGGTAGCAGCGCCCGGCGACCCGGTCGCCCGTGCCTTCGAGCAACAAGTCCTGTGGCACCATTTTGAAACTGCCTTGATCGAAGCTCGCCAGCACTTCTCCCATTTGCTCGCTGATCCGGTCGCGGTATTCGAGTTTCGCCACGCGCTGAATTTTAGCGACCTGCTTGCCCCACTGGCGCAAAGTCAGCGGTTGTTCCAGTGCATCTTTCTTCAGTCCCAAGGCGGTTTCGGAATACGTCGGGGGCTGATCGACAGGGCTTACAAGCCCGGCCAGAAAAGCCGGAGCCTGGCGCTGGTACAGCGCGTACTCGATCACCGAGTAACGGCCCGCCGTCCCCAGTTCGCGGAGGTTGCTGGCCAGCTTCTCCAACTGCGGGCGAGCCGCATCAAGGCTGCGATTATCCAGGGTTTGCGCGCCGGTCAAGGCACCGAGCAACAGACGTTGCAAGGGGCTCAACTGAGCGACTTCGACACTACCCTTGGCGAGTCGACTCAAGAGTTCATCAAGCGACAACTGTTGCGTCTGCGGATCGCTCAATGATGCAGGGGGCAGTGTCCTGGCACTTTGGGCGCGGATCGACTGACGCTCATCGAAACTCAGTGAGACAGCCTTGTCGAAGGTCACCGCACCGTTATGGCGGCGATTCATCATGCGCATGAACGGTTCACCCAACTCATCGGCCAGATGCTGCAACAGGTCGGTGGACAATACATGGCGCCCCTCGATCACCGGCCAGCCTTCATCGAAATCAATGCTCTGGTGCTTGAGCAGTTCTGCCATGTTTCCTTTGTAATGGGCTTTCAATTCGCCGTCGGTCCAGCGCTTTTTTTCCGCTTCGAGCCAAGCCTCCATGTTCTCAGCGTTTTCTTTCCACGAGTGGTCCCTATCCTCCTCCGTTGCGTTGTTGAACCCTGTGTGCAACCGTAAGGCATCCCGAAATGCATCAGCGCCACCCGGCGTCAAAAGCTTGCTTTCGTAGTCCACTAGACCGGCCCGCACAGCCCCCGGCCCCGTCAAGAATATCGAGCCCTGAGCTTGGGGACGGATGCCGTCACTGAAGTAATCGCCTATCCCCCTGCACAAGTCACTGGCCCGAAAATCATCGCCGCCGGCTTTTTGATCGAAGATATCGAATTCGTCCCTGAGCACTTCCTCCGTTAACCTATAAATGCTATTGCCATCGTGGTATTTGATTTTGCGCTTGTCGGCCTGAAGTTCAACTGCCAGCAGTACACGCTGGTGGATCTCGAAGCGCTCGATGATGGCTTCCAGCGCGGCCGACCCTGGATGGCTAATAATCAGCGCATTGGACTCGCCGTTGTCGATCATCGCCAACCGCAAACTGTCGGGCTGAACATCGCGATCCTTGAGTGGAGCAAACACCTGTTCTAACGTAGGCGCACTTTTGGCAAACCGCTCCAGGGCATCGCGGTGCGTCGCGGGGATTCGCCCGATATAGTTGGTATAGCGACTGCGCAAATTCTGGCGGTTCGGCATCCAGTGAGGATTGTGGTCCAGTAACAGCTGCAAAATACCGAGCCGTGCGTCGAACTCCAGTTCGTTAATTGCAATGCCTGCCAGTTTCTGAACAAGCGGCGGCAAGAAATCCACATCGTTATAAATCCCGCCTTCGCCGTATTCGACCAGTACCCGCACAATGTCCGAGGCCGCTGCGAGATTGCCGCGCAAAGACATTTCACGGTTATAAAAACCTCCCAGCCGAGAGAATGCCTGGAGCTCATGAACATCGCGCAACCGGATGTGTCCATCATTGAGGCTGGCCATGACTTGAGCGTTTTTATCCCGCAGGGTCTGCAGGATTGCCTCGTCCTGACCATAGCCGCGAACCAGTAAGTCCATGCGCGCCTGATCAGCACTCTTACCGAGTTCGATCGCCTGATTGATGTGCCTGTACATCTGGCGCTTCAACGCCGTGGCTCGTTCTTCATAAAGATCGGCCAAATCATGGCCGGAGGTAACCTTTTGCCCTTCACCGGACAACACATCAGCCTTTGCCGCCTCGACAATGATTCGGTTGGTTTCGTGTACCAGCAACCCATCACTGTCATACCAGACATTCAGCCCGTAGCCATCCTTGGCCATCACCTGCTTCCAAATGTTGATGTAGTCGCGCTGAATCTCCCCGACGCCGCCCCCAAGCCAGACAAAATGCAGATTTTTCGGCACTTCGGTGGCGGGTAACTTCAGCTGTTCAAGGCCGTTGTGCAGGCGTGCCTCGAAACCCTCCACTCTGTTGTAGATGTCCGCCAAATCAGGAGCCCCGGCAACGCCAGGACTCGTTGGCGGTTCCGACGCGGCGGCGCGGCGGCTCCGGCCACCGCCCTCCAAGGCCCCCAACGCTTGCTTGAGCAGCCCCAACGGCTCCAACAGTTGTGGAGAGTCCTGCATACCGATACAACCGGAGTAATATCGGAACACCGCATCGTATTGATCGGTGCCCTTGCGCGATATCAAGGCCTGTTCAAGGTCCTCACGTTTAAACAGATCCACAAAATTGACGTAGCCATCCGCAATCGAGAACTTAGACTCGCTCATAAACAACACTTCCATTTATCGTATATAAATAGCCGGGATCGACTTTAGACATTCATGATCCCACACCCACGTTCAGGCACTCGCACACTCCACTGATTTGCAATAAGTACAAAAAAGCGTCGCCATTCCTAGACGAGCATCGAGAACACCCACAGATTTAACATTGAGCAAAACGTTACATAAGCTTTATAAAATCAACCAATATCAAAAACACAAAAGCAAAACTAACCCACCACTTGAACATTGCTCAAGCAACAAGAAATTCAATTAATTACGAAGCCAATATCACATTCAATGTTACAGATTTATGCACACTAACTCGTGGAGTGGCGACCTATACACTAGAGCCGCGAAAAACCCTTTATAAGCCTGACCTCATAACAATCATCTTAAGTAATGAGTTGTCACGCCTTGAAAAACACCGACATCAAAGTAAAACTTCCTACAACGCAGGATCAAAGTTCTTCCTGGACAGACAACCCAATCCCACTCAAATGACCGAACAGGCTTACGCCCACAAATGCCGTAACAATCGGGGAAATAGCGGGATTCAGGTGATGAAGGCGGCCCGAACGGGCCGCCAGGGTTCAGCAGAGGGGTTTGCTGCCATACCAGCGCGGTGTGTATACCCAGTCACCCCCTTCGGCGCGGGGGAACACGCAGGTGGTGGACGAGCCGATCAGCACCATGGTGCGCATGTCCACTTGCTCCGGTGTGAGCGCACCGAGTGTGGTCACCCGCAGCGTCTGGCCGGGCCGACCGATATCACGGCCCAGAACCACCGGGGTTTCAGGCGTACGGTGCTGTGCGACGATTTCCAGAGCACGGCCCAACTGCCATGGCCGCGAACGGGAAATCGGGTTATAGAAGGCCAGCGCCAGATCCGCTTCCGCAGCCAGATCCAGGCGCTTCTCGATGATCGACCACGGCTTGAGGTTGTCCGACAGCGACATCACGCAGAAGTCATGCCCCAGCGGCGCACCGGCCTGAGCGGCCGTCGCGAGGGAAGCGGAAACCCCCGGCAGAATCTCCAGATCGACGTTGTGCCAGGCCGGATCGCTCGACTCGTGCAACGCCTCAAGCACCGCTGCCGCCATGGCGAACACACCCGGGTCGCCGGACGACACCACGATCACCGAACGGCCCTGAGCCGCCAGTTCGAAGGCGTGACGGGCACGCTGCATCTCCTCGCGGTTGTCGGTGCAATGCTGCACCTGATCGGAGCGGAAGGGACCGGCCATACGCACATAGGTTTCGTAACCCAGAACGTCGGTGGCCCGCGCCAGTTCGGCCTTCACGGCAGGCACCATCAATTCGGCCGCGCCCGGTCCGAGACCGATCACCGCCAGACGCCCGCGCGGGCGGCCAATCTGTGTCACGTCCAATGGCTGCGCCGCGACGGCGATGGCCAGGCACTGCGCCACCGCAATGATCGTTGCATCGGGC
Organism: Pseudomonas sp. B21-015; assembly: GCF_024749285.1. Lineage (NCBI taxonomy): Bacteria > Pseudomonadati > Pseudomonadota > Gammaproteobacteria > Pseudomonadales > Pseudomonadaceae > Pseudomonas > Pseudomonas sp. B21-015. The sequence goes on from NZ_CP087196.1 coordinate 5,805,102, forward strand.
ACCGCGCTGCGCGCCAACTCACCGCCATCGGCTGCCGCCGCTACGAAGCGCAGTGGCACACCGAGCTCCAGCGCCGCTTCACGCAATGCCGCACTGGCGATCAAATCATCAGCCGCCACCAGGCACGCCAACGCTTGCACTGCCACTTTCGCCTGCTGCAATGCCGCGCGAACCCTGTTCGGCAGATCAGCCACTTCGGCACTCACCGCCACCGCGACGCTGCGCGGATAAATCAGCAGTTCGTTGGCGCTCGCCTCACGCTCGGCAGTGCCGACATGGATCGAACGCTGCGCCTGCGGATCTTCCGGCAGTTGCGCCTGATCCAACCACGGCGCCCCTCCTTCGATACGCACGCCGTGCCCGGCGAGCAGGTCAGAGACGAAACGCTTGCCCAGCTCCAGATCGCCGAGGGCATAACCGCTGGGCGGATTGAGCAGGCAGGTGCCAAAGCGCAATTCACCACTGGTGGTGATCGCCGCAGCGACCTGCAACCCGGCAGCGATCTCTCGCGCCATGACATTCACCCCGCCGAGGCCGCCAAGCAGCGGCACCACCGCGCTACCGTCTTCAGCCACGGCCAGCACCGGTGGCTCGGCCCCCTTCTCCAGCAGCAACGGTGCCAGGGTACGAATCACAATCCCCGCCGCGCAGAGGGCGATGATCGGCGTGTTCTGTTGATAAAGCTCGCGCAGGGTTGCGCCGAACTCGTGATAAACACGGTCAGCGCCTTCCACCCGTGCGGCCAGTCCATGGATCAGTGCGCCGGGGTATAGCTGCGCAATCTTGCGTGCGGTCGCGAGGCTGCCATTGCCGAGAATGACAATCGCCGGAGCGGAATGGGCCATCAGCCTTGCCACCTTTCACCGGGAACGATGATCAGCGAGAAATACGGCGAGGACATCGGCTCGACCTGATCCAGCGGCACGATTTTCTGATTGGCCATGGTCGCGCGCTCCACGTACAGCGCGCGCTCCGCCAGACCGAGCTCTTCCAGCACCTGACGGACCTTGGGGAAGTTGCGCCCCAGTTTCATGATCACCGCCGCATCGGCATCGGCCAGGCGCCGCTTGAGGTCTTCGTGGGGCAACACACCCGACAACACCGACAGGCTCTGGTTGCGATACACCAACGGCGCACCGAGTACCGACGCGCCGCCGAGCATCGAGCAGACACCCGGCACGACTTCGGCTTCATAACGCTCGGCCAGACGATCGTGCAGGTACATGTAGGAGCCGTAGAAGAACGGATCGCCTTCGCAGATCACCGCCACGTCACGGCCCGCATCCAGATGCGCGGCGATTTCTTCGCCGGCGGCATCGTAGAAATCGCTGATCACTTGTTCGTACGACAACGGCGCCGGCAGCGCTTCGGTGGTCACCGGGTAAACCAGCGGCAGCAGGGTTTGTGCGTCCTGCAGATGCGCTTCGATGATGCCGAACGCATTGCCCTTCTTGCCCTTGGCGACGAAGTACGCCACCACCGGTGATTCGCGCAGCAGGCGCAAGGCTTTGACGGTAATCAGTTCCGGATCACCGGGGCCGACGCCCAGGCCAATCAAACGTCCAGGTTGCTGCATCATTCGATCTCCGTGGCGAGGGCGTTGACGGCGGCGGCGGCCATGGCACTACCACCCAGCCGGCCTTGCATGATGACGAAAGGAACGCCACGGCTGTCCGCCGCGAGCATCGCCTTGGATTCGGCGGCGCCTACGAAGCCCACCGGGAAGCCGAGGATCAGCGCCGGTTTCGGCGCGCCGGCGTCGAGCATTTCCAGCAGATAAAACAGTGCGGTCGGCGCATTGCCGATCACCACCACGCTGCCTTCCAGGTGCGGGCGCCACAGCTCCAGCGCGGCGGCGGAACGGGTATTGCCCAACTCGCGGGCAAGCTCCGGGACGCTGTCGTCGCGCAGGGTGCAGATCACTGGGTTATTGGCAGGCAAACGCGCGCGGGTCACGCCTTCGCTGACCATCCGCGCGTCGCACAGAATCGGCGCGCCAGCGGCCAGTGCATCGCGCCCGGCCTTGCCGGCGCCTTCGGAAAACTGCAGACCGTCGATGGCCTCGACCATGCCGCAAGCGTGGATCACCCGCACCGCGAGTTTCTCCAGGTCGGCCGGAATGCGCGCGAGGTTGGCCTCGGCACGAATGATCGCGAAGGAGTTGCGATAGATCTCCTGACCGTCGCGGATGTAATCAAGCATCAAAGGAACTCCGTGAGCGGGCGTCGAGCAAGGCCGCGACCGCTTCAATAGTAAGGTTGCGTGCGTGCAGCGCGCCGAAACCCGGCTGCGCTGCATCGCGAAAATAGAGGTCGTAGTGACCGGGTGAGACGGCCAGCAAAGTCACTGGCGTGACGTGCGCCGCCGCGCAGGAACGCGCGCAGCCAGACAGATGCACATCAAAGACTTGGCCGTGACGTTGCAGCAACGCCGCCAGTTGCAGGGCATCACCCTTGGTGTCGGACAGGCCTTTGCCGCAACCCGCCGAACCGGTGCAGGCGATCAGATGCGCCAAGGCATCGTCTGCCGAACAGCGCAGGCCCAAACTTTCCAGGCTGTGGATAACTTGAGCGGCGTCGTCTTCGTGGATATCTGGCAGCAGCAGGCTTTGCCAAGGTGTGAAGCGCAGACTGCCATCGCCCCGTTCACGGGCCAGTTGTGCCGCGCCCCGAAGCATGGCGGGATCGAGCCGGCCCAGAGGCGGCGTCGCGCCGACATAGACACGACCGGTTTCACGCTGAGGATGAGCGCCTATGTGCAGAACACGAGAGTGCAGAACGCTTGAGTTCGTAACGCGCGGCTCGCTCACGATGGACAGTAGCGGCACACGTTCGGCCACTTGAGCGACAAACCCGGCCACCGGGTATTCGGCCAGCAGATGACGCATGCGCGTCTGGTCGGGACGCGCCAGATCGAGGAACAACTCAAGCACCGCGATCACCAACGCATGGCCGTCCTCCAGTCGCACCGCGCCCGACGGAGCCTGGGTCGGGCAACCCGCCAGACCGAAGGCCAGCACGCACTCACCCTCTAGCTCAACGACGCTCAACCACAGGTCGTGAGGATGTTCGAGCATCGCCAGGCTTTCGCCGCCATCGAGTTGCACGGCAAATTTGGCGCTCAACTGGTGAAAACGCTCATGGCTTTGCAGGCTGGTGAGGATCTGTTCGGCCAGCGCACGCGTATCAAAGCGCATGTGCCGGTCAATCCCCGCGGTCGGGCTAAGCATCAAATTGCGCACATCGTCGCCCGCCGCGGTATGCGGGCCTAATTCTGCGGCGAGCAGGCTGTCGATCAAGGCCGCCTGCTCGCTGCCAATCCCGCGAATCTGCAGGTTGGCGCGGTTGGTCGCCTCGATCACGCCCCCGGCAAAGCGTTCGGCCGCACTGGCCACCGCCTCAGCCTGAACCGCGCTGATCGAGCCGCCATTCAATTTGATCCGACAGATACCGCCATCCAGTGCCGGGACAATACGCAGCAACCCCGGGCAGGCCGAGGGGCGTAAGGCGGTGGACATCGGGCGTTCGTTCAAAGGGGCGACCGGCTGTGTGGGAAAGGCGCTTCGCGGGCGAAGGCGCGGTATTATGCCTGCTTTGTCCGACGGCATGAAAAGCCTGCCCGTCGGAACAGTCCGTTTGTGGACTTTTTTTGAGGACGGCAGATGTCACCCTGGCTGACAGTAGTAGGTATCGGTGAAGACGGCTTCAAGGGCCTGGGCAAGAACGCCCGTCGCGCCCTGCTGGGCGCCTCGCGGATCTTCGGCGGCCAGCGGCAACTGGATTTATTGCCGGTGTGCATTCGCGGCGAGCGGCAGCTCTGGCCCAGCCCGTTTTCCCTTGAACCATTGCTGGCACAGCGTGGCGAGCCGGTTTGTGTGCTGGCCAGCGGCGACCCGATGTTCTTTGGCGTGGGCGCCAGCCTTGCGCGGCAAGTGCCCGCCGAACAGATGCTGATTCTGCCGGCGCCCTCTTCTTGCTCTCTCGCGGCAGCGCGAATGGGCTGGCCGTTGCAGGACGTGGTGACGCTTTCGGTAGTCGCCCGCCCCGTCGCCGCGCTCAACGCCCATGTGTTCAGTGGTGTGCGCTTGCTGGTGTTGAGCAACGACGGTCAGAGTCCGGCGGCCATCGCGGCGTTGCTGCGCGAGCGCGGTTTCGGGCCGAGTCGCCTCACCGTGCTGGAACATCTGGGCGGCGAAGCCGAACGACGCATCGAAGGTGTCGCCAACGATTGGACTGACCCGGCGATCGCCGACCTGAACCTGATCGCCATCGAATGCATCGCTGAAACGAACACCCCGCGCCTGTCCCGACTGGCCGGCCTGCCGGACTCAGCCTTCCAGCATGACGGCCAACTGACCAAGCGCGATGTACGCGCCATCACCCTCGCCCGCCTTGCTCCGACACCCGGCGAACTGCTGTGGGACGTCGGCGCTGGCAGCGGTTCGATCGGCATCGAATGGATGCGCGCTCATCCGAGTTGCCGGGCGCTGGCGATCGAAGCTGATGAAGGGCGGCAGCTGTTGATCGAACACAACCGCGATGCCCTCGGCGTCCCCGGCCTGCAATTGATTCGTGGCAAGGCACCACAAGCCTTGGTCGGACTCGAACGCCCGGATGCGATTTTCATCGGTGGCGGCGTCACCCGCGAAGGTGTGCTCGACACTTGCTGGGCGCAACTCAAACCCGGTGGCCGGTTGATCGCCAACGCCGTCACCCTGCAAAGCGAAGTGACCCTGATGGCCTGGCGTGAACGGCATGGCGGTGAACTGACCCGCATTCACGTCGCTCAGGCGCAACCACTGGGCGAGTTCGATACCTGGCGTCAGGCGCTGCCGATTACCTTGCTGGACGTGACGAAACCCCTCGATGCGTGACGAAACCGCCGAACAACCCGCCCCGCTGCGCAGCGGCCTGACCACCGGCAGCTGCGCCACCGCCACCAGCCTCGCGGCGGCACGCCTGCTGCTTGGTGGCGTTGAAGCGGACGCCGTCGAGATCATTCTGCCCAAAGGCAAACGGGTGCAGATGCGCCTGGAATTCTGTCGGCTGATGAACGACGGCGCCGAAGCCGGAACGATCAAGGACGCCGGCGACGACCCGGACGTGACCCACGGCGCCCTGCTCTTTTCCCAGGTGCGCCTGCGCAGCGAGCCAGGCATCCGCTTCAGCGCCGGCCGTGGCGTGGGTACCGTCACCCGTCCCGGGCTGGTGCTGAACGTCGGCGAACCGGCGATCAACCCGGTGCCGCGCAAGATGATCAGCGAGCACCTGACGCGGCTGGCCGAGGAGCTGGATTACCAGGGTGGTTTCGAGGTCACGGTGAACGTCGAGGACGGCGAAGCCCTGGCGCTGAAAACCATGAACCCGCGACTGGGGATTCTCGGCGGCTTGTCGATCCTCGGCACCAGCGGCATCGTCCGGCCATTCTCCTGCGCGGCTTACATCGCCTCGATCCATCAAGGCATCGACGTGGCCAAAACCAACGGTTACCTGCACATCGCCGCGTGCACTGGCAATGCCAGCGAAGACACCATGCGCCGAGTCTACGATCTGCCGGAAATCGCCCTGATCGAAATGGGCGACTTCGTCGGCGCGGTGCTCAAGCATTTGCGCAAAGTGCCTGTGGATAAACTCAGCCTGTGCGGCGGCTTCGGCAAGATCAGCAAACTGGCGGCCGGGCACATGGATTTGCACAGTCGGCATTCAAGCATCGACCTGCCGCAACTGGCTGAATGGGCCGCAGCGGTTGGCGCCGATGAGGCGTTGCAACAAGCGATCCGCGACGCCAATACCAGTCAGCAGGCGTTGGCGATGGCCAGCGCCGCCGGGATCGCGCTCGGCGACGCGGTGTGTCAGCACGCCCTGGACTTTGCCCGCAGCGTGGTGCCGGCGCAGGTTCAGGTCGAAGTGTTCGCCATCGATCGCCAGGGCGGGATTGTCGGCCATGCGGGAGTTTTCCAATGAAGCGTGTGTTGTTGCTCGGTGGTGTGACTGAAGCATTGGCCATTGCCCGGACCCTGGGGCCGGAACACATCTATAGCCTGGCCGGTGTCGGGCGTGTGCCAACGGATCTGAACTGCCAGGTTCGGGTTGGCGGCTATGGCGGCGCTGAAGGTCTGGCGCAATTCATCCGGGATGAAGGCATTGACCTGCTGCTGGATGCGACCCATCCCTACGCAGCGCAAATCAGCCAGAACGCCGCCACCGCCGCGAAGTTGAGCGGCATTGCTTGCTGGGCTTTGCGGCGTCCGGCCTGGCAACCACAAGCCGGGGATGATTGGCGCGAAGTCAGTGACTGGGCCGAGCTGATCGAAGCGCTTAAGTCTTTCCGTCGACCGCTGTTCACCCTCGGACGCGAGCCGCTGCAGCACCTGCACGAAATCCCGCCGGAGCAATTCTGGACCTTGCGTGCACTGGACGTTTATCCGGGTAACGAGCGCTGCGAAGTGATCGGCGCGCGTGGGCCGTTTCTGATCGAGGATGAACGCGAACTGTTCGAACGTCGGCAGATCGACGTGCTGATCAGCAAGAACAGCGGCAGCACCGCCACCGAGCCGAAACTGGAAGTGGCGCGGGAACGTGGAGTGCCGGTGCTGGTGTTGAAGCGGCCGGTGTTGCCGGGGGTTGAGCGGGGGTTTGAGGCGGTGGATGAGGTGCTGGCAGAACTGGGGAAGCGCAATCTAACGGACGCGTAAATAATTGTGGCGAGGGAGCTTGCTCCCGTTGGGCCGCGAAGCGGCCCCCCTATCTCAAAAAAGAAAGGGACCGCTGCGCAGTCCAACGGGAGCAAGCTCCCTCGCCACAGGATTGTGGATTAGCCTCAACTCATCCGGCATTTCCAATCGATACCGCTACACTCGTTTGAAGTCTGCTGCGACACCACACCGCACGCGGCCTTTTTACTTATCATCCCTGATCAGGCTAAATAGCCGCGCCTGATTGCCCACTCAACCGGATCTGCCCTCATGTCCCGACAACGGCTTGCATTTGCCTGGATCGCCTGCTTTGCAGTGCTGTTCAACATGCTCGCCATGCCGATGTCCGGAGCGATGGCGCAGACGGCGAAATCGCCTGCCGAGCAGTTGTTGTGGGGCAGTTTCTGTACTTCCAGCGGCACGAAGCTGGTGGCGATTTCCCTCGGCGCTATCGAGCAGAAAGCTCCGCAGAGCGACGACCATTCCAACATGCAACATTGCTGGTGTTGCTCGGGTTCCGCACCGTTAGTGGCGCTACCGGGGCATGCTCCGCAATTGTATTTCGCGCGATTCGAGGCCAATCGAAGCCTGCCGCCTGCCACGCTCGACACACCGACACCGCGCCAGCAATGGCCCAGTCTCAACCCCCGCGCGTCCCCTCTGGTGTGATTCCTTCTCGCAAGTGACCTGCGTTTTGAATCGTTCTGGAGAACTGCCATGTTGAACAAACTCATCGTTCTGGCTGTGTTGCTGCTGCCTGCCTGTTTTGCCAATGCCCACGAATACAAGGCTGGCGAGCTTGAGATCGCCGATCCGTGGTCGCAAGAGTTGCCGCCCAATGCGCCCACCGTCGCGGCGTATTTCGTGATTCACAACAGCGGCAAAACCGCTGACCGGCTGCTCAGCGTCGGATCGCCGATATCCGGCAAGGCCGAGTTGCACGAACATGTGATGCAAAACGATCTGATGAAAATGCAGCAAGTGCCCAGCGTCGAGGTTCCGGCTGGCGGCGAAGCCACCTTCGCGCCGATGGCGTATCACGTGATGCTGCTGGAGCTGAAAGACCGCAGCCTGTTGAGCGACGGCAAGCGCTTTCCGCTGACGATGCACTTCGAGAAGTCTGGCGATGTGACGGTCGAGGTCACGGTGCAGAAAAAGGCACCAGACGGCATGCAAGAGCATATGCACGCTCAGTAATCGCCCGCGTTGAAATCGCCCATGCGCCCGCTTGGCGCCAGGTCATCCGTGCAACGTCGTCAGTCAATGAGCCTGACGCGTGGCAGCTGGATCAGCCTGTTCGCCATGCTGATGATCTTTATCGGTCCGCTGATTTCTCAGTCGATGCCGATGGATTCGCGCGCCTCGATGTCCTTGAGCATGTCGATGGACATGCCCATGGACATGTCGGCCATGGAGCATGGCGCGCAACCCGCCGCCGAGCACTGCCCACCCAAAGCCGACCATCATGCGCTCTGGGAAAAATGCGGCTATTGCAGCCTGCTGTTCAATTGCCCGGCGCTCACTGGCGGCCAGTCCTTCGTCGCCTTCAACAATCCACAGACAACCACCTTCACCACACCCTTCACCCGCCTGGGCCACGCCCGGCAAACCTTCTTCCCCGGCGCCCGCACCCGCGCGCCGCCCATCGTCGCGTAAACACCCACCTCCGCTCTCACACGGTTTAGAAGACAGCCGCAGGTTGCCGGCCGTGTCGTTTACGACTGTTCGATGGAAATTGTCATGTCCAGGTTTTCTGCTGACACACGTTTGGGCACTGCCCAGGCTTCTCTTGCCCTGAACCAATCCTGCGTTCGTTTCAGGCAGGCCACCGCCGTCCTTTGCGGCTTGCTGCTGACACCGATGGTGCTGGCCGATGAACACACAGGCCACACCGAAGAACTGAGCCCGACGGTGATCACTGCCATTGCGCCAAGTTCGCCGCTGACCATCGTCACCAACCCCAAGGACCCGCGCCAACCGGTGCCGGCCAGCGACGGTGGCGATTATCTGAAGACCATCCCCGGTTTCGCGCTGGTACGCAACGGCGGCACCAACGGCGATCCGGTGCTGCGCGGCATGTTCGGCTCGCGCCTGAATATCCTCACCAACGGCAGCATGATGCTCGGCGCCTGCCCCGGCCGCATGGACGCGCCAACCTCGTACATTTCACCGGAAACCTACGACAAACTCACCGTCATCAAAGGCCCGCAAACCGTGCTCTGGGGGCCCGGCGCATCGGCTGGCACCATCCTGTTCGACCGCGAGCCGGAAAGCTTCGGCGAACTCGGCACCCGGGTGAACGCCAGCGTGCTGGCCGGTTCCAACGGCCGCTTCGACAAAGTGGTGGACGCCGCTGCCGGCGGGCCGCTGGGTTACGTGCGGGTGATCGGCAACACCGCGCATTCCGACGACTACAAGGACGGCGACAACGACACCGTGCCTTCGCGCTATGACAAGTGGAACGGCGACGTTGCTGTCGGCTGGACCCCGAGCGCCGACACGCTGCTGGAGCTGACTGCCGGCAAAGGCGATGGCGAAGCCCGCTACGCCGGGCGCGGCATGGACGGTTCGCAGTTCTTGCGCGAAAGCCTGGGCCTGCGCTTCGAACAATCAAACATCGGTGAGGTACTGGATAAGGTCGAGGCGCAGGTCTACTACAACTACGCTGACCACGTGATGGACAACTACACCCTGCGCACACCGTCCGGCACCGGGATGATGGCCGGCCCCATGGCCTCTAACGTCGACCGTCGAACCCTCGGTGCGCGAATCAAAGCCACTTGGCGCTGGGCCGATGTGCAGCTGATCGGTGGCCTGGATGCGCAAACCAACGAACATCGCCAACGCAGCGCGATGGGCGTCGACGCCTACAAGGATGTGCCACGCAACAAGGACGCCGACTTCCACAATTACGGCGTGTTCAGCGAACTGACCTGGTACGCCGCCGACCGTGATCGGCTGATCACCGGTGCACGACTGGATCGCGCCTCGGCCAAGGATTACCGGCAGACCATCGGCTCCGGGATGATGGCCCGCTCGAACCCAACGGCCGACGACACCCGCGCCGATACGCTGCCGAGCGGTTTCGTCCGTTACGAACATGACCTGGCCGACAGTCCGACCACGCTGTACGCGGGCCTCGGTCATGCCCAGCGCTTCCCGGATTACTGGGAGCTGTTTTCGCCCAACTCAGGCCCTGCCGGTTCAGTGAATGCGTTCGACTCGATCAAACCGGAAAAAACCACCCAGTTCGACTTCGGCCTGCAATACAAGACCGAAGACCTCGAAGCCTGGGCCTCGGGTTACGTCGGCCAGGTGCGTGACTACATCCTGTTCAACTACACGCCCGGGATGATGGGCACCACCTCACAAGCCGAGAACATCGACGCGCGAATCATGGGCGGCGAACTCGGTGCGGCCTACAAGCTGACAGCCCACTGGAAAGCCGACGCGACCCTCGCCTACGCCTGGGGCAAGAACAGCAGCGACGGCACCGCCCTGCCGCAAATGCCGCCGCTGGATGCACGTTTCGGCCTGACCTACAGCGAAGACAACTGGAGCGCCGGCGCCCTGTGGCGGGTGGTCGCGGCGCAGAACCGCATCGACCGGAACAAGGGCAACGTGGTCGGCAAAGACTTCGACACAAGCTCGGGCTTTGGCGTGTTTTCGCTCAACGGCGCGTACCGGATCAACAAGAACTGGAAGGTCAGCAGTGGCGTCGACAATTTGTTTGGCAAGGCTTACGCCGAACACTTGAACCTGGCGGGCAACGCCGGTTTCGGCTTCCCGGCCAATGATCCGCAAGCCATCAACGAACCGGGGCGCACGCTCTGGACCAAGGTGGATATGAGCTTCTAAAAGCTTCGCGGGCAAGCCCGCTCCCACACGGGCGACGTTGAACCTGTGGGAGCGGGCTCGCCCGCGATCGGTTGCGCAGCAACCGCACTAAAGAACAAAAACCTACGCCTGGCGGAGCACACGAATGAAACACCCCAAACCGAATTTCTACAACCTGGCCTGGCGCTGGCATTTCTATGCCGGCCTGTTCGTCGCACCCTTCATGGTCATGCTGGCCCTGACCGGCATCATCTACCTGTTCAAACCGCAACTCGATCCGTTGATGTACGGCAGCCTGCTGAACGTCCCGGCCGCTCATCACACAGTCACCGCCGACGACCTGCTAAAACGCGTGAAAGAGGCGTATCCACAAGGCCGGATCAAGCAGTACCTGCCACCGGTCAACGCCGAGCGCAGTGCACAATTTGTGGTGATCAATGAAGGTCATGAACTGAACGTGTTCATCGATCCGTACCACGGCGACATCCTTGGCGAGCAAGACGCGAAGAAGAATCTGCAAGCGATTGCGCGCTCGATTCACAGCGAATTGATGATCGGCACCGTCGGTGATCGGCTGGTGGAACTGGCCGCCGGTTGGGGCGTCGTGCTGGTGGTCTCCGGGCTATTTTTGTGGTGGCCGCGCGGCCAGTCCGCCGGGGTTCTCTGGCCACGTTTGAACAGTCGTGGCCGCGTGCTCTGGCGTGACCTGCACGCAGTGACCGGTTTCTGGGGCGCGGCGTTCTTGCTGGTGATGCTGCTCAGTGGCATGACCTGGACCGGGTTCTGGGGCAAGCAATACGCCAACCTCTGGAACCGCTTCCCGGTCGCCATGTGGAATGACGTGCCCAAGTCCGACGTCGAGGCCCGCAGCCTCAACAGCGCCACGCGCCAGACCGTGCCCTGGGCCATGGAGAACACGCCGATGCCGATGTCCGGCGACCACGCTGAACACATGGCTCACACCGGCACACAGGCCGGTCCGGCAGCGCCGACCATCAGCCTGCAAGACGTGCAGAACATCGCCGTGCAGCGCAAGGTCGAGCCCGGCTACAGCATCACCTTCCCCACCACGGCCACCGGTGTGTTCACCCTCGCGGTGTTCGCCGACGACCCGCGCAACGACGCCACCCTGCATATCGACCAATACACCGGCGACGTCCTCGCCGACGTGCGCTGGGAGCATTACAGCAACGTCGCCCGGGCCACGGAAGTCGGCGTGATGCTGCACGAAGGCAAGATGTTCGGCCCGTTCAATCAGATCATCGTGCTGCTGATCTGCCTGATGATTTTGCTCAGCGCCGTCAGCGGTGTGGTGATCTGGTGGAAGCGTCGCCCGCAGGGCAAATTCGGCGTGCCGCCGCTGCGTCATGATCTGCCGAAGTGGAAAACCGCGATGGTCATCATGCTCGGGCTGGCGGTGATGTTTCCGTTGGTGGGGGCTTCGCTGGTCGTCGTGTGGGCATTGGATTGGACGCTGCTGTCGCGCTTGGGCCGGCAAACTGAATCCACCTCACCTTCATCATGAAACAGGCGAGATGCGCGGGATAGAGGGATCTGTAGACTTCCGGCGCTTATCTCCCGGTCATTTTTAGTGTTACTGTATAACTCAAATGTACCGCCTTGCCCGCAGCCGGATGCTGCGGGTTTTCTTTTGAAGAAGTGACTCACCGCCTCGATGAACAAGTACCTCTTGTCCGGCCTCTGCCTGCTCGCGATGAATAACAGCGCCCAAGCGCAGCCGCTGACTCTGCCGACCGGCACCATTACCGCACCGGCCTTTGACGACGACACCGTCAGCCTGAACACCCCGACCACCGCCGGTTCACGCCTTGATCTGACGTCGCTGGAAACCCCGGCCAGTGTCGAAAGCCTGACCGGCGAACAAGTCCGCTCGCGTGGTGATCGCAACGTGCAGGACGCGGTGTCGCGCAGCACCGGGATCAGCCGCACCGGTACGCCCGGCGATGGCGGCACGTCGTTGTCGGCGCGGGGTTTTACCGGGCAGGGTTCGGTGATGCAGTTGTTCGACGGCAACCGAATGTACTCCGGCATGGGCACCGTGACCTTCCCGGTCGACACCTGGTCGGTGGAGCGGGTCGATGTGCTGCGCGGCCCGGCGTCGGTGCTGTACGGCGAAGGCGCGACCGGCGCAGTGGTCAACGTGATCCCGAAAAAGCCCTTTGAAGGCGAGATCGAAAACCACGTTCGCCTCGGTTACGGTTCCTACGACAGCCAGCAACAGGCCTTCGACAGTGGCGGTTCGTTGAGCGATACGTTGAGCTACCGCTTGAACCTCAATCGCCTGCGCAGCAACGGTTGGGTCGACCGTGGAGATTCATCCAGCGACTTCATCAGTGCCGCCCTGCGTTGGCAGGCAACGGATGATCTGGCCTTCACCCTGGCCCATGATTACGGCGATCAGAAGCCGATGAATTATTTCGGCACGCCGCTGATCAACGGGCACTTCAAAGAGAGCCTGCGAGACAAGAACTACAACGTCAGCAATGACAAGCAACACTACAACGATCAATGGACGCGCCTGACCAGCGACTGGCAGATTTCCGAGAACATCAGTTCGAGCAATGAACTCTATTACCTCAAGGCCCAACGTCGCTGGCAGAACGCCGAGAACTACAACTTCGACCGCGATAACCAACAACTCAGCCGTAGCGGCTATTTCGGCATCGGCCACAAGCAGGAACAGGTCGGCGACCGTCAGACCTTCACCTTCAAACACTCGCTGTTCGGTCTCGACAGCCAGACCGTGACCGGCGTCGATTACAACCGCATCCGCTTCCAGCTCGACAGCAACTCGCCGTTCACTGACGTCTTGCCCGATGGCCAACCGGTCGATCTGTATCACCCGCAGCGCGGCAACTTTGAGAGTGCCGATCCGTACCGCGATCAGTTCCAGTCCACCACCAGACAAATGTCGGCCTTCGCCGAGAACCGCACCCAGCTGAGCGAACGCTGGTCCCTGGTGACCGGTGTGCGCCGCGACTACGTGCACGTGGACCGCGACAACCTGATCGATGGTAGCCAAAGCGACAAGCCCCTGACCGGCAACAACTGGAAGGCTGGCCTGGTGTTTGCCGTGACACCGGACACCTCGTTCTATGGCCAGTACGCCACCAGCACAGATGGTGTCGGCGGTTTGATTTCCCTGAACCCGAGCCAACAGCAATATGACCTGGCTAGCGCCAGGCAGACCGAAATCGGTGTGAAGCAGATGTTCTGGGACCAACGCGGCGAATGGACCCTGGCGGCCTATCGCATCGTCAAAAAGAAACTGCTGACCGATGATCCAGGCAATCCGACGCTCAAGCAGCAGGTCGGTCAGCAATCGTCCAACGGGCTGGAAGCCAGCCTCGATCTGCAACTGCCGCACGCCTGGCAGTTGCAGGCCAACGCCGCCATCGTCAAAGCCAAATACGATGACTTCGAAGAGGTGGTCAGTGGTGTGCCAGTGTCGCGCAACGGCAATCGCCCGGTGGACGTGCCACGGCGCACGGCGAATCTGTGGCTGAGCAAAGCGATCAACGATGACCTGAAGGCCGGGGCCGGTGTGCGCTATGTCGATGCGCGTTTTGCAGACATGACCAACCAGAACGAACTGCCGAGCTACACCGTGGTGGACGCCACGCTGTCATGGAAAGCGCTGCGTAATACGACGCTGGGGGTGCAGGTGAACAATCTGTTTGACCGTCAGTACGCGCAAAGCCAATACAATGAGGGCCAGCAGTGGATCCTCGGCGAGCCGCGATCGTTTTTTGTCACCGCTGATTACACCTTTTAAAAGATGGAATGCTCTTGTGGCGAGGGAGCTTGCTCCCGCTGGGTTGCGAAGCGACCCCAAAACCAGGCGCGCCGGTTTTCTCTGACACTGCGCATTGTCTGGTTTTGCGACTGCTGCGCAGCCGAGCGGGAGCAAGCTCCCTCGCCACAGGTGTGTGCTGACTTGAACGATCATCAGGAATGAAATGACCTCGCTGAACCTCACGAACCTCGCCTGGACACCCCTGGGTCACGGCCATTGCCATCACCAGTTCCAGCTGCGTGACGCATCGCTGCACGTGGCTGCCGGTGAGTTCGTCGGGTTGATCGGCCCCAACGGCAGCGGCAAAACCAGCCTGTTGCGTTGCGCCTATCGTTTCAGCAAACCGGAAAGCGGTGAGGTCAAACTCGACCATCACAACGTCTGGAAGCAATCCTCTCGTTGGTGCGCGCAACGCATCGCGGTGGTGTTGCAGGAGTTCCCCGATGCCTTCGGTTTGACCGTCGAAGAAGTGGTCGCCATGGGCCGCACGCCGCACAAAGGCCTGTTTGATGGCGACACCCTTGAAGACCGAAAACTCGCGACCAACGCCCTCGAATCGGTCGGCCTCAAGGGCTTCGAAGACCACGCCTTCGCCACCCTTTCCGGCGGTGAAAAACAGCGTGTGATCCTCGCCCGCGCCCTGGCCCAGCAACCGCAATTGCTGATCCTCGACGAGCCGACCAATCACCTCGACCCGCGCTATCAGCTGGAGCTGTTACAACTGGTCAAACGCCTGCAAATCGGCACGCTGGCGAGTATTCACGACCTCAATCTGGCAGCGGCTTTCTGCGATCGGCTGTACGTAATCAATCACGGTCACATTGTGGCCAGCGGCCCCCCCAAAGAAGTCCTGACCGCACAACTTTTGCACAACGTGTTCGGCGTCGACGCCCTGATCGATGACCATCCCTTGCACGGCTACCCACGAATCACCTGGATAACCCAACCATGACTTTGCGTTCCCTGTTTTGCGTCGCTCTGTTGCTGGGCAGCGCCCAAGCATTGGCCGAGGCCACCCATTACCCGCTGACCGTCCAGAGCTGCAACCGCGAAGTCACCTTCAAGGCAGCACCGAAACACGCGGTCAGCCATGACATCAACATGACCCAGATGATGCTCGCCCTCGGTCTCAAACCCAGGATGGCGGGGTATAGCGGCGTGACGGGCTGGAAGTCGGTGACGCCCGAGATGCAGACCATCCTCGATGGCTTGCCGGAGCTCGCGGCCAAGTACCCGTCGGTGGAAACCCTGCTCAACGCCAACGTCGATTTCTTCTTTGCCGGTTGGGATTACGGCATGCGCGTCGGCGGCGATCTCACGCCGCAAACCCTGCAACCGCTGGGCATCAACGTCTACGAACTCACCGAGTCCTGCGCCTTCGTCATGAAGCGCCCGCCGGCCAGTCTGGAAGACACTTACAACGACCTGCGCAACCTCGGGAAAATCTTCGACGTGCAGGATCGCGCCAACACCGTGATCGCCCAGATGCAGGCGCAAGTCGCCGACATCCGCAAGGATCTGCCGACGGACAAACCTCGGGTGTTTCTCTACGACAGCGGTGAGGACCGGGCCATGACTTCCGGGCGCCTCGGCATGCCACAGGCGCTGATCGATGCCGCCGGTGGGCGCAACATTCTCGACGACGTCGAGGCGAGCTGGACCCGGGTGAATTGGGAGAACGTGGTCGAGCGCAATCCGCAGGTGATCGTGATCGTCGACTACGGCGAAGTCACCGCCGAGCAGAAGGAGCAATTCCTGCGCAGCAACCAGGCCCTGCAATCGGTGGACGCGATCAAGAACCAGCGTTTCATCGTCATTCCGTACGTGCAGGCCACGCCCGGGATCGACAACGTGCTGGCGGTCGAAACCCTGGCCAAGGGTTTCCACGGCGAATGATCGATCGTCGCTATGCCTTGTTGCTGATCGCCCTCGGCGCGCTGTTGCTGGTGTCGTGTGTGGTATCGCTGGGCTTCGGCCCGGCGCGGGTGCCGGTGGAGGTGGTCTGGCGGATATTGCTGCACAAGATTGTTGGTGTCGGTGTTGCGGACTGGACTGCCGGCCAGGAACACATCGTCTGGCTGATCCGCGTACCGCGCATGTTGCTCGGAGCGCTGGTGGGTGCCGGCCTGGCGCTGATCGGCGCGGTGCTGCAAGCGGTGACGCGCAATCCATTGGCTGATCCGCACCTGCTTGGCGTGACCTCCGGCGCGACCCTCGGCGCGGTGATCGTGGTGTTGCATGTCGGTGAAATCGTCGGGGTGCTGACCTTGCCGATTGCCGCGTTTATTGGCGCGTTGTTGAGCATGTTGATCGTGCTGATGATCGCCAATCGCAATGGGCGGCTGGACAGTGATCGGCTGCTGCTGTGCGGCGTGGCGGTGTCGTTCGTGATGATGGCGATCGCCAATTTGCTGTTGTTTCTCGGTGATCACCGCGCCAGTTCTGCGGTGATGTTCTGGATGCTCGGCGGGCTCGGGTTGGCGCGTTGGGAATTGCTCGCGGTGCCGGCCGCCAGTGTTTTGCTTGGGTTGGTGTTGTTGCTGGGGATGGCTCGGCCGTTGAATGCGTTGATGGCGGGTGAACAGACGGCGGTGACCCTCGGCCTCAATGCTCGCACCGTGCGGCTGCGGGTGTTTTTGATTGCCTCGTTGATGACCGGGGTGTTGGTATCGATCAGTGGGTCCATCGGGTTTGTCGGGCTGATGGTGCCGCACATTGCGCGGCGGTTGGTCGGGGCTGAACACCGGCGATTGCTGCCGGTGTGCGTCTTGTTGGGCAGCCTGTTCCTCGTCTGGGTGGATGTGGCCGCACGTACCCTGATCGCCCCGGAAGACTTGCCCATCGGAGTAGCCACTGCGGCGATTGGCGGGTTGTTCTTCATCGGCCTGATGCGCCGCCGCTGACTCCACAAGGACACCACTGGACCTGTGGGAGCTGGCTTGCCTGCGATGGCGGCGGCACATTCAACATTTCTGTGGCTGACCCACCGCTATCGCGGGCAAGCCCGCTCCCACAGGGATGTATGGCTCCGCATACCCGGATTTGATCGTTCCCACGCTCCCGCGTGGGAATGCCGCCAGGGACGCTCCGCGTTCCGCTGTTGAATGTTTAACGGATGTGTCAAAACACGGAACTTTCCCACGCCTTTTTCAGGTTGTTCGTCGGACGCGAGCCCTCTAGTCTTGGGCTGTCGCTGAAAACTCAGCGATCGGGTGTGAGAGCCCGGAAGAGGTTTTAATCCATCGCCAGTACCACCATAATCGCCGACAGCTTATCCGCTGCCTGCAATGCTCTATGGCGGCTGTGTGCGGGCGGACTTCGGTCCGGCCGGGTTTGATCCTCTACCGGTTTCTCACTCCGCACATAGCTGCCACCACTCCGTCGCGTGAGAAACGACGAGTGATGGCTTCAACTGATTAGAGGACATTTCAATGAATAAGAAACTCGTACCAGACCCACCCTTCAATACCACCACCCCCAACGCCGAAGCCTCGCGCACCGAAGAATTACTCAAAGACCGCGAAGCCATAAAACGCGCCCTCGACTACTACCTCGATCCCCCGGCGCCCTACACCGAAAAACCCCGCCGCCCCAGCACCATGTTCATCGTCGCCCCGAATATGGATACCGAAAGCCTCCTGGCCCACGCCTGTGAATCGTTGGCCACAGCGAGTGTCCTGGCCAGCGATTCCGCCAACAACCTGATCGGACCGCAGCGCTATACGGTGTTGGCGATTCAACAGAGCATCATGCTGGCAGAGCTGGCGGTGAACCGGGCGCTGGATAACGTCGATCCGGCGTAGACCGCGTTATCGTTCATCGCGAGCAGGCTCGCTCCCACAGGGATTATCGTCGTCCACAGATTCCGCGTACGACACACATCTACTGTGGGAGCGAGCCTGCTCGCGATGGCGGCGGCACATTCAATACTCTTGTGACTGACTCACCATCTTCGCGAGCAAGCTTCGCTCCTACAGGAGCCAGGCAATATCTGCGCCCCAATGTGGCGCACCTCTTCGCACCAACGCGCCAATCGCGATCCTTCATGGTGCGCCGCCCACACCGCGCAACCGCTCTAATACGACATTTCCTTGCCCTTCCCCGACCGGGCACAGCCCTTGCTAAAGACCCTTCAGTCGTCCGCATCTGCCAACCATAAAAAACTTTAACGTTCATGGAGATCGCACAATGAAGCGTCGCAGTTTGATCAAGGCTTTCACACTATCGGCAAGCATTGCCGCGATGGGCATGGCCTGGACGGTCCAGGCCGCCGAGACCATCAAGGTCGGTATTCTGCATTCGTTGTCCGGGACCATGGCGATCTCCGAAACCTCGCTCAAAGACATGGCGTTGATGACCATCGACGAAATCAACGCCAAGGGCGGCGTGAACGGCAAGATGCTTGAACCTGTAGTGGTTGACCCGGCATCGAACTGGCCGCTGTTCGCCGAGAAAGGCCGGCAGTTGCTGACCAAGGACAAGGTGGCAGTGGTGTTCGGTTGCTGGACGTCGGTGTCGCGTAAATCGGTGCTGCCGGTGTTCGAAGAGCTCAACGGCCTGCTGTTCTACCCGGTGCAATACGAAGGCGAAGAGATGTCGCCGAACGTGTTCTACACCGGCGCGGCACCCAACCAGCAAGCGATTCCGGCGGTGGAATACCTGATGAGTGAAGAAGGCGGCAGCGCCAAGCGTTACTTCCTGCTCGGCACCGACTACGTCTACCCGCGTACCACCAACAAGATTCTGCGCTCGTTCCTGCACTCCAAAGGTGTGGCGGACAAGGACATCGAAGAGGTCTACACCCCATTCGGCCACAGCGATTACCAGACCATCGTGGCCAACATCAAAAAATTCTCCGCCGGTGGCAAGACAGCGGTCATCTCCACGGTCAACGGCGACTCCAACGTGCCGTTCTATAAGGAACTGGCCAACCAGGGCCTGAAAGCCACCGACGTTCCGGTCGTGGCGTTCTCCGTGGGCGAAGAAGAATTGCGCGGCATCGACACCAAGCCGCTGGTGGGCAACCTCGCGGCGTGGAACTACTTCGAGTCGGTCGAGAACCCGCAGAACAAGAAATTCGTCGCCGACTGGAAAGCCTACGCCAAGAAACACAACCTGCCGGGCGCCGACAAAGCGGTGACCAACGACCCGATGGAAGCCACCTACGTCGGCATCCACATGTGGGCGCAAGCGGCGGAGAAAGCCAAGTCCACCGACGTCGACAAAGTCCGCGAAGCCCTGGCCGGCCAGACCTTCGCTGCGCCGTCCGGCTACACCCTGACCATGGACAAGACCAACCACCACCTGCACAAGCCGGTGATGATCGGCGAGATTCAGGCCGACGGTCAGTTCAACGTGGTGTGGCAGACCGAAGGGCCGATCCGCGCCCAACCGTGGAGCCCGTTCATTCAGGGTAACGACAAGAAGCCGGATTATGCGGTGAAGAGCAACTGATTCACCCCGCTTAGCCTGATCGTTCCCACGCTCTGCGTGGGAATGCCTCAACGGACGCTCTGCGTCCGCTTTGGGACGCGGAGCGTCCCGGGCTGCATTCCCACGCGGAGCGTGGGAACGATCAATACAGGACACTCGCTATGCCCACCGCCCTTTACCGCTTGATCCTCGTCATCGCACTTTTGTTACCGATGGCCACCCACGCCGGCGACGCCGAAGACTTCGTCGCGGCCAATCCCTTGCAGCAAGCAAAACTGCTGGAAGCCTGGGCCGCGCAACCCGATCCGGTCCGTATCGAACTGATCAACGCCCTGCAACAAGGCGAATTGACTGTCGATGGCCAGCCTAAAATCCTGCGCCTGAATAACCGCTTGCGAGGTCTGATCGACACCGCTTTGGCCAGCCACCAATTACTCGCCGCCGACGCACAAATCCGCTTGGCCGCCGCACAGCAATTGCAGAAAAGCGCCAAACCCGCGCAGCTGAAATTCCTCGACCAGCAACTGGCTGGCGAAAAAGACGAAACCGTTCACGCCGCCCTGAGCCTGGCGCTGGCCAATCTGCAGCTGGTAGACACCGATCCTGCCGTGCGCCTCGCCGCTGTGCGTCTGCTCGGTGAAACCGGCGACCCACTGGCCCGCACCCGCCTCGAAGGGTTGCTGGAACCCGGCGTCGAAGCCGACGCCAGCGTGCGCACCGCCGCTGAAACCAGCCTGGCTCAGGTCAAACGCAAACTGCTGATCGGTGAGATCCTCGGGCAAGCCTTCAGCGGTATGTCCCTCGGTTCGATTCTGCTGCTGGCGGCATTGGGGCTAGCAATCACCTTCGGCCTGCTCGGCGTGATCAACATGGCCCACGGCGAGATGCTGATGCTAGGCGCCTACTCGACTTACGTGGTGCAATTGATGTTCCAGCGCTTCGCCCCGCAAGCCATTGAGTTCTATCCGCTGATTGCCCTGCCGGTAGCGTTTTTCGTCACCGCTGCAATCGGGATGGCACTGGAACGCACGGTGATTCGTCATCTCTACGGTCGCCCATTGGAAACCCTGCTCGCCACGTGGGGCATCAGCCTGATGCTGATTCAGTTGGTGCGCCTGGTGTTTGGCGCGCAGAACGTTGAAGTGGCCAACCCGGCCTGGCTCTCGGGTGGGATTCAGGTGTTGCCGAACCTGGTGCTGCCGTACAACCGTATCGTGATCATCGCGTTCGCCTTGTTTGTGGTGGTGCTGACCTGGCTGCTGCTGAACAAGACGCGCCTCGGTTTGAACGTGCGCGCCGTCACCCAGAACCGCAACATGGCCGCCTGCTGCGGCGTGCCTACCGGGCGCGTCGACATGCTCGCCTTCGGCCTCGGCTCGGGCATTGCTGGCCTCGGCGGCGTGGCGCTCAGCCAGATCGGCAACGTCGGCCCGGACCTCGGCCAGAGCTACATCATTGACTCGTTCCTGGTGGTGGTACTCGGCGGTGTCGGTCAACTGGCCGGCAGCGTGCTCGCCGCCTTCGGGCTCGGCATCGCCAACAAAATTCTCGAACCGCAGATCGGTGCGGTGCTGGGCAAAATCCTGATCCTCGCGCTGATCATTCTGTTCATCCAGAAACGTCCGCAAGGCCTCTTCGCACTGAAAGGACGGGTGATCGACTGATGAATCAGCCTCTGATACTCACGGCCACACAAAAAGCCGGCCCCAAGGTCACGATCGCCGTCGGTGGAGTAATCCTCGCTCTGCTGCTGGCGTTGCCATTGCTGTCGTTGTTGCCAGCAGACAGCATCTTTCATGTCTCGGCTTACACGCTGACGCTGGTGGGCAAGATTCTTTGCTATGCCATCGTCGCCCTGGCGCTGGATCTGGTCTGGGGTTACGCCGGCCTTTTGTCGCTGGGTCACGGTCTGTTCTTCGCCCTCGGCGGTTACGCCATGGGCATGTACCTGATGCGCCAGGCTTCGGGTGACGGCTTGCCGGCGTTCATGACGTTCCTGTCGTGGACCGAGTTGCCGTGGTACTGGACCGGCACCAGCAGCTTCCTCTGGGCCATGTGCCTGGTGGTGCTGGCGCCGGGTTTGCTGGCGCTGGTGTTCGGTTTCTTCGCCTTCCGTTCGCGGATCAAGGGCGTGTATTTCTCGATCATGACTCAGGCCCTGACCTTCGCCGGGATGCTGCTGTTTTTCCGCAACGAAACCGGGTTTGGCGGCAACAACGGTTTCACCAACTTCCGCACCATCCTCGGGTTCGGCATTACGGAACCGGGGACGCGTGCGGTGTTGTTTTTCGCCACGGTGCTGTTGCTGGTGGCGAGCCTGTTCATCGGCTGGCGGCTGGCGCAAAGCAAGTTTGGCCGAGTACTGACCGCGTTGCGCGATGCCGAAAACCGCCTGATGTTTTGCGGCTACGACCCGCGTGGTTTCAAACTGTTCGTGTGGGTGTTGAGCGCGGTGCTATGCGGTTTGGCTGGCGCGCTGTATGTGCCGCAAGTCGGCATCATCAACCCGAGCGAAATGTCGCCGACCAACTCGATCGAGGCCGCCGTGTGGGTCGCCTTGGGTGGTCGCGGCACGCTGATCGGGCCGTTGCTTGGCGCCGGAGTGGTCAATGGCATGAAGAGCTGGTTCACCGTGGCATTCCCGGAATACTGGCTGTTCTTCCTCGGCGCGCTGTTCATCGTCGTGACGTTGTACCTGCCTAAAGGCGTGATCGGCCTGCTGAAAAAAAGAGGTGAACAATGAGAGTCACTGCGACGGCGGAATTCATGCTCGAACCGGCCTTTTTCCCCGTGGAGCCCAACAAGGACGCCGGCAGCAGCCGCGACGCCATCGGCCTCGGGCAACGCGTGGGCCCCGGCCTGAATACGCGCCACGGCACCATCCTGACCCTGGAAGACATCAGCGTCAGCTTCGATGGTTTCAAGGCGCTGAACGATTTGAACCTGTACATCGGTGTAGGTGAATTGCGCTGCATCATCGGCCCCAACGGCGCGGGCAAGACCACGCTGATGGACGTGATTACCGGCAAGACTCGCCCTAGCCATGGCAAAGCCTGGTTCGGTGAAACCCTCGATCTGACGCAGATGAGTGAAGTGCAGATTGCCCAGGCCGGCATCGGTCGCAAGTTTCAGAAACCGACAGTGTTCGAAGCGCTGAGTGTGTTCGAAAACCTGGAGCTGGCACAGAAGACCGACAAGTCGGTATGGGCCAGCCTGCGGGCACGTCTGAGCGGCGAACAAACAGATCGCATCAGCGAGGTGCTGGAGACCATTCGCCTGACCGCTTCGGTCAATCGCCCGGCGGGTTTGTTGTCCCACGGTCAGAAGCAGTTTCTGGAAATCGGCATGTTACTGATGCAAGACCCGCAACTGCTGTTGCTCGACGAGCCGGTGGCAGGCATGACCGACGCCGAAACCGAATTCACCGCCGAGCTGTTCAAAAGCCTGGCCGGCAAGCATTCGCTGATGGTGGTCGAACACGACATGGGCTTCGTCGGCTCGATCGCCGACCACGTCACCGTGTTGCACCAGGGCAGCGTGCTGGCCGAAGGGTCGCTGGAACAGGTGCAGGACAATGAGCGGGTGATCGAGGTGTACCTCGGTCGCTAGACCTGCAAATACAAAACCTGTGGGAGCGGGCTTGCCCGCGATGAGGCCTGCACATCCAACATCTTTGTTGAGTGACACACCGCCATCGCAGGCAAGCCAGCTCCCACAGGGTTCTGTGTGGAACAGAAGGAATTAGAACATGCTGCAAGTCGACAAGCTGCACCAGTACTACGGCGGTAGCCACATCCTGCGGGGCCTGACGTTTGAGGTGAAGGTCGGCGAAGTCACCTGCCTGCTCGGGCGCAATGGCGTGGGCAAGACCACCCTGCTCAAATGCCTGATGGGTTTGCTGCCGGCCAAAGAAGGCGCGGTGAACTGGGAAGGCAAACCGATCACCACATTCAAGCCGCACCAACGGGTGCATGCCGGCATCGCTTACGTGCCTCAGGGCCGGGAGATCTTTGGCCGACTGACCGTGGAAGAAAACCTGCTGATGGGCCTGTCACGGTTTCCCGGCTCTGAAGCCAAGGAAGTCCCGGCGTTCATCTACGAGCTGTTCCCGGTCCTGCTGCAAATGAAGCAACGGCGTGGCGGTGACTTGTCCGGGGGGCAGCAACAGCAACTGGCGATCGGTAGAGCACTGGCCAGCCGTCCACGGTTGCTGATTCTCGACGAACCCACCGAAGGTATCCAGCCGTCAGTGATCAAGGAAATCGGCGCGGTGATCAAGCAACTCGCAGCGCGGGGCGACATGGCGATTCTGCTGGTGGAGCAGTTCTACGATTTCGCCGCCGAACTGGCCGACCAGTATCTGGTGATGTCTCGGGGAGAGATCGTGCAGCAGGGTCGTGGCGAAAATATGGAGGCCGAGGGTGTACGCGGTCTGGTTACGATCTAATCTGTAGCGTCCTAACGATAATTAGAAAATATGACCTTACCTGCCCACACCATCCTGTTCACCCCCAGCTGGCATGCCGAGCTGGAACTGGGTTACGCCCGTTTCGGTGACAGCACACGCCCGGTCCAGCGCCGTCACAAAGGCCCGCTGCGGGTGCAGAAGCATCTGTATGCCGAAGGCCCCGAGGTGTGTCAGCACATCATCGTCCACCCGCCGGGCGGGATTGCCGGTGGTGATCGGCTCGACATCTCAGCCAGCGTCGGTACGCACGCCTGGGCGCAAATCACCAGCCCCGGCGCCGCCAAGTGGTATCGCGCGGCCGGGCCGGCTTATCAGAAACTCGACTTGCGTGTTGCCGCCGGTGCTACGTTGGAGTGGCTGCCGCAAGAGACGATTATCTTCAGCGACGCTCAGGCGGAACTCAGCACGAGCATTGATCTGCAAGGCGATGCACGGCTGTTCTACTGGGACGTGGTGGCATTGGGTCGCCCGGCCAGTGGCGAACGCTTCGACCTCGGGCATTTTCAGGCGCACCTGGACATCCGCCGCGACGGCCAGTTGCTGTGGCACGAACGCCAGCGCATTGTCGGGAACGATGGTTTGCTGGACTCGCCGATAGGGCTGGATGGCCAACCGGTGTTTGCGACGTTGCTGGTGACGGGTGAAATTGATAGCGAATTGCTGGAGAAGTGCCGCTCGCTGAGCAATGACGTGCGCGGGGATCTGACGCAGCTGCCGGGGCTTTTGGTCGCCCGATGCCTGGCCAGTGAAGCGCTGTTGGCGCGAGGCTGGCTGATCGATTTGTGGCGGTTGCTCAGGCCAGCATTGCTTGGCCGAGAAGCCGTCCCGCCCAGAATATGGGCCACCTGAATGATGCTTTTATGTGGGAGCGAGCCTGCTCGCGATAGCAGTCTTACAGCCAACATCTCTATTGGATGTGATGGCCCCATCGCGGGCAAGCCCGCTCCCACAGGTTTTGTATTTACAGATCCGAATACCTTTTTATCTGCCCGGATGGATTCCAAACGATGGACCTGACCCCACGCGAAAAAGACAAGCTGCTGATCTTCACCGCCGGCCTCGTGGCCGAACGACGTTTGGCTCGCGGCGTGAAGCTCAATTACCCGGAGGCCATGGCCTATATTTCCGCGGCGTTGCTCGAAGGCGCGCGGGACGGCCAGACCGTGGCCGAGCTGATGCATTACGGCACCACCCTGCTCAGCCGCGAACAAGTGATGGAAGGCATCCCGGAAATGATCCCGGAGATCCAGGTCGAAGCGACGTTTCCCGACGGCACCAAACTGGTCACCGTTCACCAACCGATCGCCTGAGGCCGCGCCATGACTTTCCACATCCGCGATGCGCTGCACGCCGATCTGCCAGCGATCCGCGATATCTACAACGACGCCGTGCTCAATACCACGGCGATCTGGAACGAACAGGCCGTGGACCTGGGCAACCGCCAGGCCTGGTTCAGCGCCCGGCAAGCCCAGGGTTATCCGGTGCTGGTGATCGTCGACGGCGACAACAGCGTACTCGGCTACGCTTCTTTCGGTGACTGGCGGCCGTTCGACGGGTTCCGCCACACGGTCGAGCACTCGGTGTATGTGCGCAACGACCAGCGCGGCAATGGCCTCGGCCCGCGCCTGATGGAAGCGCTGATCGAACGCGCCAAAGGCTGCAACAAACACGTGATGGTCGCCGCCATCGAAAGCGGTAACGGCGCCTCGATCCGACTGCACGATCGGGCCGGTTTTGTCGTCACCGGCCAAATGCCGCAGGTGGGTACCAAGTTCGGCCGCTGGCTGGACCTGACCTTCATGCAACTGATTCTCGACCCGGGCGTAATGCCTCCCGGTCCCCACAAGGAGTGATACCCATGAACGCCGCCCAACTGCGCCGCGTCAACGTTGAAAGCTTTGCGCACTATCGTCAGGGTTTGATTGATTTGCTGCTCGACGCCGTCGGCTATGGCGCCAGTGTCGGGTTCATGGCGGATCTGGACGCCACCCAGGCCCGAGCCTATTTCGATGAAGTCCAGGACAACCTGAACAAAGGCAACGTGCTGCTCTGGGTGGTGGTCAAGGACGAACAGGTACAGGCCAGCGTGCAACTGACGTTGTGCCAGAAAGCCAATGGGTTGAACCGCGCCGAAGTGCAGAAACTGCTGGTGCGTGAACACGCCCGTCGTCGCGGCCTGGGCCAACAGATGATGCATGCCCTTGAACTCGCTGCCCGCCAACACAAACGCGGCATGCTCTACCTCGACACCGAGGCCGGCTCCCCCGCCGAAGACTTCTACAAGGCGATGGGCTACACCCGCGCCGGCGAAATCCCCGACTACGCCTGCGACCCGAACGGCCAGTACAAACCGACTGCCCTTTACTACAAGATTCTCCAAGGAGCCCATTGATGATTCCCGGTGAATACCAGATCCAGCCCGGCGACATCGAACTCAACGTCGGCCGCCGCACCCTCAGCCTGAAGGTGGCCAACAGCGGCGACCGGCCGATCCAGGTCGGCTCGCATTACCACTTCTTCGAAACCAACGACGCCCTGACCTTCGACCGCGCCGCCAGCCGCGGCATGCGCCTGAACATCCCCGCCGGCACCGCCGTGCGCTTCGAACCGGGACAGAGCCGCGAGGTCGAGTTGGTGGACCTGGCCGGGCATCGCCGGGTGTTCGGCTTTGCCGGACGGATCATGGGCGACCTCGACTGACTGATCGTTCCCACGCTCTGCGTGGGAATGCATCCCGTGACGCTCCGCGTCACATAACGGCGGACGCAGAGCGTCCATGGCGGCATTCCCACGCAGAGCGTGGGAACGATCAATGAAGGAACTGCAATGAAGATTTCCCGTCAGGCCTACGCCGACATGTTCGGCCCCACCGTCGGTGACAAGGTCCGTCTGGCCGACACCGAGCTGTGGATCGAAGTGGAACAGGACTTCACCACCTACGGCGAAGAAGTGAAATTCGGCGGCGGCAAAGTCATTCGCGACGGCCAGGGCCAGAGCCAGTTACTGGCCGCCGAGGTCGTCGATACCCTGATCACCAACGCGTTGATCATCGACCACTGGGGCATCGTCAAGGCCGACGTCGGCCTCAAGGACGGGCGCATCGCGGCCATCGGCAAGGCCGGCAACCCGGACATCCAGCCGAACGTCACCATCGCGGTCGGCGCCAGCACCGAAGTCATCGCCGGTGAAGGCATGATCCTCACCGCCGGCGGCATCGACACCCACATCCACTTCATCTGCCCACAGCAAATCGAAGAAGCGCTGATGAGCGGTGTCACCACCATGATCGGCGGCGGCACGGGACCTGCCACCGGCACCAACGCCACCACCTGCACCTCCGGGCCATGGCACCTGGCGCGCATGCTCCAGGCCGCCGATGCGTTCCCGATGAACATCGGCCTCACCGGCAAGGGCAACGCCAGCCTGCCGGAACCGTTGATCGAACAAGTCAAGGCCGGCGCCATCGGCCTCAAGCTCCACGAAGACTGGGGCACCACCCCGGCGAGCATCGACAACTGCCTGACCGTGGCCGACCAGTACGACGTGCAAGTGGCGATTCACACCGACACCCTCAACGAGTCGGGCTTCGTCGAAACCACCCTCGCCGCCTTCAAGGGCCGCACCATCCATACCTACCACA
Source organism: Pseudomonas sp. B21-015 (assembly GCF_024749285.1). NCBI lineage: Bacteria > Pseudomonadati > Pseudomonadota > Gammaproteobacteria > Pseudomonadales > Pseudomonadaceae > Pseudomonas > Pseudomonas sp. B21-015. Next base: position 5,832,991 of record NZ_CP087196.1, read on the forward strand.
CCGAAGGTGCCGGTGGCGGTCATGCCCCGGACATCATCAAGGCCTGCGGTTTTACCAACGTGCTGCCGAGCTCGACCAACCCGACCCGGCCGTTCACCCGCAACACCATCGACGAACACCTCGACATGCTGATGGTCTGCCACCACCTGGACCCGAGCATTGCCGAAGACGTGGCCTTCGCCGAAAGCCGCATCCGCCGGGAAACCATCGCCGCCGAAGACATCCTCCATGATCTCGGCGCCTTCTCGATGATCAGCTCCGACAGCCAGGCCATGGGCCGGGTCGGCGAAGTCATCACGCGCACCTGGCAGACCGCCGACAAGATGAAAAAACAGCGGGGCCCGCTGCCTCAGGATGGTGAAGGCAACGACAACTTCCGCGCCAAACGCTACATCGCCAAATACACGATCAACCCGGCAATCACCCACGGCATCAGCCATGAAGTGGGTTCGGTCGAGGTGGGTAAATGGGCGGACCTGGTGCTCTGGCGTCCGGCGTTTTTCGGGGTAAAACCGACGCTGATCCTCAAGGGCGGTGCTATCGCGGCCAGCCTGATGGGCGACGCCAACGCTTCAATCCCGACACCGCAACCGGTGCACTACCGCCCGATGTTCGCCAGCTACGGCGGCTCACTGCACGCCACCAGCCTGACCTTTATCAGCCAGGCGGCACAGGAAGCCGGTTTGCCCGAAGCCCTGGGCCTGAAGAAAAAAATCGCCGTGGTCAAAGGCTGCCGCGACGTGCAGAAAACCGACCTGATCCACAACGATTACCTGCCGAACATCGATGTCGATCCGCAGACCTATCAGGTCAAGGCCGACGGCGTGTTGCTCTGGTGTGAGCCAGCGGATGTGTTGCCGATGGCGCAGCGTTACTTCCTGTTCTAGATTTTCTGATAATCCTGTGGCGAGGGGCTGCCCAAGGCAAGCCTGATGCCAGTCAGTCAAGCGAAACCCGCTCCCACAGGCTCCGCGGCTTGACTGACTGGCATTAAGGCAAGCCCCCTCGCCACAGATGCATACAGCTCCCGCACATCTGCTTGAGCATTCGCTCGACTGATATGGGGCTAAGATGCGACTCCCGCCCTTTGCTCCACAGGTAATCGCCCATGCGCCTCAGTGATTTCATCGTTCAGAACGTAGACCGTATCGTCGATGAATGGGAGCAATTCGCCAAAACCATTACCCCCGCCGCCGAAAACATGGACAGCATGGCTCTGCGCGATCATGCAAAAGCGATCCTGCTGGCCGCCACACGGGACATGAACAAGCCTCAGTCCGCCAGTGAACAACTGGCAAAAGCCAGGGGCGAAGGTCCGGAAAAAACCCCGAGCCTGGACGAAGCCGGTGCCAACCATGGCGAGCTGCGGCATACCGTGGGTTTCGACCTGGTGCAGATGACCTCGGAGTTCCGCCATCTGCGCGCCTGTGTGATCCGCTTGTGGGTCAACAGCCTGGACTCGCCGGATCTGGCCTATTTCCAGGACATGATCCGTTTCAACGAAGCCATCGACGAAGCCCTGGCCGAATCCACCGCGGCGTATGCCGAGCAGGTCAATCGTTCCCGGGACATCTTTCTGGCGATCCTCGGCCATGACCTGCGCGCACCGCTGCAAGCGGTGAGCATGTCCACCGAAATGCTGATGCGCAAAACCACCCTTGAGGGCGACGCATTGACCTGTGCGCTCCACATCAAACGTGGCACCCGCCACATGGCGGTGATGGTCAGCGATTTGCTCGAGCTGGTCCGCAGTCGCCTGGGCAAGCGCCTGCCGATCGAACCGGTGCCCATGGATCTTGCCGATGCGACGCGTGACGCGATTGCCCAAGCCTACGCCGCTCGTCCGCAATGCGATCCGACACTGAACGTCGAAGGCGATGCCCAAGGTGTGTGGGATGGCCGAAGGCTCAATCAAATGCTGCAAAATCTGATCGGCAACGCATTGCAGCACGGTTCGAACCACAGCGCGGTCAAACTGACCCTCAGGGGCGAAGCGGACAGTGTTCGGCTCACAGTGCATAACGACGGCACGCCGATTCCGCCCGAGGCGATCGACACGATCTTCGATCCGCTGGTACGCAGTGCCGACGAAGAACTCGGCGGGCCGACCACCAGCCTCGGTCTGGGACTGTTCATCGTCAAGGAAGTGGTTGAAGCGCATCAAGGGACGATCGAGGTCAGTTCCAATGAGACCGATGGCACGCTGTTTACCGTGGTGTTGCCCAGGAAGGTGTGAGGCAGGAAGACCGCGTTGTCGTTCTTCGCGAGCAAGCCCGCTCCCACAGGGGAATGCGATCGAATGTGGGAGCGGGCTTGCTCGCGAAAGCGTCCTCAAAGGCAATACAAAAACACAGAACGATTATTCGATCAGCAGCCGCCCCAACCGCTGCCTGAGCATGCGGTTCTCGGCCCGCAGTTGCCGGACCTCTTCAAGCAGGTCCAGCGCCAGGGCAACGCCTTCCCATTCCAGCTCCAGATCGCGCCGCAGCTTGGCGGCGCGCTTGGCCAGTGCCAGCTCATAATCGGTGAAGCGCCAATCCTTGGGCAAGGCTCCCTGAGGTTCAAGGATGCCGTGTTCGACGATCTCGATCACGTGCACGTCCGACAGTTCGGTCGCCTCGCAAAATTCTGCCAGGTCCAATAGAACGATCACGGGGTCGCTCATGATTGGCTACTCCTTATCTTTGAATCAAAAGTTCTCTCGTGGATCGAAAGCGGCTTTTTTCGCCAACTCCTCCCACAACTCTTTGACGTCATGGTCGAGCTTTTTCGGCATCACCGCCTTGAGCTGCACGAACAGGTAGCCACGGTGGCCGGCCTTGTGCAGCAAACCGTGGCCCTTGGCGCGCATGCGCTGGCCATTTTGGCTGCCGGCCGGGACCTTGAGGTTGATCTTGCCGGTCAGGGTCGGCACCGCGACTTCGGTCCCCAGCGCCAGCTCCCACGGTGCCAGCGGCAAGGTGATGATCAGGTTCTCGCCTTCGACATCGAATTTAGGGTGCGGCGCAAAACGAATGGTCAGGTACAGGTCGCCATTGACCCCGCCGCCAATGCCCGGAGCCCCCTGGCCCTTGAGGCGGATGCGCTCGCCGTCGGCTACGCCGGCAGGGATCTTCACGTTCAGGCTTTTGCTGGTGTTGCTGACATGCTGGCCGGCAGCGTTGTACTGCGGTACCTGGAAGCTGACCTTCTTCGATTCGGTCGAGAGGGTTTCTTCCAGAAAAACCGGTAATTCCATTTCCACGTCTTGCCCTCGACGTCCGGCGCTATGGCCCGACCGTCCACCACCATTGAAACCCGGACCACGGTTGCCGAAGATCGAACTGAAGAAGTCCGAGAAATCGCCCGTGTCCTGACCACCACCACCGAAACCACCGCGGCTCTGCCAACCCGGCGGGCCCTGAAAGGGCTGGCCGTGGTGGCCGTATTTGCGCAAGTCGTCGTATTCGGCGCGCTTGTCGGCGCTTTTCAGCGCTTCATAGGCTTCCGACGCGTCCTTGAATTTGGCCTCGGCATCCTTTTCCTTGCTGACGTCGGGGTGGTATTTACGCGCCAGCTTTCGATAGGCGGCCTTGATCGCCTTATCGTCCGCGGTCGGTTCCACACCGAGAATCTTGTAATAGTCTTTGAAGTCCATCGAGGGAATCACCATCCATTATCGAAATCGCGCAGCTCGGTACAGCATGCTCTTGTTTGCAGCGTCTGGATTGACCAATCTCAACTTTGTGACCGGGCAGCGCATCAGAAGTTTATCGGCAGCGGGGCGCGGTTCTTGCAGTCGCCCCAAGGGTTGCCAAGTCTATGCAGGGAAGTTTGGGGGTGATGGACCATCTTTCAAGCGCTGACCGCTGCGATTTAACAGATAGTCGGCCTTCGAATCTTCGCCGCACTGGCATACACTGCGCGGCCGTTTTTTAACCGGAACTTGAAAGACATGAAAAACGCATCTCCAGCCCGTGCCTGTGGTATCGACTTCGGCACGTCCAACTCCACCGTCGGCTGGCTGCGCCCCGGCATGGAAACGCTGATCGCGCTGGAGGACGACAAGATCACCCTGCCCTCGGTGGTCTTCTTCAATATGGAAGAACGCCGCCCGGTGTACGGCCGACTGGCGCTGCACGAGTACCTGGAAGGTTACGAAGGCCGGCTGATGCGCTCGCTCAAGAGCCTGCTGGGCTCCAAGCTGATCAAGCACGACACCAGCGTCCTCGGCACGGCGATGCCGTTCAAGGACCTGCTCGGGCTGTTCATCGGTCAGCTGAAAAAGCGCGCCGAAGCCGCCGCCGGTCGGGAGTTCGAGGAAGTGGTGCTGGGCCGCCCAGTGTTCTTCGTCGATGACGACGAACTGGCCGACCAGGAAGCAGAAAACACCCTGGTGGATGTAGCACGCGCCATCGGCTTCAAGGACGTCTCGTTCCAGTACGAGCCTATTGCAGCGGCGTTCGACTACGAGTCGACCATCGAAAAGGAAGAGCTGGTACTGATCGTCGACATCGGCGGTGGTACGTCGGACTTCTCGCTGGTGCGCCTGTCGCCTGAGCGCCGCAACCACGACAACCGTCACGACGACATCCTCGCCACCGGCGGCGTGCACATCGGCGGGACCGATTTCGACAAGCAGCTGAGCCTGCAAGGCCTGATGCCGCTGTTCGGCTACGGTAGCCGGATGAAGAGCGGCGCCTACATGCCCACCAGCCACCACATGAACCTGGCGACCTGGCACACCATCAACTCGGTGTACTCGCAGAAGTCGACCCTGGCCCTGGGCAGCATGCGTTACGACATCGAAGACACTGGCGGCATCGATCGCCTGTTCAAGCTGATCGACCAGCGCGCCGGCCACTGGCTGGCCATGGAAGTGGAAGAAACCAAGATCCAGCTGACCCACGCCGACAGCCGCCATGTGCCGCTGGATCGCATCGAGTCCGGTTTGAGCGTGGAACTGACCCGAGCGCTGTTCGAATCGGCCATCGACAACTTGCTGGAGCGGGTGCGCAACAGCGTGACCCAATTGCTGAACGACGCCAATGTACGGGTCGATCAGGTGGATACGGTGTTCTTCACCGGCGGTTCGAGCGGGATTCCGGCGCTGCGCAACAGCATCTCGGCGATGTTGCCGAACGCGCAGCATGTGGAAGGGAACATCTTCGGCAGCATCGGTAGCGGGTTGGCGATCGAGGCGATGAAGCGTTACGGCACCCTCGCATAATGATCGTTCCCACGCTCTGCGTGGGAATGCCGCCATGGACGCTCTGCGTCCGCTGTTGAGGCTGTGACGCGGAGCGTCACGGGATGCATTCCCACGCAGAGCGTGGGAACGATCGGGCGGGGTTACACCATCCCCGCCAGCTTCAACTCACTCTTCAGATACGCGTAGTAAATCGGCCCCGCCACCACCCCCGGCAGGCCGAACGCGGCTTCGAACACCAGCATCGCCAGCAGCAACTCCCACGACTTGGCACTGATCTGCCCCCCGACAATGCGTGCGTTGAGGAAGTATTCGAGCTTGTGGATAAAGATCAAATAACCCAGTGCCGCCACCGCCACCCAGATCGACAGCGACAAGCCGACGATGGTGATCAAGGTGTTCGACATCAGGTTGCCGATCACCGGCAGCAGGCCGAGCAGGAAGGTCAGCACGATCAGGGTTTTGGTCAGTGGCAGCTTGATCCCGAACATCGGCAGGATCACCGCGAGGAAAATCCCGGTGAAAAAGGTGTTGAGCAGCGAAATCTTGATCTGTGCGAATACGATGTTGCGAAACGCCTGGACCAACAGGTGCAAACGGTCGAACAGCGCCGCGGCCAAGGGTTTGCGCTTGGTCACGTCCGGCACGCGCTGCAAGGCGATGATCGCCCCCAGCACCATACCGATCAGCAACGTCACGAACATGTGCGCCGCGTCCTTGCCCACCAGTTGCAAGTCGCTGAGATGCTTGCTCATCCACTCGCCGATGGCCACCCGGAACTCGGCGGCACTGGCCGGCAAATAAGCGTCGATGAACGGCGGTAACTGCCCGCGTGCGCGGTCGACCACGACCATGAATTTGTCGAGAGAAGCGCCGGGGTTTTCCGCCTCGTGCAACAGAAAACTGATCGCACCGGCAAAGATCAGTGCCAGCACACTGACCACCAATGTCCCCAGCAACGCCACCGCCAGCCAGCGCGCACGCCGACCTTCGATCAGCCGCTGCAACTGCGGCGTGAGCATGTTGACTAGTTCGAACACCAACAACCCGGCCAGCAGACTGGGCAGCAATCGCAGAGGGATCACCAGCAGCAAACCGCCAAAAATGATGACCCAACTGATGAGCAACAGAACGTGACGCTGAGAAAACGCTGACATACAGCCTCAAAACGAACGACGTAAAAGGATTGGCAGTCTGCCAGCGTTCCGGGGCGAGCACTAGGGATTGTATCGGTCGACCTTACCGGCCACAAAGCGTCCCGATCTGACCTCCCTGCTTATTTTTTCTTCAGGCACTCGCTCATGAACGCTTTGCGCGCATCGCCCTTCAGGGCCTTGGTTGTGGCATCGGCGTTACAGGTTTTCATCTTTTCCTGTTGAGGTGTCATGGGTTTGGCGGCATCGGCGGCCGGCGCGGCTTTGAGGCAAGTGCTCATGAAGACTTTGCGCTCGTCGCCCTTGAGGCTCTTGGCGGTAGCGTCGGCATTGCAGGTGGTCATCTTGTTCTGTTGGGCAGTGGCGGCGAAACCCTGGGAGCAGAGCAACAAACCGATCAACAACAACGGGGCACGCAACATCTTCATGGAGTTTTCTCCTTGTTACCGCACCGATGGGTGCGGCCTCGCTCTGAAGTGTAGACAAAGCCTGTTACACGTTCACCTGCTATCGAGGTGGCTGCGTCGATACTGTTCCGGCGTACACCCGGCCTGGCGCTGAAACATCGCGATAAACGCCGAGCCGGTGCTGTAACCCATGTCGAAGGCGATTTCCTGAATGTGACGGTGGCTGTCCAGCGCTTCGATCGCTGCCAGAAACCGCAACCGTTGCCGCCACTCCCCGAAGCTCATGCCCAATTCACGGACAAACTGCCGCGCCAGCGTGCGCTCGCTGACATGAATGTTCGCGGCCCAATCCGCCAATGGTCGGTTGTCTCCGGGGGCGGCCTGCAGGGCTTGCAGAATACCGAGTAACCCGGGGTTGCTGGCGTAGGGCAAGTAACACTCTTGCATCGGCGCCTGTTGCAGTTGGTCCACCAGCACTTGAGCCAGACGCTTGTCCGCGTCGTGCTCGGGAATTTTCACATCGCGGGCGGCGAAGTCTTTCAGGATCGCCTTGAGAATGTCGCTGATCGCCAGGGTGCAGGCCTGCTGCGGCAGATCACGGCACAGCATCGGCGCCAGGCAGACCGCGCGATAGTTGATCGGCTGATTGCTATAGAAACTGTGCTCGGTCCCGGGCGGCACCCACACCGCGTATTGCGGCGGCGACATGAAACGGCTGCCGTCGACATCCATGTGCAACACACCATGGGCCGCGTACTCCAGCGTGCCCCACGGATGCCGGTGAGGCGCGGCGTATTCGTGGGCGTTGAAGTCGGCGTAGCGGAAATACACTGCTGACGGCAGTTCGCTGAAATCCAGCAGATCGATGTGTTTGCTGTTCATGCTGTCCGGAATCAGAGGCAGGTTGTCTGGATTGCAGTATAGGCTTTGATACAGACAGACGGATAATCCCCCTTCATTAACATTCTGGCTTTTTTCCGATGCAATACGCTTATCCCCTGCTGGCCATTTTCATTTGGGCCGGCAACACCGTGATCAATAAACTCGCGGTCGGCGCGATCTTCCCCGCCGAAATCGGTTTCTACCGCTGGCTGCTGGCCGGGATTCTGTTCACGCCTTTCATGCTTAAACCGGTGATTAGCCACTGGCCGGCGATCCGCCCGAACCTGGGCAGGATTTTCATCCTTGGTGTGCTCGGCATGGCGGTTTATCAGAGCCTGGCCTACTTCGCCGCGACGCTGACGTCGGCCACCAACATGGGGATCATTCTGTCGCTGATGCCGTTGATGTCGCTGGCCATGGCGATGGTCAGCCTCGGCCAACGCCTGACCGCCGGCGCACTGGCCGGTGCGGTGTTGTCGTTTGCCGGTGTTTTGGTGGTGGTGTCGTCCGGCAGCCTCGGCGCATTGCTGGAGCATGGGGTGAACCTGGGCGACGCGATGATGCTGATCGCCACGCTGGCTTATGCGGTTTACAGCACCCTGTTGAAAAAATGGCAGCTGCGTTTGCCGCCGCTGGTGTTGCTGTATTTGCAGGTGCTGGTCGCGGTGGTGGTGCTGTTTCCGTTGTTTCTTGCTTCACCGAAAATCGGCCCGACCCTGCACAACATTCCACTGGTGCTTTACGCGTGCCTGCTGGCCTCGATGCTTGCGCCGCTGGCGTGGATGCAGGCCGTGGTGCGCCTGGGGCCGAGCCGGACCACGCTGTTTTTCAATTTGCTGCCGTTGATTACGGCGCTGATTGCGGCGGTGGTGCTGCATGAGCAGTTGGCGCTGTATCACTTGGTGGGTGGGGTGTTGACGTTGGGTGGGGTGATTTTGTCGGAGCGGTGGACCACCGTGCTGGGGCGTGCGTAACCATTTGTGGCGAGGGAGCTTGCTCCCGCTCGAGCGCAAAGCGGTCGCAATATATGGGGCTGCTTCGCAGCCCAACGGGAGCAAGCTCCCTCGCCACAAGGGGCTAAACCCCGGCCGCCTTCAACCTCGCCGCATGTTCGACAAACAACCGCACCGGCTCTGCGCCCTTGCCCACCAACCCCAGCGACTGGTTGACGATATCGAAGTGATCCATCGGGTATTCATCACCAATCACCGTCCCCAGATGCGAGCTGTAACGCCCGACCATCCCGTCACAATGCCCCGCTTCACGCACAAAGGTTGTGGCAAACAACCGGCAACTGCGATTGGTCCCGTCGAACAGGTTGCACCCGCGATCGGTCTTGCCCGGTTGTAAAGTCCCGGACCAGGAGTAATAACGCACGCCGTTAACCTCTTCCGGCCCCTGCCCGCCCCAAGTGTCAGGCAACCCCTGTGGATAACGCTGATTGAACAGCGCCACGCCTGCCGTGGTCAGCGATTGGTGCGAAGCCGGGATATCCACCGGCAGTCTCGGCCCCCGATAACCGGTTTCCAGCAGGCACATCAACGCGCTGATCAGCCACAGCAAAAAGCTGAGCAGCCGGCCTTTGGCGCTGTCAGCCGGATAATTTTCATGTAGGTAGTCCGCCAACTCCGAGCCATGGTTGGGGCCGGCCACCGAGGTCACCGACGCCACCTGGTCCGGGCGTTTTGCCGCGGCATAACGGGCGGTCAACGAGCCTTGGCTATGGCCGATCAGATTGACCTTCCCGGCTCCGGTTTCGCGCAGAATCTCCTCGATCCGTGCCAGCAATTGCTCGCCGCGTACCTCCGTGGAATTGAGCGGCGAGACCTGCACCGCGATCACGGTCGCCCCATCCCGGCGCAACGCCGAAATAATGCCGTACCAATAGGGGTAGAGCAGCAGACGGATAAACCCGAGCATCCCCGGGACCAGCACCAACGGGTAACGCGTGGCGGAACCTTGCGACATGGATGAACAATCCTTGTGAGCGGTGAGATGAAGCAAGGCTGGATGCAAGGCATCAGCCAAGCATCGTCACCCAAGATGACAACTCGACGACCCGTCTATGACAGCCACCCTACTTCAACCCTGCCACGCCTGCCACAATCAGCCCGACCGACACCAGCTTGAGCATGGTCAGGCTTTCACCGAGTAGCGCAAAACCGAGGAACACCGTGCCCAGCGAACCGATGGCAGTCCAGATCGGGTAGGCGATGCTCACCGGCAACTCGCGCATGGCCAGCGTCAGAAAATAAATCCCGCCCACCGCGGCCACCACGGTGATCACCGAGGGCCAAAGCCGGGAGAAGCCTTCGGCGTACTTCATGCCCATGGCGAAGGTGACTTCGAACCCGGCGGCGATCAGCAAGAACAGCCAGGCCATCTACAACTCCCTGGCCATCGCCAGCAAACGCTGCTCGGCCTCGGCCACGGAAACCTGGAAAGTACGCTCGGCAGACTCTTCGCCCTCGGCGGCGACAACCGTAATGTCGGTGATGCCGATGAACCCCAGCGCCGTGCGCAGCAACGGATCGGCATGGTTCATCGCTTCCAGCTCACCACCCGGCCCGAAGCCGAATCCGCCGCGACTGGTGACGATCAACGCTTTCTTGCCTCGCACCAGGGGTTCGTACTGAGCGACGCCGTTGTCCAGGGTGTGATTGAACGTCAGCCCGAGCCGCACAATCTGGTCGATCCAGGCCTTGAGGCCGCTGGGCACGCTGAAGTTGTACATCGGTGTGGAAATCACCAATAGATCATGGCCGAGTAACTCCCCCACCAATTCATCGCTGAGTGCCAGGTCGGCCTGCATCGACAGCGGTCGCGCTTGCGGCTCTGGATGAAAAGCGGCCGCTACGAAGGCTTCGTTGACGGGTGGAATCAACGCCCGACCGACTTCACGGCGAGTCAGTTGCGACTGTGGGTGGCGGACCTGCCAGGCGCAAAGAAATACCTCGGCCAAACGCCGGGAGTGAGAACGGTCGCCACGGGGGCTGGCGTGAATGGCAAGAATTCTGCTCATCTGAATCTCCTGAAGACTAAACTCAAACTGTTTGTGGCTCGCAGCTTGAAGCTGGCGGCCGCGTCTATTCAAATGAGCAAAAATCAGTTTGGATGAATCCATTTCATCCATGAAGTTTCAAATGTTTGCCTCGTTACCGCTGACCGCCCTACGGGCCTTCGAATCCGCCTCGCGCCTGCTGAGTTTCAAGGCCGCCGCCGAAGAGCTCTCCGTGACGCCGACGGCGGTTTCCCACCAGATCCGCTCCCTGGAAAACTGGCTCGGCGTGCCGCTGTTCGAACGACTGCCACGGCAGGTGCGCCTCACCGAGAGCGGCGAACGGCTGTTCCGCAGCCTGCACGGCGCCCTGCTGGAAGTGGCGCAAAGTGTCGATACCTTGCGCCCGCAACGCAGCGGCACGAGCCTGACGGTCTCCACCACGGCCGCCTTCGCGGCCCTCTGGCTGGTGCCAAGGCTGGGCCGGTTTTACGCCCGCCATCCGAACATCAGCCTGCGGCTGGACACTCACTGCGAAGTCATCGATTTGCATCAGGACGCCAGTGTCGATCTGGTGGTGCGTTACAGCCTCGACGATTACCCGAACCTGTATGGGCTGTGCCTGTTCGACGAATCCTTCGGGGTCTATGGCTCGCCTGAACAAGTGGCCCTGGCAGCCAGTCGGGTACCGACCCTGATCAGCGTGCGCTGGCACAACTCCAAGCTTTACGCCCACGGCTGGGAGGCCTGGTGCGCGCAGTCCGGCGAAACCTGGCTGGCCGGGCAACCGGCGGTGCGTGAATACGACGAAGAGCATTACGCGCTGCAAGCCGCCATCGCCGGGCAAGGTCTGGTGCTGGCGAGCAATATTCTGGTGTCGGAAAGTGTGGCCAGCGGTTTGCTGGTGGCTTATCGGGGTGGCATTCAGGTCGACGGGGCCGGATACAGCGCGCTATGCGTGCCGGGCCGTGAACGGCATCCGCCAGTGCGGGCATTCTTTGCGTGGTTGCAGGAGGAAGCTCGGTTGTCGGGTCTATTGCCAAGATCGCAGCCTGCGGCAGCGCCTACAGGAGAACTCATTTCCCTGTAGGAGCCTGCGAAAGCGTCATAACAGACGCCAACGGATTACCGGGTTGGCTTAACCGTCACCGGCGCCTTCCCGGCCTTCATCTGCTCCAGCAACGGCGCACATTGATTGGGCTCACCCGCGCTGGGCGCTATCAGCGCCAGCAAGCCCGCCGCTGGCGCGGCAATCACACCCAATGCCACCATCCCCGCCCCACGCAACATCAATGGCACCGCTTTCACACCCGCATCCGGCTTGATGAATTTGCCCCGCACATACAGCGGCGAACGCAGCGAAATCAAACGCCAACCCTTGGATTCCGGGCTGATGGTGAGGTCCAGTTGCTCGGTCGCCATGTTCGCCGTGCCATCGATGTAGACGATCGCGTTCTCGGTATCGAAGACGAACAGCCGCGTGGTCGCCAGCCCACTCTTGATGTCGAAATCGGCCGCCGCGCAGTTGATCCTCACTTCCTTGTCGCCAAAGATTTTGCCGACCACATAGTTGCCGACGTTCAATCCCGCCAGTTCCATCAATTCGCGGCTGATCGCGCCATCATTGATCAGCATTTTCAGATTGCCATCGGCAGTGCCCAGCAATTTGGCCACCGAGTTGCCCCGTCCGGTAAGGTCGGCGTCGCCATTGAGTTCACCGAAACTGGTTTTCATCAGATCAAAGGTGGGAAATAGCTGCTCGAGCTTGAACTTGCGCGCGGTCAGTTTGGCCTGGCCTTCCAAGGGCTCGGTACGTCCGTTCAGACGAATCTGCGCATCCAGGTTGCCGCCGGCCACACCGAAACGCAGGGGTTCGAGGCTGAGCACGCCATCCGTCAGCACTAGATGAGTGTAGAGATCGTTGAACGGCAGTTTTTCGTTGTGAACAATGCGCTTGCCGGTGAACTCAACGTCGGCATCCATGGCGCGCCAGCGTTCGGTCTTGAACTCTTCGACCGGCAGCACCTTGTCTGTCGGCTGCTTGCTTTCACCGCCACGGGCCGTTTGCTTGGCATTGGAGTCGGCGCCGATCAGCGGGGCCAGGTCGCTAAACAGCAGTTGATTGGACACCAGCGCCCCGCTGAGCTTGGGCCTTGGCTGGCTCGCGACATAAGCCAGGTTGCCGTGGATGTCACTCTCGCCGATCTTGCCGTTGAAGTCCTCATAACGGTACACCGCCCCGCCCGGTTCATGCAGCTTGGCGGTCAAGTGCCCGTCGGTGGCGTACGGCGGAGTATCCGGGAGCGTCACGCCGATCAGCGAATAGAGATTGCCCAGGCTGGCACCGGCCAGTTTCAAGCGCAAATCCAGGGCGCCGAGGTTCAATGGATCGGTGAGCGTGCCGGCCAGCTCGACGCTGGTGTCGGCGATTTTCACTTGCGCCTGAAGCGGGAACGGCCTGGTGGCATCCTGTAAGGCCAGCAACCCCCCGATTTTGCCTTGGCCGGCCAGATTCTGGCCGTGGTATTGGCCTTTGACCTTCAACGCGAACGCGTAATCCTGCGGCGAACCGCCCTTCTCAAGCGCGGTTTTCGCCGCTTTGTCGCCGACGATGTCACTGAACGGAATCGGCTTGCCCAGCGGATCGATAAGCAAGTCGAGGCGGGTTTTCAGGCTCTGGTCGTCGAGCGTGACATGGCTCTTGTCGAAGCCGATGGCACCAATGTCCAGCGCCCAGTGTGAAGGCTCGGCGTTCGGGTCCTTGGGATCGAACTTGAACGTCCAGTTGGCGCGGCCGTCGGCCAGACGCTGCAGGTCGGCATTGGGCTCGGTCAAATCGATGCGCGGGATCACCACCCGCTGCGTCAGCAAGGCCAGCGGCGAGATGCGCAGTTCTACGCGCTTGAGGGTGGCCATCTGCGGTCGCTTCGACCAGTCCGGGCTGCCCAGGCTCAGGTCCTCGGCCACCACATGTGGCCACGGCACCCAGGCCCGCCAGCCGCCCTCGTCGGGCTCGCGCTGCCAGACCACCGCGAGGTTGCCATTGATGGCGAACGGACGATGCAGTTCTTCGGACACTTTGGCGTTCAGGGGCGGCTTGATCCGGTTCCAATCGAAGAACGCGATGATCAGTACCAGAACGGCCAGCAGGACAACGAGGCTGGCGAAGGTCCAGGCAAACATTTTACGAGTGCGCGTCATTGCACAGGGCTCCTGAATACGACTGAGCGCCCGGACAGCGACGCACCTATGAAACGTTAGGCCAGAACCGGCCTGCCATGAAATCTACGACTGGAAAATGGCCCGCAGGTTTAATCCGCAGGCCGATTCGAACGCAAATAGCCGTCCCCCCCCGCTCCCACAGAGGTCGCGTTTACCGACAGGCATGGGTCCCGCCCCCTCATTTTTAGCGTTACCGACCCCGCACTTTTGCGAGGCGAAAATGAGTCGAAACCACCCACCTCAGTGCAAAAACGCTCGCCGGAAACGCCCGTCCTAGAGCCTTTCGGCTAAACAATCAATTCCGTTGATTATTACCATTGCGTTTATGAACTTTTACATCGACTTATCGAGAGTAGCATTGCCCTCGTACCCACTTTATCGCCCTCCCAAGGAGCAACTCATCATGAAACGCGAATTACTGCTTAGCCTGACCCTCTCGATGTTAGCCAGCACCGCTTTTGCTCTGCCGGCCGCTGATCAGGCCACTCCACAAGTCAAAGACAGCCACTCGGTGTTCAGCCAAACCGTTGCCGAAGGCGGTAATGATCGCCTGAAAGAAAAAGGCCTGATCACTCAAGATGGCTCAGGCCGTACCCCACAAGGTCAAACCCTGGCCGCTGACGGTACCGATCGCACCCCACAAGGCCAAACCCTGGCCGCTGACGGTACCGACCGCACCCCACAAGGCCAAACCCTGGCCGCTGACGGTACCGACCGTACCCCACAAGGCCAAACCCTGGCCGCTGACGGTACCGATCGCACCCCACAAGGCCAAACCCTGGCCGCTGACGGTACCGACCGTACCCCACAAGGCCAAACCCTGGCTGCTGACGGTACCGATCGCACCCCAAAAGGCCAAACCCTGGCTGAAGGCGGTGGTGACCGTGTGATCGAACGCAACAGCGCTGTGAGCTAAGCCCATGGTGGCCCTGAAAAAAGCCCAATCCCCGGATTGGGCTTTTGACTTTATAGAAGCCGAATTTCCCCGCGTTATCCCCCGATAGTCGTTCGACGCCAGCGAAGCCGATTTGCTAGAGTGCGCCGCTGTCCCTGTCCAGAAAACACTCTTGCGATGCTGCCCCGCGCCGAACAGAAACAACAGACCCGCAACGCCCTGATGGACGCTGCCCGCCACCTGATGGAAAGCGGCCGAGGATTCGGCAGCCTGAGCCTGCGGGAAGTCACCAGAACCGCCGGGATCGTCCCCACCGGTTTCTACCGGCATTTCGCCGACATGGATGAGCTGGGCCTGGCGCTGGTGAGCGAAGTCGGTCAGACCTTCCGCGAAACCATCCGCCTGGTGCGCCATAACGAGTTCGTCATGGGCGGCATCATCGATGCCTCGGTGCGGATCTTTCTCGATGTGGTCACGGCCAATCGTTCGCAATTCCTGTTTCTGGCCCGCGAGCAGTACGGCGGTTCGCTGCCGGTGCGCCTGGCCATCGCCCGCTTGCGCGAAGACATCAGCTCGGACCTGGCGGCCGACTTGGCGCTGATGCCGAAACTGCAGCATCTGGACATTGCCGGCCTGAGCGTCATGGCGGATCTGATCGTCAAAAGCGTGTTCGCGACCTTGCCGGACATTATCGATCCACCAGCGCAGGCGTTGCCGGAGCATCTGACGCCGCAGGCGAAAATTACCCAGCAGTTGCGGTTTATCTTTATTGGCTTGAAGCATTGGCAGGGACTCGGCAGTACCGAGTAAACAATTCCCCCCTGTGGGAGCGGGCTTGCTCGCGAAGAGGGAGTGTCAGTCGACATCAATGTTGCCTGGCACACCGCCTTCGCGAGCACGCCCCCTCCCACACCGTTAATCGCGCCGCATTTTGGTGCGCCGAAAACCCTCTCGCACCAACTTCAATCAACCCCCTGCAACACTCTGAGTCTCCCTCTTCGCTCTGACAGGCATTTCCCGCGTCTCACCCGATTGGCAAGCCCCTTGCTCTAGCTACAACATCGTCTATTGCTGGAAGCCTTCCGATGCTGGTGATTCACCGCAGAATCGACCCTCAACCCGTCTGGGCCGCCGAGTTACACCTGACCTTCGAAGCCCGGAGCAAAAGCCGCTTGCGCTGTTTCAGTGCCGAGGGTGAAGACGTCGGGTTGTTTTTGGAGCGCGGTCAGCCGCCGCTGTTTGACGGCGAATGCCTGCGAGCCGAAGACGGGCGCGTCGTTCGCGTTTGCGCTCGCCCCGAACAACTGCTGCACGTCACCTGCGCCAACGCCTTCGAACTGACCCGCGCCGCCTATCACTTGGGCAACCGCCATGTGGCCTTGCAAGTCGGCGACGGCTGGTTGCGCCTGCTCGACGATTACGTGCTCAAGGCCATGCTTGAACAGCTTGGCGCCAAGACCGAAAACATCGAAGCACCGTTCCAGCCAGAACACGGTGCCTACGGCGGCGGCCACCACCACTCGCGACACGGCGACGAGGATTTCAACTACCCGCCGAAACTGCACCAGTTCGGCGTGCGCTTATGAACCCGGCCTGGGCGCTGCTGCGTCTGGCCAGCCCGCAGCTGCCGATCGGCGGCTACAGCTATTCCCAAGGTTTGGAGATGGCTGTGGATAACGGCCGCGTGAACGATCCCGACAGCGCGCGACGCTGGATCAGCGATCAGTTGTTGCTGAACCTCTCCCGTTTCGAAGCACCATTGCTACTCGCCCATTGCACCGCCGCGTCCGAAGAAAACTGGGACGAGTTGCTGCAACGCTGCGAAGAGCATCGCGCCAGCCGCGAAACCCGCGAGTTGCATCAGGAAAGTCGGCAGATGGGCTATTCGCTGCAGCAATTGCTCAACGGCTTGCCGGAACTGGATGCGCCAGCCCGTGCTTTCCTCGACCAACGCCCCGAACCGCATCTGGCCCTCGGCTGGGCGCTGGCGGCCCGCGCCTGGCAAATCAGCCCGCAAGATGCGCTGGCCGCCTGGCTCTGGAGCTGGCTGGAAAATCAATTGGCGGTGCTGATGAAAACCCTGCCCCTGGGCCAGCAAGCCGCCCAGCGCCTGACCAGTGAGCTGCTGCCGTTGCTGCAACAGGCGCAGCAAGACGCCACCCGAATCAACCCCGAACACGTTGGCAGCGCCGCTTTCGGCCTGTCCCTGGCGTGCATGGCCCATGAGCGCCAGTACAGCCGTCTGTTCCGTTCCTAGGGCCTTTTATTTTGGAGAATCACATGAACGCACAACCTCTGCGCGTCGGCATCGGCGGCCCGGTCGGTTCCGGCAAAACCGCCCTGACCCTGGCCCTGTGCCTGGCTCTACGTGAACGCTACAACCTCGCCGTCGTGACCAACGACATCTACACTCGCGAAGACGCCGACTTTCTGGTGCGCAACGAAGCCCTGGCGCCGGAGCGGATCATCGGCGTGGAAACCGGCGGCTGCCCGCACACGGCGATCCGCGAAGACGCCTCTATCAACCTTGAAGCCGTGGATCAACTGAACCGGCGCTTCCCGGGGCTGGACCTGATTCTGGTGGAGTCCGGTGGCGACAACCTCTCGGCGACCTTCAGCCCGGAACTGTCCGACCTCACTATCTACGTGATCGACGTCTCGGCCGGCGACAAGCTGCCGCGCAAGGGCGGGCCGGGGATTTGCAAATCCGACCTGCTGGTGATCAACAAGATCGACCTCGCGCCGCTGGTGGGCGCGTCGCTGGAGATGATGGACAGCGACACCAAACGCATGCGTAACGGCAAACCGTTCGTCTTCAGCAACCAGAAAACCGGCCAGGGCCTGGAAGCGATCATCGCCTTCATCGAACGCCAGGGTCTGCTGACTGCGGCCTGACCACACTTATCAACAAGGAAGCTTATCCATGACACTGAAACGCATTCTGGGCGCCATGGCCCTGCTGCTGACTCCAGCCATTGCCTTCGCTCATCCGGGCCATGGCGACAATGGTTTGATGGCCGGTATCAGCCACCCGATCGGCGGCCTCGATCACTTGCTGGCGATGGTTGCCGTAGGGTTGTGGGCGGCGCAGCAGAAAGGTGCTGCGCGCTGGGCACTGCCGTGCACGTTTGTTGGCACCATGCTGATCGGCGGCTTGCTGGGTTTTGAAGGACTGAACCTGTCGGCGCTGGAAAGCGCGATAGCGGCATCGGTATTGGCACTGGGCCTGGCGGTGGCTTTGGCGGTGCGTCCACCATTGAGCCTGGCGGTGGCTGCGACCGCGTTGTTCGCGCTGTTCCACGGCGTGGCGCATGGCCTGGAATTGCCGGACATGTCCAGTCCCTGGGCGTACGCGGCGGGGTTTGTGGTGGCGACGGCGGCTTTGCATGCAACGGGTTATGCGGTGGTTCGAGTGCTGCCTCAAGCGGCGGCACCATTGGTTCGGCTGGCCGGTGCGGCCTCGGCGGCGACCGGGGTCTGGTTGTTGGCAGGCTGACTTTTTTATCGCCTGTTCTGGCCTCTTCGCGAGCAAGCCCGCTGCCACAGATCGAGTGTGGGAGCGGGATTGCTCGCGAAGGCGGCCTGACAGACACCGCGTCTCTCGGGCCTGCCTCTCTGCTACCATGTCGCGCAATCGCCCCTGCCGTGACGACGCCAGCCAATGCCGCCTGTTTCCCGCTCTGCTTCCCAGCCTGAATTGACCGCCCTGTTCGCCTCGGTGCAACAGCACTTCCAGAACGTGATCGTGCCGCTTTGGCAAGGCCCCGGCTGGAACGCCGACATGGCATTGCCTTTTGAAGCGCTGGACGCCGAACATCGACCGCTGCCCCCTCAGCGCTACCGGGCCATGGCCTGCGCGCGGCAGTTGTATCTGTTTTCCAGCCTGATCGGCCAAGTGCCCCAGGCCGAAGAACGTGCGGCGGCGCTGTTCCGTTCCTTGCAGCGGCATTTCCACGATGCCGAGCATGGCGGCTGGTTCTACAGCATCGACCCGCAAGGTGCGCCGCTGGATCAACGCAAAGACCTCTACACCCACGCCTTCATCCTGTTCGCCTGCGCTCATTACTGGAGCAAGGTCCGCGAACCGCTGGTGGAGTCGGTGCTCAACGCCGCGCTGGAAGTTGTGGCGCAACGTTTCGCCACGGGCGACGGCCTGTACGAAGCCAGCCTGGACCGTGACTGGTCCTCGCTCGAATCCGGGCCGCTGCAGAATCCTTTGATGCATTTGGCCGAAGCCTTCCTCGCCACCCTTTCGGTGCGCGAAGACGCTGCTGTGCAAGGCGCGCTCGCCGAGTTATGCACAGCCATGCAGAAGCGCTTCATCGATCCGCAACACGCGGTGCTGATGGAGAAACCGCTGGGGGCTGTGGATAACTGGTTCGAGCCGGGCCATCAGTTCGAATGGTATTTCCTGCTGCAATCCTCACCGCTGCTGCGTGGCTCGAAACTGCACACCTCGCTCGAACGCGCGTTTGCGCTCACCGAGCAACGAGGTGTCGATCAGCAGACCGGTGCTGTGCGAGCGATGCTGGAACTGGACGACCGCCCACGCGACGCGACCCAACGCATCTGGGCCCAGGCCGAATACCTGCGCGCCCTGACCTTGCGCCCGGGCAGCGAAGCATCGGTGCAGCACCAATTGCAGGCGTTGCAACAGCGCTTTCTGCATGGGGGCGGTTGGTATGAGTGTCGCGATGAGCATGGCGAAGTGAGCCGCAAGGACATGCCTTCGACCACGCCTTATCACTTGGCAACCTGTTATCGCGGGTTGGCCGAGTATCTCGGCTGAGTTTTTTGTGGCGAGGGGGCTTTTGCCCCCGTTGGGCTGCGCAGCAGCCCTTGTGTTTTGTCAGTTGCATCGCAGGTGGCTGCTTCGCACCCGAACGGGGGCAAGCCCCCTCGCCACAATTACGCCTTGCCACCATTACGCTCAATGGCAAACCCGCTCCAGGTCTGGCTCACCGGCATCAGCTCGAGGCTGTTGATATTGATGTGGGCCGGCGCGTTGAGCACCCAGAAAATGGTCTCGGCGATGTCTTGCGGCTGGATCGGCTCGGCACCGGCGTAAGTGGCGTTGTAACGCTCCTGATCACCGGCAAAACGCACCAGCGAGAACTCGCTCTCGCACAGGCCCGGCTCGATGTTGCTGACCCGTACACCCGTACCTTGCAGGTCGCAGCGCAGGTTCAGGGAGAACTGTTTGACGAACGCTTTGCTCGCGCCATACACGTGGCTGCCCGGGTACGGGTAATTGCCGGCGATGGAGCCGAGGTTGACGATGCTGGCGCCACGACCATGAGCGATCAAACGCGGCAGCAACAGGCGGGTGCTGTACATCAGGCCTTTGATGTTGGTGTCGACCATGGTGTCCCAATCATCAAGATCGCACTTGGGGGCCGGGTCCACGCCCAGGGCCAGGCCGGCGTTGTTGATCAGCCCGCGCAACTTGGCGAAGGACGGTGGCAGATTGGCAATCGCCTCCTCCATGGCCTTGCGATCCCGTACGTCGAGTACCAGGCCATGGACCTCGGTCTGCTTCGACAACTCGGCGCACAGGGCATTGAGGCGCTCTTCACGACGACCTGTCAGCACCAGCTTCCAGCCGGCCTCGGCAAAACGACGGGCACAGGCTTCACCAAAACCGGAAGTCGCGCCGGTAATAAACAGGGTGTTGGACATCGTGTTCTCCTTGCTTCGACTGATCGACAGCCCTTGGAATAGAAAATCAGCTCGCAGCATGCCCGGCCTTGTCCACAGCGGCAACCGTCGAAAAAAACGTACAAAAAACGATCAATGCTGGCAACGCCATATGCGCCGTGGGTTGCAGCCATGTACGCGCACCTTATCCACAGGCCGGTCCACAGTTTCCGGGGGCAAGTGGAAAAGCTGCAAGCCGCTGTCCACAAGGCTTTGCGGGCAGATTAGAAAGTTTTTTGCTTGACCCTCGGGGGCCTGCTGTGTAGCCCCGGGCAATTCGCACGACCGAGCGGGCAAACCGACGATGGCGCCAAGCCAGTAACTACGGCCCTCAGCCGAGTCTTTCCAGAGTTTAATCACAGACTTATCCACAGGCTTGTCCACCTCGATTCATACGGTGTTCGCCCATAATAAACAGGTTGACAACGCCGGCTCGAGGGCCAGCAAAAACACCTGATCAAAAAACAACCACACCTCTGCAAGCCACGGATTCAAAGGCTTGCAGCCAGCTACTCCCACGTTATTCACAGCCAGCTCCACAGCAAACGGGGACAAGTCAAAACCGTGACAAAACAGCAATTTGCAGCGGCTTTATGTCGCGCTTTGCGAGGTCATGAATATTGTTTTCCACAATTTCCCAAAAGCACACCGCCCATGTGGGAGCGAGCTTGCTCGCGATAACGGTGGGTCAATGAAAAGCATGTCGACTGACACTCCGCTATCGCGAGCAGGCTCGCTCCCACAGGGTTAGTGGCGTTTCATAGATAGAAAAAAGCCCCGACGATTGCTCGTCGGGGCTCGTTGTTGCAACGCAGAACTCAGTGGCCGCCAAGGTAGGCGTTACGCACCTCCTCGTTCACCAGCAGTTCCTTGCCGGTACCGCTGAGGCGGATCTCGCCGTTGACCATTACGTACGCCCGGTCCGACAGCTTGAGGGCGTGGTTGGCGTTTTGCTCCACCAGGAAGATGGTCATGCCGGTCTTGGCCAGTTCCCGCAGGGTCGCGAAGATCTGTTTCACCACGATCGGGGCCAGGCCAAGGCTCGGTTCGTCGAGCAGCAGCAATTTCGGCCGGCTCATCAGTGCACGGGCGATGGCGAGCATCTGCTGCTCGCCGCCAGACATGGTCATGGCCCGCTGGGTGCGTCGCTCTTCGAGGCGCGGGAACAGCTCGAACATGCGCTGCATGTCTTCCTTGGCGTACTTGTCACCGATCGGGATGGTGCCCATCAGCAGGTTTTCCTCGACGGTCATGTCAGGGAACACCCGGCGGCCTTCCGGCGATTGAGCGATACCGTTGGAGGCGATGTAGTGGGACGACTTGTGAGTGATATCCACACCCTGATAGACGATTTGCCCGTCAGCCGCCCGTGGCTGGCCGAAGATCGACATCAGCAGGGTCGACTTGCCGGCACCGTTGGAGCCGATCAGGCTGACGGTTTCACCTTCATTGATGTGCAACGAGACTTTCTTCAGGGCCTGGATCGGTCCGTAGAACACGTCGATCTCTTTCAGTTCGAGGATCGGTTGACTCATACCAGCTCCTCTTCGTCGGCGCCCAGGTAGGCGGCAATCACTTTCGGATCGTGTCGGATCGCTTCGGGTCCGCCCTCGGCGATGACAACGCCGTGGTCCAGCACCACGATGTGGTCGGAAATGCTCATGACCATGCCCATGTCGTGCTCGATCAGCACCACGGTCAGATCGTGCTCGTCGCGCAGCAGTCGGATCATCGCGCTCAGCGCTTCGGTTTCCTGAGGGTTGAGGCCGGCGGCCGGTTCGTCGAGGCAGATGATCTGCGGCCGGGTACACATGGCCCGGGCGATCTCCAGACGACGCTGCTGACCGTAGGACAGTTCACCGGCCAGCCGGTTGGCGCAATCCACCAGGTCCACCACTTCCAGCCAGTAGAACGCATGGTCCAGCGCATCGCTTTCGGCCTTGCGGTAGCCCTTGGTATTGAGGATGCCCGCCAGTATGCCGCGGTTGACCCACATGTGCTGGGCCACCAGCAGGTTTTCCAGCACCGACATCTCCCTGAACAGGCGAATGTTCTGGAAAGTCCGCGCCAGACCGGCACGGTTGATCAGGTGCGTGCCACCGAACATCTTGTAGCGGAGCCGGCTGACGAAGCTTTTCGGCGATACGAAATCGATGGCCTTGAACGGTTCCCCGAGCATCTTGATGACGTTGGTTTTCACGCCTCGGGTGTTGAGCTCGATATGCCCGCCGGACGCTTTGTAGAACCCGGTCAGGCAGTTGAACACGGTGGTCTTGCCTGCGCCGTTGGGGCCGATCAGCGCGAAGATCGAGTTGCGCTTGACCTTCAGGCTGACGTCGCTCAGCGCTTTGATGCCACCGAAGTGCATCATCAGATTCTCGACCGAGAGTACGACTTCACTCATGGCGCTACTCCTTTACGCGGGGTCACACCGGTACGGCTGATCCGAATCAGGCCGCGCGGTCGCCAGATCATCATCAACACCATCAGGATGCCGAACAGCAGCACGCGATACTCGGCGAAGCCGCGCAGCAGTTCCGGGGCAACGGTCAGCACGAACGCTGCAATCACCACGCCGATGGTCGACCCCATGCCGCCGAGTACCACGATGGCGAGGATCAGTGCCGATTCGAAGAAGGTGAACGACGTCGGGTTCACAAAGCCTTGATAGGTCGCGAAGAACACCCCGGCCAGACCCGCCGTCGATGCGCCGATGGTGAACGCCGACAGCTTGACCAATACATGATTGAGCCCCATGGAGCGGCAGGCGATTTCGTCCTCACGCAAGGCTTCCCACGCGCGACCGACCGGCATGCGAGTCAAGCGGTGCTTGATGTACAGCACGGCCAGCACCACCAGGAACAACACCGCATAAATGAAGTAGTACTTCACGTCCGGGTTATAGGCGATGCCGAAGAACTCATGGAACGGAACTCCGCCCTCTTTCGCCCGTTTGCCGAACTCGATACCGAAGAACGTCGGCAACGGTGCCGCCATACCATTCGGGCCACCGGTCAGGGTCAGCCAGTTGTTGAGGATCAGCCGGATGATTTCACCAAAACCCAGGGTCACGATGGCCAGGTAATCACCGTGCAGGCGCAACACCGGGAAACCCAGGATGCACCCGGCCAGCCCGGCGGTGATCGCCGCCAAAGGCAATACCGTCCAGAAGCCCAGCCCCAGGTATTGATAACCGAGCGCCAGCCCGTAGGCACCAATGGCGTAGAACGCCACGTAACCCAGGTCGAGCAGGCCGGCCAGGCCGACCACAATGTTCAGGCCCAGGCCCAGCAGCACGTAGATCAACCCGAGGATGACCACGCCCAGCAGGTAGGAGTTGGAGAAAAACGGCAGCACCACGGCGATGACAATCATCAGCGGGATGATCCAGCGCAACCGGGATTTGTAATCGGGCGCCAGTACATGAACGCCAGAGCCGGTGCTTTCAAAGCCTTCGAGAATTCTCAGGCCTTTGGGTGTTTGCAGAAACAGGCTCAGGGCAAAGCGGCCGGTCATGACGATGGCGACAATCCAGCCCACCCTCACCGGCTCCAGATTGAAGCTGTAGCCGTCCAGGACAATGCCGACAATCGGGCCGAACACAATCAGGGCAATCAGGCCGGCAAGAATCGCGTCAACCAGGCTTTTTTTGACATCAATGGTTTTTTTTAGTGGTTGAAGACATCGCTTACACCTTCGACACAAGAGGACGGCCGAGCAGGCCTTGAGGCCGAAAGACCAGAACAAGAACGAGCAGTGAGAAGCTGAAAACGTCTTTGTAATCCGAGTTGACCAGCCCCGAGAACAACGACTCGGAGATCCCGAGAATGATCCCTCCCAGCATGGCGCCGGGCAGTGAGCCGATCCCGCCGAGTACCGCCGCGGTGAACGCCTTGATACCGATGACGAAGCCCGCGTAGAAGTCGAACGTGCCGTAGTTCATGGTGATCAGCACGCCGGCCAGGGCCGCCATCGCGGCACCGATGATGAACACGTAGGAAATCACCCGATCGGTGTTGATCCCCAGTATCGAAGCCATCTTGCGGTCTTGCTGGGTAGCGCGGCACATGCGGCCGAGTTTGGTGTACTTGATGACGTAGGTCAGCAAGCCCATCCCGACGAATGCGGCGACCAGAATGAAGATTTTGGTGTAGGTGAGTTGAACGAAGCCGCTTCCGACTTCAACGCGCCATGCACCGGTCAGCAGTGTCGGTACACCCTGTTGGCGGGCGCCCTGACTGATCTGTGCATAGTTTTGCAGGATCAGCGAAATACCGATGGCGCTGATCAACGGTGCCAGTCGGGTGGAGTTGCGCAGCGGTTTGTAGGCGACGCGCTCGATGACCCAGCCATACACCGCGGTGACGATGATGGTGAAGACCAGCGTGCCGAGCATCAGCAGCGGGAAGGATTCGATACCGAAGTAAGCCAGCAGAGCCAGACTGATCGCCGCGAGGTACGCAGAGATCATGTAAACCTCGCCATGGGCGAAGTTGATCATGCCAATGATGCCGTAGACCATTGTGTAGCCGATGGCGATCAGGCCATAGACCGACCCGAGGGTCAGGCCGTTGACCAGTTGCTGCAGGAAAATACCATCCATAACGCAATCTCACGCACTTGAGAGACTGCACAGAAGCCAGTTGCAACAGACCGGGTTCAGCCGCCGGTGCAACACGCGAGTGTGCAGCTCTACGAGAAAAGACAGACGAGCCTTCTGGCGGATACCAGTCAGCTAAATAGCGGTGAACACAATCTTTGTGGCGAGGGAGCTTGCTCCCGCTGGGTCGCAAAGCATCCCCTAAAACAGGACTGCTGCGCAGTCCAACGGGAGCAAGCTCCCTCGCCACAGGCCGGTCACACGCTCATATCACTTCTGTTTTTCCAGTTGGTGGTATTTGCCGTCCTTGTCCCACTGGTAAACCACGTAGTCGGAGACTTTCAGGTCGCCCTTGGCGTCCCAGGTCTTCTCGCCCATCACGGTTTGGACCTTGTTGGCTTTCAGCCATTTGGCGGCGTCGTCGCCCTTGTTGGACTTGGCACCGTTGAAGCCGGCAGCCAGGGCCTGAACCGAAGCGTAAGCATAGAGGGTGTAGCCTTCAGGCTCGGTACCGGCCTTGCGGAAGGCGTCTACCACAGTCTTGCTGTCTGGCAGCAGGCGTGGGTCGGCACCGAAGGTCATGTACACACCATCAACGTTCTGTGGGCCACCGGCGGTGGTCACGAGTTCGTCGGTCACGATGCCGTCATCGGACATGAACTTGACGTCCTTGAGGCCCTGCTCACGCAGTTGACGAACCAGTGGACCGGCTTCCGGGTGCAGGCCACCGAAATAGACGACATCGGCACCGGCCGCACGGATCTTGGTTACCACGGCGCTGAAGTCTTTCTCGCCACGGGTCAGGCCTTCGTACAGCACCGGCGTTACGCCGCGCTTGGCCAACTGGGCCTTGGTGGCATCCGCCAGACCTTGGCCGTAGGTGTCTTTGTCGTGCAGAACCACGACTTTCTTGCCCTTGAGCACGTCGACGATGTAGTCGCCGGCAACGATGCCTTGCTGGTCGTCACGGCCGCACATACGGAACATGGCGGCCAGGCCGCGTTCAGTGACCTGCGGGTTGGTGGAACCTGGAGTGATCGCAATGATGCCCGCTTCGTCGTAGATCTCGGAGGCCGGAATGGTCGACGAGGAGCAGAAGTGACCGACCACGCCGGCGACTTTCTGATTGGTCAGGTCCTTGGCGACCGTCACAGCCTGCTTCGGTTCGCAGGCGTCATCGCCTTTGACCAGTACGATTTTTTCCCCGTTGATACCGCCGGCGGCATTGACCGCATCGGCCGCTGCCTGTGCACCCTTCATGTACTGCTCGCCAAATGCCGCGTTGGCGCCTGTCATCGGACCCGCCACACCGATTTTCACATCAGCCTGTGCAAACGCAGAAACACCCAACGCAGCTGCCACTGCGAGGGCCAGAAAGCCTTTCTTGTAAAACGTCTGGGACATGAGGTGGTGCTCCAAGGTTTTTTTTAGTTGGCACTGCGACTTCACTGAATGCTCAGAGCAAGGGCCGTGCCATCGGTTTTTTATTCTGAAAAAAGTCGCTGCTTTATTGTTATTTCGACTGTTTCGGACCCTTTTTCATTGGGTGTGCAACCGTCTAAACCGCGCGAGGTGAAACCATTTATTTTAAAAGGCGCAACCCGTATGAGCCATCATTGCAACCGCAGCACCAAACGATGTGCAACCGGCCTGTAACAGCCTGCGTCACCGAACTGCACACTGCTGGTGCGCAACTGCTACAACCCGCACCTTTTACAGGCTAGCCGCTTCGCGAAAAAGCGCCGCTTCCAGCAACACATTTCAACAATCAAATAACGATCCGCAGGCACTGGCCTGCGTGATACAGCGAAAATCCGGCCTCGTACAGACAGCTGCGCAATCCCACACCCGCCAATGGCTGCATGGGGGCGAAGGGAATCGGCAGGGCTTGAGGATTTCCGTTACACAGATAATCAGCAAAGGCTTTGCCAACCACAGTGCCAGTAGTGACGCCCCGGCCGTTGTAACCGGTAACGGCCACCAGACCCGGCGCCGGCTCGAACAGGCGCATCAAATGATCGGGGGTGAAGGCGATGCAACCGGTCCAGGTGCATTCCCATTCCACCGGTTTCAGGTAGGGGAAGTAATGCTGCTGAACCCGGTCGGCCCAGGCTTTCAGGAACCAGGTCGGTTTCTGGTTGCCATTGCCGAGACTGCCGAGCAACAACCGCCCTTCGGCATCGCGACGGATGCTGCTGAGCACCTGCCGGGTGTCCCAGGACCCTTGACCACCGGGCAGAATCCGTTGCGCGGCGTCTTCGGTCAGCGGCACCGAAGCCACTTGATAGTAATAACCGGGGAAGAAGTTGCGCCGCAGCGCTGTCCAGTCGCCTTCGGTGTAGGCGTTGGACGCAATCACCACCTGCTCGGCCAGCACCGAACCCTGGGCGGTCTGCACCGACCAGCGCTGGCCCTGACGTTCGAGTCGGGTGACCGGGGAGTGATCGAACAGCTGACCGCCAAGACCGATGGCCGCGTTGGCCAGCCCCGTGGTGTAGGCCATCGGGTTGATCGTGCCGGCGCGCCGATCGAGCAACGCGGCGGCGATCTTTTGGGTGCCCGTGGCTTGTTCGCAGGCAGCTCCGGAGAGCAACTCCACCGGTGCACCGCGACGTTTCCATTGGGCTTCGCGACTGCGCAGATCCGCCTCGCCACGTGCGTTATGCGCCATGTGCAGCGTGCCTTCGCGGCGCAACTGGCAATCGATGTTGTATTTGTCGATCAGGCTGAACACCAGCGACGGCGCCGCACCGAGCATGCGGTTGAGCTGACTGCCGACCGCTTCGCCGAAACCGGCTTCGATTTCGTCCGGTGGAATCCACATCCCGGCGTTGACCAGCCCGACGTTACGTCCCGAACCGCCATGCCCGGCGCGATGGGCTTCCAGCACACAGACGCTTTTACCTTGTTCCAGCAGGTGCACCGCCGCCGACAGGCCGGTGAAACCGGCACCGATGACGCAGACATCCACCGTCACCTCACCCTTGAGCGCCGCATTGTCGGGCCTTTGCGGCGTCAGTTTTTCCCACAGACATTCTTCGCGTAACGGCATTGCCAGACTCCAATCAGAAACCTAACCAACACACCATTCCCCTGTGGGAGCGGGCTTGCCCGCGATAGCGTCAGCACATTCATCATCTGAGTGACTGACAGATTGCCATCGCGGGCAAGCCCGCTCCCACAGTGTTCTTCATGGGCTCAAAGGATGCACTTAGTCGAACGTAATGCCCTGAGCCAACGGCAGCTCCAGCGAATAGTTCACGGTGTTGGTCTGACGGCGCATGTACCCGCGCCATGCGTCCGAACCGGACTCACGACCACCGCCTGTTTCCTTCTCACCGCCAAACGCCCCGCCGATTTCCGCGCCGCTCGGGCCAATGTTGACGTTGGCGATGCCGCAATCGCTGCCCACCGCCGACATGAACTGCTCGGCTTCACGCACATCGGTGGTAAAGATGCACGACGACAGGCCTTGTGGCACGGCATTGTTCAGGCGCAACGCCTCTTCGAACTCGCTGTAACCGATCACGTACAGAATCGGCGCAAAGGTTTCGCTGCACACCACATCGCTCTGCTCCGGCATTTCGACGATGGCTGGCGAGACGTAATAAGCGTTGGGGAATTTGTCTTCCAGCTGACGCTTGCCGCCGAACACCCGGCCGCCTTCGCTCAAGGCCTGCTCCAGCGCGTCCTGCATGTTGTCGAAGCTGTGTTTGTCGATCAGCGGCCCGACCAGATTGCCTTCCAGCGGATGGCCGATGCGCACCTTGGAGTAAGCGGCTTTCAGGCGGGTGACGATTTCTTCTTTCACCGACTCGTGGGCGATCAGGCGACGCAAGGTGGTGCAACGCTGACCGGCAGTGCCGACGGCGCTGAACAGAATCGCCCGTACGGCCATGTCCAGGTCGGCGCTTGGGCCGAGGATCATCGCGTTGTTACCGCCCAGTTCCAAAATGCTGCGGGCAAAACGTGCGGCGATTTTCGGCGCCACTTCACGGCCCATGCGGGTGCTGCCGGTGGCGCTGACCAGCGCGACACGCGGATCATCAACCAGAGCTTCGCCGGCATCGCGACCACCGATGATCACCTGGCTCAGGTGCGGCGGGGCGTCGCTGAAATTCTTCAGGACGCGGTCAAACAGCGCTTGGCAGGCCAACGCGGTCAGCGGGGTTTTCTCCGACGGTTTCCAGATCACCGGGTTGCCGCAGACCAGCGCCAGCGTCGCGTTCCAGGCCCAGACGGCAACCGGAAAGTTGAAGGCGCTGATCACGCCAACGATGCCCAGCGGGTGCCAGGTTTCGCGCATGTGGTGGCCAGGGCGCTCGGAGGCAATGGTCAAACCGTACAGCTGACGGGACAGACCGACCGCGAAGTCGCAGATGTCGATCATTTCCTGAACTTCACCCAGGCCTTCCTGAGTGATCTTGCCCGCTTCCCAGGACACCAGCTCGCCCAGATCGGCCTTGTACTCGCGCAGGATGTCACCCAACTGGCGCACCAATTCGCCACGGCGCGGCGCCGGCACCTTGCGCCACAGTTCGAACGCATGATCTGCGCGACTGATGTGCCGCTCGACTTCAGCAGCGCCTTCCCAGTTCACGGAGGCAATCCGGCTGCCATCGATCGGCGAATGCACCGGCACTTTGCCGTTCTGGTACAGGGCCGGGTTTACACCAAGACGATCAAGCAATGCGGCAACCATGGGTCACTCCTCAAGCAAAAAACAGAAAACGTGCAGCCGGATTAATTCGACTGATGAGACCTGTAGTTTTAGCGCTCCCGAGGTTACCCAACAAACGACCTTTAAGAGAGATATCATTCCGTTTATTCATGCTGCGAATCTGCCGGTAAAAAAGAGCATCGAGAGAAACAAGAAGAAGGAAAACCAATGCTGAATAAACGCTACCTGCCGTCGATCACTGCGCTGCAGTGCTTCGAGGCCGTGACCCGGCATTTGAGCTTCACCCGGGCCGCCGAAGAGCTGAACCTGACCCAGAGCGCCGTCAGCAAACAGGTCGCGCAACTCGAAGAATTGTTGCAGCACCTGCTGTTCCGCCGGGTGCGCCGACGTCTGCAAATGACCCCGGCGGGGGATTTGTACCTGGTAGAGGTGCGAAAAATCCTCACCCAAGTTGAAATGTCGACCCATTACCTGCGTTCCTACGGCGGTGACACCGAAGTCTTGCGCGTCTCCACGCCTCCGACTTTCGGTGCGCGCTGGCTGGTGCCACGCTTGAAAGGCTGGCGCCTGCGTCATCCGTCAATTCATCTGGACCTGTGCAGCGAACAGGAAGCCGACGATCTGCTGCAAGGTCGCAGCGACCTGGCGTTCTACTTCGGCCAGGGCTCACGGCCCGGCACCGAATGCCTGAAGCTGTTTGGCGAAGAGCTTGTTCCTGTGTGTGCCCCGGGCAGTCTGCCAGACACGCCGTTCACCGATCCGACCCAACTCACCGACCTGGTCCTGCTGCAAAACGCTTCCCGCCCCCAGGCCTGGCACGACTGGTTCGACAGCCAGGGCTACCACACCGAACACAGCTACCACGGCCCGCGTTTCGAAACGTTCTACATGTGCATCCGTGCTGCCCAGGTCGGCTGCGGCGTGGCGCTGCTACCGAAGTTTCTGGTGGAAGAGGAATTGGCCGACGGCAAACTGGTCATTCCCTGGCAGCATGCAATGCCCAGCACCGACGCCTATTACCTGGCCTATCCGGAGCATTCGGCGGAAGTGCCCAAGGTGCGGGATTTTGTGAAGTGGATGCTGGAGCAGATGGACAATCCGGATGCGCCGCAAAGTTGAAATATCACGCAACCTCTGTGGTGAGTGGGCTTGCCCCCGTTGGGCTGCGTAGCGGCCCTAAAACCGGCAACCCGGTTTGTCAGACTCATCATGGCGTCACGCAATAACAAAGCGGCCATCGACGACTTTGGTTTGAGCGAGACGAGCGCGCACATCATCATCGATGGCGGGATCATCCATTCTGTAAAGCCGCACCCTGCGATACGCATTGACTCGATTGATCTGCTGTCCAAGATACTCCCAAACCACCCTCGAACACGCAGGAGTACGATGGTCACCTGCGGAAACGCCCATCTTCAAGCCATTGAGTCGAGTAATACAGCTTTTGAAGCTCGGGATGAGAATGGTTTGGCTAATCTCGTTGGACGTCAGCGACTCATAATCGATGAGGAACAAGCGATCCTGTAAGTAGTAGGCAATCCCCACGTATCGATACCGCTCAAACTCCCCATCCGTCCCAGTTATCTGTAAGCGTTCATTTCGTTCGTATACGAAATGCTGCCCCTCCTCGTACATATGCACCAGGGAGCACAGAACGGAACCGGGCTCTGTCATTGCATGGTAGTACTCGTAGTAGTAACCCGTGTGGGCTTTTAGCTGCGACGAAGACTGTTGCCGAAGGTGATCAAGCATCCGCTGCGGTGCCGTCACCTCGCTGGACGGACTGACTCGCCTTGCTTTAGCGCCGATAAGAATGATGAATTGCTCTGTCGGCAAACCTATTTCGAACTCTTCGACTCCGAAAAAATCACAGATCCGTTTAAGGTTAAAAGGTGTGGGAAGGCTATTTCCGCACAGATACTTATTAAATTGCCCACGATTAATTCGAAGTTTCCTACAGACTTCCGCGACGGATCGATAGTGACTACACAGCAGCCTTAAGTTAGCCGGAAGAAAATCGGACATACAAACCCATCACAATAGTGCCAGAAGACTCGAACATAGCATCAACCCGCATCATTTTTAACCAACTTGCGAAATTGCGCGCAGCGATAGATGACCGGATATTACGGATCCTGAAAGCTTCAGGACCTGCTACACCATTAATCCGCCAGCACTCTAAATAGCAAGGAACTTTGAATGCTTGACATCATCAACGACTTTCTCTCCGGTAAGGTTTTGATACCTTTAGTTCTTGGGCTGGGAAGCTATTTCACAATCCGCTCAAGATTTGTCCAGCTCCGATACTTCATCCATATGATCTCGGTATTACGCGGGAACTGGCATACCGGCAATCATCACTTGAGTTCATTGCAGGCATTGACGCTCAGCCTGGCCGGTCGCGTCGGAACCGGCAATATCGTTGGCGTCGGCATTGCCGTGAGCATGGGCGGCCCCGGTGCAGTGTTCTGGATGTGGATGACCGCTCTATTGGGGATGTCGAGTAGTTTTTTCGAATGCGCGCTGGGTCAACTCTACAAGCGCTGCGATGCAAACGGTCAATATCGTGGGGGCCCGTCCTGGTACATCCAGCATGGTCTGGGCAAACGCTGGCTCGGAACGATTGCTGCGCTCCTGCTTTTGGTGACCTTCGGGTTTGCCATCAATGGCCTTGAGTCCCATGCCGTATCGCATTCTCTCAACAATGCCTTTGGTTTATCGACGACATGGTCCGGACTCACGCTGTCTCTGTTACTGGGCATTGTGTTCGTGGGCGGTATAAAGCGCATCGCGGCGGTTGCCGATTTATTGGTTCCCCTTAAAGTTATCGCCTATATCGGTGTAACGCTTTACGTGATCGTGTTGCAGATTGACCTGGTCCCCGGAGTGCTGCT
Organism: Pseudomonas sp. B21-015; assembly: GCF_024749285.1. Classification (NCBI taxonomy): domain Bacteria; kingdom Pseudomonadati; phylum Pseudomonadota; class Gammaproteobacteria; order Pseudomonadales; family Pseudomonadaceae; genus Pseudomonas; species Pseudomonas sp. B21-015. Next base: position 5,865,609 of record NZ_CP087196.1, read on the forward strand.
CAGCATTGTCAAAAGCGCGTTCGGACTGGATCAGGCTTTTGGCGGGCTGGTGGGCAGCGCAATCATGATGGGGGTGAGGCGCGGAGTGTTCTCCAATGAAGCAGGGCTGGGCAGTGCGCCTAACGTCGCCTCTGCGGCAAAAATCGCCCATCCGATAGCACAAGGCGTGGTGCAGGCGTTCAGTGTCTTCATCGATACCATCATTATTTGCACGTGTACCGCGTTGATCATTTTGCTTTCCGGTTTTTATGCTCCCGGTTTCGAAGGCGACGGAATTGCGTTGGCGCAAAACTCGCTGGCTGAGGTAGTAGGCGATTGGGGCCGGATGTTCATCAGCGTGGTACTTGCCCTGTTTGTGTTCACGGCAATGCTCTACAACTACTATCTGGGAGAAAACAGTTTACGATTCATCTTCGCAGCGCCCCACAAATCATTAATTGCGTACCGCATATCCGTATTGATGCTGGTTTTTTGGGGTTCGGTTGAAGACCTTTCCACAGTGCTCGCGTTTGCAGACATCACCATGACATTTTTGGCCTTGGTTAACCTTATTGCGATGACACTGCTATTCAATGTCTGTATGCGAATCCTGGGCGACTATGATGAGCAACGTCGCGTAGGAATAAAAAACCCCGTTTTTGACTCAAGCAAATTCAGCGATCTGGATCTCGATTTGATGGCTTGGCCCGCGATAACAAATCCTCTCCCGCCGAAGAACCCTGTTTGTGCGGATCGGCCTCCAGCTAAAGCTCAGATCGCATAAATTTCAATGAGCGCTGAGCCATTGCACTTATGCGATGGTTCTGCAGATAAGCAATGCCCAGGCAACATCATCCCCCCCCAAAAATAATTACTCTCGCCCTCATAACCCAAGCGCGTTCAAGGAGTTCGTCTATGAATCGCTACCACCCCCTTAAATCCAACGCATCTAACATTCCAACTTTCTATATAGACTCGCACGTCGCGCCCCATCTGCTATTTGAAGATGCCTGTTTCAGAATACGCGCTGCAACGAGCCTTTTAGAGGCGCTGACCTCTGTGACCGTTAAAAACACTAATGATACTGACTTTTTCCGCCTGATACTTCCGGCCTATATATTGCTACAGGACGGTGTCGACGCGCTAGACCAAATAACATTTAAAGGATTGTAAGTCATGGCCAAATCAGCGACTCATGAAATGATAAAAGCAGCAATGATCAAGGCAATTGAAACAGGGCTTATTCCTCGTCACTCCCACTTGGATGGCTATGTAAGAAGTTGGGAAAGCCTGGCGCTCATCATCCAGGCAGCGCTTGAGGCAACAGCAGATAACTGAGAAGTCGCAGGTGTTTGCATATGAAGGTGCCAGCAACATGTGATTATTCCAGCATGAACACAAAAAAAGCTGGCAATCCTCACCGCTGATATGCGCCACTAGCCCCATTCATTGAAACAGCTGCAACGCCGCTGCCCCGGGCCGCGGCCCGCCTGGAGAACCCCGTTATGAGCGAGAGTGTGTTTGCCGATCGTATCGTGCAGAACCTGCTCGACACCGACTTCTACAAACTGACGATGATGCAGGCCGTGCTGCACAACTACCCTAACGTGGAAGTCGAATGGGAGTTTCGTTGCCGTAACAGCGAGGATCTGCGCCCGTACCTGGCGGAGATCCGTTTCCAGATCGAGCGTCTGGCCGAGTTGAGCCTGAGCGCCGATCAGTTGAGCTTCCTGGAGCGCATCAGCTTCCTGAAACCGGACTTCCTGCGTTTTCTCGGGCTGTTCCGTTTCAATCTGCGCTATATCCACACCGGCATTGAAAACGGCGAGTTGTTCATCCGCCTGCGCGGGCCGTGGCTGCACGTGATTCTGTTCGAAGTGCCGTTGCTGGCCATGGTCAGCGAAGTGCGCAACCGCTATCGCTACCGGGAAATTGTCCTGGAACAGGCCCGCGAGCAGCTCTATCGCAAATTCGACTGGTTGACCGCCAACGCCAGCACCGACGAATTGTCCGAGTTGCAGGTAGCCGATTTCGGCACTCGCCGTCGCTTCTCGTACCGCGTGCAGGAAGAAGTGGTGAACGTGCTCAAACATGACTTCCCCGGTCGCTTCGTCGGCACCAGCAACGTGCACCTGTCCCGGGAGCTGGATATGAAACCGCTGGGCACCATGGCCCACGAATGGATCATGGCCCACCAGCAACTCGGCCCACGGCTGATCGATAGCCAGATTGCCGCCCTCGATTGCTGGGTCCGCGAGTACCGTGGTCTGTTGGGCATTGCCCTGACCGACTGCATCACCTCCGATGCCTTCCTCAGCGATTTCGATCTGTTCTTTGCCAAGCTCTTCGACGGCTTGCGCCACGATTCCGGTGACCCGGTGCTCTGGGCCGAAAAGGCCATCGCCCACTACCACAAGCTGGGCATCGACCCGATGAGCAAGACCCTGGTGTTTTCCGACAGCCTGACGCTGCCCAAGTCTCTGGAGATTTTTCGGGCGTTGCGCGGTCGGATCAATGTCAGCTTCGGTATCGGTACCAACCTGACCTGCGATATTCCGGGTGTCGAACCGATGAGCATCGTGCTTAAAATGACGGCATGCAACGGCCAACCGGTGGCCAAGATTTCTGATGAGCCTGGCAAGACTCACTGCAAAGACCCGAATTTCGTCGCCTATTTGCGACACGTTTTCCAAGTACCTGCCGCCCTTTCCAGTACATCAAGCAAGGAGTGAATTCATGCAAGCCGTACAGCGTGAGATTGCTGAACAGCTCAAGGTCCAACCGCCGTTCGCGGATCAACTCGCCCTCGAGGCTGAAGTCGCCCGTCGGATTACCTTCATTCAGGACTGCCTGGTCAATTCAGGGCTCAAGACGCTGGTGCTAGGCATCAGCGGCGGCGTCGATTCCCTGACCGCCGGCCTCCTGGCCCAACGCGCCATGCGTGAACTGCGCCAGCGTACCGGTGATAACGGCTACAAGTTCATCGCCGTGCGCCTGCCGTACCAAACGCAGTTCGATGAACACGACGCCCAGGCCTCGGTGGACTTCATCGCCCCGGACGAGCGCCACACGGTTAACATCGGCCCGGCGGTGAAATCCCTGGCCGGTGAAGTGGCAGCCTTCGAAGGCAAACAGGCGGTCTCGGTAGATTTCGTATTGGGCAACACCAAGGCGCGGATGCGCATGGTCGCGCAATACACCATCGCTGGCGCAGCTCATGGCCTGGTGATCGGCACCGACCACGCAGCGGAAGCCGTGATGGGCTTCTTCACCAAGTTCGGTGACGGCGCCTGCGACCTCGCACCGCTGAGCGGCCTGGTGAAAAATCAGGTCCGGGCGATTGCCCGTAGCTTCGGCGCGCCGGAGCCGCTGGTGGAAAAAATCCCGACCGCCGACCTCGAAGACCTGTCGCCGGGCAAACCGGACGAAGCGTCCCACGGCGTGACCTACGCCGAGATCGACGCCTTCCTGCACGGCGAACCGGTGCGCGAGGAAGCATTCAAGATCATTTGCGATACGTATAAAAAGACTCATCACAAGCGCGTGATGCCGTTTGCGCCGTGAGCCGTGAATGAACGAAAAAGCCCGCCGAGGAGTTGATCCTCAGCGGGCTTTTCTTTGGCTTGAGCTGAGCATTTGTCGATGCTGAAGGCCCATTCGCGAGCAAGCCCGTTCCCACACTGGGTCTGCAGTGTATACAGATCAAATGTGGGAGCGGGCTTGCTCGCGAAGAACGATAACGCGGCAGCCCGTCTTACTTCAGGGTAACAGTGCCTTTCATCATCGAGATGTGGCCCGGGAACGAGCAGAAGAAGCCGTATTTTTCCGCAGCATCGAGCTTCGACACATCGAACGTCACCGAGTCGGTTTCCTTCGCACCGATGACTTTGGTGTGAGCGATGATGCGGGCATCGCCTTCTTTCAGGTAGTTCTTGTCGATGCCAGCGGCCAGGCCGTCGGTGGCGATCGGCTGCATGTCTGCCTCTTTGCTCAGCACCCAGTTATGACCCATGACGTTTTTCGGCAAGCTGCCGGAGTGAGTCAGTTCAACGGTGAACGTCTTGCAGCTTTTGTCGATTTCAATGGCCTTGGTGTTGAAGGACATCTGATCGGTGGAGTCGATGGTCGTCTTGCACTCGGCAGCCATCAATTGGCTGCTGGCCAGTGTCAGCAGGGATACCGCAACAAGTTTGGCAAACATGGTGAATCTCCAAGGCAGGGTTAACAAAAGTGCGAATGGGCAGAAGACTGCCTGAAATCTTCGCAAGTTCCTATGACCTGAATCAAAAATTGTATACAACTTTCGGGCTATGACTCTCATCGAAACAATCTACCAGCCAGACGCCTGGCATGGCCCTATCATCAGGGCCGTCATCTCTCATCTGGAGCGCCTGTCATGTCTTTCAACAGTTTGTTGAGCAGTTTGCTCGCCGCCTATGCCTGTGGTGCCAGCGGTACTTACGAAACACCTGAACACGAAGTTTAGTCCTTGGAACGATGCAAACCTGCCTTTACTCTGTGGCCCTGATGACCGTGGAGTAAGGCATGCCTTTAGCATCCGTTTGTGTATTTTGCGGTGCCAGCACCGGCACCAATCCGGCTTATCGTGAAGCGGCTGTCGCCCTGGGGCGAGCATTGGCCGAGCGCAAGCTGACCCTGGTCTATGGTGGCGGCGCCGTCGGGCTGATGGGGATTGTGGCCGACGCCGCACTGGCGGCCGGTGGTGAGGTGATCGGGATCATCCCCCAGAGCCTCAAGGACAAGGAAATTGGCCATAGCGGCCTGACCCGCCTGGAAGTGGTCGACGGCATGCATGCGCGCAAGGCGCGAATGGCCGAACTCAGCGATGCCTTCATCGCCCTGCCTGGCGGTCTGGGCACACTGGAAGAACTGTTCGAAGTCTGGACCTGGGGCCAGCTCGGCTATCACGGCAAACCGCTGGGTTTGCTGGAAGTAAACGGTTTCTACAGCAAGTTGACGTCTTTTCTTGATCATATCGTCGGCGAAGGCTTCGTTCGCGAAGCGCACCGTGACATGCTGCAAATGAGCGAATCGCCGAAAACCCTGCTCGAAGCACTGGACGCCTGGCAACCCTCGGTACCGCCAAAATGGACCGAGCAAAAACCCAGCTAACGGCTCGGCATCGATACAGGGCAGAATATGCGCCGCTCAACCTCACCTTCGACCCCAGAGGATCGCCCATGGCTAAACCTAATTATTCCTTCGCCAAACGTCAGAGAGACTTGGCCAAGGAGCAGAAGAAAGAGGAAAAGCTTCAGCGCAAGAAAGCTACAGCTGAAGAAGAAGCAGCAGCACTGAACCCGGATACCGAAGGCGAAGTGGCTACAGACGAAGCTGAAGCACCGAAAGATCAGGCGCCCGACGCCTGAGACCCTCAGGGCCCGATGATCTGATCAGGCCCACCGGATCTGTGTCCAGGGTCAGCAACGATGTTGCTGACCCTCACAGGCCAATCTGAAAATACTCCTCCAGAACTGACTTGCACATCCCCATGTGGGAGCGAGCCTGCTCGCGATGACGGCGGCACACTTAGCAGTTACCTGACCGATACACCGCTATCGCGAGCAGGCTCGCTCCCACAATTTGATCTCAGTTACTCCAACGGCATTACTGTGACCCGAACCTCTGGATCATGGCTGCCACCGCCCAGGATCACTCCGCGCAATGGCGACACATCGGAAAAATCCCGGCCCCAGGCCAAGGTGATGTGCTCCAGCGCTGGTTGCACATTGTTGGTCGGGTCAAAATCCACCCAGCCCAGCACCGGACAAAACACCGACACCCACGCATGCGACGCATCGGCGCCGATCAGCCGTGGCTGGCCCGGCGGTGGCTGGGTCAGCAGGTAGCCGCTGATGTACCGCGCCGCTAATCCACGGGAGCGCAGGCAAGCGAGCATCAAATGCGCAAAGTCCTGGCAAACCCCACGTCGCCTCTCCAGCACTTCAACCAGCGGCGTCGCCACTTGGGTCGCTTCGGCATCGAAGGTGAATTCGCTGAAGATCTTCTCCATCAACGCCTGAACACCCAGCAGCAATGGCCGACCAAGAGGAAAGCAACTTTCGGAGAACTCGACGAAACTGCGCTTCAAATGCACATAGGGCGACTCGAACCGGTAACGGCAGGCTTCCAGCAACTCGGATGAAAGTGGCTGACTGCTGTAGGTCAGCGCGTTGCAGGTCTCTTCCCAGGCCGGCGATTGATTGAAGTCCAGCGACGGCCGGGCCAGCACTTCGACGGTGAGCCGGGCATTGACCAGTAATTCATCGTGGGGCCGCTCGAACGCCAACCGGGTCAGCGGGTTGCCGAACACATCCAGCTCATCCCGGCGCGAAGTCGGCTCGGGACTGATCTGCAATTGCTGTTCGGTGCAGCGCTGCCAGGCACAGGCTCGCGGCCACAGATGCGCCAGTTGCTGGGCCAGGGACACTGGGCTGTCGTAGTGATAATGGGTGTCGTGGAAAATCTGGTAATGGGCATTCATCAGACGGACACCGTGCGCTGGCTGACATCATCGACATGGGCGAAATGGCGCAAGGCCAGGCGATCCGACACCTGTCCGCTGGCATCGGCGATCTCTTGCAGCAGATCGGCCAGCCCCTCTATGGCGGCTCGGACACTGGCCTCGCCGAATAGCGAATTCTCCAGGCAGCCCAGATCGAAACGCGCCAGCCGCTCCACCAACTGCGGCAGACCTGTCTCACGCGGCGCGCCAAAGTCGTCGTTCAAGCGTTTCAACGTGCGGGTCACCAGTTTCAACTGGAACAGCACCGCGTGAGGGTTCTGCTCGTCGAGCAACAACAGGTCGAGCACCGGGATCAATTGCGCCACCGCCAGGTACCGCGAGCGGTAGGTGATGCTGCTGTTACCCAACTCCAGCAGCCACTCCAGCCCGGCCTGATCAAAAGCCCCGGCGCCGCGCAAAAACGCCGCCAGACTGCCGCTGAGAAATTGCAGCCGTTCGATTCGCCGACCGATCATCAGGAAACGCCAGCCTTCGTCCCGGGTCATGTCGTCCAGGGCAAAACCGGACAGCGCCGCCAGGGACATTACCAAGCGGTTGAGGAAATCCAGCAACTCGCCGAAATCCGGCTCTTCGGTTTCCAGTTCCATGGCCTCGCGCTGCAACTCCACCAGCGCTTGCCAGTTTTCCCGGGAGAGCTTGCCGCGCACCTGCGAGGCCGCCCATTGCAGACGTTGCAGATTGGAACGCAGGCTGAACGGCCAGTCATCGCCGAGCAATGCCGCGAGCAAGCGCTCCGGCAGTTCGCCTTCGTCGGGCAACAGGTGCAGCCGCTCACCAAGGTCGACCGCCGCCTCCAGCGCTTGCGGACCATCGCCATCGACATAGCGCGCCAGCATGATCCGCAGCAACCGCGCGCTGTCATCGCAGCGCTCGCAATAACGGCCAAACCAGAACAGGTTCTCCACCACCCGCGACGGAAGATACGGATCGCGGCGCACCAAGTCATGAACACCGATGGTGCGCTGGGTTTTCCATTGTTCGCCGCTGGGGGCCCGCTCACCGAGCACCCACGTGTCCTTGCTCGCACCACCGCGCTGCATCGACACCACTTCGGCGTCTGCCTCGGCCGCCACTCGGGTCAAGCCACCCGGCAGCACTCGATAACCATCACGACTGGCCACCGCATACACCCGCATGCCGATGGCCCGAGGCTGCAACTGACCGTCCTCGGCCTGCCAGATCGGCGCCTGGGAAAGTTGCGCCAATTCTTGCGCAACATAGGCATAAGGCCGAGCCTGCATGCGCCCAGCCAGCGCCCGACGCTGTTTTTCACTCAAATCACGGCCAAATACCGGCGCGAAGCTCTGGGATGGAAACGCCGGTTTGATCAGCAATTCCGGGAGCTTTTCCAACGCCTGGGCCAGTACCGGCGCTTCACCGCACCACCACGTGGCGACGGACGGCAGGATCAGTTCTTCGCCGAACAAGAACTGATTGATCCTTGGCATGAAGCCCAGCAACCCCGGCGACTCCAGTACGCCGCTGCCCAGGGCGTTGGCCACCAGCACCCGGCCCTGGCGCACAGCTTCCAGCAACCCCGGCACGCCGAGGGCCGAGTCGGTGCGCAATTCCAGCGGGTCGCAGAAATCATCGTCGAGGCGGCGCATGATCGCGTGAACCCGGCGCAGACCGCTCAGGGTTTTCAGGTAGACGGTGGCGTCACGAACGGTCAGGTCGCCGCCCTCCACCAGTGGATAACCGAGCTGACGCGCCAGGTACAAATGTTCGAAATAGCTTTCGTTGAAGCGACCCGGTGTCAGCACCACCACCAGCGGCGCTTCATCGTCACACGGCGCCTGGCGAGCCAGGGTTTCCTGCAAGGTGCGGAAGAACCCGGCCAGGTGCTGCACTTTCAAATCCCGGTACAACTCGGGGAAGGCCCGGGACACGATGGTGCGGTTTTCCAGCGCATAACCGGCACCGGATGGCGCCTGGGTCCGGTCAGCGGTGACCCACCAACGACCGTCAGGCGTGCGCGCCAGGTCCACGGCATACAGATGCAAAAAGGCCCCGTCAGGCGGAGAAATACCCTGACAAGGCCATAAAAAGTTGTTGTGCCCGAACACCAGCTCGGCCGGCAGCAGTCCTTCAGCGATCAAACGCTGCGGGCCATAAAGGTCGGCCAGCACCGCATTCAGCAAACGCGCCCGCTGGGCAATCCCGGCGGACAATTGCTCCCACTCATCGGCGGCAATCACATGGGGCAACAGGTCCAGCTCCCAGGGCCGGTCGGCGCCCTTGGGATCGGCATAGACGTTGTAGGTCACGCCGTTTTCCTGAATTTGCCGGGTCAACAACGCCTGGCGCTGCACCAGTTGTGTCGGGGTGCTGCGTTGCAATTGGTCGAACAGCCGACGCCAGTGCGGGCGCACCGCGCCGCTGTCGTCGAGCAGTTCGTGATAAGTGCCCGCCGTCAGCGGGTAGCGGTCAAGCAGGTCAGGCATGGAAAGCTCGGCAGACAGCAAAGAACGGTCAGACTAACGCAGGCTCATGACGCCCGGATAGACGAAAAATCCGAGCGTCGTGTAGGGCTTAGAAACGTCGTAAATCGAGCGTCATCGGCAGCTCGTCGTTAATCGTCACGTTCGGTATAGGAAGTTTCCCTGGGGTGTGCCCGATTCGGAAGAATCGCGCCATGCGTCGGCTCTCCGCTTCATTAGCGTTCACCGGCAAGCTGTCGTAATTGCGCCCGCCCGGATGGGCGACGTGGTACTGGCAGCCGCCCAGCGACCGTTCCATCCAGGTGTCGAGCAGGTCGAACACCAGCGGCGCGTGGACCGGGATGGTCGGTTGCAGGCAGTTGGAGGGCTGCCAGGCACGAAAGCGCACGCCTGCGACGAATTCGCCAACCCGGCCGGTCGGTTGCAGCGGCACCGGAATGCCGTTACACGTCAGCAAATAACGTTGCGGCGCCAGTCCCGTGACTTTGACCTGCAAGCGCTCCAGGGACGAATCCACATAACGCACCGTGCCGCCCACCGCGCCCTCTTCACCCAGCACATGCCAAGGCTCCAGGGCCTGACGCACTTCCAGCTCGATACCACTGACGGCGTAGTCGCCGACCTTGGGAAAACGAAACTCCAGATGCGCGGCAAACCACTCGGCGCGCACGGGATAACCGGCGGCATCCAGATCGACGATGACGTCGGCGAAATCCTGCTCGATAAAGTGCGGCAGCAAGAAGCGATCGTGCAGTTCGGTACCCCAGCGCGCCAGTTTCGGCGGCGCATAGGGTTCGCGCCAGAATCGCGCCACCAGCGCCCGCAGCAACAATTGCTGCGCCAGGCTCATGCGCGCATGAGGCGGCATTTCAAAGGCGCGCAACTCCAGCAAACCGAGGCGCCCGGTGGCGCCGTCGGGTGAATAGAGTTTGTCGATGCAGAACTCTGAGCGGTGGGTGTTGCCGGTGACATCGATCAACAAGTTGCGCAGCAGTCGATCCACCAGCCACGGCGCGCATTCTTCCCCCGGCTTCGGCATCTGGGCGAAGGCGATTTCCAGCTCATACAACGAGTCGTTACGCGCTTCGTCCACCCGTGGCGCCTGGGATGTCGGGCCAATGAAGAGTCCGGAAAACAGGTAGGACAAGGACGGGTGGTTATGCCAGTAACTGATCAGGCTGCGCAGCAAATCCGGACGACGCAAAAACGGTGAATCAGCCGGCGTCGCACCACCCAATACGAAATGGTTACCGCCGCCGGTGCCGGTATGGCGACCATCGATCATGAATTTCTCGGTGGTCAGGCGAGTCTGGCGTGCTTCTTCGTAGAGAAATTCGGTGCGTTCAACCAGTTCGTCCCAAGTGGCGGACGGTTGCACATTGACCTCGATCACGCCCGGATCCGGGGTGATGCGAAAGTTGCTCAGACGAGGATCGCTCGGCGGTTCATAGCCTTCCAGCAACACCGGGCAATGCAGCTCCTGAGCCGTCGCCTCGATGGCGGTGACCAGTTCCAGGTAGTCCTCGACCTGCTCCAACGGCGGCATGAACAGGTACAAGCGGCCATCCCGAGCCTCGGCGCAGAATGCGGTGCGGGTCAGCCAGTCTGCGGATTCGTCGACCTCGATATCCCGTTCGACCGCTTCGGCCGGCGTGCCCGGACTGTTCAACTGCTGAGTGTCCGGCAGCGCCGGGAATTCCTGGTTCGGGTCGTTGGGGTAAATGAATGGATACTCGGCCGCTTTCACCCAAGGCTGCGACCCCAGCGGCAAGCGATAACCCAGCGGCGAATCCCCCGGTACCAGCCGGCAGTGTTCATCGCGCAGGTACCAGCGACCGCTCTGCCATTGATCACCCTTGGCGGTGCGGGCCAGCGGCAGGACCTGACCGATCACCTTGTCCAGGCCCTGGCTGAAGACTTTGCGCAGCCGCGCCCGCTCCAATGGTTCTTCCAGGCGCGAATCTTCGGCGCTGACGTTCTGCGGCAAAGCGCCTTCGCGCCAGAGGTAATAGAAATTGTCTTCGTAGGCCGGAAACACGAAGCGTGTCGGAATTTTCAAGCGCTCGGCGACACTCGCCAGAAAACGCCCGGCCAGTTCGCCATCGGCGCCGTAGTCTTCCTGCTCATCGGCGATCAGCGCGCTGTTGTGCCAGATCGGCACACCATCCCGCCGCCAGTAGCAATTCAACGACCAGCGCGGCAGTTGTTCACCGGGGTACCACTTGCCCTGGCCGAAATGCACCAGGCCTTTGGGCGCGTAGTGCTTGCGCATGCGCTGGAACAGTTCGGCGGACAGGCGACGCTTGTCCGGGCCGAGGGCGGCGGTGTTCCACTCGGCGCCGTCGGGGTCATCGATGGAAACGAAGGTCGGCTCGCCGCCCATGGTCAGGCGTACGTCGCCTTCCAACAGGTCGGCATCGATCTGCCGGCCCAGCGCCTGAATCGCCAGCCATTGATCTTCGGTGTAGGGCTTTGTGACGCGCGGCGCTTCCCAAATCCGCTCCACGGACATTTCGTGGGTGAATTGACACTCGCACGGTTCCACCAAGCCACTGATCGGCGCCGCAGAGCCCGGATCGGGACTACACGCCAACGGAATGTGTCCTTCACCGGCAAACAGCCCTGAGGTTGCGTCCAGGCCGATCCAGCCGGCGCCGGGCAAGTAGACCTCGCACCAGGCATGCAGGTCAGTGAAGTCCACCTCGGTGCCCGAGGGGCCGTCGAGGCTTTTGACATCGGCGGTGAGCTGGATCAGGTAGCCGGAGACGAAACGCGCCGCCAACCCGAGGTTGCGCAGCAGTTGCACCAGTAGCCACGCCGAGTCGCGGCAGGAACCGGAGGCGTGTTCAAGGGTGTGTTCGGGGGTCTGGACGCCGGGCTCCATGCGAATCAGGTAGCCGATGTCTTCACTCAGGCGCTGGTTGAGGGCGACCAGAAAATCGACGCTGGGCAGCGGCGTGCGGTCGATGCCGTCCAGGTAGGCTTGGAACTTCGGCGTCAGGGGCAAGGTTTCCAGATAGGGGGCCAGCTCCTTGCGCTCATCGGCGGCATAGGTGAACGGGATTTTTTCCGCGTAGGGCTCAAGGAAGAAGTCGAACGGATTGAACACTGCCATTTCTGCCAGCAGGTCGACTTCGATCCGCAGCTCATCGGTTTTTTCCGGGAACACCAACCGCGCCAGGTAATTGCCCTGAGGGTCCTGTTGCCAGTTGATGAAGTGCTGCTCGGGCGAGACTTTCAGCGCATAGGACAAAATCCGCGTGCGACTGTGGGCCGCCGGGCGCAGGCGAACGATCTGCGGACCGAGCTCGACAGCACGGTCGTAGCGGTAGTGTGTGACGTGATGCAATGCGACATGAATCGACACGGCGAGCCTCCTGCGAGCCTTAAGCGTATTCGAAAGCGCGCAAGACTTATGCCACCCAGCAGCGCAGGCACTTTCATAGATTTGCTTAGGGCAGTACAGCACCAAAATCGGGCGATGCGGGAAATTGCTTTGGGCCAGGTGCACGCAAATGTAGCAAGCCGCTACTGCGTGAGCCTCACAGGGTGTGCTTCAGGCTCGCTTCGAGCCGCTTGATCCGCTGGCGGATGCGAGCACCCACCTGCAAAACCCTGATCCCACGCTGGTAGCGCCGCTTGCTCATCAAGTACAAACCGATCAGCGACGGCACCGCCGCTATCCAGGCAAACCCGGCATGATTCGCCTCGACCATCACCAGCAACGTGATCGACAGACAGAACACCAGCATCGTGAACAATCCCCAGACCGCCTTGGCGTAGCCGCGAATCAGCGCGATGAAACACAGGGACATCACCAGACACCCGCCGAACATGGCGAAGATGACGTTCTCCATCATCGGGTAGTCATGTGGGAAAAATGCCGTACCGAACACCGAGCCGGTCAGTGACATGGCAAAAATCGTCATCATCATGACCGCCACATGAATCCACCCATAGCGCCGCACATACGGTTGCCAGGCCAGCCAGTGGGCGAATTTCAACTGCATGAGTTTGTCGGCGGCGGTTTGTGGCGCGGGGGATTTCTTGCGGCGGGACACGGTGTTCTTCCTTGAAGTTGAAAAGCTGCAGCCTGATCGTCCCACGCTCCTGCGTGGGACGATCAGCAAAACGCCAACCCGAAGGTTGGCATTCTGTTGTCAGCGATCAGCGTTTAGCGCGGGACAACCGGCTTACGCGCAGGCTTGGGCCCTTTGCCTTTGGCCGCGTCCTTGCGATCCTTGGCCGCTTGCTGATTGCGGGCAAACGCCGCAGCCTTGGCCTGTTCACGCTTGTCCCACGGGTTGCCGCCATCGCTGACGCGCGGTGGCAGACCGGTGTGCTGGGTCAGAATCTTGGTGGTCTTTTCCCCTGCCACTTTGTGGCTGCCGGCCGGTGTCGAGTTCTTGCGACGGGCGCTCTGGTAGCTGTCGGTCGCCGGCTGATGCAGCGGGATCAGCTGGTTCTTGCCCGGCCCGATCAGGTCGGCGCGGCCCATGCGGGTCAGCGCTTCACGCAGCATCGGCCAGCCTTTGGGGTCGTGATAACGCAAGAACGCCTTGTGCAGACGACGCTGCTCTTCGCTCTTGACGATGGTCACGCCGTCGCTCTTGTAAGTGACCTTACGCAGCGGGTTCTTGCCCGAGTGGTACATCGCGGTGGCGGTGGCCATCGGCGACGGGTAGAACGCCTGCACCTGATCGGCACGGAAACCGTTGCCCTTGAGCCACAGAGCCAGGTTCATCATGTCTTCGTCGGTGGTGCCCGGGTGAGCGGCGATGAAGTACGGAATCAGGTACTGCTCTTTCCCGGCTTCCTTGGTGTACTTCTCGAACATGCGCTTGAACTTGTCATAGCTGCCGATGCCCGGTTTCATCATCTGGTTGAGCGGACCTTCCTCGGTGTGTTCCGGGGCGATCTTCAGGTAACCACCGACGTGGTGGGTCACCAGCTCCTTGACGTATTCCGGCGACTCGACCGCGAGGTCGTAACGCAGGCCGGACGCGATCAGGATCTTCTTCACACCCGGCAAGGCACGGGCGCTGCGATAGAGCTGGATCAGCGACGAGTGGTCGGTGTTCAGGTTCGGGCAAATGCCGGGGAACACGCATGAAGGCTTGCGGCACGCGGATTCGATTTCCGGGGTCTTGCAGGCGATGCGGTACATGTTCGCCGTCGGGCCGCCGAGGTCGGAAATGACGCCGGTGAAACCTGGGACCTTGTCGCGGATCTCTTCGATTTCGCGAATGATCGACTCTTCGGAACGGTTCTGGATGATCCGGCCTTCGTGCTCGGTGATCGAGCAGAACGTACAGCCACCGAAGCAGCCGCGCATGATGTTCACCGAGAAACGGATCATGTCGTAGGCAGGAATCTTTTCCTTGCCGTATGCCGGGTGCGGAACCCGTGCGTAAGGCATGCCGAACACGTAGTCCATTTCTTCGGTGGTCATCGGAATCGGAGGCGGGTTGAACCAGACGTCCACTTCGCCGTGCTTCTGCACCAGCGCACGGGCATTGCCCGGGTTGGTTTCCAGGTGCAACACGCGGTTGGCGTGAGCGTAAAGAACCGCGTCGCCACGGACTTTCTCAACCGACGGCAGACGAATCACGGTCTTGTCGCGCGTCATCCGCGGGCTCGCCAGGATCTGCACGACCTTGGCTTCGCTCGGGTCTTCAACCGGCCCCTTTTCCTGCTCGATCGCGCAAGCCTGGGTATCTTGGGTGTTCACGTACGGGTTGATGATCTTGTCGACCTTGCCCGGACGATCGATACGCGTGGAATCGACTTCGTACCAGTCTTTCGGTGTGTCGCGACGGATGAACGCGGTGCCACGTACATCGGTGATGTCTTCGATCTTGTGACCATAGGACAAGCGCTGGGCGACTTCGACAATCGCACGCTCGGCGTTGCCGTAGAGCAGGATGTCGGCGCAGGCGTCGATCAGGATCGAGTTGCGCACCCGGTCCTGCCAGTAATCGTAGTGGGCGATGCGGCGCAGGGAGGCTTCGATGCCACCGAGCACGATCGGCACGTGCTTGTAGGCTTCCTTGCAGCGCTGGCTGTAAACCAGGCTCGCGCGGTCCGGACGTTTGCCCGCCAGGCCACCGGGGGTGTAGGCGTCGTCGGAACGGATCTTCTTGTCGGCGGTGTAGCGGTTGATCATCGAGTCCATGTTGCCGGCCGCGACACCGAAAAACAGGTTCGGCTCGCCGAGCTTCATGAAGTCGTCTTTGGACTGCCAGTTCGGCTGCGCGATGATCCCGACGCGGAAGCCCTGGGCCTCCAGCAGCCGGCCGATGATCGCCATACCGAATGACGGATGGTCGACGTAGGCATCACCGGTGACGATGATGATGTCGCAGGAATCCCAGCCGAGCTGATCCATCTCCTCCCTGCTCATTGGCAGGAATGGCGCTGGCCCGAAACATTCGGCCCAGTACTTGGGATAGTCAAATAACGGCTTGGCTGCTTGCATGTCGATAACCGGTGTTGGCTTTCATTGAATTTCGCGGGCGCGGAATATAGCACAAATTTTGACCAATTCCGACGGCTATGGTCGGAAATTGCGGCGACCCATCGCGGGCAAGCCCGCTCCCACAGGTTCGGTGTAATCCCTGTGGGAGCGGCGGTGCGGCGATCCGACTTGCCCGCGATGAGGCCCGATCAGGCGATGTAGATATTACTCATCGTCGTCGAAGTTGTAGCTACCCGGCGCCAGGTTTTCAAATCGGGTGTATTTGCCGATGAAGGCCAGGCGGATAAAGCCGATCGGGCCGTTCCGCTGCTTGCCGATGATGATTTCGGCAATGCCTTTGTGTTCGGTTTCCGGGTGATACACCTCATCCCGGTACACGAACATGATCACGTCGGCGTCCTGCTCGATCGCACCCGATTCCCGCAAGTCGGAGTTTACCGGGCGCTTGTTCGGCCGTTGCTCCAGGGAACGGTTGAGCTGGGACAGAGCCACTACCGGGCAGTTGAATTCCTTGGCCAGGGCTTTCAGGGACCGGGAGATCTCGGAAATCTCGTTGGTCCGGTTGTCACCGCTGGAACCGGGGATCTGCATCAGCTGCAGGTAGTCGATCATGATCAGGCCGATCTCACCGTGCTCACGCACCAGACGACGAGTCCGCGCACGCATTTCCGAGGGGCTGATACCCGCCGTGTCATCGATGAACAGCTTGCGATCGTTGAGCAGGTTGACCGCCGAGGTCAGGCGCGGCCAATCGTCGTCTTCCAGGCGACCGGCCCGGACCTTGGTCTGGTCGATCCGGCCGAGGGACGACAGCATACGCATGATCAGCGATTCGCCTGGCATCTCGAGGGAGTAAACCAGAACAGCCTTCTCGCTACGCAGCACGGCGTTTTCCACCAGGTTCATCGCAAAGGTGGTTTTACCCATGGATGGACGGCCGGCGACGATGATCAGGTCCGACGGTTGCAGACCGCTGGTTTTCTCATCGAGGTCGGTATAGCCGGTGGACAGGCCGGTGATGGCATTGTCGGTGTTGAACAAGGTGTCGATACGGTCGATGGCCTTGGTCAGCAGGTCGTTGACGCTCACCGGGCCGCCGGTTTTCGGACGGGCCTCGGCGATCTGGAAGATCTGTCGTTCAGCTTCGTCGAGAATCTCGGCGGCGGTGCGACCTTCCGGGTTGAAGGCGCTGTCGGCGATTTCGGTGCTGATACCGATCAGTTGGCGCAAGGTCGCCCGCTCGCGAACGATTTGGGCATAGGCCTTGATGTTGGCGACGGACGGCGTGTTTTTCGCCAGTTCGCCGAGGTAGCCGAGGCCACCAACCTGGGACGTCTGACCTTCCTTGTCCAACTGCTCGGCCAGGGTCACGACGTCGATCGGCTGGTTCTGGTCCGCCAGTTTGGCGATCGCCCGGAAGATCAGGCGGTGGTCATGCCGATAGAAATCGCCGTCGGAGACTTGATCGAGCACGCGTTCCCAGGCGTTGTTGTCCAGCATCAAACCACCGAGCACGGCCTGTTCGGCCTCGATGGAATGCGGCGGCACCTTCAGGGCAGCGGTTTGCAGATCGTATTGCTCGGGAGCGGAGATATCGTTCATGGCCACTTGGTTTGTCAGGAAGAGCTGGGATTATAAAAATCAGGAACTACAGAAAGACAAAGGGCACGACCTGTAAACAGGATCGTGCCCGATGTTACCGGCAAGCACCCAAGGGTGCCAGCCGACAAGTGCTGCTTAAGCTGCTACCACGACAACGCGTACGGTGGCTTCAACTTCGGCGTGCAGGTGCACGGCTACGTCGAATTCGCCTACGTTGCGGATGGTGCCGTTCGGCAGACGAACTTCGCTTTTTGCAACTTCAACGCCAGAGGCGGTCAGTGCATCAGCGATGTCGTGGGTGCCGATCGAACCGAACAGCTTGCCTTCGTCACCAGCGGTGGCAGTGATAGTCACTTCCAGCTCAGCCAGTTGGGCGGCACGGCTTTCAGCCGAAGTTTTACGGTCTGCTGCGGCTTTTTCCAGCTCAGCGCGACGCTCTTCGAACGCAGCCAGGTTGGCTGGGGTCGCAGCGGTAGCTTTGCCGTAAGGCAGCAGGTAGTTACGACCGTAACCAGCCTTAACGTTCACTTTGTCACCCAGGTTGCCCAGGTTGGTGACTTTTTCCAGAAGGATCAGTTGCATGTGAAAATCCTCTTAACTTTTAACCTTCACCGTTCGCGTTATCGGCATCTTTCGGCGCCGAACGACCGCGAAAATCAATCAGGCTGTCGACGATGGCCAAGACCACCAGCAACGGATAGATCAGCTGCATGAACAGCAACAGCGTGACGTACAACCCCACCAGCCAGAATTTGGCCAGTCGCTTTTGCGCCACCAGCCCGTGAATCAAGGCCAGCCCGGCGAACACCAGCGGTACGCTGCACAACGGTGTCAACATGGCCATCTGCGAACCTAAGTTAGGCCCCAGAAGCATCAACACCAGCAGCAACATCGCCGGCAAAAGCGGGATTCGGATGGCGCGAAACTCGCGACCAAAACCACCCGGGTTGTACAACAACGCCTGCCAGTAGCGCCCGACAATCAGGCTCAGCACACTGACGATTTGCAACAAGGCCGCAATCAGGCCGGTCAGGACCGGTGCAATCAGGGACGCGAAACGCGCTTGCTCGTCTACCGACAATTGCTGGTAGACATCACCGAGTAGCGACGGCATGACTTTTATCAACGCCTGCGCCAGCATCTCGATCTGGGGCGCAAAAGCCACCCCCAGCACCACTGAAAACACCAATCCCATCGCTATGCTGACCAGCAGCACGCGGTTCCAGGACTCGCTTGCGCGCAAAACCAACGCAAGGCTCGAAGACCCCAGCAGCACCAGAAGTGCCCGTGGGTCGTCGGAGTAAAGCCACCAGATCAACGCCGGCAGCAGCCCCAGAGCAAGAACGCCCAAGGCGTCCTTCAATCCGCGCCGCAGGAGCACAAGGCATCCGGCGGCAGCACCCAACCAATACAACAACGGCAATGTTGCGCATCCGGCCACTACCAGAGTGGCCTGCATACGGCCGCGCATGATGAACTCAGCTAAGGCGCGCATGCATTCAATCCTTTGCTACGTGTCGACTGCCCGGTCTCAGCGGCCGTGGCTGTCGGTGTAGGCCAGCAGGGCCAGGAAGCGGGCGCGCTTGATAGCGGTGGCCAGCTGACGCTGATAACGTGCTTTGGTACCGGTGATGCGGCTTGGAACGATTTTGCCGGTCTCGGATACGTAAGCTTTCAGAGTGTTGAGATCTTTGTAATCGATCTCTTTCACGTCTTCAGCGGTGAAGCGGCAGAATTTACGACGACGGAAGAAACGTGCCATGTAATAGGCTCCTCAAAAGGTCCGTGGATTACTCGTCAGCGTTATCGCTGGCGTCGCTGTCATCACCATCAACGCCTTCGGCGTCGGAGTGCTCAGGACGGTCGCGACGCTCACGGCGCTCACTGCGGTTTTCTTCAGCCTTGAGCATCTCGGATTGGCCGGTAACGGCTTCTTCGCGACGGATGACCAGGTTACGGATCACTGCATCGTTGTAGCGGAAGTTGTCTTCCAGCTCGGCCAGAGCCTTGCCAGTGCACTCAACGTTCAGCATCACGTAGTGAGCCTTGTGAACATTGTTGATTGCGTAGGCCAGTTGACGACGGCCCCAATCTTCCAGACGGTGGATTTTGCCGCCGTCTTCTTCGATCAGCTTGGTGTAACGCTCAACCATGCCGCCGACTTGCTCGCTTTGATCCGGGTGGACCAAAAAGATGATTTCGTAATGACGCATGAATGCTCCTTACGGGTTGTAGCCTGCCGCTCAAAAGCGGTCAGACAAGGAGTGAATGACACTTATGGACTTGCCGGCGATAGACACATGCGTGCCTGCCGTCACAGCAAGGGGCGCAATTGTAGAGAAGGGTCGAGAGAGGTGCAAGGCAATTGGTGATTATTTGAACAACCCCAATCTTCGCCCAGACACAAAACCACTGTGGGAGCGAGCCTGCTCGCGATGGGGTGCAACATTCAACATTTGTGCTGAATGTAACTCCGCTATCGCGAGCAGGCTCGCTCCCACAGGGATTACAACCGGATCAGGACTTTTTGGCGGTTCCGGCGGCTTTGACGCCGCGCTGGCGCAGGGCCTCGAACAGGCAGACGCCGGTGGCCACGGAAACGTTGAGACTGCTGACACTGCCCGCCATCGGCAGGCGCACCAGATAGTCGCAAAGGTCGCGAGTCAGGCGGCGCATTCCGCTGCCCTCCGCCCCCATGATCAGGATGGTCGGGCCGGTCAGGTCCTGCTGATACAGATCCTGCTCAGCCTCGCCCGCGGTACCGACGACCCACAAGCCACGCTGCTTGAGCTTTTCCAGGGTGCGCGCCAGGTTGGTCACGGCCACCAACGGAATCACCTCCGCCGCGCCACAGGCGACTTTCCGCACCGTCGGGGTCAGGGTGGCTGACTTGTCCTTCGGCACGATCACTGCCAGCGCACCGGCCGCATCGGCCGAACGCAGGCAAGCGCCGAGGTTGTGCGGATCGGTCACGCCGTCGAGTACCAGCAGCAACGGTGCGCCTTCGGTGCGATCGAGCAGTTCGTCGAGCATCGCCTCGCCCCAGACCTGGCTCGGACTCACGTCCGCCACCACGCCCTGGTGCACGCCTTCAACCCACGCATCCAGTTCACGGCGCTCGGCCTGACCGACGGCTACGCGATTTTCGGCAGCGAGCTCGATCAGCGTCTGAACCCGCGGATCACTGCGGCCTTCAGCCAGCCAGATCTGCTTGACGCGTTTTGGGTGGTGACGCAGCAATGCTTCTACCGCGTGCACGCCGTAGATCTTTTCCAACTGACTCATGACTTGGCCTTAGGTTTACGCGCCCCGCCGCTTCTGGCGGCTGGAGCGGAACCCGCTTTTGGCGGGCCTTTACGGTGTTTGCTTGGTTTTGCTGGCTTGCCGCCGGAGGCCTTGTCAGGCGCCGACCGCCCGGTCTTTCCCCCAGACGCCGCTTTACCGCCGCCTTTCGCTTCAGACAGCAATGCCTGTTTCATTTCACGACTTTTGCGCAACTCGGCATTTTTTGCCGCGGCATCGCTCGGGCGATAGGCTTCGACAGCCTTTTCCTTGGCAGGACGACGACCGGTTTTCGCCGGCGCCGGCTCCACAGCCGATTTTGTAGTAGCGGCGGCAGGCGCAGCGGTTTCAGCGCCACGCTTTTTGCGGCCGATCGGCGCGCTGGTGGTTTTTTCAGCCATCTCGAAGTCGATCTTGCGCTCGTCGAGGTCGACGCGCATGACCCGCACTTCAACGGTGTCGCCAAGGCGGAAACTGCGACCGGTGCGCTCACCGGCGAGGCGATGGTGCACAGGGTCGAAGTGGTAGTAATCGCCCGGCAGCGCGGTGACGTGCACCAGGCCTTCGACGTAAATATCGGTCAGCTCGACGAACAGGCCGAAACCGGTCACGGCGGTGATCACACCCGGGAACGATTCGCCCACGCGGTCTTTCATGAACTCGCACTTGAGCCAGTTCACCACGTCGCGGGTCGCTTCGTCGGCACGGCGCTCGCTCATCGAGCACTGCTCGCCGAGCTGCTCCAGGGTCGCTTCGTCGTACGGATAGATGCGCGCCTTCGGAATGGTCATCGCGCCGGCACGACGAACGTGCGGGGTGTCCATTTTCGAATGGATGACGCTGCGAATCGCCCGGTGCGTGAGCAAGTCCGGGTAGCGGCGAATCGGCGAAGTGAAGTGGGTATAGGCTTCGTAGTTCAGGCCGAAGTGGCCCTGGTTATCGGCGCTGTACACCGCCTGACTCAACGAACGCAGCATGACGGTCTGGATCAGGTGGAAATCCGGACGGTCCTTGATGCTGGCCAGCAAAGCCTGGTAATCCTTCGGCGACGGACCATCCTTGCCTTTGTGCAGGGACAGGCCGAGCTCGCCAAGGAAGGCGCGCAGTTTTTCCAGACGCTCCGGTGGCGGGCCGTCGTGGACGCGGTACAACGCAGGGATTTCGTGTTTTTTCAGGAATTCGGCGGTGGCCACGTTGGCCGCCAGCATGCATTCCTCGATCAGCTTGTGAGCGTCATTGCGAACGGTCGGACGGATTTCGGCAATCTTGCGCTCGGAACCGAAGATGATCCGGGTTTCCTGCGTTTCGAAATCGATCGCGCCGCGCACGTGACGGGCCGCCAGCAAAACCTTGTACAGCGCATACAGCTGCTTGAGGTGCGGCAGGACGTCGGTGTACTCACCACGAAGCTGACGCGCCTCGGTGGCTTTCGGCGTTTCCAGCATGGCGCTGACCTTGTTGTAGGTCAGGCGGGCATGGGAGTGAATCACCGCTTCGTAGAAGCAGTAGTCGGTCATCTCGCCGGATTTGGAGATGGTCATCTCGCAAACCATGGCCAGGCGATCGACGTGCGGGTTCAGCGAGCACAGGCCGTTGGACAGCTGTTCAGGCAGCATCGGCACGACGCGCTCGGGGAAGTACACCGAGTTGCCACGAACCTGGGATTCGTTATCCAGTGCCGAACCGATTTTTACGTAGCTGGAAACGTCGGCAATCGCCACGTACAACTTCCAGCCACCGGAGAACAGGCGCAGCTTGCCCGGTTTGGCTTCGCAGTAGACCGCGTCATCGAAGTCGCGCGCATCTTCGCCGTCGATGGTCACGAACGGCAGATGGCGCAGGTCGATGCGCTTCTCTTTGTCTTTCTCTTCGACTTCAGGCTTGAGCTTGGCAGCTTCCTTGAGTACCGCTTCAGGCCAGACATGAGGAATATCGTAGGTGCGCAGGGCGACATCGATTTCCATGCCCGGCGCCATGTAGTTACCCACGACTTCGACGACGTCGCCTTGCGGCTGGAAGCGTGGCGTCGGCCAGTGAGTGATCTTCACCTCAACGAACTGACCGATCTGGGCATTGGCGTTGCGACCTGGCGTCACCAGCACTTCTTGCTGGATCTTCGGATTGTCCGCGACGACGAAACCGATACCGCCCTCTTCGAAGTAACGACCGACGATGGACTCGTGGGCACGGGACACCACTTCGACGATCATGCCTTCGCGGCGGCCGCGACGATCGAGCCCGGAAACACGCGCCAAGGCACGGTCGCCGTCGAACACCAGGCGCATTTGCGCCGGGCTCATGAACAAGTCGTCACTGCCGTCGTCCGGGACCAGGAAGCCGAAGCCGTCACGGTGACCGCTGATGCGGCCCAGGATCAGGTCGAGCTTGTCCACCGGCGCATAGGTGCCGCGACGGGTATAGATGAGTTGAGCGTCGCGCTCCATGGCGCGCAGGCGGCGGCGCAGGGCTTCGATCTGGTCTTCTGTGGTCAGACCAAACTCTTCGACCAGCTGCTCGCGGTTAGCAGGCGAACCTCGATCAGCGAGGTGCTGAAGGATCAGTTCGCGGCTAGGAATAGGGTTTTCATATTTTTCCGCTTCACGAGCGGCCTCGGGATCGAGGGACTGCCAATCGGCCATTAGAGAGTTTTCACCTTGTCTATATGCGGGTTAGTTTGGCATAGGCGTAATGAAACGGGAAATTTCAGGCTATGACAGCCCATCTAAAGCCCTTTATCGACACCGCAAAGCTGATTTGAATGCCGCCGGTAAAATTTTCCAGGTTTTTTTGATGACAGGGGTTTACAGTTAAAAAGACGCTCCGTATAGTGCGCGCCATCGACGACGCACTAGCGCTGCCGATACTGCCCAGATGGTGAAATTGGTAGACACGCCAGCTTCAGGTGCTGGTGACCGCAAGGTCGTGGAAGTTCGAGTCTTCTTCTGGGCACCAATTTCGAGCTTGAGATTAGATCAATTTCAAGACTCATACAAAAACCCGCGAAAGCGGGTTTTTTGCATTCCAAGCTTCTGATTTATTAAAACTAAATCAGGGGTTTACAGATCAAAATGCTCTCCGTATAGTGCGCCACATCAACAGCGGCAACGCTGAAGATACTGCCCAGATGGTGAAATTGGTAGACACGCCAGCTTCAGGTGCTGGTGACCGCAAGGTCGTGGAAGTTCGAGTCTTCTTCTGGGCACCAATTCAAATTCAAGGTCACGATCTTGAATTTCACAAAAACCCGCGAAAGCGGGTTTTTGCGTTTTGTGGCGAGGGCGCTTGCTCCCGCTGGGGCGCGAAGCGGCCCCCCCTCATTCTTTTAGTCAAACCTTATTGCCCGGTTTTGCGACTGCTTCGCAGCCGAACGGGAGCAAGCTCCCTCGCCACAAAGGCCCGCCCCACCCCCTCTAGCCGACACTCCTCAGACCCGTAAGGCGCACTTGAGAAGCAATATCGTTTATCATTGTTTCAAGTTTTTGCAATGCGACAGTGAGGAACCCTGCGAATGATGTTTCGAAATACCCTGCGCCGCGGCCTGACCATCACCCTCCTCGGCCTGACACTCGCCACTCCCCTCACCCAAGCCGCCGATCCGGTTTCCCTGACACTCTATAACGGTCAACACAAGGAAGTCGGCGACGCCGTCGCCAAAGCCTTCGAGGCCAAGACCGGGATTCACGTCAATGTGCGCAAAGGCAGCAGCAACCAGCTCGCCAGCCAGATCGTCGAAGAAGGCGATCGCTCCCCCGCCGACGTGATCTACACCGAAGAATCCCCACCGCTGAACAAACTCGGCGAACAAGGCCTGCTGGCCCAGACCGATACCGCCACCCTCGCCGTTCTGCCCAAAGACTACGTCGCTGGCAACGGTACCTGGATCGGCATCACGGCACGGGTCCGCGTCATCGCTTTCAACCCCAAGCTGATTGACGAAAAAGACCTGCCCAAATCAGTGATGGAGTTCTCCGATCCAAAATGGCAAGGCAAGGTCGGCTTCGTGCCTTCCAGCGGCGCCTTTCAGGAGCAGGCCGTAGCGATCATCAAAGTCCACGGGATGGACGCCGCCGAAGAATGGCTGACCGGCCTGCGGGCGTTCGGCAAGACCTACAGCAACAACATGGTTGCGCTGAAAGCCGTGGAAAATGGCGAAGTCGCCTCCGTGCTGGTGAACAACTATTACTGGTTCGCCTTGCAGCGTGAAAAAGGCCAGCTCGACTCGAAACTGCATTACTTCACCGGTGGCGACGTCGGTGGGCTGATCACCGTTTCCAGCGCTGCGGTGCTGAAATCCAGCAAGCATCCAAAAGAAGCGCAGCAATTGCTCGCCTACATGGCCAGCGAAGAAGGTCAGCGCGTGATCACCCAGACCACCGCCGAATACCCGCTGCACAAGGGCATGGCATCGGATCGCGGTCTCAAGCCATTCAGCGAACTGCAAGCGCCGAACGTCACGCCGGCCGACCTCGGCAACGCCGAAGAAGCCCTGGACCTGGAACGCGACGTTGGCTTGAACTGATGAGCACATCGTTATCCGCCCCCGCCTTGCGCGGGAGCTACGTGCCACCGCGCAAGCGGCCGTCGATCTGGTTGTTGCTGCCGGTTTTGCTGCTGGTGGTGCTCAGTCTGTTGCCGCTGGCTTATGTCGGCCTCAAGACCTGGCAAGCCGGCTGGGCCGAGGCGCTGCATCTGTTGTGGCGGCCCTACGTGTTTGGCCTGTTGCGCAATACGCTGGCGCTGATGCTGGGCGTCACATTGGCCTGTGGTGTGATTGGCTTGTCACTCGCCTGGTTGCTGGAGCGCAGCAATCTGCCGGGACGACGGTTATGGGGCGTGATCCTGTGTCTGCCATTCGCGGTGCCGGCGTTTGTCAGCAGCTTCACCTGGGTGTCCCTGAGCGCTCACTTCGAAGGGCTGGGCGGGGCGATTCTGGTGATGAGCCTGTCCAAGTACCCGCTGATCTTTCTGCCGGTGGCGGCGACGCTGCGCAATCTCGATCCCTCTCTTGAAGAGTCCGCACGGACCCTGGGGCAGAATCGTTGGGGCGTATTCTTCAAAATCACCCTGCCCCTGCTCTGGCCGTCACTGCTCGCCGGCTCGCTGCTGATTGCGCTGCACATGCTGGTGGAGTTCGGCGCGCTGTCGATCATCGGCCTGCAAACCTTTACCACGGCGATCTATCAGCAGTTCGAACTGGAGTTCAGCAATGCCAACGCGGCAATGCTTTCTGCCGTATTGCTGGCGCTGTGCCTTATGTTGCTGTGGCTCGAATTGCGAGTGCGCGGCAAAGGCCGACATGTGCGCACCGGCCAGGGCGCGGCGCGGCATGCGGAGCAGGTTCGTCTGGGGCCATGGGCGACTGCCGGACAGCTTTACTGCTTGCTGCTGGCGATCATCGGCAGCGGCATTCCACTGGGAATGCTGGCGTACTGGCTGATGGTGGGTTCATCGGCGGCGTTCCCGGTAGCCGCGATCAGCGAGGCATTGTTATCGTCCCTGGCGCTGTCGCTAGGTGGAGCTGCGCTGTGCCTGGTGCTGGCGGTGCCGGTGGGGTTGCTGGTGGTGCGCCATAAAGGCCGGCTGGCGATCTGGGCCGAGCGCCTGCCGTATCTGCTGCATGCATTGCCAGGGTTGGTGATTGCGCTGACCCTGGTGTATTTCGCTCTGCATTATGCGCCGGTGCTGTACCAGACCTCGGCGCTGCTGCTGATTGCTTATGCGTTGTTGTTTCTGCCACTGGCGCAGGCGCCGATTCGCACTGCGCTGAACAAGGCTGCGCCACAACTGGAAGAGGCCGCGCGCACGCTGGGGGCGTCGCCTTTCAGCGCGTTTTGTCGGGTGACCCTGCCCATCATCTTTCCCGCCCTGGGCGCAGCGTTTGCGCTGGTGTTTCTGGATGCGATGAAAGAACTGACGGCAACGCTGCTGCTGAGCCCGACCGGGCTCAATACATTGGCGACGGAAGTCTGGGCGCACACTGCGAATGTGGAGTTTGCGGCGGCGGCGCCTTATGCGGCGTTGTTGATTGTGGTGTCAGGGTTGCCGGTTTACTTGCTTACGACCCGGATGTATTTGAGCCGCTGACATCGTCATCGCGAGCAGGCTCGCTCCCACATTTGATTTAGGGTGTTCACACATTTTGTGTCCACCAACAATCACTGTGGGAGCGAGCCTGCTCGCGATGAGACCCTACCAGCCAATACAAGCCTTAAGCCCTGAACTGCCCCAGGCTCGCCTTCAACTGCGCCGCCAACCCATCCAGCACCTTGCCACTGGCCGTGGTCTCCACCACCGCCTGAGCAGCCTTCTCAGCCTGCGCATGAATGGTCTCAACCCGCCCACGTACTGCCTGTGCACCTTGCGCCTGATGCGCCGCGGCCTGGGTCGCCAGACCGATCGCCGCATGCACCTGCTCGACCGACACCTGCACCGACTGCTGCAACCGCGCACTGTCGCGCAACACCAGCAAACCTTCGCTGGCCTGACGTCCGGCCTGCCCGATTGCCGCAACGGCCTCGCGCGCGCCCTGCTGCAACGCAACGATGTGCGCCTGAATGTCGCCGGTCGAGCTCTGAGTCTTGCTCGCCAGCGCCCGCACCTCGTCCGCCACCACGGCAAACCCGCGACCGGTCTCACCGGCACGCGCCGCCTCAATGGCCGCGTTCAGCGCCAACAAGTTGGTTTGCTCGGCGATCCCGTGAATCACCGTCAGCACCACTTCAATCTGCTCACTCTGCTGCGCCAGCCGCTCAATGACTTTCGCCCCGGTATCAACTTGTCCGGCCAACGCTTCGATCAGGCTACCGACTTTCGCTGAGGTCCGAGTGTTCTCATCGGTGGCCTGACGAATATCCACCATCTGCTTCAAAGCAGCCTGCATCGCATGGCTTTCAGACTGAGCTTCGTCAGCCATCTGCGACAACGCGCGCAAGCTTTCGGCCACTTCATCGCGCTGCATGCCAGCCGCGGCATCGGCGCCGGCATTGCGCAAGGTCATGGCGCCGATTTCCACGCCGGTACGCTGGGCCACATCGCCAGCCTCACGCACGATCGGCTGCAACTTATCCACAAAGCGATTGACCGCCGAGGCCATGTCGCCGATCTCATCCTGACTATTGATCTGCACGCGCTTGGTCAGATCACCCTCACCTGCCGCCAGATCATCCATGGCGGTGATCAGCATCTTCAAGCGGTTGACCACTCGACGGCCCAGCACCACCGTCAGCAACAGCAGCACACCGAAACCCACCACCACCAGGCTCATACCAATTCGCCAGCGCAAAGTCCCCGCGGCTTCCTGCACGGTACTGGTGGTATTGGCTTTCATTTCAGACGCGGTGGACTGCGCCGATTGCAGACGCCCACGCATCGCCGTTGCGCTATCAGCCGCCGCGCCTTTGAGGCTGTCACCCACCAATTGATCGCTGCTGGCGATCAACGCCGAGAAGCGCTTGTCCAGCGCCGCCAGATCGGTTTCCACGGAGGCGGTCGAGACCCCCATCAAAACCTTGCCGATCTCCACCCCATTGGGGCTGATCGAGGCTTCGAGGTAGTAGACCGACGGATCGCTCTTCGCCGCATCCAGCACCTTGTCCAGCGCCCGCTCGCCCTGGCCTTTTTCCAGAAGCGCCTTGTTGATCGGGTTCTCCCGATTGAGATAGCGCGTCAGGTGCTGGCCCGTCGCATCATCGTAGATCACGAACAACACATTGGGATTGCGCTGGGCACGGCGAGCGAACTCGGACAGGGTTGGAATGTCACCGTCCCACATGGCGCGAGGTGCGACCGAGGCCAGAAGTTGCGCCATCTCGTTGGCCGAATCCTTCAGGCCCTTCTCCAGCGTCGTACGCAGCTGTGCCTGCTCGTCCTTCAGACGCGAAGACAACCCGGCGGTCAGGCGCTGACGGGTACTGGTGGACAGGCTATCCAGGCTCGACGTGACTTCACGCCCTGCCTGCTCAAGCTCACCGGAGAGCTTTTGGCTATCAGTGCTCAGGCGCACACCCAAATCGGCTTCCAGTGCAGTCACTGTGCTCCGGGTCAGAGCGACAGCCACCAGCACCTGCACCAAAAGGGCGATACCAAGGGTAACGAACACAGGCCGCAAGAGACGGCTTTGTAACAGTGAGAGAACGGCCGACACTGGAAATCCCTCTGCTTTAACGCCATTAAATTGATGGCACTCTGAAGGCGATATTCACAGCAAAGGTCATGCCGTCCAACAGGTATAAACGACAAAGGCCCCGATTAAGGGGCCTTTGTGTTTTACATCAACGACTTATTAAGCGAACGGGTGACGCAGAACGATGGTTTCGTTGCGGTCCGGGCCCGTCGAAATAATGTCGATCGGCGCACCGACCAACTCTTCGACGCGTTTGATGTAGTTGCGTGCAGCCTGAGGCAGCTCTTCCAAGGTCTTGGCACCGACGGTGGATTCGGTCCAGCCTGGCATTTGCTCGTACACCGGCTCCAGGCCGATGTAGCTGTCGGCGTCAGTCGGTGCGTCGATCACTGCACCATCCTGGTTCTTGTAGCCCACGCAGATGTTGATGGTTTCCAGACCGTCCAGCACGTCCAGCTTGGTCAGGCACAGGCCCGAGATGCTGTTGACGTCGATGGCGCGACGCAGGATGACGGCGTCGAACCAGCCGCAACGACGGGCACGGCCGGTGGTAGCACCGAACTCATGGCCACGCTTGGCCAGAAAAGCCCCCACGTCATCGAACAGCTCAGTCGGGAACGGACCCGAACCCACGCGAGTGGTGTAAGCCTTGGTGATGCCGAGGATGTAATCCAGGTACATCGGACCAAAACCCGAACCGGTGGCGATGCCGCCTGCGGTGGTGTTGGAGCTGGTCACGTACGGGTAGGTGCCGTGGTCGATGTCCAGCAGGGAGCCCTGGGCGCCTTCGAACATGATGTCTTTGCCGTCGCGACGCAGGTTATGCAGTTCGGCGGTGACGTCGAGCATCATCGGCTTGAGCAGCTCGGCGTATTCCATGCACTCGTCGAGTGTCTTCTGGAAGTCGATTGCTGGCTCTTTGTAGTAATTGACCAGTACGAAGTTGTGGTAATCCAGCAACTCGCCCAGCTTGGCGGCGAAACGCTCACGGTGGAACAGGTCACCGATGCGCAGACCGCGACGGGCTACCTTGTCTTCGTAAGCCGGGCCGATGCCGCGACCGGTGGTGCCGATCTTCAGCTCGCCACGGGCCTTTTCACGGGCCTGGTCCAGCGCTACGTGGTAAGACAGGATCAGCGGGCAGGACGGGCTGATACGCAGGCGCTCGCGCACCGGTACGCCTTTCTCTTCCAGCTTGATGATTTCCCGCAGCAGGGCGTCGGGTGCAACCACCACGCCGTTACCGATCAGGCACTGCACGCCTTCGCGCAGCACGCCCGACGGGATCAGGTGCAAGACGGTTTTTTTCGCCGTCGATCACCAGGGTGTGGCCAGCGTTGTGGCCACCTTGGTAGCGCACTACGGCGGCAGCATGTTCGGTCAGCAGATCAACGATCTTGCCTTTGCCCTCATCACCCCATTGGGTGCCCAGGACTACGACATTCTTACCCATAACACTTGTCCTCATTCGCGCAAACTTGGTGCCGGCGGCGGCCGGCAGGAAAACTCAAGAAGCCAGTGGCGATACTTGCCAAAGCCCGTTCTGCTGAATCAATTGCCGGTCGCAGTCCGCTTCACGGGCGGCGGCCAAAGGCTGCCCAGGCAATGCCTGGACGACACGCTGACCCTCACTGCGCAACTGGCAAACCTGCTGCCAGAGTGCTGCATCCGTACTGTCAGGCATCCAGATACCGCCAGACGGTAGCTCGATCTCAGCACGCCCCAGGGTCACCAGGGTTTTCAAATCGGTAGAGAAACCGGTCGCCGGACGGGCGCGACCGAAGTCGGCGCCGATGTCGTCGTAACGACCGCCCTGAGCGATGGACTGGCCAACGCCCGGCACAAACACAGCGAACACCACACCGGTGTGGTAGTGGTAGCCGCGCAACTCGCCCAGGTCGAAGTACAGCGGCAACTCCGGGAAACGCGTAGACAGTCGCTCGGCAATCGCCAGCAAATCGTCCAGCGCCGCCAGAACAGGCGCTGGCGCATTGGCCAGACGCTCACGTGCAGCGCTCAACACTTCACGACCGCCACACAGGTCGACCAGCGCCCGCAGCATGCCCGATAGATCGGCAGGCAAGCCTTCGGTCAAGGTAATGACCTCGTCGATGGCTTTACGTTGCAATGCATCGAACAACTGTTGCTCGACTTCGCCGGACAAACCGGCGGCGCGGGCCAGGCCACGGTAGATGCCGACATGACCGAGATCCATGTGCACATCCGGCACATCGGCCAGTTGCAGCATGGCCAGCATCAGGCTGATGACTTCCACGTCGCTGCTAGGGCTGGCATCGCCGTACAACTCGGCGCCCAGTTGAATCGGGCTGCGTGAGGACGACAAGGCACGTGGCTGAGCATGCAGCACGCTACCGGCATAGCACAGACGGCTCGGGCCTTCACGACGCAAGGTGTGCGCATCGATGCGCGCCACTTGCGGCGTGATGTCTGCACGGAAACCCATCTGCCGGCCCGATTGCGGGTCGATGACCTTGAAGGTACGCAGATCGAGATCCGAGCCCGCGCCGGTCAGCAGGGACTCCAGGTACTCGATATGGGGGGTCACGACAAACTCGTAACCCCAGCTCTGGAACAGATCCAACACCTGACGACGCGCTACTTCGATACGCGCGGCTTCTGGTGGCAGTACTTCTTCGATGCCATCTGGCAGCAGCCAGCGGTCTACCGTTGCCATTACGCCATTCCCCTATGATCCGGGCAGCAAGCCTTTGGGCGAGCCTTGAGTGAAGCAGAAAATGATCGGCTCATGTGCATAAACCACGCGCATGAACAACGGGGCGAAAAGCCTGAAACCGGCTTCGCCAACCACTTTCCTCGAAAAACCTGTCGAGTCATTCAACTCGGGCGCCTGCATAAAAACAGCAATCAAACGTGCAGACGCAAAAAAGCCGGGAATTTCCCGGCTGCCGCATCATACACACGTTTTCCCAAAGGATCACCCCGCCCGAGGCTTTAGCCGCCAGGCGGGGGATGATTCAGGTCAACGCCGTATCAAGGCTTGGCTTTTTCCAGGTAACGGAAGAAGTCACTGCTCGGGTCCAGGACCATGACGTCGGATTTGTTCGCGAAGCTTTCACGGTAGGCACGCAGGCTACGGTAGAACGCGTAGAACTCCTGATCCTGGCCGTATGCCTTGGAATAGATCGCAGCGGCCTGGGCGTCACCGTCACCGCGAACCTCTTCGGATTCACGATAGGCTTCAGCCAACAGCACGCGGCGTTGACGGTCAGCGTCGGCACGAATGCCTTCGGCCAGCTCGTTACCCTTGGCGCGGTGCTCGCGAGCTTCACGCTCGCGCTCGGTGCTCATACGCTCGAACACGCTGCGGTTCACTTCCTTCGGCAGGTCGATGGTTTTGACCCGGACATCGACAACTTCAATGCCCAGCTCTTTTTCCGCCATCTTGTTCAGCGAAGAGGTGATGTCCGCCATCAGCGCATCACGCTCACCGGACACCACTTCGTGCAGGGTGCGTTTACCGAACTGGTCACGCAGGCCCGATTCCAGACGACGGGAAAGACGCTCGTCGGCAATCTGCTTGAGGCCGGAAGTCGCGGTGTAGAAGCGCTCGGCATCCTTCACACGCCACTTGGCGTAAGCATCGACCATCACGGCTTTCTTTTCCAGCGTCAGGAAGCGTTGCGTCGGTGCATCCAGCGTCATCAGGCGCGCGTCGAATATGCGCACCTTGTTCACGTAAGGCACTTTCACATGCAGGCCCGGCTGAACATCGGCCTGGACCACGCGACCGAACTGCAGCAACACCGCACGCTCGGTCTGAGCCACGATGTAGAAGCAGTTCCAGGCAACGATCGCCACGACGACGCCGACAATAAGGGCGATCAGCGATTTATTGCTCATCAGCGACTCTCCCTGGTACGTGCTTGCTGTTGCTGCAGATCGGCTGCCGCACGTGCATTCACTTCATTGCTGCTGGCTGCCGCGCCGGTCACCGGAGCACCGGGGGTGCGACCACTGTCGATCATCTTGTCCAGCGGCAAGTACAGAAGATTGTTCTGGCCTTCCTTGTTGCCGGTCACGAGAACCTTGCTGGTGTTGCTGAAGATTTCCTGCATGGTGTCCAGGTACAGACGCTGACGGGTGACTTCAGGCGCCTTGCGGTACTCGGCCACCAGCTTGGTGAAACGATCAGCCTCACCCTTGGCGCGGGAGACGGTCTCGTCGCGGTAACCGTTGGCATCCTCGAGGATGCGCTGGGCCTGACCACGGGCTTCCGGCACGACGCCGTTGGCGTAGGTTTCAGCCTGGTTGCGCGAACGCTGCTCGTCTTCACGGGCGCGGATCACGTCATCGAAGGCTTCCTGAACTTCACGCGGTGCGGCTGCGCTCTGTACGTTGACCTGGGTGACGGTGATACCGGTGCGATAGGTATCGAGGAAACGTTGCAGACGCTCCTTGATTTCGCTGGCCATCAATTCACGACCTTCGGTCAGCACCTGGTCCATGGCGGTAGAACCCACCACGTGACGCAAGGCACTGTCGGTCGCATGCTGCAGGCTGATTTCCGGCTGATCAACGTTCAGCACGAAGTCCTGCAGGTTGCTGATCTTGTACTGCACGGTCAGCGGCACTTCGACGATGTTTTCGTCTTCAGTCAGCATTTGACCCTGCTTGGTATAGGCACGCTCACGCGTGACGTTTTCCAGGTACTTGCGATCGATCGGCGGGAAATAGATGTTCAGGCCCGGGCCGACGGTTTCATAGTACTTGCCGAAGCGCAGCACCACAGCCTGCTCCTGCTCGTCGACCACGTAGACCGCGCTGTACAGCCACACAGCCGCCAGCACGGTCAAACCGATGCCGAGCAGGCCGCCAAAGCCGCCACTCTTGCCCGGACCACCGCCCTCGTCACCGCGTTTCTTGCCACCACCGAACAACCCGTTCAGGCTTTCCTGCAGCTTTCGGAAGGCCTCGTCGAGATCCGGTGGTCCCTTGCGGTCGCCGTTATTGCGGCGCTTGCCACCCCAAGGATCCTGATTATTCGAGTTGCCACCCGGCTCATTCCAAGCCATAGCGCTCTCCATCTGATAAAGCAAAGACGCACCCACGGCGCGCCGACCAATGCTACAGAATGCCTGTCACCGCGGCACAACCGCTTTCTCAGGCTTTTATTGCAAAGTGTGTTGCTCGATGAATTCCATCGGTTGCAGACCTTCGCGGCTCACGAGTCGATTCAATTCGATCCGTGGCAAGCGAACGGCCAACAGGCTGATGCCTTCTTCGTCGTGTTCTTCTTTTTGCACCGCACCGAGTTCGAAAAACTGCGCACGCAGTCGAGCAAAACGTTGCGGCAAGCGCAAGGTACCAACAAACAAATCACTGCCTAACAGTTCCGCCACAGCCTGCTTGAGCAAGTCCAGACCGGTACCGTCCTTGGCCGACAACCAGACCCGCTGCGGCTTGCCATCGGCATCGCGCTGGATCTGCGGCTCAACGCCCTCAAGCAAATCGAGTTTGTTGTATACCTCAAGGATCGGCAAGTCTTGCGCCCCAATCTCATTGAGCACCACCATGACCTGTTCGATCTGGGCCATGCGCTCGGGCTCGTGCGCATCGATCACGTGCAGCAGCAGGTCGGAGTTGCTCGACTCTTCGAGCGTAGCCCGAAATGCCTCGACCAGTTTGTGCGGCAGGTGGCGAATGAAGCCCACCGTGTCGGCCAGCACGATCGGCCCGAGGTCATCGAGCTCGAGTCGGCGCAGGGTCGGGTCGAGGGTCGCGAATAGCTGGTTGGCGGCGAAGACGTCGGAATCGGTGACCGAGTTGAACAGCGTCGATTTGCCGGCGTTGGTATAACCCACCAGTGAAACCGTCGGAATGTCAGCACGTTTGCGCCCGCGACGAGACTGCTCGCGCTGGCTGCGGACCTTTTCCAGGCGCCCCTTGATCTGCCGCAGGCGAACCCGCAACAGGCGCCGGTCGGTTTCCAGCTGGGTTTCACCCGGGCCGCGCAGACCGATACCGCCCTTCTGCCGCTCAAGGTGAGTCCAGCCACGAACCAGCCGCGTACTCATGTGCTCAAGCTGGGCCAGTTCGACCTGGAGCTTGCCTTCATGGGTGCGGGCGCGTTGGGCGAAGATATCGAGAATCAGACCCGTGCGATCGATCACGCGACACTCGAAAACACGTTCGAGGTTACGTTCCTGACTGGGCGTGAGGATGTGATTGAAAATCACCAGATCGACCTGTTCGGCTTTGACCAGGTCGCGTAATTCTTCGACCTTGCCGCTGCTGATCAGGGTTTTGGCGGTTGGCCGATGACGCGGCACGTTAAAAAACGCAACGGTCTCGGCGCCAGCCGAAATTGCCAACTCCTGAAACTCCTGCGGATCTTCGCGCGCCTCAGGGTCCTGACCATCCAAGTGAACGAGAATTGCCCGCTCACCACCACCGTGGCGCTCAAAGAACAAAGGAGACTCCTATCAGGCGTTACCTGGCTCAGCGTCACCTGCTTCGGATTCGGTTGCGCTAGGCAGACGAATTGGACGAACCGGCACCACTGTAGAGATAGCGTGTTTGTAAACCATCTGGCTGACGGTGTTTTTCAGCAGGATAACGAACTGGTCGAAAGACTCGATCGTGCCTTGCAGTTTGATCCCGTTGACCAGGTAGATGGAAACCCCCACCTTCTCTTTACGTAAAGTATTCAAGTAAGGGTCTTGTAGCGAATGCCCTTTTGACATGTGCCGCACTCCTTTAAGGATTCAATATAAAAAATAGGTAAACAGATGGCTTGGGCCGTCACACCCCCAAGGATAGACGGCAATTGCAAGGACTCAGCTCAATATGGAGATGGTCCCGAGGTATTTCAAGGCGCGCGGCAGATTGTCGCAATCGAGGCTGTCCAACCAGTGTAAATCAGCCCAACTGCGCAGCCAGGTGAACTGGCGCTTTGCCAATTGGCGCGTGGCAATGATTCCACGCTCCTGCATCTCGGCTTGCGTCAGCTTGCCATCCAGGTAATCCCAGACTTGTCGATAGCCTACAGCACGTATAGACGGCAACCCTGAATGCAGGTCACCTCTATCTCGCAGGGCTACGACCTCGTCTATGAATCCCTGTTCCAACATATTTGTGAATCTTTGTTTAATACGCTCGTGCAGTACCTGGCGATTTGCCGGAGCGATGGCCAAGTTCGCGACAGTATAGGGCAATTGTTGCAGTCCCGAAGCGGCTGCTTCAGTACTTTGCGCAGATTGTCGCAAGCGTAGCTCAGTCATGCTCTGACCACTGACACGATAAACTTCCAGCGCGCGACTGAGGCGTTGCGGATCGTTCGGATGAATACGCGCTGCGGACTGCGGATCGATCACCGCCAATTGATCGTGCAGGGCTTGCCAGCCAAGGCGCGCAGCCTCTTCTTCGATTTGCGCGCGAACGTCCGGATCGGCCGCCGGCATGTCCGCCAGACCTTCGACCAAAGCCTTGTAATAGAGCATTGTGCCGCCCACCAGCAGCGGAATTTTGCCCCGCGCAGTGATCTCGGCCATGGCTTGCAGTGCATCACGACGGAAATCCGCGGCCGAATAGCTCTCTGCCGGATCGAGAATATCGATCAGTCGGTGCGGGAATTCGGCCAGAATTTCTTTGGAGGGCTTGGCAGTACCGATATCCATACCACGGTAGACCAGCGCCGAATCGACGCTGATCAGCTCGCAGGGCAGGACTTTGGTCAGTTCGATGGCCAGGTCGGTCTTGCCGGCAGCTGTCGGCCCCATCAGGAAAATCGCAGGAGGGTGCTGGCTCATCAACGACCGCGCAAAAACAGTTTGTCCAGATCGTCCAGGCCCAGTTGGGTCCAGGTCGGTCGGCCATGGTTGCATTGACCGCTGCGCTCGGTGTTTTCCATGTCCCGCAGCAGACCGTTCATTTCCGGCAGGGCCAGACGCCGATTCGCACGAATCGCGCCGTGGCAGGCCATGGTGCCGAGCAGTTCGTTCAAGTGCGCCTGGATCCGGTCGCTTGTACCGTATTCCATCAAATCCGCCAGAACGTCGCTAACCAGTCGATTGGCTTCAGCCTGTTTCAGCAACGCGGGGATTTGCCGGATCGCCAGAGATTCCGGCCCAAGGCGCTGTAACTCAAAGCCCAGACGCTGGAACCAGGCGACGTGTTCTTCGGCGCAATCGGCTTCACGCTGACTGACCGCCAGGGATTCCGGCACCAACAACGGCTGACCGCTCAGGCCTTCGCTGGCCATGGCGATTTTCAGGCGTTCGTACATGATCCGCTCATGGGCGGCGTGCATGTCCACCAGCACCAGGCCCTGGGCGTTTTCCGAAAGAATATAGATGCCCTTGAGCTGCGCCAACGCGTAACCCAGCGGCGGAATATCGTCCTGCCCGGCCGGCAGCGCGACCGCATTGGCCTCGGGCAACGGCGCGAAGAACTCGCGGTAGGCCGCCTGAGCTTCGGCGACGGGCACACCGGACTGAGGCCGTGGCGTGTATTGATACTGATAACCGGCACCCGCGCCAGAACCCGCCGTGGTATTGAAGGTCGGTTGGGCCTGAGGCTGTTCCAGCAATGCATTGGCCGCCAGACGCATCTCGCCCTGAGGGCCGAACTCGCCGGCTTCGATGCCGGTCGGCCGGACCACGGCGGTCGCGACAGGCGCGGCCAGATGATCTTCCGGCCGCACATCGCCGAGGGCGCGGTGCAAGGTGCCATAGAGGAAGTCGTGAACCATGCGCCCGTCGCGGAAGCGTACTTCGTGCTTGGTCGGGTGCACGTTGACGTCGACGCCCGCCGGATCGACTTCGAAAAACAGCACGAACGTCGGGTGCCGACCATTGAACAGCACGTCGCGATAAGCCTGGCGCACCGCGTGGGCCACCAGTTTGTCGCGCACGGCGCGGCCATTCACAAAGAAGTACTGCAAATCCGCCTGACTGCGGTTAAACGTCGGCAACCCGACCCAACCCCACAGATGCAGGCCATTGCGTTCGATTTCGATCGGCAGCGCCTGCTCCAGAAAACCCGCCCCGCAGATCGCCGCCACACGCCGGGCGCGGGCCGCGTCATCGTGGGCTTCGTGCAGGCTGAGGATGGTTTTGCCGTTATGGCGCAGATGGAACGCCACATCGAACCGCGCCAGCGCCAGACGCTTGATCACTTCTTGCAGGTGATCGAATTCGGTTTTTTCGGTCTTGAGGAATTTGCGCCGCGCCGGGGTATTGAAGAACAAATCGCGCACTTCCACCGACGTGCCCACCGGATGGGCCGCCGGTTGCACGCGGGGCGCCATGTCCCGGCCTTCGGTCTCGACCTGCCAGGCCTGATCGGCGTCGCGAGTGCGGGACGTCAGGGTCAGGCGCGCCACGGAGCTGATCGACGCGAGGGCTTCACCACGAAACCCCAGGCTCATGACCTGTTCGAGGTCTTCCAGGTTGCGAATCTTGCTGGTGGCGTGACGGGCCAGGGCCAGAGGCAGGTCATCGGCGGAAATGCCGCTGCCGTCGTCGCGCACCCGCAGCAGCTTGACGCCGCCCTGTTCCACATCGACATCAATACGCTTGGCGCCGGAGTCGAGGCTGTTTTCCAGCAATTCCTTGATCACCGAGGCCGGGCGTTCAACCACCTCACCGGCGGCAATCTGGTTCGCCAATCGCGGGCTGAGCAGCTCGATGCGCGCAGTATTGGTCAGCACCTGGTTCATTCTTTGGCCGCCAGTTCAGTGCCGGGAATGGTCAGATGTTGACCGACTTTGAGCTCATCATTTGCCAGGTTGTTGGCGCTGCGCAAGGTGGCCGGCGACACCTGATAGCGCACGGCGATCATCGCCAGGGTTTCGCCGGGGTTCACGCGATGGTCACGCGGGCCTTGGGCGATCTTGCCGGAATCGCGCAGCCAGGCAATGTAGGTGCCCGGCGGTGGATTCTGCTGGAAGAACTGCCGCACGCCGCTGCTGATGGAACGCGCCAGCGCTTGCTGGTGGCTCGATGCCGCGAGTTTCGAGGCTTCGTTGGCGTTGGAGATAAACCCGGTTTCCACCAGGATCGACGGGATGTCCGGCGACTTCAACACCATGAACCCGGCTTGCTCCACGCGCTGTTTGTGCAGCGGCGTGACGCGACCGATGTTGCTCAAGACTTTCTGGCCAACGTTCAGGCTGGACGTCAGAGAAGCGGTCATCGACAGATCGAGCAGCACGCCGGCCAGCATGCGGTCCTTGTCGTCGAGGCTGACGTTACCGGCACCGCCGATCAAATCGGAACGGTTTTCGCTGTCGGCCAGCCAACGGGCGGTCTCCGACGTAGCGCCGCGGTCAGATAGGGCAAACACCGACGCACCGAACGCGGCAGCCGAAGGCGCGGCGTCGGCGTGGATCGAAACGAACAGGTCGGCGCCTTTCTTGCGGGCGATTTCGGTACGGCCGCGCAACGGAATGAAGTAGTCGCCGGTACGGGTCAGTTCGGCGCGGAAACCTTTCATGCCATTGACCTGACGCTGCAGTTCACGGGCGATGGCCAGCACCACGTCTTTTTCACGCTGACCGCGAGAGCCCGAGGCGCCTGGGTCTTCGCCACCGTGACCGGCATCGATCACCACAATGATGTCGCGCTTGCCGGCCGGAGCGGGTGGAAGTTTGAGTGTGGGTTCGGACGGCCTGACGGGCACGGCGGGCACGGTGGCCACAGACGGCGTTGGCGCAGGCGGTGGCGCGGCGTCGGCCGCGTTGTCGAACAGGTCGACCACCAGACGATTGCCATATTGGGCGTTCGGCGCCAGGGTGAAGCTTTTCGGCGTGACCGCTTTTTTCAAGTCGATGACCACCCGCAAATCGGTCGGCGTACGCTGAGCCGAGCGCATTGCCGTGATCGGAGTATTGGAAGTGGAGACGTTCAGTGGCGAACCGAGCGTCGCCCCATTGATGTCGATCACCAGCCGATCCGGCGCGGTCAGGGTAAAGACGCTGTGCTGGACAGGCCCCGTCAGGTCGAACACCAGTCGCGTGTTGTCCGGCGCCCGCCACAGGCGAACACTGTTGACCTTTGTCTCGGCCACAGCGTCGACGGTCACCGCCAGAAACAACAACCCTACGGCAGCAACCAACGCGCGAAAGCGCATACCTAACCCCATCATTTAATTGGATTCCAATGCCAAAGCGGCACACCACGACTCGCCACGCGAGCCCTGGGGCAAAATTTTCAGCGAACGCCCGCTGTCTTGCGGGCTAATGGTAATGGTCAGGTCGGGCTTTGGCAAAAAGCCTGCACCGTTCCGGGGCCATTCGATCAGGCACAGTGCATCGTCTTCGAAATAGTCGCGGATGCCGAGGTACTCCAGCTCCTCCGGATCGACCAGACGATAGAGGTCGAAATGGAAGGCGCGGACCTCACCAATCTCGTAAGGCTCGACCAGGGTAAAGGTCGGACTTTTTACCGCACCCGTATGTCCCAGGCCACGAATAATGCCTCGAGACAGCGTGGTTTTCCCCGCGCCCAAATCCCCCTCAAGAAAAATCAGACCATGCCCTTCGGTGGTTTGAGCGATGCGAGCGCCAAACGCGGTCATCGCCTCTTCATCAGCCAGGTACAGGGTTACTTCAGACACGGTGCTTGCTCCTCCAACAACTGACGAATGGCTGGAATCAGATCACTGGCCGCCAGCCCACGGCCGAATTTACCTTGTTGCGCGCCGGCATTGGCGTGCAGCCAGACCGCCAGGCACGCCGCGTCATACGCGTCCATGCCCTGAGCGAGCAAGGCGCCCACCAGACCGGCCAGCACATCGCCCAAACCGGCGCTGGCCATGGCCGGATGGCCCTGATGACACAGCGCAAGGCGCCCATCGGGGCTGGCAATCAGACTGCCGGCGCCCTTGAGCACCACCACCGCTGTGTATTTTTTGCTCAATGCATGGGCCGCGGCCGGACGGTCGGCTTGAACGTCGGCCGTCGATATCCCCAGCAATCGCGCCGCTTCGCCAGGGTGCGGCGTGATAACACAACCCGCGGGCAAGTTCATGCCACCTTCGGCCAACAGGTTCAACGCATCGGCGTCCCAGACTTGTGGCAACGACGCATTGGCCGCGGCCGACAACAGACTGCGCCCCCAGGCGGCTTGCCCCAGCCCCGGGCCGACGACCAGCACGGTGGCCTTTTCAAGCAGGCCCATTAACTGATTGGCCGACGAAGTGCCGAGCACCATGGCTTCCGGCAAACGCGCCAGGGCGGCCGCAACATGCTCGCCGCGAGTGGCCACGGACACCATGCCGGCACCGCTACGCAGGGCACTTTGTGCACTGAGCACAATGGCGCCGCCAAAACCGCGATCACCGCCGATGAGCAATACGTGGCCAAAATTGCCTTTGTGGGACGTTGGAGCGCGACCGGTCAGACGCGGCACATTACCGGCCGTCAGGCGACGAGCGCTGACCGTGGCCCCGATAAATGTCTCGGGGGCGGCTTGCAGATCGTTGAAGACCAGATCGCCAACCACATCCGCAGCGTCACCGGTGAACAGACCCAATTTCAAACCGATGAACGTCACTGTCAGGTCAGCCCGGACCGCAATGCCGAGCATGCGGCCCGTATCGGCGCACAGCCCCGAGGGGATATCCACCGCCACCACCGGTAGCCCACTGGCGTTGATCGCGGCAATGGCGCCGGCATACGGCTCGCGCACGTCACCGGTCAGGCCGGTGCCGAGCAAGGCATCCAGCACAATGCCGCGTAATTCGGAGTGCGCGCTCCAGCCTTGAATGGCGACGCCTTCGGCCACCGCCTCGGCATGGGCCGACGCTGCATCGCCCTGCAAACGCCCTGGGTCACCGACGGCCAGCACCCGTACGTGCCAGCCGGCACGCCGGGCCAGCACGGCCACCAGGTAACCGTCGCCGGCGTTATTGCCGTGGCCGGCCACCACGCTCAATTCGTGCGCCGTCGGCCAATGACGGACCAGCGCACGCCAGGTCGCCCGCGCCGCACGCTGCATCAATTCGAAGCCCGGTGTGCCCGCCGCGATCAGGCTCGCATCGAGCCCTCGGACTTGCGCGGCACTATACAGCGCGTCGGGTAATTCATCTTTAGTGTGCGGCATGCGTCTTCAGGCTCCGATGTCTGGCAGAATTATACGCATCTCAGCTCCGGTTTCTCTCGCCTCATGCCCGCTATTACCACAGACCTGCCCGCCCTCGCCCAATCCATCAAGGACTGGGGCCGCGAGCTGGGCTTTCAGCAAGTCGGCATCAGCGGCCTCGACCTGGCCGAGCATGAGCAGCACCTGGAGCGCTGGCTCGCGGCCGGCTATCACGGCGAAATGGACTACATGGGCGCCCACGGCAGCAAACGCTCGCACCCGGAAGAGCTGGTGCCCGGCACTTTGCGCGTGGTTTCCCTGCGCATGGACTACCTGCCGGGCGACACCGAAATGGCCAAACGCCTGGCCCAACCGGAAAAAGCCTACGTCTCACGCTATGCCTTGGGCCGCGACTACCACAAATTAATTCGTAAACGCGTGCAACAACTGGCGGAAAAAATTCAGGCGGTGATCGGCCCCTTCGGCTACCGCGCGTTTGTCGACAGCGCCCCGGTGCTGGAAAAAGCCATCGCCGAACAGGCTGGCCTGGGGTGGATCGGCAAAAACACGCTGGTCTTGAATCGCAAGGCCGGCAGTTACTTCTTCCTCAGCGAACTGTTCGTCGACCTGCCGCTGCCGGTGGACCCGCCCCACGCCAGCGAACACTGCGGTCGCTGCACTGCCTGCCTGGACATTTGCCCGACCAATGCCTTCGTCGGCCCCTATGTGCTGGACGCCCGGCGCTGCATTTCGTACCTGACCATCGAGCTGAAAAGTGCGATCCCGGAAGATTTGCGGCCGCTGATCGGCAATCGGGTGTTCGGCTGTGATGACTGCCAGATCGTCTGCCCGTGGAACCGCTTCGCCCGGCCTTCCGGGGAAAGCGACTTCAAACCCCGGCACAACCTGGACAACGCCGAACTGGCCGAACTGTTCATGTGGGACGAAGAGAAATTTCTCAGCAGCACCGAAGGCTCACCGCTCAGGCGCGCGGGTTACGAACGCTGGCTGCGCAATCTGGCGGTCGGTCTGGGTAATGCCCCGTCGAGCATTCCGGTGCTGGAGGCCTTGAAGGCACGGCGGGACTATCCGTCGGAACTGGTGCGTGAACACGTGGAATGGGCCCTGAAACAACACGGCCTCGCGTAGGAGCTGCCGCAGGCTGCGATCTTTTGATCTTAAAAAATCAAAGTCAAAAGATCGCAGCCTGCGGGCACGAGTACGGCCCAAGAGATAAGGATGTGATCAAGCCTCGTCGTTATAAACGAACTTGGGCATTTCCCAGTGGAAACGGATCGCCAGCAAGCGCAGCAGAAAGCCGCCGAACAGGGTGATCAGAATCGCCTGCTCACCGGGTAATTGCAGGTAGACACAGAGCAGATAGCACCACGCCGCGGCAAACGAGACGCTGGCGTAGAGCTCGCGGCGGAAGATCAGCGGAATGTCGTTGCAGAAGATGTCCCGCAGGATGCCACCGAACACCCCGGTGATCACGCCGCTGACCGAGGCCACCAGCATGCCGTGGCCCATTTCCAGGGCGGTCATGCAACCGATCAAGGTGAACGCCACCAGGCCCACGGCATCGAGCACCAGAAACAGCGAGCGCAGGTGACGCATCCAACGGGCGATGAAGATCGTCAGCATCGCCGCGACTGAGGTCAGCACCAGGTATTCAGGGTGTTTGACCCAGGTCAGTGGGTAATGGCCGAGCAACACGTCACGCACCGAACCGCCGCCCAACGCCGTGACGCAGGCGATCAGCACCACGCCAAACCAGTCCATTCCGCGACGACCCGCAGACAGGGCGCCAGTCATGGCTTCGGCAGTAATGGCGATCAGGTAGAGCATCAGCAACATGGCGGCGGTCCTTACAAGAAGGCGCGCAGTCTACTCAGATCGTCAGGGCACCAAAAGGGGGCAAGAGAACCTGTGGCGAGGGAGCTTGCTCCCGCTGGGCCGCAGAGCGCCCCCATTTACTGACAGCGCAATTCTTCAGATAGAACTTTACGACTGCTGCGCAGCCGAACGGGAGCAAGCTCCCTCGCCACAAAAACCCACTCCATACCCAATCAGAACTTGATGAAGTTCTTGCGGTAGTGCTGCAGCTCGGCGATCGATTCGCGGATGTCGTCCAGGGCCAGGTGGGTACTGCCCTTCTTGAAGCTGTCACGCACGTCCGGCGCCCAGCGCGCGGCCAACTCTTTGAGGGTCGACACGTCGAGGTTGCGGTAGTGGAAATAGCTTTCCAGGGATTTCATGTGGGTATAAAGGAAGCGACGGTCCTGGCAGATGCTGTTGCCACAGATCGGCGACTTGCCCTTCGGCACCCATTTCTCCAGGAAGGCGATGGTCTCGGCCTCGGCTTCGGCCATGCTGATGCGGCTGTCGCGGACCCGTTGGGTCAGCCCGGAGCCGCCGTGCTGACGGGTATTCCACTCGTCCATGCCGGCGAGGATCTCGTCGCTGTGATGGATGGCGATCACCGGACCTTCGGCCAAGGTGTTCAAATCACTGTCGGTGACGATGGTGGCCATTTCGATGATGACGTCGGTATCAGGGTTAAGACCGGTCATTTCCAGGTCGATCCAGATCAGATTCTGCGGGTTTTGCATGTGTCGGCTCCTAGGCAATGCTGCGCAGTTTAGCCTAGGCCGGTGGCCGGGCGTGCTAAACTCGCGGCCGTTTTACCTAATCGCTGCATTCTCGATACGGAACACCCATGGCCAAACGCCAACTCAATCGTCGTCAAAACTGGCGCATCGAAAAGATTCAGGGCGAGCGCGCTGCCCGCGCCGCCAAACGCGAGTCCTCGGCTGTCGAGGCACTCGAAGGCGGCGACCTGGGTCCGGAACAGACGGGCCTGGTGATCGCGCACTTCGGTGTGCAGGTCGAAGTCGAGGCCCTCGATGGCGAATTGGCCGGCCAGGTGTTCCGCTGCCATTTGCGCGCCAACCTGCCGGCGCTGGTGACCGGCGATCAGGTCGTGTGGCGTGCCGGCAACCAGGGCATCGGCGTGATCGTGGCGCAACTGCCGCGTAAAACCGA
Source organism: Pseudomonas sp. B21-015 (assembly GCF_024749285.1). Classification (NCBI taxonomy): domain Bacteria; kingdom Pseudomonadati; phylum Pseudomonadota; class Gammaproteobacteria; order Pseudomonadales; family Pseudomonadaceae; genus Pseudomonas; species Pseudomonas sp. B21-015. The sequence continues at coordinate 5,910,169 of NZ_CP087196.1, forward strand.
GCTCTGCCGTCCAGACAGCCGTGGCCAGCTTAAACCGGTGGCGGCCAACGTCGACTTGATCGTCATCGTCTTCGCGCCGCTGCCCGAGCCCCATGCCAACCTGATCGACCGTTATCTGGTCGCCGCGGAACACGCGGGTATTCGGCCGTTACTGCTGCTGAACAAATTCGACTTGATCGACGAGCAGAACGCCCCGGCGTTGAACGCCTTGCTGGCGGTTTACCGCACGCTGGGCTACCCGGTGCTGGAAGTGTCGGCCCACCACGGCAATGGCATGGAGCAGTTGCAGAAGCAGCTGGACGGGCACATCAGCGTATTCGTCGGCCAGTCCGGTGTTGGCAAGTCGTCGTTGGTCAACAGCCTGCTGCCTGAAGTCGAAACCCGCGTCGGCCCGCTGTCCGAGCTGTCGGGCCAGGGCACCCACACCACCACTACCGCGCGATTGTTCCACTTCCCCGGTGGCGGTGAACTGATCGACTCCCCGGGTATCCGGGAATTCGGCCTGGGTCACGTCAGCCGCGCCGACGTCGAAGCCGGTTTCATCGAGTTCAACGACCTGCTCGGCACCTGCCGCTTCCGCGACTGCAAGCACGACCGCGAGCCGGGTTGCGCATTGCTCAAGGCGCTGGAAGACGGCCGCGTGCAGCAGCAACGGATGAACAGCTATCGGTCGATCATCGCCAGTTTGCCGGAAAGCAGCTATTAAGTAGCCTGGATCATTTTCGTGATGCTACGAAAATGATCAGCAGCATCCCGCAGACACAAAAAAGCCGCGAATATCGCGGCTTTCTCATTTTCAGCGTACGGCTTTTTCCAGCTTCCAGCCCAGCGCATCCAGAGCGTCACAGCCGTCCTGAATCAATATATGTGCAGCATTGGCGAAATGCTCCAGGTCGTGACCTTCGGCGTTTTTGATGCACAGGCAGGTGACGCTATTGAGCATATTGCGGGCGGCTTTGATTCGGTGAGTGGCGGTTTCGAGGAGATCCGAGACTTTGGCTTCGGTGTCGATGTATAGCGTCGGGCCGACGCTGAAGTTGCCTTGCAGAGGGTGGTACTGGGTCATGTTTCTATCTCATCTGATAAGTGAAACTTCCACCCTTTCGCGGCTAAACGAATTGGGTGGTAGCTGTACGCGGGTTAGCCGACCGGACAGATGAACCCGGCACACCCGAAGGTGTCCCACGCACAGCCACCATAGACATGCAGATGCCAGGCAGCAAAAAGCGCCGCGATTATACGGGCGCTTGTGCATCATCTGTTACGACCGGCTAAAGTCGATCACCGATTCGTCGGTGCCGGACGAACTATAGGCGAGGTTCCGGCGAAGTAAAACCCGGTTTATGGGTCTCGGAGCCGTCCTACACCATTCTCCGAACAGTCCTCATTCCTTGATTTTTATCGCCGGTGGCTCAGTCCCATTGTGGGTATAGATCAACTCGCCTTCGATACGCCAACACCTTGCTCGTGCTCCAGATCAACAAGGCGTGTGATGGGGCCATTTGCTTTCAGGCGTTCAGTGACAACTTTTGGCCATAGGTTGCGAGAGCGGCGTTTGGCGAGGCTGTAGGTGAGTTCCTGAATGCGAAACCATGGATAAAAGAGAAAAGTCAGAACGAGCATGACTACATCGCTGCCGCCCAAGTAGTTCTTCCCGTCACTTTCCATCCGTCTTTTTTTTATGTCATTGAAGGTGTCCTTGAACCAACCGCTCATGTTTGGCTGCACTGCCAGTTGGCTTTTTACGAAAGCATCAGACTCGCTGTGATTTCCCTGCTCGTCGAAATACGGGCCGTTGTTCATATAGGAACGGATATATTCCCAAAAGCCTTTCTGCATCGCCAATGATTTGCCGAAGGGAGGGCCGAGACTGACCATCAATGCAATTTCCGGCGTTTCAAACTGCCACATGCGTATTTCCAGCGAGGTACTTTGCATGCCGCCAATGTGGGTGCCAACGAGCTGGTATTCATTAGCCACGGCGGTTATGCCATCCCATGGAGCGTGGAGCAGTACACCTTCGTGGTTGAAATACACTTCGCGAGTGCGGCGGTTGAACAGAATGGGCAACGGTAAGGGACGAAGGGTTTCCCAAAAAAAAGGAACAAGGAAAAAAGCTGCTGACATGATCAGGCCCATCGGAACGCTTTCCCACTTTCCATTGATCATTAACAAAAAAGCCATTCCTAGCCCACCCAGCCCTATCCACCCGCCAAGACCCGTAAATTGCCCCCGATCCGAATCTCCGCCTGCCTGCAAAGCCAAATAGTGTTCAGTATGCTCATCAGTAATGAACAGCTCCATTGGCTGCTCACCAGTGGGCTTATCCGCTTCCAGCAGTACAGTGGGGATAGCGCTGTATCGCGGCTGATCCAGCGTTTTCATATCCATGCCCAGTCCTTGATTTTTACCGCCGGCAGCGTCAGTCCTTCACGCGGCGAATAGATCAATTCACCCTCAATGCTCCACAAATGCCGCACGCCGTCCTCATGGTAGACGCGTCGGTATGGGGTTATGCCGGCTTGTACAGTAATCCGACTGCCACTATGCCGATCAAAATTTTCACCTGTCCATTCGACCTTTTTGACCCGCTCGGGGTGATATCCGAGTGTATCGCGCCAGACTTCATGGCCCTTGAAGTGGATCATCCCATCCGTCATCTGAATGTTTTCCCCCGGCAGGTTCAGCATCAAGTAGGTGGAGGTGACTTGCCCTTGATAGGGGTGCAACTCTCTCAGTCGGAAGACTTCAAAATTGACAGGAAACAGAATGGGATATAGACGTTCCATTGACTGGGTGTAGTTATTTGACCAACCGCTGTCCGGACGGATACCGAAATGACTGTTTTTTACCCATTTTTCCAGCGGTGAGTCAGTCGTATAGAGCCGGGCAATGACCCCGCCTACAATCACCACGGAGAGCCCCAAAAGCTTGATGCCCAAGTGGGGCACGACATCCAGTCCTTTAGAAATAGCCGCCGCATCCCCTGCTATCACGGCCGCTCGCGCAATGCGCAGTGCTCGAAACGCTTGAGCCTGGAGCCTGATACTTGCTACCGAAGCCCCGATAAGCCCCAGATTAACCGAGAAGGTATCGAAGTCACCTGGCTGGAACGCTTCAAAGGCTTCAAAACCATAAACCACCACATCAAAACAGAGGAAAGCTGATTGCAACAAAGAAGCACCTGCGGCCATTCCCATGGCTCGAACTAACGCGAGCCTCGCTGGAATAGAGTTTTTGCCGCCCTGGCTAATAGCAGAAGTCCAGCTAACCTCTGCTACCCGCTGACCAACTGCCGCACCTGCTGCTCCGACTCCAGCCAAAGCGCCGAAAGCACCAACCCATTTTTTGGTAGTTCCGCTATCTACTAACTGATCCATTGACCAATAAAAATTCAGCCCCGCCATAAACGTCACCAAAACCTTGATCGGCGCTTTATCCCAAGCCCCTTTCAGATCCAGCACGCTACTCAAGTCCACTCCTGATGCCAGATTCACCGGCAACGGTGGCAGTTTGGTGCTGGCCGGCACCAGATGCATGAACGGCACACTCTGCCCCACCGCGCCGACCAGCGGAGCGACACTCAAATGGGCTGGCGCCGCTGGGCGCGTTTCCATCAAATCGCTGTACCACTCGCCCAACTGACGCGACGTAACGCCCAAGGTCTGGATGCGCTGGTCGCTACGGGCCAGGGCCGCCGCCATGTACAAACTCCCCGCTGTGCTGGCCGAATTCTGCGCCTGATGCAGTTGCAACCCGGCCATCGGAGCGATGGCCAGAAACAAGGCCTCCACGCCCGCCGCTGGTTTGTGATGCTTCAGTTTGTCGGCGGTCTTGTTCAGTGCCTCGGCATAGCCGAAAGCACTGGCAAGCTTGCTAGCACCTTCCTGCAACGCCGCCGTGTTGTCGTTGAACGCATCGCCCAGATCGACGAGGTATTTGATTTCACCTTTGCCAAGCCGTGCGGGTAATCCGAGCAAAGCCCAAAGCAGCCAGGGTTTACCCGGCGAGTTACCGCCCAGATTCTGGGTAATCGCCTGAGCACCGATGCTGGTAGTGGCCGGCCCGAGACAAGCCGCCGCGAAATACAACTCCAATGCCTCACGGGCAATCGGTTGGGTAATGTCGAAATGGCCGCAAGCCGTGTCCATGCTCGACGCACCGGTCACTTGCAGGGTGTTGAACCACGCCACCCAGAGTTGGGCCAGACGACGCGTGTCGGCGGTATATCGGTCATTTTGGATTTCCTGATCTCTCCATAGCCGCTGGAGTTCGTCATGGCGGGTGATGGACGGCAACTGTGCACTCAGTTGCCGGTCGCCTTCGCTCAGTGACTTGATGACACTGGCCATCGCCCACGTTTCAGCGTGATGCTCCTGATAACTGTCGAACGCTTCCTTACGCACACGCATCAACGCGGCAAGGTCGAGCAGCACGCCCCACGCATCATCAATGACGGCGTAGGTCTGCTGTTCGCAAGCCTTCATCTGCTTTAGCACTTTCAACCAGTCGGGTGCGTGCTCCGTTTCGGATTGACCGCTCCAGCCGTAGCTCGTCGCATCGGTGTATTCACCAATCTGCTTGGTGACGGTGTCAACCGTGCCGCTGAACGGCGCGACACCCGGAACAAAACTGCGCATGATGCGCTGACGCACGGCGGGGTCTTTTCTGGCGGCCTGGTATTGCGCTTCACTCCAGCGAACGGGCGACCAGACCAATCCGGTAGGGTCGCCCGCTCTTAACACCAGATGGGGTTTGACCCGAATGTCGATCACCCTGCCCGCACGCGGGGTTTGGGTGAGCTGAGCTTTTTCGACCTGATATTCAACCAACTTGGGCGGACTGCTCTCCCAGACGTAGAGCCAACCGTCGCGCAACAAACGCGAGGTGTAATTGAGCGCATGCCCGGTCAAGTCAGGATGCCGAGGCCCCAACTCGGGAAACGAGCCGCTCAGCGCTGGCAAGTCGTAGGCATCGGTATCGACAGCGACGGTTGGACCGAGGGCGTATCGCAGAGGCAAAACGGCAGCGAACAGCGGGCAGGTTCCAACGCGGATTTTATTCTGGGCACTCATGCGTTTTTCTCCGAGTTGGCGGGAAGGCTCAGTGCATGCAGAAGCGGCTCAGGCAAGGTGATTTGCGCGGCCAGACCTTTATTGGCCGGTGCTGAGTCGAATTCAGGCGCTTTGTTTTCCCAAGCGCACACTGGCGCGTTGCCATGGCGTAGCCAGACGCTTTCCACACCAAACCAAAAGCCTGCTGGCCATTGCGCTCCCGCCAAACAGGCGCGTCGCAAAACCGAGCCATCCGCCAGGCGCAGCCACAGCTCTCGCTCATATTCATCAAATATGCGCAACCGACGTTGCAGGATCGGTAGCCATTGTTGTGCACTCTGTGGAGAAGCCAGCCAAACACCGTGTTGCAAGTCAGAGCCACCCCACCATGCGGCGTAGGCCGCGCTACCAAGTGAGGCATTGAGTAGAAATGGCCCCGCTGCGCCAATCGGCTCGTAGGCGGTTCCCTTGAAAAGCGATTGAGGAGCGTCTGCGCCGTAGTGCTCGTGAAGCCAATCGATAGCGTCCTCATACTGGGAACCGTCAAGCAGGAGCAGGCCTTTGTTCGGGGTGATCGGGGTCATGCTTCAGCCCTCTCTGTTAACTGATGTTCCGGGGCGGCATCGCATATCGGGCAAATGCCGGAATCGGCCTCACGAAAGACGATGTTCTGTTTGAGTAGTGCTTCCATGGGAAGGGTGTCGACAACCACTGCCTCGTCAGCTTGGGGAACTACTGACAGTGCCGCCTGCCCGGGCAGGCCCACGACCGGCGAACCACCCTCGACAATAGCGACACTGCTGAAAATCCCGCTCGAATTGATAACGATGTGCTGACCACCGGCCTGCAACGTCAAGCTCGTTCCGGCATTAATGACCACGTTGGCAGCGGTGACATGGGCCTGCGAACCGGCCTGAATCACCAACGTGCCCTCTGCCGTCGTGCTGCTGTTGCCGGTGATTGAGATGAGTTCGTTGCCGCCGATCACCGTGTTGCGCACACCTTGGGTCGTGCGCAACTCGTCGCCCTTGATCAGGCTGGTGCTGTGGTTGTCGACCTGTTCGAAGCGGTCGTTGCTGATCAGGCTGTGGCTGTCGCGGGTGATCTGTTCGCGGCGGTCGTTGCCAATTTTGGTATCGCTGTCGTTGAGGATCAGTTGTTCGAGGTCGCGTTGGGCGCGCAGGTAGATTTGTTCCTGCCCGGCACGGTCTTCAAGCGACAACTCGTTGTAACCCCCGGTGTCCGGGGAGCTGTGGCTGCGCAAGACGGTTTTGGTTTTGTGCTCGGGCAAGGGGTATGGCACAGGCGTGAGCTTGTTGGTCACGCACCCGGTGATCAATGGCTGGTCGGGGTCGCCGTCCAGATAGGTGACGACGACTTCCATGCCGATACGCGGAACGGTCACTGCCCCAAAGCCATCCCCCGCCCAACTGGATGACACCCGCACCCAGCAACTGCTTTTTTCACTGTTGAGTTCGGCCCGGTCCCACGGCAGTTCGATCTTCACGCGACCATACTCATCGCAGTAGATCTCTTCGCCGACAGGGCCGGTGACTCGGGCGGTCTGGCTGACCAGCGCCGATCGTCGTGCAGGTAGCGGTGGCCGATAAAGCACATCCCATGGAATGGCGCTGAAGTGGTTGCGATAGCCTTGGGTAAAGCCGTCTTCAGGTTTGACGTCGCTGGTGATGGCCTCTTCCAGTGACTGAGGCTGTTTTCCGGCGTGCGACACACTGAGCAACAGCCACAAATCGTTGCACGCTTTACGCGGGTGTTCGGTCAGGTTAAAAAAGTGACCACTGCGCAGGCACGGCTGATCGCTCTGGCCCTCGACCAACTGGTAATCGGCACGGTGCCGCTCCAAGGCCTGGCGAGCGAGTTGTTTGCCGCGTTTTTCGTTCTCGATGAATACGGGGTAGCGATAGTCTTCAAGCTCAGGGCTGAACTCGGCCGTGAAGCGGCTTTCCAGCAACAGACTCGGGCGTTGGAAGTCGTAGTCCCGGCGCGTGGTCGTGCTGGTGCGGCTGCGAAAGCCCATGGAAAACTGCTTGACCACCGGGTGGTCCGCCACCATGCCGGAGTCTTGTTGATAAGGGGTTTCGCCCAGTTTGGGGAACCAAGTCTGGTCGTCGGTGAACACCAGCAAATGACCGTCTGCCGAATGCTGGTGATGCCACGCGATGCCGTCCTCGGCGCACAGGCGCTGGACGAACTCCAAATCGCTTTCCCCCAACTGAGTGCAGTACTCGCGCTCGGGGCTGGTACTGACATGGAAGGTAAACGCATCGGCCTGAATGCCGTGGCCTTTGAGCACCTGAGCAATGATTTGCGGCACGGTCAAGTGCTGGAAAATCCGTTGATCGTAGCTGAACTGCAAGTAGTGCAGCGTCGATACAAGGGTCAAGTGATAACGGGTCAGGCGTTTGCCGGCTTCACCGACGAACACCTCTTCAATATGGCCATGAAGGCCTTCGCCGTTAAGTCCGAACTGGAGAAATGCAGTCTGACTGAGCAGGCTCTCCAGATCGAAATCCGGGTTTTCGCTGACCAGTTCAACCTGGATCGCGTACAAGGCACTGATGGCCTCAACACCGTCAAAGGCGAAGACTTTGAAATCGTGACGAACAGCGGGGATGTGCAGCGCGAAGTGCGCCGTATTGGCCGATCCGAACATACGCTTATCCTTAAGCAAAGAGGAAATGAAGCGCGATGTCCAAACCGTCCGTGATCTGTGCACGCGAAATTGGCGGGCACGCTAACAAGACAGGCAAAGGATGGATGTAGGACTGTTCTTTAAACCCAGAAGGAATCTTCGCAATCGAAGATCAGCCTCTCAACGAACAACAAAAATAAAGATTGGTAGGATCCCATCCCCGAAAGCACGGACAAAAAAGCCGCGACGATCGCGGCTTTTTTGTATTTCAATGCTGACCAATCAATGGCCGAACGGTTACTCGCGGCGCAGGTCAATCCTTTTTGGGTCGTGGGGGATTGTCCTGACGATAGGTGTGCTGGGGTTTGATGACCAATTGCCTGACCTGACTGTCCAATTCTTTGCTGTGATACAGGTCCAGGCATTTGAGCAGCTCAAAGCGAACGCCTTTTCGCTCTGATTCGACCAGTGGATTGTGATAATCACGAGCCAGAAACTGATCAACCAGAGTTCTACCGGCTTGAGGTGCTTGCTCCAGATCGAAATAGGTCCAATCCATAAGCGCGCTGGCACTGCTTCCGGCGTCCTGGGCGGCTTCAGATTCGCTCTTGTAGGCTGTGGCGATGCAGTCTGCCAGCACCATATCCTTGTAATTTTGCGCGTAGGTGCGCCCGCCTGCCTGTGGGGAGTGGGTCGGATCATCCTTGGCCCAACTGTTGGAAGGTGCGACTGCCCAAGCCAGAGCCAAGACCGCAGTCAAATATTTCATCAAGACAAACTCCAGAAGTTTGCGCGGTCGGTTTGATAGTTCACACCTGGCTCATTGAAATAGCAGACAAAAAAGCCGCGATGATCGCGGCTTTTTTGACCTCAGGAAACCGCTGCCGGCGGTTTCGGTTCGACGGTCTTCAGCTCAGGCTTCTGAAACGGGTACAGGTGCTGGCGCAGGATACCGCCCGGCAAGTCCTTGCCAAAAACACCGTAGCGCGTCGGCCACTCCTTGGGCGGCAACTTGAAGGTGCCGAACAGCATATCCACCAACGGCGTATGGATCGCATAGTTCTTGTAGATGTAATCCTTGTGCCGGGCATGATGCCAATGGTGATAACGCGGCAGGACCATCACATAATTCAGCCAGCCGCCGTTGATCCGAACATTGGCATGGGCCAGCACGGCCTGTACGCCGACCAGAATCACATAGGCGTTCAACGCCTGGGGCGCGAAGCCCAGCAGCATCAAAGGCACCAGCACGCCGGTGCGAGTCAGCAGAATCTCGATGAAATGAACACGCGAACCGGCGAGCCAATCCATGTGCGTGCTTGAGTGATGCACGGCATGGATGCGCCATAACCACGGCACCACGTGATACAACCGATGCAGCCAGTATTGACCGAGGTCGGCCACCAGCACCGCCAGCAAAAACTGCACAACGATCGGCAGGCTTTGTACGCTAGCCTGCAAGTTCGTCGACACCGCCCAACCGGCTATATAGCTCGACGAGGCGGTGATGAAAATCAGGATGAACTGCACCAGCATATGACTGACGAAAAAGTAGGTCAGGTCAGTTCGCCAGTGCGGACGCAGAATGTTTTGCTCGGGGTCCTTGGAATAGAGTTTTTCCAGAGGGATAAAGACGATGGCCGACACCAGCAGGGCCAGTACGAACCAGTCCAGCCCCAGCGAATACGGTGTCTGCCCTATAGAGCTGACCTGCACATTGGTGCCGCCAAGAAACACCGCCAGCCCCGAGGCAACAAGTCCGGTGATCCCCAGGCGCTTGCGCGTGTTGAGCAGGATATTCAGGGTGCCGAGGCAGAAGGACAGCACCAACCCGAGCAACAGCGTGGTGCGCGCAAACTGCTCGTCGTACACCTTGCGCAGTTCGGCGGTGGTCAGCCATTCGGGAAAGAGAAAGCAGAATACCGCCAGCAGGCTCAATAGCCCGAGCGTTGCCGAGATGTAGCCACTGACCCGGCCTTCACCAAACTTGAAGGGTGCGTTGCCATGTCGCTGAAAATAGGACTTGAGTCTTTCCATTACCGGTCTTCCATGATTCCGAAAACAAACTTGCAGTGAGTTGAGTCATTGCGACGCTGCACTGACGCAGCCAGAAACAAAAAAGCCACGACTATCGTGGCTTTTTTGCAGGTTATTGCTTGGGCGGTACAGCAGGTTTGGCCGGCTCACCCGACTTTGGCGCAGGAGCATCAAACAGATTCAAACGCTCACGAAGCTCATGGGCCGGCAGCGGTTCTTTATCCGCCGGCAATGCGTTCGGATCGGCTGGCGGCGCGGGCACTTCGCCCGGCCCGCCCTGCCCCTGCGTCGGCGCTGGCGCCGGTTCCGCACCTTGCGAACCTTCGATGGCACGCTGGGCTTTCTTGGTCAGCACGATGATGTCGATCCGACGGTTGACCGGGTTGAACGGGTTCTCCCGGTCGAACAGCGCCGACGAGGCATAACCCACGACGCGCGCTACCTGAGCGTCCGGATAGCTGCCGGCGACCAACGCGCGACGAGCTGCGTTGGCGCGGTTGGCCGAGAGCTCCCAGTTACCGAAGTCGCCGGTGCCCGAGTACGGCTTGGCATCGGTGTGGCCGCTGATGCTGATCTTGTTCGGCACCGCTTTGATGGTGTCGGCCATGGCCAGCAGGATGTCTTCGAAGTACGGTTTCAGACGGGCACTGCCGGAGTCGAACATCGGGCGGTTTTCGGCGTCCACGATCTGGATGCGTAAACCGTCCGGCGTGATTTCGAACAGAATCTGGTCCTTGAATTTCTTCAGTTGCGGGTTCTCTTCGACCTTGTTCTGCAGTTCTTGCAGCAACAGTTCGAGACGTTCCTTCTCGACCTGCTCGGCCATGCCTTCAACCTGCTCGGCGTCGATGGTCACCTTGTCTGGCTGCGGCTGAGATTTCACCTCGGGGTTGAGGGTGTTCTCCGGCGCCAGGGTCGGCGTGCCGCCCAAGTCGATGATGTACGGCGTGCCGCTTTCGGAAAACCCGACCGGGTCCTTGAAGTAACCGGCGATGGCAATCTTCTGTTCAGGCGTCGCGGTGGACAGCAGCCACAACACCAGGAAGAACGCCATCATCGCCGTCGCGAAGTCCGCGAAGGCGATTTTCCAGGCGCCCCCGTGATGCCCGCCGGCGATGCGCTTGACGCGCTTGATGATTATCGGCTGGTTATTTTCCATGACTTAGCGACCGCGAACCGCTTGTTCCAGCTCAGCGAAGCTAGGACGGTGCGCCGGGTACAGAACCTTGCGACCGAACTCCACCGCCAGCGACGGCGGCATCCCGGAAGCCGAAGCCACCAGCGAAGCCTTGATGGCTTCGTAGATGTTCAGTTCTTCCTTGGCATCGTGAGCCAGGGAGTTGGCCAGCGGACCAAAGAAACCGTAGGCCGCGAGAATACCGAAGAAGGTACCGACCAGTGCCGCACCCACGTGCAGACCGATGGATTTCTGGTCGCCTTCGCCCAGGGACGCCATGGTCACCACGATCCCCAATACCGCCGCGACGATACCGAAACCGGGCATGGCGTCGGCGATGCCGTTCACCGCGTGGGACGGGTGCTCGAGGTCTTCCTTGAGGCTGTAGAGTTCCATGTCGAACAGGCCTTCGAGCTCATGGGGAGCCATGTTGCCGGAGGACATGATGCGCAGGTAATCGCAAATGAACGCGGTCATGCGCTCGTCTTTGAGCACTGCCGGGTACTTGGCGAAGATCGGGCTCGCGGCGGCATCTTCGATGTCACCTTCGATCGCCATCATGCCTTCGCGACGGCTCTTGTTGAGGATCTCGTAAATCAGCCCCAGCACTTCCAGGTAGAAGGTGTGGTTGAAACGCGAACTGAACATGCCCAAGGACTTCTTGAGCACGTGCATCGTCATATGACCGGGGTTGGCCTGCAGGAATGCGCCAAGGGCTGCGCCACCGATAATCATCACCTCGAAAGGCTGGATGAGGGCGGCAATCTTGCCGTGGGAAAGCACGTATCCGCCGAGCACGCTCGCGAATACGACAATGATGCCGATAATTTTAGCCATAGGTAGGAGAGCACTTACTGAGTCGGGTTCAAGGTCATATTCGGAAGTTAAAAAATCTCTTCTTCTACTTATCGGCAAAACTGCGCCAGACTATAGCCAGTTCAGGCGAAAAGCCAATTTGACCCGCACCGGGCATAGGTAATGCAGACGATGATCGCGTCCAGACATGGCTAACGAAACGAACGTCCCAACACCAAAACCGACCACACTCGAAGGCTGGGTCAAGCTTCTCGATGGCGTGCGCCTGCCGGTTCCGCAAGCCAGCCACGACCGCGTCTGCAAAGCCATCCGCGATAGCCGCAGCTCACTGCGCGACATCGCCGAACTGATGCAGGACAGCCCGGCCCTGGTCTTGAGCGTGATTCGCGAAGCCAATCGCCACACCCATGGCAGCTTGACCGAGCCTGCCGAGAACCTTGAGGTGGCGATCAATCGCCTCGGCTTGAAACGCACCGAAGAATTGCTCGAGCGCCTGCCCGCCGAACCCCACTCGCAGATCCCCATCGCCCTGCGCCAGCTTCAGCTGATCAGCCAGCACGCCACCCAACAGGCCAACGGTTTTTTTGCCAGTCGCCTGGCGCGGTTGTGGCAGGACATCCATTGGGGCAGCCTGCTGTTTCTTTCACCGCTGTGGCCCATGGCGTTGACCCATCCGCAGTTGCTTGAAGAGTGGGAATTGCGGGTCATCCATAAAGGCGAGTCGGCACGCAAAGTCGAACAGCAATTGTTCGGCGTGCGCCTGCTGGAAATCTGTCTGGCGCTGGTGGACACCTGGCGTTTGCCGATCTGGGTCCAGCAGGGTTATCGACTGCTGCGCAGCGAGCAACGTGAACTGGTGAAAGTCCTGCGCATCGCTCGCGACAACGATCACCCGCTGCGCCAACAGAACCGCCTCGACGACGACCCGACGCTGCGCCGCTGGCTCAATCAGCCAGCCAATACCGTGCTGCTGGCCAACGGGCTGGCGTTGTCGGCTCAACAGGCCTGGGACAGTCCCCACTGTGAGCGTTGGCAGTACCTCACCAGTCTTTACCTGCAAATGCCGATGGATGAAGTGCAGCAACAATTGCACCAGCAAGCCGCCAACAGCGCCCGCCATCACGCCATGCCGGACCTCTGGCACCCGGCCGTCGCGCTGATCTGGCCGTGGGGCACGAATCGCGTGCACGCCGGTTTGCTGCCAGCAGCGGCGCCGACTGCCGAGGACCTGGCGAAGTGGCGTAAGCAATGTGCCGAATTGCTGGTGAAGCCAAGCCGCTTTACCAATGCCATGCACTTGACCACATCTGCCCGAGACGCTCTGGTGGCGTGCGGCATGCGGCGGGTGATGATCCTGATGGCCGATCGCACACACGCTAATCTGCGTGTGCAGCAGACCGCCGGTCTGCCAAAGGAAGTCGCCGGTCTGAACCTGATAGTCAGCCAGAGCACCGTGCTGCAACGCCTGCTCGCGCAACAGGCCCAGGTGCGCCTGACGCCGGCCAACAATGCACAATTCTCGGCCCTGTTGCCGACCAGCCTGCGTAAACAATTCGGTGGCGAACACTTGCTGCTGCGCTCACTGGTCAACAACGGCCGGGTGATCATGATCGTGGTGGCGGATCAGGGCGGTGGGCCGTTCTCGGAAATCACCGTGCAAGCTTTCGGCAAAACCGCGCAGTGCATCGAAAAGGCCCTGCACAGTTTTAGCCACCGCTAGCCGGTCAGTTAAGTGAAGGCCAAGACCTGTGGCTAGGGGGCTTGCCCCCTCGCCACAGAGCCTGGCCATCCGTTGTTTCCTGTGCCGAAATAACTGATAACAGGCCCTCATGACGCTGCGCTACAATCCTCCCCTTTGTGCTCTGGAGACCTCACATGTCTGACTTCTCTGGCTTGGCGCTGGTAATCGAACCGGGCGACCTGCTCCCGCGTCTCGACGCCCGCGAACTGATTCTGGTGGACCTGACCAGCAGCGCACGCTATGCCGCAGGGCATATCCCCGGCGCACGCTTTGTCGATCCAAAGCGCACTCAACTTGGCCAGGCGCCTGCGCCAGGCCTGCTACCGACCCAAGCCGCTCTTGAAGCATTGTTCGGCGAACTGGGGCACAACCCCGATGCGGTCTACGTCGTCTATGACGACGAAGGCGGCGGTTGGGCCGGGCGCTTTATCTGGCTGCTGGATGTCATCGGCCACAGTAACTATCACTATATCGACGGCGGTCTGCCGGCCTGGCTGGCAGAAGGCTTGCCCATGTCGATCCAGATCCCGCCTGTGGTCGGCGGCCCGGTCACCCTGACCCTGCACGACGAACCCACCGCCACCCGCGAATACCTGCAAAGTCGTCTCGGTGCCGCCGATCTGGCGATCTGGGACGCGCGCGGACCACTGGAATACTCCGGCGAAAAAGTGCTGGCAGCCAAAGGCGGGCACATTCCCGGCGCGGTCAATTTCGAATGGACCGCCGGCATGGATCAGGCGCGCAACCTGCGCATCCGCACCGACATGCCGAAAATCCTGGAACAGCTCGGTATCACCAAAGACAAAGAAGTCATTACCCACTGCCAGACTCACCATCGCTCTGGCTTCACTTATCTGGTGGCCAAGGCACTCGGTTATCCGCGAGTCAAAGGCTACGCCGGTTCCTGGGGCGAATGGGGCAACCATCCCGACACGCCCGTAGAGATTTAAGGTTTTTAAGGACAGTTAATGAATAAGCGTTTGTTTATCCTCAGCCAATACCTGCTGCCCCACCACTTGCTCTCGCGACTGGCCGGCTGCATTGCCGAATGCCGCGTGCGCTGGTTCAAGAACGCCTTTACCGCCTGGTTCGCCAAGCGTTATCAGGTGGACATGTCCCAGGCGCTGGTCGAGGACCTGACGGCTTACGAGCACTTCAATGCGTTCTTCACCCGCGCCTTGAAAGATGGCGCTCGCCCGCTGGACCCAACCCCGGGCGCGATCCTCAGCCCCGCCGACGGCGCCGTCAGCCAGCTCGGCCCGATCGAACACGGTCGTGTCTTCCAGGCCAAGGGCCACAGTTTCAGCGTGCTGGAACTGCTGGGGGGTGACGCGGCCAACGCTGCGCCATTCATGGGCGGTGATTTCGCCACCATTTACCTGTCGCCCAAGGATTACCACCGCGTACACATGCCGCTGGCCGGCACCCTGCGCGAGATGGTCTACATCCCCGGCCGCATCTTCTCGGTCAACCAGACCACCGCTGAAAACGTTCCGGAACTGTTCGCCCGCAACGAGCGTGTGGCGTGCATTTTCGACACCGAGCGCGGGCCGATGGCCGTGGTGCTGGTGGGCGCGATGATTGTGGCGTCGATCGAAACCGTCTGGGCCGGTTTGGTGACACCGCCCAAGCGCGAGTTGAAAACCTTCCGTTATGATGAAGCGGCCCGTGCGCCGATCCATCTGGAGAAAGGTGCGGAACTGGGTCGTTTCAAACTCGGCTCTACAGCTGTCGTGCTGTTCGGGCCGGATCAAGTGAAATGGGCTGAAGGGCTGGGCGCTCTTTCGCCCGTGCAGATGGGCCAGGGCATCGGCTTGCCAACCGCCTGACCCCTCGATCCGACCCCACGAACATCTTTCGTGGGGTCGGACATTTCCTCCTGCTGCGCCCCCTCCTCCAGCGCTCTTAGCTGCTACAGTCAAAGTCATTCGTTGCCCATTTCCTGGTCGGAGTTTGTCTACGGCATGAATGACACCAATCCTGCCCTGCTGCTACGCGCACCGATCCCGACGCAGTCGCGCCTGTCTTTCTGCGAAGCCACGCCTCGCGACCTCAAGCGCTGGATCGCCAACCTGCCCAAAGCCAACATCGGCGAAACCGCCCGCCAGTTGTACCAAGGCTTGAGCGAACTCAATCAACTGCTCACACCCAGTGACAATCGCCTGCAATTGCTCGAACTGCTGCGGCCCGAGGTGTATTACGTCTGCAAGCACCTGGAGCGGCATTTTCTGCATCAGACGATTGTGCTCGACGAGCGTTCGCGCAAGATCGCCAACCTTTGCCAGGCGCTGCAAAGCCACTTGGCGATCGGCTACAAGCAGATCGTCATCCGCATCGCACCGCGCTTGAGCAAAGACCGTGCGTCGCTGCTGACCCAGGCGTTGCAACGGGCCATCCATTGCCTGAACGGCGCGTTGATCCGCGCCACAGAGCTCTATTGTCCGGTGCCCGAAGGTCTGTGGCTGGAACTGCATCAGCTGTACCGGATCGGCTGTCAGTACCAACTGCAAAATACGAGCGTGCGTGATGAACTGGCCAGCCAGACGCAAAAGCTCAGCATCGAGCAAACTTACGTCGTCGCCCTTCTGCTGGGTGCTGCACGCTGCAATCAACTGCGCCAGAACCAGATCACCCGGCTCGCCGAGGTGCTGGAACCCTGGAGCCAATGGATCAAACTGCAACCGGCCCAACCGGACAGCGGGCTGTTTGCCGTCGCCCCGGATCTCGACAGCGGTCCGCGTTATCGCTCCAAGTTCCTGGCTGAACAACAGGAGAGCTTGCTGGGGATCGACCCGCAGCCCCTCGTCGCAGCCATCGAAACCCATCTGCAACAGTCGGCCGACAAGGCATCGCCGCTGCCCGTTCCGGCGGGGCTGAATCTGGATACGCTGCAACACCTGCATGCCGCCTGGAGCCAGGCCGCCGAGCGCAGTTTCCAGCGCACCGTCGGCCACGGCACGTTGACCCTGTGCGTGGGCATGAGTGCGTTGCACTTTTATCTCGGCGGGCACCGATCGTTCAATGACATCCTGAAAAAACCCGGCGCCCGCCCCGCGCAATTCTCGGCTACCGCCCCGACAGGTCGCGCCAAAGACCAATGGAGCCAGGCCTTCGACGCCGCCCCCCAAGGCACCGCCGACACACTGCTGCCCTACGAAGAGATCGAATACCCGCACCTTCAGAACGATGACAGCCATGAGGCAGCCGACCGCCAACAGCATTTCCCGACCTATGTGCTGGCGGTGATCAATCACAGCCCTGGCGGTTATTGCCTGGGCTGGCCTGGCGCAGTGCCCGCCGAGCTACAGGCCGGCGAGATAGTCGGTATCGAGGACACCGCGGGGCAAGGCTGGAGCATTGCAGTGGTGCGCTGGATCCGCCAGGTGCGGGGCGGCGGTACACAGATGGGTATCGAGCAGATGGCGCCTTGTGCCGAACCCTGCGGCTTGCAACTGATGCGCTCCGGTGACGAGCATAGCCAGTACTTGCGCGGGCTGTTGCTACCCGCCATCAGCGCCATTGAACTGCCGGCCACCCTGCTGACTCCGCGCCTGCCATTCCAGGAAGGCAATAAGGTGCTGATCAATACCAACGGCCAGGAACACCGGGCCGGGCTGGAGCGACGACTGGCGAGCACCAACAGTTTTAATCAGTTTGCCTACCGTTCGCTTGAGGCGGCCAAAAACGAAAACGCCGCGGGGAGCGGCGTGGTCGGCGCAGCGCAAGAGTTTGATTCGTTGTGGAAGTCGCTGTAACGGGGAACCCAAAAGCAAAAGATCGCAGCCTTCGGCAGCTCCTACAGGTGTTCACATACCCATGTAGGAGCTGCCGAAGGCTGCGATCTTTTGATCTTTTTAGAGCTGCCCGTCGCGATCCCGGAAGCCCAGCAGATACAGCACCCCATCCAGCCCAAGGGTGGAAATCGCCTGCTTCGCCGATTGCTTGACCAGCGGCTTGGCGCGAAACGCCACGCCCAGCCCGGCAATCGCCAGCATCGGCAGATCGTTGGCGCCGTCACCCACGGCAATCGTCTGCTCCAGACGCAAACCTTCCTTATGCGCCAGCTCACGCAGCAGATCCGCCTTGCGTTGCGCATCGACAATCGGTTCGACCGCCACGCCAGTCACCTTACCGTCGACCACTTCCAGTTCGTTGGCGAACACATAGTCGATACCCAGCTTGGCCTGCAATTGCTTGGCGAAGTAGGTGAAACCGCCCGACAGAATCGCCGTCTTGTAGCCCAGACGCTTGAGTTCGGCGAACAGGGTTTCGGCGCCTTCGGTCAGGCGCAGGGAAGCGCCGATGGAGTCCAGCACGCTGACGTCCAGCCCTTGCAACAGGGCCAGGCGCTCCTTGAAGCTGGCGCGGAAGTCCAGTTCGCCGGCCATCGCCCGTTCGGTGATCGCGGAAACCTGATCGCCCACGCCGGCGGCCTTGGCCAGTTCGTCGATGACTTCGGCTTCGATCAGCGTCGAGTCCATGTCGAACACCGCCAGACGACGGTTACGGCGGAACAGCGAGTCTTCCTGGAAGGCGATGTCGACGTTCAGCTCTTGAGCAACGCTGAGGAACTCGGCCCGCAGTGCTTGCGGATCAGCCGCCTCGCCGCGCACGGAAAACTCGATGCAGCCCTTGCCCTTGTCGGCCGGGGTATCGAGCGGCATGCGCCCGGACAGGCGATCGATATGGTCGATATTCAAACCATATTTGGCGGTGATCGAACTCACACGCTGCAATTGCTCGGCGGTCACTTTGCGGGTCAGCAGGGTGACGATGTGGCGTTTCTTGCCCTGATTGCCGACCCACAGCTGGTAGTCCGCTTCGGACACCGGCGTGAAACGCACCTGTTGCTCAAGCTCATAGCCTTTGAACAGGATGTCCTTGAGCACCGAGTTACCTTGTTCGGTATCGGGAATTTCAACCAGGATGCCGAACGACAGGGTGTCGTGGATCACCGCCTGACCGATGTCGAGAATGTTCACACCACCCTGGGCCAGAACGCCGGTAATGGCCGCAGTCAGACCCGGACGGTCGACTCCCGTGATGTTTATCAGGACGATTTCGCGCAAGGCGCACCCCCGCAGGTGGAAAAAAACCGCATTCTACCCATTTTCAGTGACCATCGGGCACCGCGAGCGCTTTGACGGTCCAAGGCCTGTCGCTATACTGCGCGTCAACTTCACGGACAAAGAGCCGAGCTCAAGTGAACCGGCCCACGCCAGTAAAAACCGATAACTTCTTTCTGCTGATCTTCCGGGCACTGCGTCATCGCCGTGTACCGATTGCATTGCGCATTGCCAGCCATAACGTGATCCTGGTCGCTCTGGCCCTGGTGATCTATGCCTGCGTGATGGGTTTGCAGTTCAAGCAGGCCATGCATGAGCAGGCGGATGCCCTGGGCGAAAGCCTGACCACCCAGACCGCTACGTCGGCCACGGAGCTGTTGGTGTCCAACGACATCCTCAGCCTGAACGTGCTGCTCAACAACCTGACCAAGAACAAACTGGTGGCCCATGCCGCCATCTACAGCGTGGATAACCGCATCCTCGCCGAAGCCGGTCAGCGTCCCAAGCATAGCCTGCTGGGCGAAGCCGAGGGCATGTACCAGAGCAAGATCACCTTCCAGGACGTGACCGCCGGGCAACTGCGCATCAGCCTGGACATGGATCAGTTCCAGCAGCCGATGACCATCAGCCTGCAAAGCATGGGCATTCTGAGTGCGATACTGCTGGCGCTGTCCCTGGCCTTGAGTCTGCGTCTGGGCCGGCACATTTCTACGCCACTGCTGCAATTGCGAGTGTGGCTGCGCAATATCGACGAATACACCCCGGCCACCGGGCGCCAGGATGAAATCGGCGATTTGGCTCGTCAGCTGCACGCCAATTTCGCGCCGGAGCCGGCCGAGCCTGAGCCCGCGCCGGAACCGGAATACGACGACAGCGATTACGAAGACGCCGACGCTAGCGAGCCGACCTTCGAAGTCCGTAACCTGCGCGATCCGAGTTTCGATGAAACCAAGCCTGTCGCCGGCCTTAAGCCTGCGCCACGGCGTATTGTCAGCACGGTCGAAGACGACGAGGACGACGAGGATCCGTTTGCCGATCTGCGTGACGACTCGGCAGACAGCGCGCCAACCCCCGTCGCAAAGTCGCAGGTATCGAACGTGCCTCAGCACAGCGCGGTACTGGCGGTGCAACTGGGCGCACAGGATCAGTTGCGTCGCCTGCCCCGCGCACGCCTGGAAGAACTGCTCAAACGCTACCGCGATTGCCTCGATCAGGCCGCGTCGCTTTACCAGAGCGAACTGCACACCCTGAACGATGGCAGCACGCTGATGCTGTTCCACACCGAAGACAGCGGCGATGACTACCTGACCAACGCCATCTGCTGCGGTGAGTTGCTGCGAGCCCTGGGCCATCAGTTGCAGATCGAAGTCGCCGACAGCGGCATCACCCTGCAATTGCAGCTGGGCCTGACCCTCGGCGACGAGTTGTTCGGTCTGAGCCAGATCGACCTGCTGCTGACTGAAACCGCTCAGGATGCACTGGCCCTGTCGCAACACAGCCGCAACCTGCTGCTGGTGGAGCGCAAGATCAGCGACGATGCGCTGATTCGTCAGCGTGCACGGATCCGCCCAATCGCAAGCCCAGAGGGTGCGTGCTGCGTAGAACGCTTGATGGAGCCTTATCCGTCGATGCTGGAGCGGCAACTGGCACGGATGCACGAACGCCGGGCGTAACACCACAGTTCCCGTTATAAAGAAGCCCGCAGGCAAGTGATTGTCTGCGGGCTTTTTGGTGACCGTCTGAAAAGATCGCAGCCTTCGGCAGCTCCTACAAAGTTCGCATACACCTGCAAACGCGGTCTACACGGTCCCTGTAGGAGCTGCCGAAGGCTGCGATCTTTTGATCTGGGCTTTTTGTTGCCTGTTCCGGCCCCATCGCGGGCAAGCCCGCTCCCACAGGGGGTTTCTGTCTTACACAGGTTCTGTATTCGCAGGGGTCAGCGCGGGAGCGGGCTTGCCCACGATGGGGCCGGCAGCGGCACCGCAGATCCCCAACCTGCAGAAACAACAAGGCCCGCATTTACGCGGGCCTTGTTTCGAATCCATCCAGGCTTAGAACCTGAACACTTCCATATCCGTGCGAATCGGTGAAGCCATCGGGATTTTTGGTTGTTTTTCCGGCTCTGCCGTCGGCGCTACAGGCTTGGCAGCCGGTTTGCGGGGTGCTTCGGCGATGGGTGGCTGGTTGGCCAGTGGCTTGAGCGCTGTCGACAGTTGCTCGGCCAGACGCTGCAGCAATACGCCTTGAGCCTGAACCTGAGCCGCAGTCCCGCCAGCGTGCTGTTCCTGCAGATGAATGATGCGGTTATCACGCACCTGACCACGACGGTCGATCAGGCGCCATTGCGCATCAAGAATTGCCGGTTGCGACTCACCCGAGTCCAGACGCGTGATGGTCAGCAGAACCTGAACATCCGGAGTAAAGCCCACTGTCGCGGGTGCCAGAACAACGCGTTGGCTGTCCAGATGACCGGCGATCTGACGCAGCAACAACTGATCGATATCCGACGACAGGCTGCCCGCCCACCGGCCATCGGCCGACGCTTGCAGGCTGCCATCCGGCTGACGCTGCAACAAGGTTTCGCGTTGCAGATAATCAGCAACCGTTACCGGGCCCAGCAATACCGCCATGCCGGCGCTTTGCGCAGGCTGTGCCGGACTTCCGCTGTCCAGCTGATACAGCGACACTGGCTGGTGCACGCTGCAACCCGCCAGGCCAAGAACGCCAGCGAGCATCAAAATAAAAGGAAGGCGCAGAGCAGTCATCGTCCCATCCAGGTGGCTGCCACAAGGCTCACCACAGTGAAAATACTCAAAAAATATGAAGAACGCTCGGCCACGCCGGCGCTTGAAAGGCCATATCATCCGTGAATATGCGTTCCGACTCCAGCGCCAAAGCGTCGATCTACGCGTTAAATCGTAGATCGAGCGCTCTAGGACGCTTAATTGAGGTTTTCGACGAACAGCGCATCCACCCTCTGAAAGCCACGTGGCAGTTTGTTGCCGCGACGCCCACGCTCACCTTTGTAGTGTTCGAGGTCGTCCGCTTTCAGCGACAAGGTACGTTTTCCGGCCTGCAGTACCAAGGTGGCACCTTCCGGCAAAACGGCGATGTCCGTGACATATTCTTCGCGACTGGCAACACGTTCACCGGAAATCCCGATGATCTTATTCCCTTTACCTTTACCTAATTGTGGCAGATCGCTGATTTTGAAGATCAGCAGGCGACCCTCGGTGGTCACCGAGGCCAGCCAGTTGTGCTCACGATCGACCACCGGACGCGGCAGAATCACTTTGGCGTTGTTTGGCAGGCTCAACAGGGCCTTGCCCGCCTTGTTCTTGGCTTGCAGGTCTTCACCCTTGACCACGAAACCGTAACCGGCGTCAGAGGCGATCACATACAGCGAATCGTCTTCAGGCATCAGCACGCATTCGAAACTCGCCCCTGGCGGCGGTGTCAGGCGGCCGGTCAGCGGCTCGCCCTGGCCACGGGCCGAGGGCAAGGTGTGGGCCGCGACCGAATAACTGCGGCCGGTGGAATCGATAAACACTGCAAACTGGTTGGAGCGACCGGCCGCCAAGGCCTTGAAGCCGTCCCCGGCCTTGTAGGAAAGCCCGGTGGCGTCGATTTCGTGCCCCTTGGCCGAACGAACCCAGCCTTTTTCCGACAGCACGACCGTCACTTTCTCGTTCGGCAGCAGATCGTGCTCGGTCAGGGCCTTGGCCTCGGCGCGCTCGACAATCGGCGAACGACGGTCGTCGCCGTAGGTTTCGGCGTCCTTGATCAGCTCGGTGCGTACCAGTTTTTTCAGCTTGGCTTCGCTGCTCAGCAGCGCTTGCAGCTTGGCTTGTTCCTTGAGCAGTTCATCCTGCTCGGCACGCAGTTTCATCTCTTCCAGTCGCGCCAACTGGCGCAAACGGGTATCGAGGATGTAGTCGGCCTGGATTTCGCTCAGGGCGAAACGCTCGATCAGTGCGGCTTTCGGGTGCTCCTCGGTGCGGATGATGTGAATTACTTCATCCAGATTGAGGTAAGCGATCAACAAACCGTCCAACAGGTGCAGGCGACGCTCAACCTTGTCCAGGCGAAATTGCAGGCGGCGACGCACGGTCTGCACCCGGAACTCCAGCCACTCGACCAGCAAGGCCCGCAGGTTTTTCAGCTGCGGCTTGCCGTCCAGGCCGATGATGTTGATGTTGACCCGGTAGCTCGACTCCAGCTCGGTGCTGGCGAACAGGTGCTGCATCAGCGCGTCGTGATCGAAGTTTTTGCGCACAGCGGGAATGATCACGATGCGGCATGGGTTTTCGTGGTCGGACTCGTCGCGCAGGTCAGCGATCTGCGGAGCCTTGGAAGGCTTGGCCTGCATCATGCCCGCGATCTGTTCCAGCACCTTGGCTCCGGACACTTGGTGCGGCAGCGCGGTGACGATGATGTCGCCGTCTTCAATGTGGTACACGGCGCGCATGCGCACCGAGCCCTTGCCGGTTTCGTAGATTTTCAGCAGATCGGCGCGCGGCGTAATGATTTCCGCTTCGGTCGGGTAATCCGGGCCCTGGATGTGTTCGCAGAGTTGTTCGACCGTGGCTTTGGGCTCATCGAGCAAGCGCACGCACGCCGTCGCGACTTCGCGCAGGTTGTGCGGCGGCACGTCGGTGGCCATGCCCACGGCAATACCGGTGGTGCCGTTGAGCAGGATGTTCGGCAAACGGGCCGGCAACACCAAAGGTTCTTCCAGCGTGCCGTCGAAGTTCGGGCCCCAGTCCGCGGTGCCCTGGCCCAGTTCGCTGAGCAGCACTTCGGAATAACGCGACAGCCGCGCTTCGGTGTAACGCATGGCGGCGAAGGACTTCGGATCGTCCGGCGCACCCCAGTTACCCTGGCCGTCGACCAGCGTATAGCGGTAGCTGAACGGCTGGGCCATCAGCACCATGGCTTCATAGCACGCCGAGTCGCCGTGAGGGTGGAACTTACCGAGCACGTCACCGACGGTACGCGCCGACTTCTTGTGCTTGGAATCAGCGTCCAGCCCCAACTCGCTCATCGCATAGATGATGCGCCGCTGTACCGGTTTCAGGCCGTCGCCGATATGCGGCAGGGCACGGTCCATGATCACGTACATGGAGTAGTTGAGGTAGGCATTTTCGGTGAAGTCAGCCAGTGACCGGCGTTCTACACCGTCCAGGCTGAGATCAAGGGAGTCGCTCATGCGGGCCTCATCGGTTCGTTGTCTGGCGCAGCAGCATGGTGCCACCGCGCTGGGTAAATTCAAGTTTGTTCAGTGCGCTCATGCCGAGCAGCACCTGATTGCCGTGCAAACCGGGCGCCACCAGCGCGCGAACGTCACGCAGCACGATGCCCCCCAGTTGCAGCCGGTCGAGACGGGTTCGATAACCCTCGCTCAAGCCATTGGCCGTGCTCAGGGTCACCCCGAAGCCTTTTTCCAGTTTCAGCCGTTCGGCCACTTCGGCCGGGATCGACACATCGGTCGCACCGGTATCGAGCATGAAATCCACGGCCTTGCCGTTGATCTGGCCAGTGGCGACAAAATGCCCCTGGCTGTTGCTGATCAGCTTCACTTCGATAAAACCTTCGCCCTGCTCAGAGCTGACGACGGTGTTGGGATTTTGCTGACGTTCCTCCCACTGACCAAAGAACCGCGTCGCCAGAAACAGCGCGGCGCACCATGCCAGTATCATCAACACCCGGCCGGCGCGTTTGCCCGGCGGTTGCTGACTCATGGCTTGGCACTCCAGCCACCTTCAGGCGCGGCAAAGCGCCAGACAATCGGGCGTTTTTCGCCGTCGTTACGTGCACCGTCGTTGTTATCAATGCCGATCCAGGCACCGTCGGCATCCACCACCAGCGCTTCCGCCAGCCCATAGGCCTGTGAATAACGACGGTTTTCCTGGAAGGCCTCGGCGGCAAACGACCAGCAACGCTCGACCTTGGCGGTCACCGCATCACGGCGGCAGACCTGAAAGGCGTTGCGTTCGAGGGTAAACAGCTTGCCGTCGAACAGTGACAGATCGGCAAAATCCCGGGAGACCGCTTTGGCCTTGGGAAATTGCGCTGGCTGCATTTCCACCCCGGCCTCACTCAGCAGCGCACAGCCACCGTTGCAGTCCCAGACCGTTTGCTGGCGCTTGATCAGCAGCAAACCGCGGCGCTCACGTTCGGCGGCCAGCCACAGCGTGTCACCGGCCGAATTGATCGCCAGGCCTTCGAGCAACGCATTGAAGTGCAACAGCATGCCGCTGGCCCGCGCTTCGCGAACCAGCATCGGCGAGATTTTCAGCCAGGACGCCGGCCCGATTGGCGGGACTTGCAGCACCGCGGCGTGGGCTTCGCTGACGACGTACCGGTTGCCGGCGCTGTCGCAAGTGATGCCTTCGAAATCCAGATCCCCGCCCCGCACGAACGACGCCACCCAGGTCCGCGAACGCAAGCCCCAGGGCAAACCGCTGTCAGGCACCAGAGGTACGTCGATGTGCACGGTTTCGGCTAGCCAGGTGTTGTTGCGGGTGTCGAGGCGATAGATTTGATCATCGTCGCGATCCGAAACGGTCCACAGCTCCTTGCCACACTGGGCCAGCCCCGACAGATTGCCGCCGCGCATGCCGTCGACAGCATGTTCGGACAACAGGCGCAGCTCGGGTGCAGGCTCCGCGCAAACCGTCACCGAAGTCAGCAGCAACGCACACGCCAGGGCCCAGCCAAACCGCATCAGCCCAGAACCTCGGCCAGGTTGCCTTTGGATTCCAGCCAGGTCTTGCGATCGCCGGCGCGTTTTTTCGCCAGCAGCATGTCCATCATTTCCGAGGTTGCGGCGAAATCTTCCAGCGTCAGTTGCACCAGACGCCGCGTGTTCGGGTCCATGGTGGTTTCGCGCAGCTGCGGCGGGTTCATTTCACCCAGGCCTTTGAATCGAGTGACCTGCGGCTTGCCGCGTTTCTTCTCGGCCACCAGGCGATCGAGAATACCGTCGCGCTCAGCCTCGTCGAGGGCGTAGTAAATCTCTTTGCCCAGGTCGATACGGTACAGCGGCGGCATGGCGACGTAGACGTGACCGGCATCCACCAGCGGGCGGAAATGCTGGACGAACAAGGCACAGAGCAAGGTTGCGATGTGCAGACCGTCGGAGTCGGCGTCGGCGAGGATGCAGATCTTGCCGTAACGCAGCTGGCTCATGTCCGCCGCGCCCGGGTCGACGCCAATCGCCACGGCAATGTTGTGCACTTCCTGGCTGGCCAGCACTTCGCTGCCGTCGACTTCCCAGGTGTTCAGAATCTTGCCGCGCAACGGCAGGATCGCTTGAAACTCTTTGTCCCGCGCCTGCTTGGCCGAACCGCCGGCGGAATCACCTTCCACCAGGAACAGCTCGGAACGCATCGGGTCCTGCCCGGCGCAGTCGGCGAGTTTGCCCGGCAGCGCCGGCCCTTGGGTAATGCGCTTGCGCTCGACTTTCTTGCTGGCCTTAAGACGACGGCCGGCGTTGTTGATCGCCAGCTCCGCCAGCAACATGCCGGTTTCCGGGTGAGCGTTGAGCCACAGGCTGAAGGCGTCCTTGACCACACCGGAAACGAAGGCGGCCGCTTCACGGGATGACAGACGCTCTTTGGTCTGACCGGAGAATTGCGGCTCCTGCATCTTCATCGACAGAACGAACGCGATACGCTCCCAGACATCTTCCGGCGCCAGCTTCACGCCGCGCGGCAGCAGGCTGCGGAATTCGCAGAACTCGCGCATGGCATCGAGCAAGCCCTGACGCAGACCGTTGACGTGAGTACCGCCCTGGGCTGTCGGGATCAGGTTGACGTAGCTTTCCTGAACGCTGTCGCCACCCTCGGGCAACCACAGCAGCGCCCAATCGACCGCTTCTTTGTTACCGGCCAGGCTGCCGCAGAACGGCTCGTCCGGCAGGCGTTCGAATTCGCTGACCGCGTCTACCAGGTAGGAGCGCAGGCCGTCTTCGTAATGCCATTCGACTTTCTCGCCGGTGGCCTTGTCTTCAAAACTGACCAGCAGCCCTGGGCACAAAACGGCCTTGGCCTTGAGCACATGCTTGAGGCGGCTGATGGAGAATTTCGGTGAATCGAAGTACTTCGGGTCCGGCGCGAAGAACACGCTGGTGCCGGTGTTGCGCTTGCCGACGGTGCCAATCACTTCCAGCTCGGTTTTCTTGTAGCCATCGGCGAAAGTCATCTGGTATTCGTTGCCGTCGCGCTTTACGCGCACCCGGACTTCGGTCGACAAGGCGTTGACCACGGAAATACCCACCCCGTGCAAACCGCCGGAGAACTGGTAGTTCTTGTTGGAAAACTTGCCGCCCGCATGAAGCTTGGTGAGGATCAGCTCGACACCCGACACGCCTTCTTCCGGGTGAATGTCCACCGGCATGCCACGGCCGTCATCGCTGACTTCCAGGGAGTGATCGGCGTGCAGGATGACCTGCACCGACGTCGCATGCCCGGCCAAGGCTTCGTCGACGCTGTTGTCGATGACTTCCTGGGCGAGGTGGTTCGGCCGACTGGTGTCGGTGTACATGCCGGGGCGTTTGCGCACCGGGTCGAGGCCCGAGAGGACTTCGATGGCGTCTGCGTTATAAGAGCTAGCGCTGGGAGTGGCCATGGGGTCTCGTCGTCAGTGTTCGTTGAAATAGGGGCAAAGCGTCACAGTGTTGTGAAGTCGATCGCCTGATACAAATCTGCGCCGATGTCGGCAAAACTCAATATTGTCGGCAGTTGCGCGGCAAAACCCTGGAAACCATGGTCGCCGCCGGCCTGAATGCGCAAGGCACAGGCCCGGTAATATTGCTGGGCGAGGCGATAGTCCAGCGTTTCGTCGCCGGTCTGCAACCACACTTGAAACCGCTGCGGATCCCGGGGCGCCAGCACTTCCAGCTCGGCCAGGGCCGTCACATGGTCGTGGCTCAATTCCCAGGTCTCATTGGTATACAGGTTTTTCTGCGTTCCCAGAAACCCGTCGAACATCCGGTGCGGACTGACGGCAGGGTTGATCAACAGGGCTTTCAAGCCATGGCGCTCGGCCAGGTGAGTCGCATAGTAGCCGCCGAGTGAGCTGCCGACCAGCAGTGGCCGCCCCAGCTCCACAATCGCCTGCTCCAGCTGAGCAATGGCCTCGCGGGGATGGTGATGCAGGGCCGGCACACGCAACTGATCGCTCAAGCCCAGCCGTTCCATCACATTGATCAACTGGCAGGCCTTTTTCGACGCCGGCGCGCTGTTGAAACCGTGGATATAAAGGATCGAACCAGACATTTGAGCGCCCTGTGCGTCGGGTAAAGAGGCGCAGTTTACAGGGAGATGGGGAGATCGGGGATATCCGCAGAAATCGGGTCGTCTTTGCGGACGCCATCGCGGGCAAGCCCGCTCCCACAAGGGTCTGAGGCGCTCACAAATCCCCTGTGGGAGCGGGCTTGCCCGCGATGGCCGCGCCTCGGTCTTTGGAAATGACAAATAAATCAGTAGCCGTTGGAGCCGTAATCAATCTGGAAATCGAAACCGGTGATGCGCTCAACGCCTGTCTCGAGCTGGCCATCCGGCAACAGCCGCAACCACCGATACCCCGGCGCCTGCTCATTTACCTTGAAATCATCGCTGCCCGGCTCGAACTGAATGCAGGTCGAGGGCGATGCCATCAGGCGAACGCCATTGCGCAGTTGATCAATTTCCTGATGCACATGCCCCCAAAGCACTGCGCGAACTTGAGGAAAGCGATCCAGCACCGCGAACAACGCCTCTGGATTGCGCAATCCAATGGGCTCCATCCACGCACACCCGATCGACACCGGATGATGATGGAAACACACCAGATGATGCCGTTGCGGTGCTTCGCTCAACGAGCGCACGAGCAACTGCAACTGCTCATCCTGCAAATACCCCGGCACCGACCCCGGCACGGCAGAGTCGAGCAACGTAACCCGCCAGTTGCCGATGTCCACCACCGGCTCCAGCAGCGCACTCTGCACGGCCGCCTCGGCCATGATCCGTGGCTCGTCATGATTGCCGGGAATCCAGCGTCCCGGTGCATCGATCTGCCGCGTCAGGTCACGAAACAATTGGTACGACTCCAGCGTGCCGTCCTGGGACAGATCGCCACTGGCAATCATCAGATCGATTCGCGGCTGCTGCTTCATTACCAGCTCAATCACTTGTTGCAGGCTGTCGCGGGTATTCATGCCTAGCAACGTCCCGTCCGCCTCGGCAAACAGATGACTGTCGGAGAGTTGCACCAGCAACGCCGGATCGGCGGTGGTCAATGTGGATACGCTCGGCAAGGCGTTCTCCCAGGGCGTGATCACGGGATTGATGAGTGCCGCAATTATGCTGGGGGACAATCAAAAGAGGAAACCTGTGAACCGGACGCAGTTCACAACTACACAGGGCTCTTAGCGCACAACGGCGTATTCGTGCCCGCAAGCTAGACAATGACTCAGCCATTCCCCCAGGAACAGATTGAGCTGAGCCTTTTCATCCGGCTGATGCATCGCGGCGTTCGGGTAAGGATAGATGCCGCGAAAGCGTCGTGCATGTTCGGCGCTGATGACTTCGGCCATCCGTGCGTCGTGGTACACCTGCACTTCCAGTTGCGGCACCGGCAACCACGGCAAGCTGTGTTCCTGACGCACTTGCAGGGTGGTGGTGTACGGACAGGCTTGCAGCACTTCCAGGGCCAGTACGCCAAGCATCTGGTCGCCCTGGGTCACGGCAATGCGCCGGGCCGCCGGATCGTTGCGCATGTCCGGCAACAGTCGCATCAGGCGCGCGTAGTTGGCCTCGCAGGAGGCTTGCAGCCCCACGAGGTCAACCCGATAGCGATCGCGCAGTTTGTTTACGACCATAACCCCCTCACTTCCACGCGGTTCAAAGCCAGCCATTGCAAGGCAATGATGCTTGCCGCGTTGGCAATACGTCCATCGCGCATGGCTTGCAGGGCATCTTCGAAGGCCCAGACCGTGACGCGAATATCTTCTGCCTCTTCCTCCAGCCCATGCAGGCCGCCAACCCCGGCACTGTCGCAACGCCCCAGGTACAAATGCACAAATTCGTTACTGCCACCCGGCGATGGAAAATACTTGGTCATCGGCCAGAGTGCCCCGAATACAAGCCCAGCTTCCTCCTGCGCTTCGCGGTGAGCAACTTCTTCCGGTATTTCATCCTTGTCGATCAGACCGGCGACCAGTTCGATCAGCCATGGATTATCGGTCTTGCCCATGGCGCCGACGCGAAACTGCTCGATCAGCACCACTTCGTCGCGCTGTGGATCGTAAGGCAGCACGCACACCGCATCGTGGCGCACGAACACTTCACGGTTGATCTGGCGACTCATGCCACCGGCGAACAATTCGTGGCGCAAGTGCACGCGGTCGAGCTTGTAGAAGCCCTCGTAGCACTTTTCGCGCCGAACGATATCAACGGTGGTCGGAATGGCGTTGGCAAAATCAGTCATGACAATCCTCTTTACTGCAAATCCGATCCGAGGCTCCTTTTTGTTACTTGCAACCCCGACTTCGCGCCATCCTAACGCGCCCGCGATGTTTGATGCAGCCCCTTTACAGTCAGCGGGATAGACGGTGAAGACGAAACCAACTCTAATTAGCTTAGTGGCGAACTGACTGCTTCGTTGATAGTCGAAGCGGGTAACTTTTCGCCTTCCCCTGTTTCATAAAGGACGCCCATGTCGCTTTTCAAGATCGCCTCCGTGGCCGCCATCGCCCTGACCCTGGGTGCGTGCCAGAGTCTTTTCCAGCCCAATTACCGGGCGCCGCTGGAAACCACCCGCGACGCTTCCGAACAGCTGAAACCGGGTTGCGCCAACCCTGAATGCCCGCTGGTGAACATCGATACGCTGCGTTTCCCGGCTGAGCCTGCGCTTGACGGCATCATCGAAAAACGCCTGCTGCAAATGACCCGCACCTCGCCCGACGCCCCTATAGCGCCGACGCTGGCAGCGTATCGCGAGCAGTTTTTGAACAGTGCCGGCCCTCGCTACAGCAGCTATCTGCAAGCCAAGGTACGTGAGCAGCATGACGGCTTGGTGATCATTGAATTGTCCAGCTACCTGGATGACGGCGGTGCCCATGGCACGCCGGGCCGCGGCTTCATCAACTACTCACGCCAACAGCATAAAGTGCTGACGCTGTCGGACATGGTGATCCCGGGCCAGGAAGAAGCGTTCTGGAAAGCAGCCCAAGTGGCGCACAACAGCTGGCTGATCAGCACCAAACTCGATCAGGAGCCGGAGTTCGTCAAGAGCTGGCCCTTCGTGAAAACCCAGAACGTGGCGTTGACGTACGGCGGGGTGATCCTCAAGTACGAAGTGAGCACCCTCGCGCCTTACGCGCTGGGCCACGTCGAACTGAAGATCCCCTACCCACGCCTGAACGGCATTCTCAAGCCTGAGCTGTTTCCCGGCCGTAGCTGAAGGCTCGACCGAGCACCAGTTGCAGCAGCCCTGCCAGAATCAACGACGGCAGGGTTGCGCCGATGTCCGGATACAGATTAGCCAGCAAATGATAGGTGCTCACCCCGCCCAACCAGGCGAGTAGCGCCGGCCAGCGCAAGGCAGCCGAGGCCACTTGGCTACTGCGTTTGCGCAGGATGAAGTGATCCACCAGCACCACGCCGAACAGCGGCGCAAACACCGAGCCGATCAACAGCAGGAAGTTTTGATACTGGGCCAATGGCGCCAGGCACGCGATCAGCGTGCAGATCACGCCGATGGCCAAGGCCAGATGCTCAACTTTCAAGCGCAACAGAATCCCGCTGGATACCGCCGCCGAATGAATATCGGCAAAGGCATTTTCTGATTCATCCAACAGAATCAGCAGCAGCGGAATTCCCAGACCGGCACCGGCCAGCGCCAGCAGCAAGGCATTCACTTCACCGCTCGGCGCGAACGCCAGGGTGTACGCCACGCCCAGACTCATCAGCCAGAAGTTACCGATAAAGAAGCCCAGTGCCGTGCCGCCGAAGACATTCTTCGCACGCTTGCCGAAACGCGAGTAGTCGGCAATCAGCGGCAACCAGGACAGCGGCATCGCGATCGCGATGTCGAAGCCCACGGCAAACGGCATCGAACCGTCACCGGCCTGCGCCCACAATACGGCCAGATCGGCCTTGGCGAACAGGTTCCAGGTCAGCCAGATGCACGCAGCCAGCAGCAGCCAGATACCCCACTTGCGCAGGATCTTGCGCACGAAAGTCAGCGGGCCGCTGACGGCGAGCAAGGTGGCCAGTGCACCGAAGAACAGCGTCCACAACAGCGGATTCGACAGCAGGCTGCCTTCGCTGAATGCACGGGCGCCGAGCAGGCTGGCAGCGTCGCGCATCACGATGATTTCGAATGCCCCCCAACCGATCAGTTGCAACAGGTTCAACACCGCCGGAAGGCTGGCGCCTTTTTTACCGAGGCTGAGTTTGAGTGCCGCCATCGACGACAGGCCGGTGTCGCTACCAATCACGCCGACAGCGGCCAGCAACAGCACGCCGACCAGCGTGCCGAGAAAAATCGCCAGCAACGAGCCGGACAGGCCCAGACCCGGGGCGAGCAGCGCGCCGGTCTGCAACACCATCAGGCCAATGCCGAGGGAGAACCACAGGGAAAACAGATCGCGGCCGCCGAAGACGCGTTTGTCGGTCGGCACCGCGATATCCGGGGAGTAAGTGCTGGGTTGGATGCTCAAGGGTGTTATCTCAGAGGAACATTTGTTGTTTTTTTGATCGCTATCGCGGGCAAGCCCGCTCCCACAGGGGATGTGTGTACGACACAAGCCATGTGGGAGCGGGCTTGCCCGCGATGGGGCCCTCTCAGGCCCCGACCTTTCGGATCAAATCAAACCTTCTTGTACAACTGACTGCCTTCCTGCTTGAACCGCTCAGCCTGTTCTGCCAGACCTTGCGCAACTTCCGCATCGACAGTTTCGATCCGCTGGTTAGCCGCGTATTCACGGACTTCCTGAGTGATCTTCATCGAGCAGAATTTCGGCCCGCACATAGAGCAGAAGTGCGCGACCTTGGCCGAATCCTTCGGCAGGGTTTCGTCGTGGTACGAGCGCGCGGTATCCGGATCGAGGCCCAGGTTGAACTGGTCTTCCCAACGGAATTCGAAACGCGCCTTGCTCAAGGCGTTGTCGCGAATCTGCGCGCCCGGATGCCCCTTGGCAAGGTCGGCAGCGTGAGCCGCGATCTTGTAGGTGATGATCCCGGTCTTCACGTCATCCTTGTTCGGCAGGCCCAAGTGTTCCTTCGGCGTCACGTAGCACAGCATGGCGCAACCGAACCAGCCGATCATCGCCGCACCGATACCGGAGGTGATGTGGTCGTAGCCTGGGGCGATGTCGGTGGTCAGCGGGCCGAGGGTGTAGAACGGCGCCTCGTCGCAGCACTCGAGCTGCTTGTCCATGTTCTCTTTGATCAACTGCATCGGCACGTGGCCCGGGCCTTCGATCATGCACTGCACGTCGTGCTTCCAGGCGATTTTGGTCAGCTCACCGAGGGTTTCCAGCTCACCGAATTGTGCGGCGTCATTGGCGTCGGCAATCGAGCCCGGACGCAGGCCATCGCCCAGCGAGAAGCTGACGTCGTAGGCCTTCATGATTTCGCAGATGTCTTCGAAATGGGTGTAGAGGAAGTTTTCCTTGTGGTGCGCCAGGCACCACTTGGCCATGATCGAACCGCCACGGGAGACGATGCCGGTGACGCGCTTGGCGGTCAGCGGTACGTAGCGCAGCAATACGCCGGCGTGGATGGTGAAGTAGTCGACGCCCTGCTCGGCCTGCTCGATCAGCGTGTCGCGGAACAGCTCCCAGGTCAGGTCTTCGGCGGCGCCGCCGACTTTTTCCAGGGCCTGGTAGATCGGCACGGTACCGATCGGCACCGGCGAGTTACGGATGATCCATTCGCGGGTTTCGTGAATGTGCTTGCCAGTGGACAAGTCCATGACGGTGTCCGAACCCCAGCGAATGCCCCAGGTCAGTTTCGCCACTTCTTCTTCGATGGACGAACCCAAGGCACTGTTGCCGATGTTGCCGTTGATCTTCACCAGGAAGTTACGGCCGATGATCATCGGTTCCAGTTCGGTGTGGTTGATGTTGGCCGGAATGATCGCGCGACCACGGGCGATCTCTTCACGGACAAATTCGGGGGTGATGATTTTCGGCACGCTGGCGCCGAAGCTGTAGCCGGCGTGTTGCTGGTCCAGCAAGCCTGCGGCACGGGCCACTTCGAGCTTCATGTTTTCGCGGATGGCGACGTATTCCATCTCGGCGGTGATGATGCCTTTACGGGCGTAGTGCATCTGGCTGACGTTGGCCCCCGGCTTGGCGCGGCGCGGGTTGTTCACGTGGGCGAAACGCAGCTTGGTCAGCTCCGGATCGGCGAGGCGTTCCTGGCCGAAGTTGGAGCTCAGGCCAGGCAGACGCTCGGTGTCGCCACGGGATTCGATCCACGGCGAACGCACATCGGCCAGGCCTTTGCGCACGTCGATGATGACGTTGGGGTCGGTGTACGGGCCCGAGGTGTCATACACCACCACCGGCGCGTTGATTTCGCCGCCGAAGTCGGTCGGGGTCACGTCCAGGCTGATTTCGCGCATCGGCACGAGGATGTCGGGGCGCGTGCCCTGGACATAGATTTTTTGCGAGCGGGTAAACGGCTGAACCGATTGCTGATCGACCTTGGCCGAATCACTCAGGTTGGTTGCGATTTTTGATTTTGTAGTCATCACGGGCTCTCCAGACAGCATCCAGGCAGTGGATTTTTGTCGGAGCGAACCTGTAAACGAATGGACGCACGGATGCTGGAAACCAGCTGTGCTGTGCTCAATACTCGAGGGGTGTTCGACTGTCGAACAACATCCCGGACGAAGCACAAGAGGACTCGCCGGGTGACGAGAAATCTTGTTCCCTACGCAGGCGCTAACCTGATCAGGTTCAACGGGATCCGAAATTATTCGATCTCAGCCTCATAGCAAGGCACCCCGACAAGAACCCGGCCAGTCTAGACATAACCGGCAAAGAACGCCAACACCGCAGCAAACACCATGATGAGTGGCGCAATTACCGGATTGTTGCCGTGCCTGCGTGCAACTACACTCGCTACGCCGTGCGGCGCCTTGACGCTGCAGGGCGCCCCACCGTAGCCTTGCAGCTCAAATTATCAGCGTAATTTTTAGGGATGGCCTCATGCTGCGCAAACTCTCACTGGCCCTTGCCGTGTCTTGTGCGTCCAACGGAATGGCCTGGGCAGCTGAAGCGCCCTTATCGACCAGGACTGACCTGGTCAGCGTCTATCAGGAAGCGGTGGACAACAACGCCGATATCGCCGCCGCCCGCGCCCAATACGGCGCCCAGAAGGAAGTTGTGCCCCAGGCCCGCGCCGGGCTGCTGCCCAACCTGTCGGCCGGTGCCGACATAAACAACACCCGTACCGCGCTCGATCAGCCATCGGTGATCTCGACCCGCAGCGGCACGGCGTATCAGGCGACCCTGTCGCAACCGATTTTCCGCGCCGACCGCTGGTTCCAGTTCCAGGCCGCCAAGGACGTCAACGAACAGGCCGCCTTGCAACTCTCGGCCACCGAACAGAACCTGATCCTGCAAAGCGCCGAAAGCTATTTCAACGTGCTGCGCAGCCAGGACACCCTGGCCTCGACCAAGGCCGAAGAAGCAGCCTTCAAACGCCAGCTCGACCAGTCCAACGAGCGCTTCGACGTCGGCCTGTCGGACAAGACCGATGTGCTGCAATCCCAGGCCAGTTACGACACGGCACGGGCCAACCGGATTCTCGCTCAGCGTCAGGTGGATGACGCGTTCGAAGCGCTGATCACCCTGACCAACCGTCAGTACAACTCGATCCAGGGCATTGTCCATACCTTGCCGATCCTGCCGCCAGCGCCGAACGACGCCAAGGCCTGGGTCGACACCGCCGCCAAGCAGAACCTCAATCTGCTGGCCAGCAACTACGCGGTGAGCGCCGCCGAGGAAACCCTCAAGCAGCGCAAGGCCGGACATGCACCCACCCTGGATGCAGTCGCGCAATACAAGAAAGGTGACAACGACGCCCTCGGCTTTACCAACCCGAGCGCGACCGGCGTGCGTTACGGCGGCGATGTGGAACAACGCACCGTCGGCCTGCAATTGAGCATTCCGCTCTACAGCGGCGGGCTCACCAGCTCCCAGGTGCGTGAGTCTTATTCACGGCTGGATCAAACGGAACAACAACGCGAAGCCCTGCGTCGCCAAGTCGTGGAAAATACCCGCAACCTGCACCGCGCCGTCAACACCGACGTCGAGCAGGTGCAGGCACGCCGGCAGTCGATCATCTCCAACCAGAGCGCGGTGGAAGCGACCGAAATCGGTTATCAGGTGGGGACGCGCAACATCGTCGACGTGCTCGACGCCCAGCGTCAGCTGTACACCTCGGTGCGCAACTACAACAACACCCGCTACGACTACATCCTCGACAACCTGCGTTTGAAGCAAGCCGCCGGCACCTTGAACCCGGGGATTTGCAAGACCTGACGCGTTATCTCAAAGCCGACTACAACCCGGACAAGGACTTCCTGCCACCGGATCTGGCCAAGGCTGCGGCGGAGCAATTGAAAGCGAAGCCTTAAAAAGCAAAAGATCGCAAAAGCAAAAGATCGCAGCCTTCGGCAGCTCCTACAGGGTGTACATCAATCCCAATGTAGGAGCTGCCGAAGGCTGCGATCTTTTTGTTTCAGGCAACTCGGTCTAACGCTCGATCAACCGCCCCAAGCCATCCATCAACCGCTGCAACGCGCCCTGATTGGTGCGCATCACCTTCAGCCCCGCCTCGGCCATCCGCTGCGCATCGCGCGGCAGTTCTAACAGCCGCTGCACTGCCAGCGCCAGACTTTCGGCATCATCGACCTCGGCCAACGCCCCGGCGCTGCGCAACTGTGCGGCGATCTCGAGGAAGTTGAACAGGTGCGGCCCGCTGAGCACCGGTTTGGCCAGGGCTGCCGGCTCCAGCAGGTTATGCCCGCCGTTCGGCACCAGGCTGCCACCGACGAACGCGCTGTCGGCCAAGGCGTAGAGAAACAGCAACTCGCCCATGGTATCGCCCAGCAGCACCGACGTGCCGGCGGTAACCGGCTCGCCTGTCGAACGCCGTACCGTGGCGAACCCCTGCTGCCGGCACAACTCGAACACCGGGTTGAAGCGCTCCGGATGACGCGGCACCAGAATCAGCAAGGCGTCGGGATGACTTGCCAGCAGCCGACGATGGGCAGCCAGCACCACTTCGTCTTCACCTTCATGGGTACTCGCGGCGATCCACACCGGACGCTCCTGCGCCTGCCATTGCCCACGCAACTCGGCGGCACGCTGCAACAATTGCGGGTCGATGGTCAGGTCGAACTTGATCGAACCGGTCACTTCGACAGTTTCCGGGCGCGCCCCCAAATCGCGAAAACGCTGCGCCTCGGTTTCAGTCTGCACCGCGAACAGGCTCATCTCGGCGAGCATCGGACGGGTCAGTTCAGGGAAGCGGCCATAGCCCTTGGCTGAGCGTTCGGACAGTCGCGCATTGGCCAACGCCACGGGAATTCCGCGCTTGGCGCATTGATGGATATGGTTGGGCCAGAGCTCGGTTTCCATGATGACCGCCAGTTTCGGTCGGGCCCGATCAAGGAATCGCTTTGCTGCGCAGGGCAAGTCGTAAGGCAAATAGCAGTGCTGAATGCGCGGCTCGTCGGCGAACAGCGCCTGGATGCGCTCGGAGCCGGTCGGGGTCATGCAGGTGACGGTGATCGGCAGCGTCGGATAACGTTGCAACAAGGCACGAATCATCGGCGCCGCGGCGATGCTTTCGCCCACCGACACCGCATGCACCCAGAGGCCGTCCGGTTTCATCACCGGCAGCGCGAGGGAGAAGCGCTCGCCAATGCGCCTGGCGTACGCCGGCGCCTTGCGCGCCCGCAGCCAAAGCCGAATCGCCACCAATGGCAGCCCCAGGTAAAACAGCGCGGTGTAGAGAGTTCTATTCATGGCGGCGGAGTTTATCGGTTTTTTAGCCGATCGCCTGCAAGTGCACGGCAAAACGTTCCGCCAGCCAACGAGCTGCCGGGCCGAGGGGCTCGTCGCGGCGCCAGACCAGTTCGACAATCAATGCCGGCGGAGTCCATTCGCTGGCCAGTTCGACCATCAGATTCTGATACGCCGGGTACTGCACCACATGGCGCGGCAACCAGGCCCAGCCGAGACCACGCATCACCCATTCGGCCATCACGTAGAAACTGTCGGCGCGCCAGACCTGCGGGCTGGCCGGCTCGCTGCCGGGGTAGACGCTGGACTGCGTGGACATCAACAACTGTCGATGCTGTGCCAATTGCTGACAATCGACCTGCGTCTGCTTCGCCAAGGGATGCCCCACGCCGCACACCGTGACCATTTCGACGCTGCCCAGCACCCTCCGCTCAAGGGCTTCGGGAATCTGTTCGTGATAGAACAACAAGCCCAGATCGGCCCGACGCTCCACCAATTTGCGCGCGACATCACCCTGAGCGGCGCTGGTCAACTGCACTTCGAGGCTGGGAAACTTTTCTGCCAGAGCCTCGAAGCTTTCCACCACCGCTTGATAGGGCATCGCCTCGTCCTGAGCCACCCGCAGGCTCGCTTCCTGGCCGCGCATCATCGCCAGTGCCCGGCCGTTGAGGCGCTCGCATTGGCGCAGCACTTCCCGCGCCTCTTCAAGCAGGGCGGTGCCGGCTTCGGTGAGTTTCGGCTGACGACCGCTGCTGCGATCGAACAGGCTGACGCCCAAGTCTTCTTCCAGCAGCGCAATCGAACTGCTGACCGCCGACTGCGCCTTGCGCTGATCCCGCGCCACCGCGGAAAACGAA
The DNA here is from genome assembly GCF_024749285.1 of Pseudomonas sp. B21-015. Lineage (NCBI taxonomy): Bacteria > Pseudomonadati > Pseudomonadota > Gammaproteobacteria > Pseudomonadales > Pseudomonadaceae > Pseudomonas > Pseudomonas sp. B21-015. The sequence goes on from NZ_CP087196.1 coordinate 5,948,603, forward strand.
CGTTGTTCCGCGACGCTGACAAACAAGCGCAGCTGTTCCAGATTCCATTGCATGTTCATGGCTCAACCCATCTTCAAAACAGATAGGTAATGACTTTACCGCATCTGGCGGATCTCTAAAATGCCGACCTCAGAGAGCAACGCTTCATACGAGGATTGACCCATGACCGCTTACTACTACCTGGCCATCGCCATCTGCGCCGAAGTAATCGCTACCGTTTCGATGAAAGCGGTCAAGGGTTTCAGCACGCCATTGCCGCTGCTGCTGGTCATCGTCGGTTACGGTATTGCTTTCGGGATGCTGACCCTGGTGGTGCGCAGCGTTCCGGTGGGCGTGGCCTACGCGGTGTGGGCCGGCATGGGCATCGTGATGGTCAGCGTCGCGGCGCTGTTTATCTACGGGCAGAAGCTGGATGTACCGGCGATGCTGGGGATGGCGCTGATTGTGCTGGGGGTCGTGGTTATTCAGCTGTTCTCCAAGACTGTCGGACACTAAAACCCGAAGCACGATCTATTGATCACCAACAAATCCCCTGCGCATCGAGTCTGTATACTGCGCCCTCGTCTTGAACACTGAGGTCGCTGCATGCCATCCGTTATTTCTACCGACGTTCTGATTGTCGGCGCTGGTGTCGCCGGCCTCTGGCTGAATGCGCGTCTGCGCCGCCAGGGTTTTTCGACCGTGCTGGTGGAAAGCGCCAGCCTCGGTGGCGGGCAGAGCGTGAAGTCCCAGGGCATCATCCACGGCGGCGCCAAGTACGCGTTGCACGGCGCCCTGACCGGTGCCTCGGAAGCCATCGCCGACATGCCGCGGCGCTGGCGTGAAGCGCTGGCCGGCGACGGTGAGCTGGACCTGTCGGGTGTACGCGTGTTGTCTGATGCTCACTACCTCTGGTCCCCGGGCACCCTCGCTGGCAATCTCACCAGTTTTTTCGCCAGCAAAGCCGTGCGCGGGCGAGTCGATCAGGTTAAAGGCGATCAATTGCCACCGGCGCTGCAAGACAAGCGCTTCAAGGGCAAGGTCTATCGCCTGACGGAACTGGTGGTCGACGTGCCGAGCCTGATCCAGCGCCTGGCCGATCTGGCTGGCGACGGTCTGTTGGCTGGTCAGCACATCGAACCGCTGCTGGAAAACGGCGAACTGGTCGGTTTGAAAGTCGACGAACGTGAGATCCGCGCCCAGCGCATCGTTCTCAGCGCCGGTGCCGGCACCGCCGACCTGCTCACGGCACTGGGCCTGAGCCAACCGGCCATGCAACGCCGGCCCCTGCACATGATCATCGTCAAAGGCCCGGGCCTCAAACCGCTGTACGCCCATTGCCTGGGCGGCGGGCCTAAGCCGCGCGTCACCGTGACCACACACCCGGCCGCCGATGGCCAGTGGGTCTGGTACGTGGGAGGCGACATCGCCGAAGCCGAAGGTGTGGTCCGCGACCCTGCGGCGCAGATCGCCAGCGCGCAAAAAGAACTCGGCAACCTGCTGCCATGGATCGACTTGAGCACCGCACAGTGGGCGACCTTGCGGGTCGAACGCGCGGAGCCGCTGCAATCGGGCCTGACTCGCCCGGACAATGCCTTCCTCGCCGAGCAGAATCGCCTGCTGGTGGGTTGGCCGACCAAACTCGCCTTGGCGCCGGACTTCGCTGATCGCGTCCTCGCCGCCCTGCAACGTGACGGCATCCAGCCGAGCCATCCGGCACCGCTGCCTGAACTGCCGAAACCGCCGATGGGCGTCCCTGCCTGGGAGCAACTGCTGCCATGAGCCAACCGACCCTGCACGACCTGCATCGCCCTTTGGGCAGCACCGGCCTGCTGGTTTCGCCCCTGGGTCTGGGCACGGTGAAACTTGGCCGCGATCAAGGGGTGAAATACCCCAATGGCTTCCAGATCCCCGACGATGACGAAGCGCGCAGGCTGCTCAAACTCGCGCGCGACCTGGGCATCAACCTGATCGACACCGCGCCGGCTTATGGCCGCAGCGAAGAGCGTCTCGGCCCGTTGCTACGTGGTCAACGCCAGGATTGGGTGATCGTCAGCAAGGTTGGCGAAGAGTTTGCCGACGGCCAGTCGCGTCACGATTTCAGTGCCGGCCATACTCGCCTGTCGGTGGAACGCAGCCTTCGACGTCTGGAAACGGATTTTATCGATCTGGTGCTGGTGCACTCCGACGGCAACGACCTGGCGATCCTGAATGAAAGCGAGGTCTATGCGACTCTTGCCGAGCTCAAGCGCGAAGGCAAGATTCGCGGTTTCGGCTTTTCCGGCAAAACCGTCGAAGGCGGCTTGAAGGCTCTGGAACAAGGTGATTGCGCGATGGTCACCTACAATCTGAACGAACAGAACGAGAAGGCAGTCATTGACTATGCTGCTGCTCACGGCAAAGCGATCCTGGTCAAAAAAGCCTTGGCCAGCGGCCACGTGTGCCTGAGCCCGGGCGTGGACCCGGTGCGCGCCAGCTTCGAGTTGCTGTTTGAACACCCGGGTGTAGCCAGTGCTATTGTCGGGACCATCAATCCGCTGCACCTCGCCCACAACGTCGCGACCGTTGCCCAGGTCCTTCGTAGCAACTGACGCCGCCCACGCGGCCTTAAGCAGGAGCCGACATGCCGCGTACGCTAATAAGAAAGAACCCGAGCAACTTCAAAACCCTGCCGTTATTCGTCGAAGCAACGCCCGAAGGCCTGAGTTACCAGAGCGTCGGGATGCCGTTGAATTTTTCCCAGACCCTGCAACGTCGCCGCCCGGTGACAGTGGCCGACAGCGAGCGGTTTGCCCTGGAGCTGGCGAACCTCGGGGTCTCGGTGCGCCTGACCCTGCATTGGCAGAATCGCGATTACTGGGTGTTGGTGCGTCAGCGTCGGCAGGACCGCGGCGATGTGGTGCTCAAGCTGATCTCCGGTTACGTACCGGCCCATGAGCTGAATCTACCGCTGCACACAGCGACCCAGGAAATTGCCGAAGAATGCCTGCTGGAAACCCCGGAAGGCTGGCTCAGCGGGCGCTTCAACGACACCTGGCTGCCAGCGCCCTATTCGTCCGCCCTGCATTACCGCGAAGCCATGCCGTTTCGCCTGACGCCCCTGTCCGGCTCGGCGCGCCCGGTGCGCTGCGCCAACATGCCGCTGATCGAACGCCCGCGGGCCTACGTGCATTTGCCGACCGCATCGCTGCAATTGATCTACGACTTGCGCCTGGAGGTGCCCAAGGAAGCCAAATCCCTGAGCCTGTTCCATGTGGACGAACGGCTGGAGGGCGATCAATTGGTGGCCCGGCTCGATCGCAAACGTCCCGATTTGTACTTGATGCCACTGCAGGACGGCCAGCCGATGGGCGAGCTCTATACGCTGAAAAAGGATCAGTTGTACCCGGCGAGTACCCGCGGGCTGTATTTGGCAGAAAGTTTTGCCCGGCAGGAAGGCTGGCTGGTGAAGGATGAGCGGATTCGCTGGAAAGATTGGGTGCGGCAACAGGGTTTGAGCCCGCCGGGCAAAGACTCCGGTTTAGCCCGGTTACGCGGGAAGGCGAAGCAACTGCTGAAAAGAATCGTGCCGCGCAAGAAAGTCAGCTCTTGAAGCAAAAGATCGCATAAAGCAAAAGATCGCAGCCTTCGGCAGCTCCTACAGGGACATGTGTACACCCATGTAGGAGCAGCCGAAGGCTGCGATCTTTTTCATGATCCTCCTACAAAGTGGAAGGATCATGCTCGGTCAGTGATTGCGGATCTTCTCGACAATCGCCGTGGTCGAGCTGTTTTCCACCAGTCCCAGCACTTTCACGGTCCCGCCGTAAGCGCTGACGATGTCTGCGCCGACGACCTGGTCGATCCCATAATCACCGCCCTTGACCAGCACGTCCGGCTTGACCTCGCGCAGCAGGTTTTCCGGGGTGCCCTCAGAGAAGCTGATCACCCAATCCACGGCGCCCAGACCTGCCAGTACCGCCATGCGACGGTCGACGCTGTTGATCGGACGACCTGGCCCTTTCAGGCGGCTCACCGACGCATCGTCGTTGACCGCCACGATCAGACGATCGCCCTGGGCCCGCGCCTGTTCGAGGTACGTCACATGGCCGGCATGCAGGATGTCGAAGCAGCCGTTGGTGAAGACAATCTTCTCGTTGTGCGCACGTGCGTCGTCGACCGCCAACAGCAATTGCTCGAGCCCCAGCACGCCACGCTCGGAACCCTCTTCACGCTGGATCGCGCGACGCAGTTCCGGCGCGCTGATCGCCGCCGTACCGAGCTTGCCGACCACGATGCCCGCCGCCAGGTTGGCCAGGGCTACCGCGTGGGGCAGTTCTTCGCCAGCGGCAATCGCCGCCGCCAGGGTAGAAATCACCGTGTCACCGGCGCCGGTCACGTCGAATACTTCACGGGCACGGGCCGGCAGGTGCAGCGCCGGATGATCCGGGCGCAACAGCGTCATGCCGTGCTCGCCACGGGTCACCAGCAAGGCACCGAGGTCCAGGTCATGCATCAGCTGCGCGCCCTTGCTCACCAATTCATGCTCATCGGCGCAACCGCCGACAATGGTTTCGAATTCGCTGAGGTTCGGGGTAATCAGGCTCGCGCCACGGTAGATCGAGAAATCCTTGCCTTTAGGATCGGCCAACACTGGAATGCCACGGGCACGGGCGGCCTGGATCAGCACCTGATGATTTTTCAGCGCGCCTTTGCCGTAGTCGGACAGCACCAGCACCTTGATGCCTTCGAGCAATTCGTCCACTTGCTCGCCCAGCGCCAGGGCGTCGGTGGCAAAAGGTTCTTCGAAGTCGATCCGCAGCAATTGCTGGTGACGGCTCATGACCCGCAGCTTGACGATGGTCGGCTGGTGCGCGATGCGCTGGAACAACGCCCGTACGCCGGCGCCCTTGAGGCTATTGACCAGGCTGTCGGCCGCTTCGTCGTCGCCGGTCACGCCGACCAGCGAGGCCGGCGCACCGAGTGCGGCAATGTTCAGGGCAACGTTGGCGGCACCGCCCGGGCGGTCTTCGATTTGCTCGACCTTGACGACCGGTACCGGCGCCTCAGGGGAGATCCGTGAGGTACCACCATGCCAGTAACGGTCGAGCATGACATCGCCGACCACCAAGACAGGGGCTTGATTGAATCGCGGCATGGACAACTTCATGGAGCAACCCACATACAAAATGAACAAGGGCGCGATATTAACACAGGGTTGGCGCTGGCTTGCGTGACGGCTGCAACCGGATGAATCGGCGGGATTTTCTGCTCATTTATTGAGCAAAAACAGCGATAACCGACGGCAAGCATCCGCGAGTTGCAGCGTATGGGTATCGATCTCGCACTCCGCCGTCAACGGTGCCTCATAAGGGCTGTCGACTCCCGTGAAGTCCTTGATTCGCCCTTGCCGGGCCGCTTGATACAAACCTTTTGGGTCGCGTTGCGCGCACACGGCGAACGGCGTGCTCACATACACCTCAATGAAATCACCCTCGGCGAACAATCGACGCGCGGCGTCACGCTCGGCGCGAAACGGCGAGATCGCCGCGACAATCACTATCAACCCGGCGTCGACCATCAGCCGTGCCACCTCAGCCATGCGCCGAATGTTTTCCCGGCGACACTCAGGCCCCATCCCCAAATCACGACACAAGCCGTTGCGCAGGTTATCGCCATCGAGCAGAAACGTGTGCAGCCCGTGCTGATTGAGTTGCAGCTCCAGCGCATTGGCCAGTGTCGACTTGCCCGCCCCTGACAAACCCGTCAGCCAGAGGCAACGGGGGTGCTGGAATTTGATTGCCGCCCGGTCGCTGCTCGACAGCGATAAAGCGTAAGGCCTGATCCGGGGAATCGGCATCGACCGGCCCTCATTCATAACCGAGCATTTCATAATCGCGCTGGTACACCCGGCGCACCAGCCGACGGGTACGCACCGAGCAGAAATCACGGGCAAGCATCGGGCGCCGCTGCTGCGAACCGTTGACGTGGGGCAGCACCGCCGAGTGGCCCAGCTGTTCGCAGACCAGCCGGAAATCCCGCTCCAGATGCTCCTGATAGCCAATGAAATCCAGCGCCAGATGCCCCAGGGAGTCGGTGAGAAAGTCTGTTTGTGCTGCAAAATGCATTTGGCGGCTGATCGTCTCCGAGTGCAGCCAGCGAGCGACGAAATCATCGAAGTCACGGTAGTGGCTGACCAGCTTCTGCGCCGCCTGATCGCGCCGGCCCAACTCGTTGCCCCGCAGAAAAGCATAAGCCGAGTAAGCCCTTTCCAGAGGATCACGAACGAAGGCGAACTTGAAACTGGCGGCAAACTGCTCCGGAAATTGCTGCTCGTACCAGTACAACGGCAAGTGCCCCGGGCTCCAGCCATCGAACATCGCGGCACACACGCTGCTCCCGGCACATTTGGGAACATGAATGAATAGACAGGAACGCTGTTCGAAGGCCTGGGGAAAACTCAGGTTGGCCGACATCGACTTGTTGATCACCTGCCGATCCACGACCGACAGGCGCCCCAGCAAAAAAGCCCGCTGCGGCTTGGGCAAGAGCTTCCAGAGATAACGTTGCAGCATGGCAATACCCGCGCGAAAGGGATGGCCCCCTCGATTGAAGTCAAAGTTCGTTCAGGAACCTTAACAAGCGCGTTGCCGAGATTTATTCCGGTTTGGTCAAGAAGCGTAAAGGTCTGGATACAATCCACCGGACGCGTTGCACGCCGGTGAATGCGAGGGTAAGCCAGGCTTACCCTCGCATCGGGTCAGGCAATGTCTTCAGCCGGGGCGTCGAGGCCCATGGCGTTCAGGCGGGCGTAGTAGCCATTCTGCGCCAGAAGTTCGGCATGGGTGCCGCGCTCGACGATCCGGCCCTGATCCATGACCAGAATCAGGTCAGCCTTCTCGATGGTCGACAACCGGTGAGCGATCACCAGGGTGGTCCGGCCTTTCATGACTTGGTCCAGCGCAGCCTGGATATGCCGCTCGGATTCGGTATCGAGGGCCGAAGTCGCTTCGTCGAGGATCAGCAACGGCGCGTTCTTCAACAGGGCCCGGGCAATCGCCAGACGCTGGCGCTGACCGCCGGACAACAACACGCCGTTCTCGCCGACCTGGGTGTCCAGGCCTTCGGGCAACTGCGCGATGAAGTCCATCGCGTAGGCGTCTCTTGCCGCTTTTTCGATGTCTTCACGGGGTGCGCCAGCCAGATCGCCATACGCGATGTTGTTGGCCACGGTGTCGCTGAACAGCGTCACATGCTGGGTCACCTGAGCGATGTGCTTGCGCAGGTTCAGCAATTTGTACTGTTCCACTTCAACGCCATCGATCAGGATCTCGCCCTTGTCGTGGTGATAGAAGCGCGGAATCAGGTTGGCCAGGGTCGACTTGCCACTGCCCGAGCGCCCCACCAGTGCCACCATTTGCCCCGGCTCGACCGAGAAGCTGATGTCATCGAGTACCTGGCGCTCGGTGCCCGGGTAGGTGAAGCTCAAGTGACGCACGTCCAGCCGACCGCTGACCGCATCGCGCTCGATGGTGCCGGTATCGACTTCAGGTTCGACATCCAGTTGCTCGAAGATACTCTCGGCGCCGGCCACACCTTTCTGGATGGTCGAGCTGACTTCGGACAATTGGCGGATCGGCTTGGGCAACAGGCCCGCCAAAGTGATGTAGGCCACCATGTCACCGGCGGACGCATCGCCACGCAGGAGCAGCACCAGGAACATCAGCACCGCCATGGCGCTGTAGATCACCAGTTGCAGCAGCGGCGTATAGATGGCGCCTGTGCGGGTCATGCGCAGTTGCTTGTCGGTATTGCCTTGGCTGGCGTTGAAGAAACGCTTTTCTTCGTAGACTTCGCCGCCGAAGCTACGCACCACGCGATAGCCCTGGATGGTTTCCGAAGCCACATGGGTCACGTCACCCATGGCAGCCTGGATCTTCTTGCTCTGTTTGCGAAATTTCTTGCTCGCGGTGCGCACCATCAAAGCGATCAACGGCAGGATCGCAACCATGACCAGCGTCAGGCGCCAGTTCATGAACAGTAGCGAGATGAATAGAAAGATCACCGTCATGCCTTCACGGATTACGACCTTGATCGCATCTGTCGCCGCCCCCGTGACCATAGTCACGTTGAAGGTGATGCGCGAAATCAGATGACCCGAGTTATGCTTGTCGAAGTAGCGGTTGGGCAAGACCAGCAGGTTGTTGAACAACTGTACGCGCAAGTCATGGACCAGCCCGAGGGAAACCTTGGCCAGGAAGTAGTTGCCCAGATAAGATCCCAGCCCCTGCCATGCCGCAATCAGGATGATCAGCAAAGGCACAGCCTGCAGCAGTTGCAGGTCACGCAGGTAAGGCACGCTTGGAAATAGCGCCGCTTCAGGGTTGGACAGGCCGTCGACGAAGTACTTGAGGATGTAGCCAAGCATTGGCTGAGTCGAAGCGAAAATCAGAAAACCGACAATGCTGATCAGGAACAGACTGATGTACGGCCGGACATAGCCGAGCAGGCGGAAGTAGATTTTCAAGCTCGATGGGCTTGCGCAGAGACTGGAGTCGGTCATATCACGCGAATGTCGATAAAAAGGACGCTGACTTTAGCACAGCTTCTTCAGGGTTCTGGCAATCGCATAAAGGCTGTTATTGTAAGCTTCACAATCAACATCAAATAGCCATCATCCCGAAATGACCGATCACAGGATTGAATCTCTCAGCATGCAACTCAGTGGTTTCAACAGCACGTCCAATCGAGTATTCGATTTCATTTGCCTCTGGATTCTTCCACTCGGCTACTTCCTGCTCCTGTGTGCGCTGTTCTTTCTGCCGGGGCGCAGCCTGCATCACAAGCTTTTTTATGGCCTGTTCAGCATTCCATCGTTTATCGCCCTTTGCCTGCGTCCCCGTGAATTCAAAGAGTTGCTGCGCGAACCGATTGTCGTCGCGGCGCTGCTGTTCGCCGCCTGGGCCTTGCTCAGCCTGAGCTGGGGACCGCCGATGGAGCACAGCGTGATTGGCCAGTTCAAACCCGCCTTGCACACACTGTTGCTGTTCGCTGGCTGCTACCTGCTGGTGCGCCACCGAAGCGAGATCGTCCAGCCCTTACTGTTCAGCGCCGCGATGGTCGGGCTGATCGCTTCGGTCTATAACCTGTTCATGTTTGCCCGCATCTACGAGCCGGGCATGCGCCTGATCGGGGGGGGCGCATTCGACAATCCACTGCTCAGTTCCCACGCATTCGGCTTTTTTTGTACCTACTGGCTGAGCTTGAGCATGACCAGCAAGCGTCGCCAGATGCTCTGGCTGAGCGTCCCGGCGATGGCAATCATGTTCGCCGCAGTGATCGCCACCGGCTCCAGAACTCCGCTGGTTGCATTGACACTGGCTGCGCTCTGGCTGAGCTTCATCAGCTGGAACCGTCGCTCTTTCGTATTGCTGAGTGCCCTGTTGATCAGCGGCGCAGCGGTTGCCGTACTGTTTTCGCGGATGATCATCGAGCGCGGCGACTCCTATCGTTTTGAAATCTGGCAGCTGGCCTTGCACAAAATTGCCGATCACCCGTGGATCGGTCATGGCTACAACGCCACCCTGACCCTCGATCCCGGCATCGGTTACACCTTGCAAGAGCCTCATAGCTTCGCCTTGGGGGTGCTCTATTACGTCGGTATTTTCGGCTTGCTGCCGTGGCTGTTCTTCCAGGTGTGGAGCTTGCTGAACAGCTGGCGGTATCGCCTGCAACCGTTGTTCATCATCACCTCGACCTGGCTGGTATTTGGCATCGGCGCAGGCCTGACCGAAGGTGGCGGGATCATCTCCCGGCCCAAGGAGCACTGGTTCCTGCTGTGGATACCGCTGGCACTGATCGCCGCCCTGAGCATCAACCAGCGTGCCAGACGCCTGTTGGCGATGCCGATCAAGATGTTGACGCCGACGGCCCTGCAACAGTTGACCGCCAATGCCCAGGTGATCGAAGAAGACGGGCTGGGGCCTAAAGTCCTGCGCCTGGTCGATGGTAGCTTCCTCAAGCTGTTCCGTCGCCGCCGCTGGTACACCTCGGGCAGCTTCAACCCCTATTCCGAACGTTTTGCCACCAACAGCCAGCAATTGCGCAACATGGGTATCCCGACCCCGCAAATTCTGGACCTGTACCGACTCAAAGACGGTAGCAGTGCCGTGCACTATTCACCGCTGCCGGGCAGTACCTTGCGCCAGGTTCTTCAAGGCATAACCGCGCCCGCGGTGCGTCAGGCGCTGGTTGAGCGTTTCGGCAAGTTCATGGCGCAACTGCATGAACAAGGCGTCTATTTCCGTTCCCTGCACCTGGGCAACGTACTGGTACTGGATGACGGTGAATTCGGCCTGATCGATCTGGCGGATATGCGCATCTATCCGTCATCGCTGAGTCTGTCCCTGCGTCGGCGCAACCTGCGTCATATGCAGCGTTACACCGAGGATCGACGCTGGCTGTTCGAAGACTACTTTGACGCGCTACTCCAAGGCTACGCCGTGATAGCGTCGAAATCCGCTGCGGATAACCTGCACAGGCAAGTGCTGGCCGGGAGCCATCCGGCCCGGACTCATTAATGGTTGAAACCAACCCGCTCATTGCGCTGGCAGCCTACCTGTTGGCCATCGCGACCGCCGCGCTGTTGTTGCGCGCCGTTCCGAAAATCGCCCGACACCTCGGGCATGCCGGTGAGAGCCGCTATGCCAGCATCGATGGGCTGCGCGGCTATCTGGCTTTCGGCGTGTTCGTGCACCATTCAATCATTACCTGGATCTTCCTGCGGACCGGCGTGATCGAATTTCCACCGAGCAATTTCTACTCACAGCTTGGTCAGGCCAGCGTCGCGCTGTTTTTCATGATCACCGGCTTTCTGTTCTGGAGCCGATTGCTCACCCAGGGGCGCCAACACGACTGGCTGGCCTTCGCGATATCGCGGCTGTTTCGTCTCTACCCGCTGTACCTGCCGCTGATGTTGATTGTGTTTGTCACCGTGTTCTACCTGCAGAACTGGGAATTCAACGAACCCGCGACGCAACTGCTCGGCCAGACGCTGGCCTGGCTGACCTTCGACCGACCGGACGTCAATCAGTACCCGCAAACCGGCATGCTGATCTCCAACGTCACCTGGACACTGGGCTACGAAGTGTTCTTCTATCTGGCCCTGCCGCTGGCCGCCATGGGGTTCATCTATCGCGGCAGCTGGCTGCAAGTGGGGCTGTGCCTGATCGGCATTTATGCCCTGTATCAATTGGTCGGCTGGGAGCACTCGCTGAAAAAGCACTTCCTGGCCAGCTTCCTCGGCGGCATCGGCGCCGCGTACTGGATTCGCCGGCCGCACCTTGTGGCCTGGAGTCAGACCCGACTGGCGGGGATCATCGCCTTGCTGGCCCTGGCGATTGCATTTACGGCATTCAACCGCGCGTTCGACCTGATGCCACTGCTGTTGCTCTCGCTGTTTTTTGTGATCGTTGCGTCTGGCAACACACTGTTTGGCGCCCTCAAACCGCGCAGCATTCGCTGGCTTGGAGAAATCAGCTACAGCGTCTATCTGCTGCACGGGTTCGTGCTCTGGGCGATAGTGCAGCGCCTGCCGTTGGTACTGCAGCTGGATACCCGGGAAACCTGGATATTCCTACCGTTGCTCGCCCTGTGCAGTTGCCTGCTGATCATCATCAGCAGCCTGACATTCCTGTACATCGAAAAGCCGGGCATCAATGCAGGAAAGAAAACCGTGAAGTGGCTGCGCCAAAAAAGGAAAGGGCAGAAAATGCTCTCGGAGACAATCGCTCAACAACGTTGAACAATCATTGGGGCTGCCGCTGACGGGCATACGCAAGGAAGCCTTCGATATCATCGCTGCAAAGTTTGTCGGCCAGGCCGTACAACTCAGCCTCCGGCCAGTCCCACCAGGCACTCTGGAGGAGGAGCAAACGCTGCTCCTCGGGGAAACGCCAACGCAGAAAGCTCGCCGGATTGCCACCGACCACCGCGTAGGGCTCGACATCGCGAGTCACCAGCGCACCCGCCGCGACGATTGCGCCATCCCCCACCGTCACACCCGAGAGTATTGTGCTGTTGGAACACAGCCACACATCGTTGCCGATGTTCACATCGCCGTTGGTGCCACTGTAACCACTGATATGCGAGGCCTGTGCAACCATCGCCGGGAACGGAAACGTGGTGACCCAGTCCGCACGGTGATGCCCACCGAGAAAAATCTGCACGCCTTCAGCGATCGAGCAATACGCGCCAATGCTCAGCGTCGAACCTTCCTTCCAGTCATGAACGTGCGGCAAGCCGTAACTGCCACGACCGAAGGCGTACTCCGGGTATCGCAGCTTGAAACGTGCCATACCCCGCTCGATCTTCGGCAACTTGCGAATCGCCCGCTTGGCGCGCTTTTCTCGATAGCGTTGTATCCAGCCCATGTCTCAGTCCTTTTCCAAGGGTGAGAAAAACAACCGCCCCAGCCCTCGCCAGGTCTTCTTGTTCCAGGCCTTGAACGGTATCTGCGCCAGCAGCTCCCGCGCCAGCTTGCGGTCGCGATTGGCGGTTTTCAGAAACATCGAGCTGAGGAATTTGTAACGCACCTCGTCGTACAGCGGATGATCGCTGAACAGCGCGTAGGAGCGCAGGATGTTGTCGACCATGAAGCGGTGATTCTTGTAGGAGTTGGTGGCGTGCTTGCGATAGCGCGCCATCAGCACATTCAGGCCATCGATGAAGTAACCGGCGCGGGTCACTTTCAACTCGATCAGCAAATCCTCCAGACGAATGTTCGGATCGAAGCCGCCTACCTTGTCCAGCGCTTCACGACGGATCATCAAGGTCGGTGCCGGCGGATAGGGCTTGCGCTCCAGGAACATGTCCTCGAAATCCAGACGGCGGAACGGCACATCGCGGCGCTGACGCTTCTCCGGGTAGAGGTTGCCGTCAGCATCGATCAGCTCGATGTTGCCAGCGCAGATCCCGACCTCGGGCTTGCCATCCATATAGGCCACCTGAATGGCGATCCGCTCCGCCAGCATGATGTCGTCGGAACCGAACGGCACGATCAGGCTGCCCTTTGAACGAGCGATGGCGCCATTGAGGGTGTTGGTCAGCCCCTGGTTCTGCTGAACCCGAAAATCGAAGCCGTGCAGCGCCTGCAAGGCATTGATCCGCTCGACACTGTCATCGCTGGAGCCGTCATCGACGACCAGCAGTTCGATATTTTCGTAGGTCTGGTTGAGGACGCTGAGAATGCTTTCCTCGATATAGCGGCCGTGGTTGTACGACGCAATGATGACCGTGACGAGGGGTTGCGCGTCGCTCATGGTTGTTCCTTGCGGGCCAGGCTCAAGCCGGAGTCGATCAGGTTCAGGTATTCCTGACGGAACACCTCGATGTCGTGTTGTTCCTGCAGATAACGGTAGGCCTGTTCGCCCTTGGCCTTGAGCTCGTCGTCCGACAGGCTCAGGTAGTTATCCAGTGCCGCGACCAGCGTCGGCACGTCCGCCGGGGTAATCGCCAGACCGCCCGCGCCCTGAATCAGCGGCAACATGGCCGGCACGTTCGAGGCGATCACCGGCAGATGCCCGCTCATGCCCTCGAGCAATGCCAGCCCCAGGCCTTCAGCCAGGGATGGCATGGTCCAGATGTCGAACGCCCGAACATACTGCAAGGCGTTTTCCCTGAACCCCAGCAAATGCGCGCGGCCGGTCAGCCCCAGGTGCTCGATTTCGGCGGCCAGGCGCGACTCTTCGCGCCCCGCCCCGATGATTGCCAGTTGGGTGTTCGGGTATTTGTCCTTGAGGGCGGCAAAGGCCTGCAACAGATAGGTGTGGCCCTTGACCGGCACCAACCGGCCCAATGCGCCGATCAAACGCACCGACGGGGCGATGCCCAACAACTCCCGGGCACGCTCGCGGCTGTGCTGCAAACCTTCGGCCTGTTCGATGTCGATGGCGTTGGTGATCGCGTAGGTATTCTGATCGGTAAAGCCGCAGTCACATTCGAGCAGGTACTGTTTGACCGCTGGCGACACGCCGACAAAGCGCCAATGGTGATCGATCAGGCGTTGGGTCTGGCGACGCCGGTAAAACCGGTCGTACTCGCCAAAACCGTGGGAGATGCCGATGCACAGCGGTACTTTCAACCAGCGGTTGAGCGCCAGCATCATGTTCACCGGTTTGAAGCGGTTGCAAATCACCACGTCGAATTTTTCTGTGCGGCAGAACTTGTACAACTCCCACATGGCGCGCAGGCGCATGCCCTTGAGGGACTTGTCGGAAAACTCGAAATACACCGAACGGTCCGCGCGGCTCAACGCCTCGCCAGGCCTGGGTTTGCCGCGCAGGAATGCCGCGGTCACTTCATAGCGATCGCTCGGCAGGGCCTTGACGATCTGCTCCGCGAGGTCGGCAAAATCATGGGCTTTGACGTTGTAGTCAGGTTGCAATTGCAGAACCTTTGACCGTTGACTCATAACTCTCCCCGGTGAAAACCAGTCGCATCGATGACCCAGGCCGGTTCGGCGGCGAGGCGCCTGATCTCGGCCGGATCGGGTGGGGGCAACCGTGACCATTCGTTGCGTTTCCAGCAAACGAAGTGGAAATACGGAAACCGGTGATCGCCATCGCGATCGTTACTCAAACAACCATTGCGCCAGTACCAGTGATGTGGAAAGTCATCCGTGCCGTCATGCCACTTGATGCAGCCACCCGGAGTGCTGAACGCTTCGGTGAATTCGCTGCGTCGACGCCACGGATTGAACTTGCCCACCAGGGAGAACAAAGGCTCGGGAAAATTCTTGCGCCAGAGGAAGATTCGACTGAACGCTCCCTCGTCCAGCGCGTGATGCGCCTGATCGGCAAAGCGCGCTTGCCAGTCCTTCATCTGCATGAACAACTCACGCTTGCGGGCGGTGTTGCGCATCAGACAGAGATGTCCCGATACCCGTCGTTCATGGGTGGAGAACAGGTCATAACTGGCCAGCCGATCGGCAGTGAAATAACTTCGCAGGTCACCATACACCAGATCAATATCGCCGAATGCCCAGAAATCATAGCCTTGCAGGCGGTCGACATGGATATGCCCCAGGGCCGGCTTGATGTCGCAGAGCTTGTACGCGGCATCAGGCGCAAAGTTGATATTCAGTCGCCGCGACACCAGCGCGCAATACTCACTGAAGCTCATGGCCTCGACAGTCACGTTGGGCGGCAGATTCTCGGGCGTGCCACAGTCACTGAACAGCAACCAGTCGATATCGGCGTTGCGTCGGCAGCTCTCGAGGAAAAACGGCATCCAGAACGGCCAATGACCGAAATACGGGATCAAGAAAAGAATACGCGGGCATGGATTGATCACAGAAATACTCACTGCTGCTTATATACGGGCCATGCTAGGCCGCGTTGTACTTCATTTCTGTCGCCCAAATGTTTCATCATGCTTCAGAAGCCAGAACAACTCGTGGCGCCTGACCGCTTTGCGAAAGAAATCGTTCTCTCCATAGATAGCTGGCACTCTACTGGCCAGCAACCACTGTATCAACCGTCGCAAACGTCGCTTGAACGGCTGGGTCGGTTGCAGATCGTGCATCATGCCCAACGCCATGGCCTTATCACGCTGAAGCGCCAAGGGCATTGGCAGGCAGCAAGGCTGCATCGACGTTACCGAATCGAATGCCGGCGGCAGGGCGATGCCATGCCCGGCGTCGCCCATTGGCCAGCGATCGTTGTCATGCAGATGATTGGCGTAGCCGAGTACGGTGATCGGCTGCCATTCCAGCCCCCTTAATGCCTCAAGGACCGCTTCCTGTGCACAAATGTGGTCGGGGTGCGGATCGAGGGTCGGGTGTGGCAATACGATCACTTCCGGACGGGCTCGCAGCAACAATTCACGCAGATCGGCCAGCAAATTGTTCCAGGTCGGCGCACCGTCGACATCGCCCGGCAGAACAAATGGATTCAACTGACGGAACAACCGGGTGTCGCTCAAGTCTGCTTCCCGCGAACCCACAGGCGTGTCCGGCGCGGCCTGCATCGCTGCCAGTTGCAGACAGAAATACCCCAGCTGTACGCAATGGGCTTCAGGCACCCCGGCCCAGCGCGGCACGGCGATACTGTCCCAGGCGCGCAAACGGCCCTTGAGACGAGCCGACTCGACCTTGTTCAGGCCCATTTGCTGATAGTGTTCGGCTTCGATCTCACCTGCGGTCAGGGTGACGATCCAGGCTTCGTCGGCCTGGCTGTACAAACCGTAGGCGGCCAATTCGGCGTCATCGGCATGGGGTGCAATCACCATCACTCGCTGACGACGGTAGTCCGGTTGCTCGAACGCCCAGAGCACAGGTTCGCCAAGTAATCGGCAGAATCGCCCGCGCAAACGCAACTCGCCTTTCGACAGCACGTGCGCCTGACCACTGAGGTTGAGGTAACGCAAGCCGTTTACACCGCGTTCGAAGGTTTGTCGGTCGGGATTATCGCCCCCCGACAATTCGACCACCGGATCGATAAAGCGCCCCAGCCAAGTGCTTTTCACCCGCAGCGCCAGCACCAGCGTAGCGTCATCGACCAGCATGACGCCCTCGTCCAGCCGCAGCCGTTCACCGTCCAAGTGAATTTTTGGCTGCGGTGTGTACGGCGGGAAGCTGTATTGGTAATCGTCTTTGGGCGAATAAAACAGATGGTCGGCGAACCACGCCTCGTGGGCGATCCAGCCCAGCACCGCGAGCACCAGCGGCAGCCACCAGGCCACCAGCACACCGATGGCGATCAACAGCATCAACGCGATCAACAGACCGATACGTTTGTTGCGCCGATGGCGCTTGAGCAGTTGCTGTTTGCGGCTCATGGGTTGGCTCATACGGTGAAGACCGGCACAGAATTGCACCAGCGGTCCTTGTACTCACGGTCGGTCCGACCAAAGGAAAACCGCAGGGGCTTACCCAACGCGCGTGCGTGCTCCCAGGCGCTTTGGGTGTTGAGGAAGCTCAGTACGCTGCCGGGGCTGAACTCGCGGGTCTCGGGATCGACACCGCCGTTGACGTACTCGACGCTGATCCACTCCGGCGCCTCGACGCGGTACACCAGTTGAATCGCAATCGGTGCGTCGTTGAGGAAAATCACCGAGCCGATCAGCAACTCACGCAGCAATTCGATCACTTCGCCCATGCGCTCGGCACCGGTGGCCGGGAACCCCCAGCGACGCTGGAACAGGTCGCAATAGATAACCGCCAGTTCACGGCTGGAAAATTCGGCAACCGGCCGCACCACGCCGCCCGCCTCTTCCAGCAGACGCAATTCCCGGCGCTGGTTGTAGCGAAACTTCTTCGACAGCTCTTCAGGTGTCCGGGCCAACGCCAGCTGTTCGGTCTGCAACTTGATGCCGGTGAAGCGGCCTTCGCTCAGCGCCGACAGGTAACGCCCGCGATGGCGCAGCGGTGCCTGGGCATCAGCGGCGGCCGGCAGGATCAACTCGGCATTGCCGAGGTCAAACAGGCCTTTTTTACCACTGCGCTTGAGCACGTCCTTGGACAGCGCCAGGTCGCGCCCCCAGGTTGGAATGGCGGCTTTCAGTTCGCCGTCCTGCTCCCACGCCAGATAGCGCACCGGGATGTCGGCCAACTGTGCCAGACGTTCGACCACCAGAGGATGAGTTGCGACGCTGCCGCCAAAACGTTGCCAGGCCTGTGCATAAGCCGAGGCGTCGACCTGCGCCCAGCCACGTTCGCGCCAGCTTTGAAATCGGTTGAGCATCAGCCCCTCGGTGCCAGTTCGGTAACGTGCGGCAAATGCCAGAAAGCGTCGCGCACCGCGCGATCGGAGAAGCGCTCACGCAAGCGGTCAAACATCAGCTCGGCACATTGGCGACGTTGCTGCTCGTCCATCGCGGCCAGATGCTGCAACCCTTGCGCCAGGTGCTCGGCATCACCCAGCGGGAACAGAATGCCCACGCCTTCGACCACTTCCCTGGCCCCACCGCACGCGGTGGCGAGCAACGGCACACCGGCGGCCATGGCCTCCAGCAACACCATGCCGAACGGTTCGTGATCGGAACTGAGGGCAAACACATCGAAGGCGCGGAAGTAACGACGCGCCTCGGGCACCTGACCGAGGAACAACACGCGATCACCGATACCCAGTTCACGCGCCAGGGCCTTGAGGTCCTGCTCCAGCCGACCGCTGCCCAGGATCACCAACTGACTGTTGGCCGGCAACCCCGGCAATGCCGCGGCGAAACCATGCAGCAACGTGGTTTGGTCCTTGTCCGGATGCAGGCGCCCGACGTTGCCGACAATCCAGGCATCCATCGATAGACCGAGGGTTTCCCGGGCCTCACGAACCGATACCTGACTGGTCTGCAACGCTGGCACATCGACACGGTTATAGAGCGTCTGAATCCGCCCGGCCGGCCATTTCGGCAAGCAACGGCGCATGTCGTCACGTACCGCATCGGAGACGCCGATCAGGCTCAGGCGCTTGCGGAAAATATTCGCGAAAAATTTGCGGGTGCTGCGCTGGTAATCGCCAAACGCATGATGCACGCCAATGACCGGCAACGAAGTACCGAGCAAGGCGATGTAGATCGGTTTGAAACGGTGAGCAATGCAGAAACTGAAGTTGCGCGACGCGGCGATCTTGCGCAGATCGCCGATGGCGCCCAGCTTCAGGCCACGAATGGCCTTGGAGCTGTACTCCATGAACAGCACTTCATCGGAAGCGCAGCTCGCGGCGACTTGGCTATCTGCAGCCCCGGTCAAAAACACCGTGGTCACGCGATAACCGGTCCCCGCAAACAGGCTGGCGTACTGCCGGGCGCAGTCCAGAAACGGCCCGTCATAGCCGTGACAAAACTGCAGCACATGGCGTTCAGCCGAGCGTGTCATAAGCGTCCGCGCCCTCTTTGACCACCAGAATGTCTTCCATGATCAGGTACTGCAGGTCGGAACCGAAGAACATGTTCAAGGCGTCGGTCGGCGAGCAGATCATCGGCTCGCCACGACGGTTGAGCGAGGTGTTCAGCGACACGCCGTTACCGGTCAGCACTTCCAGCGCCTTCATCATGTCGTAGTAGCGCGGGTTGTATTCGCGCTTGAGCACCTGGGCCCGGGATGTGCCGTCTTCATGGACGACTTCCGGCACACGGGTTTTCCACTCTTCAGCCACTTCGAAGGTGAAGGTCATGAACGGCGCCGGGTGATCGATCTTGATCATCTGCGGAGCCACGGTGTCGAGCATCGACGGGCAGAAAGGCCTCCAGCGCTCGCGGAACTTGATCTGATGGTTGATCCGGTCTGCCACGCCGACAGCACTCGGGCAACCGATGATCGAACGACCGCCCAAGGCGCGCGGACCGAACTCCATGCGGCCCTGGAACCAGGCCACCGGGTTGCCGTCGACCATGATTTTGGCGATGCTTTCCGGCATGTTCTCAAGCTTGCGCCACGCAGGCTTGCTCGGGTGACGGGCACAGGCAGCGAGCACGTCTTCGTTGCTGTAGGACGGGCCGAGGTAGACGTGTTCCATCTTCTCGACCGGTACACCACGGGCGTGGGACACGTAAGCCGCAGCGCCGACCGCGGTACCGGCATCGCCGGAGGCAGGCTGAACGAACAGTTCTTTGATGTCGTCGCGGGCAATGATTTTCTGGTTCAGCTTGACGTTCAACGCACAGCCACCGGCGAAGGCCAGTTTGCCGGTTTCCTTGAGCACATCACCCAGGTAGTGGTCGATCATCTGCAACGCCAGTTTCTCGAACAGCGCTTGCATGCTCGCGGCGTAGTGGATGTACGGCTCGTCGGCGATATCGCCTTCACGCTTCGGACCCAGCCACTCGATCAGTTTCGGCGAGAAGTAGAAACCCTTGCCCTTCTCTTTATAACGACGCAGGCCGATGACGTTGGCGTAGTCGGTGTTGATCACCAGCTCGCCGTTCTCGAACGAGGCCAGACGCGAGAAATCGTATTTGCTGGCGTCGCCGTATGGCGCCATGCCCATGACCTTGAACTCACCGTCGAGCATCTCGAAACCGAGGAACTCGGTGATTGCGCCATACAGGCCGCCGAGGGAGTCCGGATCGAAGAATTCCTTGATCTTGTGGATCTTGCCGTTTTCGCCGTAACCGAAGAAGGTCGTGGCGTACTCGCCCTTGCCGTCGATCCCCAGGATCGCGGTTTTCTCTTTGAAACCGGAGCAGTGGTAAGCGCTGGAGGCGTGGGCAAGGTGGTGCTCGACCGGCTCGATCTTGATTTTCTTCGGATCGAAGCCCAGTTGCTCGAGGCACCAGACAATCTTGTTGCGATAGCGCTTGTAGCGACGGTTGCCCATCAGGATCGCGTCGAGGGCGCGGTCCGGGGCGTACCAGTAACGCTTGGCGTAGTGCCAGCGCGCCTTGCCGAACAGGCTGATCGGCGCGAACGGAATCGCCACCACATCAACGTCGGACGGCTTGATGCCAGCCTGCTCGAGGCAGAACTTCGCCGATTCGTAAGGCATGCGGTTCTTTGCATGTTTATCGCGCACGAAGCGCTCTTCTTCAGCCGCCGCGACCAGCTTGCCGTCGATATACAAGGCTGCGGAAGGATCATGGCTAAGGGCGCCGGACAGGCCAAGAATCGTCAATGCCACAGGGGTCTAGCCTCTTTAGTCTGCATGCAGGCGCAATGCGCCTCAAAAATTAATGTGCCCTCGCAAGGGGCGAGAGACAGCTAAAGGGCGGGATTATAGCGTAAACGTGGCGGGAATGACCCTAATGCCAATCAGTTAAGGTGCGGAACCTGTGGGAACGGGCTTGCTCGCGAAGAGAGAGTGTCAGTCGACATTAATGCTGTCTGACACATCGCCTTCGCGAGCAAGCCCGCTCCCACAGGGATTGCGCTTGACTGACTGGCATTGGGAAATGCCCCTGCCCTTATCAGCGCCGTGAAGATGACGCCGAGCCCAAGCGTTCTCCTTTGCTCATCCAGGACCCGCCCGCCAGTAAATCCTGATATTGCCGTCCGTAGCCTGCCGGTAAATCGTGTAGGGCAAGGAAATCGTGTCGAAGGCACCCGAAAGGGTCAGATCCAGCAATACGAACGGCACCAGAATACCGGTGGGATCGGGCGGTGCGTTCAATACGCAAAAATCGTGAGCCAGACCGCTATAGATGCGAGGGATGGACTGGCAGTAGGTCTTTTGCTTCCTGAGGCCACGGGCGACCTCTTCGTCATCCTGCAGCACCGTGACAGCGGTCCCGCAGCCGGATAACGCCAGTGAGAAAGTGCTCAGCAATACAGCCATTTTTATCGTCAAAATCTGCCCTCCGGGAACGTCGGGCAAACTAGCATCGTGGCTATTCAGGGCACAGTTCATGGGCTCTGCAGATCATGTAGGACGATTCATAAAAACTTGTCCGTCTCTACCAGCAGGGGACTTGGCTGACAGTTCCGGCCTCTTCGCGAGCAAGCCCGCCCACATCAGGTTTATGTCGAGCACAAATTTTGTGTACGACTGAGAATCACTGTGGGAGCGAGCCTGCTCGCGATGGGATTCAGGCAGCGCTAGAGATAGCTTTGGGCAACCGCTGATCAATCACTTGGTACAGCGCACTGCCCTCGGGCCAGTTACGCATGAACCGCGCCCGGTCCCGCGCATAGGCAGGGGCGAAACTACTGACCGAGGCATGCTGACACATCGAATCCAGATCGATCAGCGCCCAGCGATCCTGCTGCCAGAACAGGTTATGGCCTTTGAAATCGCCATGGCTGATCCGCTCGCGAATCAGCTCGGCAAACAGATAATCCAGGGCCTGCAACTCGGCCTGCGGCGCTTCACCGCTTTCAACGTACGGCGCAAAGCGCTCGATGATGTCCGGCCCCGGCAAATACTCGGTCACCAGGTACGCCCGACTGCGCAGCCAGAGAAAACGCTTCTCCAGCAAGGCCAATGGCTTGGGCGTGGCGATGCCCAGGAACGCCAGGCGATTGCCTTCACGCCATGAGTGCCAGGCGCGACTCGGGCGCCAGAAACGCTTGAGCCAGTGAGCAAAGCCTTTGATGTTGTAACGCTTGACCACCAACGTGCGCCCCGCCACGTCGACCTTGCCGACGCTCGCCGCGCCGCCGGTCTTGTACAGATGGCCCTGATCGAGCAAGGCATCGGCCTGCTCCAGCACTGGCAGCATCGCGGCCTCTTCGTCACGGCGAATCGCCCGCAAGCCGAACGCTCCGCGCTGGACACTGAATAGCGTGCATTCGCGGCCGACCTTGATCAGGAAGTCCTTCAAACGCCAGCGGCGAACCTTGTCGATCTGCTTCTGCAACGCTTCCATGGGCAAGGCATGCTCACCGTTGCCCAGCAAGTAATACACCAGCAACTCTTCGGTGAAGGGCTCCAGCGATTTAGGCAACTGGGCGAAAAACACCCCGAGATTTTCCAGGACTTTGTGCTGCGACAGCGGCTTGCCAGCCGTCTCGGCACAGATCCCGGCACCATCGATCAAATACAATTGACCGCCGTGGCGCAGCAGGTTGTCCAGGTGCAAATCTTCCTGCCACAGGCCTTTGCTGTGCAGTTGCCCAATGGCGCCCAAGGCGTCGGCCAGCACCGCCGATTGTTCATCCGCCAACGCAGGCAAGTGTTCGACCTGTTTCCAGGCATCCCCCAGGCTCTCGGCGCCCTCAAGGAAATCGAACAATAGCCAGCCACCCTCACCGTCCTTCAGGCCATCGGCCAATAGCAACGGCGTGGTTAGCCCCTGCGCAGCGAGCAAACGCACGCCATCCAGCTCACGCTGAAAATGCCGCGCCGCTTTACCGCCAACCAGCAACTTGGCCAACACCGGCCGGCCGCGCCAGACGCCAGCGCCAACGTAACGCTGCCCCGGCAACACCCGCAGCAGACTCAGCAACTGCAACTCGGCAGGCCCCGCGGCATCGGCCAGTGGAATGCTCAGCGGCAGGCTTGGGCTACGTCCGGCGTTTTTCAGTTCGGACAAACGCATCAACGCGCCTCCTTATGACTGCGCCGTGCACTCAGGCGCGATACCCAGCGGTCCACCAGCGAACTGTTCAGCGGCTGATCCAGATATACCGCCAACAACTCGCGCAGCTGAATTTCGCTCCATTCCGGCGCCCGCCGCAGCAACGGCTCCAGGTCCTTGATCCGATCACGCTGGCCGAAAAACAGCGGCCGGGTTTTTTCCAGGTCAATCAACTGAGCCTGATAACCGTCACCGGTGGCCTGAAGAAAAATGTGCTTGGGGTAGAAGCAACCGTGAACCTGACGTACCTCATGCAGGCGTCGCGCCAGTCGCCCACAGGCCTTGAGAATGGCCGAGTGCTGTGCCGCGCTCAGATCCGACCAGCGCTGCAACAGCGAATCCAGATCATCCCAACCATCCAGCGCGCGGGTCAGCAGAATCGCCCGGACTTCGCCGTCGACCTTGCGCTCACCAAAAAACACCGCCTGCAGCGCCGGAATACCCAGTGCCTGATAACGACTGATGTTGCGAAACTCACGGGCAAAACTCGGCTCGCCCAAGGGCGAATGCCAGGTGCGCGTCAGGTAGTTGCTCTGGCGCTTGAGGTAGTAGCCATGGCCTTCCAGTTCCAGCCGAAACACACTGCTCCAGCCACCCCGAGCGGTGTTGGGTTCATCCACAGCTTCGAGCTGTTTGGCCCAGAGCGCGTCAAAGGTGCCGAGGCCATGGCGCTCAAGCAGCGCACGGTCTTCAGCAGCCAGAAAATCAGTCATTCGCGTCCCTCGAAAAATCTCACCACGTGCCGAATCCGTTTCTTGTCGACGGCATTGAGCCGGGTGCATTGGCGGTATTGCAGGTAGAAGCGCAGACGCTGGGTGGCCGACAGGTGATACTTGGCCACCTTGTCCAGGCAAGCCAAGTCTTTGGTGATCCGGTATTTGAGCCAGAAGCCGCGCCAGAAATCACCGTTGGGGCAGTCGATCAGAAACAGCCGGGGCTCATCGTCGATCAGCAGGTTGCGCCACTTCAAATCGTTATGAGTAAAACGGTGGTCGTGCATCGTCCGGGTATAGCCCGCCAGCTGTCGACTGATGTTGTCGACCCAGGCGCGGTCCGCCAGTTTCGGATCATGCCGATCAGCCAGGGCCGACAAATCTTCGGTATGGGGCAGCTCGCGTGTGATCATCGCTCCACGGTCGTATGCCACACCGCGCCGTTCCAGCCCCCAGGCCACTACTTCGGCGGTGGGAATGCCCCATTTGGCGAAACGCTTGAGGTTCTGCCACTCGGCCTTCACCCGCGGTTTGCCCAGATAACGGCGCAGGCCTTTGCCGGCGCCGACGTAGCGCTTGACGTAATAGTTGACGCCATTGCGCTGGACGCGAATGACCTCGGACAGTGGATCGCGGGTCAGTCGCTCGCCCTCGAGCGCGAACACCGCGTCAAGACTGCCGAAGTCTTCTGCCAGATCGCTGTAAGCAGGTTCCAGTGTCCAACCCGACATCAGAGCGCGTCCCCGTATCGCTGCTTACGCTCGTAGAGCTTGTTGGCCTTGCCTTCGAGCCATGCCAGCAGTCCAGCTTCTTCAGCCAGAATCTGGCGCAGGGGCTGTTGGAAGTACCCCTTGAGGAAACGCAGTTTGTCGCGACGGGTCAGGCCAATGTCGAGCGCCGAAAAATACAGCGCCGCCAGGTCCTTGTTGCGCCAGCGCTGGGTAATCGTCGGACGGGTCTGAGCACGGTGCAGATCGATTACCGACAGCTTGAAATCATCAAAGGTCACCGGCTTGTCGGTGTGCAGCAGGAAGTGGCAGATGTAGCAGTCGCGGTGGTTGACCCCGGCACGGTGCATCATGCCGGTCATGCGCGCGACTTCGGCGATCAAGGCGCGCTTGAGTTTTGGCTCGGGCGGCTGCTTGACCCAGTCGATGCTGAAATCTTCGAGGCTGACGGTGGGCGCCAGTTCTTCAGTGACGATGAACGAATGCTGGTCCGCCGGGTTGCTGCCTTTTTCGCCGTAGGCGACAGCGGTCATGGTCGGCACGCCGACTTCTTGCAGGCGTTGAATGGCCTTCCACTCCTGGCCCGCGCCAAGCACTGGCAGCTTGGCGGTCAGCAGATTCTTGAAGATCTCGCCCCAGCCGATGCCCCGGTGGATCTTCACGAAGAACCCGTGACCATCCACTTCAGTACGCAGTGTCCGGCGCGCTTCAAGCTCGCGGTACACCTCGCCCTTGAGGCCCTCGACTTCAGCGAACGGATCGCGTCCGGCCCAGAGGCTCTTGAACGGTTCAGCCAGCATCAACTTCATTAAGCGTGCTCCGCCAGAATCACATCGGCCGCGTGCTGCGGCATGCTGTAGAGGTCGGCCGTCTCGGCGAAGGCCAGACCGTTGCGGCTCCAGGCCGCCCGTGCATTTGCGTCGTTCAACATGCCAGTCAGGTATTGAGTCAATTGCGCCTGATCGAAGGGCTCGTCCAGCACCAGACCCGCGTCGGCCTCGGCGATGTAATGGGCGTAGCCGCACACCGCACTCACCAGCACCGGCAAGCCAGCCACCAGGGCTTCAAGCAATACCGTCCCGGTGTTTTCGTTGTACGCCGGGTGGATCAACAGATCGGCACCGAGCAGGAAACGCGGGATATCGCTGCGCCCCTTGAGGAACTGCACGTTGTCGCCGAGCCCCAATGTGGCGCTCTGCAACTGGAATACTTTGGGGTCGTCCTGGCCAATTACAAACAGTCGGGTGCGTTTTTTCAGCTCGGCGGGCAGCGCGGCCAGCGCCTTGAGACTGCGGTCCACGCCTTTGGTCTTGAACCCGGAGCCGATCTGCACCAGCAGCAGCTCATCGTCCTTCAGGTTGAATTCGGCTCGGAACCCGGCGCGAATGTCATCCGCGTCCGCTGGGCGACGACGGTCCTGGGCGATGCCCGGTGGCAGCAGATGAAAACGTTCGATCGGCGTGTCGTAATGCTTGATGAACAGCGGCTGCTGGACTTCGGAAATCATCAGCACTTCGGTCTTGGCGTCCTTGGCGAACACCGCGCGCTCGTACTCGGCGAAGTGCCGGTAACGGCCCCAGCGACGGTACAGGGAGTTGCGCAGGTTCTGCGCCTTGTCTTCGAAGCAGCCGTCGGCGGCGTAATAAACGTCCAGGCCGGGCATTTTGTTGAAACCGATCAGGCGGTCCACCGGACGCTTGGCCAGATCGGCCTCCATCCATTCGGTGAGTTTCTCATTGCGCCGATGATTGAAGAACGCCTTGACCGGCGCCACCAACACTTCGAAACCCGGCGGAACGTCACCTTCCCAGATCAACGTGTAGACGCGAATCCGATGGCCGCGCTGCTGACACTCCAGGGCGATGCGCATGAAGTCGCGCTGCAAGCCCCCGAATGGAAAGTACTTGTACAGGACAAATGCCAATTGCATCAGCGCAGCTCCTCAGCCAGTAACAACGTGCTCAGTCGGCTCGCGACACGCTCGGGATTCAGACGCGTGAAGCACAGGGGCCACTCGCGCTTCAGGTCGAACCGACGGGCATCGTCGGCCGTCGGTTGATAGGTGCATTTCTTTTGCAGGCACGGCGCGCAAGGGAAGTCGCTGGCCATGTGAATCTGCGACTTGCCGTACGCGCCGGTCAGGCCCGGGTTGGTCGGGCCGAACAGCGACAGGGTCGGCACGTCCAGCGCTGCGGCCAAGTGACCGAGACCGGTGTCCACCGCCACGCAGGCTTGCGCCCCGGCCAGGACTTTGCCGACACCCGCCAGGTTCAGCTTAGGCAGCACTTCGACGTGTTTCATGTCTTTGGCTATGCGCTCGGCGCGGGCCTTTTCGATGGGGTTGCCCCACGGCAGTTTTACCGCCACACCGAGGTACCCCACCCGCTCGGCCAGCTCGCGCCAATAGGCTTCGGGCCAGTGCTTGGTGTCCCAGGTGGTGCCATGGAGAAACACCACGTACGGATTCTTGCGCGGCAATTCCACCAGCCGTTCGACGCTCAGGCCGTAGTCGCCCAGCCCTTTAGGCAGGTCGTAACCCAGGGCCACCGCGAACAGCTGACGCACTCGCTCTACTGCGTGCTGCCCACGGGCCACGGCCAGACGCCGGGAATAGAAGCGCGCGGCGATCGGTTCACGGGCCGAGTTCTTGTCCAGCCCAGCCACCGGGGCTTTGGCATAGCGGGTCAGCAACGCGCTTTTCAGCAGGCCCTGGGCATCGATCACCAAGTCATACTTTGTCGCGCGCACGCTTTGCTTGAAGCGCTTCCACTCGCCACTCTTGATGGTCTGCCAGATGTTCTTGCGCCAGCGACGGATCGCCACCGGAATCACCTTGCCCACGGCAGGGTGCCAGGTCGGGATCTCGGCGAAGCCTTCTTCCACCACCCAGTCGAACTTGATGCCGGGGATCGCCCGCGCCGCGTCGGTCAACGCTGGCAACGCATGAATCACGTCGCCCAGCGAAGAAGTCTTGATCAACAGTACCCGCAAACTATTTGACCTCGACCACAGTGCCCAGCAACCGCTGCAAGGCTTCGTTCACCGCTTGCGGCATGAGTTGGCGCAAGCAATTGTAATGACCGAAACGGCAGGTGCGATCGAAGCACGGACTGCATTCGATGCCCAGGCGCACGATCTCGACATGTTCGGCCAGCGGTGGCGTGAAACCCGGCGACGTCGAGCCGTACACCGCCACCAATGGACGGTTCAGCGCCGCGGCCACGTGCATCAGGCCAGAGTCGTTGGAGACTACCGCGTCGGCACAGGACAGCAGATCGATGGCCTCGGCCAGGGAAGTTCCACCACTGAGGTTCACCGACTCTTCACGCAGACCGGGAATCAGCCGCGCTCGAATGTCTTCGCCCACCGCATGATCGTTTTTCGAGCCGAACAGCCAGACCTGCCAGCCCTCACGAATCCTCGCTTCGGCGACCTTGGCGTAGTGCTCGGACGGCCAGCGTTTGGATTCGCCGAACTCGGCGCCGGGGCATAGCGCCAATACCGGACGGTCGAGGGCCAGACCGAACTTGGCCAGTGCGGCGTCGCGGGTCACCGGGTCGATCTGCAGGCTCGGCCGTGGATACGGCTTCGGCAGCTCGGCGCCGGGCTCAAAAGCCAGGGCCATGAAGCGCTCGATCATCAGTGGGTAACGCTCTTTGTCGAGCGTACGCACGTCATTGAGCAAACCGTAGCGGAACTCGCCGCGCCAGCCGGTGCGTTTCGGGATGCTGGCAAAAAACGGCACCAGTGCCGACTTCAGCGAATTGGGCAGCAGGATGGCCTGGTCGTACTGACCGGCCAGGGACTTACCGATGCGCCGACGCGTCGCCAGCTCCAGCACGCCATGGCCAAGCGGGAAGCTCAAGGCTTGGCGTACTTCGGGCATGCGCTCGAGGATCGGCCGGCTCCACTCGGGGGCCAGCACGTCGATTTCGCATTGCGGGTGGCGCTGTTTAAGACACTGAAAAAGTGTCTGCGCCATCACCATGTCACCGACCCAACTGGGCCCAACGATCAGAATTTTCATGTGGTTTCCAAAAACGAGCCGGGGAGGCATACGCCTCCCCGCCTCGAGAATCCAGCACCTTCGGGGTGAGCCGTCAGGTCATTTGGACGAGCCGATTGGGGCTCGTCGGATAAATTTAATACACATCCATGTCAGCTAGCATAAATCTATGTGGCGAGGGAGCTTGCTCCCGCTGGGCTGCGAAGCAGCCCCAAAACTGCCACTGCGTTTTCATCTAACAGACCGCACAATCTGATTCGGGAGCGCTTCGCACTCCAGCGGGAGCAAGCTCCCTCGCCACAAAAGCCTGCCACGCTCATGTCAGCTTCAGCTTAACCCCAGCTCGCGCCAGATCCGCATGACCTGCCGCCGTTCATCCACGAACTGGTCGCCCGGTATCACCCCGGCGTCCTTCTGCAAGGCCTCCCGGTGAGCGGCGGAGCGGTAGGCTTTATAGGCCTCACGCAACAGGCTGGCGTCTTCGGCGGGTATCAACCCCTCCTCTTCCAGCCCTTCCAGAATGCGGATATTGTCGGTATAGCGCAGTAAGGACGGATGCGCCTCAGACCACGCCAGAGCCGCGTATTGCACCATAAATTCAATATCGACGATACCTCCGGCGTCCTGCTTGAGATCGAACGGCGCCGTGGCCTCGAAGGCATTTGCCGCCGTGCCGGCCGCCGTGCTCTTGCTGCCGAGATTATCGCGCATCTTGGCGCGCATCTCGCTGACCTCCTGGCGCAAGGTCGACAGATCCCGCGATTTGGCCAATACCGTCGCGCGAACCTTCTCGAACGCCTGGCCGACATCCTGACTGCCCACCAGCACCCGCGCCCGCACCAGCGCCTGATGTTCCCAGGTCCAGGCTTCGTTTTCCTGATATCGGGAAAACGCCCCCAATGAACTCACCAGCAAACCGGACGCACCGGACGGCCGCAGGCGCATGTCCACTTCATACAGCTGACCGGAGTTGGTCTGGGCCGTCAGCAAGTGAATGATCCGCTGCCCGAGCCGGGTAAAGAACTGTGCGCTGTCAATGGGTTTCGGGCCGTCGGTTTCCGCTTGCGGATCCGCGTCATGAATGAACACCAGGTCCAGGTCCGAACTGTGCCCCAGTTCCAGACCGCCGACTTTCCCGTAACCGACAATGATGAAGCCAGGGTCGCACAAGGTGCCGTCGGAGCACAGCGGCGTACCGTACTTGGCCACGGTCTGGCGCCAGGCCAGGGCCAGCACTTGTTCGAGGATCGCTTCGGCGAGCCAGGTCAGGTAATCACTGACCTTCATCAATGGCAGGCTGCCGGCGATTTCCGAGGCCGCGACGCGCAAGCGGTGCGCCAGTTTGAAATGTCGCAGCGCCTCCATTTGCTGCTCAAGGTCGTCTTCGGGAATCCGCGTCAAACGCTCGCGCAACTCGGCCGCCAGTTCCGGCGCCAACGGCGGCTTGAACAACCGGCCTTCGTTGAGCAATTCGTCGAGCAGCAACGGGAAGCGCGTGATCTGTTCGGCAATCCACGGGCTCGCGGCGCACAGTGTCAGTAAGCGACGCAAGGCGCCGGGGTTCTCGGTCAACAACACCAGATAGGCGGAGCGACGCGCCACGGCTTCCACCAGCGGCAGCACCCGCTCCAGCACCAGATCGGGATTGGCATGTTCCACGGCCTGAGCCAGCAAGCGTGGAATAAAAGCATCAAGACGTTCACGCCCCAGGCGCTGCATGGCGCGCAATTGCGGACTGCTGCGCAGGCTGGCCAGGGCTTTCAACGCCTTGGTGGCATCGGCGAAACCGCCCTCTTCGAGTTGACGGCACGCGGCCTCTTCATCCTGCGCCTCTTCCCATAGCGGCAGCCATTCCCCGCCGACCACCACTTCGTTCCTGGCTCCTTCCTCTTCGTCGGGATCGGCGATCACCTGACCGAAGTGCCAGGCCACCCGTCCACGCCAGTACATCAGTTGTTCGTGGAACGCCGTCCAATTGGCAAACCCGAGCATAAAGGCAATGCGCGCCTGATCCTGCGGGCCATCCGGCAGCATCTGGGTCTGGCGGTCGGCAATCGCCTGGATCGCGTGCTCGGTGTAACGCAGGAATTCGTAGCCTTCGCGCAATTCGCTGACCACCGCCGCCGGCAGGTAGCCCTGCCCCTCCAGGGTGCTCAGTACTTTTAATAGAGGACGTTGTTGCAGGCTCAGGTCGCGGCCACCGTGAATCAGCTGGAAGGCCTGGGCGATAAACTCGACTTCACGGATGCCGCCGGAGCCGAGCTTGATGTTATCCGCCATGCCCTTGCGCCGGACTTCCTGCTGGATCAGCTGCTTCATGGTGCGCAGCGCTTCGATGGCCGAGAAGTCCAGGTAACGCCGGTAGACGAACGGCCGCAGCATCTCGAGCAACTGGGCGCCGGCCACCTGATCGCCGGCCACCACCCGTGCCTTGATCATCGCGTAGCGCTCCCAGTCGCGCCCCTGATCCTGGTAATACTGCTCAAGCGCGTTGAAGCTCAGCACCAGGGCACCGGCCGAACCGTAAGGCCGCAAGCGCATGTCGACGCGGAACACGAAACCGTCGACGGTCATCGGGTCCAGCGCCTTGATCAGCCGCTGGCCGAGGCGAATGAAAAACTCCTGGTTATCCAGCGACCGCTTCACGCCGACGGTTTCGCCGCCCTCGGGGTAGGCGAAGATCAGGTCGATGTCCGACGACAGATTCAGCTCCACCGCGCCAAGCTTGCCCATGCCGAGGATAACCATCTGCTGCGGCTCGCCGCTGCGTCGCCCGGTGGGCGTGCCGAACTGCTGGCAATGCCGCTGATACAACCACTGATAGGCCTGATCGATGCTGGCATCGGCCATGTCCGAGAGGTCGCGACAGGTCTGGATCAAATCCGCCTGGCGGGTCAGGTCGCGCCAGATGATCCGCACTTGCTGGCGTGCGCGCTGGCGACGCAGGGCGCGGCCAAGTTGGTCGTCGGTTTCGGCGGCGCTCACCGCCGTCGCAATCTGTGCGCACAATTCGCCCGGAGCAAAGGCGCGGTCCAGTTCGCCGGACTGCACCAGCTCCAGCAACATCAAAGGGTCACGCAGACTCTGTTCAATCACAAAGTCACTGGCAGCGGTGACGCGGGCAAATTGCGCCCAGCGCTCAGGCGTCCAGGTGGACAGGCCATGGTCGCCGGGAAGAACCCCGACCGTCGTACGGAACGACTGCTCGGCACGGGTGACCAACGGCAGGAGTACGCCGGGCAGTTCGGCAAGCGAAGGATGGCTCATGGTCTATCCTTGATCGGCGTGCGAAGGGCTGCATGTAGTGTTTTGTGAAAATACACTACGTGATCAACTGTCGAACAAAGGTTAGAAATAGCTGAAATATCTTTATTTTTGGCAGCGACCATCAAGCTTTCACCTTTTATGGTTGGCAAAAGACCAACCTTAACGATTATTCTCACAACGCAGCCGGAGGCCACAAGCCAATCATCTGTAGTTTTACTACTCGTCTATACATTCGAAAGGCTGAAATGCCCGAAGATTTGTAGTAAAACTACACGCCGCCGGAACAACCTATCGGCAATCCAAGAATTTATAATCGTCTGCCCACAAGGCCAGTCGCAAACTCAGGCAACCGATTCTGGAAGCCTTTCCGCCCTGGAGCAAGCCATGCAAGACCTCGATCCCGTCGAAACCCAGGAATGGCTGGACGCCCTGGAATCGGTTCTCGACAAAGAAGGCGAAGACCGTGCTCACTATCTGATGACCCGTATGGGCGAACTCGCAACCCGCAGCGGTTCGCAATTGCCTTACGCCATCACCACGCCATACCGCAACACCATTCCCGTTACCCACGAAGCACGCATGCCTGGCGACCTGTTCATGGAACGCCGCATTCGCTCGCTGGTACGCTGGAACGCGATGGCCATGGTGATGCGCACGAACCTGAAAGATTCTGACCTGGGCGGTCACATCTCCAGCTTCGCCTCCAGTGCAACCCTGTACGACATCGGCTTCAACTATTTCTTCCAGGCCCCGACCGACGAACACGGCGGCGACCTGATCTACTTCCAGGGCCACACCTCGCCAGGCGTTTACGCCCGTGCATTCATGGAAGGCCGCATCACCGAAGACCAGATGAACAACTTCCGCCAGGAAGTCGACGGTCAGGGCCTGTCGTCCTACCCGCACCCTTGGCTGATGCCTGACTTCTGGCAGTTCCCGACCGTATCCATGGGCCTGGGTCCGATCCAGGCGATCTACCAGGCACGCTTCATGAAGTACCTGGAACACCGTGGCTTCATCCAGCCGGGCAAACAGAAAGTCTGGTGCTTCCTGGGCGACGGCGAGTGCGACGAGCCGGAATCCCTGGGTGCCATCTCGTTGGCCGGCCGCGAGAAGCTGGACAACCTGATCTTCGTCATCAACTGCAACCTGCAGCGCCTTGACGGCCCGGTTCGCGGCAACGGCAAGATCATCCAGGAACTCGAAGGCGTGTTCCGCGGTGCTCAGTGGAACGTGACCAAAGTCATCTGGGGCCGTTTCTGGGACCCACTGCTGGCCAAGGACGTCGACGGCATCCTGCAACGCCGCATGGACGAAGTCATCGACGGCGAGTACCAGAACTACAAAGCAAAAGACGGCGCATTCGTGCGTGAACACTTCTTCAACACGCCAGAACTCAAGGCGATGGTTGCCGATCTGTCCGATGACGAGATCTGGAAGCTCAACCGTGGCGGCCACGACCCGTACAAGGTCTACGCGGCGTACCACGAAGCGGTCAACCACAAAGAACAACCGACTGTCATCCTGGCCAAGACCATCAAGGGTTATGGCACCGGTGCCGGCGAAGCGAAAAACACTGCGCACAACACCAAGAAAGTCGACGTCGACAGCCTGAAGTTGTTCCGTGATCGTTTCGACATCCCGGTCAAGGACGATGAACTGGAAAACCTGCCATTCTTCAAACCGGAAGAAGGCAGCGCCGAAGCCCGTTACCTGAGCGAGCGCCGTACCGCACTGGGCGGTTTCGTGCCTCAGCGTCGCGCCAAGAGCTTCAACATCCCGACCCCTCCACTGGACACCCTCAAGGCGATCCTGGATGGCTCGGGCGACCGTGAAATCTCCACCACCATGGCCTTCGTGCGGATCCTCGCGCAACTGGTCAAGGACAAGGAAATCGGCCCGCGCATCGTCCCGATCATCCCGGACGAAGCCCGTACCTTCGGTATGGAAGGCATGTTCCGTCAGTTGGGCATCTACTCCTCCGTCGGCCAGCTCTACGAGCCAGTCGATAAAGACCAGGTGATGTTCTACAAGGAAGACCAGAAGGGTCAGATCCTCGAAGAAGGCATCAACGAAGCGGGCGCCATGAGCTCCTTCATCGCTGCCGGCACTTCGTACTCCAGCCACAACCAGCCGATGCTGCCGTTCTACATCTTCTACTCGATGTTCGGCTTCCAGCGTATCGGCGACCTGGCCTGGGCCGCTGGCGACAGCCGTACCCGTGGCTTCCTGATCGGCGGCACCGCCGGCCGTACCACCCTGAACGGTGAAGGCCTGCAACACGAAGACGGTCACAGCCACCTGCTGGCTGCCACCATCCCGAACTGCCGCACCTACGATCCAACCTACGGCTACGAGCTGGCGGTGATCATTCAGGACGGCATGAAGAAGATGACCGAAGAGCAACAGGACGTCTTCTACTACATCACCGTAATGAACGAGTCCTACCAGCAGCCAGCCATGCCGGCCGGTGCCGAAGAAGGCATCAAGAAAGGCATGTACCTGCTCGAGGAAGACACCCGCGAAGCGGCGCACCACGTTCAGCTGATGGGCTCCGGCACCATCCTGCGTGAAGTCCGTGAAGCGGCGAAGATCCTGCGTGAAGAGTTCAACGTCGGCGCTGACGTGTGGAGCGTTACCAGCTTCAACGAACTGCGTCGCGATGGCCTGGCCGTTGAGCGTACCAACCGTCTGCACCCTGGCCAGAAGCCTAAGCTGAGCTATGTCGAAGAGTGCCTGAACGGCCGTAAAGGTCCGGTCATCGCCTCTACCGACTACATGAAGCTGTTCGCCGAGCAAATTCGTCAGTGGGTCCCGTCCAAGGAATTCAAAGTCCTGGGCACCGATGGTTTCGGCCGCAGTGACAGCCGCAAGAAGCTGCGTCACTTCTTCGAAGTCGACCGTCATTTCGTGGTGTTGGCAGCCCTGGAAGCCTTGGCTGACCGTGGTGACATCGAACCTAAAGTGGTGGCTGAAGCCATCGCCAAGTTCGGTATCAACCCGGAAAAACGCAACCCACTGGACTGCTGAGGAGACACTCTGTGAGCGAACTCATTCGCGTACCTGACATCGGCAGCGGTGAAGGTGAAGTAATTGAACTGTTTGTGAAGGTCGGCGACCGTATCGAAGCCGATCAGAGCATCCTGACACTGGAATCGGACAAGGCGAGCATGGAAGTGCCTGCGCCTAAGGCCGGCATCATCAAGAGCTTGAAAGTGAAGCTGGGCGATCGCCTGAAAGAAGGCGACGAACTGCTGGAACTGGAAGTCGAAGGTGTCGCTGCCCCGGCCCCTGCGGCTGCCGCTGCCGCTGCGCCAGCTGCCAAGGCTGAAGCCAAGCCGGCTGCTGCACCTGTGCCTGTGCCGGCGGCTCCTGCTGCCGCGCCGGCTGCCGCCAGCATTCAGCAAGTGCACGTGCCGGACATCGGTTCGTCGGGCAAGGCCCAGATCATCGAGATCCAGGTCAAGGTCGGCGACACCGTCGAGGCTGATCAGTCGCTGATCACCCTGGAATCCGACAAGGCCAGCATGGAAATCCCTTCGCCCGCTGCGGGCGTGGTTGAAAGCATCAGCGTCAAACTCAACGACGAAGTCGGCACTGGCGACCTGATTCTGGCCCTGAAAGTGGCGGGTGCTGCTGCACCGGCCGCTGCCGCGCCAGCTCAGGCTGCTGCGCCTGCTGCCGCTGCTCCGGCGCCTGCCGCCGCAGCCCCGGCGGCACCGGTTGCCGACAGCGTTCAGGATATTCACGTCCCGGACATCGGTTCGGCGGGCAAGGCCAAGATCATTGAAGTGCTGGTCAAGGCTGGCGACACCGTCGCTGCCGACCAGTCGCTGATTACCCTGGAATCCGACAAGGCGAGCATGGAAATTCCATCGCCTGCCGCCGGTGTGGTGGAAAGCATTTCCATCAAGCTGGATGACGAAGTCGGTACCGGCGACCTGATCCTGAAGCTGAAAGTCAAAGGCGCGGCGCCTGCTGCGGCCCCGGCTCCAGCCGCTGCTGCTCCGAGCGCTCCTGCTGCACCTGCTGCTCAGGCTGCAGCCGCGCCTGCAGTTGCCGCCCCGGCCGCTGCTCCAGCCAAGCCTGGCGCCAAGGTTCACGCAGGTCCTGCGGTGCGCCAACTGGCCCGTGAATTCGGCGTCGAG
This sequence comes from Pseudomonas sp. B21-015, assembly GCF_024749285.1. Taxonomy (NCBI): domain Bacteria; kingdom Pseudomonadati; phylum Pseudomonadota; class Gammaproteobacteria; order Pseudomonadales; family Pseudomonadaceae; genus Pseudomonas; species Pseudomonas sp. B21-015. The sequence goes on from NZ_CP087196.1 coordinate 5,984,430, forward strand.
CTGAGCGCGGTCAGCCCAAGCGGCCCGCACGGTCGTGTGCTGAAAGAAGACGTGCAGGTTTACGTCAAAGCCATGATGCAGAAGGCCAAGGAAGCACCGGCCGCTGGCGGCGCAACTGGCGGCGCGGGCATCCCGCCGATTCCGGTCGTGGACTTCAGCCGCTTCGGTGAAACCGAAGAAGTGCCGATGACCCGCCTGATGCAGGCCGGCGCTGCCAACCTGCACCGCAGCTGGCTGAACGTGCCACACGTGACGCAATTCGACTCGGCGGATATCACCGAGCTGGAAGCGTTCCGTATCGCACAGAAAGCCGTGGCCGAGAAGGCTGGCGTCAAGCTGACCATCCTGCCGCTGCTGCTCAAGTCCTGCGCTCACTTGCTCAAGGAACTGCCGGACTTCAACAGTTCGCTGGCGCCAAGCGGCAAGGCGATCATTCGCAAGAAGTACGTGAACATCGGTTTCGCGGTCGACACCCCGGATGGCCTGCTGGTACCGGTCATCAAGAACGTCGATCAGAAGAGCCTGTTGCAATTGGCAGCCGAAGCCGCGGCCCTGGCTGAAAAAGCCCGGACCAAGAAGCTCTCGGCCGACGACATGCAAGGCGCCTGCTTCACCATTTCCAGCCTCGGCCACATTGGCGGCACCGGCTTCACGCCGATCGTCAACGCGCCGGAAGTGGCGATCCTCGGTGTTTCCAAGGCAACCATCCAGCCAGTCTGGGACGGCAAAGCCTTCCAGCCGAAACTGATGCTGCCCCTGTCGCTGTCCTACGATCACCGTGTGATCAACGGTGCCGCCGCTGCACGCTTCACCAAGCGTCTGAGCGACCTGCTGGCGGACATCCGCACCATCCTGCTGTAACACCGGCTGGCCCTCCTTGACCGGAGGGCCCGTCGCGTTCCACGCTTTCCGAGCGCCACGCTCGTACCTCAACCCCGCCAATTTGGCGGGGCTTTTTTTTGCTTTAAACGCAATCCATGTGGGAGCGGGCTTGCTCGCGAAAACGGTGTATCAGGCGACATCAATGTTGAGTGTGCCACCGCCTTCGCGAGCAAGCCCGCCCCCCACAGATTCCGCACCTTGATTGACGGGTGTTGAGCCCTCCTCTGCGCGTTCTTCCTACATCCAAGGCTTACGTTGCTTACAACTCAAGTCCACTTCTGCCCGATATTTTTCGCGAACCAATAACTAGTCTTAGTTTCGAGGATTCCCAATAGGAACTTCGATTACTTAATCAGCTTAGTTAGCATTACCTCGAACGGATTCGAATATGTTCAAACCTACTGTCGGCCCTATCATTGGCCACACCACAACTAACCATGCCCGCATTTTCTTGCGCGGAGAGTCACAGGACAATGCCTTGGTATTTGCAGGCATCCGTTATCGACGCACTGACGAGGCACACTGGTCCAAAGGCCTATTTGCAAAACTGACCATCGTGCGGGATATGTCTGATGTGATGACACTCAACGATCTTGCCAGCGATACCAACTATGAATACCAGGCCGGCTGGTTCAGCCCCATGAGCCCGGTGCATACCGTGGAGACGGTTCAGGAGTTGCCGCTGCAATGGCCGCGGGAGATCTACCGCTTTCGCACTCAGTCCAGCAAAACCACAACGCCACGGGCGTATATCGTCGGCTCATGTCGTTACTTGCGAATGACTGCTGGCATTGCGTCGGCACCGCATCTGGGCGACCGGATTTTTGCCTCGATCACAAACCTGGCGGGACGCGCCGAGCCGCCCATCAGCGCCATGCTGATGACGGGTGACCAGATTTACGTCGACGACCTGAACCTCGTAGCCCCCGACCGGGAATACAAAGATATCCTCAGCAAGTACCGCACGGCTTTTCGCAGCCTCATATCTCGAAGTTAATGTCCGGCGTGCCGACTTACATGATCCTCGACGACCATGAAATCGAAGACAACTGGCCGGCCAACAAAAGCAAGGCCGATGATTACTTATATAAAAACGCCATTGCAGCGTATGAGTTATATCAAGCCAGCCACAGTCCCGCCCATGAACTGCTTGGCAACGGGCAAGTAAGCAGAAGACTGGAACAGTATTGGTATCAGTTCTGCGAGGGCGATATCGAATGGTTTATTACCGACAGCCGAACCCGACGCAATCTGTCAGCCAACGACCGGCGCATCCTTGACGAAGAACAGGAACAGGCGCTGCTCAAATGGCTCATCAACAGCCCTGCCCGGGTCAAATTCGTGGTCACCAGCGTCATGTTTTACCCCGACCGCAAAAGCTATGGCGATGACGCCTGGAAAGCCTTCCCGGAACAACGGCTACGGCTGCTGGAGACGATTCGCACGCGCGGCATCAAGAACGTCTTCTTCATTTCCGGCGATGTCCACGGCTCCCTGACCAGCCGCCTGACCCACACCGAGGATTCGGATTTCGAAGTTCACACCATCGTGTCTTCACCGCTGTGCAACAGCAAACTGCTGCCGTATGCCAAGGCATCGACCTTCATCCTCGATCAAGCGCTGGCCCGAACAGCCGCCGGAGACTATCGGCACGAATTGACCAGTGAAGTGATCAGCCAGGACAACTTTGCCCATCTGATCGTCGAGGCCGAACAGGTTCGCGTCAATTATCACGATCGGGATGGCAAGCCATTGCAGTCGATCAGCATCAAATTGCGTTGAACCCGAAAAGATCGCAGCCTTGGGCAGCTCCTGCGGGCTGCGATTTTTCGGCCCACACCACTACTTTCACCCATGAATTGGAGAAATCTTCGCCCCTGCCGACATATTCTTATAGCACTTGGCCTTCATGTCTCTTGTCAGTCGGTGTCGCAATGATGCAACCTTGCCGCAGGCGACAGTAAAGAGGGCGAGAGCCCGGCGCGATCAGCATATTCGAAGCGAGTTTCCCTCCATGAAAAGCCAACCCGATGCCGCCAGCCGTATGGTGGCCGAGGTAGTGACGCAGTTGCCTGTGCCCTCGCGGCTCGGCATGCTGCGTTTCGAACGGCTGAATGAACCGAGCTGGGCACTGCTGTTTCTCGATCCCAATTGCGAACGACAGTTCGGCCTGCCGGCCGTGGAGCTCTGTGCCCTGGTCGGCTCGCCCTACGCCAGCCTGATGGAGCCCGAGGCGCGCTATCAACTGCACGACACGATCCAGCAGCAACTCACCGCAAACCCGCATTATCTGATCCGCTACACCTTGCACACCGCCGCCGGCGAACTGAGCCTGCTGGAACTGGGCGAAGCTTACAAACAACACAATCGGCACCTTCTGCGCGGCTACCTGATGGTCGTAGACGGCTTGTTCATCGATGACCCCCTGCTGCCGGTGCTGGATCTGGAAACCCAGAATTCGCGCCTGCAAATCGCCCTGGAACTCAATCAACGTGCCCAGCAGGAACAACTCCAACACCTGGAGCGGGTGCGCGCCCAGCAAGACCTGATTCTGCTGCTGACCCGCCAGCGCTACAGCACCAACAACTCCCTGCAAGAAGCCGCCGAGCTGATCACCCGTAGCGCCTGCGATATCTATGAAATCGACTGCGCCAGCCTGTGGAACCTCGACGGTTCGCTACTGACGCCGATCTCGGCCTATCACCGCGCCACCCGCAATCACAAACTGCCGGAACCGATCGACGTCAGTGGTTTTCCCGATTACCTCGACGCCTTGCACACCGGCCGCGCCATCGACGCCCATAACTCCATGCGTGACCCGCGCACCCGGCACATGGCCGAGAGCCTGCGCCCCCGCGACGTCAACGCCATGCTCGACGCCAGCATCCGTATCGATGGCCAGGTGGTCGGCGTGCTCTGCCTGGAACAATCCGGTGTGACCCGCGCCTGGCAGTCGGACGAAATCGCCTTTGCCGGCGAACTGGCGGATCAGTTCGCCCAGGTCATCAACAACCACAATCGCCGAACCGCCACCAACGCCCTGCACCTGTTCCAGCGTGCAGTGGAGCAAAGCGCCAACGCCTTTCTGCTGGTCAATTGCGACGGCGTGGTGGAGTACGTCAACCCAAGCTTCACGGCGATCACCCAGTACACCACCGAAGAAGTCCACGGCCAGCGGCTGTCGGAACTGCCGGCGCTGGAAAACCTCAGCGAACTGCTGTTCGACGCGCCGTCTGCACTGGCCAAGAGCAACAGCTGGCAGGGCGAGTTCAAGAGCCGACGCAAAAACCTCGAACCCTACTGGGGTCAGTTGTCGATTTCCAAGGTCTACGGCGACAACCGCGAACTGACCCACTACATCGGCATCTACGAAGACATAACCCACACCAAGCTCGCCCAGCAGCGCATCGAGCGCCTGGCCTACACCGACAACCTGACCAACCTCGGCAACCGCCCGGCGTTCATTCGCAACCTCGACGAACGCTTCGCCCGAGACAGCGATACGCCGATCAGCCTGCTGCTGGTGGACATCGACAACTTCAAGCGGATCAACGACAGCCTCGGCCACCAGACCGGCGACAAGCTGCTGATCAGCCTGGCCCGGCGCCTGCGCAACAGCCTGAGCCCGAGCGGCAGCCTGGCGCGTTTTGCCAGTAATGAATTCGCGGTGCTGTTGGACGACACGGACCTCTTGGCTGGCCAGCAGGTCGCCAACCAATTGTTGGCAACCCTCGACAAACCGATGTTCGTCGACAATCAGTTGATCAGCGTCACCGGCTCCGTGGGTCTGGCCTGCGCGCCGCTGCACGGCCGCGACCCACAGACGCTAATGCGCAACGCCGGCCTGGCGCTGCACAAGGCCAAGGCCAACGGCAAACACCAGGTACAGGTGTTCACCGAAGCGCTGAACGCCGAGGCCAGCTACAAACTGTTCGTCGAAAACAACCTGCGCCGCGCCCTGACCCAAAACGAGCTGGACGTGTTCTACCAGCCCAAGCTGTGCCTGCGCAGCGGTCGTTTGCTGGGGATGGAAGCGCTGCTGCGCTGGAACCATCCGGAAAAGGGCATGATCCGCCCGGACCAGTTCATCAGCGTGGCCGAAGAAACCGGGCTGATCATCCCCATCGGCAAATGGATCGCCCGCCAGGCCTGCCGCATGAGCAAAGACCTGACCGCCGCCGGCCTCGGCAATCTGCAAGTGGCGATCAACCTGTCGCCCAAACAGTTCTCCGACCCGGACCTGGTGGCGTCCATCGCCAACATCCTCAAAGAAGAAGAGCTGCCGGCCAACCTGCTGGAGCTGGAACTGACCGAAGGCCTGCTGCTGGAGGCCACCGAAGACACCCACTTGCAGCTCGACCAGCTCAAGCGTCTGGGCCTGACCCTGGCCATGGACGACTTCGGCACCGGTTACTCGTCACTCAGCTACTTGAAAAAATTCCCGATCGACATCATCAAGATCGATCGAAGCTTCATCCATGAAATACCGGACAACCAGGACGACATGGAAATCACCTCCGCAGTGATCGCCATGGCCCACAACCTGAAACTCAAGGTCGTGGCCGAAGGCATCGAGACGGCCGAGCAGCTGGCCTTCCTGCGCCGCCACCGCTGCGACGTCGGCCAGGGCTACCTGTTCGACCGGCCGATCCCGGGTTCCGAGCTGATCGAAAAGCTCAAACGCTACCCGCGCGGCCCACTCGCCTGAGCACACCGCAATCCCTGTGGGAGCGAGCCTGCTCGCGATAGCGATCTATCAGTGACGTGGATTCTGACTGACACACCGCTATCGCGAGCAGGCTCGCTCCCACAGGGATAGTGCGTAACTGACCGGCATTAGGCACACTGGCAGTCTGTTTATTTACATCTCAACCTGACTGAGAGGACTGATCATGGTTCTGCGCTCGGAAATTCTGGTGAACAAAAACGTGCTCCCGACTAAAGAACAAGCTCTGCCTGGCCGCGAAACCCCGATGACCGTGCCGGAAAAGCACTTCGTCCACGACGCCCCGTTGCTGGGCCCGTTCGCGATGGACGTGGATTTCGCGATCTTTGGCCTGGGCTGCTTCTGGGGCGCGGAGCGCAAGTTCTGGCAGCGCGAAGGCGTGGTCAGTACGGCGGCGGGTTACGCTGGCGGCTTTACGCCAAACCCGACGTATGAAGAAGTCTGCTCGGGCCTGACCGGCCACAGCGAAGTGGTACTGGTGGTCTACGAGCCGGCAAAAGTCAGCTACGAACAGCTGCTGAAGATGTTCTGGGAACTGCACAACCCGACCCAGGGCATGCGCCAGGGCAACGACATCGGCACCCAGTACCGCTCGGTGATCTATGCCACCAACCCGGCGCAACTGGCTGCGGCCAAGGCTAGCGAGAAAGTATTCCAGGCCGAGTTGACCAAGGCTGGCAAAGGCACCATCACCACCGAAATCGAAGAAGCGCCGACGTTCTACTTCGCCGAGGCGTATCACCAGCAGTACCTGGCCAAGAATCCCGAAGGCTACTGTGGGATTGGCGGTACTGGCGTAACGTGCCCGATCTGATTTTCGGGCCCTGAAAGCATCGTCGGATCGCCGCCCGGACCAAGCCCGCTCCCACAAGGTGATGTGTCTGACCACTATGTTGTGATCGACATAACACCCTGTGGGAGCGGGCTTGCCCGCGATGGCGTCGGATCAGACGCCACTAATGCAATGTATCAACTCTCGGCAATCAACCAATCCATCTGCCACCCACCCTGAGTCTGCCCAAGCTTCTTGGACAACCACGGCAGCAACTCACGCAACTCTTCCTCCAGCCCCCATGGCGGATTGGCAATCGCCAACCCCGAGCCATTCAGGCTATTGGGCGTATCCAGCGGATGCACCAGCAACTCCACCCGCAACAACTTCGGCGCGCCCGTGCCGGCCAGGTCCTGATAAAAACGACGCAACATGCGCTGGTCCTTCACCGGATACCAGATCGCCGCCACCGTCTGCCGCATCCGGCCAATCGCCTCTTTCAACGACGCCGCACAACGCTGCATCTCATCGAGCTGCTCGAACGGCGGATCAATCAACATCACCGCCCGCTTCTCCTGCACCGGCAACATCGCCCGCGGCACATGCCAGCCTTCGCCCAGGTGAACCTTCACCCGACGATCACCGGCCATGTTGTCCTTGAGCAGCAAGCCGTCTTCGGGGTGCTTCTCGTTGAGCATCAGCCGATCCTGCGGCCGCGTCAGCCGCCGCGCCAACTCCGGCGACCCCGGGTAATAGCGCAACTGGCCATCCGGGTTCATGTCGTGCAGCACCTTCATGTAATCGGCGGTCAACGCCGGCAAATCCGGCTGATCCCACAACCGCGCGATCCCTTCCAGGTACTCACCGGTACGACTGGCCTGATCGCCCTGAAGGTCATACAGACCAATACCGGCGTGAGTGTCGAGATAGGCAAACGGCTGCTCCTTGCGCGACATCAGGGCGATGAGGCGGGTCAAAGTCAGGTGTTTGAACACATCGGCGTGATTGCCGGCATGGAAGGCGTGACGATAATTCATGATTGCTCCTGCGAAGGCCGGGAAGTTTACCTTGTACGGCGCAGAACGTCAGGGGTTCGCGGCTGAGCGGGCAATCTGCCCGGCAATCATCCCAACGCAGAAGCAAGAAAACGATCACACCCCCCGTAGGAGCTGCCGGAGGCTGCGATCTTTTGATCTTGCTTCTGCGACAAGGGGACTTGCCCCCGCTGTGAGCTGGACGCCTCATAAAACAGCTACTATTCAAGAGCAGTTGGAGCCAAAGGCGTGACTATCATTCCGAGCGCATTTGGAAGCGAAGCTATCAACATGGAAGGTGAAGCATAATGGCTATCAATTCTGACGACGCCTCATTCAGCATCTCTATTAAAAGACCCCGTTTTAGCAATTTATGGAACGCATACGCAGAAGTAGGACATAAGTCATCCATAGATGTTTATGGCCTTGTCGGAGGCCCCGTCGAAGCGGCAAGGGCAGACAAGCCTGACGCCTATGCAAATGCTTGCGCCTTAAGAATAAGCAGGGCATTTAACTACGGCGGATACAAAATACCCAAAGGCACAATCATACCCAATACCCCTATCTATCGGCTTGCCGGAGCAGACAAACTCCCCTATATCATGAAAGTGGTAGATTTTCTTGCCTTCCTGAAACATAAGTGGGGCGAACCCGACCACACAATAACCCAAAGCAATTTGAGTTATATAAATGGCAAGAAAGGCGTCATCATTATGGAAATCGCCGGATGGAGCGACGCAACAGGGCATGCAACCCTTTGGGATGGGGGCATGACCGGTGACGACAGCGACTACCATCGGCAAGACAGCCATACTTATGACAATCCAAATGTAAAATTAAAAAAGATAAATTTCTGGAAATTGAAGGAATGACACGCTCACGGGCAATTCTGCTTTTACTTCTATTCATTTCGGGCCGAGCGATATCTGCGGAAGCGTATATCGACAAAGCTCGGGAAACATTGAAAGACTATGGATTAGCCAACTGCATATCCAGCCAATTCAAAGGCGAATCAGAAATAAAATCTGATATAGGCCTCGCCATTGGGGCCTACTCAGCAATGGGAAAAGGCCAGCATCTAATAATACAAAATGAAGACACCCTGGAAGTCACACACAATCCATACATGGAAACCGAAAAATTCATGCTTGACGCCTACACAAACTTTTCATCGGTCAGCAAACACTCAGATAAAAAAATGGTTTTTTACGCTTGCCTTGAGATTTACAACTCTGAAGAGCTGAACACGTTCATAAAATCTCAGGATCAATATTTACCAAAATAAACGCTAAAAATCGAAAAATACATGATCCTTCCTACAGCCATGTGGGAAGGATCACCGTCTCGCCAATGTTACGGTTGCGCCCGTAACCGTCGCCCAATCACATCCAGCACATCACAGCCATCGCGCAATGGAATGGCGCAGAGCAAGGCAAAATCGCTGAGAATGAAGGACTCACACTCGACCGAACCGCGCATCGATATGTTCTCAAGCACCTGAGTGACTGCGCGAATTCGGTAGTTGCCAGCGTCATGCAAAACATCGAGCGGCGCGTGGGTATCGACGAACAGGGTGGGCATGTCGGTGCAGTTGCTGGTGAGGGCCATGAAGCGGTTGTCGGGGTGAGGGATTGGCTTTTCGTAGGGTGGATCAGGTGTAAGAGTTTTCATTTTTGAGAGACCTTGGTGGATGAATTCAAGCTACCACCGGCCTTTCCTACGGGCTTGGGTGGCAGCCGTACGCGAGAGTAGGAAACTGAGGAGATCCACCAAAACTCAGCCACGCCGAAGCGTGTCCCGCGTACAGCCGCCGCGAACGATGTTACGGACACAAATTAAGTGCCGCAATCAAACGACAGCGCTGATGCGCGGTGAATTTCCAAGGGTTCCTACACCCTGCCACTGCATATGCAGCGACAGCCAAAGACTATCCATGGATCTCACCTCGCACCAGTTCATGGAAACCGATACGTTTTGAAGGAAACTTCCGACGACCTTGCCCAGAAATTTCGCTGCCGTGCCTCCTCTGTCACCAAGTAGATTGGTCTTCAAGACTGGCCTTGTGTAGGTCGGCTTTCCATTCTTCGCTTGCCAACTTATATATATCTTCAAAAAATCCACGAGGATCGTCTATCTCTGTTTCATCCCAAGCCATAGATGTATTGGCGTCGTAGTCGCTTTCAAACTGAGTAGAAAAATCAAAGTCTGGCAGCTTCAAAGCCTCCTCAAGCACCTTGAACATCAAGAATCTGTGCCTACAAGTAAGATCATCAAAATCATTTAGCAGAAACCCCCTGATAATCTTCTCTCTGTCATCCTTGTTATTTGGATCATATGCCGACAAAGTAACGCCCAGAGTATCCTCAAGATCATAAGTAGAAATACCTCCCAGCCAATACGAAAGCAAAGGCTCAAACGGGAGATCAAACAAAGGCCACTTCAACATTGCACTCATCCTAATCAAGGGCAGACCGAAATGGGACAGATTTATTTGATACTATCTCCCTCCAATAACTTCAGGCATAATTCACGCTCCATTACTTTCCGACTGATAACACTTCAAACGATCCAGCAAAACTTCCATAAACCGACGCTGATCTTTAACCTCATCATCAAAGTACGTATCCACCCTTGTGAACACCTCATCAAAGTTTTCCCCCATATCTAAGTAATACAGTATCGTATCGATAAACCATTGACGCTCATCTGCCCGATACACTAGAAAATCTGGCTTCAGCAAAAGATCAAACAACTCAGCCAACTCACGATCATCATTTACATCTTTAGATACTATTATTTTTTCTCTTTCTTCACTTTTTGTATTTTCGATATCAAAGGCAAAAAGCAAGCTTCTCAAAACAACCATGCTCGGTTTTGGCTTCATCACCTGAACTCCGTGTAAGACGTTATCGCATCACCATCGTCATTTAGTATGACAATAGCCTTGTTCTGCTCCCCATACTCAAGCCCTCTTCTTTTGTAGCCCTCGCCAACTTTACGCCCAAAATCTATTGGCTCTCTAGAATTCAAAAGACCACTTTGTCTAAATATTAGTTTCGCCCTGTAAATGGCATTTAGTTGATCCCGATGGGAAACAAACTTAGTCGCTGCACTTGGTATCACAGGCTGCCCCCTTCTCCTTCCCTCTGTATAAAACTTAATCTCACCCGTCGCGGGGTCCTTACCTGTACTCACACGATCCAGTTGAGATTGAAGAGTCGTTTGAGCTCCATGCCTTTGTAAAAAGTGAGCTTTATCTATCGAGTCTTCCATTTCTTTTAATCGTCTAAATGCAACCGCCTCCGCCAACTCATCAATCCGCGCCCTCCGCTGATCACCTGTCAGCTTCGGCAGCGCCGGCTCACCTTCATCAACCTTAGCGCCAGTCGTATCATCCGGCGCCCCACACCCAGGTTTGTTCGGTGGCGGACAATTCCCGCTCAACCCCAACGGATCCACCCACCCCGTCGGATTCGGCGTGTACTGGTACTGGTTCAGCCCACCCGCCAACTTGACCGGATCCGGCGTCAGATACCGACCAACCTCCGGATCATAGTACCGATGCCGGTTGTAGTGCAGGCCGCTTTCGACGTCGAAGTATTGCCCCTGAAAACGCAGCGGCTGATCGAGCTGCTCTCCCCCTCCGAACGCCAGATGCGTGACCTTGCCATAGGCGTTGTACTTCGCCGACCAAACGATCTCACCACCGTAATCTGTCAGTTCCTGCGGCGTACCGAGGTGATCGAGTTGGTAGTAGAACGGGCAAGCCTTGCGCGGGCCTTTGCCGTCGAGCATCGCCAGCGGACGGAAACTGCCCGGCTCGTAGACGTAGCTGCGGTAATGCTCGTGGCTACTTTCAGCGACGAGGTTGTCGCCCTGCCAGAAGAACTCGGTAGTTTTGCCGTCAACGGTTTTGGCGATGCGGCGGCCGAAGGCGTCGTAGCGGTAGCTTGAGCAACGACCGTCCGGGGTGGTGACGCCGATAAGCCGGTGCTGGCAGTCGTAGCGGTATTCGGTGACGAGTTTCTGTGCGGTGCCGCGGCGTTCGCGGATCAGGTTGCCGAAGGCGTCGTAGTCGTAGTGGCGGTCGCCCTGCATGAGTAGGCGATTACCGAGCACCTTCGCGGCGCCGGGGCGGTCCTGCATCAGCAGGTTGCCGGCCGGGTCGTGGGCGAAGGTTTCCGGTGGGTCGTCGCGGGTGTGGCGCACGCGGGTCAGGCGGTTGAGTGCGTCGTAGTAATAGCTGCGCTGGCCATGACGGCTGTCGGCGATGGTTGCCAGGTTGCCGTTGACCGCATACCCGTAATGGCGCATGTACAGCGGACTGGATTGCTGGTTGATGGCGTGGGCTTGTAACCGGCCTTGTTCGTCGTAGTGGTATTGGCTGGTGAGCTGACCTTGTTGACGCTGCTGTTCGCGGCCGAAGGCGAATTGGTGGGTGGTGAGGCGTGTGCCGTTGAGGTCAATGGCCGTCAGCGCGCCGCCCTTGGCGTGGTGGTAATCGAGCTTGCTGCCGTCCGGCAGACGCAGGCGGTTGAGTTGGCCGCAGGCGTCGTAGCCATAACGCAAGGTGCCCCAGCCTTGGTGCTCGGTGATCAGGCGATCCTGTTGGTCGTACTCGAATTCCAGCGGATGGTCGTGGCCGTCGTCGACACTGGTCAGTCGGCCCAGCGAGTCGTAGCGATAGTCGACCTGGATGCCGTCGGGCAGGGTCTTGGTCAGCAACCGTCCGGCCGAGTCCCGTTGATACCCCGTAACCCGCTGCGAGCCGTCATCGCCGAACTCGGTTTTTTCCAGCAGGTGGCCATTGAGATCGTAGACGTACGCGGTGCGGCGGCCGTCGAAGCCGGTTTCCTGTCGGATCAATCCGTTGGGTGTGTAGTCCAGGCGATATGTTTCGCCAGATTCGTTTTCGATCTCCGTGAGCAGTAGCTGCGCGTTGTCGTAGCGATACCTGAGTTGGGTGCCGTCGGGGTTGATCCGGCGGCTGACCAGGTGCAGGTCGTCGACGTATTCGTAGCGGGTGATGCGGCCCAGTTCATCGCGTTCGGCGGTGATCTTGCCGTAGGCGTTGTAGCTGAAGGCGCGAGTGGCACCGGTAGGAAGCGTCGTCTGAACCAGTCGGCCGATGGCATCCCATTGGTATTGGGTGAGCGCACCGTGTTCATCCTGACGGGTAATCTGCCGACCCAATACATCGCAGGAAAAGCGCCGCTGCCCACCGTCGGGCAAGGTCTCTTCGAGCAACTGGCCCAAGGCATTCCAGACGAACACATGCCGGCTGGTGTCCGGGTAGCGGATCGACAGCAAACGCCCCTGAGGGTCGTAGTGGTAATGGGTGACCTGACCATCGGGATCGGTGGCTTCGGTGACATCCCCCTGGGCATTGCGCTGATACTTCCACACCGCTTTACCGCGATAGCGCGCATGCAGGAAACCGTTGCGGTATTCGTAGGCCGTTGGCTCGTCTTCCGGCGGAATCAGCGCGACCAGCCGTCCGACTTCGTCATAGCGGTATTCAGTGACGGCCCCGAGCGGATCCTGCTCGGCCAGCAAGCGGCCCTGATCGTCATAGGCCTTGAGGTGTTCGCCACCGTCCAGCTCGACCTTGCGCACCAGCCGCGCCCGGTCGTCATGGACATAAACCTCTTCGCTGCCGTCGATGTTCTGGACGGTGACGCTGCCCTCGTCATCCCAGACGTACCGGGTGTCCATCTGCGAAAACGACGCCCAGTGCCGAACACATCTGGCCGACTTGCCAGACCGTTCCCACTCCCAGAAGAAACTCGCCCCACCGGCCAGCTGCCGCTGCAGGATCACGTGCTGGTCGTCGTAGTCGTAACGTTCGCTCTCGCCGGCGGCGTTGCTCGCCTCGATCAGTTGATCGCATTCGTCGTAGCGGTAACTGACCAGCGTCTGCTCGGTGTGCCAGGCCTCGGCGAGGGTCTGCGCCGGGACAAACACCTGATAGTCGACGGCGATCAGATGAGCGCGGTCATAGCGCAACAGCAAGGCGCGACCGGCGCCGTTATCGAGGCGTTGAATGCGTTCCTGGCGGTCGCGGGTGAGGCGCAGGCGGTTGTCGTACGCGTCGCTGATCGCCGTCAGCCGACCGTGATGAAAGTGATAAAAACGTGCATCTTCGCCAGCCTGGGCGAGGATCAATTCCTCGGGGGCAGCGCCGAGATAAATCGCGGCGCGCGAGAGGCTGTTGTGGATCGCCGGGCGTTCAGCGGACGGGATAGGGAAAGTGGTGCGGCGGTTTTCGTGGTCGATCCAGATGACCTGATCACCGTCGATTTCCAGTCGATGGGCGAGCGAATGGCTCCAGCCAAAACCCAGGCCGCAGTCGATCTCGGCGGCGCTGGTGCGATAGAGCCGGGTGAAGTCAAACGGCAGGATGCCGTCCAGCGAACCATCGGTGAGGGTCAGCAGTTCTTCACCGGTGACCATCGATACCGGGCAGCCATTTTTGCAGGTCGACGGCGCGCAAGTGGCGCTGTCACCGTTGGGGTTTTTCGCTTGATCGGGGGAGTCGTCGTGGTGTTCGTCTTTCTTCAGCGAAGCGTTGCGACGTGCGCTCCAGCTCAATTGCATCCGGCCTTTTTTCATGCCCGCCGCGATGCCACGCGCGGCGACTTTTTTGTAGCGGTCGACGTAGCTGACGAAGTTATTGATGATCGTGAAAATCGCCTTCACGAGACGCAGAACGGCACTGAGTAACTGCGCGGCTCGATCAGCCAAACGCATCGTCAAATAGGCGATGCCGGCGCCCGCCCCGGCGAACGTCAGGACGATGCCAATCAGGATGTCGATCAACAGCTGCACTACCACCATCGACACCGCTTCGGCGGTTTTGCCGGCGATTTCGCTCGGTGGCAGCATGTCCAACCACAGGCTGGCGCAGCGCACCAGCAGGCACAGCGCGGCTTCGTCACTGGCTAGCAACTGGGCTTTTTCCATGACATCCGGTGCGGTTTTGGCGAGCTTCTCCAGCGCTGCGGCGCTTTCACCCAACCGCTCTGCGAATCTCGCCGGATCCTTGAGAATGTCCGACAGCAGGCTGATGCCGTCCCACACACCTTCAATGGCCGCCCAACTGCCCGCGAGCATTCCATTGCCTACAGCCACCGAAGACGATTGCGACCACTTCGGCTTGAACGTCCGCCATTCATCGCGCAGCCAGCTGTCGAGTTCCTTCGTCAGGCCATCGTAGGAAGAGAAAAGATCTTCAACTTGCTGTGGTGTGACTTCGTTGTGGACGTGAATGCGGTAGAACTTGCCCTCTTCCCCTCGGAATGTTCCCTTGCCGTTGTTATCGAGTGTGACCGGCGTCGACTCCCCGCCCTCCTGCGCAATCACATCGACCTGAATATTCCCCACGGGAATGTCATAAACCGATTCGAACTTGCTCTCGATCTCGAGCTTTCCGCCTTTCGGGCACTGCACGACTGTGGAGAGAAAGTCGTCGTCGCCACTGCTCACCACGGTGCTGGCATTGCCGAATCTGATGATCCGTTCCATGCCCATCAGCGAAGGCAGATCGGCAGCGTGACTGGCCGTATCTGCCGCCCGGCTGAACCAGTGCTTGAGCTGTTCGCGGTAGAGCGTCAGGGTGTTCGGAAAACTGTCGAGCTCCTGCTCGATGCGCACAATCTGATCCATCAGCTCAGCTCCGCCATCAGGTAATCCACCAACGCTTGTTTCGCTGCTTGGGGCAGGTCCGGCGCTTCAAGAAAACTCGCGGTCTTGCGCCGCAAAACGCTTTCGGAAAACGCTTCAAACAGGTCTGGGCGGTCTTCGCTCAGCCACTTCAGCAGGTTGTTGATTCGGGTGACTTCAGACTGTGCGGCGAGCTGTTCCAACAACGTCGCCGGGACTTTCCACCATGGAAAAACGAGGGAGGTTTTCAGCGCGCGACCACCGATCTCGTGCGCCTGACCATTGATCAGGCAACGCCCGATCAGCGGCAGCAGCTGCACGGAATCGACCTCGGCGGATTGCAGAATTGGCAGCAGATAGCGCCCATCCCAGAACCGAAAAAATACCTTGTCGCCATTGGGCAGCAGCGCTTGTGTGAGAGAGCGCAAGTGCTCGACCAGCGCTTGATGACTGGCCGCAGAAACCGCCAACCAGCCCCAGTCACGAGACTCAGTG